>NZ_BQHW01000015.1 GCF_021602025.1 Pseudomonas ceruminis
GTGCAGATCTACAACACAGAACGGCCCCATATGGCCCTGAAAAACAAAACGCCCGATGCGGTGCATCGGGCGTTTTGAGGCCTATCGGCCTACCTGAACAGGTGTAAACCTATTTCAGGACTAGACATTCACAAGGTTTGATTCAACCCCGTAAACCTGTATTTGGAGCGGGAAACGAGACTCGAACTCGCGACCCCGACCTTGGCAAGGTCGTGCTCTACCAACTGAGCTATTCCCGCATTTTGAAGCCTTTACCGCTATCGGCGTGAAGCGCCACTAAGACCTTCACCACCACTGCACCGCATAGACGCCACAGTATTTAAACTGGAGCGGGAAACGAGACTCGAACTCGCGACCCCGACCTTGGCAAGGTCGTGCTCTACCAACTGAGCTATTCCCGCAAATGGCGTCCCCTAGGGGACTCGAACCCCTGTTACCGCCGTGAAAGGGCGGTGTCCTAGGCCACTAGACGAAGGGGACACACAACACTTTTCAGTGCACCAGGTTTGAACCTCGCGATTCGGCCTGGGTTTTCTTTTCCTGCCCCGCCGTTAAGCAGTGCCGGAGAAACTGGAGCGGGAAACGAGACTCGAACTCGCGACCCCGACCTTGGCAAGGTCGTGCTCTACCAACTGAGCTATTCCCGCATTGGCGTCCCCTAGGGGACTCGAACCCCTGTTACCGCCGTGAAAGGGCGGTGTCCTAGGCCACTAGACGAAGGGGACACGCTACAAGCATTACTGCCTGCTTTCACTCCCTGCCGCGTTTCGCTGTGAGCTTTACGCTGCAAGTGGCGCGCATTCTATGGATGCCGCGAAAGGCCGTCAACCCTTTTCTAGAAATTTATTTAAATCAATGACTTCGCTCTCTATAGAGGTAGCTTGCCAGGGGGTGTCCACGGATTGGCGTTGATTTTCTGACGGTCTGAACGCAAAGTGCCATCACTGGAGAAATCCGGCGACGAGCCGACACAGACTCACGTGGCGAGCTGGCTGGCCTGTTCGCTACACTCTCAATGTAAAACTTCCTGATGAGGCGTTAACGGTGACCCCACTTCTGATCACACTGCTCATCGTTGCGGGTATTGCCCTGCTGATCGTGATCGGCTACCTCAACAACGTGGTCGAGAACAGCAAACTGGAACGCGCGCGGCTGAAAATCGAGCTTGCCGACCGTGTGCGCCGCTGTGGCGAAATCACCGAGACCTTCCCCGGCCAGTTCATGACCCCGGCCCTCAAGCTGCTGCTGGCCCGTCTGGAACTGAGCCTCAACCAGCGGCAACTGGCCCTGGACAAGCACAATGGCGAGCTCAAGGCACGCATCGCCGAACTGGAAGGTTTGATCGCACAGGGCGAGCGAATCCCGGTGAACAACCCTCCAAGCCCGATCCAGACCGAGGTCAAGGCCAAGGATGTGCGCTTCCTGCTCGAGGCTCTGCACACCCAGATCGTCAGGGCTACCCAGGAAAATGTCCTGCAAACCACCGAGGGCAAGCATTGGGTAAAGGAAATTCGCCACCTGCTGGTGCTGCTGCACATCGAGTTCTTCAACAACCTTGGCCAGCAGGCCCTGCAACAGGAACAACCGGGCCAGGCGCGACTCGCGTTCGAGCGGGGTGTGCAGTACCTGCGCAAGCAGCCTGAGCCAAAAATATACGAAGAACAGCTCACCTACCTGGAGAAACTCCTGGCACGGGCCAATGCCCAGGTGCTGGACCAGATGGAGCCGGCCGAAAATGACGAGAACGCGTTGACCCAGGGGCTGAAGACCGATGAGGACGAAACCTGGAAGAAGCGGGTGATCTACGACTGACCTGTGCCGGCCGCTTCGCGGGCCTACCTGTGGGAGCGGGCTTGCCCCGCGAAGCGGCCGGCACTGACAAGGCAGCAATCAGCAGTCGGTCAATTCCAAAAAGAGCGCCGCCAACCGCTCCAGCCCCACCTGGTCCGCCTCGCTGAAACGCGCCAGCTTCGGGCTGTCCAGGTCCAGCACCCCAATCAACCTGCCCGCCTTCACCAGCGGAATCACCAGCTCGCTGTTGGATGCACTGTCACAGGCAATATGCCCTGGAAAGGCATGCACGTCTTCCACCCGCTGAGTCTGCCCAGTGGCTGCCGCTGCGCCACACACCCCTTTGCTGAAGGGAATGCGCACACAGGCCACCTGGCCCTGGAACGGGCCAAGCACCAACTCTTCGTTGCGGTTGAGGTAAAACCCCGCCCAGTTCAGGTCGTCCACCTGGTGATAAAGAAACGCCGAGAACTGCGCGGCATTGGCGATGAAGTCGCGCTCGTCGGCAAACAGCGCCTGCACTTGGGCCGCCAGCAGGTTGTAGCCGTCGAGGCCGACGCCACCGGCATTGAGATCGATCATTTATTTCTGCTCCAACAATTGCAGCCCAACCCAGTAGCGGGCGAACTGATAGGCACAACGGCCATTACGGTTGCCGCGGCCAGTGGCCCAGCGCACGGCGAGGATGTCGAGGTCTTCGTTGCGCTGCCACTCAAGGCCTGCAGCCTGCGCCAGCTGCCCAATCCAGTGTTCGACCACGTCGAGGAAGTGTTCCTGGGTGAAGGGGTAGAACGATAGCCACAGGCCAAATCGGTCGGACAGGGCGATCTTGTCTTCCACCGCCTCGCTGGGGTGCAACTCGCCATCGACGCGCTTCCAGTTCTCGTTGTCGCTTTCCTTCTCCGGCACCAGGTGGCGGCGGTTAGAGGTGGCGTACAACAACACGTTGTCCGGCGCCTGCTCCAGCGAGCCGTCAAGCACGCTCTTGAGTACCCGGTAGTCCCCCTCCCCCGCTTCGAAGGACAGGTCATCACAGAACAGGATGAAGCGCTGCGCCAACTTCTGCAGTTGCTCGACGACACGCGGCAAGTCGGCCAGGTGGTCGCGCTCGATCTCGATCAGCCGCAGCCCGGCCCCCGCATGCTCAGCCAGTAGGGCGCGCACCAGCGATGACTTGCCCGTGCCGCGCGAGCCCCACAGCAAGGCGTGGTTGGCCGGCAGGCCATTGATGAACTGGTGGGTGTTGCGGCCCAACTGGTCACGTTGCTTGTCGACGCCAATCAGGTCGGTCAAGCTGATGTCCAGGCTGACCTCAAGCGGCATCAAGTAGCCGGTTCGGCCATCGCGCTGCCAACGGGCGGCCAGGGTGGTGGACCAATCGATGGTCGGGCGTGGTGCCGGCAACAGCGGTTCGAGACGGGCCAGTACCGATTCGGCGCGTTCCAGGAAAGCATTCAAGCGAGCGTCCATGACGACTCCTAGCAAGACAGGTGAGATTAAAAGCTGAATGTGTGACAGGCCCGCCAGTAGCCGGGGCTGATCGGCTATGCTTGCGCAGCGCAAGGGACGTGAAACCGGCTCGGGAATCATGGATATCAAGTTCACCAATCGCCTGTCATACAAGCAAGCCCGGTTGACAGTCCTGGTCGGCTTCATCCTGGGAACATTGCTCAGTCTCATCCAGATCGGCATCGATTATGCCAGTGAAGACGCATCCATCAACCGCGAAGTGCAGGCACTGCTGCAAATCAGCCACAATCCGGCCTCGCGCATCGCCTATAACATCGATTCGGAACTGGCGCAGGAGCTGACCGGCGGCCTGCTGCAATCACCCGCGGTCATTCGCGCCCGCATGATCGACAACAACGATACGGTGTTGGCCGATGTCCAGCGCCCACGCCTGCAAGACCGCTATCGGCCACTGAGCGACTTCCTGTTTGGCGACCAGCGCCAGTTCAAGGAGAGCCTGTTCCTGACCCATATGCCTGAACAATACCTGGGCACCCTCTACCTGGACGTCGACACCTATGCCTTCGGCAGCCGCTTCCTTGACCGGGCCGGGGTTACCCTGTTCAACGGTTTTGTCCGCAGCCTGGTACTGACGGGCATCCTTCTCGCACTGTTCTACATGATGCTGACCAAACCGCTGGTGACGGTAATCGGCGCGCTCAGCGGCAGAGACCCGCGCCAACCCGGGCAAACCCGCCTGGAATGCCCACCTGGCCACGAACTCGATGAAATCGGCGTCCTGGTCAAGGTCGCCAACCAGCAGTTCGTCAGCATGGCCACCGAAATCCAGCAGCGGCGCACCGCCGAGAATCGGCTTACGCAGTACCTCAATGAACTGGAAGACATCGTCTCTGCCCGTACCGAGGAGCTCAAAGCCAGCAACAGCCGGCTCAGCCACTCGAACCAGGAGCTGATGGAGGCGCGCCAGCGGGCGTTGGACATGGCCCAGGCGCGGGCAGCCTTCCTGGCCAACATGAGCCACGAGATCCGCACGCCGCTCAACGGGATGCTGGGCATGATCGCACTGGCGCTCGACAGCCCGCTGCCCAGCGAGCAGCGCCAGCAGTTGGCGATTGCCCATGATTCGGGCAAGGTGCTGGTAGAACTGCTCAACGATATTCTCGACCTGTCCAAGTTCGATGCCGGGCAGCTTGAACTGGAACGTATCCCCTTCGACCTGGGCGCGATGGTCGAGGACACCGCCAATCTGCTGTCCCAGAACGCGGCGCAAAATGTCGAGCTGACCTGCCTGATCGCCCGCGATTTTCCAAGTTCGGTGCTAGGTGACCCGACCCGTGTGCGCCAAGTGGTCAGCAACCTGCTGTCCAACGCCCTCAAGTTCACCCGCTTTGGCCGCGTCGATGTGCACCTGGCACGCATTGTCGGCGGTGTCCGCCTGGAGGTGCGCGATACCGGTATCGGCATCCCCGAAAATGCCCAGGCGCGGATCTTCCAGCCATTCACCCAGGCCGGCGCCGGCATTACCCGCCAGTATGGTGGCACGGGCCTGGGCCTGGCCCTGACCCGCAACCTGTGCAGGGCCATGCAAGGCCATCTGCACATTCGCTCCGAGCCGGGGTTTGGGAGCTGCTTCAGCGCAGAACTGCCGCTGCCCATCCATACCGAAGCCATCGCGCCGGCACAGCTGCAGGGGCAGGTGGTGGCCCTGAGCAATGCCGGCAGCGGCCTGAACGAGCTGCTGCAGGAGCTGCTGCCCAGCTGGGGGTTGGGATACCAACGGCACGACAGCGCCACGACGCTGGATATCCGTGCGATCGACCTGCTGATCACCGACGACCTGGACCACTTGTTCGAACTGCGCCCCGCGCTCAAGGCGCCGATCCTGCTGGTGACCGCCTACGGTAATTTCCTGCCCGCCGAGCAGTCGGCGCAACTGGCACCGTTGCACCAGCTGGCCCGCCCACTGGCACGCAATGCCCTGTACCAGATGCTGCGCCGCACCTTGCAAGGGCACGCCCCCGAACACCCTCTGGCCACCCCAGCGCTCACGGCCACCGCAGGCCGGGCGCGGATCCTGCTGGTGGAGGACAACCCGGTAAACCAGCTGGTGGCCAAGGGCATGTTGGCCAAGCTCGGCTGCGAGGTGCAGGTGGCCACCCAAGGCTTGGAAGCCCTGGAATGGCTGGAGCAGGAAACATTCGACCTGGTGCTGATGGACTGCAACATGCCGGTCATGGATGGCTACGAAGCCAGCCGACACATTCGCCAGAGCGGCCGCTGGCCTGAATTGCCGATCGTCGCCCTGACCGCCAACGCCATGCCCGAAGAGCGCGAGCGGTGCCGGGCGGCAGGCATGAACGATTACCTGGCCAAGCCCTTCCGCCGCGAAGAGCTACTGGCGCTGATCGATCACTGGGTACCGTTCAGCGGCTGAGCAGGCGCTCGATATCGGCCTCCAGGGCCTGGGGCTTGGTGGTCGGCGCATAGCGCGTGACACTACCGCTGGCCGGGTCAACCAGAAATTTCGTGAAATTCCATTTGATCTTTTGCGACCCCAGCAGGCCCGGGGCGCGTTGCTTGAGCTCGACGAACAGCGGGTGGGCCGCCGGGCCGTTGACCTCGACCTTGCGAAACAGCGGGAAGCTCACGCCAAAATTGAGCTCACAGAACTGCGCGATCTCGCGGGCATCACCCGGTTCCTGCTTGCCGAACTGATTGCAGGGGAAGCCCAGCACCACCAGGCCGCGCTCGCGGTACTGCTGCCAGAGCTGCTCCAGCCCCTTGTACTGCGGGGTGAAGCCGCACTGGCTGGCGGTGTTGACCACCAGCAGCGCCTTGCCGGCGAAGTCGCCCAGCACCTTGTGCTCACCGCCCAGGGTCACACAGGGAATATCCAGCATCGATGCGGCCATGTTCAGGCTCCGTTGCGGGGTTTGAAGTCCAGGCATACCGAGTTGATGCAGTAGCGCAGGCCCGTCGGTGGTGGGCCGTCGGGGAACACATGACCCAGGTGGGCGTCGCACTGCGCGCAGGTGACCTCGGTACGGATCATGCCATGGGAGGTGTCGCGGATCTCGATCATCGCGCGTTCCTCAAGGGGGGCATAAAAGCTCGGCCAGCCGCAACCAGAATCGAACTTGGCCTTCGAATCAAACAGCGGCAGGTCACAGCAGATGCAATGGTAGATACCGTCGCGACGCTCGCTGTTGTACTTGCCAGTGAACGGCCGCTCAGTGCCCTTCAGGCGGCACACCTGGTACTGCTCGGGGTCGAGCATCGCACGCCATTCTTCCAGGGTTTTATCGATCTTTTGCATGTAGGGACCTCGGCAGGCTGAATTTCACCTCGCGCCGTCTTTTCCGTAACGCGGGTGGCACGTATATTAGTTGGCTTCGTGTGCAAGGCCTCAAGTCTGGCACCCGCGCCCCGCCCTTTCAAACCTTTCGACGGCGGCGCACCGCGTATTCTCAATCGGGATCACATCATGCAGTTCAGCAAATCGAACAAGCTCGCCAATGTCTGCTATGACATTCGCGGCCCGGTGCTCAAGCACGCCAAACGCCTGGAAGAGGAAGGCCATCGCATCCTCAAGCTGAACATCGGCAACCCGGCGCCGTTTGGCTTCGAAGCGCCGGACGAAATCCTCCAGGATGTGATCCGCAACCTGCCGACCGCACAGGGGTACAGCGATTCCAAGGGCCTGTTCAGTGCGCGCAAGGCGGTGATGCAGTACTGCCAGCAAAAGGAAATCGAAGGCGTCACCATCGAGGACATCTACCTGGGCAATGGTGTGTCCGAGCTCATCGTCATGTCGATGCAGGCGCTGCTCAACAACGGCGACGAAGTGCTGATCCCAGCCCCTGACTACCCGCTGTGGACCGCCGCGGTGAGCCTGGCTGGCGGCAAGCCGGTGCACTACCTGTGCGACGAGCAGGCCGACTGGTTCCCGGACCTTGAAGACATCAAGGCCAAGATCTCCCCGAACACCAAGGCCCTGGTGATCATCAACCCGAACAACCCGACCGGTGCCGTGTACTCCAGGGAGCTGCTGCTGGGCATGCTGGAGCTGGCGCGCGAGCACAACCTGGTGGTGTTCTCCGACGAGATCTACGACAAGATCCTTTACGACGAGGCCGTGCACATCAGCACCGCTTCGCTGGCCCCGGACCTGCTGTGCCTGACGTTCAACGGCCTGTCCAAGTCGTACCGGGTAGCGGGCTTCCGTTCCGGCTGGCTGATCATCTCTGGGCCCAAGCACCATGCCCAGAGCTACATCGAAGGCATCGACATGCTGGCCAACATGCGCCTGTGCGCCAACGTCCCGGCCCAGCACGCCATCCAGACCGCACTGGGCGGCTACCAGAGCATCAACGACCTGGTGCTGCCACCGGGCCGCCTGCTGGAGCAGCGCAACCGCACTTATGAGCTGCTCAACGACATCCCGGGTGTGAGCTGCGTCAAGCCGATGGGTGCGCTGTACGCGTTCCCGCGGATCGACCCGAAAGTGTGCCCGATCCTCAACGACGAGAAGTTCGCGCTGGACCTGCTGCTGTCGGAAAAGCTGCTGATCGTTCAAGGTACGGCGTTCAACTGGCCGTGGCCGGACCACTTCCGTGTGGTGACATTGCCGCGGGTGGATGACCTGGAGGCGGCGATTGGCCGGATTGGCAACTTCCTGCGCACTTATTCGCAGTAGATGATGGCCTCTTCGCAGCACAAGGCTGCTCCTACAGGTGTACGCGTTCCCCTTTAGGAGCAGCCTTGTGCTGCGAATGGGCTGCAAAGCAGCCCCGTACAATCTCACAGGGTGTTTCTTACATCCTGCAACGCTCTATCCCACAGCCCCCGCGTCATCCTCTGCCATACTGCGCCGTACACAGTTTGAAATAGTCGGCCGATTGAAACCGCGCGACTGGCCCCTTATATACCCCGCATACGCAACAAACCCATCCGTCAGGAGAACGTAACAACCATGATGCGCATTCTGTTGTTTGTAGCCACCAACCTCGCGGTGGTGCTGGTTGCAAGCATTACCCTGAGCCTGTTCGGCTTCAACGGGTTCATGGCCGCCAACGGGGTTGACCTCAACCTCAGCAGCCTGCTGGTGTTCTGCGCCGTGTTCGGTTTTGCCGGCTCCCTTATCTCGCTGTTCATCTCCAAGTGGATGGCGAAGATGACCACCGGCACCCAGATCATTTCCCAGCCACGCACCCGCCACGAACAGTGGCTGCTGCAAACGGTCGAGGAGTTGTCGCGCGAAGCCGGCATCAAGATGCCCGAGGTAGGTATTTTCCCGGCCTACGAGGCTAACGCCTTCGCCACCGGCTGGAACCGTAACGACGCCCTGGTGGCCGTCTCCCAGGGCCTGCTGGAGCGCTTCTCGCCCGATGAAGTGCGTGCCGTACTGGCCCACGAAATCGGCCACGTGGCCAACGGTGACATGGTCACCCTGGCATTGGTACAGGGCGTGGTGAACACCTTCGTGATGTTCTTCGCCCGCATCATCGGCAACTTCGTCGACAAGGTCATCTTCAAGAACGAAGAAGGCCAGGGCATTGCCTACTACGTAGCGACCATCGTCGCCGAACTGGTGCTGGGCATCCTGGCAAGCATGATCGTCATGTGGTTCTCGCGCCGCCGCGAATACCGCGCCGACGAAGCCGGTGCTCAGCTTGCCGGTACCGCCGCAATGATCGGCGCCCTGCAGCGCCTGCGCGTGGAACAGGGCCTGCCGGTGCACATGCCCGACACCTTGAAGGCCTTCGGCATCAACGGTGGCCTCAAGCATGGCCTGGCCGGCCTGCTGATGAGCCACCCGCCGCTGGAAGAGCGTATCGAGGCACTGCGCCGCCGCGGCTGATTGTTCAGGCGATGAGAAAGGGCGACTTCGGTCGCCCTTTCTTGTTTCTGTGCCCTGCCCTCCCAATCAGCACTGAACGCGATACACCCGCTCCAACAGGCTGGTCAAGCCCGCCTGCTGGAACTTCGGGCTTTCCCCGATCAATTCATTCGTTTCCAGCGCTTGCAGGCTCCAGCCCGCAAGCCCCTGACGAACCTCATCGTCTCCCACCGAAAACGGCGGCCCGGCAAGCAGCTTCTGGTCGTAATCCAGGGTCACCAGCAGGCCCTTGGCGCCCACCGGCAGCGCCCGTGAAAGCAGTGCCAGGTAACGCTCGCGCATCACCGGGGGCAGCGCGATCATTGCTGCACGGTCATACAGCCCTGCACAATCGGCGATATCCTCCGCCCGCAAGGCGAAGAAATCCCCGCACCACACCTGCACATCGCCACTGCGCCAGACCTCGAATGCACCTTGTCGTGACACCTGGGCGTCCAGCCCATGCTCCGTGAAGAAGGCTTCCACCGCCCGCGGTGACAGCTCGATACCCAGCACCCGATGCCCCTGTGCCGCCAACCAGGCCAGATCCAGGCTCTTGCCACACAAGGGCACCAGCACACGGCTGCCCGCAGCCAACCCAAGCGCTGGCCAATGCCGTTGCAAATAAGGGCTCGGCTGTGCCTGGTGAAAACCAATCTGGTTGTCGGCCCACTTGCGGTGCCAAAACGCCGGCTCCATGCTTCCTCCTGGTTTTTCGATAAGTTTGGCGAAGATCTTATATTGGATGTCGATCGGTAACTGGCCGAAGATGAGGGCATCTTAACCTTCAGGACCCCGCCATGCTGCCCAGTCTGTTCATTTCCCACGGTTCCCCCATGCTTGCCCTGCAACCCGGCGCCAGCGGGCCGGCCCTGGCCGGACTGGCCAATGCCCTGCCCCGCCCGAAGGCGATCGTGGTGGTGTCTGCCCACTGGGAAAGTCGCGCGCTGCTGGTGACCGGCAGCAAGCAGCCACAGACCTGGCATGATTTCCACGGGTTCCCCGCTGCGCTGTATGCGGTGCAGTACCCCGCTCCGGGCGAGCCAGGGCTGGCGATGAAGGTCAGCAATTTGCTGAACGGTGCGGGCCTGCCAGCGCGCCTGGATGGCCAGCGGCCGTTCGACCACGGCGCCTGGGTACCCCTGTCGCTGATGTACCCAGACGCAAGCATTCCTGTGCTTCAAGTTTCCTTGCCCAGCCACGCAGGGCCTGCACTCCAGCTCAAGGTTGGCCAGGCACTGGCGGCATTGCGCGATGAGGGCGTCCTGCTGGTGGGGTCCGGGAGTATCACCCACAACCTGGGTGAGCTTGACTGGCATGCCGGGCCGGAGGTAATCGAGCCGTGGGCGCTGGCGTTCCGGGATTGGGTGGTGGAGAAGCTGGGCGAGGATGACCAGGCCGCCCTGCTGGACTTCAAGCGACAGGCGCCGTTTGCCGTGCGCAATCACCCCAGTGATGAGCATTTTTTGCCGTTGTTCTTTGCCCTTGGGGCGGGTGGAAAATTCGGCATCGTGCACCAGGGGTTTACCTTAGGCGCACTGGGGATGGACATCTACCGGTTCGACTGAAAGCCCTTATCGCCGGCAAGCCGGCGACCGGGCCCACACGGATAAAAAAAATCCCCGACCTAGGCCGGGGATTTTTTCGTTACGCCAGGATCAATCCTCGCGGTAGCGGCGCAGCTTCAGCTGCTTACCAGCCACGCGGGTGTCCTTGAGCTTGGTCAGCAGGCGCTCCAGGCCATCTTCCGGCAGCTCGATCAGGCTGAAGCTGTCGCGCACCTGGATACGGCCGATGGCGTCACGGGCCAGGCCACCTTCGTTGAGGATCGCGCCCAGGAGGTTCTTGGCAGCGATACCGTCACGGGCACCCAGGGCAGTACGGCAACGCACGCGGCCTTCGGCCAGTGGCATCGGCGCACGACGCTCGCGGTCACCACGGTCGCTACGCTCGGCACGGTCACCACGCTCCGGGCGCTCACCGCGCGGTGCGAAGCTTGGTACCAGCGGCTGCTCGCGCTCTACCGCTGCCAGGTCCAGCGCTTGGCCATTGGTTGCCTTGCGCAGCAGGGCTGCGGACAGGGCACGCGGGCTGCAACCCAGGGCCTCGGTCAGGCGGTCGAACAGTTCACCGTGGGTGGCTTCTGCTTCGGCCACCAGCGGCGCCAGGCTCGAGGTCAGCTTCTTGATACGCGCATCCAGCACGGCCTGAGCGTTCGGCAGGCGCGCTTCGGCAACCTTCTGCCCGGTAACGCGCTCGATGACCTGCAGCATACGGCGCTCACGTGGGGTGACCAGCAGCAGTGCACGGCCTTCACGACCGGCACGGCCGGTACGGCCGATACGGTGCACGTAGGACTCCGGGTCGTACGGCATGTCCACGTTGAACACGTGGGTGATGCGCGGTACGTCCAGACCACGGGCAGCGACGTCAGTGGCGACGACGATGTCCAGGCGGCCATCCTTGAGCGAGTCGATGACGCGCTCACGCTGGTTCTGGGCGATGTCGCCGTTCAGCGCAGCAGCCTTGTAGCCTTTGGCTTCCAGCGCGGCGGCCAGGTCCAGGGTGGCTTGCTTGGTACGCACGAAGGCGATCAGCGCGTCGAACTCTTCCACTTCCAGCAAACGCAGAACAGCCGGGATCTTCTGGTCGGCGTGGACCATCAGGTGAGCCTGGTCGATCGCGGTGACGGTCTGGGTCTTGCTCTGGATCTTGACGTGCTTGGGCTCACGCAGGTGACGTTCGGCGATCGAACGGATCGACGACGGCAGGGTTGCGGAGAACAGTACCGTCTGACGGCTGGCCGGGATGGCATCGAAGATCACTTCGAGGTCATCCATGAAGCCCAGCTTGAGCATTTCATCGGCTTCGTCCAGTACCAGGTACTGCACGGTGGACAGGACTTTCTCGTCACGACGCAGGTGGTCGCACAGACGACCTGGCGTTGCCACGACGATCTGCGCGCCGTTACGAATGGCACGCAGCTGTGGGCCCATCGGGGCACCACCGTATACAGCCACCACATTAACGCCCGGCATCTGCTTGGCGTAGGTTTCGAAAGCGGTAGCGACTTGCAGCGCCAACTCACGGGTTGGCGCCAGGATCAGGGCTTGCGGTTCGCGCTTGCTCACGTCGATCTTGTTGAGGATCGGCAGGGCGAAGGCAGCGGTCTTGCCGGTGCCTGTCTGCGCCTGGCCGATCATGTCGTGACCGGCGAGGATGATCGGGATCGACTGATGCTGAATGGCCGACGGCTCTTCGTAGCCAGTGGCCAGAACAGCAGCGACGATATTCGGATTGAGATCGAGAGCGGCGAATCCGCCGGTTTCCTGGGTCATGGGTCTGCCTCTAGGTGCATCCGCAAAGACCCATGCTCCAAAGCTGCACATGCCTTGAAAGACCGGAAGGTCACCCAGGCAGCTTTGGCGGCGGGGATTTGCGAAAACGATTGAAAAAGAAAAACTTGGGAAGGTCCGCCTAGCGGACGTGCAGCCGAAGCTGGACTCGGAGGATTTGCACCACCTGATTTTGAGGTCCGCTAAAAGACCGGCGCGTACTATACCCGAATTAACAGAAGGACGTGAGGAAAATTTTCTCTGGTGAAGGCCAGTATGGGGCCATCAGTAATGACCCGCTGAAACGTTAATGTGTTGCTGGTTTACCGGCACTGCCGCCGGCTAGCCGGCTCACAGCAAAACCGCGATTTTGGGGGCGATGGGGCCATCAGCGCCACAGCACCGCTTCAGGTAGCCGGTCGAATCACCCGGATCAACGCCTCCAGGCTATACCCCAACCGCGGCGCCAACGCCTCGGCCCGTGCCCGCATGCCATCCAGGTCCAGCACCTGATCCAGGTCTGCCGGCACCAACAGGATCACATTGCCCTCCTTGACCGGTAACTCCCAGTAATGCCGGTGGTACAAGCCGCGCAACAGCGCCGCACCCAGCGGCCTGCCATCATCGCTGGCCCACTGGTTGATCACCAGCCAGCCGCCCGGGTTCAGCTGCTTCTGGCAGTTTTCCAGGAAGGTCCAGGCCAGGTGGCCGACACCCGGCCCATGGTCGGTATACAGGTCGACGAACAGCAGGTCGGCCTTCTCCGCCGTGGGCAGCAACTCAAGGGCATCGCCCACGCGCACATACAGGCGCGGGTCATCGTCTAGGCCCAGGTACTCCATGGCCAGGCGCGGTACATCCGGGCGCAGTTCGATGGCCTCGATGTCGTCCAGCGGCAGGAACTTCATGCAGGCCTGGGTCAGGGTGCCAGCCCCCAGGCCGAGGAACAGCGCGCTTTCCGGCTGCCGGTGGCAGAGCGCCCCGACCAGCATGGCGCGGGTATAGTCGTACTCCAGCCAGCTGGGGTCGGCGGTGAACACGCAGCTCTGCTCGATGGCATCACCGAACTCGAGAAAGCGGTAATCGTCCACCTCGTAAACGCTGATGACGCCAAAGGCATCCTCGACGCGGGCCAACAGCCGCTCTTCCCGTTCCGTCGTCATGTCCTTGCCACTCACCTGCGCAAAAACACGCATTGTCCGCCAACGTCCTCGCTGCAACAAGCTTGGCGCCAACTGTTACCATGGCAGGTAGCCTAAACCGACAATACCGAGCCCGTGATGAACCGACCGTGGAGCCCTGACAGCTGGCGTGCCCTGCCGATCCAGCAGCAACCGACCTACCCTGACGCCGCGCACCTGCTCAAGGTCGAGCAGACCCTGGCCAGCTACCCGCCGCTGGTGTTCGCCGGGGAGGCCCGCGAGCTGCGCCGGCAGTTCGCCGAGGTGACCGAGGGCCGCGCCTTCCTGCTGCAAGGTGGGGACTGCGCTGAAAGCTTCGCCGAATTTTCGGCAGCGAAAATCCGCGACACCTTCAAGGTGCTGCTGCAGATGGCCATTGTCATGACGTTTGCCGCCGGCTGCCCGGTGGTCAAGGTCGGACGCATGGCCGGGCAGTTCGCCAAGCCACGTTCTTCGGGCGATGAAACCTTGGGCAACGTTACCCTGCCGGCCTACCGCGGTGACATCGTCAACGGCATCGGCTTTGACGAGAAGAGCCGCGTGCCAGACCCTGAGCGCTTGCTGCAGGCCTACCACCAGGCCACTGCCAGCCTCAACCTGCTGCGCGCCTTCGCCCAGGGCGGCTTTGCCGACCTGCACCAAGTGCACAAATGGAACCTGGACTTCATCGCCAACTCGGCGCTGGCCGACAAGTACCACCAGTTGGCCAACCGCATCGACGAAACCCTGGCCTTCATGCGCGCCTGTGGTCTGGACAGCGCCCCGCAGTTGCGCGAGACCAGCTTCTTCACCGCCCACGAAGCGCTGCTGCTCAACTACGAAGAGGCCTTCGTCCGCCAGGACAGCCTGACTGGCGACTATTACGATTGCTCGGCCCACATGCTGTGGATCGGCGACCGTACACGCCAACTCGACGGCGCCCATGTGGAATTCCTGCGCGGCGTGCATAACCCGATCGGCGTCAAGGTAGGCCCGAGCATGAACCCCGAAGAGCTGATTCGCCTGATCGACACGCTCAACCCGGACAACGACCCAGGGCGCCTCAACCTGATCGTGCGCATGGGCGCCGGCAAGGTTGGCGAGCATCTGCCAGGGCTGATTCGCAACGTCGAGCGCGAAGGGCGCAAGGTGCTGTGGAGTTCCGACCCGATGCACGGCAACACCATCAAGGCCAGCAGTGGCTACAAGACCCGTGATTTCGCGCAGATCCTTGACGAGGTGAAGCAGTTCTTCCAGGTGCACCAGGCCGAGGGCAGCCACGCCGGCGGCATCCACATCGAGATGACCGGGCAGAATGTCACCGAATGCATCGGTGGCGCACGGCCCATCACCGAAGATGCCCTGTCCGACCGCTACCATACCCATTGCGACCCACGCATGAACGCCGATCAGTCGCTGGAACTGGCGTTCCTGATCGCCGAGACCCTCAAGCAGGTGCGGCGCTAAGCAACGCCTGACGCAGCTGGCTGCCCTCCTCGCGGGGGCAGTTCAATTGCACAGACTCAAGGCCCAGCCACTGAGCCAGGCGCAGCAACTGCCCCGCCAGCGCCTGGTAACCCGCCTCTCCCAACCCGCCAGGCTCGGCGTGCACCGCGTGCACCGCCAACCGTCCATGGGCACGCTCGGCCCGCACGTCCACACGCGCGGCAATGCGTTCTTCGAACAGAAAAGGCAGCACATAATAGCCATAGACCCGCTTGTGCGCGGGGGTGTAGATCTCCAGGCGATAACGGAAGTCGAACAGCCGCTCGGTGCGATTACGCTCCCAGACCAACGAATCGAACGGCGAGAGCAGCGCGCTGGCCGCGATCCGCCGGGGGACACGCGGTGTGCCAGCGCAGTAGGCGAGCTGCTTCCAGCCCTGTACCTGTACCGTCTGCAGCCGACCATCGGCGACCAACTCCGCCAGGGCCGCCCTGCTCTGCCCAGGCTCCAGGCGAAAATAGTCGCGCAGGTCACGCTCGGTGGCCACGCCCAGGGCACTGGCGGCGTGCAGCATCAAGCCCTGCTGGGCCTGGGTTTCGCTCGGCAGTGGCTGATCGAGCGTCGCACGCGGCAACACCTTGTCCGGCACATCGTACAACCGCTCGAAGCCACGTCGGCCCGCCACCGTCACCTCCCCTGCGGCGAACAGCCACTCCAGGGCATGCTTCTCCTCGCTCCAGTCCCACCACGGGCCAGCGCGCTCCTGGCGCGTGGACAGGCTGCCAGCGCCCAGGGCACCCTGCTCGCGGACCGCCGCCAGCACCCGGGCGATCACGTCCTGGCGCTCACGGCCGAACTGCGCGAGCTGGCGATAGATACCCCGGCCTTCGGCGGCATGCGCCATGCGCCAGCGCAGCAGTGGATAAAGGCTCAGCGGCAACAGCGAAGCCTCATGGCCCCAATACTCGAACAACTGACGCTGGCGGCCACCGCCCCAGGCGAGCTGATCGAGCATGGCCGGCGAATAATCGCCCAGCCGGGAGAACAACGGCAGGTAATGGGCGCGCACCAAAGCGTTGACCGAGTCGATCTGCAGCACACCCAGGCGCTGCAGCATGCGCTTGACGGCGGCCAGGCCCGGGGCGGCCTCAGGCTGCTTGCCGAAACCTTGGGCAGACAAGGCCAGGCGGCGGGCCTGACGGATGGACAGGTTGAGGGACAAGGTTGTATCTCCCTGCAGGCAATTGTCCCTCCAGTGTCGGTTCCATCGCCCAGGCGGGCAAGCCGCGAAGCCGCCAATGCGCTATTTACGCAGCGGGTCATCCCAGAAGTGCCGCTCGGCTTCCTGCTGGATATCGGCCCGGCTCAACCCCAGGTCGTGCAAGGTTGCATCGCTCAGGCGCGCCAGTTCGCGGCGCTGGCGATACAGCTCCCACCAGCGTGCCGCACGCCGCACGCCCACATGCCACAGGTGGTTCAGGGTAGAGGCAGGTTGCTCGATGACGCTGATATGACCTTTCATCGTGAAGCCCTCCGTGTTGATGGCTCCAGTGTCAGGCCAGGCTTAAGATCAATCCAACGAATGTTTCTGATGCGATGCATCTCGGAGATTGATGCAATGTCCCAGTATCAAAGCCTCGATGCCGATGTGTTGCGTACCTTCGTCGCCATTGCCGAGCAAGGCGGCTTTACCCGCGCCGGCGAGGTGGTCAACCGGACTCAGTCGGCCGTCAGCATGCAGATGAAGCGCCTGGAGGAAGACATCCTTCAACGCCAGCTTTTCGAGCGCGACGGCCGCCAGGTGCGCCTTACCGCCGAGGGCCAGGTGCTGCTTGGTTATGCACGGCGCATCCTCAAGTTGCAGGGCGAGGTGTTCAACACCTTGCGCATGCCGCACATGGTAGGGGTGGTGCGTATCGGTACCCCGGACGACTACGCCATGCGCTTTCTGCCCACCATCCTGTCGAGTTTTGCCCAGGCTTACCCACTGGTGCAGGTAGAGGTGCATTGCGACTCGTCGAAACAACTGATGCTGCGCCAGGACCTGGACCTGACCATCGTCACACGCGAACCCGGCAACGAGATTGGCCAATTGCTACGCCAGGAACGCCTGGTATGGGCCGCCGCCGAAGGCTTCTGCCCGCAGGAACAACGGCCGATGCCGGTGGCCCTGTTCAACACCGACTGCTTTTGCCGCGCCTGGACCTGCAACGCCCTTGAGGCTCAGGGCATCGACTATCGCATCGCCTATACCAGCCCCAGCCTGGCGGCGATCTTTGCCATCGTCACCGCCGGGCTGGCGGTGACGGCGCAACTGCAGAGCCTGATTGGCGGGAATATCCGCATCCTCGGCGAGCACGAAGGGTTGCCGCAGTTACCCGTGGCCAATGTAATGCTGTTGCGTAATACGCAGAGCCAGTCACCGATCACCGACTGCATGGCCGACTACATCATCGAAGGGTTCAAATAACCCGGACCGGCTGCGCCCCTCGGCTCAGAGCTCAAACCCCAGCATCAGGGCGCACACCACCAGAAACACGCAGAACATCCCCCGCAAGACCTTCTCGGGCAGCGCATGGGCCAGGCGCACCCCCCAACTGATGCTGAGCAGGC
The DNA here is from genome assembly GCF_021602025.1 of Pseudomonas ceruminis. Taxonomy (GTDB): domain Bacteria; phylum Pseudomonadota; class Gammaproteobacteria; order Pseudomonadales; family Pseudomonadaceae; genus Aquipseudomonas; species Aquipseudomonas ceruminis. The sequence continues at coordinate 17,694 of NZ_BQHW01000015.1, forward strand.
CACCCACTGCCAACGGAATGCCCACGCCCCAGTCGACACTGTGGTGCACCCCGTACGTCAGCAAGGTCACCATGGTGCTCGGTGCCGCCAGCGCCAGTGACAACCCCTGCGCCACCACCTGAGTGGTGCCGAACACACTGGTCAGGATCGGCGTAGCCACCACCGCGCCACCCACGCCGAACAGGCCACCCATGGTCCCGGCAAAGCTGCCCAGCACGCCCAGCCAAGGCCAGGCATAGCGCAGTTCAGCGCTTGGTGGGGCGACCTTGAGGAACATCCGCGCGACGTTCCAGACAGCCAACGCCACCAGAAAGCCGACGAAGCCCAGACGCATGGCGTGGGCATCGATGCCCACCGCCCAGATCGACCCCAGCCAGGCGAACACAAAGCTGCACAGTGACAACGGCACGGCATGGCGCAGTTCGATGCGGTTGCGTTGGTGATAGCGCCACAGCGCCAGCAGCACGTTCGGCACCACCATCACCAGCGCCGTGCCCTGGGCCAACTGCTGATCGAGGCTGAACAGCACCCCCAGCGCCGGAATCGCGATCAGCCCGCCGCCTATGCCGAACAGCCCACCCATGGTGCCCAGTGCAGCGCCCAGCACGATATACAACAACCACTCGATCATCAGGGTCTCATCCGCCTGTTTTGACAATGGGGGCATGCTAACGATTGGGCGCTGGCAGGGAAACGCACAGCAACGCACAATGGCTATGCGTTTTCCGCAAAAGCGACCGGTCATGAACCCAGACACCCTTACCGAACAACTGAGCCTTTTTCTGGATGTGCTGGAAACCGGCAGCTTTTCTGCCGCCGCCCGCCGGCATCCACTGACCCCTTCGGCGGTGGCCCGGCGCATCGACACCCTCGAAAACGCCGTCGGCAGCCGCCTCTTCACCCGTAGCACCCATGCCGTGCGGGCCACACCGGCGGGCAATGCCTTCGCCGAACGCGCCCGGCGCATCATCGAAGAACTGCGCCTGGCCCGTGCCGAAGCCGTTTCACTGAGCAATGCCCCAGAAGGGCTGATCCGAATCGACGCCCCAGCTGCCTTTGGCCGCCGTCACCTGGCCCCGGCCATCGCCGACTTCCTGGTGGCCTACCCCGGCCTGGACGTGCACCTGCGGCTGATCGACAGCTTTGTCGACCTGCACGGCAGTCACCTGGGTGAAGTGGACCTGGTGCTGCGCGCCGGTCCCCTGGCCGATACCCGCTTGGTCGCCACACCGCTGGCTTACATGGTGCGCATCGCCTGCGCCAGCCCCGCCTACCTGGCCAGCCGCGGCGTACCCACCTGCCCTAGCGAGCTGCCCGAACACGATGGCCTGGACTGGGACGGCCTGGCACCGCCCTTCGCCTGGCGCTTCGATGTTGCCGGGCGGCCCCGGGTGTATCGCCCGTCACGCATGCGCATGGCCGCTAACAACGCCGAAACCTTGCTGTTCGGAGCGCTTGCAGGCCTAGGTATCGCCCACCTGCCCACCTGGCTGATCAGCGAATACCTGCTGCGCGGTGAGTTGCTACCGCTGTTCTGTCACAACGGCCTGCCGGCGGCGGAGACCAGCGGAATTTATGCGCTCCGCCTGGAACATGAAACGAACTCTCGCAGCCGCTTGCTGCTCGAATTCCTCAAGAGCCGCTTCAGCCCGATACCACCGTGGGACCTGGCACTGCGCAGCGAACTGCATTGGCAATGAGCGCACTAACAATCAGCGTGCTAGATTCCCCAACTGATTACATTCAAGGACCTGCATGAACGCCGAGACCCAAGCCTCCTCTGACGCGCAGCTGCTGGACAACCAGGTCTGTTTTGCCTTGCATTCGACCTCGCTGCTAATGACCAAGGTCTACAAACCCTTGCTCCAGGCCCTGGGGCTGACCTACCCGCAATATCTAGCCATGCTTGTGTTGTGGGAGCAGGACGGTTTGACCGTGGGAGAAATCAGCCAGCACCTGCTCACCGACCCCGGCTCGCTCACCCCCCTGCTCAAGCGCCTGGAAAGCGAAGGCTTGCTCAAGCGCAACCGCAGCCGCGAAGACGAACGGGTGGTATTGGTGCAACTGACCGACAAGGGTCGCGCCTTGCAGCAGCAGGCCAAAACGGTGCCGCAGTGCATCCTCAAGGCCACCGGTCGCAGCCTGGAGCGCCTGCAACAGCTGCAGGCCGACCTGCTCGAGTTGCGCGAGAGTCTGCAAAAGAACCTCTGAGGGCTATGCTGTGTGATGCCCGTTCGGATGAGCGGTTGCGATTTATCTTGCGCGCAAACTAATTGCGCGCTAATTTAAATCCCGTACCCACCCGGCGCCTCTGGTCACACCAGAGCGCCCTGCACACTAGCGAGGCTCAAGATGCAAAAGGTCACTCCGCTGTACATCGCAGAAGCCACCTCCACTGGCGGTCGCGACGGTAAATCTCGCTCCAGCGACGGCAAGCTGGAGGTCAAGCTGAGCACCCCCAAGGAACTGGGCGGCGCTGGCGGTGATGGCACCAACCCTGAGCAGATGTTCGCCGCGGGTTATTCGGCCTGTTTTATCGGCGCATTGAAGTTTGTGGCCGGCCAGGAGAAAAAACAGCTGCCGGCTGACGCCTCGATCACCGCCAAGGTCGGCATCGGCCAGATCCCAGGTGGGTTCGGCCTGGACATCGACCTGCACATCAACCTGCCCGGCCTGGCCCAAGCCGATGCCGAAGGGCTGGTGGAAAAAGCACACAAGGTTTGCCCGTACTCCAACGCCACACGCGGCAACGTGGATGTGCGCTTGCATGTGACGGTCTGACCCCAGAGGCGCACGCCTGGGAAACAAAAAAAAACCCGGCCAAGGCCGGGTTTTTGCGCATCGCAAGAAGCATTACTTCTTGGAACGGCCCTTGAAGCTGTTGTCGCGAGTGTCGATGTCGATCCACTCGTCGATCTGGATGAAGTCGGCAACCTGGATCTCAGTACCGTTCTTCAGTTTGGCAGGCTTCATGACCTTGCCCGAGGTGTCGCCGCGAGCAGCGTTCTCGGTGTAGACAACCTGACGGCTGATGGTGGTCGGCAGTTCAACCGATACCAGGCGGCCTTCGAAGAAGACGGCTTCACAGATGTCTTCCATGCCTTCTTCGATGTACGGCAGAACGGCGTCGATGTCTTCGGCGTTCAGTTCGTACATGGTGTAGTCGGTGGTGTCCATGAAGGTGTACGAGTCACCGCTGATGAACGACAGGGTCGCTTCTTTGCGATCCAGGATCACGTCATCCAGCTTGTCGTCCGCACCGTAGACGGTTTCGGTCTTGTAGCCGGTCAGCAGGTTTTTCAGCTTGGTCTTCATGATCGCGCTGTTGCGACCCGACTTGGTGAACTCGGCTTTTTGAACCAGCCACGGGTCGTTGTCGATCCGCAGTACGGTACCGGGTTTCAGTTCTTTACCAGTTTTCATTACGAAGTATCCGAATCTGGATGGATTTATAAAAATCGAGGCCGCATATCATAGCCAATTTCGGTAAAACTGTACCAGCGCCTTGGCAAGGTCCGGCCGAGCGGCCTGGCGGGCGGCCCAATCACGGGCATGCTGTTGCAGCTGCGGCCAATGTTTGCGGGCGCCTTGCCAGGCCTGGTGCATGTCGCGATCCATGTTCCAGGCGCGCCACAATGCCACCATTGCCTCGCCGGCGGCGTCCGACAAACCCTGTCGATAAAGCTTCAGAAACGCTTCGAGCTTTTCCCAGTGGGCGTTTTCTTCCTGCACATAGATGTGCCACAGCATCGGGCGACCGGCCCACTGCGCCCGCACGAACGAGTCCTCGCCGCGCACGGCATTGAAGTCGCAGCACCACAACAGGCGGTCATAATCGTCCTGGCTGACGAACGGCAGGACCTGCACGGTCAGTGCGCCTCGCTGGAACAGTTCGCCGACCTGAGGCTGCGCTACGCCCAGCCAAGGGCCAAGGTCAGCCAGGATACGGCCCTGCGGGACCAGCAGGTGCGTTGCGCAGGTGTCGGCCGCCAATGCATCGAGCCAGGCACCGAGTTGCGGGTTTTCGTAGGCGAACAGCGAGATCAGCAGGGCATCGGCCTGCACGTGCACACCCAGCCCCTGCAGGAACGCAGCACGCGCCTGGGCAGAATGCTGGAAGGCCTGGCGACGCGGCAGCAAGGTTGCCTCACGCAGCAGCCCACCGGTCTTGTCGGTAAACCCCGGGAAGAAAAATACTTTGCGCAGCCCATTGGGCTGGGGCGACGGCAAACCGTGGCAGCCTTCCACCCAGTCCTCTGCGCTGAGGTAGTCGAGGTTCAGCCACAGTACCGGCGTTTCACGGGCGCGCATGGCGTCGACGTATTGCGCCGGCAACTGGCAGGCAAAAGCACCGATAACCACATCGGCCGGTGCCACAGGCTGCCATTCGCTCAGCCAGGCGCGCACCTCCACCCCCTGCTGCCATTGCTGCGCGGCGCTGGCGTCGGCGCCCGGGCACAGGGGCACGAAGGCGTTCAAGTCGTCGACCCACAGGCGCACCGCCACGCCGTGTTCGGCCACCAGTTGCCGGGCCAGGCGCCAAGTCACGCCAATGTCGCCGTAATTGTCGACGACCGTGCAGAAGATGTCCCAGGTGACGTTCATGTGCCCTTCCCCCGCCCGGCGCAAAAACCGCGAATTCTGCGGCTAAATTGTCGCAGACAAAAGCACCGGCGCTGAAAAACCGCCCGACGCCATGCGACAATGGCGCCTGGACCCACCTTGCCAGGAGGCCGCCGTGCGCCGCCACCGTGAACTGACGATCACCCTCAAACCCTTGCAACTGATCCTGTGTGTGGCGCTCGGCCTGTGGCTAGGTGCCGTGGCCATCGCCTTGAGCCTGTGGCTGGCCTTGCAGCTTTGGCCCGACCAGGTGCAACCGCTGGCCCAGGCCGTTGCGCCGGCCATCGCCCAGCCGCCAGCCCCGCCTGCGCATCCTGTGGATGCACAAAGCGAGATGTTCGAGCGTTACAAGGACATCCTGCACAAGCAGGAACTGCAACAGGCCGCCGATGCTGCCCAAGGTAACCCACGCAAGCTCAACAGCCCCAAGTGCCAGTTCTGGCTCTCGCAAAACCGCACCGCGCCGACCGACAAGAGCCAGGCCAACGTGCTGGAGTTCTGTTACTGATGATGGACAAGGCTACCCTGCTCGCACGCATTGTCGCGGCGCTGGAAACGGACATGGACGTACTGCGCCGCGCCGCCCAGACCGCCTACGAAGCCGCCACCGCCGAAGAGAACATCGCCGAGAACAAGTACGACACCCTGGGCCTGGAAGCCTCGTACCTGGCCACCGGTCAGGCGCGGCGCACGGCCGAGATCCGCCAGGCGCTGGTGATCTATCAGCAGTTGCTATTGCGCGATTATGACCCAGTGCGTGGGATACAGATCAGTAACCTGGTGACCTTGGAAGATGAGACAGGTGCCCGGCGCCACCTGTTCCTGGGCCCGGAGGCGGCGGGCTTGAAAGTGGATGGCGGGGACGGATGGGTGACGGTCATCACGCCGCGTTCGCCGTTGGGGCAGCAACTGATGGGCAAGAAGGTCGATGATGAAGTGAGCCTGGGAACACAGGCGCTCTTCGTCATCGAGGTTGTCTGAGCTGGCCGGCTACAGGCAAAACCGGCCTCACGAGGCCTTACGCTGTTCACTGGCTCAAGTGAAGGGGTTGGAAGCGGCCAGCATTGGCACTGCTCGCCTATGCCCCTGCCAGCGCATCGAACCGCCCTGCCCACCCCCGTTCGGCAAACTGCTCCTGCACGAACTCAATGAACGCCCGCGTCTTGCCCGGCAACAGCTTGTGCTCAGCGTAATACAGGCTGATGTGCCCATCCTCCACATACCAGTCCGGCAACACCCGCTGCAATTGCCCGCCTTCCAGGTAAGGCACGGCGAACGGCAGGCTGACCAGGGCAATACCCAACCCTTGCTGAGCCACTGCGCACGCCGCATCTGAATCACTCATGGTCATCGCCTGGCGCAATTGCAGTGGCTGCTGCTGCTGCCAGCGACTGGTCAATGGCCACGAGCGCACGCGGCCAGTTTGCGGCGAGCGAATCAGAATACCGGCATGAAGCTCAAGCTCCTGGGGCTGCTCAATCGCCTCGTACCGCGCCAGGTAGGCCGGTGCCGCCACCAATACCCGGTGCGCCGGAGCCAGCTTGCGCGCCACCACCCCGGGCGGCAACTCGAAACCGCCGCCAATGGCGGCATCGAAGCCTTGGCCAATCAAGTCGACCTGACGGTTATCGAAATGCCAGTCCGGGATGATCGCCGGGTAACGCCGTAAAAACTCACCCAGCAGCGGTAACACGTAGAGCCGGCCAAATACGGTGCCCATGCTCACCCGCAACAGCCCAGCTGGCTGGCCCTCGGCGCTGGCCAGGTTGGCCACGGCGTACTGGATGGTACGGAAGCTGTCACCCACTTCACCCAGAAAACGCTGGCCGGCCTCGGTCAGTGTCAGCTTGCGCGTACTACGCTGGAACAGCCGTACACCCAGGCGTCCTTCCAACTGAGCCACATGCTTGCCCACGGCGGCAGGTGTGAGGCTCAAGCGGCGGGCCGCTTCGGCAAAGCTGCCAACCTCAGCGCTGCGGATGAAACACTCGAGGGCGTTGAACGATTCCATGGCCATGATTGGCAACCCAAAGTTTACTCTGCCGATAGCGATTACCATCTTATCAGCGATTAATCATCAGCCGATACTGCACCCCATCCAAGGCATTCAGCCTTAGTTTGAACAGGAGATCGACATGTCCAAGCACCTTACGCTCGAAGGTAAAGCCGCCCTGGTCCAGGGCGGCTCGCGCGGCATTGGCGCCGCCATCGTCCGCCGCCTGGCCCAGGAAGGCGCACAGGTTGCGTTCACCTACGTCAGTTCGCAAGGCCCGGCCAACGACCTGGTCGAGCAAGTCAAGGCAGCCGGTGGCCAGGCACTGGCCCTGCGCGCCGACAGCGCCGATGCTGCCGCTGTACAACTGGCGGTGGACGACACCGTGAAAGCGTTCGGCCGCCTCGATATCCTGGTCAACAACGCTGGCGTCCTGGTGGTAGCGCCGCTGGCAGACTTCGACCTCGCAGACTTCGACCGCACCCTGGCCGTCAACGTGCGCAGCGTGTTCGTCGCAAGCCAGGCCGCCGCCCGCTACATGGGTCAGGGGGGACGCATCATCAATATCGGCAGCACCAATGCCGAGCGCATGCCGTTTGCCGGCGGCGCGCCGTATGCCATGAGCAAGTCGGCCTTGGTTGGCCTGACCCGCGGCATGGCGCGTGATCTGGGGCCACAGGGGATTACCGTGAACAATGTCCAGCCAGGGCCAGTGGACACTGACATGAACCCGGCAAGCGGCGAATTTGCCGAGAGCCTGATCCCGCTCATGGCGATCGGCCGTTACGGCCAGGCGGATGAAATTGCCAGCTTCGTGGCGTACCTGGCCGGGCCAGAGGCGGGGTACATTACCGGGGCCAGCCTGACCGCCGACGGGGGTTTCGCCGCCTGATCGAAGGGTTACCGTTACCGGCCCTGCGCGGGTCAACCCGCGCAGGGCTCCCCCAACCGCGCCTCATCTGCGTTCAAGATGAACAACGTGACAACGAGCCAATGGCGCCACGCCTGACACTTATTGATACTGGCGACCCATTACTGCCGCCCGCAACGAGATTTCCATGAACACCCCGACCTTGAGCCGCGCCTTGATTCTGCTGATGGCCACCGCCACCGGCCTGGCCGTGGCCAGCAATTATTACGCACAGCCCCTGCTGCACAGCATCGCCGAACAGTTCGGTTTGAGCACCGCCAGCGCCGGCAGCATCGTCATTGCCGCCCAGCTCAGCTACGGTGCAGGCCTACTACTGCTAGCACCGCTGGGCGATCTTTTCGAGCAGCGACGGCTGATCGTGGTGATGACAGCCATTTCCACCTTGGGCCTGGTGATCAGCGCCTGCGCCCCAAGCCTGCCTTGGCTGATCCTCGGCACCACGCTGACCGGCCTGTTCTCGGTGGTGGCCCAGATACTGGTGCCCATGGCCGCAACCTTGAGCGCGCCTGAGCAACGGGGCCGCGCCATTGGCACGTTGATGAGCGGCTTGCTGCTGGGCATCCTGCTGGCGCGCACCGCCGCTGGCCTCATGGCCGAGCTGGGAGGCTGGCGCAGCATCTATGTTCTGGCCGCCATGCTGATGGCCATCACCGCGCTCGCTCTGTACCGCAGCTTGCCGCAACACCACAGCCATGCCGGGCTGAAGTACCCGGCGCTGATCGGCTCGGTGTTCCGCCTGTTCAAGGACGAGCCCGTGCTGCGCCTGCGCTCGCTGCTCGGCTTGCTGGCGTTCAGCTTGTTCGCCCTGTTCTGGACCCCCCTGGCGTTCCTCCTGGCCAAAGAGCCCTACCACTATTCCGATGCAGTGATCGGCCTGTTCGGTCTGGCAGGGGCAGCAGGTGCCTTGTCGGCCAACTGGGCCGGGCGCCTGGCAGACCGCGGCAAAGGCTCGCTGGGCACCACCGTGGGGCTGGTGGCACTGTTGCTGTCATGGGTACCGCTGGGCTTTGCCGAGCACTCACTGGCAGCCTTGCTCGTTGGCGTACTGGTGCTGGACCTGGCCGTGCAACTGGTGCATGTGAGCAATCAGAATGCAGTGATTGCCCTTCGGCCTGAAGCACGCACGCGGCTGAACGCCGGCTACATCACCTGCTATTTCATCGGTGGCGCATTGGGCTCATTGCTGGGCACGCAGCTGTTCGAGCGCCAGGGCTGGATGGGCATCGTGGTCGCCGGGTTGCTGATCGGGGCCTTGGCCCTGGCGCTATGGGCGCTGGCCGAACGCAAGCGCAAACGTGGCTTGCCGGCCTGCGCGGCATAGCGCCACAACCCTCCGTCGCCTTGTCGTTGACTTGCCCTTTGCACCAGCGCATCAGTAAGCGTTGGTCAAAGCTCTTTCACTACAGGACGACCCCATGACAAGGCTCACGGTGCAATCCGGTGATTTCTTGCAAGGTGAAGGCGAGTACCGCAATGGATCGCTCACACTCAAGACCCCGCGCAGCCCCTCGCCTGGCGAGCGGATTTCCCTGACCCGCATCACTGACTTGCGGCTTGCCAGCCTGGAGTCCAGCCGCAGCCTGGGCACTGCCCTGGGCTGGGGCATGGCCGGTGCGCTGGTAGCAGGCCCGGTAGGGTTGCTGGCCGGCCTGTGGCTGGGTGGCAAAGAGGAGGAAGCCACCTTCCTGGCCACCTTCAAGGACGGTCGCAAACTGATGGCCAGCACGGATGGCAAGACCTGGTCGAAGATCGATGACAGTTGGCGCCAGCATCGACGCCCGCCTGTCAGCGACTGAGCAATGACTCGATGACACCGTGCTGCGGCTGACCGTGGATTACGTCTTTGACATACGCTATTGGCGAGATATAGGGGATTACCTGGGTGACCACTACCTGTTCCAGGGGACGCCGAGGACCGCACGGTTGTCGGCTTCCGTGAGTTTCTGACGGGTCGAGGGACCGCTTTGCGGCCCCAATACCCTGAAAACAAAAAGCCCCCGGACTTTTCAGTTCGGGGGCTCTTCGTAGAATGTGGCGGTGAAGAAGGGATTTGAACCCTTGATACGATTTCTCGTATACACACTTTCCAGGCGTGCTCCTTCGACCACTCGGACACTTCACCGTTTTCTCTTCAAGCTGTTCAGCCTGTCGAGGCGCGCTAATTTAGTAGAAGAGCTTTTCTTTGGCAAGCATTTTTTTCAATTTTTTCATGCATTTAAGCCAACCCACTGAAAACCCCAGCCTGCCACGGCATTGCTGCCAATCTCGCCAGCGCTTTTACCACCCGCCCACGCCGCGCCCCGGCAGCACACGGCATGGCGCGCCAACGCTGACTGATCGGTCAGCCTTGCTGCTTTACCTGGCCCGCCGCGCTGGGTAACGTCATCGCCACGCCCCCTAAAGGACTCTGTCATGAGCGAGCTGATTACCTACCATGCCGAAGACGGCATCGCCACCCTGACCCTGAACAACGGCAAGGTCAATGCCATTTCGCCGGATGTCATCACCCAGTTCAACGCTGCGCTCGACCGCGCCGTCCAGGACCGCGCGGTGCTTATCATCACCGGCCAACCGGGCATTCTGTCTGGCGGCTATGACCTCAAGGTGATGACCGCCGGCCCGAAGGAAGCAGTCGGCCTGGTCACCGCCGGTTCTACCCTGGCGCGGCGGCTGTTGTCGCACCCCTTCCCGGTGATTGTCGCCTGCCCCGGCAACGCGGTGGCAAAAGGGGCCTTCCTGCTGCTGTCGGCCGACTACCGCATCGGCGTCGAAGGGCCGTACAAGATCTGCCTGAACGAAGTGCAGATCGGCATGACCATGCACCACGCCGGTATCGAACTGGCCCGCGACCGCCTGAGCCGGGCAGCCTTCCAGCGCTCGGTCAACAATGCCGAGATTTTCGACCCGCACGGCGCCGTTGAGGCTGGCTTTCTCGACAAGGTGGTATCGGCCGAGCAACTGCAGGACGCTGCCCTGAGCGCGGCGCGCGAGCTTAAGAAGCTGAACATGCTGGCGCACAAGAACACCAAGCTGAAGGTGCGCAAGGCGTTGCTGGATGCGCTGGACGAGGCGATCCTGATGGACCAGAACCATATGGGCTGACGCTCCCGCTTGAGAGGGATCAGAATCGGCAGTGGGTGCCATGGACGTAGAGCCGGCGACAGGGCCATCAGCCCTGACGCCTGACCGAGGGTTTGCCCAACACAGTGCACAGCCGTACACTGCACCGCGACTGTCTGGTGTGAGTCGTACCATGCTCTACTCCCTTCGCATGCTCCTGCTGGCGCTGCATTTTCTGCTGGTAGGGGTCATCGGCCTGCTGATTGGCCTGCTGCGCCCCTTCAACCGTGACAACAGCCGCGTGTTCGCCCGCCTTTACAGCTTGCCCGCCACTTGGCTGATGCGCATCAAGGTCAAGGCCGAAGTTGGCCCGCTGTGGGACCAGCCACCCGGCTGCGTGATCGTTGCCAATCACCAATCCAACTTCGACCTGTTCATCCTCGGCCATGTGGTGCCGCAGCGAACCGTCGCCATCGGCAAGAAAAGCCTGGGCTGGATTCCGCTGTTCGGGCAGCTGTTCTGGCTGGGCGGCAACGTGCTGGTGGACCGCAAGAACGCCTACCAGGCGCGCAAGGCCATGCAGGTGACCACCCGCATCCTGCGTGACGACACCTCGATCTGGATCTTCCCGGAAGGCACGCGTAACCCCGACGAGCAGTTGCTGGCTTTCAAGAAAGGGGCATTCCACATGGCCGTCGAAGCGGGTGTGCCGATCGTGCCGGTGTGTGTCAGCCGTTATGCGCGACGCCTGAGCCTGAACAGTTGGCGGCGGCGTACGGTGATTGTGCGCTCGCTGCCCCCCATTGCCACCGCGGGCTTGAGCCAGCAGGACCTGCCGGCGCTGATCGAACAGTGCCGCGGGCAGATGCAGCAGTGCATCGACCACATGGAAGGCGAGCTGGCCAACCAGTAGGTTGCCCTTGCGCGCCTTACAGCCCAAGCTGTAACCCGTGTACAACCGAAGAAGTGGATCACCATGGGGCGAGTCGTGGCATCGGCGGTTTACAGCGCCGGCAGAAAGGTCACCAACATCAGCATCGACGAAGGCGCCGAATGGGCACGCAAGCCGGGACACTTCGTGTGGATCGGCCTGGAGGAGCCCAACGCCGAAGAACTGGCCAACTTGCAGTCGCAGTTCAACCTGCACGAACTGGCCATCGAGGATGCCCTGGAGAAACACAGCCGGCCCAAGCTGGAAACCTTCGGCGACGCCCTGTTCATCGTCACCTATTCGCCGGTGCGCCACGAGGGCAAGCTGGAGTTCATCGAGACACACATTTTTGCCGGTAACGGCTACATCATCACCTGCCGCAACGGGCACTCCAAATCCTATGCCCTGGTCCGCCAACGCTGTGAAGCACGCCCCTTGCTGCTGGAACACGGTGAGGACTTCGTGCTCTACGCGCTGCTGGACTTCGTCACCGAAAACTACCAGCCCGTCAGCGAGGCCATCCACGGCGAGATCGAGGAGCTGGAGCAGAGCGTCCTCAGTGGCTCGCTGCTGGAGGAAGACATCCGTCGCCTGCACGGCCTGCGCCGCGACATCCTGCGACTGCGCCGCTACGTGGCACCGATGGTGGAAATCAGCGAAGAACTGCAGCGCCTGAGCTTTCCGTTCATCGACAAGAACATGCGCCCGTACTTTCGCGACGTCCAGATCCACGTGACACGGCAGATGGAAGACCTGGTGGGGATCCGCGACATCGCCAGCCAGACCATCGAGATCGGCATGCTGCTGGAATCGTCACGGCAAAGTATCGTGCAACGCAAGTTTGCGGCGTGGGCGGCGATTCTGGCCTTCCCCACGGCCATTGCCGGGATTTACGGGATGAACTTCCAGAACATGCCGGAGCTGGGGTGGCATTACGGCTATTTCGCGGTACTGGGGGTGATTGGGCTGGGCTGCGCAGGTCTGTATGCCAGCTTCAAGAAGTCGGGCTGGCTTTGAGGGCCCAATCGCCGGCACGCCGGCGATTGGGCTGCTACGCCGCCCTGAGCATCAGGCAGCGCTATCGCGGGCCTTGGTCGGCTGCTGGACGAAACGCAACATCCACTCCCCTACCAAGTCGCCCTGGTGCTCGGTCGCCAGGCTAGCGATCGCCTTGTGGTACACCTCATCACCCAGGTAATCCTGGCGCGCATCGAGCAGCGCCCGGGAATAGTCATGGACGAACTCAGGGTGGCCCTGGAAGCAAAGCACCTGGTCCCGAATGTGGTAGGCCGCGTTAGGGCAGAAATCACTCGACGCAATTACCGTGGCGCCTTCGGGCAGCTCGGTGACCTGGTCTTGGTGGCTGATCAGTAGGGTCAGCTCGGAGACCTCAGGGTCCATCCATGGCGCGTGTGCCGCCAGCGAATACCGGTGCACGCCTACACCCCAGCCCTTTTCAGCGCGCTCGGCCTTGCCGCCGAGGGTCAGCGCCAGCAATTGATGGCCAAAACACACCCCGAGCAACTTCTCACCGCGCTCGTACAACGTGAGCAGGTACGCCTTCAGGGTCTGGATCCACGGGTCGGTGCCGAATGAATCAGCCTTGCTACCGGTCACCAGGTAGGCATCGAAGCGTTCGTCATCGGCGGGGTAGTCGCCGTTCATCACGTTGTACACACGAAACTCGGCTGCGATCGGCTGCCGCGAGAAGAGCTGCTCGAACATCCTTCCGTAGCCCTGGTACTGCGCGGTCAACTCCGGTCGCAGGACATCGGTTTCAAGGATGCAGATGCGTAACGACATAGGGATAGTCCTGAACGACATGAGTGGGAATCTGCTGTAGAGACTGACGCGAAAGGCACGTACAAGCAAGTAGGCCGCACTGACGAACGGTCACATTTTGTCGGCCCTCTGCAGAGGCGTATGCGGGTGTCTAGCCAGAGGCTGTCAACGAAATGGCCCTTGGCCGCAGTGCAATCTGAAATAAAAAAGCCAAACTTATAGAACAAAGAGTTCTTAAACAGAGATGACGTTCGCCCTACTGTAGGTTGTATATCGACTCTAAGAGGCAAGCAGTACCGGCGTGCCCGCACGCCACTGTGATCGACCCGAAGCGCGACAAGGAAGCCAACGGGTATTCAGGAATAACAACAAGAAGGCGGTCCGCCATGTTCAGACACTCGAAACTGCGTCAAGCTGGACTCATTCTTTTCGCCACCACACTGCTATTGATCCTGCCGAACCTTTCACGCTTGTTCGGTTGACGGCGGCTGTGGCTTTGACGGGCAATGCCCAGGTAACCTGCCGGCCTTGACGGTCGGAGATTGCCCATGCGCCATTGTTTTGCCCTGCTTGCGCTTCTTCTTAGCCTGCCGCTAGCGGCGGCGCAACTGCACCTGGAGTTGGGCAATATGTCGCGCCAATGGGACAGCAACGAACTGCTGGTCCATCCGCAGGCCCGCGACATCCGTATCGATCAGGACGTTTCCTACAAGCGGCCCATGCGCTATCGCGCCGTGCCGTTGGCCACCTTGCTCACGGGCATAAAGCCCGATGACCATCTGCAAGCCGTGGCGCTGGATGGATTCGCCGCCGAGATGCCCGCCGCAGCGTTGCTGCAGGAAGGCCCGGCACGCGCTTGGCTGGCCGTTGAAGACCCTGCCAAGCCATGGCCGGCCTTGGGCAAGGGGAAACCCAGTGCCGGGCCGTTTTATCTGGTATGGACCGCCCCCCAGGCCAATGGCATCCGCCCAGAGCAATGGCCGTTTCAAATCGCCACGATCCGCCGATTGGCATCGGTCGAGCAGCGCTTCCCGGCGCTGCTGCCCGACCCCAACCTGCCAACCGATGACCCGGTGCGCAAAGGCTTCGCTCTGTTCCAGCAGAACTGCCTCGCCTGCCACCGGCTAAATGGCGCGGGTGATGCGCAGTTCGGGCCGGACCTGAACCTGCCCCATAACCCTACTGAGTATTTTCAGCCGGCGTTCTTGCGCCAGTACATCCGCAACCCGCAAAGCTTGCGGCAATGGCCACAGGCGCGTATGCCCGGGTTTAGCGACAGTGTATTGAGTGAACAGGAGTTGGATGCGTTGCTGGCTTACCTGCGCCATATGGCCGGGCGCAAGCCTTGAACCCGGCCGCCACGAAAGAGAAGTGGCCTGCTGAGGATGGGCTGCATGGCAGCCCCCCAGGTTTCAGGCAATCGGCCGCTCTTGCTTGACGCCCCACCCTTCTACCTCACCGCCATAGGGTGAAACGGCCTGCTCGAACGTTTCTTCGAAGTCACCAATACCACCATAGGTGGCGTACATGATCTTGCTCAGCTCCAAGTGCCACACACCATCGTCCCGTTCACGCACCTGAGCATTGAGCGACTCACCGCGAAACTGACCGGCGGCCCTTCGCGCGCCGGCTTCATCTGGAAATACCGCGTAGAACTCGATGGGGTGGATACGGCTGAAGTCGAAACCGCCAGCTTTCATCTGGCGTAGAACATTGCTGCTGATATCGTCGTGGCTGCTCATGAATCGTCCTCCTGAATAACGCAATGGATAGACTTTCCGTGCACTACGCACCTGCCGGCAGGGCCGGGCAGATCGAGCGGATGCAAGACGCGAATTGAACAGGTGCAGCCCCGCAGAACAGGCCAACACCTCACACCAGCGTAGTGCCTACCACGGCACCACGCCAACCTGTGGGTCAGGGAGCTTCCTGGATGCTGCGGATGATCACGCCGTTCTGCTCCTTGAGCCAGCGTGCAGTGGGGGATGGGGCACGATCCTGGAAGTCGTTGAGGTCCAGCTCGTCCATGACCGGGAAAAGGTGCGAACGGATGGCGCGGGCCGCCTCCTCTTCGCTGGGGCACTGCTCACCGTGCATCAGCAATGTGGTCGGCTCGCCTTTCTGGTCGGCAAAAATGACTTCCCACTCTTTCATCGAATAGCCCTCTCAAGCAGAGAACATCGGGGGTGATGCCTGTAATTGCTTGACCGTGGGCCGGAGGATTTGTTCAGTCCGATCCGGCCCATCGAGGGCTAGCCCAGCGCTACTTCGGTGTACCGTGCACTACACCGGCAGTGTTATCCAGCAAGCTCTTTGTCGCTGTCTGGATGTAGGCTTCAAGCTTCTTGAGCAACTCCGGCTGGTCCGGGCTTTCGATCAGCTCGGCCTTGAACTCGCTGCCCAGTTGGTAGCGATACATGCGCGGGGTCATGTCCTTGGACTCGATGAGGATGCGGTCACCCTGCACCAGGCCGACAATCTGCTCGCTGCCCGACGGTTTGATCATGCCCACACCCTGGTCGCCCTCAGGCAGGTTGAGCAGGTCGCGGCCCCAGCACTGGTGACGGGCCTGGCCACCCAGGCGGCCCATGATGGTCGGCACGATGTCGACCTGGGTACCGACGGTGTGATTGACCGCACCGAACTTCTCCTGGATGCCCGGCGCAATCAGCAGCAGGGGTACATTGAAGCGGCCCAGGTCGAGCTCGGTGACCTGCTGTTGGTTGCCGAAACCGTGGTCACCGACAATCACGAACAGGGTGTCCTTGAAGTACGGCTCCTTGCGGGCCTTCTCGAAGAACTGGCCCAACGCCCAGTCGGAGTAGCGCATGGCAGTCAGGTGCTCGTCCAGGCGGCCCTGGCCTGTGACCTTCTCTACCGGCAGGTTGGCAGGTAATGCGTATGGCGTGTGGTTGGACAGCGTCTGCAGCAGCGCGTAGATCGGCTTCTTGCCATCGTGCTTGGCCAGCTCCTCATTGCCACGGTCGAACATGTCCTGGTCGGACACGCCCCAGGTCGGGTCGGAGAACACCGGGTTGACGAAGTCGTTACGGCCAATGAACGTGGTCATGCCCTGGTTACCGAAGAACCCGGACTGATTGTCCCAGGCAAAGTCACCGTTGTAGACGTAGACGTCGTCGTAGTCTCGGGCGCTGAGCAGTGCCGGTAGGCCAGACAGCTTGTGGCCGCCCTCCGGGGTCTGCATCAGGTACTCGAAGCCCGGCAGGTTGGGGAAGCAGGCCATGGTGGCGAACATACCCTGGTGGGTGTGGGTGCCGTTGGAGAAGAAGCGGTCGAACAGCAGCCCCTCCTTGGCCAGCTTGTCGAAGTACGGGGTAATGTTGTTCGGGCTGCCCAGGGCTCCCACCGAATGACCGGCGAAGCTCTCCATCAGGATGACCACGACGTTCTTGATCGGCAGGGTACGCTCGGCCGGCGGCACGAAATCACGGCGTACGGCCGCTTCATCGGCGTCCACCAGGGTGTCGTAGGGGGTCAGCAGTTGGTCACGCACGGTCTGCGTGGCCAGCGTCTGCTCCAGTACCGGCTTCCAGATATTGGCGCGGTCCTCACCGAAGCGGCTCTTGGCGGCGTCGATGAGGGTCAGGGTACCGTTCAGGCCCAACTGGTTGACGAAGTTGGAATCGGTGGTGAAGGCATCACCCCAGCGCATGGGCGGGCCCTGGCGCAGGGTGCCACGGGCGGCGACCACGGCCACCAGCAGAATCACCATGAACACCGCAAGGCGGTTGTACCAGGGCGCAACGCGTTGCTGGCCAGTACCGCGGGTCAGGCGGTCGATACCCTTGAACAGCAGGCTCAGCAACCAGGTGCCGAACAGCCAGGCCAGCAGGTAGCGAACCACCGGGAAGCCGTACCAGAGCATGCTCAGCACGGTCTTCGGGTCTTCCTTGATGTACTGGAAGACCAGGCCGTTGAGGCGCTGGTGGAACTCGCGATAGAAGTCCATTTCCATCAGGCCGAGGAACATTACCACACTCGAGGTGATGGTCAGCCAGAAGCGAAACAGGCCGCGCTGGGCCATGGCCCAAGGGCTGAGGGTAGCCAGCAGCAGCGGCACGCTCAGGTACACCACCACCCGCAAGTCGAAGCGCAAACCGTTGAGCAAGCCCTCGGCGACGGTCGAATAGGGGGTGTCGCCGATCATGTCGCTGTTGTAGATCAGCAGCGCCAGGCGCACCAGGCTGAGCATCAACATGATCACCAGGCCGCTGAGCAGCGTGTAGGCCAGGTGGGATTTCAAGGTCGGCGTGAAAGCTCGCGCGCCCTGTTGCTTCAAGGCATCCGTGTTAGCCATGAATGGGGAGATCCTAGGATTGCGGGTTTGCGGAGATGGCGCAGGCCAACGGCCCACGCAGCATTGTGCGGGTGCGGATTCTGTTTAAACCAATGTGAAAATTTTGTCACGAGCCTGTTGCTGTTTTTGTCTGTTACGGGCGCCTCGCGGGTAAATCCGCGCCCGGTCATGCCCGTACATTGCCCCTGGGCCCGGCAATCGCCCAGATCACCAACCCGATCACCGGCAGCAGCGCGATCAGCAAAATCCACAACACCTTGACCCCCACCTCACTGCCGCTCCTGAACACATTGAGGATCGCCCAGATGTCCAGGGCCAGAATGATAAGACCAACCAGGCCATTGAAAGTGGAACCCATGCCAATACCCTCGTTAGAAATGCGTGAGGCTGAGCATAGTCAGCTATCACGTCGATAGAAGGGAATCCTTGGCCAGCCCTGTGGGTCACTGGATAAACTGCAGTCATCCACCGTTTAGAGGTTCGCATGCCCCCAGCCCATACCCAAAGCGCCACCCCGCCCTCTTTGCTGAGCGCCTGGCGGCAACAGGTCATGAACACCCCATGGCTCAGCGCGGGCCTTGGGGTGAGTTTGCTGGTGGTCATCGCGCTGCTGGCGGCAAGCTTCTGGAACGCGGTGAACGGCGACCATGCCGACAACCTGCACCTGGCGCTACTGGGTGGCTTGTCGGGCTTCGGCGCCACGGCTCTGGGTGCGGTGCTGGCAGTGGTGCTGCGCGACGTCAGCGCACGCAGCCAGGATGTGATGCTCGGCTTCGCGGCAGGCATGATGCTGGCGGCCAGCTCGTTTTCGCTGATTCTGCCAGGGCTGGATGCGGCACGGGAAATCACCGGCAATGGCCCGGCCGCAGCCTTTACCGTGGTATTGGGCATGGGCCTGGGCGTGCTGCTGATGCTCGGCCTTGACCGTTTCACCCCGCACGAACATGAAAGCACCGGCCCCTGTGGCCCCGAGGCCGAGCGCATCAGCCGGGTGTGGCTGTTCGTGCTGGCGATCACCCTGCACAACCTGCCAGAGGGCATGGCGATTGGCGTGAGCTTTGCCAATGGCGACATGAACATCGGCCTGCCGCTGACCAGCGCCATCGCCATCCAGGACATTCCCGAGGGCCTGGCCGTGGCCTTGGCTTTGCGCGCAACCGGCCTGTCGAACATGAAGGCTGCGCTCGTGGCGATCGGGTCAGGCTTGATGGAGCCTCTGGGCGCAGTGATCGGGCTCGGCATTTCTACCGGATTTGCGCTGGCCTACCCCATCAGCATGGGGCTGGCGGCGGGGGCGATGATCTTCGTGGTGTCACACGAGGTGATCCCCGAGACCCATCGGAACGGGCACCAGACGTCGGCAACCCTGGGGTTGATGGGCGGGTTTGCGGTGATGATGTTTCTGGATACCGCGCTGGGCTGAAACCCATCCGGTTGACCGCACTGGCCCTGCACGCGTATTCCCGTAAAGGGCCATGGGCGCATCAGACATGCACCGCGACCTTAAGCGCCTCCAACGCCGGCTCGACCTTGATGCCCAGTTCCGTTCCCAGCTCCAGCACCCGCAGCAGGTCGTTCTGGCCCACCATCACCATCTGTAGCTCGTCATCGAGCAACTGGCTGAAATTGACCAGCACATAACCGCCAGCGTCCTTGTTCAAGGCACCCATTTGCACCTGAATTCGGTTTAGCGCCGTCAGCGGTTCGGTACGCGCCAGCTGCTTGGGCTTGAGGGTCAACGGCACGCTTTTGTCGAACGAGTCACTGATGTGCTGGAACAGCTCCTGGTAACTGTCGGCCTGGAATACCACTGTGTCCGGCAGGCTGCCCAGCACCACCCACTCCCCAAGCGGGATGGGGAAGCTGTCGTCGTAGTTGATGTCCGGGTTGGCAGCGAGGAAGGCGGCGGGGTCGGCGTAGGCCTGGGCGGCCTCGTCGGCAATGCGCTCGATATCGTCATCGCGCATGCAGCCGGCGGCAATGAGACTGATGAATTCGAGCAACTGGTTTTTCATGAAGGGGGCCTGCGACGGGTGAAAAGTCGCCAAGGATAGCCGCAAATGCCCCCTTGCAGTTAGCCGGCCAGCGCCTGCAGGCGTGCGGCAGTGTCCGCCGCGCCCATGGTCTGGGCAGCCATCAGCGCGGTAGCGCCCCGCGCATCCTGGCGCGCAGGGTCGGCGCCTTGGGCCAGCAGGTAATCAAGGATTTCACTGCGGTTGAACATGGCCGCCAGCATCAGTGCGGTACGCCCGTCCTGGGCCGCGGCATCCACCGGCACGCCGTTGTCCAGCAACAGGCGGATCATCGCCAGATCCCCCTTGAATGCAGCACCGGCAATCGGCAGTTGGCCGTTGTCATTGGCAATCAGGGCGTCGGCGCCATGCGCCAACAGCACACGTACCGCATCGTGATGGCCGTGGTAACTGGCCAGCATCAGCAGCGTGTCACCCTTGTGGTTGCGCAGGTTCGCCGGCAGACCGCTGGCCAGCAGGCGTTCGAGCATCGGAGCATCGCCCTGGCGTGCGCGCTCGAAGACCTGTTCGGCGAATGCCGCGGTTTCTTCATCGGTCATGGCAGCGGGCGTGTGTTGGTCGGACATCTGGAACCTCCTGGCAGAAAAGATTGCCCAAGTGTTTGTCAGGCACGGCCGGTAGGTCAAAGGTTCAGAATCTATGAGAACGATAGAGATTGCCCCGCCCGTGCAAAATGCACTATGCAAAATGCACGACCATGCAGCCTGCACGACGCCACTGGATAAAACAGTACGCAAATCATTGATTTTAAAACACTTTATGACAAGCACAGTTCTGGCACGGTCACTGCAACATACAACTCACGTCTGCCCACTTAACAGTCAGGAGTTGATATGGACCTCATCCAGGAAAAATTTGTCTCGGTGTTCTCGGCCTACCAGGTCACCACCCAGCCACGCCCCGATGGTGGCATCCTGCTGACCCTTCGCGCCGCTGACGGCAAAGTGACTCGCCGCGTGCTGACCTACGGGCAACTGCACAGCGCCGAGCAACTTTCCTGGGCGATCAGCGCCATTCGCCGTGATCTGGCCGAACAGGCCAGTGAATTGCCAGTCATCTCGATGCTGCAGAGCCAGCAGCGCTTCGCGCTGCCCACCTACCGCTGAGTTTGTCTGCACCGGCCCTGGCGCGGGTAAACCTGCTTTCACCACGTACTGCATTGCCCATAGGGATGGCGGGGTACGTGGTAAAACAGGCTTACCCGCAAGGGGCCGGAGCGGACACTAAAGCTCGTCGATCCCTGCGAAGGATCGCGCCGTTTCATCCCCGGTAAAGCGCGCCTGGGCCCCATGTTCACTGGCAAACAAGCGCAGCGCCAGGCAGAACGGATTGTCCCCCAGCTCTATCCAGCGCCGGCTACCTGCCGGTATCTCCAGTTGGTCGCCCTTCTCACACAACACCGCATAGACATAGTCGCCAAGGCGCAACCCTATTTGCGCACGGCCTGTCACCACGGCAAACACTTCGTCAACATCATGCACATGCTCATCACGCAGGTCGGCCTGCGCCGGGTCGGCACCGTTGCGGTTGAGCACGGTGAACGCCTTGCTGCCCTGGGCGGTCATCAGCGTATCGAGGTGTTCGCGGCACGCGTTGAGCACCTCGTCCTGGCTGGTGCCTGGACGCACCCGTAATTCGAGCGAGGTGTGGACAAAACGCACGCCCTGCTCGGCCAACGTCGCGGCGATGTCGGCATGGTGGGTCAGTACCTTGTTCGGCAAGGCCGGGCTGGACAGGTGGTAAACACAGAGGATGCTCATCAGCGGCGGGTCCTGGTCGATTTCAAACGAGTGGCAATGATAACGGCTGCCGCTAGCGCTGCGGCACTGGCCATACCAAAGGTGAAGGTCGGCCCCAGCCATTTCCAGCTGTAGCCTGAATACAGCGCCCCCAACGCACCGCCTGTGCCCGACAGCGCCGCATACAGCGCCTGCCCCTGGCCTTGCTGACGGGCACCGAAACTGGCCTGCACGAATGCGATGGACGCAGCATGAAAGCAGCCGAACGTCGCAGCATGCAACAGTTGGGCGAAGATCAGCACGCTCGGTTCGCCCGCCAGGTTGCCCAACAGCAGCCAGCGCACGGCCGCCAGCACAAAGCTGACCAGCAACACCTGCTGCACGCTGAAGCGGGCAAAGATGCGACTCATGGCCATGAACATGAGCACTTCGGCCACCACGCCCAGCGCCCATAGCAACCCGATGGCCCCGCGGCTGTAGCCCAGGTGCTCAAGGTGCAAGGTGAGGAAGGTGTAGTACGGGCCGTGGCTCAGTTGCATGAGCGCGACACAGGCGTAGAAAGCCACAACCCCCGGGGCCATCAACTGACGCAGGAAGCCTCCTGCTGCGCGGCGCTCGCCCTGCTCCACCGGCTGGGCGTTGGGCACCCACAGGCTGGCAGCGACGATACCGGCCATGATAGTCACCAGGGCGACGGGGTAGATGTCCAGGCTTAGCCATTCGAACAGACGCCCCAACCCCACTACGGTCAGGATGAAACCGATCGAGCCCCATAGCCGCACCTGGCTGTAGCGCGCCGTCTGGCCGTGCAGGTGGGCCAGGGTGATGACCTCGAACTGCGGCAGCACCGCGTGCCAGAAGAACGCGTGCAAGGCCATGACCAACGCCAGCCAGGCATAGCTCTTGCCAAAGAAGATCAGCGAGAAGGTGGCCAGGGTCGACAACGCGCCCAACCGCACGATCAGTAGCCGCTGGCCGCTGCGGTCACCCAGCCACCCCCACAGGTTGGGGGCGATGCAGCGCATCAGCATGGGGATGGCCACCAGCTCGCCGATGCGCGCCGGAGGGAAGCCGAGGTGGTCGAAGTACAGGGCCAGGAATGGGGCTGTGGAACCCAGCAGCGCGAAGTAGAACAGGTAAAAGCTGGACAGGCGCCAGTAGGGGATCGGGTTCATCAGGGCTCAGCCAGTAGGGTATTGCCTGTTCCGGCCCTCACAGGCTCACCCCCCTTGCGAAACGCGTGGGGTGTCTGTGGAGAGCCGGCTCGCCGGCGATAAGCCGGAACAGACCAATCAGCGCTGGCCCAGCACCGGGGTAGCGACCTTCACCTCGGCATTCTGCGCACGATGACGCAGCAGGTGGTCCATCAGCGCGATGGCCATCATCGCCTCGGCGATGGGCGTGGCGCGGATACCCACGCACGGGTCATGACGGCCCTTGGTGATCACCTCCACCGGGTTGCCATCGACATCGATCGAGCGGCCCGGCGTGGTGATGCTGGAGGTCGGCTTGAGCGCCAGGTGAGCGACGATCGGCTGGCCCGAACTGATACCGCCAAGGATGCCGCCGGCATTGTTGCTGAGGAACCCTTCCGGGGTCAGCTCGTCACGGTGTTCGGTGCCGCGCTGAGCGACGCTGGCGAAGCCCGCGCCGATTTCCACCCCCTTGACCGCGTTGATGCTCATCAGCGCATGGGCGAGCTCGGCGTCGAGCCGGTCGAAGATCGGCTCGCCAAGGCCCGGCATCACGCCTTCGGCGACCACGGTGATCTTGGCGCCGACTGAATCCTGGTCGCGGCGCAGTTGATCCATGTAGGCCTCGAGCTCTGGCACCTTGTCCGGGTCCGGGCAGAAGAAGGCGTTGTCCTCTACCGAGTCCCAGGTCTTGAAGGGGATCTCGATCGGGCCAAGCTGGCTCATGTAGCCGCGCACCTGAATACCCTGCGTCGCCAGGTACTTCTTGGCGATGGCTCCGGCGGCCACGCGCATGGCGGTTTCGCGGGCCGAACTGCGGCCACCGCCGCGGTAGTCGCGGGTGCCGTATTTGTGGTGGTAGGTGTAATCGGCATGGGCCGGCCGGAACAGGTCCTTGATGGCCGAATAGTCCTTGGACTTCTGGTCGGTGTTGCGGATCAGCAAGCCGATCGAGCAGCCGGTGGTGCGGCCTTCGAACACGCCTGAGAGGATTTCGACTTCGTCCGGCTCCTGGCGTTGGGTGGTGTGCCGGCTGGTGCCAGGCTTGCGCCGATCAAGGTCGTGCTGCAGATCGGCGAGGGAGATTTCCAGGCCCGGAGGGCAGCCATCGACAATGGCGACCAACGCCGGGCCATGGCTTTCGCCAGCGGTGGTGACAGTGAACAGCTTGCCGTAGGTATTGCCGGACATGAATGCTCCGCGAATCTGCCTGAGGTGAACGAGGCCGCCAGTATACGGAAATTTTCATGTGGGTTGGTTGTCTGTGCAGGCCTGTTCACGGCCAACCCCACGAACAGACCTGCACCGCCCCGCTATCTGCCGAACCTTCCCGCAAACGTTGGGTCAAAACGTCATCTCCCCATGTAGTACCGCATGATGCCGCGCCTCGTCGCCTTCCTCCTTCTGCTGTGCACCGGCCTAGCTCAGGCCGCCGCGCCTACCGTTCTGCAACGCCCCATCGACCTGGACACCGGCCAGGGCGTGCTGCACGGCAGCCTGCTGTTGCCCCAACAAGCCACGCCACCCCCGGTGGTGCTGATCATCGCGGGCTCCGGCCCCACTGACCGCGACGGCAACAACCCAGCCTCGGGGCGCATCGATAACCTCAAGCGCCTGGCGCTGCTGCTGGCCAACGAGCATATCGCCAGCGTGCGTTACGACAAGCGCGGCGTGGCCGCCAGCCAGCCGGCCACGCCTGACGAACGCAATCTCAGCGTCGAGCGCTACGTCGCCGACGTAGTGGCCTGGAGCCGCAAGCTCAAGGCCGACCCGCGCTTCGGCCCACTGATCCTGGTCGGCCACAGCGAAGGCGCGCTGATCGCCAGCCTCGCTGCCGAGCAGGCCGGCGCCAGTGCGGTGATCACCCTGGCCGGCAGTGGCCGGCCGCTGGCGGACGTGCTGCGCGAGCAACTGGCGCAACGCCTGCCCCCGACCCAACTGGCCCGCGGTAGCGCCCTGCTCGACCGCCTGCAGGCCGGGCAGACCAGCCTGGATGTGCCGGCCCCCTTGCGCCAGGTGTTTCGCCCCAGCGTGCAGCCATACCTGATCTCGCTGTTCCGCCAGGACCCGGCACAGGCCTTCGCCCGCCTGCCCATGCCGGCGCTGATCGTCCAGGGCCGCAACGACGTGCAGGTAGACGTCGCCGATGCCGAGCGTCTCAAGGCGGCCAAGCCGGACGCCCAGCTGGTGCTGATCGACGGCATGAACCACATGTTGCGTATCAGCCCCAAGGACATGCGCTTGCAACGCGACAGCTACCTCAACCCGGAGTTGCCCCTGGCCCGCGAACTGGGCGAACGGGTAGTGACGTTCATTCACCAACTGCCCTCCGCCTGAGGAGATCGGCGCAAAATGGCCTCAGGTCCTGGACGATACGGCCGATACGCTCTGTATTGGCCTGTATTTTGAGAACCGTCCAGATGACCGATGCCCCCGCCGCCGTAGAGCCGGCCGAAGAGCCACAAGCCCCGGAAAGCACCCCGCTACCTTGGGCCGACCTTGCTGTCGAACACTTCCAGTTGCTGCGCCTGGCGCCTCTGCCCACCGACCGCAGCAGTGGCGCACGACCACTGCGCTTCGTGGAATTCGGCCATGCCGAGCGTCACGACAAGGCCCACAGCCTGCTGCGCATGGAAGTCCGCCTGCCTGGGCAGAAAGTGCGCAAGGAGCAGAACCAGCTGGACGTGCGCGTGGACCACGCCGAGCGCCAGGTGAGCATCGGCAATGACGGCGGCCTGCAACTGGAGCCCGTGAACCGCGGCCTTGGCCGTTTCATGCTGGCCCAGGCAGTGCAGTGGCTGCAGCGCAAATGGCCGCATTACCAGGTTCAAGGCATGGCCCTGCCAAACAAGGATGCGCTGAATGAAGATACGCGCCTGCGCCGCGACCGCTTCCTCGGCGCGACCGGCATCGAGGTCGAATACGCCGACCCACAGCATCTCAAAGGCCGTAGCGTCGAAACCACGGCGGGCCAGCTCAAGGGTGGCTGGAACAGCGAAAAGGTACAGCGCGTAGGCATGCTCGATGCGGCGGGCATGTTGCAGCAGGCCGAGCAGCAGCTGCAGGAGAAAGTCGCCCAGTTGCGCGAGCGTGATGAGCGGGTGGCCAAGTACCAGCGCGAAGACAGCGGGCTGCGCTTTACCATCACCTGCCTGGTGGCCTTTGCAGTGTTCCAGGCGGGGTTGTTGATCTGGATTGCCACGCACTAGGGACCCGGGGCTGACGTGCAGCCCCAGGCCTTCAGCGTCAGACCCGAGCCTTGAACAGCTCCTGATGCTGCCGGCACTGCTCCGCCGTCAGCATGAACACCCCGTGCCCGCCCCGTTCGAACTCCAGCCAGGCAAAATCAACCTCGGGGTACAGCGCCTCGACATGCACTTGGCTGTTGCCCACCTCGACAATCAACAGCCCTTTGTCGGTCAGGTGTTCGGCCGCCTCGGCAAGCATGCGTCGCACCAGGTCCAGGCCATCGTTGCCACACGCCAGGCCTATCTCCGGCTCGTGGTGATACTCGGCCGGCATGTCACCGAAGTCTTCGGCATCGACATACGGCGGGTTGGACAGGATCAGGTCGAAACGCTGCCCTGGCAGGCCGCCGAAACCGTCGCCTTGCACGGTGTACACGCGCTCCTCGAGGCCATGGCGCTCGATGTTCTGGTTGGCCACCTCCAGTGCCTCGAAGGACAGGTCGGCAAGCACCACCTCGGCGTCGGGGAACACTTCGGCCGCCACGATGCCGATGCAGCCGGAGCCGGTGCACAGGTCGAGGATGCGTGCAGGCTCGGTCGCCAGCCACGGCTCGAAGCGTTTTTCGATCAGCTCGCCGATCGGTGAACGGGGCACCAGCACGCGCTCATCGACGATGAACGACATGCCGCAGAACCAGGCCTCGCCCAGCAGGTAGGCGGTGGGCACGCGTTCTTCGATACGGCGCTTGAGCAGGTGCTGCAGGCGTACGCGCTCGTCGTCCTCGAGCTGGCAGTCCAGGTAGCTGTCGGCTACCTCCCAGGGCAGGTGCACCGCACCGAGCACCAGCAGGCGGGCTTCGTCCCAGGCATTGTCGGCACCGTGGCCGAAGAACAGCTCGTGCTCATGGAAGCGGCTGACCGCCCAGCGGATGTGGTCGCGCAACGTGCGCAGACGAGATGTGATCACGGGGTACTCCTATTCAGACCTGACAAAAGTCTAACAGCCCAAACCGCACAATTGTTGCCACGGATCACCCCGTGAGTAGCCACAGGCCAGTAATCACGCCGGTTACGATGTCAACCATTCCCATTGGCGCCAAGGCAGGGGAGAATAGGTATACAAAAGCCCTACCCAAGGAGCCCTTGATGTCCGTTCCAACCACGATGTTCCGCCTCACTGGCCGCGACTACCCGCCGGCCAAGCTGAGCCAAGCCAGCCTGATCATCATCGATGCGCAAAAAGAGTACCTCAGTGGTCCGCTCGCGCTGTCGGGCATGGACGAGGCCGTGGCCAACATCGCCAGGTTGCTCGACGCCGCCCGCAAGGCCGGCCGTCCGATCATCCACGTCCGCCACCTCGGCACTGTCGGCGGTCGCTTCGACCCACAGGGCCCAGCGGGTGAATTCATCCCGGGCCTGGAGCCACGCGACGGTGAAATCATCATCGAAAAGCGCATGCCCAACGCCTTCAAGAACACTAAACTGCACGAAACCCTCCAGGAGTTGGGCCACCTGGACTTGATCGTGTGCGGTTTCATGAGCCATTCCAGCGTCAGCACCACGGTACGCCGGGCCAAGGACTATGGTTACCGTTGCACCCTGGTGGAAGATGCCTCGGCTACCCGCGACCTGGCCCTGAAAGACCAGGTCATTCCGGCTGCACAGATTCACGCGTGCGAAATGGCCGTGATGGCCGACAACTTCGCCTGCGTCGCGCCTACCGCCAGCCTGATCTGACCGCCCGGCGGCCAGGCGGAACCCGAAGGTCGACCGCAGGTCGTATTCCGGATGTCCACAGAGGAAATCGGAATGAAACTCAAAGGCAGTTTCGACGCCAAGCGCCTGCGCCCGCGCGAACCGCGTAACTGGGGTGCCCGCCTGGCCGCCGGCTTGTCGGCACTGCTGGCAACGCTCGGCGTGCTGCTGGCCATGGCCGGCGTCGCCGGGCTGCTCGGCAATTACCCGGCGCTGGCCGAACTCAACGCCAATCGGGCGTTGTCCGGCACCCTGGCAGTGGCCGGGTTGTTGCTGTTGTACCTGGGGGTGCGCTTCTGGCGGCGTAGCCGCATTCGCTTGCGCCGCGGGCGAGAGCTGAACCTGTCGCCGCACCTGATGAAGAAGCACGACTAAAGCCCTCGCTGCCTCCATGCCCTATCGCCGGCAAGCCGGCGCCCACAGTTCGATGGTGCCCTAGCGGAGCCGGCTTACTGGCGATAGGGCCGGTGCTGACGCAAAAGGGCTGATCGCGTAAACTACGCCGCCCACGCGGAGGCAGCATGCAAGACGACGATTTCTCCCTGTTCAGCGCCGAGGTGCGCGGCGTCAAGCCGATCAAGCACGACCGTGCCGAAGTCGGTAAACCCAAGGCTGACCGCAAGCAGCTCGCCGGCCTGCGGCAGGCCGCGACCGTGCGTAGCGACCAGCCGCTGGTGATCGACGGGCTGTCGGACCAGTTCGTCATCGACGTGGGCGCCGAAGACGAACTGATGTGGCGCCGCGACGGCGTACAGGAAAGCCAGATCCGTAAGCTCAAGCTGGGTCAGATTGCGTTCGAGGGCAGCCTCGATCTGCACGGCATGAGCGTGGAAAAGGCGCGCGAGACCCTCTGGGACTTCATCGCCGAGGCCACCAAGCTGGAAGTGCGCTGTGTGCGCGTTACCCACGGCAAGGCGGCACGCCTGGATGGCAAGCGCCCAATGATCAAGAGCCACGTCAACACCTGGTTGCGCCAGCACCCGCAGGTGCTCGGTTTTACCTCGTGCCAGGCCCGCCACGGCGGCACCGGTGCGGTGTACGTGATGCTCAAACGAACCATGATGGAAGGCCGCGACGAGTAACGCCACGCTTGCAGCAAGGGCGTTGCCGCCGTACCCTTCGTTTTTGCGATTTTTTCCCACAGGTAGATACATGTCCCTGGAACAGAACTACACCGAGATCCTCAGCCAACTTGGCGAGGACGTCTCCCGTGAGGGCCTGCTCGACACGCCCAAGCGGGCTGCAAAGGCCATGAAGTACCTTTGCCGCGGTTACGAGCAGACGCTGGAAGAAGTGACCAACGGCGCCCTGTTCACCTCCGACAACAGCGAAATGGTGCTGGTCCGGGACATCGAGCTGTATTCGATGTGCGAACACCATATGCTGCCTTTCATCGGCAAGGCCCATGTGGCCTACCTGCCCAAGGGCAAGGTGCTGGGCCTGTCCAAGGTCGCGCGGATCGTCGACATGTACGCCCGCCGCCTGCAGATCCAGGAAAACCTCAGCCGCCAGATCGCCGAGGCCGTACAGCAGGTCACTGGCGCTGCGGGTGTGGCCGTGGTCATCGAGGCCAAGCACATGTGCATGATGATGCGCGGTGTCGAGAAACAGAACTCGACCATGCTCACCTCGGTGATGCTCGGTGAGTTCCGCGAGAACGCGGCAACCCGCAGCGAGTTCCTCAGCCTGATCAAGTGATCGGCGCGTGACCCGAGCCGACCCTGTGGGGTCGGCTTTTTCATTTCAGGAGTTGCAACATGATCGTCAAAGCCTTGCGGGTCGGCCTCGGCCAGCTCATCGTGTTCGGCGACTGGATCAGCCGCCCAGCCAAGCGCAAGCGCGATGCCGCGGCACAGGCGCGTGTCGAGCAAGAGGCCAAGGGCCTTGCGCTGTACCAGTTCCATGCTTGCCCGTTCTGCGTGAAGACGCGGCGTACCCTGCACCGCTTGAACGTGCCGGTGGCGCTGCGCGATGCCAAGAACGATGCGGTGCACCGCCAGGCGCTGCTGGAAGGTGGCGGGCGGGTGAAAGTGCCGTGCCTGCGCATCGAAGAGGCAGGACAGGTGACCTGGATGTATGAATCCAAGGCCATCATTGCCTACCTGGACAAACGCTTTGCGTGATCGATAAAACGTGCTGCCCTATCGCCGCCGAGCTGGCGATAGGGCCAGTAACGCCTCAATCGACCATCGACACATGCCGAGGATGCGCGGCCACACGCTCCAGCCAGGCCCGCACCGCCGGGTAATCCGCCAGCTCGAAGCCACCCTGATGGGCCACATGGGTGTACGCATACAGCGCCACGTCGGCAATCGAGTACTGGTCACCGACCAGGTACGGCGTCATCTGCAACTGCCGCTCCATCACCTTCAGCGCCTTGTACCCACCCTTGTGCAGCTTGCGGTATTCCTCCACACGCTCGTCCGGCAAGCCCAGGTAGAACTGGATGAAACGCGCCACAGCAATGTATGGCTCATGGCTGTACTGCTCGAAGAACTGCCATTGCAGCACCTGGGTGCGCAAGCGTGGCTCGCTGGGCAGGAACTCGCTGCCATCGGCCAGGAAGTTGAGAATCGCGTTGGACTCCCACAGGTAGGTGCCGTCCTCGAGCTGCAGCACCGGCACCTTGCCGTTGGGGTTCATGGCCAGGAATTCGGGCGTTTCGGTCTCACCCTTGAGGATATCCACCGGATGCCATTCGTACGGACGGTCCAACAGGCTCAGCATCAGCTTGACCTTGTAGCAGTTGCCCGACTGGTAGTCGCCATAAACCTTGTACATCGCCCCTCCCCTCCCATGCAGTGAGCATTCGTGCCCAATAGTTGGCGACTGTACGGTTAAAAGCAATGCCTGCTGTATGGCAAAGATCAACCTTGGGCGCGTTAGTCTGCAAAAACTGCTTACACATGGACAAGGACCTACCCCATGACCGATGCCACCTCCGCACGCCTGCGGCCCCTGGCAGACAGCTCCCCTTCAGCAGTGGTCGCCGGTTTCATCGCCATGCTCACCGGCTATACCAGCTCGCTGGTGCTGATGTTCCAGGCCGGCCAAGCTGCCGGCCTGACCACGGCGCAGATTTCCTCGTGGATCTGGGCCCTGTCGATTGGCATGGCGGTTTGCAGCATCGGCTTGTCACTGCGCTACCGCACGCCCATCACCGTGGCCTGGTCGACGCCCGGCGCCGCCTTGCTGATTACCAGCCTGGGCGGGGTCAGTTATGGCGAAGCCATCGGCGCCTACATCACGTGCGCCGTGCTGGTGCTCATCTGTGGCCTGACCGGCAGTTTCGATCGCCTGGTCAAACGCATTCCGGCATCGCTGGCCTCGGCGCTGCTCGCCGGGATCCTGTTCAAGATCGGCAGCGAGATTTTCGTGGCGGCCCAGCACCGCACGCTGCTGGTGCTGGGCATGCTCTTCAGTTACCTGCTGGTCAAGCGCCTGTCGCCGCGGTACTGCGTACTGGCCGCCTTGCTAGTGGGCACGGCGCTCTCCGGCGCCCTCGGCCTGCTGGATTTCAGCGGCTTCGCGCTGGAAGTGGCGACACCGGTATGGACCACCCCGAGCTTCTCGCTGGCCGCGACCATCAGCATCGGGATCCCGCTGTTCGTGGTGGCCATGACATCGCAGAACATGCCCGGCGTGGCCGTGCTGCGCGCCGATGGCTACCAGGTGCCGGCCTCGCCGCTGATTTCGACCACCGGCTTTGCCTCGCTGCTGCTGGCGCCGTTCGGCTCGCACGGGGTCAACCTGGCGGCGATCAGTGCGGCCATCTGCACCGGGCCACATGCCCATGAAGACCCGAGCAAGCGCTATACCGCGGCGGTGTGGTGCGGGATCTTCTACGGCATTGCCGGGGTGTTCGGCGCAACGCTAGCGGCATTGTTCGCCGCGCTGCCCAAGGAGCTGGTGCTGTCGATCGCGGCGCTGGCATTGTTCGGCTCGATCATGAACGGCTTGACCGTGGCCATGGGCGAGGCGCGCGAGCGTGAGGCCGCGCTGATTACCTTCATGGTCACTGCGTCGGGGTTCACTCTGTTCTCGATCGGGTCAGCGTTCTGGGGGATCGTGGCAGGAGTAATCACCTTGCTGATCCTGAACCCGCGCAAAGCGTGATCACCCCACTGCTTGCACCGGCCACAGGGCCGGTGCAGCACTTACAACCGGAAGTGCCCCACCATGCCCTTCAAGTCGCTGCCCAACTGCGCCAGTTCGATGCTGGACCGGGCATTGCCCTGCATCGCCTGCGCCGCCTGATCGGCGCTGCCACGGATCTGCGTGACACTGCGGCTGATCTCTTCGGCCACCGAGCTCTGCTGCTCGGCCGCCGCAGCAATCTGCTGGTTCATTTGCTGGATCATGGACACTGCCGCAGCGATGCTGCCCAGGGCGCTCTCGGTATGCAGCGCATCGGCCACCGCCAGGCGCACCAGTTCGGTACTGCCACGAATCTGCGCCACCGACTGCTGGGCATTGCCGCGCAGGCTGGCCACCAGCCGTTCGATCTCTTCGGTCGAGTGCCGGGTGCGCCGGGCCAGTGCCCGCACCTCGTCGGCAACCACGGCAAAGCCGCGCCCCTGCTCACCGGCCCGGGCCGCTTCGATGGCGGCGTTGAGCGCCAGCAGGTTGGTCTGCTCGGCAACGCTCTTGATTACCTCCAGCACATCACCGATGGTATGAATTTCGGCACTGAGACTATCGATACCGGCACTGGCGGCTTCTGCCGCCACCGCTAGCTGCTCGATGCGTTGCATGCTCTGGCGCACCACCACCTGGCCGGAGTCGACCTTGTCGTCGGCGGCCTGGGCTGCCAGCGCTGCCTCTTCGGCATTGCGCGCCACATCGTGCACCGTGGCGGTCATCTGCTGCATCGCGGTGGCCACCTGTTCGGTTTCTTCCTTCTGGCTACCCACTTCGCGGTTGGTCTGCTCCGTCACCGCCGACAGCGCCTGGGCACTCCCGGCCAACTGCTCGATGCCCTGCTGCAGGCCGCTGACGATTCCCGACAGCCCCGCCGCCATCTGTTCGATGGCCTGCATCAACTGGCCGATCTCATCGTTACGCGGCGGCTCTGCCTCAAGGTTCAGTTCTCCCGCAGCGATACGCTGCGCCCGACCGATCACGCGCCTGAGCGGTGCGACCACCGCGCGGGTGATCAGCCAGGCCGCCAGCACGCCTACCACTAACGCCAGCCCGGTCGCCAGGGCGATGGCCACCGCATTGCGTGTCAGCTCGCCCTGCATGGCCAGTTCCTCACCGGCATACGCCTGGTCGACCTGGCGGGTGACCTGTTCAGCACGCGCCTGTAACTGGGCCTTGATGCCTTGCTCCTTGCCGAGCAGGTCGGTGTATTCGTTGAGTTTCTCGGAAAAGCTGCCAATGTGCCCGGCCACCTCACCGAGCACACTCTGGTAACCGGCATCGCCCACCGAGGCCTTGAGCTGCTCGACCAGTAGCGCAGCCTCCTCTGTCTGGGCGATGCGCGACTGGCCTTCACCCGCCTCGCCTTTGCGGCTTTTGTCCAGGCGCACCCGCGCCTCATCCATGGCCTGCAGCATCAACCGGGCGACCTGCGCCACTTGCGCGGCCTGCTCGAGAAACTCGCCGCCCTGCTGGCCTTGGGACTGCTTGAGGGTATACGTGCCATCGTCCGCCAAACCGGCCTGCAACACGTCGAGGTTATTGGCCACACTGGACACCGACCAGCTGGCCATGTCCAGCGCCAGCTCCTTGGCCTGCACCACCTCGACGAACGCTTCGAAGGCCTGGCCATACGCCGCCAGGTCGGCCTGCGCGGTTGCCAGCGCCGGCAGAATACGCGCGCGATCGCTCAGGTTTTGCAGGCCACTGCGCAAGGCATCGGCCTCCTGGGCGTCGGAGCGCAGGGCAAAGGCCTGTTCGTGCTGACGCAACCTGAGCAGATCGGTATTGAACTGGCCCAGCTGACGCAGGCCATCGAAGCGCTGGCCGACCCCGTGCAAGGCAACAATGCCGATGCCCGCCACCGCCAGGGTCAGCAGCAATACCAGGGCAAAGCCCAGGCCCAGTTTGCGGGCCATGCCCAGGTTGGCCAGAACACCGTGCCTGCTCGCCACCATCGCCGATCCCCTTCGCTTTGTGCGGTTTCCCCGAAGGCCAAGCGTGGCAACTCGGACGCCCCGGCAACAAGACCTTGGCGGAAGAATGGTGTCAAATGGCTATACAGGCGTCGCTATCAGCTTGCTGAAGGTCGTCCTGCGTGCAAAAGGAAGGCTTGAGCGCGGGAATCCTGTCCATAGGCGACATTGATGCGTAGCCAGTTACTGCCGCACCCTTGGTAGTCGAACGCACTGCCGGGGGTGAGCAGTACGGCATGTTGCGTTGCCAGCCGTTCGAGGCTGGCGAAGTCACGCCCTGGCACCCGCGCCCAGACGAACATACCGCCATAGGGCTCGCAGAACACTTGCCAACCGTACTGCTCCAGTTGCCCAAGCAATTTGGCCATGTGCTGCCCCAGGCGCACCCGCAGGCGCGGGGTACTCTTGCGATAACTGCCGTTGGCGAGCATCTGCCCGACCACCTGCTCGGCAAAGCGTGAAGTGCCAATGCCGCTGACCATTTTCAGCTCGGCCAGGCGCGCCAGCAATGGCGCATCGGCCACCAGGTAGCCCACCCGCAGCGAACTGCTCAGGGTCTTGGAAAAGCTGGCCATGTAGATGACCCGTTGTTCACTGTCGAGGGTGGCCAGGCGGGTGGCCGGGCCTTCCTGGAAGTCTGCGTAGATATCGTCTTCGATGATGCGCACATCATGCTCACGGGCCAGTTCCAACAGGCGGTAAGCCACTTTGGGCGTCAGGCTGGTGCCGGTCGGGTTCTGGTACAGGCTGTTGATGAACAGGCAGCGGGGACGGTGCTCGGCCAGCAGTTGCTCGAGCACGGCCACGTCCGGGCCGGCGACCGTGCGCGGTACGGGCAGCATGCGCACCTGGTGCTGGCGCAGCAAGTTGTACAGGTTGTAATAGCCTGGGTTTTCCACCAGCACCGTGTCGCCGGGGCACAGCAGCGTGCGCACCAGCAGGTCGAGGCCATGGCTGGCGCCCTGGGTGGTGAGGATACGCTCCGGGCCGGCAGCAATGTCCAGCCGCGCCAGACGCTTGTGCAGTTGCAGGCGCAGCTGGGCCAAGCCCATGGGCGGGCAATAGTCGAACAGATCCTGCGGGTTGCCGCGGCTGACCTGGCGTATGGCCTGGGCCAACTCGGCCTCCGCCCGCCACGCGGTGGGCAGCCAGCCACAGCCCAGTTTGAGCACCTCATCATGGCCTTCGCGAAACTGCCGCCAACTGCCATCGCCGGCCTCGCCCCACACGGGTTGGTCATCCACCGCCAGCCCTGGTTTGCGTTCAGCGACGAAAAAACCGGTGCCGTGGCGCGCCTCGAGCCAGCCGCTGGCGACCAGACGGTCGTAGGCTTCGATCACGCAGGACGCACTGATCGCCTGAGTACTTGCCAGGGTGCGGATCGAGGGGAGACGCGCGCCGGGGCGCAGACGTTGTTGCTCGATCCAGGCTTGCAGGTGGTCGGTGAGTTGCTGCACCAGAGGGATTGGGCTTTGGCGGTCGAGGGGAACGTGCATGGCTTGAGTGTTCGGCGGTTTTGAGCGAACAGTTAAGCATAAATGGGGCGGTGCTGTGTCTTGTTGGCGGGCAGAGCAAGCAGCACTGTTGCCCGTACCGACATCCCAGTACTCCAGGAATACTCCATGCCCCCGCGCTCCAACCCTGCCCTGCTGGCCTTTGCCCTGTGCTTGATCACCCTGGCCGTGAACCTGCAGGCCCCGCTCTATATCACCTACGCCGACCTCTGCGGCCAGGGCGCCGCCGCCACCGCCGTGGCCTTCTCCGGTTATGTCCTGGGCGTATTGCCTGTGCTGCTTGCTCTGGGCGGGCTGGCCGATCGGGTGGGGCGCCGACCGCTGATTATCGCTGCACTGTTGCTGTCGATGGTCGCCACGGTGCTCATGCTGCTGGCCCCTGGCCTGAAAACCCTTGGCCTGGCCCGCCTGTTCCTGGGCCTGGGCACCGGCCTAGCCTCGGCCACGGCAACCGCCTACATGGGCGAGCTGATGGGGGCCGACAGCAGCGGCCGGGCCGCCAACTGGGTAACCGCCAGCACCTCGCTGGGTTTTGGCCTGGGCGCGGCGCTGACCAGCCTGTTCCTGCTTAGCGGCCCGAGCCTGACCCCTGGCAGCTTCCACGTGCAGCTGTTGCTCGCCGCCGTGGCCGTGATGCTGGTATGGCGCCTGCCCGACCCGCGCCCGGCGCAACGCAGCGCCATGCTGCGCCTGCCCTTCTATCCCAAGGGCAGCGTGGTATACGGGCTGGCCATCCTGCTTGCCTGGGCTTGCGTCGGCCTGGTCATCGCGTTGCTGCCAGGGATACTGCGCCAACACGGCCTGAGCGCCTGGTCTGGCTTTTCGACCTTTTGCGTGATCAGCTGCGGCCTGCTGTTCCAGCCACTGGCACGGCGCCTGGCCAGTGTGAGGGCCACCCTGCTGGGCCTGGCGATCCTGCCCTGCAGCTACGCCCTGCTGGCCTGGGGCGCCGAGCGGGGCCACCTGGCTGCAGTGCTGTTCGGCGCGGTGGCGGCCAGCAGTGCGTGCTATGGGTTCATTTACCTGGGCGGGCTGGCGGCGGTGAACCAGTTGGCCGGTAGCGAGAAAACCCGAGCCAGCGCTGGGTTCTTCTTGTTGGCATACCTGGGGTTCAGTGTGCCGGTGATCTTTACCGGGTTGCTGAGTGACCGGCTGGGATCGGGCCTGGCCTTGCTGATGTTTGGCGGGATGCTGGTGTGTGGCTGTGTGGCTGTGGCGTTGGCCTTGATATTACCGGCAACCCTGTCGCCGGCAAGCCGTCTCCCGCAGGCACCCCGCTGACCTCACGCCTGGTGGCGACTGGCCGGGGTCAGATCGCCGTCGCGCCACCGTCCACCGTCAAGCTATGCCCCGTGGTGAATGCAGCCCCATCACTGCACAGGTACAGCACCGCGCTGGCAATTTCTTCCACTTTGCCGATGCGCCCGACCGGGTGCATGGCGGCCGCGAACTCGGCCTTGCGCGGGTCGGCCTCGTACGCACGGCGGAACATGTCGGTGTCGATCACGGCCGGGCACACTGCATTCACCCGGATGCCCTTCTTGGCGTATTCGATGGCCGCCGATTTGGTCAGGCCGATCACCGCATGTTTGGAGGCGCTGTAGATACTCATCTTCGGCGCCGCCCCCAAACCTGCCACCGAGGCGGTGTTGACGATCGCACCGCCTCCCTGGGCCAGCAGCAGCGGCAGTTGATACTTCATGCACAACCACACACCTTTGACGTTGACGCCCATGATGGCGTCGAACTCCGCCTCACTGCCCTCGGCCAGGCGGTGCTGCTCGATCTCGATGCCGGCATTGTTGAAGGCATAGTCCAGCCGGCCATAGGCCTGGATGGCTTGCTGGTGCAACTGACGCACATCGGCCTCCCTGGTGACGTCGCAGGCCACGAACAGCGCCTCGCCATCCGCTTCACGAATCAGCGCCACCGTCGCCTCGCCCCCCACGGGGTCCAGGTCGGCCACCACCACCTTCAGGCCCTCGCGGGCAAACGCCACCGCCGTCGCCCGGCCGATGCCTGCCGCACCGCCGGTGACCAGGGCTACCTGGCCGGAAAAGGTCATGCTCATGTTCTGCTCCTGAAGGGGGTGGAATCGGCTCAGCGCTGCCTGGGCGGCCTTGGTGTCTAGGCTGAGTCTAGCCAGGGCACCGCCCGGCTGGGCAGCATCATCACACCAGCGGTTGAGCTACCATGCTTATCAGTGATTTTGCAGACCTACTGGCATCACCACGTTAAATTGCCCTTACTCTTTCCTGCCCACAAGGACCCTGCCATGACCCAGACCAATCGCCGCTTCCTGCTCGCCAAACGCCCGGTCGGCGCCGTGCGCCGCGATGATTTCACCTTCGAGACGGTACCCGCCCAAGCCCCGGGTGACGGCCAGGTGCAAGTACGCAACCTGTACCTGTCGCTGGACCCGGCCATGCGTGGCTGGATGAATGAAGGCAAGTCGTACATCCCGCCGGTCGCCCTCGGCGAGGTGATGCGCGCCCTGGGCGTGGGTGAAGTGGTGGCGTCCAACCACCCAGGCTACAAACCCGGCGACCATGTCAGCGGCGTGCTGGGCGTGCAAGACTATTTCACCGGCGAACCCCAGGGCCTGTACAAGATCGACCCTGACCTGGCCCCCCTGCCCCGCTACCTTTCAGCCCTCGGCATGACCGGCATGACCGCCTACTTCGCCTTGCTCGACGTCGGCCAGCCCAAGGCCGGTGACACCGTGGTCATCTCCGGCGCTGCCGGAGCGGTGGGCAGCATCGTCGGCCAGATCGCCAAAATCAAAGGCTGCCATGTGGTCGGCATCGCCGGCGGAGCGCAGAAGTGCCAATACCTCAAGGACGAACTGGGCTTCGATGGCGTGATTGACTACAAGGCCGAAGCGGTGCTCGACGGCCTCAAACGCGAATGCCCCAAGGGTGTCGATGTCTACTTCGACAACGTGGGCGGCGAGATCCTCGACGCCGTGCTGACCCGCATCAACTTCAAGGCCCGCATCGTGATCTGCGGGGCGATCAGCCAGTACAACAACAAGGAAGCGGTCAAAGGGCCGGCCAACTACCTGGCACTGTTGGTGAACCGCGCGCGGATGGAAGGCTTCGTGGTGACGGACCACACCAAGGAGTATGGCAAGGCGGTGCAGGAAATCGCCGGATGGCTGGCCAGTGGCAAGGTCAAGAGCAAGGAGGATGTGGTGGAGGGGCTGGAAACCTTCCCGGAGACGTTGCTCAAGCTGTTCAGCGGGGAGAACTTCGGCAAGTTGGTGTTGAAGGTTTGAAAATGGGTTGAATCAGTCCCTGTCAGGAAATACAAACCGCAGAGGCTGAATCTAGTAAGATTCAGCCTCGCACCTTATGGGATTTGCAGAGTAGACCATGATCAAGATCACCCCAACCATCGAGTGCTCCAACACCGCGCCCTTCGTGCTGTTCGGCGGCATCAACGTCCTCGAGTCCGAAGACCTTGCCCTGAGGGCCTGTGAAGCGTACGTGCGCGTCACTCAGAAACTGGGCATCCCCTACGTCTTCAAAGCCAGCTTCGACAAAGCCAACCGCTCCTCGATCCACTCCTACCGTGGCCCAGGCCTGGAAGAAGGCCTGCGCATCTTCGAAAACGTGAAAGCAGCGTTCGGCGTGCCGATCATCACTGACGTTCACGAAATCCACCAGGCCGCGCCAGTGGCCGAAGTGGTCGACGTGCTGCAACTGCCTGCGTTCCTGGCCCGCCAGACGGACCTGGTCATCGCTTTGGCCAAGACCGGCAAGCCTGTCAACATTAAGAAGCCTCAGTTCCTGAGCCCTTCGCAAATGCAGAACATCGTGCAGAAGTTCAAGGAAGCCGGTAACGACCAGCTCATCCTGTGCGACCGCGGCACCTGCATGGGCTATGACAACCTGGTGGTCGACATGCTTGGCTTCGGCGTAATGAAACGCACGTGCGACAACCTGCCGATCATCTTCGACGTGACCCACGCCCTGCAGAACCGCGATCCATCCGGCGCCGCTTCCGGTGGCCGTCGCGAACAGGTCGTGGACCTGGCCCGCGCCGGCATGGGCGTTGGCCTGGCGGGCCTGTTCCTGGAAGCCCACCCGAACCCGGACCAAGCCAAGTGCGATGGCCCAAGCGCCCTGCCGCTGGACAAGCTGGAGCCCTTCCTGGCGCAGATCAAGGCGCTGGATGACCTGGTGAAGTCGTTCCCGCCGCTGGTGATTGCCTGAAATGAAAAGGGGCTGCACTGCAGCCCCTTTGGGTATGGATCAGCCGCGAATTTCGGCCACCACCGCCGCCAGTGCTTGCGCCGGGTCTGGCGCCTGGCTGATCGGGCGGCCGATCACCAAGTAATCGGAGCCGGCATCCAATGCCTGACGTGGCGTCAGGATGCGGCGCTGGTCGTCCTGGGCACTGCCCGCCGGGCGAATACCTGGGGTAACCAGTTGCAGCGACGGGTGCGCTGCCTTCAGTGCCGGGGCTTCGAGTGCCGAGCAAACCAAGCCGTCCATGCCCGCCTTTTCGGCCAACGCGGCCAGGCGCAGCACCTGCTCCTGCGGCTCGATATCCAGGCCAATGCCTGCCAGGTCCTCGCGCTCCATGCTGGTCAGCACGGTCACACCGATCAGCAGAGGTTGCGGGCCGCTGCGCTTGGCCAGTTCTTCGCGGCAGGCCGACATCATGCGCAGGCCCCCGGAGCAATGCACGTTGACCATCCACACGCCCATCTCGGCCGCTGCCTTGACCGCCATGGCGGTGGTGTTGGGAATGTCGTGGAACTTGAGGTCGAGGAACACCTCGAAGCCCTTCGCGCACAGGGTTTCGACAATGCCGGCAGCGCTGCTGGTGAACAGCTCCTTGCCAACTTTTACCCGGCACAGCGCGGGGTCGAGCTGGTCGGCCAGTTTCAGGGCGGCGTCACGGGTAGGGAAATCCAGGGCGACGATCAGGGGCGTCTGGCAGGCGGACATGTCGAGGTCTCTTTGGCAAGTCGAAAACGGCGCGCATTGTAAACGAAGTAGGGGTGCCTTTGGGGGCCGCAGGTCACGAGATTTGGCCAGGTAGCGTATGGCTCCTATAATTGAACCAACGAATACGGCAATCGCTCATAGTTGATATAGGCGATGCGGTAGACGATGACAGGAGATAAACACATGCCTTGGTATGCCTGGCTGATACTCATCATAGCCCTCGGCTCGATTGTCGGCGGGCTGATGATGTTGCGGGATACGGCGAAGAAGCTGCCCTTGACCGAAGAGCAGCTTAAGAAGGTGCATGAGCGCAATGCGCAAGCGGATGCCCAGGACGGGCAGGACCGCTAGTTTCCTTTCGCTGACAAGGGCGGCCCCTGGGGCGAAGGGGCCGCGTTGGTACAGTGCCGTTAGACGTTCTACTCCACCCTCAACTTGTCGCGATTGCGCTCCAGCAGCGCATTGCCGATGCCCTTGATCTCCAGCAATTCATCTACCGAAGCGAACGGGCCGTTGGCATCCCGGTAAGCGATGATGGCCTCGGCTTTTGCCTTGCCGATGCCGTTGAGCGCCTTCTGTAACGTCGGTGCGTCAGCATCGTTGAGGTTCAGCTGGGCAGCAGGGGCCGCGATTTGCGACACCTGGGGTACCGGTTGTGCCATGGCGGCGCTGTCGGCCGGTGCCGCGCTGAGGGAAAAAGACAGGCCGGCGAACAACGGCAGAAACAGGTAGGACAGAACGGTATTACGCATTTCGGACACTCCTTCGAGTCTGATTACGAGGCAGCGTTTCCTTAGCTGCCCCGTAAAACTAGCGACTTGAGGGAGGTTGAGAAAGTGCGATGAACAACCGATTAGTTACCAAATCGAACAGCCGACAGTGCCAAATGAAACGCCCTGTAGGAGAGCGCCGCAAAGCATGAAGGTGCCTTCTGCGCTTACCGATCCTGGCGCTGCTGCTGGTAAACCCAATCGACGATCTCCCCTTCCGGCGCATAGCCGCTGACCAGCTCGCGCAGCAGTTGCCGCACCCGGGTGAAGTCATCCTCCGCCACCGCCTTGAACAACGTGCCCAGGCGCTCCCTCAACAGGTCCCAGGCGACGTAGTCTTCGTTGGCGGCCATGATCATCGGGTGCGCGGTAGGGGAAACATCATCGCCAATCAGCAGTTCTTCATAGAGCTTCTCACCGGGGCGCAGCCCGCTGAATTCGATAGCGATGTCGCCATGGGGGTTACTCGCGTTACGCACACTGAAACCGGACAGGTGAATCATTTTTTCCGCCAGTTCCACGATCTTTACCGGTTCGCCCATATCCAGCACGAACACATCACCGCCCTGCCCCATGGCACCGGCCTGAACGACCAACTGCGCCGCCTCGGGGATGGTCATGAAGTAACGCGTGATCTTGGGGTGGGTAACCGTCAGTGGGCCACCGGCTTTGATCTGCTGGTGGAACAACGGAATCACCGAGCCCGAGGAGCCCAGCACATTGCCGAACCGCACCATGGTGAAGCGGGTTTTGTTCACGCGTGAAATCTTGCCACTGTCACCGTACATCACCGGCGCCGCTTCGCGGCTCAGCGCTTGCAGAATCAGCTCGGAAAGCCGTTTGGAGCTGCCCATCACATTGGTCGGGCGCACGGCCTTGTCGGTGGAGATGAGCACGAAGTTGGCCACGCCCGATTGCAGGGCCGCCTGCGCGGTGCAGAGGGTGCCAAACACGTTGTTCAGAATGCCCTCCGCCACGTTGTGTTCGACCATCGGCACATGTTTGTAGGCGGCGGCATGGTAGACCGTGTCCACCTGCCAGGTGCTCATCACATCGGCCAGATGATGCTGATTACGCACCGAGCCCAGTATCGGCAGCAGGCGCACCGACAGCGATTCCCGCGCCGCGCGCTGTTCCAGTTCACTGAGGATGCTGTACAGGTTGAACTCGCTGTGATCGAACAGCAGCAAGGT
Organism: Pseudomonas ceruminis; assembly: GCF_021602025.1. GTDB lineage: Bacteria > Pseudomonadota > Gammaproteobacteria > Pseudomonadales > Pseudomonadaceae > Aquipseudomonas > Aquipseudomonas ceruminis. The sequence goes on from NZ_BQHW01000015.1 coordinate 59,791, forward strand.
CGTTGGCCCCGACCCGATGATCTGACGGCACAACTCGGCGCCAATCGAGCCCCCCGCACCGGTCACCAGCACGGTTTGTTTCTTGATGCAGCGTTCCAGCAAGTCTTCCTGCGCGGGCACCGGGTCGCGCCCCAGTAAATCGGCAATGTCGACGTCCTGAATGTCGTCGACTTTCACCCGCCCGCTGGCCAGGTCGGCAAATGCCGGCACACTGCGCACATGCAAGGGGTACGGCTCGAGGAACGCGAGGATCTCCTTGCGGCGGGCCCGTGAGGCCGATGGCAGTGCCAGCAGGATTTCCTGCGCCCCGGTTTCCTTGATCATCTGTTCAAGGTGCTTGGGCTTGTACACCTGCAGGCCGGAGATAACCCGGTTGGCAAGGTCGCCATCATCGTCGATGAATGCAACGGGCCGCATCGCCCGCCCCATGCGCAACGCTGCCAACAGCTGATTGCCGGCTGTGCCGGCGCCATAGATAGCGACCCTGACCTGGCCATCATCGCGGTTGGCGAAAGGAATCTGGTGGGCACCGGTAAACCAGTCCCCCAAAAAATACTGGCGCATGATCAGGCGCAGGCCCCCGATGATCACCAGGCTCAGCCACCAATAGTTGAAGATGATCGAGCGCGGCACGATGACCTTGTGGTTACTGTACCAATACACCACCACCGCAAGAATCAGCGAGGACAAGGTGACAGCCTTGATAATGGCGATCAGCGCATCATTGCCGAAGTAGCGCATCACCGCCCGGTACATGCCAAAACGGATGAACAACGGGATTGCAACTGCTGGGGCTGCCAGGAACAGCCACGTGTGTTCGACGATAGGGTTGTACATCTCATCGATACCCAAGCGCACGATGAACGACAACCACAAGGCGAACCAGATCAGCAGGACGTCAGTGCACACCTGTATCAGGCGCTTCTGCCGTCGAGACAGGTTCACCAGGTACTGGCGGACCCTGTCTTTGCTCGCTTCACTCATCCGGTTCTCCTGTTTTGCAAATCGCCCTGATCATAGGGCCGTTGGCCTGCCAGCCAAACCGCACATTCAACACCTTTGTGCGAAGCCCAATCCGTCCGGCCATGTTACTCACGTTTACCTGCACGATATTTGATCGCCAGCAGTGTAAGAGGCCCATAGGCCACCAAGGTTCCCACTGCACCATCGAGTTGCAGTACCACCACCGCAACGGCAATGGGCAGCAACCAGCCAAGGTTGATGGCTGCCACGGCCAGGCTTACAGGCAAATGGCTGCCGTACTGGCGCGACGCATGCTGGTAGGCGTGACTGCGATGGGCCTCATAGACCTTTTCGCCACGCAACAGACGCCGAACCAGGGTGAACGTGGCATCGACCACGAACACACCCAAAAGTATTAACCACCCCCAGAAGAGTAGCGGGTTTATCCAGCCTGCCTGCAACGCCAGCAAACCCAGCACGATCCCCAGGAAACCACTGCCCGCATCGCCCATGAAGATCCGGGCCGGGGGGAAGTTCCAGAACAGGAACCCCGCCACCGTCGCCGCCAGCAGCAGCGGTAGCCAGAGTGCCTGGGTATTGCCTGTAAGCCAGTACAGCAGGCAGCCACCCAAACAGGCACAAATGGCCTCAATGCTGGCCAGCCCATCGATGCCGTCCATGAAATTGTAGAGATTGAGCAACCACACCAGGTACAACGCCCCGAGCATCGCGCCTAGCCAGGCCAGGTCCAGCTGCAGCCCGAACAGCGTGAGCGGGGGCATACCCCCAAGCCAGTACAACCCCCACCCTGCTGCCAGGAAATGCCCGAGCAAGCGCCAGCGGGCGGCGATGTGGCCGTGGTCGTCCATGAAGCCGATCAGCGCAACCAGGCCTGCGGCCCCCAAAACACCGACCAGCAGCGCCGTTGGCACTACCCCGCTCCAGCCCAGCACCAGCATGGCGATCAGGAATGACATGACAAACGCCACGCCGCCACCGCGCGGTGTTGGCAAGGTGTGCGAACTGCGGGCATTGGGAATGTCCAGCAGGCTGCGGGACAAGGCGTAACGGCGCAGCGCTGCGGTCATTGCCAGGGAGGCGAGGCCTGCGGCCAGAATCAGCCAGCTCATGAATGATGGGTATCCAGGAAAGATCGAGCGGTCATGTTCAGTCCTTGCTCAACTGAGCAGGGCGGGGTCCAGCCCAGCACCTCGCGGTTCTTGGCGATGTCCACCTGCAATGAACCCAGCAGGCGCTGGGCAAGGTCGCCACGGCCCAGCAGCCCTGCCGTCACGCGCAGCAAGCCAGGCGGGACGGGCAGCAAACGTGCCGGGCGACCTAGTGCACGGCCCAAGGTACGCAGCAGCCGGCTCAACGAGACATCGTCGCCGTCGCTTGCCAGGAACGTCTGGTTGGCAGCCTGGGGATGGTCGATGCAAGTCACGATCAGGTCGACCAGGTTGTCTATGCCCACCAGGCTGCGGCGGTTATCCACGGCCCCGAACGGCAGCGGCACGCCGCGGTGTACCCAGCGCATCATGCTCTGGAAGTTGGCTTTGACGCCTGGCCCATAAACCAGTACCGGGCGGATCACCACCACTTGCATGCCAGTGGCCGCGGCCAATTGGTGCAAACCCTGCTCTGCTTCGTGCTTGGAGATGCCATAGGCATCCTGGGGTGCCGGCAGGTCGTCTGCACACAAGGGCTGGCCAGGCTGGCTGAGTTCACCGTTGACCTTGATCGAACTGATGAAGATAAAGCGCCGCACGCCGGCTGCTGCCGCCTGACGGGCCAGGCTCAGGGTACCTTCGACATTGACACGGCGAAACTCGGCCAGGCTGTCGGCGGCGGTTTCCTGCATCACATGCACGCGCGCTGCGGCATGCACCACTGCATCGACACTGGCGAGGGCCGGCGCCCAATCGGTTGACGCAGTCATTTCGCCCACGGCTACGCCCGCGATCTCGGCCGGGCCGGTGCCGCCCGTGCGCAACGCCGCACGGGCGGCATAGTCGCCCAGTGTGGCAAGCTTGCGGCATACAGCACTGCCAACGAAACCGCTGGCACCGGTGACAAGAATGGTGCGTCTATCCATGAGTGATCATCCAGCCCGTGGGCATTACAAGCATCGACTGGCGGGCAAACCCGCTCCCACCGGCCCCCGCACAATCAAACAAGGTTACCTGCCCTTCAACAGGCTGCGGTAAAGCTCGGCATAGGCGCTGACCATGGCAGGCGCCGTGAACACCTCTTCATAACGCTGCTGCGCCTTGGCGCCCATGGCCTGTGCCATGGCCGGGTCAGCCCACAGACGCTGCATGGCCTGCGCCAGCGCGCCGGCATCGCGGGGCGGCACCACCAGGCCAGTCTGGTCGGCCAGGTTGATGAAGGTGGTACCCGAGCCCATCTCGCAGGAGATCAGCGGCTTGCCGTACATCGCCGCCTCAAGCAACGAGATGCCGAACGACTCGGAGCGCAGGTGCGACGGGAACACGAACCCGTAGCACAGTTCCAGCAGCGCGGCCTTGTCGTCGTCAGGCAACCCGCCAAGAAAATACACATGGCTCAGGCCCAGCGCGGCAGCTTGCTGCTTGAGTTCGGCCTCCAGGAAGCCGCCGCCCATTATCACTACCGGCAAGCCGTTTATTTTCGCGGCTTGCAGCAGGTAGTCCAGGCCCTTGTAGTAGCGCAACGCGCCAACGAACAGGAAAAAACGCTCGCCCAGCCGTGCCCGCCAATACGCCAGCTTTTCGACGGACGCCTTGGGGTACGTTGCCCGGTCCAGGCCATAGGGGATGATCGCAACCTTGTCCTTGAAGCGCGTCAGTACCGGGCTGTGGGCCGCGTAGTTGGGCGACGAGGCAACCACCCTGTCGACGCTGGAGAAGAAGCGGTTCATCAGCGGCTGGTAGAGCTTGAGCAGCCACTTCTGCTTGACGATATCCGAGTGGTAGCTCACCACGGTGGGCTTGTTCAGCCGCGTGATGAAATGCACCAGGTCCATGTAGGGCCAGGGGAAATGGTAATGCACGATGTCTGCCTGCCTGGCCAGCTCGGCAAAGTCCTTGAGCGCCGACAGCGAGAAACCGGTAGACGCCAGGTGCAGGTCGAGCTTGGCGCGGTGGGTCAGGTGGTTGCCCACCGGTTCCCCGCGTGCAGCCCCGCGGTTGCTGAGGTACAACACCTGCGAATCGATACCTTGGGCCCGGCCACCTTCAGCGATCTGGAAAATGACCTGCTCGATACCGCCCATGGAGTCCGGGTAGTAGGTCTTGAAAAAGTGCAGCACCTTGATCATCGGCCCTCCTTGACCTTCTGGTACACCTCGAGGGTGGCCTGGGTGCAGCGCTCCCACGAGAACCCGCTGGCATGGCGCAAGCCCTGCGCCACGGCTGCCGCACGCCAGCTTTCATCTTCCAGCCCCTGTTGCAGCAACGCAGTGAGGGCATCCACGTCATCGGGCGCACACATCAATGCGGCCTCGCCGGCCACTTCAGGCAGCGACGAACTGTTGGAGCACACCACCGGCACGCCCGAACTCATGGCTTCAAGCACTGGCAGACCAAAACCTTCGTAGTGCGATGGGAAGGTGAACAGGCGTGCGCCGGCAAACAGCAGCGGCAGGTCTTGGCTGGGCGCAAAGCCCAGGTAGCGCGCCCAGCCTTGCTGCTGCGCCTGGGCGATACGTGCATGAATCGCGTCGCTGCGCCAACCATGGTAGCCGGTGAGGATCAACGGCCAACGCTGACGCAACGCCAGCGGCAGCCTGCCGTAGGCGTCCAGCAAGGTTTCCAGGTTCTTGCGCGGCTCAATGGTGCCGACGAACAGGCTGTAGCCACCCGGTTGCAGGCGATGGCGCGCGAGGGTTTCGCGCAGCGCCTCAGGGCTGCGAGGGTAGAACTCCGGGGAGCTGGCCAGCGGGATGGCATGAATACGCTCGATGGGCCAGGCGAAATAATCGGCCAGCTCCTGCCGGGTATAGCGCGAGTCGGTGATCAGCGCATCGGCACGCTCAAGCGTGAGCTTGAGCTCTTTCTGCAGGTAACGGGCAACCTGCGGCGCGTGGCAATGCGCCCACGTAAACGGCGACAGGTCATGGAAGGTGGCCACGCTGCGGCCAGCGAACGGCGGCAGGTAGTAGTTGGGGCTGTGGTAGATGTACTCGTCATACCCTTGCAGCGCCCGCTTGCGCAAATACGGCATCAGCCGCCGATAGGCTTCCACAGCCAATGCGTTTTTCTGCACAAGGCGCTTGAGCCCATGCACGGCATCGGACTGCTCCGAGGGTGTGGGCAGGCCTGGTAGAAAGCGTCGGCCGGCAAACAGCCGCAGGTCGGTGACTTCGCTACTGCGCTGCAGCCGCGAGGCCAGCTCGTAGGTGTAGCGGCCAATGCCGGTCAGTGGGAAACGGACCGGCTCGACGGATAGAATGAGCTTCATTTACCCGCAAGCATCCATCCCAGGGTTTCATCCAGCGAAGGGGTTTGCCACCCCGGTACCAGCCCTCGCAGCCGGGCATTGTCGCCGCAGAGGGTCTTGACCTCGTTGGCCCGCACGAACGCGGGGTTCACCTGCACTTCAATCGAGTGCCCGGTAATGGCCGTGCATTTGGCGATGACTTCGCGCAGCGAATGGGTGTGCCCGGAGCTGACGTTCACCGTCTGCCCCAGCGGGCGCGCTTCGATCAGCCCGCGGTAGGCCTGGACCACTGCACGCACGTCGCTGAAATCGCGCCATACGTCGAGGTTGCCCAGTTCGATAGTGTCGGCCTTGCGGTGAAAGTGCGAGACGATCTTGGGCAGCAGGAAGTTTTCTGCCTGCCCAACACCGGTGTAATTGAAGGGACGCGCGATGACGATCGGCAGGCGATCGCACCACAAACGCGCCATGTATTCCATGGCCAGCTTGCTGACCGCGTAATCATTGGCTGGCGCGGGCGGCGTCTGCTCGTCGAGCATCCCCTCGGAAACGTTGCCATATACATTGGCACTGCTGGCAAGCAACACACATTCAGGTGCCTTGCCACAAGCAGCGATGGCTTCGAGCAGGTTGCGCGTGCCCAGCAGGTTGACCTGGTAAAACGCATCGGCAGCGCCATGCCCGACAAATGCAATGGCAGCCAGATGCACGATGACATCTGGCTGCACTTCGGCCAACAATGCGCGCAAGCCCAGGCCGTCAGTAAGATCGACCTGGTGGTAATCCGGGGCATCCAGCGCTTGGCTGCCCGTGCCGACTACCTCGTAGCCACTGGCTCGCAACTCGTCCGCCATGTAGCGGCCGGTGAAGCCCTGAACCCCTGTGATAAGCGCGCGTTTGTTGGCCTTTTGCATCAGAACGAGAACCCTTTTTCGTTACGACGCAGGTCGGCTTCGACCATCATGCGGCACAGCTCTTCAAGACTGGTCTTGGGCTCCCAGCCCAGCACTTCCTTGGCCTTGGCCGGGTTGCCGATCAGCAGTTCGACTTCGGCTGGGCGGTAGAATTTCGGGTTGATGACGACCAGCACCTTGCCAGTGGCGGCGCAGGTGCCCTGCTCTGCCTCGTCCTTGCCGCTCCACTTGATTTCGATGCCCGCGGCCTTGAAGGCCATGGTGACGAAGTCGCGTACGGTTTCGGTACGGTTGGTGGCCAGCACGAAGGTGTCCGGCTCGTCAGCCTGCAGCATGCGCCACATGCCTTCGACGTATTCCTTGGCAAAGCCCCAGTCGCGCTTGGCGTCGAGGTTGCCCAGTTCGAGTTTGTCGAGCAGGCCGAGTTTGATCTTGGCAACCGAGTCGGTGATCTTGCGGGTCACGAACTCACGGCCGCGCAGCGGCGACTCGTGGTTGAACAGGATGCCGCTGGTGGCAAAGATGTTGTACGACTCACGGTAGTTGATGGTCATCCAGTGCGCGTACAGCTTGGCCACGCCGTAGGGGCTGCGCGGGTAGAACGGGGTAGTTTCGACCTGCGGGATTTCCTGGACCTTACCGAACATTTCCGAGGTGGACGCCTGGTAGAAGCGTACCTTCGGGTTGACGATGCGGATCGCTTCGAGCAGGTTCACCGCGCCCAGGCCGGTGATTTCAGCGGTAGTCAGCGGCTGCTCGAACGAAATACCCACGAAGCTTTGCGCAGCGAGGTTGTAGACCTCGGTGGCTTCGGTGGTTTGCAGCAGGCGGATGCTGGCCGACAGGTCGGTGAGGTCGTATTCGACCAGGTGCAGGTTGGGGTTGGTGTGGATCCCCAATTCCTCAATGCGCCAGAAATTGACCGAGCTGGTACGACGGTAGGTGCCATAGACTGTATAGCCCTTTTCCAGCAGCAGTTCTGCCAGGTAGGCGCCGTCTTGACCAGTGATCCCAGTGACGATTGCTTTCATGCGACTTAACCAACTCCGATAGTGCCGTACGGGCATGTGTGATTATTAGACCCGGCGCGAGCGATTCCTGCCGCGCACGTGAAGGTTCGATGTCGGAGTATACATCTGTTAGGCAGTGTGCTCGACTCAGAAAAGACTGACGTAGGCCAGCGGGGAGCGTTTCCTCCGTGCGTGGCCTTCCTGGTGGGGCCGGGTTACCTCCGAGAAGCCAGCACAACCTCAACAGCCATGCTGACCCTACGGTGCACGACACAGGTTCTAGTTCAGCGCGGTGTTGCCAGTGGGCGACTTGCCGCCGATGGGTTGCGCAGCAGCCCCGGTATCCAGACGCGCTACATCACCACCCGGCAGGCTGGTCTCTGGCACTGGGCTCAGCCACACGTTGACGTTGTCGACGCTTTCCTGGTTCAACTCCCCGGCCCAGCGGTTGAGCAGGAACAAGTTGGTGATGAAGTCATACTGCGACTTGAGCAGGTCGCGACGGGCCTTGAATTCGTTCTGCACGCTGGTCAGCACATCGACCGCATTCACCACGCCGAAGGCGAACGCCTTCTGCGCCGCCACGCTGGACTTCTGCGCAGACGACAAGGCATTGCGGTTGGCGCGGATCTTCTCGACGCTGGACTGGGCAGTGAGGTAAGCCGTGGTGGTTTCTTTCACCACCTGCCGACGAATGCCCTCCATCTGCTCCTCGGCAGCCAATTGCTCGTTATACAGGCCACGCACCCGGGCAGAGGTAGAACCACCGCTGTAGATCGGGATTCTCACCCCTAGGGTGGCCACATAACTGTCGCTGCGCGGCGCCTGGGTGTTGTCATAACCCTGGTCACTCTGTTGCGCGCTCAAGCTCAAGGACAGCTGCGGGTAGTGCTCACCCTTGCCTTCACGCACCGCGGCGTTGGCAGCCTCGGCTCCGCTCCGGTACGACTTGAGCAACGGGTTGGTTTCGATCGCCTGTGTAACCCAGCTTTGCAGTGGGCGCGTTGGCGCCTGCAGCGCTACGTCGTTGCGCACACGGCTCAGCGGTTCGTTAATCGGCCGCCCAACAATCTCTGCCAGCGCTTCGCGGCTAACCTGCACCTGGTTGCGTGCATCCACCTCTTGCGCCGCCAGGGCATCGACACGCGCCTGCATGTCGAGCTTGTCGGTGATCTTGGCCATTTGCCGGTCAAACATCATGCTGACCCGATCAAGGTTCAGCTGCGTGGCGCGGCGTTCGGCCTGCACCAGCGCCAGTTCATCGTCCGCAGCCAGCGCCACAAAGTAGCGCTTGGCCAGGTCGACGGTCGCCTCGGCCAGGGTGTCCTCGGCCTGCTGGCCCTTCTGGTCCTTGACGCTCTTGGACTTCTGGTAACGCTCCCACGCCGGCTTGTTGTACAGGTACTGGGTCAAGCTGAGCGAGTAGGTTTCGTTGTTGTAGATGTCGCGCGACAATTCATTCTTACGCAACACGCGGCTGGAGTTGGCGTTAGCCGACACCTGCGGCAGCAAACCGCCGAGGGCTTCACGCTGCTGCTCGGCCGCTGTACGCGCCCTGGCGTAGGCCACCAGCACGCGCGGGTCTTCCAGCCGGGCTTCGCGATAAAGCCCGGCGAGGTCCAAGGCGTAGGTCGACGCTGAAACAGCCCTTGGGGCTTCGCCCGCTGTGCCTTGGGGTTCTACAGCCAACGCCTGCCAGGCAGCCATGCACATCAAAACACCGGGTAGCAAACGCAGCACAATCATTCCTCGATCAGCGATTCAGCGAACATGTTGCGCGCCGGTTTCAGCAGGTACTGCAGCATGGTGCGGTCGCCTGCATTGATCAGGACCTCGGCAGGCATGCCCGGTTGCAGCTTGCGGGTGCCGAGTTTTTTCATGCCGTCTTCGGACACGTTCACCCGCACCAGGTAGTACTGGTCGCCGGTGCGCTCTTCGGTGAGGCTGTCTGCCGAGATACGGGTCAGGGTACCTTCAATGACCGGGGTGGTGGCCTGGTTGAAGGCAGTAAAGCGAATGTCCGCTTTTTTGCCCAACTCCAGGCGGTCAATGTCCTTGGTGGCAACCTTGGCCTCGATCACCAGCTCCGACGATGCGGGAACGATGTCCAGCAGTGGCGTTGCTGCGCTGACCACGCCTCCGATGGTGTGTACTTTCATGTCTAGTACCATGCCGCTTTCAGGCGCACGGATCACCACACGGGACAATCGATCGCGCAGCGCTGCTTCCTTTTCCTGCAGGTCGAACACCTGGGCCTGGACATCGGAAAGCTCTTTAGCCACATCAGAGTCGAACTTCTTGTTCAACTGCACGATCTGCAACTCCGTCTCGCCAATCTGCAACCTTGTCTTGGTGATGGTCGACTCGTGGTCTGCCACCTCGGTCTTGAGCATATCCAGCTTGCGCTCCTGCTCGAGCAGACGCTGGTTGTCAACAAAGCCTTCGGCCAACAACTCCTTCAGTTGCTTGATCTCGCCGGTATAGGACTTTTCCAGGTTGCGCTTGGTACGGATCATGTCATTGAGGCCGACAATCTGCTGCTTCATCTGCTCGATGCGCTCGCGATTGACCGAAATCTCGCCCTGCAACGAATCATGCCGGGCCCTGAACACCTGCTGCTCACCAGCCAGGGCTTCCATGGCGCGGTCCGAATCGGTGCCGTCCATGGTCACAGGCGGGATCGCCTGCAGGCCATCGCGCTCTGCACGCAAGCGTGCTTCCTTATAACGAGCAACGATCAGCTGGTTGCGGGTGGACTCGTACTCCGCGCTCAGCTGAGATTCATCCAGCACGATCAGCGGGTCGCCCTGCTTGACCATGTCGCCATCGCGGGCAAGCAGTTCCTTGACGATACCGCCTTCCAGGTGCTGCACGGTTTTGCGGTAGTTCTGCACGGTAACTACACCGGAGCCATGCACCGCATTGCTCAACGGGGCGACGGCGGCCCAAGTGCCGAAGATACCAAAGGTAACGAATACGATGGCCAGGCCCACGCGGCGGATACCGCGGTCGGACGTGGGCATGTCGTCGAAATTGTGATCGAACGTGGTGATCGCTTTACTGCTCATCTTGAAATCCTTTCACGCGCCGGTGTTTGTCGTAGAGACAGGCGCAGCGGCAGCCGCCGCAGGGGGAGCTGATTGAGGGGCAGCGGGTGCGGCCGCCGGCGGCTGCGGCGCAGCCGGCTGGGGCACACGCTGCTGGGCTTTGGCCTGTTGTGCAGCCAGCTCGGCGATCACGCGGTCACGCTCACCATACAGCGAAATGGTTCCGCCCGACATCACCAGGATGCGGTCCAGGCGGGTGAGGATGTTCGGGCGGTGCGACACGATGAACACCGTGGCGCCAGTTTCCTTGAGCTTTTGCAGGGCCACGCCCAATGCACGCTCGCCCACATCGTCCAGGTTGGAGTTGGGCTCGTCGAGCACGATCAGACGCGGGTTGCCGTAGATAGCACGGGCCAGACCGATACGCTGGCGCTGGCCACCGGACAGGTTTACGCCGTCGCTGCCGATCACGGTATCGTAACCATCTGGCAGCATCAGAATCATCTCGTGCACACCGGCCATTTGCGCGGCTTGCACGACCTTTTCCGGGTCGACCTTATCGAAACGTGCGATGTTTTCGCTGATGCTGCCTTCGAACAATTCGATGTCCTGCGGCAGATAACCCACATACGGGCCGAGGGCTTGCTTGTCCCAGCTGGCGATGTCGGCGCCGTCGAGGCGGACCACGCCATGTTGTGGGGGCCAGATGCCCATCAGAGCACGTACCAACGTGGACTTGCCGGCAGCACTCGGGCCAACGATACCAACAATGGAGCCTGCAGGGACCACGAAACTGATACTACGCAGCACCGGTGCCTTGGCGCCAGGCGGTGCGACAATCAGGTTTTCTACCTGGATGTGGCCTTCAGGTGCCGGCAGCGGCATGCGTTCAGGTTCTTTGTTAAGGTCGTCCATGACCTTGCTCAGCCGATCGTATTGTACTTTGGCGCCAACAAAGCCTTTCCAGCTGCCGATCATCTGGTCAATGGGTGCCAGCGCCCGGCCCAGCAACAGGGAACCTGCCATCAGCAGACCCGGATTGATCTCGTGGGTCGCCACCAGGTAGGCACCAATGGCCAGCATGATCGATTGCGACCAGGTGCGGAAGGTTTTGGACGTGGAGCTGACGACCCCACCCTTATCGCTCGCCTCGGACTGCAGCATCATGATGTTGCGCTGGCGCTTGGCCCAGCGGTTCATCAAGGTGTCCAGCATACCCATCGATTCGATGACTTCAGCGTTGCGCAAAGTCTTGGTGGTGACAATGTTGGAAGCGACATTTTCTTTGTTTGCGGTGGCGAGCGCCTTCCCTGTTACCCGGTGGTTCACCACAGCCAAGGCGGTGAGCACTACGCCACACACAAGCGTCATCCAGCCGAACCATGGGTGGAACAGGAACATCACGATGGTATAAATCGGGAACCATGGCGCGTCGAAAAATGCGAAAAGCCCGGACCCGGTGAAGAATTGGCGCAGCGACGTCAGGTCATTCAAGGACTGCGCCGTGGCATCGCCGCCGCCGCTGTTGAGCGCACGCTTGAAGCTCGCCCGATACACATCCCGGCTCAGCATCACATCCAGTCGGTTGCTGATGCGCACCATGATTCGTGAACGCACCCACTCAAGCGCCCCCATGGTTACGACCAGTACCGTCATGATCAGCGTAAGCATTAGCAAGGTGGATGTACTGCCGGAAGGCACGACCCGCCCCGACACCTGGATCATGAAGAAGGTGGGCACCAGCATCAGGGCGTTGACGAAGAAGCTGAAGAAACCGACCGAAAGGAAGCTGCTCTTACAGGCTTTGAGGGCGGCTTGCAGGTTATTTTCGGGTAGTGAACTCATGGTATCCATACTGAGAAAGGCGAAAACGGCGGGCAGTGTAACACCCACTGGCGGTTACGGAGTGTGGGAATGCCGGTAGGGCACTACCCATGGCCGACGAACTGCGTATGAAAGCACAGGAATTATGAAACTCGTAGCCGATGGCGCCATGCCCTGTTACTCGGGGCACGGGCGAAAACTTACGAGGCACATCGCCATGCCAGATTGCGGCAGCCCGACCAGCGGCACCATTAAACATAATCGGCTCGTTCAGGTTAATGGGAAAACGCTGAAATGTTGACAGCACTCTTACACATCAGCTTAATCAATTGATTTTTAAAGAATTTTCCCACACAAATAAATGTTGACGTTCCTGCACGGTTATACCTAAATCGCCCCCTACGAGCGCTGCTCAGATGATTTAGTTCACTGCAAAAATGAAAATTTTTTTACTTTTTGCAGTTGACAACTTTTTCACATCGCTTCATCTTCCCCTATCGCAGGGAGCCACCACTGGCCGTTTTTGTGTACGCACGGGTCTGAGCAAGTTAGCTACCAGTGTTCTGTTTAAAAGGAGCTTAACAACGCCATGTCTATGCCTTCGCAGACCCTTGATGGCCTGAAGATCAGCTCCCGAGTGACTTTGCTCGAGCCTGGCATGTACATCTTCCGCTATGCCTCGCAGCCCCCCGCCGACAAGCCGGTTTGCATCGCACTGCAGCAGGCGCCGCTGGGCAAAGGCTCCATCGATTTCTTCCCAGCCGAAGGCGTCAGCAAAAACATGCTGACCAAGCTCGGCGACACCATCGTCGCGCGGGTCAAAGGTGGTGTGACCACCATCCTGATCACCGAATACCACATGTTCGACGACGTGATCGACCCCGTCGACCTGCGCATTGACCGCATCGACACCTCGCCGGCCATCATGCGCACCTTCGCGGTGGTCGCCACCACTGAGCCTGCCGCCGTCCTTGCTGCCGCCACCCCTATCGCACTGCAGCTGTCCGCTCAGTTGCAGAAAACGGGTGAAGTCGCGTCAGCTGAAGGCTGGATAGGCGTGCCGGACAGCGATGAGTTCATTGAAGGCTTCGCCATCGAGTGGCCAGACAAACCGGTGGGCGTCGACTTGCTCTACACCTGCATGGTAGCCGGCTCCGGCCCGAGCCGTAATGTCTCCACCGGCACCTTCATCGGCGCCCGCGGTCAAGGCCTGCCGTTGATCTGCGCAGGTTTCAGCCTGGTGGGGCCTCACCGCAAGCACTACGAATTGTCAGGCCATATCGTGTTCGGTGGCGCCGAGCCACAACGCCTGATCGCCAATCAGATGATGCATGGCCCCACCGGCAACGAGCCGTTGGTGGCGCTGCATATCGCCATAACTCCCGTTACGAAGATGAACGCTGCCCGCTCTAAGTCTCCGTGGGAAAACTCTGCGCATAAGCAGAAAATCAGTGCCACAAGCCAAATGGCTTGAAGTGACAGGAATACACCATGCAATACGATAACCCCGTATCGACCAGCGCTCTGCAAGCGAGCCTGACCGCCGACAGCGCCAACCTCTCCGACTCCACTATCACGGCCATCAACAGCCTGTTGAACCTGGATAACGTAGACACCGTTGCTATCGCTGGCATCACCGGGAACACCGCTGTACTGCCAACCTCCGGTGCCGCCGACATCGTTCACGGTGTGGTTGAAGGCGCCAAAGGCGACCAAGTTGTGGTTGACCTGGCCGCCGCGGAAGCTGCTGGCGTCAGCGCCTATGTGCTGCAGAGCGACGCCAACCTGGTCGTTAATCTGCAAGATCAAGCACCTGCTGGCGACGTTCAGGCCTTCGCTGCCCCGGCTGCCGACGCAGCAGTTGCTGCTGATGACTCCGCCATCCAGCTGGTAGTCACCACCGGTAACGGCGATGACGTAATCACCGTCAACGGCGACCAGAACACCTTCATCGATGCTGGCGACGGCAACGACACCATTATCACCGGTAACGGCAATAACACTGTTATCGCTGGCGCTGGCAACAACAACGTGAAGACTGGCTCGGGCAACGACACTGTCATCCTGAGCGGCAGCAACCACTCGGATATCGTCGACACTGGCGCCGGCTACGACTACGTCCAGCTGGATGGTTCGCGTGCCGACTACAACTTCGCTGTTGGCAACAACTTCAGCGTGAACCTGACCGGTAACCAGACCGCCCTGATCTCGAACGCAGAGTTCCTGACCTTCGTTAACGAAAACGGTTATGACACCGTTGCTCTGGCGCACAGCCAAGACGAAGCTGTTGCCCTGCGTCTGTACCAAGGCGTTCTGGGCCGCGACGCGGACGGCGTTGGCGCGAAGAACGTGGTGACTTCGCTGAACGACGGCACCTCGCTGAGCGATATCGCCAACTCGTTCCTCAACTCCGCTGAGTTCGCTGGCGCAAACAACACCGCTGCCATCAACGAGCTGTACCAGTCGCTGCTGGGCCGTGAGGCTGACTCTGCTGGTTCCGAGGGTTGGGCAGCTCTGCTGGCTAACGGTGGTTCGCTGGCCGACATCGCTGCAGGCATCGCCGTTTCCGCCGAAGCCCAAGAGCACGATCAGTCCAACGGCAACTTCGTACGTGAGCTGTACACCAGCGTACTGGGTCGCGAAGCTGACGAAGCCGGCCTGGACGCTTGGGTCGACCAACTGTTCAACGGCACCAGCCGTGCAGACGTTGCCAAAGGCATCGTTGGTTCCGCCGAAGCCCTGGAGAAATCCAACAGCGACTTCGTCGACGCTCTGTACCAGAGCGCGCTGGGCCGCGAAGCCGATGCAACTGGCAAAGCTGGCTGGCTGGCAGTGCTGGATAACGGCGGCTCGCATGCCGACGTCGCTCTGGGCATCGTTGGTTCTGCCGAAGCTGCTGATCACATCGACAACGTCGTTGTGCTGCACGGCCAGGTGTAACTAGCCCTGTCGTAGCGAAGCATACGCCCGGCCGCAAGGCCGGGGGTATGTGAAAGGGGGCGACTTTCGGGTCGCCCCTCTTTTTATTATCTGTAGTCAAGCCAAGCTTATGTCCAGACAACTCGACCATGGGCGAGAAACGCTCATGGACATTTTTCATCGCCATCGCCAAGCCGGTGAGCATGAACTCGCCGTCAGCGTACTCGACCGGGCCGTGCAAATCGCTGAGCACCGGCCTGAGGCTTTGATATGGAAAGGTATTGCGGCACTGCCGCATAACCCTAAGCTGGCCTTTTTATTTCTAGTAACCGCGGCACAGCTGCTACCAGAGCGCGCCGATGTGCGGGCACTGGCAGGTCGCGCCTTGCTGACACAAGGGCATGCAGAACTCGCCACTCGCTACCTGACTCTGGCATGGCAAAAAGTGCCCGGGGATGCCGCCCTGCGCACGCTGCTATGGCAGGCTCGTAGCCAGTCCGAAACACCTGCCATGCTGCGCAGCATGATTCTAGCGCACTTGCCTGAGATCACCGCGCCCAAGGAATTGGCGCAAGTACTCAAGTTACTTGCGGCACAAGCTGGAGCTCCCGCTGCGGTAGGTGTGGTGCACTATCTGGAGGAGCGACGCGAAATCCAGGGATGGGCAATCGACCTTGGTAACATGCAGGCTCCGGCCTCATTCAAGATCGAGGCTGGCGGGACTACGGTTGACGCGGTCGCCAACATACACCATCCGTTGCTTGACGCTGCCGGCCTGTCGACCACCCACGGCGGCTTGCGTATACGCGTGCCAAACCCGACAGCTGCCGTGCATATCCGCTTTGCCGACGATACCCCGCTACTGGGCAGCCCGGTGTTTGCCATGCAGTCATTTGTTCCGCCTCTGGAATGTCGCACCCGGGGTACGCAACAGCATGTGGATGTACTGATACCGGTCTATAACGGGTTGCAAGAAACGCTTGAGTGCATCAACAGTGCGCTCGAAGCCCGCAAACGCAACCGCACACCTCATCGGCTGGTTGTAATCGAAGACGCTACCCCAGTGCCGGCGCTGGCAAAAGCACTGAAGGTATTGGCAGGCAAAAGCAAGATCACGCTGGTGAACAACGCCGTGAACTTGGGTTTTATCCGCACCATGAACCGCGCGATGGCAATGAGCCCCGATAGGGATGTGGTATGGCTTAATGCAGACACGCGGGTACATGGCAATTGGCTGGATCGGTTACGCAACATAGCTCACAGCAGTGAAAATATCGCCTCCGTCACACCTTTCACCAACAATGGCGAATTGATGAGCTTCCCTCAGAGCCAAATTAGCCATGTCATGCCAACTGCACGCGAGCAGGCGGAGCTGGATGATCTGACGCAATACGCCAACATCGACCCTATCGAAATCGAGACAGGTTGCGGCTTCTGCTTGTACATAAAGCGTACAGCGCTCAATCAGGTAGGCTATTTAGATGAGATTCACCTGGCTCGAGGGTATGGCGAGGAAACAGACTGGTGCCTGCGTGCCCGCAGCTTTGGCTGGAGGCATATGGGCGCGCCCAATGTGTTCGTAGCACATAAAGGAGGGGTTTCTTTCGGGGCAGAAAAAACACTCCGCGTTGCCCAGAACAACGCCATTTTGCGCCAACGCTATCCAGACGCTTCAGCTCGCTATAATGCGTTCTGCCTGCGCGACCCGATCAAGCCTGCCCGAGATGCGCTGCAGCACGCACGCCTGGCTCGCTTTGCACGACAAAATGATCAAGACAAACGCTCGCAGTGGCCGAAGGAAGGCAGCAGCACGCTACATATCCATGATGGCACAGGCGCAGAATCTACCCCCGCCCTAATCTGGCGTCGCGACAGCCATCGCACCTGGGTCACGCTGAAAGCGCCGCTTGCCCCCTTGGCACTGGAACTTGACTACGAGCTGCCTGAAGACTTTTCCGAGCTGGTCAACAACTTGGCGGCGCTGCCACTAGAAGACATCGTGCTCGAACACCAGGTCACGTGCCCAACCAAGCTCTGCGATCTGCCTTCACTCCTGAACATTCCTTACGCAATCGTGCACCGTGACGGCCATCTACAAGGCCAGGATGCTACTTACGATTGGCAGCGTTTTGCCAACGAGGCAACAAGCGTGCTCTTACCGTGGCAGTCCTGGCATCGCGCATTTGCCGAGGTATTCCCGCAAGCGAACCTCGTTACCCAACCAAGCGCTGAACAGTCTGCTCCTGCAACCAGCGAACCAAGTGTACTGTTGATTGGCGACGCCCTGGATGATCCGCACATCATCCAAATTTGGGTTCGCCTTGGCAGACGCATCACCCGAGAGCAGTTACCGCTTACGCTGCTGGTCAAACAAGACACACCGTGGCTAAAAACCTTATCTGCAACCGGTGCAGTTCATGTGCTACCTCAGGTAAACGGTTTCAGCTTGCCGGAGATTGCCAAGGCGACCGGATGTGATGCTGTGGTCAGTCTTGCCCCTTCTCCTGGCGCAAGATGGCTTGCCCCGGCACTTGCCAGCCAATTCGATTTACCGTTGTATACCTGTCGCCATTCCCTGGGCACTGAAGCAGGGGCGAACTGTGTAACCCAATTACCATTTTCACTGAGCCAAAACTGATGACACAGAATGTCCTCGACGAGCGGCCTACGGGTCAGAAATCTGTAGCGCTCTCATCTTTTCGTGGTTGCATCAACGGACTGTACGGGGATGTTCTGCAGGGGTGGGCCATGAATGTTGCACAACCAGATCAGCGGCCTGTCGTTGAAGTGTTTGTAGATGGGGCCAGTGTCGCGTTGGTTAAGGCAGATCAATTTGAGCCCAATGCTCCGCACGGCGATCAATTTCATGGATTCACCGTACAGCTGCGTCAGAGCCTGCTCTCGGATGCCAACCTGGTAACCGCTCAAGTTGCAAATACTGGCTACGTGCTCGAAGGGGAAATTCTGCTACCCTCCCGCCCTCTGCCAGAAGCCGCTGCCGTAGCTTCGCAGGTATGGCATACCGGCGGGCTGCGCGTAGGCGGATGGTCTTGGGATCCACAGGCCCCGCAACGCCATGTTCAAGTCACGCTACGCGAAGGCAACCGAATTGTCGCGCGGGTCACTTGCAATACGCATCACCAAGCACTCGCTTATCGCGCCACAAGTGATCACGGTTTTGCAATCGATCTGCCGTGGGAACTGGCAGATGGCAAGTTGCATGTCATCGAAGTAGTCAATGACCTTGGACAGACGCTGTCTGGCAGCCCAATTCGCTTGTGCTGTCAGCCGGAGGGCCTTGAAGGCTTACTGCAAAAGCTTGAAACCCAACCCGATACAGCGATGCTGACGCTTGTGGCGGAAGTTGCGAAGGAGCAATCAGCACGATTGCCGAAAAGTGCAGGATGGCCGCACTACGCGCGATGGTTCGACGCCTTCCAGAAGCACGACCCACTCGCTGTTACGCCATTCAAGTTCAAAGCTGGGCTGTTACTGCTCACTGAAGGTGGCGCCGCTCTCGAACAAATCAGCCTCGATAGCCTGGGCAATGACGCTGAGAACCTCCATCAGCTGGCGAAGGCTGCCCCAACTGACCTCCTCCCTGCACTGGAGCAGTTGCTGGCAGCTGGCTGCGACTGCGTTATTCAGATCACTGCAGGCGACAGGCTGGCACCACAGGCCATCGTACAGCTTTGCGCTTTGCTGGAGGATGGTTGCGCTTGGGCCTTCGCCGACTGTGACCACGACGGGCCACAAGGCCAACGCAGCCTGCCATGGTTCAAACCGGTTTGGGACATTGACCTGTTCATTGGCGCAGACATTTTCACTGATGGCGCAATTTTCTCTGCAGCCATTGTTCAAGACGCTTTGACGCTGCTCAAAGCAGGCAAAAGGTACTCTGGCCTGAACCGGGACGATCTGGTTGCCGGTATAGCGCTAGCTACAGAGCTAAACGGCAGATCCGTAACGCATTTGCCTCGGGTTCTCTACCACCGCTCCAGAGATGCGTGTACAAGCCCGGAACAAGCTACACCCTCGCAGCAACGCAAGAACGCCGTTGCCTGGTTGTGCCAAGGCCTAGCCCCAGGTGCGCACGTCAGCTCCGTTGCAGATTATCCAGCTCTGCTCAGGGCACACTGGCCGCTCCCCGATCAACTGCCACGCGTCAGCCTCATTGTGCCCACACGTGACCAATACAAATTGCTGCACGCATGCATCGAAGGTTTGCTGAACAACACAGATTACCCGGACTTGGAAATCATTGTTGTCGACAACCAGTCCACAGACCCGCAAACATTGGCCTACTTCGCCGAACTCACACAACGCGGCGTTAAAATTCTTGCGCACCCCTACCCCTTCAACTATGCGACGATCAATAATCGCGCGGCACACCTTGCCACTGGAGAGT
Source organism: Pseudomonas ceruminis (assembly GCF_021602025.1). Classification (GTDB taxonomy): domain Bacteria; phylum Pseudomonadota; class Gammaproteobacteria; order Pseudomonadales; family Pseudomonadaceae; genus Aquipseudomonas; species Aquipseudomonas ceruminis. The sequence goes on from NZ_BQHW01000015.1 coordinate 79,295, forward strand.
TGATAGGTCTGGTCAACAACGATATCGAAATCATCGAAAGCGGATGGCTCAAAGAGATGGTTTCACAGGTGCTGCGTCCCGGTGTCGGCGCAGTCGGTGCCAAGTTGCTGTGGCCCAATAGGATGGTCCAGCATGGTGGCGTAGTTGTTGGCGTCAATGGCCTCGCTGCGCATACAGGGAACACCTTGGAACAACGCGATGCCGGATATCTTGGGATGAACCAGATTACAAGGCGGCAAAGCGCTGTTACGGCGGCATGCCTGTTGCTCCGCAAGTCACTATTCGACTCCGTTCAAGGCCTGGATGAGCGAGCGTTTCCTGTGGCCTTCAACGATGTCGATTTATGCTTGCGCATCCATCAGTTAGGCCTACGCAATATCTGGACCGCCTTTGCCCAATTGATCCATGCCGAATCCGCTAGCCGAGGTAAAGATGTTTCGCCAGAGAAGATGGCACGCGCCCAGCGGGAACAGCAATTGTTTAAAGAACGATGGTCCATCAACTACAGGGACCCCTTCTACCACCCCGCGTTGAGCCTAGACTATCTGACCGGCCCCTATGGAGGGTTGTCATTGCCCCCACAACAAGAATATTGCGTCCCCAGAAAATCGGCATCCGGTGAGAGTCATGGCCGTGTTTGTTTGCATAATCCCTCCTGAGGCGCCAGTACACTCACTGATCATAACAGGGACACATTGACATGAAGCATCTGGATTGCACACTACGAGATGGCGGTTACTACAATAACTGGAACTTCTCCGAAGCGCTGATCGCGCAGTACATAACCGCCATGCAGGCCGCAGGAGTTCAAACGATCGAACTGGGCCTTCGTTCGTTGAAAAACAGCACTTTTAGCGGCGCCTGCGCGTACACCACTGATGCCTTCCTAAATACACTGGACCTGCCCCCTTCCATGACGATTGGCGTAATGGTCAACGGGAGTGAGCTGGTCGGAAAAAACGCGGCGCAGCAAGCACTGCAGCTGTTGTTCCCTAACCCCGCCAGTGAATCGCCGGTTGACCTGGTACGGATTGCTTGCCACGTTCATGAGTTTGCGGAAGCGCTGCCTGCAGCGAGCTGGCTCAAAGAGAAAGGCTATGATGTCGGCTTCAACCTTATGCAGATTGCGAACTGCTCCGAAAGCGAAATCAAAGCGCTGGCCAAACTTGCAAACAACTATCCGCTGGATGTGCTGTATTTTGCTGACAGCATGGGCAGCATGTCCCCTGAAGAGGTAGTGCAAATCATCCACTGGCTGCGCAGTGAATGGCAGGGTGCGCTGGGTATCCACACCCATGACAATCTGGGCTTGGCGCTTTCTAATACACTACGCGCGATGGATGAGGGGGTTACTTGGGTTGACTCTACAGTAACAGGTATGGGGCGTGGCCCCGGCAATGCCCGCACCGAGGAGCTGGCTATCGAGATAGCTGCACGCACCGGCATACTCGCCAATCTAATACCTTTGATGACGCTTCTTCGTGAGCACTTCAAACCCATGCAAGTTAAGTATGGCTGGGGTACCAATCCCTATTACTACCTTGCTGGCAAATATGGTATCCACCCTACCTACGTTCAAGAAATGCTGGGTGACTCCCGCTTCGGCGAAGAAGATATTCTTGCGGTCATTGAATACCTCCGCAATGAAGGTGGTAAGAAGTTCAGCGTGCACACACTGGATGCCGCCCGGCACTTCTACCGTGGCGCCCCCTCCGGCCAGTGGGCGCCCGAAGCCCTCTTTGCCGGCCAAAACGTGTTGCTTCTAGGTACAGGCCCTGGCGTTGCGGCGCACCGGCAAGCATTGGAACATTTCATTCGCCAGCATAAACCCGTTGTGATGGCCCTGAACACGCAGAGCTCCATTGCTGCTGAACTGATTGATGTCAGGGTAGCCTGCCATCCCGTCCGCCTTTTGGCCGACTGCGAAGCACATATCAAACTACCCCAGCCCTTAATCACGCCCTATTCCATGCTGCCGCTGGACGTGCAGGGTGCGCTCGCCAACAAAAACGTTCTTGATTTTGGGCTGAACGTCCAGCCCGATATCTTCACATTCGAAAACACCCATTGCACAATTCCGACCTCGTTGGTCGTAGCATACGCCATGGCTGTCGCCAGTTCAGGTAAAGCCAAACGCATCCTGATGGCTGGTTTCGACGGATACCCTGGCGAAGACCCACGGAATGCCGATACCAATAAGCTTTTGAGGCAGTATCAAGACACCCCGTCCAGCACCCCTTTGCTGTGTCTGACGCCAACTCGGTATGACATTAACTGCCAAAGTATTTATGGGCCGCTGAAATGAAATATGAAAAAACAACGTGTTTCTTGCCCTGCCGAAAAGGCAGCGAACGGGTCCCGAACAAGAATGTAAAACCCTTTTGCGGTCACGAGTATGGCCTTATTGAAGTCAAGTTGAATCAACTACTTGAAGCCGACGCCATTGACACAATCGTGCTGAGCACTAACGACGAAAGCATTCTTGACTACGCTGCGTCGCTTCAGAACAGCAAAATAAAGCCTCACAAGCGACGAGAAGACCTGTCTTCCAGCCAGACTAGCACTGACCAGCTGGTTGCGCATGCTCTTGAGTTAATCAACGAGGGTAACATCTTATGGACGCATGTTACCTCGCCATTCCTCACCGCCAGCCACTACAACGAAATTGTGAAACTCTACAATGAGAAGTTGCTCGACGGCTTTGACTCCTTGATGACCACAAATCTACTGCACGGATTCCTCTGGCAGAACGGCGAAGCCATGAACTATGATAGAAACGTCGAAAAATGGCCAAGAACACAAACCCTTTCCCCAGTACATGAAGTAAATAGTGGTATATTTCTTGCCCATACAAATATTTACAGGGAGTTAGATGATCGAATTGGTCATAAGCCCTATCTTCACCCCCTGTGCAAACTGATCAGTCATGACATTGACTGGCCGGAAGATTTCGCAATTGCCGAATGCTTGTTGGAGAAAGGTTTGGTTACACTATGAAGAACATCCAACTGAACCTAGCCTCTTATGCGACACTAGTCTTTGACTGCGACGGAGTGGTGCTAGATTCTAACAAACTAAAAACCCAAGCGTTTTATCAGGCAGCTCTACCTTATGGGGAACTGGCCGCTCAGGCTCTCGTTGATTACCACCTCGCGAATGGCGGGGTCTCTCGTTATAAAAAGTTTTCTTATTTTTTAGAGCATATAGTTCCCGAGCATATTGAAGGGGTCACATTAGACAATCTGCTTGATTGTTATGCCGAGCATGTCAGGTGCGGCCTCCTCAATTGCAATATAGCGGCCGGACTTCGAGAGCTTCGAGATAAAATTCCGAATACCCGCTGGTTGGTCGTGTCAGGCGGCGATCAAAACGAGCTTCGCGAGATTTTTGCTCTACGCGAGCTTGATGAGCTATTCGATGGGGGTATATTTGGAAGCCCTGATATCAAAGAAGATATTCTTGCACGCGAGCAAGGCAGTGACAATATCACGCACCCTGCTTTGCTTTTAGGCGACAGCAAGTATGATTACAAAGCTGCAAGCGAAGCAAAAATTGACTTCATGTTTATGAGTGATTGGTCGGAAGTATCAAATTGGGAAAATTGGTGCTTTGAAAACGAAATATGCTCCGTAGCCAACATCTCATGCCTCAATAATTTTTGTGCCCCCGCTTACTCACAAAAGTTGTAGAAAAACCGTACAACCAAAGCAACACCTTTATTGACAACAGCACTCTCTAGTTATCACACTTTGACAAACCTCACCCTTTCAAAGGTGAGGTAACTCCTCAATGACACGCATGTTAAGACCGCAATTCAGCACTAGACGACGGCTTACGGCAAGCGATAGCCTTGGTCATCTCAGTAAATCCGCAAAGAAAACACCCCACCCTTTCGCGCGCAACCACTGAAATCACTATGTGGGATGCCCCCAAAGAGGCTCATTAAAATACACCGCTCCCGTGAGCTTTGCGAAACAACGCTTTTCATTATCAAGCAGATATTACCCGTTACTTGCCCCCTTTATTATGCCTGCACACACTAAGGCATCCAAAATAGAAAATATATGGCAACGGTGCCGGCATCTAACATGCGAGCACCGTGCCCCTGCGAAGAGACAGGTTACTGATCTGCCCCCTTCGCACCAAAACTGTCGAACAAGTTTGCTTTCTCCTTATTGAGCCGATCCTTTAAGTCAATAAAGTAACCGAGTTTAGGAGGGAATGATTCATCATGACGACGCACTGCTCCGACGAAATCAATATAGTAACCTTCTAGATCAACAGGATATTCAGCAGTACTACCTGGTGCAAAATTACCGCCACTAAGAACGGCGTGTGCTGCAAATGCGTTACGACCAATTTCCACTAACGCTGTACAATCTGGATATTGACTCAATATATTTTTATTACTCGAAGAAAAAATCTCCGACAGGCCACGCTGACAAATTGTAAAGGTACTAAGAAAAACCTCGGAAGCCTCTCCAATCCGCCCTTCCCCGTACAAAAGGAAAGCGTACAGAAGCATTGCCGATGTAGTATTCCAATATACAATGCGAGCTCTTACGCTCTCATCGCGCATTTCATAAATATCTTTGGCAATTTCTTGAGCACTGCTGCGTAGCTGATAGAACTCAGCCAGAGGAACTATATTCGCACCCGAAGAAATCCACCAGCGCAATGCCACCGGATCCAAGGGAGCACGTGGTTTTCGCGAAATTAAATCGGCACGAATACGAACAATTTCAAGGCCGACTTGCGCACGACTTGCAGGATCTTCAGCGACACGAAAGGCCAGGACGGATAGGACCCCCAAATAAAACTTACTACTTTTATCCATCGACAACAGAAGAGAGCGCAAATAATGATAAAAAACTGTTTTATCTGAAATCCTGGTACGAAAACTGAACACCATCTCATTAAGATAATCGATATCATGTGAGCGCTGAATATCAAAATCCAAGGGAGGCGCGACGGCTATTATCTGTCCACTAGCACCCTTCACCAAAGCACTGTCAGTAACAAGCGAGAATCCCCCTGGTACTAAAAAAACACTATCTTCAGAGGTAATAAGCTTCGCCTCCTCCCAGTTGCCTCCTCCATCAAAACTAACTGTCGTCGCCTGCCCCATCGCAACTCTTAAAGTGACTTCATAAGCGGTATATTCAAATTTTATGGTTGACATTAATTCACCTACGGACGTCGAAACTCAGAAACTTATAAATGGGGACTGCGCGACTTTGATAGCAGCGAACATAACTAGCGACGATGAGCAGTATTAATTTCCTTCCTGTCCGCCTCAATTACAACGCCCCGACCGAGAGCTCGATAGATCTGCAGCAGTTCCGCGGCTTGACTTGCAGAGGTTCTTCGCACTTCGGAATTGGACACTGACTTATGCTTCACAACAGAACCACTAATATGTTGCAGAGCAGCCATCAACATCTTCTGGTTCGGCTCAATAACGTACCCGTTCTCATTTTGAACGATATCTTCACCTATACCGCCCATGTTACTAGCGACTACCCAGCACCCGCTGGCGACCGCTTCACGCGTGACAAGACCGAAGCTTTCTGGCCACATCGAGGGCGCAAACAGAACATCAATTTTTCGGTAAAGATCTATGATGCCCTTTTGGCTCACACGACCTATAAAGGTGACTGGCACCGCGCCCCAAAGGGCTTGATGTTGGTATCCCTCTTCCTTGGAATGGTCAACAACCAAGAGTTCAACGTTCTCAGGTTGGCTCTGAAGCACTGCTTCCTTGAGCAAGTAATAGCCCTTATGCTCAGACATTCCTCCAATATGGCCACAGACAACCCGATTAGTGTAAGAGGTGTCTTTTGGCGTCCATGGAATGTCACTGGACACGCCATTGGCAACAACTTCTATCTGAGGAATACCGTTTTGGCGATAGATTTCTGCAAACGCGTTCGACACGGTCAATACCCTCGAAGCGCCATGCAGTAACTCTTTTAGATCACGACGACGCTCAATGGAATCAGCCAGCGTCATATTGGTTGGCATCTCTATAAGCTGGTAAGGATCAGGATGCCCCTCAGGATAAACATTCGAGTTGTGATCGACCAAAAACTGGAAGTCAGAGATCCACCAGGCATCGTGGATCGTGACCATGTAAGGAATTTTTGCATCTCGTGCAGCCTCCACTATCGAGGCTGTCAGCCGCTGGACGCAGTGGAAGTGAATCAAATCCGGTTTTTCTAGCTCCAGGAACTCTTGGAACAGCCTGTACATCTCAGGGTCTTTAGGATGCCAGTCCATATGTTCGCGCCACAGGGTCGTTGATCTGTAAACCCGGCAGCCTTCATGGCTATAAACCGACATCTGGTGAGAAGGCCTGCATTCTACGTCGGCAGTAAACACACAGACATCGAGCTCATCGGCGTAAGTTTTTCTGAATTCGGAGAAGTTATCGGCCACGACGCGAGTTGCACCACCGATTGCCTGCGGAGGGAAAAATACGTTGACCAACGCAATTTTTTTCTTTGGTTTGGCTTTCCGAACGCTGTTTACGCAATTATCGAGCGTAGCTGCCAAGGCATTGCCCAGCGCCTCAAGGCTGTAATCGTATTTGACCCGCTTTTGAGCGGCCTGACCTACCTGATGTCGAAGGACTTGGCTTCCGACAAGGCTTTTCAATGCCGAGTACCATTCTCCCTCAGTAGTGGCCAAGAAACCATCTTCGCCATCCTTGACGACATCCCGATAATTCGCTGTGCTGCTTAGAACCGATGGAATACCAAAGCAGCCTGCTTCAAACCATTTCAGTTCGCTTTTACAGGCATTGACTTTGTCGTCGTGCAGTACAGCGATGTTAATATCCGCTTGCTCAAGCAGCGACCAATAACCTTGGACGCTTTCCATTGCCGGCAACTGGGTAAACTGCTTGGCATATTGTGTAGCAAACGAAATCGGCAAACGCAGATAGCCAACCACGATCAGACGCGCCTGGGGGACCTCACTGAGCACTCGCTCAATCGCAGGCAACGCCTGCTCGATAAAGTCAGTGTTGTGTGCTTGAGTACCACTGCCATAGAAGATATCAATAGTCTTCTTGTGCGATTTGTCGTTGGTGCGAATGCGGTTCAAGCTGTCCAGGCCGTTGCGATGCAGCCAGCATTTATTATCTCTGACCAGCTTGGCCAGCTCCAAACGGAGCGGCTCCGTAGACGCTATACCTTGGCGGCAAAGTCGCGCAGCAGCATTGAATAAAGCCATGCCACGTGTGAGTTCACGGTGTGTCGCCAGCGAAACATAGCCACCATAGCTGTCGATTGACGGTGGATACTCGGGCACAAATAGCAGATCATCGATTTCGTACAGGCTTAGCTTGCCCGTCGCGTTTACTTGTGCGATCGCCTTGATAACCTGCACTACTGCCGGCACTCGGTAGAAAATAACCACGTCGTTAAGTGCCAATGCATTTTGGTGCTTGTCCAGCTCAGTCCAGTTGATAGCAGTCACCTGCTTACCAACTGCCTCTAGCTGCTCTATTTTCTGCTCAATTCGATAGCGCACGCACTGCGCTACATGAAAATCACCTACGATTAAAATACGGTCAGTATTCACATCGCCCAAAGGCGGCAGTGCTGGCAAATCACCCGCAGCGCTTTTCGACAGGTCGCCGTAAACGGGAAGAAAGGCTCGATACAACTGAGTCCCGTAAGCGTATGCGTCACTAATCAAGCGCTCGCGTTCCAGCATATCCACTCGGGTCATGAGATTCGCGTGCAATTCACGCCACTTCTGGTCGGCGAGACGCTCGAGCTCGTCTTGCTGGGGTCGGTGGTTCGGGTTAATGGCGATGCCTTCAGCAAGTACCTCAATCGCTTCATCTATCCGATTCAGCTTGGCCAGACAGTGCGCACGATTGAAGGCTGTCCAAACTGGCGGATTCGGTAATTGAGCGGCTGCATTGAAGTACTGCAACGCAATACTGAAGTGGCCATCCTCCATGTAGCTACCACCCAGCCGGCTAAATACCTCTGCGCTAGGAGCGATGCTCAAGGCTGCTTCGAGCAGAATTCGGCCTTGTTGAGCCTTGTGAGCGGACAGGTAATGCATGCCGAGTTTTGATAATACAGCCTGAGTTTTCTGGGGAGTCTCAGCGAGATCAACTGGAATAACATCCTCTCCCAGGAATATTCCCATGACACGTTGTGGGGCAAGTTCCAGGCCACGCTTGGCACTTCGGTCAATGACAGCAGAAAGACTGAACCCACTTGGTATTAGCTCTTCGGGAAGCCCGTGCTTTTTTGCCCACTCATTGACTGTCGGAACTCGCCCCTCAGCATGCCCGTAGCGCTGGAAGTGCATCTCAGCAATCGCTTGAGTATCAACCCCGCCAGCTTTAAGGTCAGGATAAAAGGTCAGATAGAAATCCAACTCTACCTTCGGAATATCTGACTTTTCCACGTCTGCGCTTTCGGCAGCGTTGAGAACTGCTTCAGCAATAAGCTCCGCATCACCACTTTCGTGCGAAGCTGATGCATAACGGCCTTCTTGATAACCGAACGTATGCCAATGTTGTTCCAGCGCCTCATTCGTCAGCGAAGATAGGTCTGGGTATCGGTTCCGATAGTATGCCAGGTCCAGAGCAAATCGCCCAGAGCCACCCTTTTTCTGAGCGGCGGTCACTGCAGTGCCCTGAATATTTGCGCCCGGCTGCTTATCTACGCTCGGCAAGCTTTCCTTAACAGACATTTCTCACTTTCCTATGGATATTCAAGAGCGCCAGATAGCTGAAACATAAAGCGTGACGTCTAACCTGCCTGGCCCCGAGTTTATTATATTGTTTCGGGGGATTGATCAACATTAATGCAGGAATTGTCATCACTCTACTTCCTATTTCAGGAATGCTGACAAATAAAAATGACAAATTTTCAACACACAGGCCCACCCCACTACCCCCTATGCGCGCGCATCTTTGCCATGTCCGTTGGGCCGTACCGTCCCGAAGCAGTGATGGCATAGGGCTATCAAGAGTTGTGAGCACCTTGGTACATCTCCGTGAATTTCACTTCTCATACACACGTTTGTTACAGGCGCCGAACGACTTCCTGTAGTGTTTTGACGACATGAGGGCTGCCTCCGTCGTTCCAAGGCCACATCCCTCGTCGCTCCAAGGCCACATCCCTGGTCAACGAGGCTAACCCGCACGACCAGAAGCGGAACCCAGCTGTGTATTTTTCGACATCAGGGTGGTCTAATTCAGCCTAACGCTAGCTGCTCGCCTCGCGTTGCGGGGCAAAGTTTCTCAGCGTCATCTGTCTACGACAACACCTTTTCTTCAATTAGAGCCAAATTATGATTTTAGTAACAGGCGGAGCCGGGTTCATCGGCTCAAATTTCGTTCTGCAATGGTGTGCACATAACAAGGAGCCCGTCCTCAACCTCGACACCCTGACCTATGCAGGTAACCTGGCCAATCTGCAATCGCTGGAAGGCAATCCTCAGCATCGCTTCGTACACGGCAATATTTGTGATGCAGCATTGCTGGCCAAGCTGTTTGCCGAACATCGCCCGCGCGCCGTGGTTCACTTCGCTGCCGAATCCCATGTCGACCGCTCAATCACCGGCCCAGAAGCCTTTGTCGAGACTAACGTGATGGGCACCTTTCGTTTGCTGGAAGCTGCCCGGACGCATTGGAATAGCCTGGAGGGTGCAGAGAGGGAGGCATTCCGCTTCCTCCACGTCTCCACCGACGAAGTCTACGGCACACTGGCGCCAAACGACCCAGCCTTCATCGAGACCACCCCGTACGCGCCGAACAGCCCGTACTCTGCCAGTAAGGCAGCCAGCGACCACCTGGTACGTTCGTATTTCCATACCTATGGCATGCCGGTACTCACCACCAACTGCTCCAATAACTACGGGCCGTTCCACTTTCCGGAAAAACTTATCCCGCTGATGATCGTCAATGCCCTTGCAGGCAAGGCGCTGCCTATCTATGGTGACGGCCAGCAGATCCGCGATTGGCTATATGTCGAAGATCACTGCTCCGGGATTCGCCGCGTGCTGGAAGCCGGCACCTTCGGCGAGACGTACAATATCGGCGGGTGGAATGAGAAAGCCAACATTGATATTGTCCGTACTCTCTGCGGCCTCCTCGACGAACTGGCCCCTGCGGCGTCGCGCCAGGTGATCAACCAGAAGACCGGTAAGCCTGTCGAACAGTATGCGGAGCTCATCACCTACGTCACGGACCGTCCGGGCCATGACCGCCGTTATGCTATCGATGCACGCAAGATCGAGCGTGAGCTCGACTGGAAACCTGCCGAAACCTTCGATACCGGCATTCGCAAGACAGTCGCTTGGTACCTAGCCAATCAGGAATGGGTAAAAGGTGTTATGGACGGCAGCTACCGTGATTGGGTGGCACAGCAATACGGGGCGAATAGAGCGTGAAAATCCTGCTGCTGGGCAAGAACGGACAAGTAGGCTGGGAACTACAACGAGCCTTGGCGCCGCTCGGTGAAGTCATCGCGCTGGATCGTCAAGGTGCCGAAGGTTTGTGTGGCGATTTGTCCAATCTGGATTGCCTGGCCACCACGGTTCGTCAGCTATCCCCGGACGTGATCGTCAATGCTGCTGCCTATACCGCAGTGGATAAAGCCGAAAGCGATTACGCGCTCGCTGCACTAATCAACGCCGAGGCCCCGGCCGTTCTGGCACGTGAAGCAGCAGCACTGGGTGCGTGGCTGATTCATTACTCCACCGATTACGTATACGACGGCAGCGGCAATCATCGCCGACAAGAAACCGCAGACACCGGCCCACTCTCAGTCTATGGCCGTACAAAACTGGATGGCGAGTTAGCTATTCAAGCCAGCGGCGCCATGGCCGTGGTGCTACGCACCAGCTGGGTGTATGCTGCTCGCGGGCATAACTTCGCCAAGACCATGTTGCGCCTGGCCACGGAACGGGAAGCATTAAGCGTGGTGGCAGACCAATTTGGTGCGCCAACGGGCGCTGACCTGATCGCCGACGTTACCGCACACATCCTAAGACAAATTCTCAACGGGCAAGACAACCGTCACCTGGCAGGAATTTATCACTTGACGGCGTCGGGAGAAACCAGCTGGCATGGTTTTGCTCAGTTCGTGCTGACGCATGCTCAACGCAATGGCGTGGCGCTGAAAGTGACCGCAGATCAGGTTGCGGCGATCAACACCGAAGCTTATCCAGCACCTGCACCACGTCCGCGCAACTCGCGTCTCGCACTGGGCAAACTGGAAAACACATTCAATTTCAAAATGCCGCTTTGGGAGCAAGGCGTGCAACGTATGCTGGACGAAATCCAGTAATTAATAGGGACTCTCATGGCTCGTAAAGGAATTATTCTGGCCGGCGGTTCGGGTACACGACTGCATCCGGCCACACTTTCGGTTTCGAAGCAGCTGCTGCCGGTATATGACAAACCGATGATCTACTACCCGCTGAGCACCCTGCTGCTCGCAGGAATCCGGGACATCCTGATCATTTCCACCCCGCAAGACACCCCGCGCTTCGAACAGCTGTTAGGCGATGGCAGCCAGTGGGGTCTGAACCTGTCCTACGCAGTGCAACCGAGCCCTGATGGCTTGGCGCAGGCTTTCACCATAGGCGCGACCTTTATCGGTAATGACCCATCTGCGCTGGTTCTCGGTGACAATATTTTTTACGGCCATGATTTCCAAGCACTTTTATTGAACGCAGACAAGCGCGAGTCCGGTGCTTCGGTGTTCGCCTATCACGTTCATGACCCTGAACGTTATGGCGTAGCAGAGTTTGACGAAAATGGGCGCGTATTGTCGCTGGAAGAAAAACCGACAGTTCCAAAGTCGAGCTATGCGGTCACGGGTCTGTACTTCTATGACAATCAGGTAGTCAAGCTGGCGCGTGAGCTGACGCCTTCTGCACGTGGCGAGCTGGAAATCACTGACCTCAACAATCTTTATCTCCGCCAGCACCAGTTGCAGGTCGAGATCATGGGGCGTGGCTATGCGTGGCTCGACACCGGCACTCACGACAGCTTGCTCGAAGCCAGCCAATACATCGCCACCATGGAGCGCCGACAGGGACTGAAAGTCGCCTGTCCGGAAGAGATCTGCTACCGAGCTGGCTGGATCAACGCCGAACAACTCGAGCGCCTCGCTCAGCCGTTGCTTAAAAACGGTTATGGCCAGTACCTGAAAAACCTGCTCAAAGAGAAGGTCTTCTAATGCACGCGATTTCTTTGGCTATCCCTGAAGTTTTCCTGTTCACCCCAAAGGTGTTCGGCGATGACCGTGGCTTCTTCTACGAAAGCTTCAACGCCAATATCTTCAACGAAGTGACCGGTCTGCAGCCCAATTTTGTACAGGACAACCACTCCCGCTCTGTAAAAGGCGTGCTACGCGGCCTGCACTATCAACTGCCGCCCCATGCCCAGGGCAAACTGGTACGCGTGGTGCAGGGCGAGGTCTTCGATGTGGCAGTGGATATTCGTCGCTCGTCCCCTACCTTCGGGAAATGGGTAGGGGCACATCTGTCCGCTGAAAATCAGAATCAGCTGTGGGTCCCGCCAGGCTTTGCACACGGTTTCGTGACGCTGAGCGAGACTGCAGAATTTCTGTACAAGACAACCGACTTCTACTCAGCCAAGAGTGAACGGTGCATCGCCTGGAATGATCCGCAGATCGCCATCGAATGGCCGTTTGAAGGCGAACCGGTGTTGTCCGCAAAAGATCAACTGGGCGTGGCGCTGAACCACGCGGATCTGTTCGACTGACAGCGATTGCGTAGGCTCCAGCCCTGCGTACTGTGCATTTTCACTTCTCGCAACGCAGCGACAGCATCTCACTTGTTCGTAGGCGATCCACGACCCCACTTCGCAGTAAGTGGGGATCACGGATCGCCTACAGTCATTTTTCATGATTTTCGTCGGGCTGGATTTCACAAACACGGTTTTTTACCTAGGCTGGTAATGATCGTGTTTTGGCAGCTTGAACTCCTCCCCCATTGGCTGGAGCTTCGACCTTTTCTGCGCCAGAGCGCTTGAAGCGGCGCCCTAATCAGCCTACAACTCGTGTTTGTTTAATTACCTGTACCACTGCGAAAATCCCTGCAGTCTCGCCTTTGTCGCGAGTGGATGAAAACAACATTCATCACAGGCAGAATCAACATGGACATGGCACTACGCGAGGCACTGACCGAGAACCAGATCTATCTCGGCATACCGTTGAACGACCTGCAGCTTTTTGACAAATATGCAGCCTACGATGCGGTACCTACACCGGGTTTTTATACGGACTTCTCGGGCGTAAAAACCAGGCTATCGTTCTTCGGTATCGACAGCCATCCGGCCGAACAGCAGGTGGGCAGAATCCCCTTCCCTGATGATGCGTTGCACGCTGAAACCATCGAATACCTGGCCGCCATCATCGCACTGGAACACGCCAAGGAAAGCTTTACCGCCGTGGAGCTTGGCGCAGGCTACGGCCCTTGGCTGGTGTTCGGCGCCAAGGCAGCTCAGCGTATAGGCATCAAGCGCATCAACCTGTTAGCCGTGGAAGCGGACCTGCAGCGTCATGAGTTGTTCTATACCAACCTTGCCGATAATGGCCTGCCGCGGCCCGCCAGCCAAGTGCAAGCGGCGGCCGGCACCAACGGTAACATACGGGTGCGCTGCATACACGGGGCCATATCGGACGCCCGTGGCAAAGTATCGTTTGGCTCACAAAGCTTGCTGGACTGGGGTGCGGCGCCGATTACCAACGGTGGTACCGAAGACTACCGCGGCATCACTGTGCAAGCTAAAGAGATTGAGGCATACCCGATCGAAGCGGTGATCGCTGAACTGCCCGAGGTTGACTTCATGCATATGGATATACAAGGGTTCGAGCTCAGGTCTATCCGTTCTTCACTCGACGCGTTACAACGTAAGGTACGGGTACTGTTGGTGGCGACACACAGTCGGGCGCTGGAAGGCGGCATCATCGACTTGCTGCATGACAATGGCTGGAGACTTCTTTATGAGAAACCCTGCAAGTTCAACCCCGGAACTGATACAAACCTTACCGCACTCACCTACCTGGATGGCACGCAGGTATGGCTAAACACGCGCTTTGGTAGCCCTGCCCTTACAGTGGCAGAGGCGCACAAGGTCGATTGCCACCACAAGCAGGCACTCGAGGCGGTTTACAACTCTACCAGCTGGCGAATTACCGGACCTATACGGTGGCTGAAGAAACACCTTGGAGGATCATGATCGTTTAGCGCTAGGAGCGTAATGGTACGGCGGCTGACAAGGTCCTAGGGTACTGCCTTAAACCCTGGCTGGCACTATTGCGCTGCGACCGGGCTGTACCGCCGGGTCGCTGCCCAGTGGCTAGCGCGCAGCCATGACTGAGGAGTGCAGCGAGCGACTTTCAGGCTACAGCTGCGTTAAGGCTGCGCTGTCGTGGTTCAACGCAGCTGCAGCGCCATACCGTTTTCCAACCTTACGCAGGCCATACAAGGGTCGGTCATTCAGTGATGCTACATCTACCCTGCTACGACTTTGCCGGTGCCCTGCTGTGTAAGCCCATTGAGAAGTGGCCGCTGAAGGGTTCAGGGCCACCTCCTCTACCTCAGTGAGCCACTTCCTGCCACTGCTTGCTAACAAGATCAAGTTTACAAACATCCTTGATCTCATGCTTTTTCAAATACTCAGCCACGCGCTGATCATAGGTGCCATCATTTGGATCCGCCAGATTCCAGTCAGGCGGGTTAAACGATGCGAAGCCGTTGATAGTTGGCATTTTCAACAACTCAGCGATCAACATTGCGCTGACATTGTGCGCATAAATTTTGTCGATCTGCGATTCCTGCTTAGGCCAGCCGCCCACATAAAATACCTGGCAGCCCTCCGGGGCCTGAGTAAGCCCGGAAACCTTGGCCAGTTCGGCTTGGCGGTCCAGCGCGATATAAGACCGGTTCATTTCCTCGCCAACCAACAGCACCCCCAGTATCAACACGATACTCATGGGCAACCGCGGCAGCAGCTTCGAAAGGTATACGGTGACGACTAATACGATAGGGAATGCCAAAAAAATCTGGTAGGCCCCTATCACGTTCAGAGCCTTCGCACCCGGGAACAGGTGATAGACAAAGAACCAGAGGCTGACCTTGCCAATTTTGATAACACAGAGCCAGGTAATCACCGACGCCAAGTAAATTGCCCACATCAGTTGACCGGATGGGGAGCGCGACCTGTTCTGATAAATTGCCCAGCCTGCGAAGCAGAACAAGACGAAGATGATCGGCGCGATGCCTGTGTTGTAGTACTCGCCAGACCATGTGTAGCTCGGCGCTACGATCTTAAGTAGCTTGGCGTACAACTCGCCGAACAGGATGTTCGTTTCGCCGACCTGGAGGATCCCCGGCACGGTGACGGCATAAACCTGGGAAGAGCCATACGATCGCACCCCCGATTCAGCAGCTTTGGGCAAGTACACACTCAACAACGGGAGCATGGAGACGACCGCTACAATACCCACTGCAACCACGACCCATTTGTGGCGTTTAACTGCGTGCCAGAACCGAAGCCGTTGCTCCTTGGTCGCCACGTACAAGAGCGCCAGGCCCAGTGCCACGGTGAAGAAAATGTAGAACCAGGTGATGTAGAAGCAGGTCAGTGCCCAGCTACCAAGTGCGATCCCGGCAGCACTACCCCAGGTAAAGAAACGCTTAGGTTCATTACCGACGAGCGACAAGTAAGCCTGGTGCAGCAAGGTAGCTACGAATGGCGCGAACGCTAAGGTTGCCAATTGTACCCGCGTGCCGTGAACCGTAAGGTTATTAGCGATGATGAACAGCCCGGCGGCAAAAACAGCCCACCCGAAACGGATGTTGAACACCCGGCGGAGCATCCAGAAGAAACTCAGGAACCCGATGGCACGCACCACCACGTTCGAAAGTTCAGACGATACGAAGGGATCAGTGTTGAAAAGGCGAATGACCGAATAGATGATCCCAATCAGAAAGTAGCCATCTGTCTGGGCAAGCGTGTTCTGGTACGGGTAGAAGTAATAGAGCTGCGACCAATGCGAGTCGCCCGAGAATACATTGATCCAATGTTCCAGGATCGCCACCACGATTGCTGCATCGTAGCTGTCGCCGTAGAGGGTGGTGAAACCATTATTTATCTGCACCCTAAACTGAATGTACAGGAAAAAGCACATCGCCACGAACAGGACCGCCCCTTTCGCCACGAGGTGCGCGGGGTGCCTGGATTGCTGACCTATCGCTTCCATCACATGCCTATTTGCCATAAAAACTGAAGAGAGGCTTTCCGGCCACTTCAAGTGTTAGCCTTTGAGCGCCACCACGATACCGCCCATGATCAGCGCCACACCGATGAAATACTGCACACTGAAACGTTCACCAAATACGAAATGGCTGCCAATTGGTACCAGCACAAACGCCATGGCCATCAGCGGGTATGCCTTACCCAGATCAATTTTCTGCAAAACCCAGACCCAGGCGATTGTGGTGATACCGTACAAGGCAAAAGCCGTGAACAGGGTCATCATCGTATTGAGGTCGAAGAAGCTGCCCGTGCGCTGCAGGGACGCAGCACTCAATTTGAACAGAATCTGCCCACCCGCAATGCCCAGCACGCACAGGATCGCGATGAAATACACCATCATTTGCTCTCCTGCGCACCGAGCTTTATTTTTTTCCGCGTTCGATGGAATGGGTGGCGAGGTGCTGACGCAATGTCGTGGCCGATGAACGCCAACAGTAATTGCACGCCAATGATTACTGGCAATGCCGACAACATTACCGTGCCGGCCGGTGTTGCTGTGTCACTGGTTGCAGACTCAACCCAATGGGACAGGCCAAATACCGAACCCCAGATCAACAACACCAGTGCAATCGGAAGTTCGAGGGAAGCCAACGACATACCGCGCAGGTAGTAGTTATAGAAGATACGTTTGCCGAAATTGCGGGCATGCTTCAGCATGAACTCGCCGACGATTTTAGAGATCTTGAGGTTGCTGACCTCATCTTCGTACTTGGCGTCCATTGGAATGTCCACCACCACCGCACGCAGGGTGTTGAGGCGGAACAGCATATCGGTTTCGAAGAAATAACGGCGGCTGATTTTGTTGAACGGCAGGTGCCGTACGACGTCAATATGAATCGCGGTATAGCCATTGGTTGGGTCAAACAGATCCCAATAGCCAGAAGACAACTTAGTCATGAACGATAATACCGCGTTGCCGAACAAGCGAACCTTCGGCATCGCCGAAATCTTCTCCAGGTCGAAGAAGCGGTTACCCTTGGTGTAGTCGGCATCCCCCAACAGTATGGGGGAAATGAAATTTTCAATCAGGCTAGGGTCCATTTGCCCGTCACCGTCAATTTTGACAACCACATCTACATCATCGGCAATGGCCGCCTGGTAACCGGTCATCACCGCGCCGCCGACGCCCTGGTTTTCAGGGTTGCGCAGCACTTTGACGCGCACATCGCTGCAGTTGGCTTCTACAAAAGCACCGGAGCCCTCCGGGCAGCAGTCGTCGACTACATAGATCACCTGCACCTCAGGGCCGATGCTTTCAATCACGCCGAGAATATGGGCTTTAACTTTGTATGAGGGAATAACGACCGCGACTTTGAAATCACTGAGTACCATGTCAACTCCATTGAAACCATTTCGGCGACATTGCCGGATCGCATCTGCAATCAGGCAACCCGGCGATAACCAAAGACGAAACCTACCAGCGCCTTGGGTTGAGAATCGGGGCGGCGCGCAGCAGGCTGCAGCGCCACAAAGAGGGGAAGGTTACAGATTTACGCGCCTGTTTGGGAGGCCTGAATTGGCCACGTCCGAAGCGGATTCAGCGGGCACCCACTGAAAGCCGGCTACGCCATCAAGCAACTGCGCTGCGCTCTGCCTCCAGGTCAACCAAGGCATGGATACCGACTTCGGATGGCTATCTTGAGCCTTGAGTTCAAGCCAGCCTCCGACGCCTTTGGCCAACGCTTGAGGTTCCAGGCCATGGAAGAAGTAGGCATGTTCACCCGCAACCTCCCTGAACACCGGAAGGTCCCGGGCGATGATGGGCAAACCTTTTTGCGCAGCCTCGATCAGCGGAAGGCCAAAACCCTCCCCTTCGGACGCGGCAATCAGACAGTCGCTGTGCTTGTAAACGTGTTCCAGGTATTCATCACTGATGCCATCAAGCCACATGAGGCGCCGCCCCAACTGCGGATGCGCTTCAATGCGCGCGGCAAGGTCATCGACAAGCCAGCCATGTTTGCCGACGATCACCAGGTTTGCCTCGACGCCCTCCGCCCACAGCAGCTCAAAAGCTGCCAGCGTCTGAGCATGCCCCTTGCGTGGTTCCAGTGTGCCAACCATCAAGAAGATCGGGCCCTCTTCAAGGGTTTCCAAGCGCTGCGAAGGACTGTCGGGCACACCTTTGGATGGTACTGACTGATCGATGTCGGCCCCCAGGTGGAATGCCCCAATCTTGAATTTGGATTGGCGTGCTGGACCATTTTGCGTCATCCAATGTTCCAGGTCATCTGCGACAGCCTGGGAGATGCACAGAGCGCCGTCGTATTCGGCCACTGCGTTGATCCATTTGATGTAATGCGCTTTCAGGCTTTCGACGAAGCAGTGCGGCATTTGTAGAATCAGCAGGTCATACACCACGAAATAGATCGACACCCCATGGTTG
This sequence comes from Pseudomonas ceruminis, assembly GCF_021602025.1. GTDB lineage: Bacteria > Pseudomonadota > Gammaproteobacteria > Pseudomonadales > Pseudomonadaceae > Aquipseudomonas > Aquipseudomonas ceruminis. The sequence continues at coordinate 98,008 of NZ_BQHW01000015.1, forward strand.
CGCATGACATCCAAGAACGATTTCTTATGGGGCAACACGTCCATCAACAGGTCAAGCCCCAGATAAGCATCACCGGCACGGAAGCTGATAGCCTCATCTTCTAACGAGTCGCCGCCCACGTTTCCGACAAACTTCTGCGTAAAGCGGGTTGCATGCCGGTAGAAAGGCTCACCGGCAGCAGTGTAGACAGGGCATACATCGTAGCTTTGCGGTGGGTTGTTGATCCATTCGAGCAAGATACTTCGCACTACCCGCTGGATACCACTCTTGCCATCGTGTTTGCAGAGCTCCGAAATATCCACGAACAATGAAGGCTTCGTTGATGGCCCCTGAAGGGAGTAGTCAATGGCCTTGGCTAACCGCTCAATATCAACGCTTTGCAAATGTCCCGAAACACGCAGCGCTTCGATCAGCGCTTGGGAACCATCCTGCTGATCAGATAGACGATCGGCAGGCGGTGTGGGCACATGCGCCAATGCTTGCTCGAATGCCGTTACGGCAGCCTGCCCGGTGTGATCCCAGGAGAACTGTTCAGCCCGCTGCAGCCCATGGTCCGCCAGTGCAACGCGGAACGTATCGTCCAGCAGGACCTTGCGCATCTTTTCAGCAATGGCTTGGGTATCCTGGGGATCGAACGTCGCTTCGTCCCAGCCAATCACTTCCGGCACACTGGAAGTGTTGGCACCGATAACAGGAGCACCGCACTTCATTGCTTCGAGCGGCGGCAGGCCGAAGCCCTCATGCCAGGAGGGGAACACGTAGAGCTCGCAGAGGTTATACAGCCCTCGCAGTTCGGCATCCGTAACGAAGCCGGTGAACACCAGATCTTCCTGCTTCAGGCCCTGCGCCAGGGCATGTTCACGGTACTTGTCGACGTGGTACTGCGGCATCTTGCCAGCAAATACCAGTTGGGTTTCGCCTACCTGCGGCTTGATGCTGGCAAAGGCACTGATCAACCGTAGGAGATTCTTACGCTCGTCGGCTCCGCCCGAATACAGTACAAAGCTGCCCCGCAGGCCAAACTTGCCCTGTAGCGCTTCACGCTCTTGCAGGGTTAGCGTCACTGGGTGGAAGACGTCGTCTGCTGCAGTAGAGACGTTTACAACAGTATTGCCGTCGAGTGGCAGCAAGGACAGCGCTTCTTCCCTGGCGAATGCCGAAATGGACAGCAGCAGCCCGTAGTTTTTGAACGCTTCTACCTTACCGAGGTAATGCGCTTTGTACAGCGGATTGCCGTCGAGGTATTGCTGGGGGCTGACCAGAGGAATCAAGTCGTAAAGAGTCGCACTGACCAAGGCCCCCCGGTGGAGTTCAGGGCCGCCAATAACGGCATCATCGATATAGCCTTCCACGGCACTGGTGACATGCACCACGTCCGGTTCCAGCGCATCAATACAAGCCTGGCGCACATGCTCGGCAACCTGACGCCTGGGGGCGTTGGCCGGGTCGCTATCGGCCACCGGGCCTTCGGCATACCACACACGGATATGGCTTTGTGGCAGAAGGTCGGCAAAAGCGTTACGGATACTCCCGATGCTTTCGCTCAGCATGCCGTTGAGGACGAGATAGACGTCGTGCTCGCCGCGATTACGAACAATACCCTGAGCTAGGGCGAGGCTATAGCGGCCAATCCCGCGAAAACGGCTTTCGGTTTGCGCGCCCTGCATGTCAATTACGATACGCATTACTTCTTGCCCTTCATCATGGCTTGGCGGAGGGCACTTTCGATTGCGCGGCCTCGCGGGGTCAATGGAGCGTGGTCGATAAGGCCATGCTGCGGGTCATTGGCATCGGCGCTGACATCGGTAACTTCTGCCTTGAGCAAGTTGCGTAACCTGGCCATTAGGCAGGGGCTGCGTTGCAGGGACGCCAGCACTTTGCGCTCAATAGCTGGCCGGCGGGCAAGCCACAGACGAGCATGGGGCGCTATGCGACGCAGCCCTTGCTTGAGTGATGAGATTGCCTGAGCTGGATGTGACAACATATGGCCCGCATAACGTAACGGTGCGGTAATGCGCCAAGCAGTGCTAAGCCGAAGTGCCTGGAGTTGTTGTTCGAATGAGGAGGCGCGCAAGTACCAATGATGCGCATTGCTGAGCGATTGATTCATTTCGCCCTGCAGTTGCTCAGCACGTTGAAGCGCCTGCTCCAAGCTGTGCTGCAGACTGGCACGCTCGCGCTCGAAATTCGATTCGATCAGCTCAAGCCTCTGGGCCTGCTCGGTTTGCAAGCGGTTGAGCATATCCCGTAAGTCAGAAGCCATTTGGTTCTCGATTTTGCAAAATCTGCCTTCCAGGGCCTGGTCGTAACGTGAGGCCAGTTGGTCCAGCGAAACCCCATAGTCCTTTTCGAATACGGGATCGAACGCACTCAGCACTTCGGCCGGCGCCTGTTTCTGGGCAATCACTGCGTAATCGGGGCTGGTACCTGCTAACACATCCATCACGCCCAGTCTGCGATCCATGTCGTGCAAGTCCGGCGCTTCTTGCAAGCGGATGATTTTGGACCTGACGAACCCTTTGAAGTCCGTCAGGAACGACAGCAACAGGCTGGGGATAGGGCGCTCGTGAGTCGGATCCACAAAGAAATTGTTAGTCCCCACCACTACGTTCTCGGCGTTTGGCGTTTCCAGAATCAACAAACCGCCAGGCCGCAGTACGCGTGAGGCTTCGGCGACCATTTCTTCTAGAACGCTGAATGGCACATGTTCGGCGATATGAAAGCCGCTGACAGCAACTAAGCTTTCATCCGGTAGCTGACGCAGTGCGTTGAGGGCGTCGTCATTACGGACCGGCAGGTTCAAGGCGCGGCACGCATCGAGCATGCCATCATCCAGGTCGACCCCTGTGGGCAAATACCCTTCACCCAGCAGCAATTCAATCCATTCGCCGCGTCCGCAACCAATATCCAGCACAGCGGCTTGTGGGTACTGCGCTTTGAGCGGGGCCATAAACGGAAGATAGACCTCCAGCCGTTTGGCGATGAGCGCTCGGGAGCCACGGTGGCGATCTTCAAATGCACGGTAGAAACGGCTGTCCATTACTTACACTCCACAGTCGGAGGTATCCAGGCCAGGCCTACAAACGTACTCTCCGAAACATTCACCACGTTGAACACCAAAGCCAGGTCACGCCATTCGTAGTTGTCGACGACATGTACATCCGTGGCATGCAAGGCAACTGCTACAGAATACGACCCCACGCCAAGGTTGGCCGGGAAGCGGAACTGGTACGACAGCAGCGTGCCTTCATCGAGATTCTTACGCGCACACTGCAGGTGATGGGTATTGGTGCCAAACACATCCTGGCCGAGGCGGTCCTTGATTACGTATCCGACTACCAGCTCCGGCAGCGGTGCATTGACCTTCACGTTGATGTTCAGGCAAACACCCTCGCCCACCGATACGTATTCCACCTGCGCGCCCTCGGCATTGTAAAGCGCCACGCTATCGATACTGGCCTTGCCGCTGCCCGAACGCGTCTGCACCGTACCATCGGCCAGTGTCTGCACTTCAACGGTGGCGTTTTCCTTCTGCGCGATGATGGCGTTGTAGTAATCCATCACCTCCTCGGGCGGGCCGTCCTTGATCACGGTGCCGCCATCGAGCAGGATCGCGCGGTTGCACAAGGCCTGGATGGCGGCACGGTCATGGGAGACGATCAGCAACGTGGTGCCCGCCTTCTGGAATTCCTTGATGCGGCCAAAGCTCTTGTGCTGGAAGTAACTGTCACCTACCGACAAGGCTTCGTCGATGATGAGGATTTCCGGGCGAAACGCGGTCGCCACCGAAAACGCCACGCGCATCTGCATGCCGCTGGAGTAGGTACGCACAGCCTGGTCGAAGTACTCGCCGATTTCGGCGAAGGCTTCGATGTCGTCGATGACACTGTCGATCTGCTCGGTATTGAACCCCATCAGCCCGGCGGCGTGGTAGACGTTCTGGCGGCCGGTCAGCTCGGAATTGAAGCCCATGCCCAACTCGAGGATGGCCGCGATGCGGCCATTGACGTGGACCTTGCCTTCGGTGGGCTGCAGGGTACCGGTGATCATCTTCAACAGGGTGGATTTACCGGCTCCGTTCTGGCCGACCAAACCGATGGCCTCGCCTGCTTCGATAGTGAAGCTGACATGCTTGAGCACCCAGTGCTCGTTGCTAGCCTTGACCGGCAGGTAGAACCAGCGGGCAATACGTTGCCATTCCGAGCGGTAACCGCGGTAGGCCTTGCCGACATTGTTGACTGACAGAAGGGTCATAGTGAGTCCACCATTTCCGCGGAGGCCCGACGGAACAGGAACAGGCCAAGCACCATGAGGCAGAGCGCGATGGCGACCGTCATGCCGACGGCAGCCAGGTTCGGCGCGAGCTTGTAGACGAGCACGTTATGGTAGGCGGTGACGAGCGCGTACATAGGGTTGATGTCCAGCGTACCCTTGAGGTAATCAGGCACGATGTTCACCGAATAGACGATGGGGGTGAACCAAAACCACACCTGCATGATGATCGGCACGACTTGGCCAATATCGCGCAGAAACACATTCAACACCCCCAGCACCAGGCCCAGCCCTACCGCGAAGGCCACCACAACCAGGGTCAGCGGCAGCAACCAGAACATCTGCACATTCGGGGCATGCCCAAGGATGGCGAAGATGATCATCACCGCGGCAAACAACAGCAGGTTGTTGAGCAGGCACGACCCCACCACGATCACCGGCAGCGCAATGCGCGGGAAGCGCATCTTCTTCATCAGGTTGCCCTGCTCGATGAAGACCGTCAGGCAGCGCCCGACGATTTCGGCAAACAGGTTCCAGGCCAGGATGCCGGCGATCAGGTACAGCGCATAGGCGTACTTGTTGTCGATGCCCGGCAAGCGAGCGCCGAGCACGTTGGACAGGATCAGCGCATAAATGGCCACCTGTGCCAATGGATGGATGATCATCCATAAGCCACCCAGTTTGCTGCGCGCAAAACGCGAGATGAACTCGTTCTTGATGGACGTGAGAATGAAGCCTCTGTAGTCCCAGACGCCCCGGAGCATGCCGAACATAGTTATCCTTGAATCAGACGGGCGATTTCTGCAACACGTTGAGCCACCAGGGCCTCATCGGCGCGGCTCTCGACGTTCAAGCGCAGCAGCGGCTCAGTGTTCGAGCCACGCAGGCTGAAACGCCAGTCGGCGAACTCGACACTGATGCCATCCGTACGGTCGACGCTTGGGCTCTGTGGCGTGTAGAAATCGAGGATCTTCTCGATGGTGCCTTTCACGTCGGCGACTTCGTAGTTGATTTCACCGCTGCACGGGAACGCGGCAATCCGCTCGTCGACCAGTTGGGCGAGGCTCTTGCCGCTGACGCTCATCAGCTCGGCCACCAACAGCCAAGGGATATTACCGCTGTCGCAGTAGGCGAAATCGCGGAAGTAATGGTGGGCGCTCATTTCGCCGCCATACACGGCATCTTCAGCGCGCATGCGCTCCTTGATGAAGGCATGGCCGGTCTTGCTCTGGATGGCCACACCGCCTGCAGCTTCGACTTGCTCGATGGTATTCCAAGTCAGGCGCGGGTCGTGGATGATCTTGCTGCCCGGGTGCTTGGCCAACAGCATTTCTGCCAACAGGCCGACCACGTAGTAGCCTTCGATGAAGCGGCCCTGGTTGTCGAAGAAGAAGCAGCGGTCAAAGTCGCCGTCGAAGGCGATGCCCATGTCCGCCCCGGTATCGAGCACTGCCTGGCGGGTCAGGTCTCGGTTTTCTGGCAGCAACGGGTTAGGGATGCCATTGGGGAAGTTGCCGTCCGGTTCGCCATTGATGATGGTGATATCCAGCGGCAGGCGCGCCTTGAGCAGTTCCAGCACCGGGCCGACGGCGCCGTTGCCAGGGTCGGCCAGCACCTTCAGCGGCTTGAGTGCGGACAGGTCGACGTAGGTCAGCAGGTGGTCGATGTAGGCGGTTTTGTCAAATGCCTCACGAACACTACCTGCCGTAGCCGCTTGCACACCCAGGTTACCGGCTTCCACGCGCTGACGGATGTCGTTCAGGCCGGTATCACCACTGATCGGGCGGGACTGTTCACGCACCAGCTTCATGCCGTTGTAACCCTTGGGGTTATGGCTGGCGGTGACCATGATGCCGCCGTCGGCCTGATGATGGCTGGTGGCGAAATAGACTTCTTCAGTGCCGCACAGGCCGATGTCGATCACATCGGCACCGCCTTCGGTCAGGCCTTGCATCAGCGCGCGGGACAGGCCCGGGCTTTCCAGACGCATGTCGCGCCCGACCACGTAGGTGCGCCCGCCCAGTTCAGCCACCAGGGCGCGGCCGATGCGGTAGGCCACATCGTCATTGAGGTCGACGGGCACTTGGCCACGGATGTCATAGGCTTTGAAGCAACGGGTCTGGATAGGTGCGTACATACATCTCACTTGATGCGGCGCCGGGTGAGCAGCGACCGATTTGAAGACGAGGTTGGCATTGGATTGCCACCAGAAACTGGCCCGGCCCCTCAAGGAGGCATATGCGGGCCAGCAGGAAGGCCAGGATCAGGCGTCGCAGCGACCGTACTTGTCCTCGAACCGCACGATGTCGTCTTCGCCGAGGTAGTCGCCGCTCTGCACTTCGATCAGGACCAGGTCTATGACACCTGGATTTTGCAAACGATGCTTGTGGCCGGCACGAATGAAGGTGGATTCGTTGGTGTTGAGCATCAGCTCCTGGTCATCATTGACCACCACGGCCATGCCGCTGACCACGATCCAGTGTTCGCTGCGGTGATGGTGCATCTGCAGCGACAACGACGCCTTGGGCTTGACCACGATGCGCTTGATCTTGAAGCGCTCGCCGTCTTCCAGCGTGGTGTAGGTACCCCATGGGCGGTGCACCGTCTGGTGGAGCAAGTGTGCGGCGTGGCCGTCACTCTTCAGGCGCTTGACGATGTGTTTCACGTCCTGCGCGTGGTCCTTGTGGGCAATCAGCAGTGCATCCGGGGTGTCGACCACCAGCAGGTCTTGCACACCGACCAGCGCCGCAAGACGGTCTTCGGTGCTGACATAGTTGTTGCTCGCCCCATAGGCCATCACTTCGCCCTCGAAGCGGTTGCCCTGCTCGTCCGGCGGGGTCAGTTCGCTGACCGCATTCCACGAGCCGATGTCGCTCCAACCGATGTCACACGGGATGGTTGCGACCTTGCGCGAACGCTCCATGAGGGCGTAGTCGATCGAGATGTCCGGCACCTTGGCGAAGCTGTCGGCATCCAGGGCCAGGCAGCTGTAGCCGGCGGAGGTGGAGCGACGGGAAGCTTCCAGGGTATGTGCAACGGCCTCGAGCACATCCGGCGCGTGCGCCTTGAACTCTTCGATAACGGCGCCGACCTGGAAGCAGAACATCCCCGCGTTCCAGAAGTAGTTGCCGGCTGCCACGTAGGACTCTGCGGTTTTCAGGTCGGGCTTTTCGACGAAACGCTCGACTTTAAGGCCGCCCTCGAGCACACCGCCGGTGGCGGCCTCGATGTAGCCGAAGCCCGTTTCAGGGTACTGTGGCTTGATCCCGAAGGTTACCAGCCAACCTTGCGAAGCCAGGTGCATGGCCTTGGTGACCGCCTCGGAGAAGGCTGCTTCGTTCTGGATCAGGTGGTCGGCAGCCAACACCAGCATGTGGGCCTGCGGGCCATGGGTCTGGTGCAGTTGCAGGGCTGCAGCGGCTACCGCAGCCGCTGTGTTACGGCCGAAGGGTTCAAGAATATAGCCCTGGGCGTGGCCATTGGTATTGATCGTGCGGTACTCGTCTTCCGTCTTGAACAAGAGTTCACGGTTGGTAACGGTCAGTACTTCGACCACACCTTCCAGCCGGGCAGCGCGCAGGAATGTCTTCTGGATAAGATTCTGCCCGTCCGGCAAGGTCATGAAGGGCTTGGGATGAGCCTCACGGGATACTGGCCACAGACGGCTGCCAACGCCACCGGATAGGATTACCGGGATCAATTCCATATTCGAGTCCTTAACGGCCACTTGAAGTTGTCAACCTCAGGGAACCTGCATGTGTCTTATTTCTGACCGCCATCGCGATGGGCCGCGACGGCGCTAAAATGTACGCGCCCAGCGTGTTTAATCCCTGGCCATCCATAGGCTCAAGACGCAAGCATCGGCCTGTAGAATACCAGAGTTTTTTCTTGGAGGCTTGCCCGCCAGGCACAGGCTACGCCGCATACAGCGCTGAGTTGCAGCAAAATGCCAGCACCTGTAAACGCCATGAAACACCTCATGGCGCGCATGAGACAACAAAGCGCGTCAATGTTCTGTGAACGACCGTTTTATTTTGCAACAAGAATATCCGGACACTCCCCAAGTGCTGAAAACCGACGTTTCAAGGCATTTGCCAATGCAGTTTTCGCGCGACTTTCCCCGTGCACCAAAACAATCTTTGTCGGGGCTTGCGGTATGCCTGCGGCATATTCAACCAGCCCGGCCTGATCGGCATGTCCCGAATATCCGCTCAAGGTCATGACCTTCGCCCGGATGCCATACATCTCCCCATCCAGGTCGATCTGCACGAAGCCTGCTGCACCTTCGCTGGCCTGAAGAATGGCACCGGGCGTGCCCTTGGCCTGGTAGCCGACAAACAGCACTTCGTGCCGGGGATCACCCAGCATTGCCTTGAGGTAATTGACGATTCGGCCGCCCGAGCACATGCCGTTACCGGCTATGACGATCGCTGGCCGGCCAGTGCTTTTGAGGTAGTTGACCACTTGCTGATGTTTGGCGTGGGTGTCCACGCTGACTAGCTGACCAAAGCCGAGCGGCTCCCTGCCCTGGCCCAGTCGCTGCCTGGCGTCGCGGTTCCAGTATTCATGGAGTTGCGTATATGCCTGGGTAATGCGCTGAGCCAGGGGCGAGTCGAGGATGACCGGCAAACGGGACCAATCCAGGGTGAGCAACGGATCACCCTGCCCTGCCACTTTGCCCTCACTCAACAGGCACTTGCGATGCAGGATATCTTCGATTTCGTACAGTAACTCCTGGGTGCGCCCCAGGCTGAAAGCGGGTATGAGCAGGGTGCCGCTATCGGCCAGCGCCCGATCGATAGCGGCCTCCAGGCGCTGCAGGCGACTGCTGCGCTCGGCATGCAGCCGGTCGCCGTAGGTACTCTCGAGCACCAGAATGTCAGCCCGTTCCGGGGGCTGGAGCGCACGCAGCAGCGGGTTGCAAGGTGCGCCCAGATCACCGGAGAACACCACACGAGCAGTGGGCTCCGTGCCGGGATAGCGCACATCACACTCTACATAGGCCGAGCCCAACAAATGCCCTGCACGCTGCAGGCGAACTGAACAGCTCACCCCTTTACTTTCAACCACGTCATGCCACTGCTCGAAGGGCAGCGCTACAACGAGCCGTTGCAACAACGCCAGATAGCGCTCGACCTGGACCTGATCAGCGCTAACCCGTAGCTTGTAGGCATCTTCCAATACAAGCGGCAAGAGCTTGGCCGATGGCTCGCTGCAAAGAATTGGGCCGCGATAGCCGGCAGCCAGCAATGCAGGGATGCGACCGACGTGATCAAGATGAACGTGAGTGACAACCAGCGCTTGAATGCCACTGATATCGAAGCCGATAGGAGCAAATTCGGCACCAGGCGCAGCGTCAGCACCCTGTTCCAGACCACAGTCGACCAGCAAGCTGGTGGTGCCATCGAGGTGCAGCTGGTGGCAGGAACCGGTTACGCCCCGGGTACCACCATGATGAGAAAGGGCGGGAAATTCCATACTGCTGCACGCTCGCCAAGGCCGAAAATGAAGTGCGTATTACTTCATTTCAACGGGAGCGTGGAAAGGTAATTTTTCCCATAGCCGCGTAAGAACTTTCAGCTATTGCCGCTCAATGCAGCCTGCCGCGCCGAAGCACGAATCTTGCGCTTGCTACGCTGCACGCCATAAGCGCCCAACAGCGGCCCTATCGCCAAACCGATTACCAAGGCTGCCAGCACAGGCACCGCCACCGGCAAGGCCGGCGCCGACCAACCGAACAACACCAGCGCTACCGCCTGTTGGTTCTCCAGCACGAAAAACAACACCACTGCCGCCAGCAGCAGCACAAACAGCGCCGCCAAGGCGCGCTTGAGGTTACGCATGAGACTGCTCCTTCATCACTCAGGGGTGCTCGTGCTCTTCTTCATTGACACGATCACGCAGCTCTTTGCCTGGCTTGAAATGCGGCACGAACTTGCCTTCAAGCTCTACCGACTGGCCGGTCTTGGGGTTGCGACCTACCCGCGGGGCGCGATAATGCAAGGAAAAGCTGCCAAAACCGCGAATCTCGATACGATCGCCGGTGGCCAGGCATTGGGACATCTGTTCAAGCATGGTCTTGATGGCCAACTCTACATCCTTGGATGAGAGCAGCCCTTGATGGGTGACAATACGTTCGATCAGCTCCGACTTCGTCATATTTTTCCCTTCGTTATCAAGCAGCTAGATCATTGCTTAATCAGTTTGTAGCACGCTGGGAGAGATTTGAACAGGGCGGTTCTTGACTTAATAAAAAAATTCAAGAAGGGAACGTAAGGAAATAAGCGCATGGCTGCGCTGCAGCCCCTCGCCAACGAGCCGAGGGCCCAAGGCGCGGAAGGGAAAATAAGGGCATAAAAAAAGGGTGACCCGAAGGCCACCCCTTTTACCGATCAAACAGAACTTAGTTCTGCTTGGCCATAGCTTCGCGCAGCAGCGCAGCCATGGTGGTGTCGGCAGCCGCTTCCGGAGCGTTTTTCAGGCTCTGGATGGCTTCGCGCTCTTCAGCGTCGTCTTTCGACTTGATCGACAGGCTGATAACGCGGGACTTGCGGTCAACGCTGATGATCTTGGCTTCGATCTCTTCGCCTTCCTTCAGAACGTTACGCGCGTCTTCAACGCGGTCACGGCTGATTTCGGAAGCCTTCAGAGTAGCTTCGATGTCGTCGGCCAGGGTGACGATGGCGCCTTTGGCGTCAACTTCTTTCACGATGCCCTTGACGATAGCGCCCTTGTCGTTGACAGCAACGAAGTTGGAGAACGGATCGTCTTCCAGCTGCTTGATGCCCAGGGAGATGCGCTCGCGCTCTGGGTCAACCGACAGGATGACGGTTTCCAGCTCGTCGCCCTTCTTGAAACGACGCACGGCTTCTTCGCCAGTTTCGTTCCAGGAGATGTCGGACAGGTGAACCAGGCCGTCGATGCCGCCGTCCAGACCAATGAAGATACCGAAGTCGGTGATCGACTTGATGGTACCGGTGATCTTGTCACCCTTGTTGAACTGGCCGGAGAAGTCTTCCCATGGGTTGGACTTGCACTGCTTGATGCCCAGGGAGATACGACGACGCTCTTCGTCGATGTCCAGAACCATGACTTCCACTTCGTCGCCAACCTGAACGACTTTCGACGGGTGGATGTTCTTGTTGGTCCAGTCCATTTCGGAAACGTGTACCAGACCTTCAACGCCTTCTTCCAGCTCAGCGAAGCAGCCGTAGTCGGTCAGGTTGGTAACGCGAGCCTGTACGCGAGTACCTTCTGGGTAGCGCGAAGTGATAGCAACCCACGGATCTTCGCCCATCTGCTTCAGACCCAGCGAAACGCGGTTGCGCTCACGGTCGAACTTCAGAACGCGTACGTCGACTTCGTCGCCAACGTTAACGATTTCGGAAGGGTGCTTGATACGCTTCCAGGCCATGTCGGTGATGTGCAGCAGGCCGTCGATGCCGCCCAGGTCCACGAAGGCGCCGTAGTCGGTGAGGTTCTTGACGATACCTTTGACCTGTTGGCCTTCCTGCAGGGTTTCCAGCAGGGCTTCGCGCTCGGCGCTGTTCTCGGCTTCCAGCACGCTGCGACGGGAAACGACAACGTTGTTGCGCTTCTGGTCCAGCTTGATGACCTTGAATTCCAGCTCTTTGCCTTCCAGGTGGGTGGTGTCGCGCACTGGGCGGACATCAACCAGGGAGCCCGGCAGGAACGCACGGATGCCGTTAACGTCGACAGTGAAGCCGCCCTTAACCTTACCGTTGATAACGCCCTTGACCACTTCTTCGGCGGCGAAAGCTGCTTCCAGAACAATCCAGCACTCGGCGCGCTTGGCTTTTTCACGGGACAGTTTGGTTTCGCCAAAGCCGTCTTCGACCGCGTCCAGCGCAACGTGAACTTCGTCACCGACCTTGATGGTCAGCTCGCCAGCTTCGTTGTAGAACTGCTCGAGCGGGATGACGCCCTCGGATTTCAGACCAGCGTGTACGGTAACCCAGTCGCCGTCGATGTCGACAACGATACCGGAGATGATCGCGCCCGGCTGAAGATTGAGGGTTTTCAGGCTTTCTTCAAAGAGTTCTGCAAAGCTTTCGCTCATTTTAATTCCTGTAGATTCGGGCGAAACATACGCCCATCGCCACATTCCAGACAATGTGGGTTTCGTTAAGTAAAGGAAAGCCTGCAGGACGTTGACTGGTGCCCCTGCATGCTTTCCTGGCGATCAGAGCAAGTCGCGCTGGGCGAGCTCGCTCCTGATACGTTGCAGCACCTGCTCGATGGACAACTCGGTAGAGTCCAGCTGAATGGCATCGGCCGCCGGCTTGAGCGGGGCCACTGCGCGCTGGGTGTCGCGCTCATCGCGCGCACGTATCTCATCTAGCAGACTCGACAGACTAACATCTTCGCCCTTGCCCTTCAACTGCAGGTAGCGGCGGCGGGCACGCTCCTCGGCACTGGCGGTGAGGAATACCTTGAGCGGCGCGTCCGGGAAGACAACGGTGCCCATGTCGCGGCCGTCGGCAATCAGGCCCGGCGCCTCGCGAAAGGCACGCTGGCGCTGCAGCAGCGCTTCGCGCACCGCAGGCAGCGATGCAACCATCGACGCACCAGCACCGACGGTCTCGGTGCGGATGACATTACTGACATCCTCACCCTCGAGAATGATCTGCTGCAGCTTACCCGGCTCGGCGGCGATGAACTGCACATCCAGATGGGCGGCCAGGGCCTTGAGCAGTTCTTCGTTGGTCAGGTCGACGCCATGGTTGGTGGCGTTGAACGCCAGCAGCCGGTACAGCGCACCAGAGTCCAGCAGCCGCCAGCCCAGCTCACGCGCGAGCAGGCCAGCAACGGTGCCCTTGCCCGAGCCGCTTGGGCCATCGATGGTGATGACAGGCGCCTGCGCGTTCACGACTTGCCCTCTTCAGCAACGCGGATGCCGACTTCGGCGCACAGCTTGAGGAAGTTGGGGAAGGACGTGGCGACGTTGGCGCAATCATGGATGCGGATCGGCGCGCTGGCACGCAGCGAGGCGACACTGAAAGCCATGGCAATACGGTGGTCACCGTGACCATGCACTTCGCCGCCGCCGATCTGGCCGCCGTCGATGATGATGCCGTCCGGGGTCGGTTCGCACTTCACGCCCAAGGTAATCAGCCCGTCGGCCATGACCTGGATACGGTCCGATTCCTTCACCCGCAACTCTTCGGCGCCACGCAGCACGGTGCGCCCTTCGGCACAGGCGGCGGCGACGAACAGTACCGGGAATTCGTCAATGGCCAGCGGCACCAGGTGCTCGGGAATGTCGATACCCTTGAGCTTGGCGCCGCGCACGCGCAGGTCCGCCACCGGCTCACCGCCAACTTCACGCTGGTTCTCCAGGGTGATATCGCCGCCCATCAGGCGCAGGATGTCGATGACGCCGGTGCGGGTCGGGTTGATGCCGACATGTTCGAGTACCAACTCGGAGCCTTCGGCGATGGACGCGGCAACCAGGAAGAACGCCGCGGAAGAAATGTCTGCCGGCACTTCGATACGGGTAGCCGTGAGCTTGCCGCCGGACTGCAGCGAAGCCACCGGGCCGTTCGACTCGACCGAGTAGCCGAAACCACGCAGCATGCGCTCGGTGTGGTCGCGGGTCGGTGCAGGCTCGGTTACGGTGGTCTTGCCTTCGGCATACAGGCCTGCCAGCAGCAGACAGGATTTGACCTGGGCGCTGGCCATCGGCAGCGTGTAGGTCAGCGCCTTGAGCTTATGGCCGCCACGGATGGTCAGTGGCGGACGGCCCTCAGGGCCGGTCTCGACCACCGCGCCCATTTCGCGCAGCGGGTTGGCCACACGGTTCATCGGGCGCTTGGACAGCGAGGCATCACCGGTCATGGTGACGTCGAACGACTGGCCGGCCAGCAGGCCCGACAGCAGGCGCATGGAAGTCCCCGAGTTACCGACGTAGATCGGACCGGGTGGCGGCTTGAGGCCGTGCAGGCCTACGCCGTGGATGGTCACGCGGCCGTGGTTCGGGCCCTCGATGACCACACCCATGTCACGGAATGCCTGCAGGGTCGCCAGGGCGTCCTCACCCTCGAGGAAGCCTTCGACTTCGGTCGTGCCTTCGGCCAGCGAGCCAAGCATGATCGAACGATGGGAAATGGACTTGTCGCCCGGTACGCGGATTCGCCCGGTCAGGCGGCCACCCGGTTGGGCCAGGAAAATCAGATCGTTGGCGTTCATAGCGTCCACATAGGCCCGGCGGGCCAGGATTTTACTGAAATGCTCGCGGGCAACGCGTGCGCGGGTGAATACGCCCAGCAGCTGGTGCCCGTCCCCAGCATCGACCGCGTCGCGCAAGGCGTCGAGATCGCTGCGAAATGTGTCCAGCGTGCGCAGGACAGCCTCGCGGTTGGCGAGGAAGATGTCGTGCCACATGGTCGGATCGCTGCCGGCGATTCTGGTGAAATCGCGGAAACCACCTGCAGCGTACCGGAAGATCTCGAGGTTTTCATTGCGCTTGGCCAGCGAATCGACCAGGCCAAAGGCCAACAGGTGCGGCAGATGACTGGTGGCGGCCAGCACTTCGTCGTGACGCTCCACCGACATGTGCTCGACATCGGCATCCAGCGCACGCCACAAGCGATCGACCAGCGCCAGGGCGGCCGGATCGGTTTCTGCCAATGGCGTGAGGATGACTTTGTGGCGGCGGAACAAAGCGGCGTTGGAGGCTTCCACCCCACTCTGCTCGGAACCGGCGATCGGGTGCCCGGGCACGAAGCGCGCCAGGCGCTCGCCCAAGACCGCACGCGCGGCGCGCACCACATTGCCCTTGGCACTGCCAACGTCGGTGATGACAGCGTCGCCCAGCTCCAGCTGAGCGAGCCGCGCCAGGAGTTTTTCCATGGCCAGGATCGGCACAGCCAGTTGAATGACATCGGCGCCCACACAGGCTGCGGCAAGGTCTTCTTCGCAGCGATCGACCACACCCAGGGCCACGGCCTGCTTGCGCGACGGAGCGTCAAGGTCGACGCCGACCACTTCGCGGCACAGGCCGCTTTCACGCAGCCCCTTGGCAAAGGAGCCGCCGATCAGACCCAGACCTACGACGACCAGGCGATTGATAAGCGGTGCGGGGTTGGTTGTTACTGCATTTACCACGAGTGCGAACCCTGTTCAGAAATCAGGACAGTGTGTACGGCCGCCGGGGCTGCGTTGCAGCGGCCACCGGCGAACGCATTCAAAGCACCGCCTTTGGATAAGAGCCCAGCACCTTCAGCGCCACAGCCTCCTGGCTGATCTGCTCCAGCACCGCCTTGATCAGCGGGTCGCGGTGGTGGCCAACGAAGTCGATGAAGAACACGTAGGTCCACTTGCCGCTGCGCGACGGACGAGTCTCGATGCGGGTCAGGTCGATGCCGTTCTGGTGGAAGGGCACCAGCAGCTCATGCAAGGCACCGGGCTTGTTGCTCATCGACACGATGATCGAGGTCTTGTCGTCGCCGGTCGGCGGTACTTCCTGGTTGCCGATCATCAGGAAGCGCGTGGAGTTGTCGGGGCGGTCCTCGATCTTCTCGGCCAGACGGGTCAAGCCATAGAGGTTGGCCGCCATGTCGCCGGCGATCGCGGCCGAGTTCCACTCACCCTTGACCCGCTTGGCCGCCTCGGCATTGCTCGACACCGCCACGCGCTCGACGTTCGGGTAGTGCGCATCCAGCCATTTGCGGCACTGGGCCAGCGATTGAGCATGGGAGTATATGCGGGTGATGCTGTCGGTCTTGGTGTTTTCCCCCACCAGCAGGTGGTGGTGAATACGCAGCTCGACTTCGCCACAAATGACCATGTCGTGCTCGAGGAAGCTGTCCAGGGTGTGGCTGACGGCACCCTCGGTGGAGTTTTCCACCGGCACCACGCCGAAGTTGACAGCGCCGGCCGCCACCTCGCGGAACACTTCGTCGATGGCTGCCATCGGCCGGCTGATCACCGCATGGCCAAAATGCTTCATCGCCGCCGCCTGGGTGAAGGTACCTTCCGGGCCCAGGTAGGCGATTTTCAGCGGCTCTTCCAACGCCAGGCAGGACGACATGATTTCACGGAACAACCGCGCCATCTCTTCATTGTCCAGCGGCCCCTTGTTGCGCTCCATGACACGCTTGAGCACTGCCGCTTCGCGTTCAGGGCGGTAGAAGACCGGCTTTTCGCCCTCGGCCAGCGAGGCGGTCTTGACCTTGGCCACTTCCTGGGCGCAACGGGCACGCTCGCTGATCAGCTCGAGGATCTTCTCGTCGAGGCTGTCGATGCGAACGCGCAGCGCCTTGAGCTCGTGTTCGGACATCAGCCGTGCTCCTTCTCGAATTCGGCCATGTAGGCCACCAGGGCTTCAACGGCGTCCAGGCCCAGGGCGTTGTAGATCGAGGCGCGCATACCGCCTACCGAACGGTGTCCCTTGAGGTTGAGCAGGCCGCGGGCGTCGGCACCGGCCAGAAACGCTTTGTCCAGACGCTCGTCAGCCAGACGGAACGGCACGTTCATCCACGAACGGGCGTTATGGCTGATCGGGTTGGTGTAGAACGCGCTGCTGTCGATGAAACCGTACAAACGGTCTTTCTTGGCGCGGTTGCGCTGCTCCATGGCGTCGACACCACCCTGCTCCTTGAGCCACTCGAAGACCAGGCCCGAGAGGTACCAGGAATAGGTCGCCGGGGTGTTGTACATGGACCCGTTGTCCGCCGACACCTTGTAGTCGAGCATGGTCGGACAGCTGCTGCGGGCATGGCCCAGCAGGTCTTCACGAACGATCACCACCACCAGGCCGCTCGGGCCGATGTTTTTCTGTGCGCCAGCGTAGATCAGGCCGAATTGCGACACGTCGATCGGGCGCGAGAGAATGTCGGACGACATGTCGACCACCAACGGGACCTCGCCGGTTTCAGGTACCCAGTCGAACTGCAAGCCACCAATGGTCTCGTTGGACGCATAGTGAACGTAGGCTGCGTTCTTGGTCAGGTTCCAGTCGTTCTGGCCAGGGATCGCCAGGTAGTCGTAGGGCTTGGCGCTGGCGGCGACGTTGACGTTGCCGAAGCGACGCGCTTCCTCGATGGCCTTTTTCGACCAGATACCGGTTTCGACATAGTCGGCAGTGCCGTTTTCCGGCAGCAAGTTCAGCGGGATCTCGGCGAACTGCTGGCTGGCGCCACCCTGCAGGAACAGGATTTTGTAGTTCGAGGGGACGGACAGCAGGTCACGCAAGTCCTGCTCAGCCTTCTCGGCGATGGCCACGTAGTCGTCGCTGCGATGGCTCATTTCCATCACCGACAAGCCCTTGCCACGCCAGTCCAGCATTTCGGCCTGGGCCCGCTGCAGAACAGCTTCAGGAAGCGCGGCAGGGCCTGCGCAGAAGTTAAAGGCTCGTTTGCTCACATCCACTCTCGCTCTGCCAAATAGAACAAAATCGTATCTTGCTGGCCCGCCCCGCGGGGACGGCCTGGCTGTATCGGGGCTGCTTCGCAACCCGTTGGCCGCCTGTAATCAGTCAAACGGGGCGACCTTGGTCGCCCCGCTCGGGTTGTTGCGCTTGCTTACTCCTGCGGTGCCTCTTCGGCGCCCGCAGTGTCGTCATCCGCCGCGTCTGGCGCGTCGGCCTCGACACCCTCCCCATCCGTCTCGATCAGTTCGTCGAGTTCTTCCTCGGAGGGCTCCTGGATACGCTCCAGGCCTACCAGCGTTTCGTCAGCGGCCAGCTTGATGAGGGTCACACCCTGGGTGTTACGGCTCAGGCTGGACACTTCACCCACCCGCGTACGGACCAAGGTGCCCTGGTCGGAGATCAGCATGATCTCTTCACCTTCCTGCACCTGGATGGCACCGATCAACAGGCCATTGCGCCCCTTGGTGCCCATGGCGATGACGCCCTGGCCACCACGGCCGCGACGCGGGAACTTGGACAGCGGGGTACGCTTGCCGAAACCACGCTCCGAAGCGGTAAGGATCTGCGCGCCAGACTCCGGGATCAGCATCGAGATGATCTGCTGCCCCTTGCCCAGCTTCATGCCGCGCACACCACGGGCGGTACGGCCCATTTCGCGCACCACGCTCTCGGCGAAGCGGATCACCTTGCCGGCGTCGGAGAACATCATGACTTCCTTGGCACCGTCGGTGATGGCCGCAGCAATCAAGGTATCGCCTTCTTTCAGCTTCAGCGCGATCAGGCCGTTGGAGCGCGGGCGGGCAAACTGCACCAGCGGGGTTTTCTTGACGGTACCGGAAGCAGTCGCCATGAAGATGTACGCGCCGGTCGGTTCAGCCACCCACTCCGGGGTGTCGCCGTCTTCTTCGTCGACTTCTTCGACGTCTACCACTTCACCTTCGATCACGCCCTCGTCGCCGTCTTCCAGCTCTTCATCCGGATCGGCGCTCATCTGCAGCGCCTCGAGGTCGATCTGCAGCATGGCGGTGATGCGCTCACCCTCCTCCAGCGGCAGCAGGTTGACCAGCGGGCGGCCACGCGCGGCGCGGGATGCCTCAGGAATTTCGTAGGTCTTCTTCCAGTACACCTTGCCCTTGCTGGAGAACAGCAACAGGGTGGCGTGGCTGTTGGCGACCAGCAGGTGCTCGATGTAGTCCTCGTCCTTCACGCCAGTGGCCGACTTGCCTTTGCCGCCACGGCGCTGGGCCTGGTAGGCGGACAACGGCTGAGTCTTGGCATAACCACCGTGGGAGATGGTCACCACGCGCTCTTCTTCCGGGATCATGTCGCCGTAGTTGAGGTCGTGGCTGGCATTGAGGATCTCGGTGCGGCGCGCATCGCCATATTCGGCACGGATCGCTTCGAGCTCTTCGCGAATCACTTCCATCAGGCGCTGGGCACTGCTGAGGATGCGGATCAGCTCGCCGATCTGCTCCAGAATCTCCTGGTACTCGGCCAGCAGCTTCTCGTGCTCCAGGCCGGTCAGGCGGTGCAGGCGCAGGTCGAGGATCGCCTGGGCCTGTTCTGGCGACAGGTAGTACTTGCCTTCACGCAGGCCATACTGCTCTGGCAGGTCCTCCGGGCGGCAGGAGTCGGCGCCGGCGCGCTCGACCATGACCTGCACAGCGCTGGATTCCCAGGCAGTGGAAATCAATGCTTCCTTGGCTTCGGACGGCGTCGGCGAGGCCTTGATCAGGGCGATGACCGGGTCGATGTTGGACAGCGCAACCGCCTGCCCTTCAAGGATGTGGCCACGCTCACGCGCCTTGCGCAGCTCGAACACGGTACGGCGCGTCACCACTTCACGGCGGTGGCGGACGAACGCTTCGAGCAGGTCCTTGAGGTTGAGCACGCGTGGGCGGCCGTCGATCAGCGCTACCACGTTGATGCCGAACACGCTCTGCAGCTGGGTTTGCTGGTAGAGGTTGTTGAGCACCACCTCGGGCACCTCGCCGCGGCGCAGCTCGATGACGATGCGCATACCGTCCTTGTCGGACTCGTCGCGCAGCTCGGTGATGCCTTCGATCTTCTTCTCTTTGACCAGCTCGGCGATCTTCTCGATCAACCGCGCCTTGTTCAGCTGGTACGGCAGCTCGGTAACCACGATCTGCTGGCGGCCACCGACCTTGTCGATATCCTCGACTTCGGAACGGGCGCGCATGTAGATGCGGCCACGGCCGGTGCGGTAGGCCTCGATGATGCCCTGACGGCCGTTGATGATACCGGCAGTCGGGAAGTCGGGGCCCGGGATGTACTGCATCAGCTCATCGACGGTGACATCGGGGTTGTCGATCAGCGCCAGGCAGCCATCGATGACTTCACCGAGGTTGTGTGGCGGGATGTTGGTCGCCATACCCACGGCAATACCGCTGGAGCCGTTTACCAGCAGGTTGGGGATACGGGTCGGCATGACCGCCGGGATCTGCTCGGTGCCGTCGTAGTTGGGCACCCAGTCGACGGTTTCCTTGTGCAGGTCGGCCAGCAATTCGTGGGCCAGCTTGGCCATGCGCACTTCGGTGTATCGCATGGCCGCGGCGTTGTCACCGTCGACCGAACCGAAGTTGCCCTGGCCGTCGACCAGCAGGTAGCGCAGCGAGAAAGGCTGGGCCATACGCACGATGGTGTCGTAGACCGCAGTGTCGCCGTGCGGGTGGTACTTACCGATCACGTCACCGACCACACGGGCGGATTTCTTGTACGGCTTGTTCCAGTCGTTGCCCAGTTCGCTCATCGCATAGAGAACGCGGCGATGCACGGGCTTCAAGCCGTCACGCGCATCGGGCAGCGCTCGCCCGACAATCACGCTCATCGCGTAGTCGAGGTAAGACTGTCTCAGTTCGTCTTCGATATTGACCGGGAGGATTTCTTTGGCCAGTTCGCCCATGAGAAGCCTGATTCCTTTTTCTGGTGAAACTTCGCAGCTCCATCAAGGGCCGAACGAAGCTCGCCGCCGCAGCGCATAGGGGTGCGACGACTTACGACAAATCAATGAGTTGTGCCATGGATCTGCGCAAAATTGGCCGCCGTGATGGGCGGTCTTGGAAACTGCCGGATGTTATCACAAAGGCAGTGGCGGTGGGGAGATATGGCAGGTTGCCGCTGGGCCAGGACGTTGCGGCTGCTTTATTCGCTCCTATCGCCGCCAAACCGGCCCCACTGGGTTAGGCCGGCGATAGGACAGGCCTGCTAGTGCAAGCGCTTGCGGCACATCAATTGAGCCAATTTGGCGGTGTCCGGCCGCTCGACGATACCGCGCTCGGTCACTATCACATCGATCAAGTCCGCAGGGGTCACGTCGAACACCGGGTTGAACACTTCCACCTGCGGTGCCACGCGGGTGCCGGCGTAATCCAGCAACTCGTCGGCGTCACGCTCTTCGAGCGGGATATCTTCCCCGGTGGCAAGGTTCAGGTCGATGCTGGTGCTCGGCGCCACCACCATGAAGCGCACACCGTGGTGCATGGCACTGACGGCCAGTTGGTACGTGCCGATCTTACTGGCAACATCTCCATTGGCAGCGATGCAGTCGGCACCGACCACCACCCAGGTGATGCCCTTGCTCTTCATCAGGTGAGCCAGCGCCGAGTCAGCGCACAAAGTGACCGGTATGCCATCGTTGGCCAGCTCCCAGGCAGTCAGGCGCGATCCCTGTAACCAAGGGCGGGTCTCGCCGGCATACACGCGCTCGACCATCCCTTCGAGGAACCCTGCCCGGATCACCCCCAAGGCCGTACCGATGCCGCCACTGGCCAAAGCCCCGGCATTGCCGTAGGTCAGCAGCGTCTGTTCGTTGCCCTGGTGGCGGCGGATCAGCTCGATACCGTGCTGCGCCATGGTCAGGTTGGCCTCGCGATCGCTTTCATGGATCGCCACCGCCTCGGCCTCCAGCACCGCCAGCACGTTTTCGTCCGCCCGCACGCGCTGCAGGCGCTCACGCATGCGATTGAGCGCCCAGAACAGGTTGGCGGCGGTGGGGCGTGCCTCGGCAAGGCTGAGGAAGTCTTCTTCCAGGTCCATTTCCCAGTCGCCCCCCTCGGCCAGGCGCTCCTCGAGGGCCAATACCAGGCCATAGGCAGCAGCAATGCCGATGGCTGCTGCGCCCCGCACGGCCATGTCGCGGATGGCTGCAGCCACCTGCGCGACATTGTCGCAGGCCAGCCAGCGTTCTTCCGACGGCAGCAGGCGCTGGTCGAGCAGGTGCAGGGCGCCGTCGTGCCAGCGGATGCCGGTCACCTTCTCCGCCGCCAAAAGTCGCTCGCGCATCGCCTCTCCCCGTCGTTCGGATATCAAAAGCCGGCGATTATAGCGACCATCAGCCTTGGGCGCTCGGGTATACTGCAGCCCTTTAAGCTGCGCGCGTCCAGTTGCAAGCTGCAAGCACGCGCGGCGCATGCACGATTTACTGTTTTTTGCGGCCTGCAGCCAGAAGCCTGCAGCTCGCATCCACGTTCAGAGGACTGTTCAATGAGCAACGTCGACCACGCCGAAATCGCCAAGTTTGAAGCCTTGGCGCACCGCTGGTGGGACCGCGAGAGCGAGTTCAAGCCGCTGCACGATATCAATCCACTGCGCGTCAACTGGATCGACGAGCGCGTCAGCCTGGCCGGCAAAAAGGTGCTGGACGTCGGTTGCGGCGGCGGCATTCTCAGCGAGGCGATGGCCCTACGTGGCGCCACCGTCACCGGCATCGACATGGGCGAGGCGCCGCTGGCCGTTGCCCAGCTGCATCAACTGGAGTCGGGCGTACAGGTGGAATACCGGCAGATCACCGCTGAGGCCCTGGCTGAAGAAATGCCAGCGCAGTTCGATGTGGTCACCTGCCTGGAAATGCTCGAGCACGTGCCCGACCCATCCTCGGTCATCCGCGCCTGCTACCGCATGGTCAAGCCCGGCGGCCAGGTGTTCTTCTCGACCATCAACCGCAACCCCAAGGCCTACCTGCTGGCCATCGTCGGCGCCGAATACATCCTCAAGATGCTGCCGCGCGGCACCCACGACTTCAAGAAATTCATCCGCCCGTCCGAGCTGGGCGCCTGGAGCCGCGTTGCGGGCCTTGAAGTCAAGGATATCATCGGCCTGACCTACAACCCGCTGACCAAGCACTACAAGCTCAGCAGCGACGTCGACGTCAACTACATGATCCAGACCCTGCGCGAGGAATAAGCATGCGTTTGCGAGCAGTACTTTTCGACATGGACGGCACCCTGCTCGACACGGCGCCGGACTTCATCGCCATCTGCCAGGCCATGCTCGCCGAGCGCGGCCTGCCTGCCATCGACGACAGGCTGATCCGCGACGTGATTTCCGGCGGCGCCCGCGCCATGGTAGCCGCAACCTTTGCCATGAGCCCCGAAGCCGAGGGCTTCGAGGCCCTGCGCCTGGAGTTCCTCGAGCGCTACCAGCGTGACTGCGCGGTGCACAGCAAGCTGTTCGACGGCATGGCCGAGCTGTTGGCCGATATCGAGAAAGGCAACCTGCTGTGGGGCGTGGTCACCAACAAGCCGGTGCGCTTCGCCGAGCCGATCATGCAGCGCCTGGGCCTGGCCGAACGCTCCGCGCTGCTGATCTGCCCGGACCACGTGAAAAACAGCAAGCCCGACCCCGAGCCGCTGATCCTGGCCTGCAAGACCCTGGACCTGGACCCGGCCAGTGTGCTGTTCGTTGGCGATGACCTGCGCGACATAGAGTCTGGTCGCGATGCCGGCACCCGCACGGCGGCGGTGCGCTATGGCTATATTCATCCAGAAGACAACCCGAACAACTGGGGTGCCGACGTGGTGGTGGACCACCCCCTGGAACTGCGCAAGGTGATCGACAGCGCCTTGTGCGGCTGCTGATCCCTAGCGGCTGACCACTGATCCTGTGGGATCGCATTTGCCTTAAAGAACACAGGGGAACTTCAATGTTCGACTACACCGCCCGCCCCGACCTGCTCAAGGGCCGCGTCATTCTGGTCACCGGCGCTGGCCGTGGCATTGGTGCCGCCGCCGCCAAGGCCTATGCCGCCCTGGGCGCCACCGTACTGCTGCTGGGCAAGACCGAGGCCAACCTCAACGAGGTCTATGACCAGATCGAGGCCGCTGGCCATCCGCAGCCAGTGGTCATCCCGTTCAACCTGGAAACCGCCCTGCCCCACGAGTACGACGGGCTGGCAGTGATGATCGAGGAGCAGTTCGGCCGCCTCGACGGCCTGCTCAACAATGCTTCGATCATCGGCCCACGCACGCCGCTGGAGCAGCTTTCCGGCGATAACTTCATGCGCGTGATGCACATCAACGTCGATGCCACCTTCATGCTCACCAGCACCCTGCTGCCGCTGCTCAAGCTGTCGGAGGACGCCTCGGTGGTGTTCACCTCCAGCAGCGTCGGACGCAAGGGCCGGGCCTATTGGGGCGCCTATGGCGTGTCGAAGTTCGCCACCGAAGGCCTGATGCAGACCTTGGCCGACGAACTGGAAGGCGTGGCACCCGTACGCTCCAACAGCATCAACCCGGGCGCCACGCGCACGGCGATGCGCGCGCAGGCCTACCCCAGCGAGAACCCGCAGAACAACCCGCTGCCCGAAGAGATCATGCCGGTGTACCTGTACCTGATGGGGCCGGACAGTACTGGGGTGAACGGGCAGGCGTTCAACGCCCAGTAGGTTTTCGCCAGTACGGCCCCGTGGCGGGCTCATCCGCGAAGGGGCCGTACTGGCGAAAGATCAGCCCGCCGCCAGCGCCGGGCGCATGCGCCCTTGCTGGCGACCTTCCATCTGCATGCACCGCTCCAGGAACAGGTACATGCAGTCATAGCTCTTGCAAATGGCCTTGCGCAGCTCGTTGCGCAGCCCCTGGGTGGGGTTCTCACCGGCCAGCGTGCAGATGATCTCCAGCGCCTCCCACGGGTGCGCGTCGTCATACTGGGCGTGCATCTTCAGCCATTTCATGGCGCGCTTGCGCTGGTCCTCGGGGAAGCCCATGGCATAGGTGTCCTCGGCGCAGACCACCGCCGACCACTCCCCAGTCGCCCCCTCGATAGCGTAGTTGGTGGCCGCCATGGCAATGGCCAGCGACTCAGTGGTGCACACCCGCCAGCACCAATCGTTGAGCCCATTGAGCTCCGCTGGCACCTCCTGGCTCTGCAACTGGTGCAGGTGGATGCCATGGGCATGGCACCAGTGCACCCAGTAGTCGGCATGGTTGAGCTCGACGCGGATATTGCGCATCAACCAACGGCGCGCCATGTCCTCGCCGGGGTGGCGCGCGTAGCGGGTCTTGGTCAGGTTGTGGGCCATGTACAGCGAGAACTGTTCCACCACCGGCCAGCCACCGATCAGGTACTGGCGGATGGTCGCCTGGCGCAGCTGGCCGTCACGCAAACGCTGGTAGAACTCATGCTCGACTACGCGGCGCTTGCTTTCGCGACACTCCTCGATCAGTTGCTGTGCCCATTGGGGGTAACTGGCGGGGTCCATCAATGGCCCGATTCGAACGAATGCATCAATCACTTTTGCGCTCCTTGATCCCTGTGATTAAGCCGACGCTTTTTCAGCGAAAGGTTCCAGGCGCCCGATGCAGCAGGGGCCGTGCAGCAATCCGTTGGCGCCGCAGACTGTCGCAGGTGAACACCTGCGGTCGTTCGATCAGATAGCCCTGGGCGTAGTCCACGCCGATCTCCTGCAAGGCCTGCTCGATCAACGGTGTTTCGACGAACTCGGCAATGGTCCGCTTACCCATGACATGGCCGATGTGATTGATCACCTCGACCATGGCCCGGTTAACCGGATCATCCAGCATATCTTTGACAAAACTTCCGTCGATCTTCAAGAAGTCGACGGGTAAATGTTTTAAATAAGCGAATGACGACATTCCGGCACAGAAATCGTCGAGGGAGAACTTGCAGCCCAGTCCTTTCAATTCGTTGATGAATCGGATGGCACTGCCCAGGTTGGCGATTGCGCTGGTCTCGGTGATTTCGAAACAGATCAGCCGCGGCGGAATGGCATATTCGACGAACAGTCGGTGCAGGTACTCAAGGAACTTGTCATCTCCAATGCTCGACCCTGAGAGGTTGATCGCGCACATTGACAGCGGCCCTTCCCTGCCCTCATCCAGGCACTGGCGGATGATCTGGAACACATTGCGCACTACCCAGCGATCGAGGGCAGTCATCAAGCCATAGCGTTCGGCCGCCGGTATGAAGCTGTCCGGCAGAATGGTGCGGCCACTTTCATCGTGCAGGCGCAACAGGATTTCGATATGGCCCGGCCCTTCAATGGACGTCAACGCGGCGATTTCCTGGGCGTAGAGGCAAAAACGGTTCTCTTCCAACGCCACATGCAGGCGCTGGATCCAGGCCATCTCACCAAAGCGCATCGACAGCTCGCTGTCGTCGGCATGGTACACCTGCACCCGGTTGCGCCCCTTCTCCTTGGCCATGTAGCAGGCCATGTCGGCCGCACGCAACGACGCCTCCAGGGTGCCCGGTGCCTGCGCCATATGCACCAGGCCAATGCTCACGGTGGTGACGAAAGGCCGGCCCTTCCACACGAAATGCAGGCTTTGCACAGCCTGGCGCAGGTTTTCGGCGATTCGCTCGGCTTGCTCCGGCGGGCAACTTTCCAACAACACACCAAATTCATCGCCGCCCAGTCGGGCCAGGGTATCCCCCTCGCGCAAGCCGGATTGCAGCACGGCACAGATGTGCCGTAACAACTCATCGCCGGCCGCGTGGCCACAGGTATCGTTGACCAGCTTGAACTGGTCCAGGTCGAGGAACATCAGCGAATGGCGCCCCGACTGGCGCACCAGTTCGTTGAGGGCCTGCTCCAGGCGGTATTCGAACTCGCGACGGTTGGCCAAGCCAGTCAAGGCGTCGTGGGTGGCCTGCCAGGACAGGTTGGCAATGTACTGGCGCTCCTGGGTCATGTCGTGCAACACCAGCACGATGCCGGCCATTTGCCCATCACTGATGATCGGCGACCCCACCAGGTTGATCGAGACCGTGCTGCCGTCCAGGCGCTGGATCAGCCGAGCATGCTCAGCCCCCCCTTTCAGGCTGCCGCTGAGCACCTGGTCCAGCAGCGAGCCACTGTCGTTCTCGGCCTGCTCGTCCACCAGGCTGAACAGCGCAGTCAATGGCAGGCCCAGGGCCTGCCCTGCCTGCCAGTGGGTCAGTTGCTCCGCAGCCGGGTTCATGTAGACGATGCACCCCTCGACATCGGTGGTGATCACCGCATCCCCAATAGCTTGCAGGGTAATCTGTGCTCGCTCTTTTTCCGCCTGCAAAGCACTGGCGAAGGCCTGGCGCTGGGCCAGCAGCTTGCTTGAACGGCGCCAGGCAATGGCGATGAGAAACAGTGCTGTCAGCAGGTTGGTGATCAACAACACCCGCAACAGCATCCGCGAACCCTCCCCCAGGGCATCGCTGAAGGCCTTAGCCGCTGGCGTCACGCCCTCGTTGATAGCGACGATGCGGGCTCGCCACTCACTGACCTGACGGGCCTCGGCACGGCCACTGGCGAAGCCTGCCCGCATGTCGTTGGCCAGCACGTCCAGTTGGTTCAGGTAGTTGTCACCGATGTTCCAGTAGGCAATCGCCGTCTGCATGTAGCTGAGCTGGCGAAAATTGCGGTAGAACCAGATGATGCGATCGACGTCATCCGGGTGGTTGCCACCCTGCAGCACGGCCTGACGGGCGGCTTCGAGGTCCGGGCTTGCCTGGTCAAGCACCTCGCGCAGCTGGTGGTCGCCTTGAGGTACGCTGATCACCTGGCGATAGCGTTGGTAGGTACGCTCGTCACCGCTGTCGGCATACAGGTTGAGGTAATAGATGGCGTCTTTCTGGGCCTTGGACCACAGGCTCTCGCCCGCCACATAGGCACGAACCGCCGACAGCGCGTAAAGGCTGAGGCTACCCAGCAGTACCTGGAAGACTACAACGGCGATGAAGGGCCAGATGATACCCAGCAGCCTTGGCGCCTCTAGCGTGCGATTTCCCTTCATGTAGTCCCTGTCACAGAGCAGATAAGGCTCGAATCAACCCAGACAAGCACAGCGTAGGCCATTTGCCATCTGAGTGACGGGGAATTTATTGCCGTCAGGTCTGCTGCAGATGCCCATACAACTTGGCATACAACCCACCCTCGGCAATCAGCTGCTGGTGATCGCCGTCCTCGGCCACATGCCCGCCATCGAACACCAGCACCCGGTCGGCCTGCTTCACGGCCGACAAACGGTGGGCGATGATCAGCGTGGTACGGCCACTGAGGAACCGCGCCAAGGCCTGGTGCAGGTTGTACTCAGTGGCCGCGTCCAGCGCCGAAGTTGCCTCGTCGAGGATGACCACCTTCGGCTCGGCCAGAACCATGCGGGCAATCGCCAGGCGCTGGCGCTGCCCACCCGAAAGACGCACACCCGAGCGGCCGACCACGCTGTCCAGCCCTTGCGGCAACGCGGCGATAGTGGCGTCCAGCTGGGCGATGCGCAGTGCCTGCCAGCAGGCTTCATCGCTGCTTTCGCGCCCCATGGTCAGGTTGGCGCGCACGCTGTCGTTGAACAAGGAGGGATGCTGCAGCACCACAGCCACATGCTCGCGCAAGGTTTCCAGGCCGATTTCCTGCAGGCTGGCACCGCCAAAGCGGATGGTCCCGGCCTGGGCGCTGTAGAGGCCCAGCAGCAGTTGCACCAGGGTGCTCTTGCCGCCGCCACTGGCGCCGACGATCGCGACCTTTTCGCCCGGGGCGATGGACAGGTCGAGGTGCTCGAGCACCGGCTCGTCGGCATAGGCAAAGCGCAGGTCGCGCACCTCGATACCGACCGTTTCACGGCCCGCGAACGGGTCGCTCGCGCCTGGGTACTGCGGCTCGTCGTCACGCGCCAGCAGCTCATTGAGGCGGCTCAATGCGCCACCGGCGGCGTAGTACGCATATTGCAGGTTGAGCAGTTGCTCGACCGGGCCAATCATGAACCATAGGTAGCTGAACACCGCCAGCATCTGGCCGATCGACAGGTCGGAGAACAGCACCGTGAGCATCGCCGCGGCACGGAAAATGTCGATACCGAACTGGAACAGCAGGCCACTGGCGCGGCCGCTCGCGTCGCTCTTCCACTGCGAGTCCACGGCATAGTCGCGCACCTCGCGGGCACGCACGCCAAGGCGCCCGAGGAAGTAGCCCTGACGGTTGCTGGCACGGATCTCCTGGATGGCATCCAAGGTTTCCGCCAACGCCTGGGTAAAACGCGACGTGCTGTCGTTTTCGAGCTTTTTCAGGTGTTTGACGCGCTTGCCCAGCTGCACGGTGAAGTAGATCACCAGCGGGTTGAACAGCAGGATCAGCAGGGCCAGCTTCCAGTGCATCCACATCAGGATCGCCGCCGTGCCGGTCAGGGTCAGCATCGCGACCAGGAAGCGGCTCAGTGTTTCGCCGACGAACTTGTCGAGGGTATCCAGGTCGGTGACCAGGTGCGTCGTGACGGTGCCGCTGCCAAGGCTTTCGTATTCTTTGAGGGAAATACGCTTGAGCCGCTCGATCAGGCGGATGCGCAGACGGTACACGATGTCCTTGGCCAGCCCGGCGAACAGTTTCGCCTGCACAACGTTGAACGCAAGCGCAGCAAGGCGCAGGGACAGCGTAACGACCAGCATCAGGCCAATGTAGCCGGCCGCCACCTGCCACCCATCAGGCAGCAGATGGTTCATGAACTTCAGTGCGGCATCACCGTGGCCAAGCAGCACTTCGTCTACCAGCAGCGGCAACAACAAGGGGATGGGTACACTGCAGCAGGCCGCCAGCACAGCGACCAGGTTGGCGGTCCAGAGGTTTTTCTTGTGGTGCAGCGCCAGGCGGCGGATTTCTGCCCAGCTCAGTCGGTCAGGCGCAGCAGCGGGCTTCCCTGGCACAGGGTCTGGCGACCCTGGCAAATCAAGCACAGGCGGCCTGCTGTAGCCAGCGAGCAAGTAAGGGTTGCAGGCTCTCCAGCGGCTGGTAGCCATTGGTCAGCAGGGCCAGTTGGCCGTTGCGCTCGGCCAGCAGCGTGGGGAAGCCGGCGATGCCCAGGTCCTGCACCCAGCTGAAATCGGCCGCGGTGGCAGCGCGGGTGTCGGCACTGGCAAAGGCTTCGGCAAACGCCGCACGATCAAAGCCGGCCTGCTCGGCCTGCTCGACCAGTTGCGGTGCTGTGGTGACGTCCAGGCCTCGCTCATAGAACCCACGCTGGATCGACGCCAGCAATGGCCAGACCCGCTCAGCATCAAGCTCGCGGGCAGCCACCAGGGCGCGGCAGGCCGGTTCGGTGTCGTAGACGAACCCATCAGGCATGGCGCCGTCGAAACGAAACGGCTGGCCGGTGGCGTCGGCCACCGCCTGCCAATGCTCGAGAATGTATTTGCGGGTAGAGGCGTCCAGCGCGGTGCCGCCAGTACGCAAACCACCCGGTATGAGGCGGGTAGGCACGCCCGCTTCACGTGCCTGGGCGATCAAGGCCGCAGCGACGGGTGCGAACCCCCAGCACCAGGAGCACATCGGGTCCATCACATAGAGCAGGCGTGCAGTCATGCATCAGGCCTCGGCTTTGTAGTTGTAACCGATCGGGTGCGGCAGGTTGCGCGCCTTGGCCAGTTCGATCTGCTTCTGCCGGTCGATGGCACTGCGCCGGGTCTTCTCACTAAGGCTGTCCCAGCAGTGCGGGCAGCTCACGCCGGGCGAATAGTGCTCGGACGCACGGTCTTCGACGTTGATCGGGTGGCGGCAGGCATGGCACTGGTCGTATTCGCCTTCGCTCAGGTCATGGCGCACCGTGACGCGGTTGTCGAAGACAAAGCAGTCGCCGTCCCAGAGGCTTTGTTCCTGAGGCACTTCCTCGAAGTATTTCAGGATGCCGCCCTTAAGATGATAGACCGACTCGAAGCCTTCACCGAGCATGTAGCTGGAGGCTTTTTCGCAGCGGATGCCGCCGGTGCAGAACATGGCCACCTTCTTGTGCTTGCTCGGGTCGAAGTTGGCCTTGATGTACTCGGGGAATTCGCGGAAGGTCTCGGTCTTTGGGTCGATGGCGCCCTTGAAGGTGCCGATGGCCACTTCGTAGTCGTTGCGGGTGTCGATCAACAGCACTTCAGGGTCGCTGATCAGGGCATTCCAGTCCTTGGGCTCGACATAGGTGCCGACCGCCTGGTTCGGGTCCACCCCCGGCACCCCAAGGGTGACGATCTCTTTCTTGAGCTTGACCTTGGTGCGGTAGAACGGCTGCTCGTCGCAGTAGGATTCCTTGTGATCCACATCCACCAGGCGCGGGTCGTTGCGCAGCCAGGCGAGCAGGCCGTCGATGCCTTCGCGGGTGGCCGAGACGGTGCCGTTGATGCCTTCATTGGCCAGCAGCAGGGTACCTTTGACACCGTTGTCGAGCATGGCCTTGAGCAGCGGCTCGCGCAGCTCGACGTAGTCTTGCAAGGTGACGAACTTATACAGCGCCGCCACGACGATGGGTTGAGTCATTGCGTTGAATCTCCAGGTGGTTGCCCTCGTAAGGGGCGGACCGGGGTCACATGAAACAGGGGGCAGTTGCGCAGGCCATCGCCGACGAGGCGACGCCTACAGGTACGGCGCACCTCTTGAGAAGTGCACTGTATCTACAGGAGCCGGCTCGCCGGCGATGGGCCGCGCAGCGGCCCCCTTGGGATGGTGCGCAGTGTACCAGAACGACGGAAAGGATTCAGTGCTTGGCGCCACCTGCACACACAGGCGAAGCCGGTGCGGCCCCCACCTGTGCCCACTCCTGGGCGGTGTAGGTATGGATGGCCAGGGCATGGATCTGCTGCATCAGCTCACCCATGGTGGCGTAGACCTTCTGGTGGCGCTTGACGCTGTTGAGCCCGGCAAACTGCTCGCTGACGATCACCGCCTTGTAGTGGGTCTCTTGGCCACGGCTGTGCATGTGGCTTTCGTTGAGCACTTCAAGGTGCTGCGGCGCCAGGCCGGCCAGCTGCTGCTCGATGCGTTGCTGCATGGTCATCGGGTATTACTCACTTCTTCGCCGGGGCTACGGCCTTGCCGGCGGTCGGGTCCAGTTCCTTGGTCATGTCTTCGAGCAGCTTGTTGACCACCGGTACCGCAGGTTCCAGGCTTTGCTGGGTCAGCTGGGCCGACTGCTGGGTAACCTTGGGCATTTCACGCAGGACTTTCTTGCCCAGCGGCGATTCGTAGAATTTGACCAGGTCCTTGAGCTCCTGCTCGGTGAAGGTCTGGGTGTACAGGTCGACCATCTTCGGTTTCAGCTTGTTCCAACCGATGGCGTTGTCCAGCGCGGCGTTGGCCTTGGCCTGGTAGCTCTCCAGCACCGGTTGCTTGGACGACGGGGCCTTGGTCTGGGCGAAGCGCTGAGCGAACATCTGCTGGACCTGCATGTACACCGGGGTGCCCAGCTTGTCGGCGTTGGCCAGGGTCAGGAATTTCTCGGCGGCAGCGTTATGGCTGGCGGTGGCAGCGAGTACCTGGCCGCTGGCACAGGCCAGGGCGACGGCAGCACAGAGGACACGGAGACGGGTCATTGCATTTCCTTCAAGGAGGGGAGGCGGTACCTCAGAGTAGAGCATTCTGCTCCCGCCAGGGCGCAGTGCTCAAGTGGCACGACGAGCGATTGAACCGCTCGGTCGCATGAGGGCCTAAACTGCTGATTCTGACTGACAAAGGAGTGAACGCAGCATGAGCCGTATCGAGACAGACAGCCTGGGCCCGGTCGAAGTTCCGGAAGACGCCTACTGGGGCGCGCAGACCCAGCGCTCGCTGATCAACTTTGCCATTGGCAAGGAACGCATGCCGCTCGCGGTGCTGCACGCCCTGGCCCTGATCAAGAAGGCTGCAGCCAGGGTCAACGACCGCAATGGCGACCTGCCGGCTGACATTGCCCGGCTGATCGAACAGGCCGCCGACGAAGTGCTGGACGGCGAGCACAACGACCAATTCCCGCTGGTGGTGTGGCAAACCGGCAGCGGCACGCAGAGCAACATGAACGTCAACGAGGTGATCGCCGGGCGGGCCAATGAACTGGCCGGCAAGGGCCGTGGGGGCAAGGCGCCAGTGCACCCCAATGACCACGTCAACCGCTCGCAGAGTTCCAATGACTGCTTCCCCACCGCCATGCACATCGCCGCCGCCCAAGCGGTGCATGACGACCTGCTGCCGGCGATCGCCGAGCTGTCCTCGGGGCTGGCCGAGTTGTCGGCTCGTCACCACAAACTGGTCAAGACCGGCCGCACCCACATGATGGATGCCACGCCGATCACCTTCGGCCAGGAAGTTTCCGCCTTCGTCGCTCAGCTTGACTATGCCCAGCGTGCGATCCGCGCCACCTTGCCGGCAGTATGCGAACTGGCTCAGGGGGGCACGGCCGTCGGCACCGGGCTCAATGCCCCGCATGGCTTTGCCGAAGCCATTGCGGCCGAGCTGGCCGCCCTCTCCGGCTTGCCGTTCGTCACCGCGCCGAACAAGTTCGCCGCCCTCGCCGGTCACGAACCGCTGACCAGCCTGGCGGGCGCGTTGAAGACCCTGGCAGTGGCCTTGATGAAAATCGCCAACGACCTGCGCCTGCTCGGCTCTGGCCCCCGCGCGGGGCTTGCCGAGGTGCGCCTGCCGGCCAATGAGCCGGGCAGTTCGATCATGCCGGGCAAGGTCAACCCGACCCAATGCGAGGCGCTCTCAATGCTGGCCTGCCAGGTGCTGGGCAACGACGCGGCCATCGGCTTCGCCGCCAGCCAGGGGCATTTGCAGCTGAACGTGTTCAAGCCGGTGATCATCCATAACCTGTTGCAATCGATCGAACTGCTTGCCGATGGCTGCCGCAACTTCCAGCAGCACTGCGTGGCGGGCATCGAGCCGGATGCAGAGCAGATGGCGGCACATCTGGAGCGCGGGCTGATGCTGGTAACAGCGTTGAACCCCCATATTGGCTATGACAAGGCAGCGGAAATTGCCAAGAAGGCCTACGCCGAAGGCAAGACATTGCGCGAGGCGGCGCTGGAGTTGAAGTACCTTACCAACGAGCAGTTCGATCAATGGGTACGGCCGGACAAGATGCTCGCACCGGGTGGCAAGGGCTAGATTCATCTGTTGCCTCGCGCGGTTCTAGCGCGGGACAAAACCCCGCTCACAGGTTCACCACAAGACCCAAGTAGTGTGATGAACCTGGAGCAACCACCTCATTTCTCAGGCAATTCTTTTACGATGAGGTTGTCGAGCACCAACAGGGCATTGTCCTCCTCCGTGTCGACAACCAGCGTCAACACCTCAGGGCCGTCGATGATCAGCTCCTTGGTGCCGAAATGCATGGTCGGCCCCGGGCCCTCTTCCGACAACTCTTCATGCTCACCAGCGATCTCAGTCTGGACCCCGCAATAACTGGTGCATCCCCAGGCGAAGGTGACCAGTCGACGCCCGCCACCTTCGAGGACCAGCTTGATCGATGAATCGGCTTCCAGATGATGGCCCTTGATCAGCTCCTCGCCGCCTTCGCGCGGTTTGTCGCTGACGCCTCGGGTGACCCGGCTGAGCTGGAATTCGACGCCGTGAGCAAGCAGACGCGCATAGTGCCCGGGCGTCACGTCTTCGAAATCGATGCGAGGTGTAGGTGTCGGCCGGCCCACGGCCTGATCCTGTTCGTCATAGCTGAAGCTCATGCTGCCAGACCGGTCGGTGGGGAATCGCACACTGATCACCGGCACCCGTTGTTCGTAAAGCTGGTGGTAACGAATCTGGTCGTATTGGGCCTTGGCCAGGGCTTCGCGCTCGCCTTGCACATAGAAGAACGAATGCACCGGCAGCACGCCCCCTTGGCCCTTCTCCCACGCCGGTAGCAGTACTTCGTTGTTGATCGACCAGTGCGCGTCGGCCATGCCTTGGCGAGCCCGCAGGGCGGTGTTGAACGCATGGGCCGACGCTGCGGTGGGTTGCCGAAGGTCCCAACCACACACCCTGTAGTTGCTGGCTTGCGGATACTTGTCCAGCCATTGCTGCGCCGTGTTCACCCCCAGGGCCTGGCAGGTATCGGTGGTTTCTTCGAAGCCGCTGATCGGGCCGCAGCCTTGCAGGGTCGGGCGTTGATTGGTATTGGCATTGATGGGGAACGTGCAGAGCACGTTCAACGCGGCAAGGCTGCCAGGCGGCGCGTACTGGGGCGGGTACAGCACCAGCCCATTCTGGTTACCGAAGGGCCTGCCGAAGGTGCTGTCACGGCGTACCCACGAAAACGCTATGCTGCCCTTTTCGAGCTGACTGTCGGTCGGCTCCCATGGCAGGAAACCGGTGCTGCTGGTCGTCGTCCGCAGCGCGATGCCACTGCACAAGTAGCCGGGTTTGTCCGGGCCACCGCAATCATCGGTGACGCTGTTGTACCAGGTATTGAGTTGATCCACTGCCGTCTTCGCGCGCTCGCTGAGCGTTCGTGTCGCATCAGCGGCCAGTAGCGGTGGGGCCGAAAGGGTAATCAGCAGTGCAGCGATCGGTCGGCACAGGTTCCTCATGACGGATTTCCTTTGTCATCCAGGGAATGTCAGCCGATTAGCTCACTCATGACACGTTGGCGCTACTGGCAGAAATAACAGGGCGCTGTGCGTTTGCGGGTAAACCGGCTCATCCGCAAGAGGCCCTGGCAGGCAATCAAGCAACCCAGGCCCTCCTCGCCCGCCACCCGGCTACAAGCGAGGGCCCCACCGCCACCAGCGTGGACCCCAACACCACAGTCACCGCCCCCACATACCCCAAGGCATTGATGTCCTCGGCCTGCACATAGTCAGGCCACACCCAGGCCGCCAGCGCCACTGCGACGAAGGTCACCAGCGGCGTCATCGCCAGCGTTGCACTCACCCGCGAGGCTTCCCAGTGCGCCAGCGCCTCGGCAAACGCGCCATAAGCGACCAGCGTGTTCAAGCAACAGGCCAGCAACAGCCAGCCTTGCAACGGGCTCAGTTGCAGCGCCTCCAACGGGTGAACCCAAGGCGTCAGCAGCGCGGCGCAGCTAAGGTAGATCACCATCATCACCTGCTGCGAATGCCACACCGTCAGCAACTGCTTCTGGCTCAGGGCGTAAAACACCCAGATGCTGGTCGCCAGCAAGATGGTCAGGACGCCGGTCGTGTAGGTGCCCAGCGAGGTCAGCAGCTCTTCCAGCCGCTGGTTGAAGAACAAGCCAAACCCCACCAGCAGGATCAGAAGGCCTAAGCCCTGCCCCAGGCTGAAGCGCTCGCGAAACACGAACACGCTGGCCACCAGCAACAGTACCGGCCCGACTTGTACCACCAACTGCGCGGTGCCTGGGCTTAACAGGTTCAGGCCGATCAGGTACAGCACGTAGTTGCCCATCAGGCCAAGCACAGCCACGAGCAACAGGCCCTTGCCCTTGGACGACAATGTGCGCAAGGAAGGCAAACGCCGCCGAGCCGCCAGCCAGGCAAACAGCAGCCCGCCGGAAACCAGCAGGCGGTACCAGGTGACGGTGATCGGGTCCACCACTTGCAGCACCTGCTTGAGCTTGATGGGCAGGATGCCCCAAAGCAATGCGGTCAAAAGTGCCAGGAACAAGCCATAGCCCCAGCGGCCGGAAGTGGTGTGCATAGCGTCCTCGATCAAGCCCGTGGTGGGGGTGTCTGGATTCTACGGGCTTGGAGGGCGGGTACGGTGGCCAATGCCGAGAAAAGAATTCATCAGGTCATTCTTCTACGGCATGGCTTGCGGGCTTACTTCTTGTCCTTGGCAAACGCGGCCTCAAGCGCCTGGGTGATGGTGCGCAACACTTTCACCCGCGCCCAACGCTTGTCATTGGCTTCCACCAGCGTCCACGGGGCAATCTCGCTGCTGGTGCGGTCGACCATGTCGCCCACCGCGGTGGTGTATTCGTCCCACTTGTCGCGGTTGCGCCAGTCATCCTCGGTGATCTTGTAGCGTTTGAATGGAATCTGCTCGCGCTCTTGGAAACGTTCAAGTTGTGTCTGCTGGTCGATTGCCAGCCAGAACTTGACTACCACAACCCCGGCATTCACCAACTGCTCTTCAAAGTCATTGATCTCGCTGTAGGCGCGCATCCAGTCAGCCGGGCTGCAAAAACCTTCCACCCGCTCCACCAGGACCCGGCCATACCAGGAACGGTCGAAGATGGTGAACTTGCCACGCGCCGGAATATGCCGCCAGAACCGCCACAGGTACGGCTGCGCGCGCTCTTCTTCAGTGGGCGCGGCGATCGGCACGATGCGATACTGGCGCGGGTCCAGCGCCGCCGCCACGCGGCGGATCGCACCGCCCTTGCCGGCGGCATCGTTGCCCTCGAATACCGCCACCAGTGCGTGCCGACGCATGCGTTTGTCACGCAGCAGGCCGGCCAGCCGGGCCTGTTCGGTGACCAGTTGTTCCTGATAGTCAGACTTGTCCAGACGCAGGGTCATGTCCAGGGCGCCGAGCAGGCTACGGTCGTCGATGCTGTGGCCCAGCGGGGCCACGTTGCCCTTGTGCTTACCCTTAGGGTTGTTGGCCAGCGCGGCTTGCAGGCTTTCCAACAGAATGCGCCCCACCGCCAGGCTGCGGTAGTTCGGGTCGACCCCTTCGACGATATGCCACGGTGCATAGTCGCGGCTGGTACGGCGCAGCACGCGTTCGCCAAAACGTACAAAGCGGTCGTAGGTTTCGGACTGCTGCCAGTCCAGTGGGCTGATCTTCCAGCTGTGCAGCGGGTCGTCTTTGAGGGATTTCAGGCGCGCTTTCATCTGTTTCTTGGACAGGTGGAACCAGAACTTGATGATCAACGCACCTTCATCGCAGAGCATCTGCTCCAGGCGCTCGGCGCCCGTGATGGCCTGGTCGAGCACGGCATCCTTGAACACCCCATGCACCCGCCCCTGCAGCATCTGGCTGTACCAGTTGCCGAAGAACACCCCCATCCGCCCCTTGGGTGGCAACGCCCGCCAATAGCGCCACGCAGGTGGCCGGGCCAGCTCTTCATCAGTCTGCTGATCGAAGGTGAGCACATCGATCATGCGCGGGTCCATCCACTCGTTGAGCAGTTTTACCGTCTCACCCTTGCCGGCGCCTTCGATGCCGTTGATCAGCACGATCACCGGGAAGCGCGCCTGCTGCTTGAGTTCGTACTGGGCTTCGAGCAGGGCCTCGCGCAAAGCGGGCACCTCGGCGTCGTAAGCCTCCTTGTCGATACTGTGGCCGATTTCGGCAGATTCGAACATGCACTGGCTCCTTCAATGGATAAGCAAGACTAGCGGATTTAACTGGCGCCTGTACCGGCCCTCTCGCTGGCTTGCCAGCGAGAGGGCCGGTACAGCCTGCGCAAACCCTTCAGATGTCATAAAATCCTGCCATCCGCTGCAACCGAGCCAACCATGTCCACCCTCCTCCAGCACGCCCAGATCGATTGGGACGACCACGGCCGCCCCCATTCGCGGCAATACGACGACGTCTATTTCGCGGTCAACGAAGGCATCGAAGAAACCAAGCACGTGTTCCTCGGCCAGACCCGTCTGGCCGAGCGCTGTGCCGACCTTGCGCCCCACACCTGCCTGGTGATCGGCGAAACCGGTTTTGGCACCGGCATGAACTTCTTCTGCGCCTGGCAGCTGTTCGACGAGCACGCACACAGCAATGCGCGTTTGCATTTCGTCAGTGTCGAGAAATACCCCCTCGGCCACGAAGACATGCTCCGTGCTGCACGCCTGTGGCCAGACCTGGCCGCCTACACCGAGCCCCTGCTGGAGCAGTACGTGGCCGTGCACCCGGGGTTCCAGCAGTTCACGTTCGCTGATGGCCGGGTCACACTCACCCTGTTGATCGGCGATGTGCTGGAACAGCTGCCGCAACTCGATGCGCAGATCGACGTGTGGTTCCTCGATGGCTTTGCCCCCGCCAAGAACCCGGACATGTGGACCCCGGCGCTGTTCGCGCAACTGGCGCGCCTGTCCCACCCTCGCACGGTGCTGGGCACCTTCACCACCACCGGCTGGGTACGCCGCAGCCTAGTCGAAGCCGGCTTCGCCATGAAGAAGGTGCCGGGTATCGGCAAGAAGTGGGAGGTAATGAGCGGCGCTTACGTCGGCCCTCTGCCCTGCCCCGGCGCGCCTTGGTACGCGCGCCCAGCGGTTGTCCAGGGGCCGCGTGACGCGCTGGTGATCGGTGCCGGTCTGGCCGGCAGCGCCAGCGCTGCCAGCCTGGCCCGCCGAGGGTGGCAGGTCACCGTGCTGGAGCGCCACCAGGCCCCGGCCCAGGAAGCGTCGGGCAACCCGCAAGGTGTGCTGTACCTCAAGCTGTCTGCCCATGGCACCGCGCTTTCGCAAATGATCCTGTCCGGCTTCGGCTACACCCGGCGCCAGCTCGAGCGCTTGCAGCGTGGCCACGACTGGGAGGCCTGCGGCGTGCTGCAGCTGGCCTTCGACAGCAAGGAGGCCGAACGCCAAGGCAAGCTGGCTGCCGCCTTCGACCACGGCCTGCTGCACGCCCTGGAGCGCGCCGAGGCCGAATCCATCGCCGGGGTGGCCTTGCCGGCCGGCGGCTTGTTCTACCCCGAAGGTGGCTGGGTGCACCCGCCGGCGCTGTGCCAACAGCAATTACAGCACCCGCGTATTCGCCTGCTGACACACCAGGAGGTCATCGAGCTGCGCAAAGTCGATGACCACTGGCAAGCCTGGGCAGGCGAGCGACTGCTGGCCAGCGCGCCGCTGGTGGTCCTGGCCGCAGCCGCCGAAGTGCGGCGCTTCGAGCCGTGCGCGCAATTGCCGCTCAAGCGTATCCGGGGGCAGATCACCCGGTTGCCGGCAACCGACGCCAGCCGCACACTGCGCACGGTGGTGTGTGCCGACGGCTATGTCGCGCCGCCCCGGGGTCATGAGCATACCCTGGGGGCGAGCTTCGACTTCCAAAGTGAGGACCTGAGGCCGACCGTGGCAGAGCACCAGAGCAACCTGGCGCTGCTGAATGACATTTCCACGGACCTGGCCCAGCGCCTCGACAGTGCGGCCCTTGACCCCGCGCAGTTGCAGGGGCGCGCCGCGTTTCGCTGCACCAGCCCGGACTATTTACCGATAGTCGGGCCGCTGGCCGACCCGGCTGCGTTTGCCAAGGCGTATGCGGCGTTGGGCAAAGATGCGCGGCAGGTGCCAGAAGTACCCTGCCCCTGGCTGGACGGTTTGTACGTGAACAGCGGCCATGGCTCGCGGGGGCTGATCACGGCACCGCTGTCGGGCGAATTGATCGCAGCCTGGGCGAGTGGCGAGCCCTTGCCGTTACCGCGAGCGGTGGCCGAAGCATGCCATCCAAACCGCTTCGGCTTGCGCAAACTCATCCGGGGCAAGTGACCAGCGCTATCCTAGCGTTCTACTGCTTATAACAGATCGATCTAAAACTCTCACAATTCGCTCAGGTCAGTTCCTTACAGGTGCCCTAATCCGGGGCACTGATTCCCCAACGGAAAAACCGGTAAGGACCTATGTGCGGATTAGCAGGAGGATTGGGAAAGGGGGTTTTAAAGGGCTGCGGGGGCCATAAATCCCCCTGATTCCCCCATAAAAAACCTGTTTTGGTACAAAAAATGGTACGAGATATCCGCTCATCAAATCGTTCTTTACCCCACCTATACCAAGGCGCCGATGACAACTGGGCACGGCACTAAGTATTCCCAAAACGGCTGCGCGTCTGGGTGAGGTAGGCCCTGCCAATACCGGTTCGCGTGCCAGACCTTCCTGACCTCCGAGTACCTGGCGTCGAGCAACCCCATGTCAGCTCGAAATGCTCCTGGAGAGTTCAGCTGATAGATATTGCATGGGTAGTTCCCATATGTGCCAGCAAACAACCGAGCTGCATCAATGGTGTCAACTGCGAAGATGGATTGATATCTGGATGGCCTGTCTGGATATTTGGCTTGCCTTACTAACTCGAACAGCATTTCAGTATTCGCGTCAGTAACACTGTCGCCACTTGGCATGCTAGCAAGATACCGATCACCATGACGCGATATCCCTCCCGGACAAAACTCCTTGATTAGATCCGCAATTGCTTGTGGGTTTATGTCCTGGTGCTCGACGAGGCCACACTCCATTCCTGATGCCAAAGCGCCCAGGCGATCAACTGTGTACAGGTCCATCTGATTACTCCGATCCCAAAGCTGTCAATGGTAAACAGCGAGTTAGCCTTTGGCCATCATCGTGCATGATTTCGGCTATAGCCTACCCTTTCGGACTCCATCGTACTCCTGCTCGCATTGATGTCCGGCTATTCGGGCTTGGTCATACGCTTTCGCCAACTCTCGATTCGTGTCGACAGACCGCTCGAGCAATTCGGAGAGCACCATTGCGGCGCGGGTGGCTGCCTGGCCTCTGGTGACAGCGGCGGTATCCGTGCCGGGGCAACTGACGGCGGCGGCGAGCTTGGCGCTTTCATCGCGCAGCCGCTGACCAGCAGCATCGGCGCCATCAGCGCCAGCATCAGCAATCGTTCGTTCTTCCTGGGCATGGGCTCGCGCCTCCTCCTGCGCCTGGGCGCGTCGTTGTTCTTCCTGGCGGGCCGCTCGCTCGCCGATCACCTCGGCCAAGCGATCGCCACTGTCCCGTTGGGCTGATGCAGCGGCGGCCTCGGCCCGCTCTACCGCCCGGCCGTGCTGGTACGTCAGCCAGTAGGTGCCCAGCAGCACCAGCAGCGCGATTGATCTGATTGCCCAGGACTTCATGCCAGCACCCCGCCTAACTTCGCCCACTGCGCCAGCAGCTTGTCCAGGCGGTGCGGGTTTTGCTGGTAGTTGTTCCCGGGAAAGCTGGCCCAGATATTCGAGCACTTGGCGATCGCCTGCTCGACGCGGCCTGCCTTGATGTCATCCAGCGCTCGGCGTTCTCGGATCTGCTGTAGGGCGATGCGATCCTGGTTCTCAGGCGTGAATCCGCCCGCCAGGCGCAGGCTTGACCGGTACGCATCCCAGTAACGCTCAAGCAGCTGGTACCGGCCCGCAGCGGTACTGGTGACCAGCTTGCCGTTGATGGGGAAGGTCAGCTTGCGCCGCGGGTGATCGGCATAGCCCTGGAACAGGCCGCCGCCGTACAGCACGTTGTAGCCATCGTCGCTGGTCTTCACGGTAGAGGTGCCTTCCGAGAAGGCGATCAGGTCCAGGAAGTGGAGCACGTTCGCGCCACCGGCCTGGGCCTCAGTAAGTTGGGCCATAGGTTTTCTCCAGGCAAAAAGAAGCCCGCACGAAGCGGGCTGTGGTGTCCAGTGGGTTCGGTCAGGCTTCCGGTGCCTCGGTGGGCGGCTCTGGTTCGGCCGGGTCCTTGGCGGTGACGGTCACCTTGGCGCTGTAGTCCTTCAGCACCTTGGCGGTAAAGACTTGGGCTGCCGGAAACTGGCTCAGGATCTCCCGCGCACGAGCATCAGCTTCTTCCTGTGTGGCATGGCGGTAGTTATTAGCGGAATCGAAGTTGTTGCTCAGATTGATAGCGACGTAAGGCATGGATGTTTCCTCTTCGTTGATGATTATCTAAATGGAAATGGGTAATCGGATGCTCGAATTACAAGCGCTTGTGGTTGGCGATCTGTTGGAATATCGAACCATGATGTATTTGAGTTACCGAAGGTGGTGGCTGTTGTTGCTACTGCCGGACTGAAAAAGAACCGAACTCCATTTTGAGACCCGCCACACCCCTCGCTCGCACCAACTCGATACAATCCATCGCCAACATCTGATCCTTGATTCAAGCCGCAACTCCTAGAGAATGTAAGGCAAGCAGCTAGTTCGCCGCTAACACTCCCGACAAAGACGGCCCCTTTGGGTTGTCTGAAATCAGAGCCTGACCACTCTCTACCAGATGTTTCATTTGCACCACCCACATACGGGGTTGCTCGAGAGTCAGCGCCCGGGACTTGAGTTGGATTGATTGGTG
Source organism: Pseudomonas ceruminis (assembly GCF_021602025.1). Classification (GTDB taxonomy): domain Bacteria; phylum Pseudomonadota; class Gammaproteobacteria; order Pseudomonadales; family Pseudomonadaceae; genus Aquipseudomonas; species Aquipseudomonas ceruminis. The sequence continues at coordinate 140,597 of NZ_BQHW01000015.1, forward strand.
GCGGGTTCACAGTTGCCACTATGTTCAGTGGCGGCATGCCTGTTGTGAAACTCACCCTCCCGGATGCGTCGTAACATTCCATGCCGCTCCTCTCACCCACATCGCGCATCAGATCGAATACGAATGCCTTGGTGCCAGGCGTGCAGCCTTGGAAGTACAGGGTTCGTACATCCCCACTTATGCTTTCACCGCAAGGCTTCCCGTCACCCACCAAGAAAACGATCGGGGAAACCGCGCCGGTTACCGTGATCCCGCATATGGGGTCAAGCAAATTCAGATAAGACCAGCTGCTTTCCTCATTGGGTGGGAGGTTTGCGGAGCGGATATAGTACCGGCCCCATCTATCAACCAAATTTAGG
>NZ_BQHW01000016.1 GCF_021602025.1 Pseudomonas ceruminis
CGCCCGCACGCCCCTCGGGCAACGCCTGGTGGAAAAAGGCTACATCACCGAACAGCAGCTCGAGCAGGCCATCACCAGCCCTGTTCGCCGACGCCTGGGCCGCGAACTGCTGCTGCGTGGCTGGCTGACCAGCGAACAGCTGGTGCAGACCCTGGCCGAACAGCTCGACCTGCCATGGGCACCGCTCAACCCATTCAAGCTCGACCCGCAGTTGATCGCCCAGTTACCACGCCGGCTGGCCACCCACTATGGCGTGCTGCCAGTGGCCGAGGACGGCGACGCCCTGGTGCTGGCCAGCGAGAGCCCGGTCAGCCAGGTGTCGCTGGGGGTGATCAGCCGACAGCTCAAGCGCCCGGTGCGCTGTCGTTTGGCGCCACAAGGGCGGGTAACCTTGGGCTTGCGCTATCACTACCCAAGCCCCTGGCAGCAAGAGGAAACCCGGCAGATGCTCGCGGTGCTCGAACGGCACCAGGACAACGCCCAGCTGATCGAACAGGTCAGCACCCACCAGGTCATGCTCGGCACCCTGCTGCAGGTGCGCGGCATGGTTCCGGTGACCTTGTTCAACCAGGCCTTGATCGACTTCGACCCCGAGCAGCAAAGCCTCGGAGCGCATCTGGTCGCCCGGGGCATCATTACTGAACAGGTGTTGCAAGAAGCCCTCGCCGAACAGGCCAGCGAACAGCAGGCCGCCTTTGACCTGACCCGGGAGGTGGCATGAAGCCACGGCTTACCCTGACCTTCGCTGGCCTGCTGCTGTGCACCACCGCCCTGCCCACCCTGGCCGCACCGATGACGGACTTCCAGCGTTTCACCAGTTTCCCGTTCATGGAGCGCGGTTACCGTGAAGCGAAAAAGGACAATTGGGCCGAGGTCGAGCGCCTGACCCGCCATGTACTGGGGCGTGTACCCAACAACAACGAGGCCCGCGCCCTGTTGGTGCAGGCATTGGCCCACCAGCGCCGTTACAAGGAAGCCGAAGCCCTGGCCGAGCAGCTCGGTGATGGCCCCGAATACGCCAACGCACTGCTTGAACTGCGCCTGACCTGGATCGAGCAGGACCCGCCGCCCCCCAGCCAGGTAGAGGCCTGGCTGGACGCTGCCCAGGGCGTGCAACGGGTACGCCTGTGGCAGGCCTACAGCTTGAGCCTGGCCAAGTTTGGCGGTGCCGGCAAAGCGCTGGACTGGCTCAACCATCTGCCGCCGCGTGACGATGGCCCGGTATTGCGCCTGGCACGGGCCAACTTCGCCGAACAACTGCGCAACTGGAAAGAGACCATCGACCAGTTGCAACCACTTGCCGCCCAGGGCCAGTTACCGGCCCAAGACTGGCAGCGCCTGGCCAATGCCTACGTGCAGCAGGTCGATGAAAAGGGCCTGAGCCAATTGCTGCAAAGCGCCCCCTCCGCCGAGGTGGCCAACCAGATGCGGCTGGCCATGGCCAACCGTGCCATCGCCATGGGCCATAACCAGCAGGCGCAGCGGTGGCTGCAAACCCTGCCCGCCGCGCAGTTGCAGCAACCCGAGCTGCGCCAGCAGTTGTGGGAACTGGCCCGTGAAGGCGGCGATGCCCCATTGGTTCGGCGCCTGAGCAACGAACTGCAACGCCCCTGCCTTGAGACGGTCGATTGGCTGTCGCGCCATGACCCGGATGTCGCCCGGGAACAATTCAAGGGCTGCCCCGCCAACACCGACCCACGCGCCTACGCGATACTCAAGCAGCGCCTGTACGGGGACCCCGTGCAACCGCCACAGCCGCGCACGGCCGCCGAATGGGAAAAACGCTACCGTCAGCACGGTGACCTGGCCGCGCTCGAACAGGCCACGTTCCTGTTGGTGCAACACGATCAACGCGAGCGCGCCCGGTCATTGCTGGAACAGGCGTACGATCGCCGCCAGGGGCGCCTGACGCCGTCACTGCTGCAACGCCTGGGGAATATCTACGCACGCAACGAAAGCCCGTTGGACAGCAGGCGGATACTCAGCCTTGTTCCCAGGGTCAATGCCAACACCCGTGCCCAGTTGCTTGGCCGCCTGGCCGAAGCCGGCCAGTGCGATGCTGTACGCCAGGCGATACCGGCAACCCCCGGCGAAGCCGGGCAGTTTCGCGCCCTGGGCCGCTGCGCCATGCCCGAGCAACCCGGTGAAGCCGTGGTCTACTACCAGGCCGCCGAACGCCTGGGCGACCCAGGCAACCGGTTACCGCTGGCCTACGCGCTGGAGGCTGCCGGCGACGCTGAGGCCGCCCTGCCGATCTGGCGCAGCCTGCCAGCCAGCGCCTGGACTGACAATGCCCGCTTGACGGCCGCCGCTGGCGCGCTGAACGCCGGCGACCCACAGGCTGCCCGCCGTTACTGGGACGCCGCCGCGCACCGCAGCGCCGACGATTGGGCCCTGGGGGCCGTGATCGCCCAACGCCAGGGTGACCTGCCCGCGGCCCTGGGTTTCCAGCGTCAGGCCCTGGCGCACAGCCCGCGTGCCGACCATTATTATGCCGCCGCCAGCACTGCCCAGTTGGCCGGCGACAGCGCACAAAGCACCGCTTGGCTGGCCGAGGCAGTGCGCCTTGCGCCCGACCAGCCGCGCTACCGCGCCGACTACGGGATGCGCCTGGCCGGCTCGCCCGACAAGGCCCAGCGCCGCCAGGCGATCCCTTACCTGGAGCGCGCCACCCAGGATTTCCCCGAAGACTACCGCCTGGGCGAAACCCTCGCCTTGCGGTATGACGAGGCCGAAAACAGCGCTGCGGCCCGCCGCGAACTGCGGCGGGTGATCGATGTGGAAGAGCACCTGGTGGACGGCGACGATGAATACGGCAGCCTCGAGGCGCGCAAGTACCGCCAGCGCCGGGCCCACGAGAGCCTGTCGCGGCGCGACACCATCACGCTGGCCAGCACCTGGTCGCCCGCTGGCACCTCGACCAACGACAAGTTCCTCGACAACGGCCAGCGCAGCGGCAGCCGCCGCCGCACGCAGTCGCAAAACGTGCAGTTGGCCATGTGGGACCATGCCTTGGGTGAAGAGCCCAGCCGCAACGGCAGCACCCTGTCGGTCTATGGGCGGGTGCTGTTCGGCGGCCAGAGCCGTACTGACTACGCGCAAAGCATGGGCACCGGCGTTGGCCTGCGCTACAAGCCCTTTGGCCAGGCCAACCTCAACCTGTACGCCGAGCTCTACCATCAACGCCAGATCGATGCCGAGCACTACAGCGGCCTGAGCCTTGGGGAGCTGCTAAGCCCGGCCAAGGTCGGCGGCAACTGGGGAGACTTGCGGCACAACGCCGAGTCGAGCAACGACCTGCTACTGCGCGCAACGGCCTCCTTCCTCGACCAGGGGGCATGGCGCAACGACTGGCGGATCGACGAGGACGACTGGAACGAGCGCTTCCTCTACCTCGACGCTGCGTGGTGGACCCGCGCCGGTGACCACGCTTGGCTGTCACGCTACCAACAAGGCCACACCTGGAAGCTGCCCGGCAGCTCAGCACAGACGGTGATGCCCTATGGCTTGCTCGAGTTCGCGAGCCAGGACCCGAGCAACGACTGGCGCCAGGATGCCCGTGCCGGTGTCGGCGTGCGCTGGCAATGGTGGTTCGACGACGACCGGTACAACGCCTACCGCGGCTCGCTGAAAGTACGCGCCGAGTACCAGCAATCGCTGGGTGGCAACCTCTACCAGCGCGCCAATGGTGTGCTGGTTGGCGCGGAGATGACCTTCTGATGCGTACCTTTCTGGCTATCTGCATGGTTGCGCTGTGCCTGCCGGCGCTGGCCGAGCAGCGCCTGTTCTACCAACCGTTGAACCGCGACGCTGGCGTCACCCCTGCCCAGTGGCAGCAACTGTGGCAGGCGACGGCGGCCCAGGGCGGCACCACCTTGATCGTGCAGTGGAGCGCCTACGGTGACAGCGATTTCGGCGGTGCCCAGGGTTGGTTGGCCAACAGCCTGCGCGAAGCGCGCGCCCAAGGCCTTGAACTGGTGCTAGGGCTGTACATGGACCCCGCCTACTACCAGCGCCTCCAGGCGCTCGACGCGGACGGTTTGAGCAGCTACTGGAAAGCCCAGCTGGGTCGCTCGTTGAGCCACTACCAACAGCTGCGTGAAACCTGGCGACTGCCCGTGGCGGGTTGGTACCTGCCGATGGAGCTGGACGATCTGCACTTTCGTGACGCCTCCCGCCGCGACGCGTTGTACCGCCAGTTGCAGGCATTCAACCGGCAGTTGGACAAACCCCTGCACATCAGTGCCTTCAGCGCAGGCACGCTGGCACCGGGCGTCAATGGCGCGTGGCTGGATCAGCTTGCCGGGCTGGGTTTGACGGTCTGGTGGCAGGACGGAGCCGGTACCGGGCGGCTGCCGCCCTTGGTGCGCCAGGCCTATGAGCACGCCTTGCCGTGCCGGGTAGGCGTGGTGCGCGAGGCGTTTCGCCAGGTCAGTGCACCGGGCCAGCCCTTTCACGCCGAGCCGGCGGCGCCGCAGCTTGCGGGCGGATGCCATGCCGAGGCGGTGTTCGACGTGCGCTATCGACCGTGGGCCCAAGGCGTGCTGCCGCAGCAGTGAGCCTGTTCGTACCGACTCTTTCGCTGGCTTGCCAGCAACAGCGCCAGTGTTGACAATGCAGTCCTCACAGGAGCCCCCGGATGTTCAAGACCATCGAGGAGTACGTCCGCCAGCAGGTCGCACCCGCGGCCCTGCGTGCCGAATTTCGTCAACACGAATTCGATAACTCCCGGCGCTTTTGCCAGCTGATTTTCTGTATCAGCGTCGCCGTCTGGCTCGTCTTCGATATCATCGTCAGCTACCTGGGCGGCCAGGGCTTCACTTGGTTATCGGGGGTGTTCATGGCCCTGATGGGCACCCTCACCGTCGTCCTGGGCTTCACCCGCAACAGCCACCACTTCGACGTGCTCAACCTGCTGTTCATTGCCGTCATCACCCTGGCCATAAGGCTGGTCATTGACGGCATCCCGATCGCCCTGCGTCCCGTATGGCTGGTGCTGGGGACCTCCACCGTGCTCTACAGCGTCTCGGTGCTACCTGTACGACGCTGGTCGTTTTTCTGCGCCATGGTCGTCACGTGGGCTGTCCTCAACCCCTTTTACGGCACCAACATCGACCTGGACGACCTGGAAGCTGCCATGTTGCTGAGTTATGCCGTGTTTCTCAGCGGCCTGGTGATCTACAGCTACCTGCGCCTGCGCCAGGCCAAGCTGCATAACTTCTACATGTCCAAGGTGCTGCTCGAACAGGCTTATGTCGACGTGCTGACCGACATCCCCAACCGCCGCTCGTTCATGGCCAAGGCCGAGCGCCAGCTGCGGCAATCGCCCGCCGGGCAGTACCTGGCGATGATCGACATCGACAACTTCAAGCAGGTCAACGACCGGTTTGGCCATGACATCGGCGACGAAGTGCTCAAGCGCGTGGCCGCGCATATCAAGGCGTCGATGGGGACGTACGAGTTCGCCCGGCTGGGCGGCGAGGAGTTCGTGATCTTCTTCCAGGGGTTGGACCAGGACGCGGCCGAGCGGCAGGTCAGCGCCTTGTGCGAACGGGTGCGTGACGACCAGGGCCCGCACCCGGTGACGATCAGTATCGGGCTGGCACGGGTGGACAACGGCGATAGCCTGACCACGGCACTGGTGCGAGCTGACCAGGCACTGTACGAGGCCAAGCACAGCGGCAAGGATCGCTTCGTGCTGTGGACGGCCAGGCTGGCTGAAAGCAGCTAGCAGGCAACGCCCGCTAGCCACCGGCAGGCAAGCGGATCCTGAACTGCGCGCCCCCCAAGGCCGACTGCGCCACGGTCAGTGTGCCACCCTGCCCCTCGATCGCCCTGCGGCTGATGGCCAGGCCTAGGCCGAAACCGCCGGTATTGCGGTCACGGCTGCGGTCTAGGCGGTAGAACGGCTGGAAGATACGCTCGCGCTCCTCCACCGGAATGCCGATTCCGTCATCCTCGACCGTCAACAGGCAGGCACCGTCCGGCTCAAGACGCAAGCGCAGTAGCAGGCTCTCATCGCAATAACGCATGGCGTTGCGCACCAGGTTCTGCACCGCCCGCGCCGTCAGCCGCGGGTCAAGCACGAAGCGTGGCAGCTTGCCCACGGCGCGCACCTCCCACGCGATGCCGCGGGCGTCCAGCTCTTCGGCAAAGCCACCCAGCACGCTGTCCACCAGCTCCAGCAACGACACCTCGACCCGCTCACGGGCCTGGTCGGCGTTGTACAGCCGGCTGTACGACAGCAGCTCAAGCACCAGATCGTCCAGCTCCCGAACATGCCCGACCAGTTCCAGCAAGCGCTTGCGGCTGGCCGCCGGTACTTCGTCGAACAGCAGCACCAGGCCGAAATCCAGCCGGGTAAGCGGGGTACGCAGTTCATGGGACACTGCATTGAGCAGTTCGCGCTGCTGATTGACGTGGCGCTCCAGGTCGCTGGCCATGGTGTCGAACACACCAGCCAGCTCACCGATGTTCGAATGCGGCGAGATATGGGTGCGCTCGGCCATCTGCCCCTGGCCCAGGCGCCTGGCGGTTTCCTTGAGCCGCTCCAGGTCACGCCAGTGCGGCCATACCCACAACAGCAGGCAGCCCAGCATCGCGGCACCGATCAGCACGGTCACCCCCCAGGACAGCACATTGATATCCAGTGGGTCCGGTGGCGAATGCAGGCTCACCAGCCAGTCCTTGTCCAGCGGCGCCAGCACGGTTTCGTAATAGCCCCAGTCGCCGATGCGCACCGTGTACAGGCCATGCTCCAGGCGCGCCTGTTCATCCACGTTCAACCCGGCCTGGTCCTTGCGCAACAGGCTGACCTGCAACGGCGCGAACACCCGCGCCAGGTCCTGCTCCACGGCGGGCCACTGCTCGCGCGGGGCCTGGCGGAACTGGCGCACGATCAGCGACTGCACACCCTTGGCCTGGTCGAGGTTGTAGGCCACGAAGCGGTCATGGAACAACCCGACGATGGCGTCCGGGATCAACAGCAGAGCACCGGCATAGGCGACGATGATCACCAGGTACAGGCGCACCAGAATCTTCAGCATGTGCCCTCAGCACTCCCACTCGACGCGGCTCAGCAGGTAGCCTTTGCCCCACACCGTCTTGATCTTGCGCGCTTCGCCGGCGCTGTCATCGAACTTGCGGCGCAGCTTGGAAATGGCCACGTCTACCGAGCGGTCGGTGCCGTTGAACTCGATCCCCCGCAACTGCTGCAGGATGCGGTCGCGGCTGAGCACGACACCGGCATTGCGGGCCAGCACCACCAGCAGGTTGTACTCACCGCTCGACAGTTCCACTTCTTCGCCCCGCCAGCTGACCACGCGCTCGGCCAGGTCGATGCGCAAACCGCCGATCTGGATCTGCTCGCTGTCCAGGTGCGGCTCGTTGACGCTGCTGCGACGTAACAAGGTGCGCACGCGCGCCAGCAGAACGCGTGGCTCGCAGGGTTTGGTCACGTAGTCGTCGGCGCCCAGTTCCAGGCCCAGGACCTGGTCATGGCTATCGTCGCGGGCCGTCAGCATCAGGATCGGCAGGCAATGTGACTGCTGGCGCAGCAGGCGGCACACCTGCAGGCCGTCGATGCCGGGCAGCATCAGGTCGAGGATCACCAGGTCGGGTTTTTCCAGGCGCACGGCGTCGAGCACATGGTCGCCGCGGGCGATCACCCGCACATGGAAGTCGTTGCGTTGCAGGTAACTGGCGATCAGTTCGGACAGGGCACTGTCGTCTTCGACCAGGAGAATATTCGGCATAGGGACTTGGGATGGCGATTAGGGAAGGCTTGACTGGCAGTCAGAATATAGAATCCGCCATGGCGACAGGGTCATTCTTCACACTTTTTCACACACACTTTACAGGTATTAACAGGCAGGCAGGCAGCGGCTGCTTTAGCATACGCCGGGTCATCATCGGAAGATCCGTATGCCTATTACCGTCCCCCATCGCCTGCGCCCCGTGGCGCTAACGGCGTTTCTGGCCCTGAGCGTGGCCGGCTGCAACGACACTGCCGAGCAGAGCGACCAGCAACCCAAGCCCCAGGTGCGGGTGGAAACGCTGCAACTCCAACCCCTGGCCATCAGCACCGAACTGAGCGGGCGCATTCTTGCCCCGCGCACTGCCGAAGTCCGGGCCCGGGTGGCCGGCGTGGTGCTCAAACGGGTGTACCGTGAGGGCAGCGACGTCAAGCAAGGCGACGTCCTGTTCCTGATCGACCCGGCACCGTTCAAGGCTGACCACGACAGTGCCCGCGCCACCCTGGCCAAGGCTCAGGCCAACCTGTACCAGGCCCGCCTCCAGGAACAGCGTTATCGTCAGCTGGTCGACGACAAGGCGGTCAGCCGCCAGGAGTACGACAATGCCCGGGCTGCGTTCCTCCAGGCCGATGCCGTAGTGGCTGAAGCCAAGGCCACGCTCGAGCGGGCGCGCTTGAACCTGGGTTATGCCACGGTCACCGCGCCGATCTCCGGGCGCATCGGCCGTGCCCTGGTCACCGAAGGTGCGCTGGTGGGGCAGAACGAGACCACGCCGCTGGCGACCATTCAGCAGCTTAACCCGATCCATGCCGACGTGACCCAGTCGACCCGCGAGCTCAACACCTTGCGCCGCGCATTGCGTGCCGGCGAGCTGCAACAGGCAGGCAATGGCGAAGCACGCGCCACGCTGATCCAGGATGACGGCAGTGCTTACCCGCTGCCTGGCAAGCTGCTGTTCTCTGACATCAGCGTCGACCCGAGCACCAACCAGATCACCCTGCGCAGCGAGTTCCCCAACCCCGACCTCGACCTGCTGCCCGGCAGCTATGTGCGAGTGCGCCTGGAGCAGGCGGTGCAACCCAAAGGCATCAGCGTGCCGCAGCGCGCAATCCTGCGTGACAGCGCCGGGGTGCCGAAGGTACTGGTGGTCGATGCCCAGGCGCGCGTGAGCGAACGCCCGGTTGTGCTCGGCAACGCCCAGGGCGACCGCTGGATCGTCAGCGAAGGCCTGGCCCCTGGCGAGCGCGTGGTCATCGAAGGTCTGCAACACGTCAAGGCGGGCGACCAGGTCCAGGTCGACGCCAGCCCGGGCAGCCAGCCCATCGCCCAGCACAACGGCCAGTGAGGGCCTGACCCATGCCGCAGTTCTTCATCGACCGCCCGGTGTTCGCCTGGGTGGTCGCCCTGTTCATCCTGCTGGCCGGTGCACTGGCCATTCCGCAACTGCCGGTTGCCCAGTACCCCAACGTGGCGCCGCCGCAGGTGGAAATCTATGCCGTGTACCCGGGCGCCTCGGCGGCCACCATGGACGAGAGCGTGGTGAGCCTGATCGAGCAGGAGCTCAACGGCGCCGATAACCTGCTGTACTTTGAGTCGCAAAGCAGCCTGGGCAGCGCCACCATCACTGCCACCTTCGAGCCAGGTACCCACCCGGACCTTGCCCAGGTCGATGTGCAGAACCGCCTCAAGGTGGTCGAGTCGCGGCTGCCGCGGCCGGTGACCCAGCAAGGCCTGCAAGTGGAAAAAGTGTCCACCGGCTTCCTGCTGCTCGGCACCCTCACCTCCGAAGACGGCAGCCTGGATGAAACCGCGCTGTCCGACATCCTTGCCCGTAACGTGATGAACGAAATCCGTCGCCTCAAAGGCGTCGGCAAGGCCCAGATGTATGGCTCCGAACGTGCCATGCGGATCTGGATCGACCCCGCCAGGCTGATTGGCTTCAACCTCACACCCAACGACGTGGCCGATGCCATTGCCGGGCAGAACGCCCAGGTCGCCCCTGGCAGCATCGGTGACCTGCCGGCCCGCGGTACCCAGGAGATCACCGCCAACGTGGTGGTCAAGGGCCAGTTGAGCACCCCCGAAGAGTTTGCCGCCATTGTCCTGCGGGCCAACCCGGACGGTTCGACGGTCACCATCGGCGACGTTGCCCGGGTGGAAATCGGCGCGCAGGAATACCAGTACGGCACTCGCCTGAACGGCAAACCGAGCAGCGCCTTCAGCGTGCAGCTGGCGCCCGGCGCCAACGCCCTGCAAACTGCCACCTTGGTACGGGCGAAGATGCAGGAACTGTCGCGCTACTTCCCCGAAGGGGTCAAGTACGACATCCCGTATGACACGTCACCCTTCGTCAAGGTCTCGATCCAGCAGGTCATCAGTACCCTGTTCGAAGCCATGCTCCTGGTGTTTGCGGTGATGTTCCTGTTCCTGCAGAACCTGCGCTACACGCTGATCCCCACCCTGGTGGTGCCGGTGGCGCTGTTGGGCACCTTCGCCGTGATGCTGGCACTGGGGTTCTCGGTCAACGTGCTGACCCTGTTCGGCATGGTCCTGGCCATCGGCATTCTGGTCGACGATGCCATCGTCGTGGTGGAAAACGTCGAGCGGATCATGGCCGAGGAAGGTTTGCCGCCCAAGGAGGCCACCCGCAAGGCCATGGGCCAGATCAGCGGCGCCATCGTCGGCATCACCCTGGTGCTGGTGGCGGTGTTCCTGCCGATGGCGTTCATGAAAGGCTCGGTCGGGGTGATCTACCAGCAGTTTTCGGTGTCGATGGCCGTGTCGATCCTGTTCTCGGCCTTCCTGGCCCTGAGCCTGACCCCGGCCCTGTGCGCCACCCTGCTCAAGCCGCTGGCCAAGGGCGAGCAGCACCAGCGCAAGGGCTTCTTCGGCTGGTTCAACCGACGCTTCGAGGCCATGACCGACGGTTACCAGCGCTGGGTAGTCCAGGCGCTCAAGCGCAGTGGGCGCTACCTGCTGGTGTACGGCGTGCTGCTGGCGGTGCTCGGCTATGGCTTCAGCCAATTGCCCACGGCGTTTCTCCCCACCGAGGACCAGGGCTACACCATCACCGACATCCAATTGCCACCGGGTGCCAGCCGCATGCGTACCGAACAGGTCGCGGCGCAGATCGAGGCGCACAATGGCCAGGAACCGGGCGTGGGCAACACCACCGTAATCCTGGGCTTCAGCTTCTCCGGCAGCGGGCAGAACGCGGCACTGGCCTTTACCACGCTCAAGGACTGGTCCGAGCGCGGCGCCGACGACAGCGCCCAGTCGATCGCCGACCGGGCGAGCGCGGCGTTCGCCCAGCTCAAGGATGCGGTGGCCTTTTCCGTGCTGCCACCCCCGGTCGACGGCCTGGGCGAGTCGACCGGTTTCGAGTTCAGGCTGCAGGATCGAGGTGGCATGGGCCACACCGCACTGATGGCAGCCCGTGACGAGCTGTTGGCTGGCGCGCGCAAGAGCAAGGTGCTGGTCAACGTGCGCGAGGCGTCGCTGGCCGAAAGCCCGCAGGTGCAACTGGAAATCGACCGCCGCCAGGCCAATGCCCTGGGTATCTCGTTTGCCGACATCGGCGCCGTCCTGGACACTGCCGTGGGCTCCAACTACGTCAACGACTTCCCCAACCAAGGCCGCATGCAGCGGGTGGTGGTGCAGGCCGAAGGCGACCAGCGCAGCCAGGTCGAGGACCTGCTGAAAATCCACGTGCGCAACAGCAGCGGCAAGATGGTGCCACTGGGTGCTTTCGTCCAGGCCAAGTGGGTCAGCGGTCCGGTGCAACTGACCCGCTACAACGGTTACCCGGCCGTGTCGATCTCCGGCGAGCCGGCAGCCGGCTACAGCTCGGGCGAGGCCATGGCCGAGGTCGAGCGCCTGGTCGCGCAATTGCCGGCCGGCGCCGGCCTGGAATGGACGGGCCTGTCGCTGCAGGAGCGCTTGTCCGGTAGCCAGGCGCCCTTGCTGATGGCGCTGTCGCTGCTGGTGGTGTTCCTGTGCCTGGCGGCCCTGTACGAAAGCTGGTCCATCCCCACCGCCGTGCTACTGGTGGTGCCACTCGGCGTGCTGGGTGCGGTGCTGGCGGTGACCCTGCGCGGCATGCCCAACGACGTGTTCTTCAAGGTCGGTCTGATTACCTTGATCGGCCTGTCGGCGAAAAACGCAATCCTGATCATCGAGTTCGCCAAGAGCCTGGTGGACCAAGGCGTGGATGCCGTCGACGCGGCCGTGCAGGCAGCCCGCCTGCGCCTGCGGCCGATCGTGATGACGTCGCTGGCGTTCATCCTCGGCGTGGTGCCGCTGGCCATCGCCACCGGCGCCAGTTCGGCGAGCCAGCAGGCCATCGGCACCGGGGTGATAGGCGGCATGCTCAGCGCAACCCTGGCGCTGGTGTTCGTGCCGGTGTTCTTCGTGGTGGTGATGCGCCTGGCTGAGCGTAAAAAGACCCGGGCCGATCAGGTGGAATCAACCGGCGCCTGACTGGACAGCAACGGGGTTGAATGAGAGGGTTCCGGGTATCGACTGCCCGGAACCCTTTTTCATGACCACTCCCCTGCCCCCCTGCTCCATCCTCATCCTCGCCGGCGGCCGCGGCCAGCGCATGGGCGGCCGTGACAAAGGGCTTGTCCAATGGCGTGGCGAGCCCCTGGTGGCGCATGTGCAGCGGGTAGCGCGGGCGCTTAGCGATGATGTGGTGATCTCCTGCAACCGCAACCAGGACCGTTATTGCGCCTTTGCCGATCATCTGGTGGCCGATGCGGAGGCAGACTTCCCGGGGCCGCTGGCCGGGGTGATCGCCGGGCTGGCGGCGGCGCGGCATCAATGGGTGGTGCTGCTGGCCTGTGACGCGCCGCTGATCGATCAACGGTTGATCGAGGATCTGCTGCGCTTGGCGGTGGCCCACGACAGTGCCGCGATGGTGCGCCAGGCGGGATATTGGCAGCCAATGTTCAGTGTGCTGCCACGCCGAGTGCTGCCGGTGCTGCAGCAGGCCTGGGCAGCGGGAGAGCGGAGCCTGCAGAAGGCCCTGCTGCTTGAAGCGGTGCAGGGGCTGGCGTGTGCCGAAGACGACCCGCGATTGAGTAACTTCAACAGCCCGGACTTGCTGCAGGACTAGACGCCCAACGGTTTTCACCGACCACGCCGCGGATTTGGCCGCGAGGTGGCCGGTGCCTTAACCCGCAGACAGTTCCTCGACACTGATTTCCCGCATCCTGAATTTCTGCACCTTGCCGGTGACCGTCATTGGGAATTCATCGACAAAGCGAAAATACCGGGGCACTTTGAAGTGCGCGATCCGCGCTTTCGCCCACTCGCGCAGTTCATCCTCGCTCGCCGCATGGCCCGGATGCAGCCGCACCCAGGCGACGATCTCTTCACCATATCGGCTGCATGGCACGCCGATCACCTGCACATCGGCCACGGCCGGGTGCGTGAAGAAGAATTCCTCCAGCTCACGCGGGTAGATGTTCTCGCCGCCGCGGATGATCATGTCCTTGCTGCGCCCGACGATACGCACGTAGCCCTGCTCATCCATCACCGCCAGGTCACCGGTGTGCATCCAGCCGTCCTCGTCGATGCTTTCGGCGGTGGCCTTGGGATTGTTCCAGTAGCCCAGCATCACGCTGTAGCCACGGGTGCACAGTTCGCCTATCTCACCCCGCGGCACAGTGTTACCGTCGGCATCGATCACCTTGCTCTGCAACCTGGGCTGGGTGCGACCAACGCTGGTCACGCGGCGTTCAAGGTCGTCGTTTGCACCGGTCTGCAACGACACAGGGCTGGTTTCAGTCATGCCATAGGCAATCTGCACCTCGGCCATGTGCATTTCGTCGATCACCCGGCGCATGACCTCGATCGGGCAGGTGGCGCCCGCCATGATGCCCGTACGCAGGCTCGACAGGTCGAAGTCAGCGCGTTGCGGATGGTCCAGCTCGGCGATGAACATGGTCGGTACGCCGTACAGCGCGGTAGCCTGTTCTTCGGCGACCGCTCGTAGTGTGGCCAACGGGTCGAAGGCATCGTTAGGGTAGATCAGGGTGCTGCCGTGGGTCATGCAGCCCAGGTTGGCCATGACCATGCCAAAGCAGTGGTACAGCGGCACTGGCACCACGAGGCGGTCGTGCTCGGTCAGGCCCAGGCTTTCACCGACCATATAGCCGTTGTTGAGGATGTTGCTGTGGCTGAGCGTGGCCCCTTTGGGGAAGCCAGTGGTACCGGAGGTGTACTGGATATTGATGGGGTCGCCAGGCTGCAGCTGCGCCTGGCGCTCGGCCAGGGCTTGCGCCGTTACCGGGTTCCCGCAGGCCTGCAGGTCATGCCAGGCGAGAAAACCCGGGGGCGGCGTGCTGGCAAGGCTCACCACCCCACGCAGTTCTGGGAAACGCTCACAGCGCAACGCCCCGGGCTGCCCGTTGGCCAACCCGGGGATCAGCTCCAGCAACATGGCATGGTAGTCGGAGGTCTTGAACGCGTCGGCGCAGATCACCCAGCGGCACCCAGACTGACCGAGGGCATAATCCAGCTCGCTGGAGCGGTAGGCGGGGTTGATGTTGACCAGGATCGCGCCGACCTTGGCACTGGCGAACTGGGTGATGCACCATTGGGCGCAGTTGGGTGCCCAGATGCCGAGGCGGTCACCGGCTTGCACCCCCAAGGCCATGAGGGCGCGCGCATGCTGATCGACTGCCTCGGCCAGTTGCCGCCAGGTGTAGCGCAAGGCCTGGTGGCGGACCACCAGGGCTTCGCGGTCGGGGAAGCGGGCGACAGTGGCGTCGAATGCATCGCCGATGCATTGAGTGAGCAGGGCTTTGTCCTGGTTGCCCTGGGTGTAGCTGGGCTCGGTCATGGGCGCTCCCATTGTTGTTCTTGTAGTGGTTTCACCAACCCTTTCGCGGGACTAGCCCCACAGGCCTCGCACAACGCCCTGTGAGCGCAAACCTGCCCCGCGAAGCGGGCAACTTCGATTACCTGACAAACACCTGCGGCGTAGTGGTCGACATATCCCCACCCGGCAACTTGATGTTCTTCACTTTTTCCAGCGTCTCAGGGTCGAACACCGCCAAATCATTGAAGGTGCCACCCAGGTACAATTTGTCGCCCTTCTTGTCGAAGGTCACGCAGTAGTAAGTGTGCTCAAGGTTAGCCGCCTTGATCAGCTTGCGCTGCTTGATGTCATAGCGCGCCAGGCGGTTGAGCACGCCATAGATCTGGTTCGGATCCTTTGGCGAGCGCAGGCCGGTGAAATACAGCTCGGTCAGGTCGGCGAACTCCTGGGTGTGGGCCTTACCGGTCTTGAGGTCTATGCTCAGGTAGCCGTACAGCAGCTCGGCCGTGTCGGGGTTCTGCTGCTCGTCCTTGAACTTGGCAACGGTGTAGAGCATCGAAAATTCATGCCGCGGGTTCTGGTGCGGCCAGAAGTACAGTACGTCCGGAGCGCTGTAACCTTTGCGGTTCCAGGTGCGCAGCGGCAACGCCACCTCGTACTTGCCGGTGTTCACGTCCATCTTGTAGATATCCGGCCCTGCCACGAACAGGCTGCCGTCGTCGGCGGTACGCATCAGGTACACCTGGCGCGGCATGGGGAAGGTCCGCACCGGCTTGGCGCCGACACCGTCGGCAGTGCGGAACACTTCAAGGCGCGGCGGCTTGACCACGTAATGGTCGTTCAGCCGCTGGCTGGGGTTGACGGTGGCATAGACCTCTTTGCCATCGGGACTGATGGCGAACGAGTACATCGACTTGCCGACTTCGCCGGGCACGCTCGACAGGTTGGCGTGGAACGTGGTTTTGCAGGTGTCCAGGTCAATGCCGTAGATGTCAGCGTAATGGTTGTTGAGCACGTAGGCCGTGCGGTTGTCCGGCGCCATCATCGCGGTGCCCGGGCCGAACGCGTCGGGCAGGTGGCAGCTCTTGTACACCGTATCGCTGGCGACATCGACCACATGCAGATTGTTCGGGTAGTTGGTAGCGATCAGGTATTCCTTGCCAGCCTTCAGGGCAGGCCCGGTGTCATCGGCCTGTACCGCCCAGGTGCAGGCCGTAGCGGCAACGGTGAGCGCGAGCTGCGCGCAGAGTCCAGGTTTCATGCGGTTTCCCCTTGTCATTCTTGTTGGGCCGGTCACTTGTCTTTCGGGAACACGGTGCCGAGGTTGCGCCAATCGTCCTGCGAATTGGTCGCCTGGGCGTTCCAGTCCTGATAGGTGCTCATCATGTCCGGCACCTGTGCCGGCCACCAGCAAGGGTCGGAGCAGCCGTACAAGTCCGCCTCCATTGGCTGGCACAGCGAGCTCACGCCACCAAAGGCGTCGACTTCCCAGCCCGGGTCGGTCGTGGCGGTACAGCCGGCCACCGCACTCATGGCCATGACTTCTTCGACGCGGTCTTGGGCGGCAGCCTGCTCGAGGATGCGCGCCTTGTTGTTCAGGGGCTTCAAGTGCTTCATGTCAGTGCGCCTTCCGCGGGGTAATGTAGCGGTCGATGAAGGCCGGGTTGGCGGCCATGATGCGGCTGTAGACCTCGATGCCGAAGTCGACCCAATCACGCATCAGTTCGCAATAGTGGTACGTCGGGTGCTGCGGGTCGCCATAGCGTGCGTAGCTTTCGTGGTAGCAGCCACCAGAGCACAGGTTGCGGATGCGGCAGCTGTCGCAACCGGTGTTGCTACGGTCCAGGCGTTGCGACAGGAAGTCGTTGAGCTGCGCCTGTTTGACGCCCTGGTGCACGTTGCCGAACGTCGGCAGGCTGGAGCCGGTAAAGCGGTGGCACAGGTTCAGCTCGCCCTTGTGGTCCACGGCCAGCATCTTCAACCCGGCGCCGCAAGGCAGGGCCTTCTTGTGGCCCTCGTGGATGTCGGTGATCAACTGGTGCAGGTTGGAGAAGCCGATGTTGCGGTGCTCCAGCGCCGCCTCCAGATAGCGGCGGCCCAGGGCTTTCATGTTGGCAAACACCGCGACCAGCTCGTCTGCGGTGAGGTTGAAATCAGCCATATCACCCGAGGTGACCGGGGCGAAGCCCACCTCGGCGAAACCCATCTCGTTGAACAGGTGGTGCCAGATGGTTTCGACATCGGTAATACCGCGGGTCAAGGTCACCCGCGCACCGACCGGGCGGCTGGTGTAACGCGACAGCAGCATGTCGGCCTTGCGCCGAACCACGTCATAGGTGCCCTGCCCGCCCACGGTGATACGGTTGCGGTCGTGGACTGTCTTGGGCCCGTCGATGCTTACCGACACACCGAAGCGGTGGGCATTGAGCCAGTCGACAATCTCTTCGGTGAGCAGCGTGGCGTTGGTGGTCATGATGAACTCCACCTGCTTGCCTGCGTCGGCAAAGCGCCGCTCGCAGTAGGCCACCATGTGCTCGATCAGCGCCCGGTTGGACAGCGGCTCGCCCCCGAAGAACACGACGCTGTAGCGTTGTTCGTCGGGAGACTCCTTGAGCAGCATGTCCACCGAGGCCTCGGCAGTGGCGGTGCTCATTTTCTTGCCGGCGGACGGTTTGTCCAGGTCTTCCTTGTAGCAATAAGTGCAACTTAAGTTGCAGCCGGTATTGACGTTGAGCACCACGGTATTGAGCGCCGTACGCTCGACTTGCTTGAGGGCGATCTCCGGGGTCAGCGGCGAGCCGTCGCTGACCAGCTCCAGCGCGATCAGTTCGCGCAGGGTGTCCTGGATATCGTCGCCGGCGAACTGTTGGCCGAGCTGCTGCATCAGCGCCTCGGCGGAGCAGCTCTGCTGGCGCAGGGTGTCGATGATGCCACCGGTCACCGCATCGGCGGTGAACAATGAACTGCTGGGGATATGGAACAGCATGCGGTCAGCATCGACCTGCACTTCGTGCAGGTTGCGCTCGACCAGGTTCAGTAGTGCGCCCATGGCGGCCTCCCGATAATCGATCCGTTGATAAATGCGTCTGGTAACCCGCCCTTATGGCAAAGGCGGGTTGTTCCAGCGCTGGACGGTGACGATCAAGTGGCCCTCGCCGATGTGGCCGCCGTCAGCCAGGGTGGCGATGACTTTCAGGTTGCCAGCGTTGTTGGTCATCATCTTGCGCGCAGGGTTGGGGCCGGCACCGCCTGGAACGAACACGCCGTCAGCCTGCATCTGCCCGGCAAACCTTACGTCTTCGTCGTCAGCGGCGCGTTCATTGAACGGCTCGACCTTCCACGTCGCGGGCAGGTAGCCAATACGCAGCGGCTGCCCGCTGGCGTCCTTGCCCCAGGCTTCGGCTTCGAAGCGGCCCTGGACCTTCGGTACCGAGGCGCCGTTCTCGCCAATACGGGCGATGGAAAACGCCGGTACCACCTTCACCTCCTCGACCTTGTCGTAGACTGCGAGGGTGGCACCGTTCAGCGCACCTACCGCCACGTCACGCTGGCCAGGCGTGGCATCTGCCGCCGCCCGTGCCTTGACCCGCATCAGGGTCGGCGTCTGCTCCAGCACCTGCACCACCTCGACGCCGGCACCCAGGTTGGGCTTGCCACTCAGGTCGCTGCCTACCAGGGTAATCTCGCTTTCGCCACCGACCTTGATGAAGGCAGGCTGCACAGCCAACAGCCGTGGCGTGCCGGCTTTCACCGCGGTGAAGTCCAGCCCGCGCTCATCGTGCTCAGCCTCGAACATGCGGCCTTTCATCTCGCCATCGAGGGCGGCAAAGACCTGGCGTAGGTTGGCCTCGCCAACCTTGACGTTGCCGCGCCATTCATAGCCGTTGTAAAGGATGGCCGAGCCGGTGCCGTTGAACGGCGTACCATCGGCGTAGGCGCCTTTGACTTCGACCTTGAAGGTGTCGCCCTGGTCCGGGCTGACCGTCATCACCCCGCGCACGTCGCCCTTGGCAAGCATGTGGCCACTGAAGGCCCACTGCCCTGGCAATGCATCGGCGGTGGGCCGGGCCTTCTGCCAATCGGCCCAGGCCGGGCTTTCCAGCGGGAAGCGCTTGGCCAGGTCTGGCACCACCTGCTTGAGGGCAATGTCCAGCCAGTCACGATCGCGCGCTTGGGCCTGGTACTCCAGCGAGGGCCACTGGCTGAGGTGGAAGTTGACCAGGTGCTCCCATTCCTGGGCCGGGCGGCGCTGCAGCGCGACGCGCGCTGCGGAGTGGCAGCGGCCACAGGTTTCGCTGAGCTGGGTATCGAAGTGTTCGACGGTATTGAGCCGGCGTTCCATGGCATAGCGCACGCCATCGGTTTCACTTGGCGCCAGGCCTTGCTTGTCGGCCAGGTACTTGACCAAGGTACGGCGGTCGTCATCACTGATTTGCAGGCCGTGCATGACTTGCATGCGCGCGATGCTCATCAGCCAGCCTTCGGGCGTCTTGCGCTGGTGGCTGATACGGCTGTAGGTATCGTTGCCCTCGGGGATATGGCACCCCATGCACTTGTTCTGCAACAGGGCCGGGCCCTGCTCGGCCGCCATGGCCTGGGTGCCCAGCAGTGCGGCGGCGAGGAGTGCCAGCTTGCCCGCATGCCGCCGGAGTCGAGTCGTCTTCAAGGTCAGACCTCCACGGTTGTTGTTCTTATGGTTTTTCGCACGCTTTGGTACAGTAGGTGTGCATGTGACGGTTGTGATACAGAAACTGTGCCACCTGGTTGAAAGTCTTTTTATTTCAGCCTGTTAGTGAATTTGTCGGGGCGTTCAGACGCCACCTGGCTTGAGGTGGACCGTGCCATTTCGCGACAGAGTGTTTCATGTTGAGACAGGCCCCTCGCTGCAACGTCGGCGCATGAGTACTGCGCTGCACACCGGTGGGAACCAGCTTGCCGGCGACAGGACCGGCCAAGCACTGTTGCAACCACCGTCTCACACCGTCTCAATGTGCAACAGCGCACTGACGAAAGCATGGCTTTGCACACGGGCAAAACCTAGCAACATCAACACGTTGTACCCCCTTTACAACGTTGGCACGAGCATTGCGCCTAGGCCCGTCACACCCCATGACAAGAGGCAACGCCCCATGCTTTCCGACCTGCCCATCCTGCCCTCCACCCGCGCCTTTCTCGAACGCAAGCTGAAGATGCGCATCGGCGCCGACTGGCAGGACGCCGCCAGCGGCCGCACGTTGTCATTTCGCAACCCGGCCACCGGCGAAGTGCTGGGCGAAGTACCCGCCGCCGAGCAGGCAGACGTCGACCGGGCCGTACGCGCCGCCCGCCAGGCCTTCGACGATTCGCCCTGGAGCCGCCTGCGCCCGCGTGAGCGGCAGAACCTGCTATGGCGCCTGGCCGACCTGATGGAGCGCGACGCGCAACAACTGGCCGAATTGGAATGCCTGAACAACGGTAAAAGCGCCGCGGTGGCCAAGGTCATGGACGTGCAACTGGCCATCGACTTCTTGCGCTACATGGCGGGCTGGGCCACCAAGATCGAGGGTAGCACCGTCGAACCGTCGATGCCGTTGATGCCCAACGACCAGTTCCACGGTTTTGTGCGCCGCGAGGCAGTGGGCGTGGTCGGTGCCATCGTCGCCTGGAATTTCCCGTTGTTGCTGGCCTGCTGGAAGCTCGGCCCGGCCTTGGCCACCGGCTGCACCGTGGTGCTCAAACCCGCAGATGAAACCCCGCTGACGGCACTCAAACTCGCCGAACTGGTGGACGAGGCAGGCTACCCGGCCGGCGTGCTCAACGTCATTACCGGCACCGGCCTCAACGCCGGTGCCGCCCTCAGCCGCCACCCCGGCGTGGACAAGTTGACGTTCACCGGCTCGACCGAGGTTGGCAAGCTGATCGGCAAGGCGGCCATGGACAACATGACCCGCGTCACCCTGGAGCTCGGTGGCAAGTCGCCAACGATCGTCATGCCCGACGCCAACCTGCAGGAAGCCGCCGCCGGCGCCGCCACAGCAATCTTCTTCAACCAGGGCCAGGTGTGCTGCGCGGGCTCGCGCCTGTACGTGCACCGCAAGCACTTCGACAATGTCGTGGCGGACATCGCCGGTATCGCCAATGGCATGAAGCTCGGCAGCGGCCTGGACCCGGCCGTGCAGATGGGCCCGCTGATTTCGGCCAAGCAGCAGGACCGCGTTACCGGCTACATCGAGCTGGGCCGCGAGCTGGGTGCGACCATTGCCTGCGGTGGTGAAGGCTTTGGCCCGGGTTACTTCGTCAAGCCAACGGTGATCGTCGATGTCGACCAGCGTCACCGTCTGGTGCAGGAAGAAATCTTCGGGCCGGTGCTGGTGGCGATGCCGTTCGATGACCTGGACGAGGTGATCGGCATGGCCAACGACAACCCCTATGGCCTGGGCGCAAGCATCTGGTCCAACGATCTTGCCGCGGTGCACCGGATGATCCCGCGCATCAAGTCAGGTTCGGTGTGGGTCAACTGCCACAGTGCGCTGGACCCGGCGCTGCCGTTCGGCGGCTACAAGATGTCCGGTGTCGGCCGCGAGATGGGCGCGGCGGCGATCGAGCATTACACCGAGCTCAAGTCGGTGTTGATCAAGCTGTGATCCTTCCTCTGCCCTGGACCCTGCGTGGGTAGCGCCGCCCCCACAGGGTGAAATGCCCCCAGCCGCTGGACTGCCCATCCAGCGCTGGGGGTGCTGCGGGCCTGCGCCCCGGGGCAAGTCGCGCTCACGGCGGATATCAGGCGTACCCCTGCCCTGCCAACCATCGTCGCAACATCATCCTCTGCTCTTGCGGCTGATTGCCCATGACCTCGTCCAGTGCCTGCCCTGCCAACAAGGCGCGCACCACCGGCGCCAGTGCCACGCCCTGCAGATGCCAGATTCCCAATGGCTGGTCCGCCGTCACCACCACCTCGGCCTCATCCACCCAGCCATCGCGCAGCACCGGCCGCCGCGCCACGGCGACCGATGGCCAGTTCGCTGCCAGGTGCAGTGGCTGCTTGTCTGGCCAGCCCACGCGACGTGCCCAGAATGGCTGCCCGGAACGCGCCTGCTCCTGGGCATAGAAATCCCGGCCCATGCGGGCGAAACGCAAGAACAGCTGCTCGACCCGCTGTTGATGGAACTGCCTGGCCAGGCTCGCGCGCGCCGGCCGGCGCAGCAAGGTATTGACCACCACAGGCGCCTGCAGCGCCGACGACAGCGACTGGAAAATCCCGTTCCCCGACAGGGGGTCGACCGCCATCGCCGCATCCCCTACCCGTATCCAGTCATCCCCCACGCATTCGCCGGCCAGAATCGCCGTACTGCTGCGCGCATGCACCTGCGCAGGTTCCAGGGCCCGTGCCGTGAACAAGGCTGCCACCAGCGCCGACTCGCTTCGCCGCGCCGCGCAGTAGTCAGGGAGGGCGGCCTTGCCCGGCAACCCTTCGGCATTCAGGGTGATCTGCCAGTAGCAGCGTCCGTCGGCCAACCTGGCCATCCACGCCCAGCCATCGTCCAGGCTTTGCACCGCCGAAGCCGGTGCGCCAGGCTCAGCCTGCCAGAGGTTGAGCAGGCTGACCGTCTCTGGCCCCCGCAAGCGGTCAGCGGCCAACGGTGCCTGGCGTCCCCGTGCCTCGACCAGGAAGTCGGCCTGAAGGTGCCGCCCGTCATCCAGGCGCACCTGATGGCCGCTAGCGCGCAGCACCTCACGGACGCGCCCCTCGACCACTGCTACCCCTGCCCGGGCGAGGTCATCACGCAAGGCGCGATCAAAGCGCTGGCGGTCGAGCAGGTACTCGCGATTCATGTGCAACTGCTCGCCACTCCAGTGCACCTGGCGGGTTGCGGGCATGGCAGCTTCGCTCAAGGCGCGCCCCAGGCCGGCATGGCGCAAGCCTTCCAGCACTCGCTGCGAAACCCCTTCCACCGCTGCGAACCGGCGCCAGTCTGAGACCACGGTGACCGGGTACCCCAGCCGCCGCAGGCCTATCGCCGTGGCAGCACCGGCCGGTCCGGCACCCAACACCAGAATGCGTGGCTCAGGCATCCCGCACGCCCCGCCGCTCAGGGCCGACGAACGCCGCATGAGCTTGCAGCCAGGCCAGCACCTGCTCTCGGCCAAGACCAGGCTGTTGCTGCAACAGGGCAGCGATTCGTCCAGTCATCGCGGCGCAGCCCAGGCTGGCCCCGGCCATGCTGCGCTCGCCAACATAGCCGCCGAAGTCGGCCTGGGCGCTGTTGAGCCACGACCATTGCCCCGGTGCGCAGCGGGCATCGCCGGTCATGCGGACGACACCTGGGTACGCCGCCGGGTAGACCGGCGCACCCTGTGCGGGGCTCGAGGCGCACAACAGCACGCCCGCCGCCTGAACCTCGGCACAGGCCTGGCGCAACACCGGCCGATCCTGGTGCAGCCCCAGGCTGAGATTGACCAGTGTGGCGCCCTGCTCCGCCAGCCATAGCAAGGCGCCGGCCACCTGCAAGGCGCTGGTGCTCGCCTGGCCGGTGAACACCTGGGCCAACAGCAGCGGCACCTGGCCCGCCTGCTCTTGCAGGCACGCCACCACGGCACTGCCATGGCCCAGGCGGTCAGGCTCCGGCTTGCCGTCGTGCAGTAAGCCATCAGCGAGCCAGAAGCGTCGCGCTGCAGCGAGCGCGTGGGCCTGCGCGGGCGAGCAGCCACTGTCGATCACCCCGACCCGCACATCATTGCCCATGCCCGATGACCTCCTGCGGCAGCACACACAGCTGGCCGCCTTGCAGATGCAAGTGCAGGTCGGCATCGGCCAAGGTTGACGCGCGATGGCTGATCAGGATGCGCGTGCGCCCGGCAAACAACTGGTCGATGGCGGCGATCACCTCGCGTTCGGTCGCTTCGTCCACGGCCGAGGTGGCCTCGTCCAGCACCAGGATCGACGGGGCCTGAAGCACGGCACGGGCGATGGCGATGCGTTGTTTCTGGCCACCGGAGAGCTGCTGGCCGCGCTCACCGAGCATGCTGTCCAGGCCCAGCGGCAGGCTTTCTACCAGCGGCTCCAGATGTGCCAGGCGCACCACCTGCTCCAGTGCATCTCGGCTGGCGTGGGGGGCGCCATACGCCAGGTTCTGCGCCAGGGTGCCCCGCAATAGCACGATGTCCTGGCTGACCACCGCGATGCGCTGGCGCAGGGCTGCCAGGTCGAGTTCACGCAGGTCTGCACCGTCCAGCAGAATGCGCCCGGCATCTGGGTCATAGAAGCGCTGCAACAGGTCGATCAAGGTCGACTTGCCGACGCCGGACGCACCGCTGATGGCGACCTTGAGGCCCCCTGGCACGCACACGTGGACATCCGCCAGCACCGCGCCCTGTCGCCCGTCATGGGCAAAGTGCACGCCTTCAAGGCGCAGCTCACCAGGGCCTTGCGGCATGGGGCGGGGCGTCTGCGCTTCGCACACAGCCACTGCCTCCTGCTTCAGTTCCATCACCCGACCCAGGCTCACCGCCATGCGCTGCACCGCCACATAGAGGCCCAACAGGCTCTGCACCGGGCCAACGGCCATGCCCATGTAAGTGGAAAACGCAATCAACGCCCCCAGTTGCCAGGTGCCCTGGATGACCCACCAACCGCCCACCAGGAACGCGCAGGCACGGCACCAGGAGGTGAGCGTACCGGGGATCGCCTGGGTGAAGAACTCGGTGACCTGCACCTTGAGCAACTGGCGCATATAGCCTTGGCCGAGCTGGTCCAGGCGCCCAGCCTCGCGGTCCTGCTGGCCCACCGCCTGGATGAACTTCATTGCCGGCAGCGTCTCGACCAGAAACGATGACACGTCCGCCGAGCGCTCCCGCAGGTTGCGCACCTCGCGCTCGACCTTGCGCCGCATCCAGCGCAGCCACAGCACTTCAAGCGGGATCAGCAACGCCAGCAGCAGCGACAACTGCCAGGACAACATCAACATCAACGCCACCGCGCCCACCAGGCCGATCACCGCTGACACTGCCGAGAACAGCGAATCCACGGCAAAGCGCTGTATTTCGGCGACATCGCCATCGAGCCTGGACAGAATGTCGCCGGTGCGCCGACGCGCGTAAAACGTCGGCGACAGCCGTTGCAGGTGCCGATACAGATCGTCGCGCAGGGCAAACAGGATGCGCCCCGACAGCCGCGTGTGGAGGAAGCGGTTGACGCCAGCCAGCACCGTGCCGAGCAGGCCGGCAACGATCATGATCGCCGCCATGTGCCATAGCATCTGGTAGTTCTTGGCCAGCAGGCCTTCGTCGATCAGCGTTTTGACCAACCAGGGTTGCGCCAGGGCCAGCAACGAGGCGCCCAGGGACAACCCCAGCAACACGCCGATGGCGCGCCGCTGCGGACGTACGAAACCATACAGCCAGGTCAGGGCCTGGCGCATGAGCACGGGGTCGCTGGATTCCACCAGCCTGGCGAACAAGCCGCCCATGTCAGCCGCGCAACTGTTTGAGCTTGCGATACAACGTCGCCCGGCTGATGCCCAGGGCCTCGGCGGCGGCCGAAACGTTGCCCTGATGGCGCGCCAGGGCGCCGCGGATCAGCTCCAGTTCGTTGTCCTTCAAACTGCCAGAGGGCGAAGTCCCGCCAGCCAGTTCATCCAGCAGGCAATCGGTGAGGTGCTCCAAGGTCAGCAGTGGCTCACCGTCTTCACGCATGGCCAGGGCGGTACGCACGACCATTTCCAGCTGGCGGATATTGCCCGGCCAGTCAAAACCTTCGAGCAGTGCGGTCAGCGCCGGGTCCAGGCCCACGCCCTTGGCACCGGCCTTGTCCAGCAAGCCGTCGATGATCGCAGCCAGGTCGTCGCGCTCGCGCAGTGCCGGCAGCCGCAGCGATACACCGTTGACCCGGTAATACAGGTCCTCGCGAAAGTGCTGCTCGTGCACCAGGCGCTTGAGGTCGCGGTGGGTAGCGCAGATCAGCGCCACGTCGATTTCCTGCTCGTCGGCCGCGCCCAGCGGGGCCACACGGCGCTCCTGTAATACGCGCAGCAACCGCGCCTGCAGGGCCAGTGGCATATCGCCGATCTCATCAAGGAACAGCGTGCCGCCGTGGGCCTGCATCAGCCGCCCGACCATCCCGCCACGGCGCGAACCGGTGAAAGCGCCCTCGCGATAACCGAACAGCTCCGACTCGATCAGGCCCTCAGGGATGGCCGCGCAGTTCACCGCGACAAAGGGCTTGTCGGCGCGGCGGCTGGCGTGGTGCAGGGCACGCGCCACCACTTCCTTGCCGGTGCCGGTCTCCCCCAGCAGCAGCACGGGCAGGCCATTGCCCAACCCTTGGCGGGCCATGCGCAGGTTGCGCGCCAGACGCGGATCACCGCCGGCCAGGGCGTCCAACGCGGGTGAAGGGTTGCTCAACGTCGGCTTGCCGGGCGCCACGCTGCCGTTCAGGCGACCATGACGCGGCAACTGCAGGGCACGGCAGAAAAACTCACCCTTGGCGGTCGGCACGCTGCTCACACCGCCCTGCCACAGCCGTGCGATGAAGGCCGACGAACGCTCCCCCAGCAAGTCGCTGCTGCGCCGCCCAACCAACGCTTCGCGCGGTACTTGCAGCAACTGGCAGGCGTTATCGTTGGCAGCCCTCACTTCACCGTCCAGGCTCAGCGCCAGCAGGCCGTGCCAGGCGCTGTTGAGGTATTGCGGGCGGCTGTGGAAGGCCAGCACCAGCAACTGCGAATGGTGCAGGCCAAACAGCCGGCTTTCGATATTGCCAGCGGCGAGCATCAACATCGACAGGCTGTCCTGTGGCTGGGCCATGACCCCTTCGCGGGTGATGTCGAGCACCCCGATCACCTGGCCATGGGGGTCACGCAACGGCACCGAGGTGCAGGAGAACGGGCTGAGTCGGTCCAGGTAATGCTCACCGCAGTTGATCAACGTCGGTCGCCCTTCCACCACCGCGGTGCCGATGGCGTTGGTACCGCGCAACGATTCGCTCCAGCAACTACCGGGGTGCAGGTCGCGCAGGCCTTCACGGTTGAGCACGTGCTTCTGCCCTTCGATGGCCAGCACGTTGGCGTGCGCGTCGCCCAGGATGATGATGCCGGCCTTGCCCTGGCGGGCAACCAGGTAGTCCAGTTCGGGGGTGACGGCATCTACCAGCAATCGGTTCTGTTCGAGCAATGCGCGCAGGTCGTGGCCTTGCTGCAGGCCCAGGCCGACCTGCTCGCCCTGCAGGCAATCCAGCCCATGGCCAAGGCTGCGCCGCCACGAGGCATCGATTTCTTCGCGCAGCATGCCCAGCGGCAGCTCACCTTCGTTGGCCAGCCTGAGACGGGCCTGGCGGGATTCGTATAACGGGTCTTGGGCGTTTGTTATTGGTTGTCGCGCCATTTTCTGCTCCAGCTGTGCCACCTCACGGTAGTGGCAACGGGCGTGGGATTTTTCCGCAGTGTGCGGGAGAATTGGCCTGGCGTCACCCCTGCGCCGTGCGGCAGACGCCGCGGGTCGATAGGCCGTTTGCAGGCGCAACCGGCGCATGCACCGAGCGACGCGCAGCGTTAGAATGGCCAGACACCTGCTTCGAAGCCCTCATCATGATCCAGTCAGACCTCGACCTGTTCGGCACCCAGGCGCAACGGCTGGCAAGCCATACCGTGTTGCTGCCCGGCTTTGCCCTGGCCGAAATCGAGCCGCTGCTCGATGCCTTGCGCCCGGTGCTGCGCGCCGCGCCCTTGCGGCACATGCGCACGCCTGGCGGGCTGCACATGGCCGTGGCGTTGACCAACTGCGGTGCGCTGGGCTGGGTGAGTGATGCAAAGGGCTACCGCTACAGCCCGACCGACCCTGTCAGCGGCAGCCCCTGGCCTGCCCTGCCGCCCGTGCTGCTAGACCTGGCGGGTCGCGCGGCCGCAGCCGCAGGCTTCGAGGCCTTCGTGCCCGATGCCTGCCTGGTCAACCACTACCTGCCCGGTACCCGCCTGAGCCTGCACCAGGACCGCGATGAGGCGGATTTTGGCCAACCGATCGTGTCGATTTCGCTGGGGTTGCCGGCGGTGTTCCTGTTTGGAGGGCTGCAGCGCTCGGACCGCACGCAACGGATAGCGTTGAACCACGGCGATGTACTGGTCTGGGGAGGTGAGGACCGGTTGCGTTTTCATGGGGTGCTGCCGATCAAGCCCGGTGTGCATCCCAGGATGGGGGAGCGGCGGATCAACCTCACGTTGCGCAAGGCCGGATGAACGGGCTGCACAGACTCAAGTGCTGTGCCGTTGCACTAGCTTCCAGCCAGTAACCGATGAAATACGTTGAACATATGCCATGTATAGGCTTCAAAAAGATGATCCACGCCATCTTTAACCAGGAGCCTGCCCCATGTCCCTCCAGTCCCCCCTTGCTCACCCGATAGCCAGAGCCCGACGGCCATGAAAATGCCCGGCCGTGCGCCCAACACCCAGGTACAGCTCGATTACGTACGCGACACCCTGTTCGGTCCAGTTGCCCAGCGTGTGGAGTGCCAGTGCCAACTTGCCGCACTCAGCCTGCAGGGCCGCCCTGCACTGCGCCTGCACATCTGCCCTCCGCTGCCAGACAAAGTGGAGCGTGCGCACAGCGTCGCCTTCATATGGGATGGTCGCAGCTATCACGGTGTGGTTCGCGACCACGGCAAGTGCGGCGATGGCGGCCTGAACCTGCTGCTTGAGCTGCAATAAGCCGATCAACGGCCGCGAACCGGGGTGAACCTGCTGTAACGGGCGCGTCTCCATACCAGTAAGGCCCTGCCTTGAGGAGAACGCTATGAACAGTCCGTTGCTCAAGCTCTTCACCCGTCCTTCCGACGCCTGGATGGAGATCCGCCGCGCCGAGGAGGACCATCCGCAGCAATACCTTCCGCGCCTGTTGGCGTTGGCCTTGATCCCGGCGCTATGCCTGATGGTGGGCACCACCACCTTCGGCTGGAGCCTGGCCGCCGAAGAACGTGTGCGCCTGAGCATGGTCAGTGCCGCGCAGCTGGCAGGCCTGCTCTACGTCACCACGGTAGTGGGTGTGATACTGATGGGGGTGATGATCCGCTGGATGTCACGGGGCTTCGATGTGCAACCAAACCTTGGCCAGTGCATCGGCTTCGCCGCTTACTGCGCCACGCCTTGGTTCTTCGCGGGCGTTGTGGGGCTGCTGCCAATCCGCTGGCTGGCCTTGGTGGCGCTGCTGGCAGCTTCGGCCTATGCCACGGTGCTGCTGTACGGTGGGCTGCAAACCTTCCTGCGCTTGCGCAAGGAACAGGCGATGCTGTTCGCGACCTGCGTATGGGGGGTGGGGCTGTTGCTGCTAGTGACCATCCTGGTATCGATGATTCTGTTCTGGTTCAACGGTTTGATGCCAGAGTACGTGCGCCCGGCCAGCCTGGGCTGACCGGCGCACCAATACACATCAGGCAAACGCCCTGAGCGGCGCGGGGTGCCTGGCACGCAGCGCATGCAGCTGACTGACCAGGTTCACCACGTCGCGGCAACTGTTCAGGTCCTGCAGTGCGACGCCTGTGAGGGTGACACCCTCCTCCAGGCTTTGCCCTTGACCCAGGCGGATAGTCAGGCTGACACCATCCGCGCAACTGACTTCGCAGCGATCAGGCAGGCAGGCCTGTTCGATCATTTGCCGCATTTCCAACATCGAAACGCCTATCAACGCCATGTCACGACCCTCTCTTTATTGGATGGCCTGTTATGGGAGTACGCCTTTGCCAGGCGAGGTGCCAATTGAAATTGCCCATGCCTCAGCGGCCGTCCATGCGCTGGAGCAATGATCGGGGGGCAGATCATCTAGCACCTTAGTGGAAGAACGGCAGCGGGCGTCGGCGGTTCTAACGAAAGGTCTCTTTATGCGACAGGCGGTCACGCCGGCACCATTCATCTCGAGATGGCCATTTCGAATCAAACTTTTCGTGCAACTCGCGACTCACACCTCTGAAGCCGGCAATAGCGTGCCAGGTTCACGTGGGGCCGTAGCAAGGACACGGGATAGCTGATGATCGACGCCAAACTCTACGTGATCGACTATGAGCTGCACGGCAAGCCCAAGTCGTTCATCATCCGTGCCGAGCGCATGGACAACACGGAAGCCTGGCACTGGGCCAGTTGTGATGCTGGCATCGGGCGCATAGGCCGCTATGGCCATGAGAAAATCCGCAAGGTGACCAGACCGCTCGCCGAACGCTTCGGTATCAGCGAAGTGCGCTGGCGGCAGTCTGGTTAGGGCCATGGGCTTTGCTCAGCGCTAGAACGGACGCCTCAGTGCCTGTTCCCTTGGACCTCGGGCACCATCTGCCCGAAACGCCCGGCATGGAAATCATCGAACGACTCGGCGATTTCCGCCTGGCTGTTCATCACGAACGGCCCATAGCCTACGATCGGCTCATCGATCGGTTCACCACTGAGCAACAGCACGCTGGCCCCCTCCAGCGCCTCGATGGAGACCCCCTCTGCGCCCCGAGAGAGCAGCACCAGGCTGGATGAGTCGGCGTCACGTTCGCCGTTGACCCGCACAGCACCGCGCAACACGATCAAGGCGGCGGTTCGGCCATCGGCGACGGGCAGTTGCAGGGTGGCGCCGGCCGCCAGGCGCATGTCCCAGACGTCCATTGGGGTGAAGGTCCGCGCCGGCCCCTGGTGCCCACGGTAGTTGCCGGCGATCACCCGCAGGCTGCCGGCGTTGCCCGCCAGCGCTACCTCGGGGATATCCGTCGCCAGCAACGTCTGGTAACCCGCCGCCGCACGCTTGTCCTTCGCGGGCAGGTTGACCCATAGCTGCACCATCTCCAAGGTGCCGCCAGTACGGGCGAACGCCGGGGAGTGGAACTCTTCGTGGATGATGCCGTTGGCGGCGGTCATCCACTGCACATCGCCCGGGCCGATAAGGCCGCCCGCGCCGGTCGAGTCACGGTGCTCCAGCTCGCCTTGATAGACGATGGTCACGGTTTCGAACCCCCGGTGAGGGTGTTGCCCGACACCGCGCCGAGCATCGGTGGGGGTGAAGGTGTGGGGACCCGCGTAGTCCAGCAGCAGGAATGGGCTGACCTGGCTGGCCAGGTTGTCGTAGGTGAACAGGCTGCGTACCGGGAAGCCATCCCCCACCCAGTGGGCGTGAGGGCTGCGGTGAATGCCCAGGATCTTTTTCATGAGAAGTCTCCTCTCTAAGGCTGGGTTAACCTTATCAATACGACTAATCGACCGGTAGGCGGTGAAATTGGCATTAATCGTCCCACCTATGGAACAGTTGGTCAGCGGAGCAGAAAATCCGCCACCTGTTCTGCTGCCATTGCTGGGTCCTCCTGCATGAAGCAATGCCCCCCGGGTACCTGGCGAGCGGTAACCTTGGGATTGATGGCCGAAAGCCGCTGCACCGAGCGCGGAACAAAGGGGTAGGTAGCTTCGCCGTAGAGCACCAAGGTGGGTGCCTGGATGGCTGCCAGTTGCGACCACATGCGTGCAGGAAACGAGCTGAAGATTTCCACTTCCCGGCTCGGCCGGCATTTGAGCACCACCCCTTCGCCACATTCCCCCAGCGCATGGTCGACATACGCCTGCAGCGCCGCATCGCTCCAGCCCTTGAAAATCCCTCGCCCTTGCAGCGAGGCCGTCGCCGCCTCCCGGTCCGGCCAATGACTGCGGCGGCTGGCAGCCTTGCGCGCCAAGGCATGCCGGCGGTGCAGGCCAACCAGCGCCGCCGCCCCCATCACGCCGATCATGCGCCGGCTGAACAGGACTGGGTCAAGCAGCACGGCACGCTCGAACATGTCTGGCCGGGCAGCCAGGATCAAGCCGGTAAGCACACCGCCGAAGCTGTGCCCCAGCGCATAACGGGGCACCTCGCCATATTCGCCACGTCCGGCCTCAAAGGCCTCCACTGCAAGGGCAGCGGTACGGTTCCAGCCGCGAAACACACCCCCGTGGTCGCTGTCGCCATGGCCCTGAACATCGCTGAGCCACACGTCGTAATGCTCACCCAGGCGCATCAGCAGCGGTTCGTAGGCCAGGCAGCAGAAGCCGTTGCCATGCAGGAAGTGCAGCAATGGCTTGCCGCTGGCCGGCGAGCGCCAGCCGCGCAGGGTGAAGCCTTCTGAGCTTTCATGGGACCAGGGGATCAACTGCATCGGTTTGCTGTACTCGGCGGTTTATGAAAATGCCGATTCTACAAATAGCAGCGGGTAAAGCGAAATCACCAACAGCAGGGCCATCAAGACATTGAACAGCATCAGCCAGCGCGGGTTCTGCAAAAGGGTGCGCAGCGCACTGCCGAACATCACCCAGATGCCGACACTCGGCAGGTTGACCAGGGCGAACAGGGCAGCGATTACGATCACATTCAGCACATACCCCTGCGCTGGGGTGTAGGTGGTGATCGCCCCTACCGCCATCACCCAAGCCTTGGGGTTGACCCACTGGAACGCGGCCGCGCCCCAGAAGCCCAACGGCTGGCGGGTTTGGGCCGAGTCCGCGCTCAGCGGCCCGGAGGTAGCGATCTTCCAGGCCAGGTACAACAGGTAGGCAGCCCCCACGTAGCGCAGCAATGTGTACAGCGTGGGCCAGACCTTGAACACTTCGCCCAGGCCAAGCCCGACGGCCAGCACCAGAATCATGAAGCCGATGCTGATGCCCATGGCGTGGGGGATCGACCGGCGCACGCCAAAGTTCACGCCCGAGGCCAACAGCATGGTGTTGTTGGGCCCTGGTGTAATGGAGGAAACGAAGGCAAACAGCATAAAGGCTGTCAACAGGTCGGCAGAGGCAAGCATGGCAGGCATTCCAGAAGTGTCTTATGTGCTGTCACACTACTGCAGTCGCCCTGCCCTGCGACCGGTACAGTTACCTTAAATTAATCAGATACACATGACTGTATCGCATCCATATCAAGGAAGCCCCCGCATGCCTTTTACCCTGCGCCCCGCCGTACGCACCGACGCCACGCAGATTCTTGCGTTCATCACCGAATTGGCCGAATACGAGCGTGCCCGCCACGAAGTGATCGCAACCGTAGCCGATATTGAGCGCAGCCTGTTCGATGACGGCAGCACAGTCCACAGCCTGATCTGCGAGCGCGATGGCCGCGCGATCGGCTTCGCCGTGTATTTCTACAGTTATTCCACATGGCTGGGGCGCAACGGAATTTACCTGGAAGACCTGTACGTCACGCCTGACCAACGGGGTGATGGTGCTGGCCGGGAATTGCTGCGGCACATTGCGCGCGAAGCTGTGAAGAACGGCTGCGGGCGGTTGGAGTGGAGTGTGCTCGACTGGAACGAACCGGCGATCGGCTTCTACAAATCGCTGGGGGCCGAGCCGCAGGATGAGTGGGTCAGGTATCGCCTGGAGGGCGACAAGCTGACGCGCTTCGCTCAAGGCTGAACGGCAGATGCGTACTGCCATACCATGTAGTACGCATTGCACCTGGGTCAGTGTTTTGTGACATTTTGCGCCGCGGGGATTATTCTCTGCTCACATGTCCTACCGCACCAATATGTGAGCGCCGAATATGAAAATCGATGACATGGACGCCTTCGTGGCGGTCATCCGTTGCCAGTCGACCAATCTCGCCGCCGAGGCCTTGCAGTTGACCCAGCCGGCCATCACCCGCCGCGTGCAAAACTTCGAAGAAGCCCTCGGCACCACCCTGCTCGACCGCAATACCAAGCCGCTCAAACCGACCCCCATGGGACTGCGCGTCTACGAGCAATGCAAAGCCATCCTGCGCGAGATCGATTCATTGCGCGAACTGGTGGCCAACGACGGCGCCCCCTCCGGCACCTTGCGTCTAGGGGTGCCGCAAACCCTCGGCGACGTGGTGCTGCTCGACGCCCTGGCGCAGATCCGCGAGGCTTACCCTGAGTTGCGTACCCAGGTCACCAGTGGCTGGGGCAGCAGCCTGATCGTGCGCATGGAAAACGGCGAACTTGACGCTGCTGCCGCGTTGTTCCCACCGGGCAAGATCTTCCCCGAGGGCATCGCCAGCCAGTCCATTGCCCGCATGCCCCTGCGCGTAGTGGCAGCCAAGGGCAGCGCCAGCAAGCGCAGCTACAAGCTCAGGGACTGCTACACCCGTGGCTGGGTACTGAACCCTGATGGCTGCGGGTTCCGCGCCGGGCTGCAACGCGCCTTGAGTGAACAGGGGCTGAGCCTGTCGATCAACCTGGAGACCTTCGGTACGGACTTGCAACTGGGCCTGGTGGCCAATGGGCAAGGCCTTGGGCTGGTGCCGGAGCCGCTGTTGCAGAGCAGCCGACACCGCGATGCACTGGATGTGGTCAACGTGACCGACTTCAAACCGCAAGTAGACCTGTGGCTGTTCCACCCGCGGTACCTGGGCAATTTGCAGGAGCCTGTGGAGCTGTTTGGAGCGGTGGCGGGCAATCGCATGCAAGCGGAGTGATCGACACCCGCGCCGTGCGTTGCACCTTAAAATCGGACAGCGCCCGACCCGCACATGGGAAAATGATTTTTTCGCATAACAGAGCAAACTATTAATTCAACAAACAAATAATTAGCATAGAACCAAAAAGACTTTTACAGCGCTCATTCAGACGAATACGGTCTTACAAACCCACCGTGTTCCAGGGATGAATGCACCATGAGTCAACCCCCTTCCGACGCCGCCCTTGGCGAGCTGACCCAGGCCCTGGCCGCCAACGCCGAACGCTACGACCGCAACGCGCAATTCCCCCATGACAACTTCACCCTGCTGCATCAGCATCGCCTGCTCGGCCTCACCGTACCCCGCGCCCTGGGCGGCGGCGGCGCCGACCTGGCCACGGCGCGGCGGGTGATCGCGGCGGTTGGCAAAGGTTGTCCCTCGACCGCGCTGATCCTGACCATGCAGTACCTGCAACACTTTCGCTTGCAGGATGACCCACGCTGGCCCAAACCCTTGCGCCTGCAGGTAGCGCAAGACGCCGTACACCAGGGTGCATTGATCAACGCCTTTCGCGTTGAGCCCGAGCTGGGCACCCCGGCCCGTGGCGGCCTGCCCGCCACCCTGGCGCGGCGCACCGCTGCAGGCTGGCGGCTGTCAGGGCGCAAGATCTACTCCACGGGCAGCCACGGCCTGACCTGGTACCTGGTGTGGGCACGCAGCGACGATGCCGACCCCCTGGTCGGCGGCTACCTGGTACACAAGGACACCCCCGGCATCAGCATCGTCGAAAACTGGGACCACCTGGGCATGCGCGCCACCTGCAGCCACGAAGTCCGTTTCGATGATGTGCTGATCCCGCTCGAACACGCCGTCAGCGTCAGCCCGGCCAGCGCACCAAAGCCAGAGCTCGATGGCACCGGCCTGTTGTGGATGGCAGTGCTTTTGCCGGCGCTTTATGACGGGGTCGCCCAGGCGGCCCGCGATTGGCTGGTGCAGTTTCTCAACGACCGGGCGCCTTCGAACCTGGGCACGCCCCTGGCCAGCCTGGCGCGGTTCCAGGACGTGGTCGGGCGCATCGACACCCTGTTGTTCGCCAACCGAAGCCTGCTGGACTCGGCAGTCGCCGGGCAGGTCGACCCGCGCCATGCCGGCCAGCTCAAGCACTTGGTCAGCGCCCAGGCGATCAAGGCCGTGGAGCTTGCCATCGAAGCAGCCGGCAACCCGGGGCTGTCGCGCCGCAACCCGCTGGAGCGCCATTACCGGGACGTGCTGTGCAGCCGGATCCACACCCCGCAGGATGACGTGGTGCTCGGCCAGGTCGGGCGTAGCGCGCTGGCAGAGGTGGCCGCGTGAAACATTCGATCAGCGCCCTGCTCCTGTCACCGCACACCTTGGCCATTTGCGAGGGGGGCTACCCCATCCTGCTCGACGCCTTTCTCGACAACTTCACCCCTCACCGCTGCGCAACCTGGTCGATGACCAGCGCGGTGACTGACTTTCCCCGGAGAACACCATGAGCTCATTGTCCGTCGTATCCCCTAACGCAACTACCGTGCGCCAGCGCGTCAGCCCCGAGGAATGGGAAGTGCGGGTCAAACTCGCTGCCGCCTACCGCCTGGCAGCCCTGTTCCGCTGGACCGATCACATCTACACGCACTTCTCAGCGCGCGTACCGGGGCCTGAGGAGCACTTCCTGATTAACGCCTTCGGCCTGCTGTTCGACGAGATCAGCGCCTCCAACCTGGTCAAGGTGGATGTCGATGGCACCATCATCGACGACCCGCTGGGCCTTGGGATCAACCAGGCAGGTTATGTGATCCACAGCGCGATTCATCGTGCCCGCCCCGACCTCAAGGCGGTGTTGCACACCCACACCCGCGACGGCGCGGCGGTGTCGGCCCAGCGCGAGGGCTTGCTGCCGATCTCACAGCACGCCCTGGCCTACTACAGCCGTGTGGTGTACCACGACTACGAAGGGGTGGCGCTGGACTTGGATGAGCAGCAGCGCCTGGTCGCCAACCTGGGCAACAGCAACATTCTGATCCTGCGCAACCATGGCCTGCTGACTGGCGGGGTCAGTGTCGAACATGCGTTCCGCGAGCTGCATGGGCTGGAGCGCGCCTGCAATATCCAGGTCGCCGCGCAGGCCGGGGGCAATGACCAGTTGCTGCATGCCTCACCGGCGGCGATTGCCAAGGTGCATGAACAGTCCAAGCGCTTCTCCGACGGGCTTGGCGAGGGCATTCAGCGGCATTGGGATGCACTGATCCGGCAACTGGACCGCGAGGGGCGTGACTACCAGGACTGATTGCAGCCTGTTCCAGCCTGTTCGCGGTGCCCGCGGGCAGGCAGGCCTGGCAACGACCCCCCATTGAAGGAACGCCCCATGCCCCCACTGCGCCTTGCCAAACACCTGCTCAGTGCCTGCACCCTGGCCCTGGCCGTCGCCGGCTGCTCGCCCTCCGGCGAAGATGCCAACCGCAACACCTTGAATATCGCCTTTTGGGGCGACAACACCACCCTGGTCAGCGTTGACCCGTTCCAAGTGTATTGGCTGGAGCACCGTGTGCTGCTGCGCAATGTCGTCGAGTCGCTCACCGACCAGGACCCGGACAGCGGCCGCATCATCCCCTGGCTGGCAAAACGCTGGGAAGTCAGTGATGACGCCCTGAGCTATACCTTCCACCTGCGCCAGGACGTCACCTTCAGCAACGGCGAGCGCTTCGACGCCGAGGCGGTGAAGACAGCCTTCGACAGCAACAAGGCATTCGCCGCGCAACTGCCCGCCACGTTCGGCGCCACCTACCTGGCCGGTTACGACCATGCCGAAGTGCTCGACCCGTTCACGGTACGCCTGGTGCTGTCGCGGCCCAATGCCGGCTTCCTCCAGGCGACTTCCACCACTAACCTGGCAGTGCTCGCCCCGGCCTCGTACACCCTCTCTGCCAAGGAGCGATCGCTGGGCAAGATCATCGGTACCGGCCCCTTCGTGCTCGAGCACTACACGCCCGAAGTCGGTGCACACTTGGTAAAACGCGCGGACTACGCCTGGCCTTCGGCCAACATGAAAAACCAGGGCGCGGCGCACCTGGACGCGGTGAATATCAGCTACATTCCGGAAGAGAGTGTGCGCAACGGCCTGTTCCTGCAGGGCAAGGCCGATATCCTGTGGCCGCGCAACCCGTTCTCCGAAGTCGACCTCAAATTGTTCCAGGCCAAGGGCGCGACAATCCAGAGCCGCTCGCTGCCAGGCCCTGCGCTGAACCTTTACCCCAACACCCGCAATGACCGCCTGCTCGCCGATCGCCAGCTACGCCAGGCCCTGCAAAAGGCCATCGACCGCACCAGCTATGCCCACACTGTTTACAACGCGCAGTTCCCGGTGGTGAGCGGTGTCTATGACGTGACCACCCCGTACTTCAAGGCCCAGGGCGACAAGCTCAGCTACGATCCGCAAGGCGCAGAACGCCTGTTGGATGCCGCAGGCTGGAACAAGGGCGACGACGGCTATCGCCACAAGGACGGTAAGCGCCTGACCCTGCGCTACAACCTCACCCCGACCGAAAGCGCCGGCGATGTGCTGATCCAGGACCAACTGCGCAAGGTTGGCATCGACCTCAAGCTCAACGTCCTGACCCGCGCCGAGTGGGTGGCCGGCAATGCTTCAGGCAATTACGACCTGACCTCTACCTACATGACCCGGGCCGACCCGATCATCCTGCAGACCATCCTCGACCCGCGCGCCGCCAACAGCACCACACTGGCCACCAATACC
Source organism: Pseudomonas ceruminis (assembly GCF_021602025.1). Lineage (GTDB taxonomy): Bacteria > Pseudomonadota > Gammaproteobacteria > Pseudomonadales > Pseudomonadaceae > Aquipseudomonas > Aquipseudomonas ceruminis. The sequence goes on from NZ_BQHW01000016.1 coordinate 37,724, forward strand.
TACGAGCCCCAGACCCTGAGCAAGGCCCAGGCACTGTTCGACAGCGGCATCACCGCCACCGGTGATGCGCAGCGGGCCCAGGCTTACGGGCAACTGCAGGACCTGCTGGTGGATGAAGCGTCGGCCTTCCCACTGTACGAGCGGGTTTGGCAGGCGGCCACCGCGCCGCGGGTCAAGGGCTTCCGCTGGACCGCCGAAGGCTTCGCACTGCTCGGCGACATCGAGGTCGGCCAGCCATGAACCGCTACCTGATCGGCCGCATCGGTCAGGCGCTGTTGGTGTTATGGGGCGCCTATACCATCACCTATCTCATCCTGTACCTGCTGCCAGGCGACACCCTGGCAATCATGCTCAGTGCCTCCGGGATGGAAGTCGACGGCCTGTCCGCCGACGACCTGGCCAAGGCGCGCGCCTACTACGGCTTGGACAAGAGCATGCTCGAGCAGTATTTCGACCTGCTCTGGCGAGCGCTGCAGGGCGACCTGGGCCAGTCGCTGTCGCTCAACCGGCCGGTGACCGAGTTGCTGGCCGAGCGTTTGCCGCAAACCCTGGCGCTGGCCGGGCTGGCCATCGCCCTGTCGCTGCTGGGCGGTGTCGGCCTGGCCTACCTGACCGCCTACCTGCAATGGCGTCCGCTGAAAGTGGCACTGGCGCGCCTGCCGTCACTGGGGTTTTCGGTGCCGGTGTTCTGGATGGGCCTGTTGCTGATCCAGGTGTTCGCCTTCGGCCTGGGCTGGTTCCCCGCCACCGGCAGCCAAGGCCTGGCCAGCCTGGTGCTGCCGGCTGTGACCTTGGCCATCCCCAGCGCGGCGGTGTACGCCCAGGTGCTGCAGCGAGGTTTCCAAGGCGTCTGGCAGGAGCCCTACATTATTACCGCCTTCGCCAAAGGGTTGAGCCGGGCCCAGGTACAGGCCCGCCATGGCCTGCGCAACGCCGCGCTGCCCATCCTCACATTGGTCGGGCTGCAGGTGGGCAATACAGTGTCGGGGGCGGTGCTGGTCGAAACTATCTTCTCGCGCAATGGCGTCGGCCGTTTGGCCCAGGAAGCCGTACTGCGCCAGGACATCCCGGTGGTGCTGGCGATCGTCACGGTATCGGCGGCCGCCTTCGTGCTGGTCAACCTGATCGTCGACCTGCTCTACCCCTACCTTGACCCACGCATCAACCACGCCGCGAAGGTGACCCGAGCATGACCATCGCTACCCGCCTGCAGCTTACCCCGCCCGCCCCGGCCACCTGGAAACGCCGCAGTCGCCTGCAGCGCGTCGGCCAGGCGCTGGCGCCACTGTTGCGCCGCCCAGGGTTCAGCCTGGCATTGCTGGTGGTGGGCTTCGCCCTGGCCGCCGCGCTGGTACCGCACTGGCTGACCAGCTTCGACCCTTACGCTACCTCCCCGACTGACAAGCTCAGCGCACCCAACGGCCTGCACTGGTTCGGCACCGACGAACTGGGCCGTGACCTGTTCACCCGCGTGGTGTATGGCGCCAGGCTTTCCGTGCTGGCGGCCTTGCTGGCAGTGGCCATCGCGCTGGCCGGTGGCCTCGGCCTGGGCGTACTGGCCGGCTTTGCCGGTGGGCGAATCGACGCCGTGATCATGCGCCTGATCGACGTCATGCTGGCGCTGCCGGGCCTGCTACTGGCGCTGGCAATCGTCACGGCCATCGGTTTCGGCACGGTGCCGGTGGCGATCGCCGTGGGCGTGGGCATCATCCCGGGCTTTGCCCGCACCACCCGCGCCGAAGTGCTGCGGGTCAAGACGCTGCCTTATGTCGAGGCCGCGCGGTTAGGCGGCGCCAGTTGGAGCCGCACGTTGCTGCGGCACATTCTGCCCAATGCCTGGGGGCCGGTGGCGGTGCTTGCCACGCTGGACTTCGGTGCCGCCATCCTGGCCACTGCCGGGCTGAGTTTTCTAGGTTTCGGCGCCGCCCCGCCCGCCGCCGAATGGGGCACGCTGATCGCCAACGGCCGGCACTTCCTGATCACCGCTCCCTGGGTATCGCTGTTGCCCGGCCTGTTCGTGGTCGCCGTGGTGTTCAGCCTCAACCACCTTGCCCGCACCTTCGAGGAGAACGCACGATGACCGGCCAGCCCTTGATCGCAGTACGCGAACTCAGCGTCAGTTACCACGCCGGTGGCCAGGCCACCCAGGCCGTCAACGCCCTCTCGTTCACCCTGCACCAGGGCGAAACCGTGGCCATCGTAGGCGAGTCCGGCTCGGGCAAGTCGACCCTGGCCAATGCACTGCTCGGCCTGTTGCCGGGCAGCGCGCGCATCGACAAGGGCCGGCTGTGGGTCGAGGGTATCGACATGGCACGCGCCAGCGAACGGCAGAAACGGCAACTGCGCGGTCGCACCATTGGCCTGGTGCCGCAGGACCCGATGGTCAGCCTCAACCCGACGCTGCGCATCGGCCAGCAGATTGCCGAAGCCCTCACACTCACCCAAGGCAGGCGCTACCCCGGTGTCGACGCCGATGTGCTGCAGTTGCTCACCCAGGTTGGCTTGGACAACCCGGCCCTGCGCGCCCGCCAATACCCCCACGAGCTGTCCGGTGGCATGCGTCAGCGGGTCCTGATCGCCATTGCCCTGGCCGGTAACCCGCGGTTGATCATTGCCGACGAGCCCACCAGCGCGCTGGACGTGACGGTGCAACGCAAAATCCTCGATCACCTGCAGCAACTGGTGGCCGAGCGCGGCATTACGCTACTGATCATCACCCACGACCTGGCCATGGCCACCGAGCGGGCCGACCGTCTGCTGGTCATGAAGCAAGGCGAACTGGTCGAGCAAGGGCCACCACGGCGCATCGTCGAAGCTGCCCGCCACCCTTACACCCGCGCCTTGCTCGCCGCCGCACCGGCATTTGCGACGCGGCGTCGACCGCGTCCGGCAACGCCCGGCACCGGGCCGATCCTGAGCCTGGAGCGAGTCGGCAAGCGTTTCGAACTGCCAAGGCTCAACGGCCAGAACCAGCAGTTTGTCGCCCTGCACGACCTCAGCCTGCAGGTGCACCCCGGGCAGACGCTGGCCATTGTCGGCGAGTCTGGCTCGGGCAAGAGCACCACCCTGCGTATCGCCCTGGGCCTGGAAACCCCCAGCCAGGGGCGGGTGTTGTTCGCCCAGCAGGATGTCACGGGCTTGGGTTGGCAGGCGTTCCGTCCGCTGCGCCGGCGCATGCAACTGGTACAGCAGAACCCGTTCGCGGCACTTGACCCGCGCTTCACCGTGTTCGACAGCATCGTTGAGCCGCTGGTGTCCTTCGGCTTGCTCAAGGGGCCTGCGCTCGAGCAGGCAGCCCGGTCGCTGATCGAGCGGGTGCAATTGCCGGTCAGCTACCTCGACCGGCTGCCACGCGAGCTCTCCGGCGGCCAGCGGCAACGGGTGGCCATCGCCCGGGCACTGGCATTGCAACCTGACCTGTTGCTGCTGGACGAGCCGGTCAGCGCGCTGGATGTGTCGGTACAGGCGCAGATTCTGCAACTGCTCGATGAACTGCAACGCGAACTCGGTATCGCCTATGTCCTGGTGTCCCATGACTTGGCCGTAGTGGCCAGCATGGCCGACCATGTGGTGGTGTTGCAGCACGGCAAGGTCGTCGAACAGGGAACGGTGGAGCACGTGTTCGAGCACCCGCAAAGCACCTACACAAGGGCGCTTATCGGGGCGATTCCGGGTTATCGCGCACCCGCGACACCCACCTTAAAACTTGCCAATCTCGCATATTGAATAAGTTTTATTATTTTCTTTTTACATAATTAGCTTAGAACCACAAAGCCTTTCACAACGCCGCCTGCTACAGGCTAATGTCTGCTTATCAAGACCGACCCCAAGCCTGGCGGAGGCCGTCTACCACGACCACGCCAGGCTTCCCCGCTGCCATTGTGCACACGCCTGCTGTGGTCTGAATCGCCCATTCACCACACAGGAGCTTCACCTATGAGCCTCGAATTCATCGGCCTCATTGGCCCCCAGGAAGGCAGCGAATCACAGGCCCCCCGTGGCCCGGTGGTCGACCTGGAGTTCATCAAGGCATTCTCCCAGGCACAGGAATACGGCGGCTTCGACAAGGCGTTGCTGGCCGTCAATACCAGCGCACCCGATTCGCTGATCCTGGCCACCTATGTCGCGGCGATCACCGAGCGCATCGGCTTGCTGGTAGCGCACCGCCCTGGGTTCCAGGCGCCCACATTCGCTGCACGTCAGTTCGCCACACTCGATCAACTCAGCCGTGGCCGCGCCTCTATCAACGTGATCACCGGCGGTGACAGCGGCGACCTGCAGCGCGACGGCGACTTCCTCGACAAGGATGCCCGCTATGCCCGCACCGATGAATACCTGCAGGTGCTGCGCGACACCTGGACGCGTCACGAGCCGTTCGACCACCAGGGCGAGCATTATCGGGTCGAAGACAACCTGACGCTGGTCAAACCCGTGCAGCAACCGCATCCACCGATCTACTTCTCAGGCGCTTCCGACGCCGCTGTCGAGGTCGCGGCCAAGCATGCCGACGTCTACATGATGTGGGGCGAGCCGCTGGAGCAGGTGCGCGAGCGTATCGCCAAAGTACGCAAGGCCGCCGCCCGTTATGGCCGGGAACAACACATTCGCTTCAGCCTGTCGCTGCGCCCAATCCTCGGCGCCACCGAGGCAGAGGCCTGGGCACGGGCCGAGCGTATTCTCGCCGATGCCCAGCAGCGTATCGGCATTCGCCAGGGCAACCGCCGCGAGAAGAACTTCGGCAAGAGCAACGCCGGCTCCGAACGCCTGGTGGCCCTGGCCAACCAACGCAAGGTGCATGACACCAGGCTGTGGACCGAAATCGCCGCGCTGGGCGGTGGGGCCGGCAACTCGACCTCGCTGGTGGGGACTGCAGACCAGGTGGCGGAGGCGACCCTGGCGTATTACCAACTGGGGGTGACGACCTTCCTGTTCCGTGGTTTCGATCAACTGCGCGATGCGGTGGAATATGGGCAGGAGCTGATCCCCCGCATTCGCACGCTGGTTGAGCAACAAGAAGCTGGGCGTACGGCGCGCACGGCCTAGATTCAGCAGGGCTGTACCAACCTTAGGTGGGTCGCGCCGCACCCACAGGTAATCCACTGGCACAGCCCCCATCGCCAACGCCACCTCTGCCGCCAGCCCATTCACGGGCTTGGCGCCTGAACCCCTGCGCGCCGTTTACGAGGACATGATGTCAAAAGCCCCTTTCATCGCCCTGCCCCTGGTCTGCCTGCTTGCCCCACTGGCCAACGCCGAACCCACCACCGACGACGACCCGCGCCTGGGCACTGTCACGGTGATCTCCACTGGCCTGCGCGGCAACCAACGCACGGTTGCCGACAGCCCCGCCCCCATCGACGTGCTCAGCAGCGAGCAACTGCTGCGCACTGGGCGAGCCGAGCTGTCGGAGGCCATTTCCAAACTGTTGCCGTCATTCAATTTCGGCACCAACATCGCCGGTTTCCAGTCCGGTGTACGGCCACTGAGCAACCGTGGCCTCGGGCCGGCCTACACCCTGGTACTGGTCAACGGCAAGCGCCGCCACAACAGCGCCGTGCCGGCCAGCGGCTCGACCGACAACAGCGGCGCCAATGCCGTGGACATCGACATGATCCCGGTCAGCGCGGTGTCGCACATCGAAGTGCTCAAGGACAGCGCGGCGGCCCAGTACGGCTCGGACGCCGTAGCCGGGGTGATCAATATCATCCTCAAGAACGCCAGCAGCGGTGGCCATTACGAGAGCAGTTACGGCCAGCTGTACAGCGGCCAAGGCAACACCACCAAGCTGGCCGGCGACCAGGGTTTTACCCTGGGCGACGGCGGTTTCCTGCACCTCTCGGGCGAGGCGCGCAAACGCGGCACGGCCAACTGGATCGACAAAGCCGCGCCGGACTACCGCGCCTACTTCGAGGACGACCGCCAGGCAGCCTGGGACCATCGCGCCGTGAAGAACGGTGACCCCGACCTGCGTGCCTTCAACCTCGGCTACAACGCCGAGTTGCCGCTCGATGACGACCTCAAGCTGTACTCGTTCGCCACCTATGCCGAACGCAAGCTGGAGGCCTACAACAACTACCGGCTGCCCAACAGCAACGCATCGATCCCCGAACTGTTCCCCGACGGCTATTTCCCCTTGAACAACATCAAGGACACTGACTACCAGTGGCTGCTGGGCGCCAAAGGCGTGGCGGGCGCCTGGGACTGGGACCTGTCCACCACCTACGGGCGCAACAAGAACCAGCAGTCCAGCGACCTGACCCTCAACCCGACCTACGGCCCCGCTTCACCCACCTCGTTCAACGACCTGGCGACCCTGCAGTTCGACCAATGGGTGAACAACTTCGACATTACCCGCGCCTTCGACGGGTTGTTCGGCCTGGCGGTGCCCACCCGTGTATCGGCGGGCCTGGAGCATCGCTGGGAGCGTTTTCGCACCTTCGCCGGTGACCCGATCGCCTACAGCGTCGGCCCTTACACCTACCCTGCCACCCTGGCCGACGGCCGCCCCAACCCGCTGTATGCGCTGGCCAACGGCCAGACCGCGGTTGGCGCCCAGGCGGCGTTGACCATTCGCCCGGAAGACGAGGCCGATGTAAAGCGCAACAACTACGCCGCCTATGCAGACCTTGGCCTTGACCTGACACCGCGTTGGTACCTGGGTGCCGCGGCGCGCCTGGAACACTACGACGATGACTCCGGCAACACCGCCAGCTTCAAGCTCAACTCGCGTTATGCACTGACAGACACCGTGGCCGTGCGCGGCACCCTGGGCAGTGGGTTCCGCGCGCCATCGCTGACCCAGAGCGGCTATACCGTCAGCGACAACCGCACCGCACTGGACGCCAACGGCAACGTGGTGCCCGCCCTGCGCCGCACCGTGGCCCCAGGCAGCGCAGCAGCGTTGGCCTTTGGCGGAGACAAGCTCGACCCGGAAAAATCGCGCAACGCCGGCCTGGGCCTGACCTGGCAACCGGCACGGCGCACCAGCGTCACCCTGGATGCCTATCTGATCGACATCGACGACCGCATCCTGCTCAGCGAAAACCTTTACGACCGCCAGAACGGCGCCGGCGCCATTGGCGACATCCTCCAATCCCTGGGCCTGGCCCGCACCACCTGGATCAACTACTACACCAACGCCTTCGATACCCGTACCCGCGGCCTCGACCTGGTGGCCGACCACACCAGCGAGTTCGGCGGCTGGGGCGATGTGCGCTGGACACTGGGGTTCAACTGGAACAAGACCACAGTGCGTGGCGCGCGGGACACGCCGCAAGCGCTGACGGCTGCCGGTATCGACGTGGTCGGCCATGGCCGCCAAGGCGACCTGGTGGCGGCCTCGCCGAAGACCAAATGGGTGCTGGGCAGCCAATGGTTGCTCGGCAACTTCACGGCCACCCTGCAAGCCACCCGCTACGGCAAGGTCGAGACCTGGCAGCAGAACCCTGCCCAGGACCGCAGTTTCGGCGCCAAATGGATTACTGACCTGGACCTCTCCTACCTGCTGCTCGACAGCCTGACGGTGAGCGTGGGCGGCACCAACCTCTTCGATGTGCGGCCGGACAAGCATGGGGTGTACAACGCCAACGGCAACCAGGCAGCGTATGGCAACCCGCCGTTTCACCCCGGGGGTGGGTACTGGTACACAAAACTGGCGTATGACTTCTGACCGGCAATGGGCCGCGCCGCGGCCCTTGCCGTTATTGGCGGAACTGCGGAATCTGCAAGCCCAGGCTTTCGCGCAAGGTGCTGCCTTCATACGCGGTGCGGTATACGCCGCGCGCCTGCAACAGCGGCACCACTTCCTCGGTAAAGCGACGGAACTGCCCTGGGTGGCCAATGTAGATGTTGAAGCCATCCAGCGCCCGCGCCTGGAACCAGTCGGCCATTTTTGCCGCCACGGTTTCTGCCGAGCCTACAAACGCCCCGGGGCGCAACTGGCGGCCGAACTCCACCGCCTGGCGCAAACTGAAGCCTTGTTCCCGCGCCTGGTCGGCAATGCGCTTGGCATTGGTGAAGAAGCTGCTGCGGGCATACTCCAGGCTCTGCTGCGGGAAAGGAGCATCCAGCTCGTACTGGCTGAAGTCGTGCCAGCCGAAGTTGCGCCCGAACTCCTTGAGCGCCAGCGCGAAGCTGTGGTCCTGCTGGTGGTAATGACGTTCGATTTCACGGGCATGTTCGTCGGTGTCACCGACGTAGATCTCTGCCCCCGGCAACACCAGCAGTTGCTCCGGGTCGCGGCCCAGGCGCGCGGCACGAGCCTTGACGTCACGGTAGAACGCCTGGCCCTGCTCGACGCTTGCCGCGTGGGTAAAGATGACATCGGCAGTGGCGGCCCCCAGGTCGCGCCCCTGCTGCGAATCCCCCGCCTGGAAGATCACCGGTTGGCCCTGGGGCGAGCGCTGGATGTTCAGCGGCCCCACGACCGAAAAGTGCTCACCCTTGTGATTCAGCGCATGCAGCTTCGAGGGGTCGAGGAACTGGCCTGTGGCCCGGTCACGCGGGAACGCGTCGTCCTCGTACGAATGCCACAGCCCCTGCACCACCTGCACATGTTCCTGGGCCCGGGCATAGCGGGTGTCGTAGTCGTAGTGTTCGTCACGCCCATAGTTGCCAGCGGTGCCGGCGTCGCCGCTGGTGACCACGTTCCAGCCGGCGCGGCCCTTGCTGATGAGGTCCAGCGAGGCCAGGCGGCGGGCGACGTTATAGGGTTCGTTGTAGGAGGTGGTCAAAGTACCTACCAGGCCGATATGGCGAGTCGTGACGGCCAGGGCGGACAGCAAGGTCAGCGGCTCAAGCCGGTTGAGGTAATGCGACGGCGAACCGGGGGTGATGAACTGGCTGTCGACGATGAACATCAGGTCGAACAGTGCCGCTTCGGCCTGGCGGGCAATGTCGATGTACCAGTCAATGTTGACGCTGGCGTCGGCGGGCAGTTCAGGGTCCAGCCAGAGGTTGTGCCGGCCTGGGCCGCCGCAGCCCATGGTCAGGGCGCCAAGTTTCATTTTGCGGGTGGTCATGGGGATTCCCTGTGTTTTTCGTACCGGCCCGTTTCCGCGCAAGCCCGGGAAAGGCCGGTACAGACAAGATCAGTGATCGCCGGCCAACGCTGCGGCGAACGAGGTGTCGAACAGGCTGGCGGCCGGGTAGGCCTTGATCAGCCCAATGCCTGCGAAGAAATCCACGGTCTTTTGCGCATCGGCTATCACCTGTGGGCTCAGCGGCGCCACATCAGTGCGCGCACGGGCGAACCACAGGCGGGCGATATCACGGTCAGCCCGGGTGCGACTGGCCCAGGCGTCGGCGTAGGCTTCGGTGTTGGCTGCATTGCTCAGGGCCCACGTGCGGGCCTTCTTCAAACGCTGCAGGAAGTCGGCGATCTGCGCGCGCTTGGTGTCCACCGACTTGGCGTTGGCGACCACGAAGCTCTGCGCCGGGATCAGCCCTTCGGCCGTCGCCAGCACCCGCGCACCCTGGCGTTCCTGCTGGGTGACATAAGGTTCCCAGGTGGCAATCACGTCCACCGAGCCGCCGTCCAGGGCATGCGAGGCATCCAGCGCGCTGAGGTAACGCAGCTCCAACGCATCGCGGGGCACACCGGCCTTGTCCAGGGCGCTGAACAGCAGCTGCTGGCTCCAGGAGCCCTTCCAGATGGCCGCACGCTTGCCGCGCAGGTCTTCCAGGCTATGGATGTTCGAGTCCTTACGCGCCAGGATGGCCACACCCCCGAGGTTCTGCCGGCTGACCGCAACGACCTTGATCGGCGCGCCAAGGGCGCCGAGGAACAGCGGTGGCGCGTCGCCCAACAGGCCGAGGTCCAGGCTGCCGACGTTCAGCGCCTCGGCCACCGGGGAGCCTGCGGTGAACTGCTTCCAGTCCAGGGTATAAGGCACATCGTCGAGCACGCCGGCCGCTTCCATCACGGCGCGGGCGTTGTAGCTCTGGTCGCCGACCACCAGGGTTTGCGCGGCTGCAGTCAGGCTCAGGGTGGTGGCCAGCACACCGGCGGCCAGTTGCTTGAGGTATCGCACGTTCGTCTCCAAATGCCCTTGGGGCACTACAGGTCGATCCGCACGTGCGGTCTCGTCGTTTCCAATAGATGTTTTGAATCTAGATAGCGGGATGCTTATAAGCTAACGGTTATAAAACGGGGTGTGAAATGCGCTTTAGGCATAACCTCATGCCTTCGACATGCGCCGATTTCAAAACATAATGGGCCGCCTGCAAATGCATTTTTTGCATCTTAGCTTATACACAAATTGAATTTTGAGAATATTAATAGGCTTTGCTAGGGTTACACCAAACCGTCAGCCGAGCCCGAACCATGAGCCACCCCTTGCGCCACGAGCGCCTGCGCCATTTCATCGGCGCCCTCAGCGACCTGCTCGATCGGGAAACCGACGAGGCCACCCTCCTCGACCAGGGTGAAGCCTTGCTGCGCAGCCTGGTCGCCCACGATGACTGGCTGCCCGACGAACTGGCCCAGCCAGACCCGAACCGTTACCAGCAGTACCTGTTGCACTGTGACTCGCGCCAGCGTTTTTCCGTGGTCAGTTTCGTCTGGGGGCCAGGCCAGCAAACCCCCATCCACGACCACCGCGTCTGGGGCCTGATCGGCATGCTGCGCGGCGCAGAATATTCCCAAGGCTTTGCCGTTACCGAACAGGGGGCGCTGGTGCCTGCGGGCGCGCCGGTGCGTATCGATCCAGGGCATGTGGAAGCCGTGTCACCGCGCATCGGCGACATCCATCAGGTCAGCAATGCGTTTGCTGATCAGGTGTCGATCAGCATCCACGTCTATGGCGCCAACATCGGCGCGGTCAGCCGCGCCGTGTTCCTGCCCGACGGCACGCAGAAGCCATTCATTTCCGGTTATTCCAATACCCATTTGCCCAACATCTGGGACTTGTCCAAAGAGAACCCTGCACCATGAGCACTGTCACCACACGTACCTACCATGACATCCGCCAGGCCTTGCTGGGCAGTGAGGAACTGGCCCTGATCGACGTTCGCGAAGAGGACCCGTTCGCCCAGGAACACCCACTGTTCGCGGCCAATATTGCGCTGTCGAAACTGGAGCTGGAGGTGTACGCCCGGATACCACGGCGCGATACCGCCATCACCGTCTACGATGCAGGCGAAGGCTTGGCCGCTGTAGCGGCTGAACGCTTGCTGGCCCTGGGTTACAGCGATGTAGCGCTGCTCGAAGGTGGGCTGGAGGGCTGGCGCAGCGCCGGCGGCGAGCTGTTCCGCGATGTCAACGTGCCAAGCAAGGCGTTCGGCGAGTTGCTCGAGAGCGTGCGCCACACGCCCTCGCTGGCCGCCGAACAGGTGCAGGCGCTGCTCGATGCCAAGGCCGATGTGGTGGTGCTCGACGCCAGGCGATTCGACGAATACCAGACCATGAGCATCCCGGGGGGCATCAGCGTACCGGGTGCCGAGCTGGTACTGCGGGTGGCGGAGCTGGCGCCCAACCCGACTACCCAGGTGATCGTCAACTGTGCCGGGCGCACCCGCAGCATCATCGGCACCCAGTCACTGGTCAACGCTGGCATCCCCAACCCGGTGGCCGCGCTGCGCAACGGTACTATCGGCTGGACGCTGGCCGGGCAACAACTGGCCCATGGGCAGGACAGGCAGTTCGCTGCCGTGAGCGACGCTACCCGGGCCGATGCCGCGGCACGGGCGCGCAAGGTGGCGGACCAGGCGGGTGTGTCGCGGCTGGACCGCGAAGCCCTGGCTGCCTGGCAGGCCGACACCGGCCGCACGACCTACCTGTTCGACGTTCGCACCCCGGAGGAATACGCCAAGGGGCACTTGCCCAACAGCCGCTCGGTGCCGGGCGGGCAACTGGTCCAGGAGACCGATCACGTTGCCAGCGTACGCGGGGCACGCATCGCGCTGGTGGATGACGACGGTGCGCGAGCCAACATGAGCGCCTCGTGGCTGGCCCAGATGGGCTGGCAGGTGGCGGTGGTGGATGGCCTTTCGGCTGCCGACTTCAGCCAGGCCGGCGAATGGCAGGCACCGCTGCCCGCGTTGCCGCAGGTAACGGAAATCGGCGTGGGGCAACTGCGCGACTGGCAGCAAGCGCCTGGCACCGTTGTGCTGGACTTCACTGCCAGCGCCAACTACGTAAAACGCCATATCCCCGGTGCCCATTGGGCCATTCGGGCCCAGTTACCCCAGGCGCTGGAGCGCCTGCCGGTGGCCGAACGCTATGTGTTGACCTGCGGCAGCAGCCTGTTGGCACGGTTTGCGGCGGCTGACCTGCAGACGCTGACGCAAACCCCGGTGTACGTGCTCGAAGGCGGCACGGCCCGGTGGATAGCGGCTGGCGAGCCCGTGGAGGCGGGCGAAACGCACCTGGCGGCGGCGCGCACTGACCGTTATCGTCGGCCTTACGAGGGAACGGACAACCCGCGTGAAGCCATGCAGGGTTACCTGGACTGGGAGTTCGGTCTGATTGCGCAACTGGAGCGCGATGGCACCCATGGGTTCCGCGTATTGAGCTGAGGGTACAGGGCCGCAGTGCGGCCCTTTTTCAGCGCCTGGCCGCGCCTACAGCTTCACTGCGCGACTTTGCTGCACCCGCCGCATCACCGCCCCCACCAGTACGACGTTGACCAACGCCAGCAGGCACAACGTCAGCAGTACCCCCATCGCACCAAAGTGCTCGAACAGATAGCCGCCTATCACCGGTGTCAACGCCTGCCCGATCAGCGAAGGCCGCGACATGCGCCCCATCAGCACCCGGCACCCTACCATGCCTGCCATCGATGAAATATCCCGACATATCATTGCGCGTGATAATAACCTTCGCTCCGTTCGATTCGTGCGTCGCGCGCAAGGCACTCACACTCCGCCCACTACTAATACATTGGCGGAGTTCTCCATGGATCACTCACTCAAACCCTTGCGCTTTCCCCTCGCTGCCCTGGCAGTGGTGGTGCTCAGCGCTTGTGGCCGCACCCCCGACGCCGTGCAAGCTCCCGCCGCGCCCAAGGTCAGCGTCGCCAAGGTCATCGAGCAGCCGATCAACGAATGGGACGAGTTCACCGGCCGCCTCGAAGCACCGGAAACCGTCGAAATACGCCCACGGGTGTCCGGCCAGATTGACCTGGTCGGCTTCACCGAAGGTGCCCAGGTCAAGAAAGGCGACCTGCTGTTCCAGATCGACCCGCGCCCGTTCCAGGCTGAGGTGCGCCGCCTCGAAGCGCAGTTGCAACAGGCCAAGGCCACTGCCGTGCGCAGCGCCAACGAAGCCCGCCGCGGCGAGCGCCTGCGTGACAGCAACGCCATTTCCGCCGAGCTGGCCGAATCGCGCAGCAGCGCTGCTGCCGAAGCCCGCGCCGGCGTCGATGCCATCCAGGCCCAGCTCGATCTGGCCCGCCTGAACCTCAGCTTCACCCGCGTGACTGCGCCCATCAGCGGCCGCGTCAGCCGTGCCGAGTACACCGCCGGCAACATCGTCACCGCCGACGTCACGCCACTGACCAGCGTGGTCTCCACCGACAAGGTCTACGCCTACTTCGACGCCGACGAGCGCGTGTACCTCAAGTACACCCAGCTGGCACGCGAAGGCCAGCGCGGTCAGACCACCCCGGTCTACCTGGGCCTGACCAACGAAACCGGCAACCCGCACCTGGGCCAGATGAACTTCGTCGACAACCAGGTCAACCCGCGTACCGGCACCATCCGTGGCCGCGCCGTGTTCGACAACCGTGATGGCCAGTTCACCCCAGGCCTGTATGCACGCCTGAAGCTGGTCGGCAGCGCACAGTACGACGCCATGCTGATCAACGACGAAGCCGTGGGCACTGACCTTGGCAAGAAGTTCGTGCTGGTCATGGACAAGGACAACAAGGCGACCTACCGCGCCGTGGAGCTGGGGCCCAAGCTCGAAGGCCTGCGTATCGTGCGCAGTGGCCTGGCCAAAGACGATCGCATCGTGGTCAAGGGCCTGCAGCGCGTGCGCCCCGGTTCGCCCGTCACGCCGGAAGAAACACCAATGGCCAGCGAGCAGACCCTCGCCGCGCTCGCCCAGCAGCGCCAGGCCCTGGAAGCCAGCAACAGCGTGCGCAACGTAGCGGGCTCCACTGAGAAAGTCGCCAGCGCCCAGGCGCCACGCGGTTAAGGGATCACACCGATGAACTTTTCGAAATTCTTCATTACCCGGCCGATCTTCGCCGCGGTGCTGTCGTTGGTGCTGCTGATCGCCGGTTCGATCGCGCTGTTCCAGCTGCCGATCAGCGAATACCCGGAAGTGGTGCCCCCCACCGTGGTGGTGCGCGCCAACTTCCCCGGTGCCAACCCCAAGGTCATCGGCGAAACCGTCGCCGCGCCGCTGGAGCAGGCCATCACGGGTGTCGAGAACATGCTGTACATGTCCTCGCAATCCACCGCCGATGGCAAGCTGACCCTGACCATCACCTTCGCCCTGGGTACCGACCTGGACAACGCGCAGGTGCAGGTACAGAACCGGGTCACCCGCACCCAGCCCAAGCTGCCGGAGGAAGTGACGCGCATCGGTATCACCGTCGACAAGGCATCGCCCGACCTGACCATGGTGGTGCACCTGACCTCGCCGGACAACCGTTACGACATGCTCTACCTGTCCAACTACGCCATCCTCAACATCAAGGATGAGCTGGCGCGCCTGGGCGGCGTGGGCGACGTGCAACTGTTCGGCATGGGCGACTACTCACTGCGGGTGTGGCTCGACCCGAACAAAACCGCTTCGCGCAACCTGACCGCCAGTGATGTGGTGGCCGCCATTCGCGAGCAGAACCGCCAGGTCGCTGCCGGCCAGTTGGGCGCCCCGCCCGCCCCCGGCTCGACCAGCTTCCAGCTGTCGATCAACACTCAAGGCCGCCTGGTCAACGAGGAAGAGTTCGAGAACATCATCATCCGTGCCGGTGCCGATGGCGAGATCACACGCCTCAAGGACATTGCCCGGGTCGAACTCGGTTCCAGCCAGTACGCCCTGCGCTCGCTGCTGAACAACCAGCCGGCCGTGGCCCTGCCGATCTTCCAGCGCCCAGGCTCCAATGCCATCGAGATTTCCGACGAAGTACGGGCGAAGATGGCCGAACTGAAGAAGGACTTCCCCGAGGGCATGGACTACAGCATCGTCTATGACCCGACCATCTTCGTACGCGGTTCCATCGAGGCGGTGGTGCACACCTTGTTCGAAGCGCTGGTGCTGGTGGTGCTGGTGGTGATCCTGTTCCTGCAGACCTGGCGCGCCTCGATCATTCCGCTGCTGGCCGTGCCGGTGTCGCTGATCGGTACCTTTGCCGTGATGCACCTGTTTGGCTTCTCGCTCAACGCCCTGTCGCTGTTCGGGCTGGTATTGGCCATCGGCATCGTGGTGGACGACGCCATCGTTGTGGTGGAGAACGTCGAACGTAATATCGGGCTGGGCCTTCCCCCGCTGGAAGCCACGCAAAAGGCCATGAGCGAGGTGACCGGGCCGATCATCGCCACCGCCCTGGTACTGTGCGCGGTGTTCGTTCCTGCCGCGTTCATTTCTGGTCTTACCGGGCAGTTCTACAAGCAGTTCGCCCTGACCATTGCCATCTCGACCGTGATCTCGGCGTTCAACTCGCTGACCCTGTCGCCAGCCTTGGCCGCGGTGCTGCTCAAGGATCACCATGCACCCAAGGACCGTTTCTCGCGGTTCCTGGAGAAACTGCTGGGCAGCTGGCTGTTCGCGCCGTTCAACCGTTTCTTCGACCGCGCGAGCCACCGCTACGTTGGCGGCGTGCGTCGGGTCATCCGCTCCAGCGGTATCGCCCTGTTCGTGTATGCCGGGCTGATGGGCCTGACCTACCTGGGCTTCTCGTCCACCCCAACCGGTTTCGTGCCGGCCCAGGACAAGCAGTACCTGGTAGCCTTCGCCCAACTGCCTGATGCGGCGAGCCTCGACCGTACCGAGGCGGTGATCAAGCGCATGAGCGAAATCGCCTTGAAGCAACCCGGCGTTGCCGATTCGGTTGCCTTCCCGGGCCTGTCGATCAACGGTTTCACCAACAGCCCCAACAGCGGCATCGTGTTCACCCCGCTCAAGCCGTTCAATGAGCGCAAAGACCCAAGCCAGTCGGCAGCGGCCATTGCGGCCGCGCTGAACGCCCAGTTCGCCGACATCCAGGATGCCTACATCGCGATCTTCCCACCGCCGCCGGTACAGGGCCTGGGCACCATCGGCGGCTTCCGCCTGCAGATCGAGGACCGCGGCAACCTGGGCTACGAAGCGCTGTACAAGGAAACCCAGAACATCATCGCCAAGAGCCACAACGTGCCGGAACTGGCGGGCCTGTTCACCAGCTACCAGGTCAACGTGCCGCAGGTCGATGCCGCCATCGATCGGGAGAAGGCCAAGACCCATGGCGTGGCGATTACCGACATCTTCGACACCCTGCAGGTCTACCTGGGCTCGCTGTACACCAACGACTTCAACCGCTTTGGCCGTACCTATCAGGTCAATGTCCAGGCAGAACAGCAGTTCCGCCTCGACGCCGAGCAGATCGGCCAGTTGAAGGTGCGCAACAACCTGGGCGAGATGATCCCGCTGGCGACCTTCCTCAAGGTCAGCGATACCTCCGGGCCGGATCGCGTGATGCACTACAACGGCTTCATCACCGCGGAAATCAACGGTGCGGCCGCCCCTGGCTACAGCTCCGGCCAGGCCGAAGCCGCCATCGAGAAACTGCTGAAAGAGGAACTGCCCAACGGCATGACCTTCGAGTGGACCGACCTGACCTATCAACAGATCCTTTCGGGCAATACTGCGCTGTTGGTGTTCCCGCTCTGCGTACTGCTGGCGTTCCTGGTGCTGGCTGCCCAGTACGAGAGCTGGAGCCTGCCGTTGGCGGTGATCCTGATCGTGCCGATGACGCTGCTGTCGGCCATCACTGGGGTGATCGTCTCGGGAGGTGACAACAACATCTTCACCCAGATCGGCCTGATCGTACTGGTGGGCCTGGCATGCAAGAACGCGATCCTGATCGTCGAGTTCGCCAAGGATGAGCAGGCCAAGGGCCTGGATCCGCTGGCTGCGGTACTGGAAGCCTGCCGCCTGCGTCTGCGCCCGATCCTGATGACCTCGATCGCCTTCATCATGGGTGTGGTACCGCTGGTGTTCTCCTCCGGCGCCGGCTCGGAAATGCGCCACGCCATGGGTGTCGCGGTGTTCTCGGGGATGATTGGCGTCACCGTGTTCGGGCTGTTCCTGACCCCGGTGTTCTTCTTCCTGATCCGCCGTTTCGTCGAACGTCGCCAGGCCCGCAAGGCCGAACGCGTTCAATCGCTGGAGAGCCATGCATGAACCTGCTCAAACCCCTGACCCCAAGCCTGCTGGCACTGGCCTTGGCGGCCTGCGCAGTAGGCCCGGACTACAAGACCCCGGACACTGAACCGGCGCGTCTGGACAGCGATGTGCAAGCCAAGGCCTTTGACCGCAGCCGTTTCGAAAGCGTGTGGTGGAAGCAGTTCGACGACCCGGTGCTGAACCAGTTGGTGCAGGCCTCACTGGAGGGCAACCGCGACCTGCGCGTGGCCTTTGCCAGGCTCAAGTCGGCACGGGCGATCCGCGATGATGCCGCCAACGACCAGTTGCCAGTGGTCACCAGCCGCGCCAGCAGCGAGATCGGCAAGGGCCAGATCCCCGGCCAGACCGAGCAGCGGGTCAACAGCGAGCGATACGACCTGGGCCTGGACATGGCCTGGGAGCTCGACTTGTTCGGCCGTATCCAGCGTCAGATCGAAGCCAGCGATGCCCAGGCCGCGGCAGCGCAGGCCGATTTGCAGCAACTGCAGGTCAGCCTGATCGCGGAACTGGTAGACGCCTATGGCCAACTGCGTGGTGCGCAGTTGCGTGAAAAGATCGCCGTCGCCAACCTCAAGACCCAGCAGGAGTCCCGCAACATCACCGTAACCCTGCGCGACGCCGGGGTTGGCAACGAACTGGACGTGGTGCGCGCCGATGCCCGTCTGGCCGGCGTCGAAGCCACCGTGCCACAGTTGCAAGCCGAACAGGCCCGCGCGCGCCATCGGATCGCGACACTGCTGGGCCAGCGCCCGGACGCGCTGACGGTGGACCTTTCGCCAAAAGCCCTGCCGGCCATCGCCAAGGCCCTGCCGGTGGGCGACCCCGGTGAGCTACTGCGCCGCCGCCCGGACATCCGCAGCGCCGAGCGCCAGCTGGCAGCCGCCACGGCCAATGTCGGCGTGGCAACGGCCGACCTGTTCCCACGGGTCAGCCTCAGCGGGTTCCTGGGCTTCACTGCCGCGCGCGGTTCGCAGATTGGCTCGTCCGCTGCCAACGCCTGGGGCCTGGGCCCGAGCATCACCTGGGCAGCGTTCGACCTGGGCAGCGTGCGTGCGCGTCTGCGCGGTGCCAAAGCCGATGCCGAAGGCGCCCTGGCCAACTACGAACAGCAGGTATTGCTGGCCCTTGAGGAATCGGCCAATGCCTTCAGCGACTACGACAAGACCCAGCAGCGACTGCTGTCGCTGATGCGCCAGAGCGATGCCAGCCGCAAAGCGGCAGACCTGGCCTCGGTGCGCTATCGCGAAGGTACGGTCGACTACCTGGTGCTGCTCGATGCGGAACGTGAACGGCTCAGCGCCGAAGATGCGCAGGCGCAGGGCGAGGTCGAGCTGTATCGCGGGATCGTCTCGATCTACAAGGCACTGGGCGGTGGCTGGCAGCCAGAAACAGTAGCCAGCACACGCTGATTCACCCGCTTTCAACGGCTCCTTTGGTTGGATCCTCCCCCAACCGTTTGCCCCGCAGGCCTCGGCCCGCGGGGCTTTTTTATGTGGCCAGGGCAGGCTCTGCCGTCGGTGTATTCCAGGCCCCGTGAAATGCCTTTACCCAGCCGCTTTGCCTGCAGCGGTGGCGCTGCGGGCACCTTAACGGTGCTTGCAGCCCACGGCGTTCTGCCCCAAGCTCTTTGTTCCCGCCGCCATGGACTACCCAATGCCCAGACGCCACCGCTACCTGATCGCTGTACTGCTGCTGATTCTGGTATCGATCGGTATCGTCTACTTGCGTCGGGACACCCAACCCACGCCGCCGACATTGCCTGCGCATAGCTACGCCAAGGCCTTGCGCCAGGCCCACGACGGCCAGCCAGGCGCCGCGCGGGTGCTCTACCAACAACTGCAACGCGACGACCTGCCCCCGATCCGTCGCGCAGCCCTGTACGAAGAGCTGCCCAATTACCCATCGCCCCAGGCACTGAAGCTGGCGCGTCTGGACCTGGAAAACGACGACCCGCTGGTGCGCCGCGCAGCCATCGCCAGCATCCGTCGCCTGCTGCCGGCATCACAGCGCAGCCTGGCGTTGGGGCCGCTACTGGATGATGACGAGCAAAGCGTACGCTTCGCTGCCGTGGATGCCTTGCTCGGCCTGGACCCCGACGCCATCGGCCTTTACTTCGGCCCTTTGCAGGCCGCCCTGGAGCAGTACCAGCAAGCCCTGGAGCAGCAACCTGACGACGCCGAGGCGCAAGTGCACCTGGCGCGGCTGTATTTGCACGAAAATGACTATGCCCAGGCCCAGGCTGCGCTGCAGCGCAGCCTTGCAGTGGCGCCGGACAGCCTTGACGCGCTGGCCACACAGGTGCGCCTGCTGGAGCGCCAGGGCCAGCATGACCCGTCCAGGCAAGTCCTGGGCAAGGCCTTGGCACTGCGCCCGGATTCGGCGTTTCTGCAGCATGAGCTCGGCCTTTGGCTGATCCGCCACGACCAGCGCGAGTATGCCCTGCTGGCCTTGTCACGCGCCGTGGAACTGGAGCCGGACAATGCCGATTATCGCTACACACTGGCGGTTACGCTGCATGACCTCGAACAGGCCGATGCCGCGCAGAAACAGCTTGAAACCCTGCTCAGCCGGCAACCGGCCAATCGCCGGGCACGGGTGCTGCTGATTCAGTACTGGAAAGAAACCGGCCAGTTGCAGAATGTGCAGGTTCTGCTCGCCGAGCTAGAGCGGCAAAACCCGGATGACCCTTTCCTGCAACAGGGGTTGTAGTTAGGTTGAACCCTGTACAAGTGCCCGTGGTCCAGTGGGTATCGGACCACTTATGGCATGGCCAAGCACCGGCAGTGCCCCTGAAGGAGAATCGCTTTGGCCAGCCCGCTGTCGCTGGACGAACGTGCCTTGATTCTGGCACCCCCGCAACTGGCCACGGACACTTCGAGGTTACTGGCCAGCGCGGGTATCGACTGCCTCTGCGCGGACGACATCGACAACCTGCAGGCCTACCTTACTGAAGGTGCAGGCATGGCGATCATAGCCCAGCATACCCTCGACAACAGCCCAAGTGCTGTGCTGCAAGGGTTCATCGACCAGCAACCAAGCTGGTCGGACCTGCCGATTGTGCTACTCACCCAGGCTTGCCCCTCGGCCGGCACACCGCCCGACCACCCCTTGGGTAACCTGACCTTGCTGGCCACACCCTTTGACGATGCACAGTTGCTGCAACTGATTCGGGTGGCGCTGCGCAACAGGCGCCGCCAGTATCGCGCGCGCGATCAAATGCTCGATCTGCAACACCGCCTGGAAGCTCGCAGCGAGGCGCAGCAGGCTGCCGAGCTGGCCGTGCAGCAGACCCGCAAAATGGAGGCAATCGGCCAATTGGCTGGCGGCGTGGCCCATGACTTCAATAATCTGCTGACCAGTATCGGCGGCAGCTTCGAGTTGATTGAGCGGCGCCTGAAACAAGGCCGTAGCCAAGGCCTGGAAGGCATCCTGCACATGGGGCAGGAAGCGGTGTCGCGTGCAGCGCGGCTCACTCATCGGTTGTTGGCGTTTTCTTCACGGCAATCGCTGCATAGCCAACGCATCGACCTGCATGCCTTGCTCCAGACACAGCGGCTCGGCGCGGCACACCAGCACGCCGTGGTCCTGCAACTGGACCTGCCGGCAAACCTCTGGCCGGTGGAGGCGGACGATGCGCAGTTGCAAGAGGCCGTCGACAACCTGCTGATCAACGCGTGCGAGGCCATGCCCAGCGGCGGGGTGCTGCGCATCGAAGCGTGTAATCGGCAGGTTCTGGCGCAACAGTTCGCTGACGCGGGCCTTGCCGAGGGTGAGTATGCTTGCCTGAGCATCATCGACAACGGCCAGGGCATGTCGCAAAGCACCCTTGAACATGCCTTCGACCCGTTCTTCAGCACCAAGCCGATCGGCCAGGGGGTCGGGCTGGGGCTCTCGATGGTGTACGGGTTCAGTAAGCAGTCCCAAGGTCATGTGGTGCTCAATAGCCGCATGGGCCAAGGGACGCGAGTGGACCTGTATCTGCCGCGCCACCTCGACAAGGCGCCCAAGCCAATGCCTGCGCCCTCACCCCGCCCGGCTGACCATGGCCGTAACGTGCTGTTGGTCGAAGATGACCCGCACGTACGGGAACTGTTATGCCAGGCGCTGCACGAAGACGGCTTTTCCTGTGCCAGCGTTACCAACGCCAGCGAAGCGCTGCAAGTTCTGCGTGCCGGCCAACCTGTCGACCTGCTGGTCACCGATGTGGGCCTGCCCGGTATGAATGGCCGCCAGCTCGCAGAAATCTCCCGCAACTTGCGCCCGCTGCTACCGGTCTTGTTCATAACCGGTTACGCCGAGACGGCGATGGCCCGAGAAGGCTTTCTTGCCCCAGGCATGCAATTGATCTGCAAGCCGTTCGAACTCAAGCACTTGAAGGCACAAATAGCAAAAATGCTCGACGAAGTTTAAGTCTCACTAAGCCCCGCCACCGTTGGCCAAGGTGGTCCCATCGCTCATGGTTCTTACCGCCGTATGCAGCATACCCGCCACTTCATGCTGCTCATTGAACAGGGGGGTGTAGCTGAAGAGGTACCACGCCGACGCTTCGGCATCCCCATGTTGGATCGCACGAGGGTTAGCCTCGAGCAGCCCGATACCGCTCTCCATTACCTTGAACACCTTTGGGCCGATGTCGCCCCAGGCCGTCTCCCACACCGTATCGAAGCGCTTGCCGAGGGCGTCGTCGCGGGCGTTCAGCAAGGCGGCATAGCCATCGTTATGGATCACGGTCATGTCCCCACCCCAGACTACGGCACTGGGAAAGGGGGAAAGGAGCATCATGTCCACGGCGATGCGCAACGAGGGCTGCCAATACGGCAGCGGCCCAAGTTCGGTTTTTCGCCAGTTGAAGGTGCTGATGCGTTGTACCATCGCCCCTTGCACTTTTGCCCGAACCGCCAACTCAACAGGTTGTATCGCAGGAATGGATGAAGCGCGGTATGCAAACACTATGCTGCCTCCATCATTAAGTGGATGAAGAAGCCTCGGCCTCATCATCTGCTGCAAGTTCGATTACTGCAATACCGAACGTTTGAATTAGCCCGCACTACTTAATACCCGCTAAATAGTAGCACAGCGCCATTGTGGCAGCGGTGCAAACCACAACTATGCTCATTAGGTTTCCCCCGGCATCATGCAGTGGCTTTCCCTCATTTGACACCAATGGGAGCGTGGTAATGAGCAAGAAGATGCTGGTGGTGCTGACCAACACAGCCAAATACCCGAGCCTGACCCGCGCCACCGGCCTGTGGCTGGGGGAAGCGGTGCATTTCGTCGATAAGGTGCAAAACGCCGGGTACACCGCTGATTACGTAAGCCCTGGCGGGGGTTACGTGCCGATCGACCCGCACAGCCTGCAAATGGCACCGGAACTGGACTGGCAATGGTATAACGACAAGTCGTTCATGAACCGCCTCGGTGCCTCACTGCCCCCCGGCAAGGTCAACGCGGCCGATTACTGCGCCATCTATTACGCTGGGGGCCACGGGGTGATGTGGGACTTCCCCGAAAACCAGCACCTACAGGAGCTGGCGCGCAAGATCTATGAACAGAACGGTGTCGTTGCCGCGGTATGCCACGGCGTAGTCGGCCTGCTGAACATCAAGCTCAGCGATAACCGCCTACTGCTCAAGGATCGTCAGATCACCGGCTTTTCCAACATTGAGGAAAAACTGGCCGAGCTTGAAAGTGCGGTGCCTTTCCTGACGGAAAACGAACTGCGCGCCCGCGGCGGCATTTACAGCAAGCATGAAGACCCCTGGAAACCGTTCGTGGTTTGCGATGACCGGGTTATCACCGGCCAAAACCCCGCCTCCACGGGCCTGTTGGCCGAGAAGGTACTTTCGGTACTGAGTTCGTGATCGGTCTTACGCCAAGGCGCTACCAATCCCAAGCTAAAAACGGCTACGGATTACAGTAGCGCCCCTGCTGGATACATAGGCTCTTCGTTCAACAGTCCATCACGGACGGCTTCGAACAGGAGGGCAGCAGGCCCATGGCAAAATTCAGGATTGGCACACGAAGAATGCTGGAGGTGTTGCTGACGCTGGTAATCAGCTTGGTGCCCGTCGTTTCAGGCCTGGCGGTCATGCTTTACCAGCAAGACAAGAAGCTTGAAGACAACGCACGTGTGTCAGTGCAGGAGGCCATCTTTTCCATCGACCTTGCACTGGACCGGTTGCGCGCAGCGGCCATCACAGCAATGCCTTTTGCCGGCAGCCCTTGCGAATCGGCCAAGGAGCACCTGCTCAAACAGGTTCAAGACATCCACTTCCTGCGTGCGCTGGCGGTGGCCACCGATGGCCAAACTTACTGCGACACCTTGGTTCCTGCCCTGGATACCGGCTCGCTGTTCGCGCACTCGCAATCTTCGGTAAAACTGATTTTCGATTCACCCGCTACCCCCAACGCAGTTCTGGTCGCCTACCAGCTTCGCGAAGGCGACGTGAGCGTCATTGCGACGACCTATGGCTTTGAACTGCGTAACGAGCTTCGTGGCTTTCAAGATGGCTTGACGTTGCTGCTGGAATTCGACGACCTGTACATCTGGGCAGATGGCGACAGCCGAGACCTTGCCCCACCCTCGCAAGCCGAGTTCTTCAAGACAGGCAAATCGAGCAAGTTCGGCTACACCGTCAAGGCTGGCTACGCAGAGGGTTTCACCGCCCAGGAAACGCAACAGGCACTGCGCCAGATCCTTCCGTCACTTTCCCTGGTGGGGATCATTACCGGTTCGATCGTCTTCTGGGGGGCGTTCAGGCAGCGTGGCAAGCGGGGTCGTACCGCCGTCGAGGGGTGACGGCGGTACGCGTTACTCATTCAGCATTGAGCACGCCGCGCCGCACCTGATCACGTTCGATGGATTCGAACAGGGCCTTGAAGTTGCCTTCGCCAAAGCCATCGTCGCCCTTGCGCTGAATGAACTCGAAGAACACCGGCCCGAGCAGGGTTTCCGAGAAGATCTGCAGCAGCAGACGCCTGTCACCTGGCTCGGAAGCCCCGTCGAGCAGAATGCCGCGGGCCTGCAGCTCGCCAACCGGCTCCCCGTGGCCTGGTAGACGCTCTTCGAGCATCTCGTAATAGGTCTGTGGCGGCGCTGTCATGAAGCGCATGCCATAACCCTTGAGCGCGTCCCACGTCTTGATCAGGTCGTCGGTGAGGAATGCCACATGCTGAATGCCCTCGCCGTTGAACTGCATGAGGAACTCTTCGATCTGCCCCGCCCCTTTGGACGACTCCTCGTTCAGCGGAATGCGGATCATGCCGTCTGGAGCGGTCATGGCCTTGGAAGTCAGGCCGGTGTACTCACCCTTGATGTCGAAGTAGC
Organism: Pseudomonas ceruminis; assembly: GCF_021602025.1. GTDB lineage: Bacteria > Pseudomonadota > Gammaproteobacteria > Pseudomonadales > Pseudomonadaceae > Aquipseudomonas > Aquipseudomonas ceruminis. Next base: position 62,383 of record NZ_BQHW01000016.1, read on the forward strand.
GAATTTCACGGAAGTTGAACAGCTTCTCGTAGAAACCGGCCCAATAGGCCATGCGTCCGCGATAAACGTTGTGGGTCAGGTGGTCGATGATCTTCAGCCCCGCGCCTACCGGGTGACGGTCGACGCCCTCGATGAAGTTGAAATCGATATCGTAGATCGAGCTGCCCTCTTCAAAGCGGTCGATCAGGTACAGCGGCGCACCACCGATGCCCTTGATCGCCGGCAGGCGCAACTCCATCGGGCCGGTTTCGATTTCTACTGGCTGCGCACCCAGCTCCAGGGCACGGGCATAGGCCTCGTGGGCATTGCGTACACGAAACGCCATGCCACATACCGACGGGCCGTGCTCGGCAGCAAAGTACGAGGTGATGCTCTTGGGCTCATTGTTGAGGATCAGGTTGATGCCACCCTGGCGATACAGGTGCACGTCCTTGGAACGGTGGGTAGCCACCTTGGTGAAACCGAGCATCTGGAAGACCGGTTCCAGAACCCCCGGAGTCGGTGATGCCAGTTCAATGAATTCGAAGCCCATCAGGCCCATTGGATTGTCGAAGATATCAGCCATGTTCATGTCCTCATCAGAAGCAAAAATTATCGAATGCCGGGGATGCTGGACAGAACTGGCGGTGAACATGGGATGCCTCGCACGCTGCGGGCGAGGAAGTCACCAATGATCAGTTTGAACCCTTGGTATCTCATAGGGACCCATTCTCGTTGGGCTGATCCTTCAGTGGCGAAGGACCTTATTGTTGTATTCGTAAACCGATTCTACAGTGCGTAAATTCCTTTGTCGCGTATTTGTTGGCCGCCCGATCTGACATACGGCTATCCTCACTACTTTCCTACCTGAAGATTAGGACAGCATGCCCCTCAGCGTAAAAACCCGCTCCCGTTGGAATTGGCGCTCCCTGCTTCCCTGGGTCATTGGCCTACTGCCACTGGTGTTCGGCCTGATGGTGATGAACTGGCAAATCGATCGTGACCTGCGCACGAGCAGCCTGGCCACCACCCGCCAGGTGGTGGCGCAAATCGAACGCGTTCTAGACAACCTCGCCGGCGCTGCACAGGCGTTGCTGCCGCTGGCTGGCACCCCCTGCGTACAGGCTCAACTGGCCCTGCGTGGCGAAGTCACGCGCAATGCCTTCGTGCGCTCCACCAATCTGGTGCGGGACAACACCCTGTATTGCTCGTCGTTGTTCGGCGAATTCGACGAGCCTGTCGACGCGGCGGACTACACCGATGGCAAGCTGTGGCTGATGGATGGCAATTCGGTGACGCCAGGCCACGCGCTGCTGGTGTATCGCGCCAGCAACGGTGATCACGGCGCGATCACGACCGTGGACGGCGACCACTTGTTGACAGCCTTGCGCCTGATCGGCGCCAACGAGGAACTGCAACTGCGCGTCGGCAACCATTGGCTGGGCAAGGACGGCGTGGTGCGCACAGGCCAGCCGCCCCTTGCAGCGATCGCGGACGTGACCCTGGGATCGACGCGTTATCCCTTCAGCGTGCACGGGGGGTATGCCGACGGCAAACGCAGCGAAGTGCTGCGCGACCATTACCCTGCCCTGCTCAGCCTGCTGCTGGCACTGGGCGTGGCAGCCGGTAGCGTATGCCGCTGGCAGATCCGCCGTGCCAACTCACCGCGTGCCGAACTGCGCCGCGCCCTGGAGGCTGATGAATTCGTCCCGTACTTTCAGCCAGTGGTACGCAAAGGCGATTACCGCTGGGCCGGTGCCGAGGTGCTGATGCGTTGGAACCACCCCCATGAAGGCCTGGTACGTCCCGATCTGTTCATTCCGTATGCCGAGCACAGCGGGCAGATCATCGACATGACCCGTTCGCTCATGCTGCACACTGCGCAAAACCTTGCCCCTTACGCTGCGTTGCTTGAAGACGGCTTTCATATCGGCATCAACATCACTGCCGACCACTGCCGCGACCTGGCGCTCATCGACGACTGCCGCACCTTTCTTCAACACTTCCCGCCCGGGCGAGTGGTGCTGACGCTGGAGCTGACCGAACGCAAGCTGATCGAGGCGACCCCGGTCACCTTGGAATTGTTCGAAAAACTGCATGAAATGGGCGTGATGATCGCCCTGGACGACTTCGGCACCGGCCAGTCAAACCTCAACTACCTGCGTCAGTTCAAGGTCGACTACCTTAAGATCGACCAGAGCTTCGTAGCGATGATCGGCGGCGACGCGCTGTCGCAACATATCCTGGACAGCATCATCGAACTGTCGGCCAAGCTGGGCCTTGGGATCGTCGCCGAAGGGGTGGAAACGGACGTGCAGCGCGACTACCTGGCCCGTCACGGGGTGGACTTCCAGCAAGGCTACCTGTTCGCCCGGCCGATGCCTGCTGCCGACTTTCTCCAGGCCTTGGCCACACGCCCAGGTGTTGCGCGGTTGCCGCAGGACGCGCCCCCTGAGATCATGCGCGGCTGACCCACCCGCTCATTCCCCTATCCGAGGCATTCGTGTCAAAAGGCATTCTCTGTTCGGTCATGGCATCCTGTTTGTTCGCCGTGATGTACTTCTATACCTCCCTGCTTGCGCCGCTCGACGGCGAAGAGATCTTCGGCTGGCGAACGCTGCTGACCCTGCCCTGTCTGACCCTGTTCATGCTGGCCAGCAAAGACTGGAAGCGGGTCGGCGACCTGCTTGCACGGGTGCGCCAGACGCCTTTGCTCCTGCTGGGTATGGTGGGCACGTCCTGGTTGATGGGGGTGCAACTGTGGCTGTTCCTCTGGGCGCCGCTGCACGGGCGCAGCCTGGAAGTGTCGATGGGCTACTTCCTGCTGCCGCTGGCGATGGTGCTGACAGGGCGGCTGGTCTATGGCGAGCGCCTGTCGCGCCTGCAGAAGGTTGCGGTAAGCTGCGCCGCACTTGGAGTGGGCCACGAACTGTACCAGCATGGCAGCTTCGCCTGGGAGACGCTGCTGGTGATGGTCGGTTATCCGATCTACTTCGTGCTGCGTCGGCGATGCCGCACCGACCACCTGGGTGGCCTGTGGTGCGACATGTGCCTGCTGCTGCCCTGGGCGCTGTATTTCGTGATCCAAGGGCCTCTGTCGAGTGCGGACCTGCACGACCACCCCGGCCTCTACGGCCTGATCCCCCTGCTGGGCGCAATCAGCGCCTCGGCCCTGATTGCCTACGTACTGGCCAGCCGACTGCTGCCTTTCAGCCTGTTCGGCCTGCTCAGTTACGTCGAGCCGGTACTGCTGGTGGGCGTGGCACTGCTGCTGGGCGAGACCATTGGCCCTGATCAGTGGCTGACCTATCTGCCGATCTGGGGCGCGGTACTGGTGCTGGTGCTCGAGGGCTTCAAGCACCTGCTCCGCCAGCGTCGGCGGGCGGTTTGAGCCGCACCTGCCGCACCCGGCGTTCCTCCACCGCGACCACCGTCATGCTCCAGCCATTCCAGGCCAGGTGGTCGCCGACCACCGGCAGACGGTCCAGCAGGCTCATCACCAATCCTGCGAGGGTCTGGTAGTCCTCGGTGGCGCGTGCACTGAAGCCTGTACGCGCCTGCACCTGGCCCAGGTTCAGGGCACCACTGACGACAAAGCTGTCGCCCTCATCGATGATGCCCGGCCCCTCTACCTCACTGGCATCCGGCAGTTCGCCGGCAATCGACTCGAGGATGTCGGTCATGGTCAGCAGGCCGATGAAGTCGCCGAACTCATTGACCACGAACGCGATGTGCGTCGACTGGTGGCGCATCTGCTCCAGCGCGTTGAGGATGCTGAAGCTGTCCAGCAGGTTCAAAGGTGCGCGAACCATGCGCTCCAGGTCAGGCTCGGTGCCCGACAGCAGCTCCTTGAGCAGTTCCTTCTTGTGCACGAAGCCGAGCGGCTCATCGATACGGCCATCGCGAATCAACGGTAGACGCGAGTAGGGCGAGTTGGCTAGCGCTTGGGCGATGGCGACCGCCGGTTGCGCCAGGTCGATGACATCTACCTCGGCGCGCGCGGTCATCACAGTACGGATCGGCCGCTCTGCCAGGTTCAACACACCGCTGATCATGACCCGTTCGCGACGATCGAAGAGCACCTGCTCACCGCCGCCCTCGACCAGATCGGCGATCTCCTCGCCCACTTCGTCCACCTCCACCCGGCGCCCACCCAGCAAACGCAACACGGCATGCGCGGTGCGCTCACGCAGGGGCCGGTGCTGCTGGAGACTACGCTTGCGGCGCGCGCGGGCCAGCTGGTTGAACACTTCGATGAGGATCGAGAAGCCAATGGCGGCGTACAGGTAGCCCTTGGGAATATGAAAACCAAGGCCTTCGGCGGTCAGGCTGAAGCCGATCATCATCAGGAAGCCCAGGCACAGCATGATCACTGTGGGGTGGGCGTTGACGAAGCGGGTCAGCGGCTTGCTGGCCACGATCATGATGCCGATCGAGAAGATCACTGCGATCATCATCACCGACAGCTGTTCGACCATGCCTACGGCGGTGATCACCGCATCCAGCGAGAACACCGCATCCAGCACCACGATCTGCGCCACGATGGGCCAGAACGCGGCATGGCGCACAACGCCACTGGCTTGGGCGACATGACCCTCCAGGCGCTCGTGCAACTCCATGGTGGCCTTGAACAACAGGAACACGCCACCGAACAGCATGATCAGGTCACGGCCAGAGAAACTCTTGCCGAACACCTCGAACAGCGGTGCGGTCAAGGTGACCATCCACGAAATACTGGCCAGCAGGCCCAGGCGCATGATCAACGCCAGGCTCAGGCCGATCACCCGCGCACGGTCGCGCTGATGCGGTGGCAACTTGTCGGCCAGGATGGCGATGAACACCAGGTTGTCGATACCCAGTACCAGCTCAAGGACGATAAGCGTCAACAGGCCTAGCCAGGCCGTGGGGTCGGCTAGCCATTCCATTAGCGGGTACTCACGAGGGAAGCGTCACAAGGACGAGGGAGGGGTGGCCGGGAGGGCCGAAAACTGGGAGGCTCCGCGAAGGTGCTCATAGGGACCTGAATAGAAAACTGGGAAGGTGATGCTACAAGCGCAGCAGGTTTTTCTCATAACGCAAAACTATTACAAACCTTGACGGACGTGGCGGGGAGCAATCCTGCGTAACCTGCCCCCCGACCAATCAAGCGCGGCACATGCTCGAAGGCCAGCGCGCAATCGAGAGCCTTCGAGCATCGATCATGGCAGCGGTCGATGCGACTATAGCGTCCAGTCCAGGCTCACCATCATCGTGCGCGGCTCGCCGTGGTACACGCCGTTATAGAACCCCAGGTTGTTGTAGTAATGCTCGTCGAACAGGTTCTTGACGTTCAGCGATGCCGACAGGTGCTCATCAAACTGATAGCGCGCCATCAACCCCACGACCGAGAACGCCTTCTGGCTGATGGTGTCGGCAACGGTGATCAGCTTGCCATCGGCGTTGCGCCCTATCGGTCGACTGGCAGCCTTGTAATTGTTGCTCTGCCAGTCCACGGTGCCACCCACGGTCAACGCCGGGGTCACGTGGTAGCTACTGGAGAAACGCACCAGGTTCAGCGGTTGCTCGGTGCTCTTGCGCTGCTTGTCGCCCGTCGCCGCATGGGTATAGCTGTAACCCAGACTCATCTGCCAGTTGGGCGCCAGTTCGCCTGCGATCTCGGCCTCGAAGCCCTGAACCACTACGCCTTTGCCACCCGACTTGTAGTAGGTCTCGCCATTGGGCCCCGGGGGTACCGCGTCGTCTAGCTCAACGACATTGTCCTGCTTGCTGCGGAAGACCGCGGTGCTGAGGTTCAACCGGTCATCCAGCAAGCCGGCCTTGAGGCCAACCTCGTAGACCTTGCCCACGATGGGTTCCAGGTATTTTTCGTTGACGTCGCGCACGGTCTGCGGGTTGAAGATATCGGCGTAACTGACATACACAGTGTACTGCTCAGTCAGGTCGTAGAGCACCCCGGCGTAGGGCGTCCACTGATCGTTCTGGGTCTGCTCACTGCGCGTGCTGCGGGTGAGCGCGAGGTTGTCGTCATAGGACCAGGACTTGCTTTCGGTTTGCCAACTGCCATACCGGCTACCGAGTACGAAATGCAACCGGTCAGTCGGGTTCAGCCGCGTGGCGAGGTAGCCAGCTTTTTGCCGGATGTAGGAACGTTGCGAGTCCAGCCCGCTGTCGTAATCGCTGAATTTGGCGATATTGCCCATGTACTTCCAGTCGGCGATCACCCCATAACCGGCCGGGTCATTGCGTCCGGCGAAGAACGGTGAACGGTTGCGGCGCTCGGAAACGCCGTAACCGACCATGAAATCGTGGCTGCGACCAAACAGCGGGTACGGGCCGGCGAGGTTGAGGTCCATCGCCTCCATCTTCTCTTCGCCGGAGAAGTGGCTGATGTAGGCACTCATACCACTACGGTCGGCCTCGGGAAAACCACTCCCGCCATAGTAGACCTTGCCATCGGTATCACTCTGGCGATGGGTATAGGCAGCCTTCAGCAGCCAGTCGTTGGCAAGGCGTTGGTCGAGGGTGATGAAGGCGGTCTTGTCTTTCAGCGGCCATGAGGACCAGGGCGCCGACAGGTTGGTCGAACGTGGCAGGTCGGCTTTGCCGCCCTGGGCGTTCCAGTACGGCACCGTGCCCCATGAGGCGCCCTGCACATCCTTGTTCTGGTAGTCGTAACCCATTGCCAGGACCGTACTGTCAGTCAGGTCAGCTTCCAGAATGCCGTAGGCCACCTCGCGCTGGCTGGCGTACTTGTCCATGAACGACTTGCTGTCGCGGTAGGCCAGCACCGTGCGACCGCGCAGGCGCCCGTCCCACCCCAGCGGGCCGCCCACATCGAGGTAGATGTAATAGTTGTCGTAACTGCCCGCGCTGACACCGCTCTTGACTGCCAAGGCGTGGGTTGGGCGCTTGCGCACCATGGCCACGGTCCCGGAGGGGTCGCCAGCACCGGTGGTCAGGCCGGTCGCGCCGCGCACTACCTCGATCCGGTCATAGATGATCGTGTCCGAATCCGATTTGAGCACGGAAAAGGTGTTGAGCATGCCATCGATCTGGAAATTGTTGATCGCATAGCCCCGTGAAAAATAGGTGGGCCGCTCGGAATCGCTACGCTGCACCGTGACACCGGTGACATGGGCCAGCGCCTCGGAGAGGCTGTCGAGCTGGAAGTCGTCAAGCTGCTGGCGAGTGATGACCGAGACCGACTGCGGGGTTTGCTTGATCGACAGGTTCAGGCGCGTGGCAGCACTCATGCTACCGGTGGTGTAGGAGCCACTGTGCTCGGTAGTGCTGCCCAGGTGCTGGGCAAGAATTTCGGTCGAGCTTAACTCCAGCACGCCCTCCTCTGCCTGCGCTTCGGTCGAGCTGAAGAGGGTGGCGCACAGCCCCAGGGTCAGGGTCGTGGAACGGTTGATGGGCGCAAACATCGCTGCCTTACTCCTTGTACGTTCGATGAAGATCCATGGCTGCCGTTGATCGGCCTTCATATGAAAACGAATCTCGTATGAGAATCGTTATCGACTCATCATTCGAACGCAAAAAAGGGCGGTGCTCAGCCGCCCTTCCTGGTGCAATTACCCATCAAGTCACGGCATCACCGGTGGCACATACTGCAATGTCGTGCCCAACGCCCACAACAGCACCAGCACCAGCGGCACATGCACCAGTAACTGCACGAAGGAGAAACCGATCAGGTCCCGTGCCTTCAGCCCCAGCACACCCAGCAATGGCAGCATGTAGAACGGGTTGATCAAGTTAGGCAGCGCTTCGGCGGCGTTGTAGATCTGCACCGCCCAACCCAGGTGGTATTGCAGGTCATTGGCGACCAGCATCACGTAAGGGGCCTCGATAATCCACTTGCCACCCCCAGACGGGATGAAGAAGCCCAGCACCGCCGAGTACACACCCATCAACAATGCATACGTGTCATGGGTGGCAATCTGGGTGAAGAACAGCGAAATATGGTGGGCCAGGGTCTGTTCATCTACCCCCTTCACCTGGGTGAGGATGGCCGCGATCGAACCGTACAGCGGGAACTGGATCAGCACCCCAGTGGTAGTCGGCACGGCGCGGGCCACGGCGTCGAGGAAGCTGCGGGGGCGCCAATGCAGCAAGGCCCCGAGCATGATGAACAGCAGGTTGTAGGTATTGAGCCCTGAAATCGCGGTGATTGCGGGCTTGGTGGCGAATTCCTGGTACAGCCAACCGGCCGCCAGCGCCACCAGCAACAAAATCAGGATCGGGCTATGTTCCAGCCACTCGCCCGGGCGGGTGCGCTGGGGGGCCGGGGGCGCGGTGAAGCTGGGATCAACGCCGCAGTCTTCGGCGCTACGCGCGCTGTTGGGGCCAGGGGCAGTCGCATAGGCAACGACCAGCGAAACGATCACCAACGCGGCCAGCATCACCCCCGACTGCCAGAGGAAGATGGTTTCGGTGAACGGGATCACCCCGGTGATCGACAGGATCGACGGTGGCAGGCTGGCCGGGTTGGCCTGCAGTTGCGCTGCCGAGGACGACAGGCCCAACGCCCACACCGCGCCCAGGCCCAGGTAAGCGGCGGCGCCAGCGGCGCGGTAGTCCATCTTGAGGTCGGTACGGCGCGCCAAGGCGCGTACCAGCAAGCCGCCGAACACCAGTGACAGGCCCCAGTTGAGCAGCGAGGCCAGCATTGAGATCAGCGCCACCCAACAGACCGCCGAGCGGCCGTTTTTCGGCACGCGTGCCAGGCGATCGATCAGGCGCGCCGCCGGTGGGGAGCTGGCTACCACGTAGCCGCCAATGACCACAAAGGCCATCTGCATGGTGAACGGTATCAGGCTCCAGAAGCCATCACCAAAGGCCTTGGCGGTATCAGTGGGTTTGGCGCCCATGGCCAGGGCGCCGATGCACACCAGCACCACCGCCAGGGCGGCGAATACCCAGGAGTCGGGGAACCAGCGTTCGGCCCAGTTGGAGCAGCGCAGGGCAAAGCGGGCGGAGCGGCTGTCTTGAATTTCAGCGGCCACGTTTACTTCCTTTTATTGGTTTTATCGGATTTCTTTGAATCAACACAAAACCCCGTGGAACGGGTTCACCCACGAAGGCAGCACGATGCCTTCGCGGGTGAACCTGCCCCACAGGGTTGGGGAATGCTTTAGAAGGTCATTTCCTTCACATCATCGGGCACGATCAGCTTACCGGCCGTTTTCGCGATGATTTCTTCGACAGTCACGCCCGGCGCGGTTTCGCGCAGGATGAACGCACCGTCTTCGATCTCCAGGTAGGCCAGGTCGGTCAGCACCTTGCGAATGCAGCCGGCGCCGGTCAACGGCAGGCTGCAGCGCGGCAGCAGCTTGGACTCACCGTCCTTGGAGGCGTGGGTCATGGTGACGATGATGTTCTCGGCACCGGCGACCAGGTCCATGGCGCCGCCCATGCCCTTGACCAGCTTGCCAGGGATCATCCAGGAAGCGATGTTGCCTTCCACATCAACCTCGAAAGCGCCCAGCACGGTGAGGTCGACGTGACCACCACGGATCATGGCAAAGGATTGCGCTGAATCGAAAATAGAAGCACCGCGGCGGGCGGTGACCGTCTGCTTGCCGGCGTTGATCATGTCAGGGTCGAGGGTGCTTTCGGTAGGGAACTCGCCCATGCCCAGCAGGCCGTTTTCCGATTGCAGCATGACATCCATGTCGGCGGGTACATAGTTGGCCACCAGGGTCGGGATACCGATGCCGAGGTTGACGTAGTAGCCGTCCTTCAGTTCACGTGCGACGCGTTGCGCCATCTGTTCGCGGGTCAGTGCCATGGTCAGGATCTCTTTGTTGTTCTGATGGACGGCGCTCAGGCCTTGACGGTGCGCTTTTCGATGCGTTTTTCGAACGTGCCGACGATGACCCGGTCTACGAAGATGCCCGGGGTATGGATCTCGCTGGGCAGCAGTACGCCGGGCTCGACGATCTCTTCCACTTCGACCACGGTGATCTTGCCGGCGGTGGCAGCCAGCGGGTTGAAGTTTTGCGCAGTGTTGCGGTACACCACGTTGCCATAGTGGTCGGCTTTCCAGCCCTTGACGATGGCGAAGTCACCGGTGATGGATTCTTCGAGAATGTACTTGCGGCCTTTGAACTCGCGGACTTCCTTGCCCTCGGCAACCGGGGTGCCGTAGCCGGTGGCAGTGTAGAAGGCCGGAATGCCTGCACCACCTGCGCGCATCTTTTCGGCCAGGGTACCTTGGGGGGTCAGTTCGACCTCCAGTTCGCCGCTGAGCAACTGGCGTTCGAATTCGGCGTTTTCCCCAACGTAGGAGGCGATCATCTTGCGGATCTGCCGGTCTTCCAGCAGCACGCCCAGGCCAAAACCGTCGACGCCGCAGTTGTTGGAGACCACAGTCAGACCCTTGACGCCACGGCGCTTGATTTCGGCAATGAGGTTTTCCGGGATGCCGCACAGGCCAAAACCACCAGCCAGTACGGTCATGTTATCGGTCAGGCCTTCAAGGGCCTGTTCATAGGTTGCTACGCGCTTGTCCAGTCCGGCCATGCTGATCCGCCTTTTGTAGTTGTTGAACCGACGAGGCTGTCGGTGAGCGTGTACCTGCATCTTCACCGCTGGCGACTGATTTGTTAATTTTGTTTTAATCATCGATTGATAATTTTTTCAAAATAACCCGTGAGCCCGCCATGAACGTCAAGCAACTGCGCGCCTTTGTTGCCGTGGCCCAGTACCAGAGCTTCGCCCAAGCCGGCGAACACCTGCATGTTTCCCAGCCAGCCCTGAGCCTGACCATCAAGGCGCTGGAAGAATACCTGGGCGGCGCCCTGCTCACCCGCACCACACGCAGCGTCAGCCTGACCGCCGAGGGCGAAGTGCTGCTACCGCTGGCCCGCCGCCTGCTAGCCGACTGGGACGACACCGAAGAAATGCTGCGCCAGCGCTTCACCCTGCAATTGGGCCGGGTTTCGGTGGCGGCCATGCCGGCCTTTGCCGGCAACCTGTTACCTCACTCGCTGAAGGTTTTCCGCCAGCGCTACCCCAAGGTCAACGTGACCGTGCACGACGTGATCAACGAACAGGTGCTGGAACTGGTGCGCCACCGCCGCGTCGAACTGGGTATCGGCTTCGAGCCGGACAATACCGAGGGCTTGCGCTTCCACCCGCTGTACATGGACCGCTTCGTTGCCGTGGTACCTGGTGACTCGCCGCTGGCGCTTAAGCCCCAGGTCACCTGGGCACAACTGCTGGCCGAGGACTTCATCGCTTTGCAGCGGCCTTCGGCGGTGCGCTTGCTGCTGGAACAGAACGTCGCGCCCTGGCACGGCAAACTGGCGGTGGCCTTTGAAAGCCACCAGCTGTCGACCATTGGCCGCATGGTCGCCAGTGGCCTGGGGGTCAGTGCGGTGCCCGCGTTGTGCATCAACCAGATGCAAGAGCTTGGCGCACGCTGTGTCACCCTGGTAGAACCCGCGGTGGAGCGGCGCATTGGCGTGATTGCCTTGGGCGACCACAAACTGTCCACTGCAGCGCAAGCACTGCTCGAGGTACTGCTTGCCCATACACACACTCCGGAGGTGACATGCGTAACGTGAAACTGGCAGACTGCGAGGTGCCGGCCATCGGCCAGGGCACTTGGTACATGGGCGAAGACCCGGCCCATCGCGCCGCCGAGGTGGCTGCCCTGCAACAGGGTATCGAGCTGGGCATGAACCTGATCGACACTGCCGAAATGTATGCCGAGGGCGGCGCGGAAACAGTAGTCGGCCAGGCCATTGCCGGGCGTCGCGACCAGGTGTTTCTAGTCAGCAAGGTCTACCCGCACAATGCCAGCCAACGGGGGGTGCCTGCTGCTTGTGAGCGCAGCCTCAAGCGCCTGGGCACGGATGTCATCGACCTGTATCTGCTGCACTGGCGAGGCCAATACCCACTGGAGGAAACCGTCGAGGCGTTCGAGCGTCTGCGCGAACAAGGCAAGATTCGCCGCTGGGGGGTTTCCAACTTCGATGTCGATGACCTGCGCGAATTGCACAACCCGGACTGCGCCACCAATCAGGTGCTGTACAACCCGGCGCAGCGTGGCATCGAGTTCGACCTGCTACCGTGGAGCCGGCAACGGGAACTGCCGACCATGGCCTACTGCCCTTTGGCCCAGGCTGGGCGACTGCTGCAGCACCAGGTATTGAGCGAAGTCGCCGAGCGCCATGGGGCCACGCCAGCCCAGGTCAGCCTGGCGTGGGTAACACGCCATGACGATGTGATTGCCATCCCCAAGGCCGTGGCGCCCGAGCATGTGCAGTTGAATGCCGCAGCCGGGGCATTGAGCCTGACCCGCGAGGATCTGCGGGCGATTGATCGGGCGTTTCCGGCGCCTACGCGTAAGCAACACCTGGCGATGGTTTGAGGGACCCGCGAACCTGGGCTGCCTTGCAGCCCATCGCAGGCAATCCGGCTGTCAGGCCCAGTACCGTCAATGAAAATCCCGGCTGCGCACATCCAGCCCCTGTAACAGTGGGCTAACATCCTCCAACCGCCGCGCAATCAGGTGCCGTACTTCGTCCGCCTGCTCCAGTCGCCCACTCACCTTGAGCAATTGCGACCCCACCAGCGCCCGCCGCTGCCGCTCGGCCAGGTCACGCCAGACCACCACATTGACCATGCCAAACTCATCTTCAAGGGTGACAAAGGTCACCCCACTGGCTGTCTGTGGCCGCTGCCGCCCGACCACCAGCCCAGCCACGGCAACCGCATCGCCATGTTCGACCTCCGCCAATTCTCGCGAGCTGCGACAACCCAGCGCCCGCAGGCGCGTGCGCAATAACGCCAAGGGATGGGGCCCAAGGGTCGTACCCAGGGTGTCGTAATCGGCCATCAGGTCCTCGCCCACAGTGGGCACAGGCAACGTTACCGGGAGCTCAGGTGCCGCCTCGACCTCGGCGAACAACGGTAACTGGGGCTGCACCGCCGCCACCTGCCAGCGTGCCTGGTGACGATCGCGCGCCAGGGCGCGTAACGCACCGGCATCGGCCAGCCGGGCCCGGGCTCTGCTGTCCAGACCGACACGCAAGCACAGGTCTTCGATATCACGCCACGGCCTGACCGCCCTCGCCTCCTCCAGCCGCCGAGCATCGGCTTCGGCGAAGCCTCGAATCTGTCGCAAGCCAAGGCGGATGGCCAAAGCGCGCTCACCGACAGGTTCCAGGGTGCAATCCCACTCGCTGTGGCATACATCTACCGGCCGCACCTCGATCCCCTGACGCCGCGCCTCCTGCAACAACTGGTCAGGGCTGTAGAACCCCATCGGCCAGCTGTTGACCAACGCGCAGGTGAAGATTGCCGGTTCATGGCATTTGAGCCAGCTACTGGCATAACACAGCAAGGCAAAACTGGCCGCATGCGACTCGGGGAAGCCATAACTGCCAAAGCCTTTGATCTGCTCGAAGATGCGCTCGGCAAACATCAGGTCGTAACCGTTGCGCAGCATGCCCTGCACCAGCCGCTCGCGGTGCGGCTCCAGACCGCCATGGCGCTTCCAGGCCGCCATGCTGCGGCGCAACTGGTCCGCCTCCCCAGGGCTGTAGTCGGCAGCGACCATGGCCAGTTCCATGACCTGCTCCTGGAACAAGGGCACACCCAAAGTGCGCTCGAACACCTCTTTGAGCTGGGGCGAGGGGTAAGTGACCGGCTCCTGCTTCAAGCGCCGGCGCAGGTAAGGGTGGACCATGTCGCCCTGAATAGGCCCTGGACGAACGATCGCCACTTCGATCACCAGGTCGTAGAACTTCGTGGGCTTGAGCCGGGGCAGCATGGCCATCTGCGCGCGCGATTCGATCTGGAATACGCCCATGGTCTCGGCCCGACTGATCATTGCGTAGGTGGCCGGATCTTCACCAGGGATGGTCGCCAGGGTCAGTTGCCGGCCACGGTGCCGCTGCATCAGGTCGAAACAGCGGCGCAAGGCGCTGAGCATGCCCAGGGCAAGTACATCGACCTTGAGCAAACCGACCATGTCCAGGTCGTCCTTGTCCCACTGGATCACCGTGCGCTCGGCCATGGCTGCGTTTTCCACCGGCACCAGGTGATCCAGCGGCTGCTCGGAGATGACAAAGCCGCCCGGGTGCTGGGATAAATGGCGCGGAAAGCCGATCAACTGCGCAGCCAGTACCAGGATGCGTCGCAACGACGGGCTGCCGGGCTCGAAGCCGGCTTCGACCAGGCGCTGTTCATCCGGGATGCGATCGCTCCAGCGGCCACAGCACTTGGCCAAGGCATCCACCTGATCGGCCGGCAAGCCCAGCACCCGGGCCACGTCACGTATCGCACCGGCAGCGTGATAGGTGTTGACCACTGCCGTCAGTGCCGCCCGGTGCCGACCATAGCGGCGAAACACATACTGGATCACTTCTTCGCGCCGGTCATGCTCGAAGTCCACGTCGATATCCGGTGGTTCGTTGCGCTCACGCGACAGAAAGCGCTCGAACAGCAAGCGGTGCTTCATGGGGTCGAGTTCGGTGATGCCGAGCACGAAACACACCACCGAATTGGCCGCCGAGCCACGGCCCTGGCAGAGGATGTGCTGACTGCGGGCAAAGGCAACGATGTCGTGCACCGTGAGGAAATAGCTTTCGTAACCCAGCGCCTCGATCAGTGCCAGCTCCTTGGCCAGCACGTTACGCACGTTGTCACTCGCCCCCGACGGCCAGCGCAGGGGCAGGCCCCGTTCGCACAACTCACGCAGCCAACTGGCGGGTGTATGCCCCTCTGGCACCAGCTCCCGCGGGTAGCGATACTGCAACTCACCCAGGTCGAACTGGCAGCACTCGGCAATGTTCAAGGTTTCGGCAAGCAGGTCGGCAGGGTAAAGCTCAGCCAATTGCGCCAGAGGCCGCAGGTGGCGCTCGCCGTTGGCGTACAGGAAGCGCCCCGCCTCAGCGACGCTGCAGCGCTGGCGGATGGCAGTCATGCAATCTTGCAAGGCGCGCCGACCGCGCACATGCATGTGCACGTCACCACAGGCCACGAGCCGAATACCCAGATGCGCCGCCATGATGCGCAGTTGCCGCAAACGGTTTTCATCATCGCTGCCACGGTGCAGGTGTACGCCCAGCCAGGACCGCTCGCCGAACAACCCACGCAACCATTGGCCGTGCGCCGGGTCACACGGGACTTCGGCAATCCATAAAGCCAACAACCCTTGATGGTGTTGGGCCAGATCATCCTTGAACAGTTGATAATCGCCCTTCTCTGCCCGCCGTCGTGCGCGGGTGATCAAGGCGCACAGGTTCTGGTAGCCGACAAGGTTCTGCACCAGTAACACCAGTTTCGGGCCGTCCTGCAGGCACACTTCACTGCCGACGATCAGGCGTAAGTGCTGCTCTTTGGCTGCCTGCCACGCACGCACGATGCCGGCCAGGGTGCACTCGTCGGTGATCGCCAACGCCTGGTACCCCTGCTCACGGGCGCGACGGAACAGTTCCTCGGCGCTGGATGCTCCGCGCTGGAAGCTGAAATTGGACAAGCAATGCAGTTCGGCATAACCCGCCGTGCTCATGCGAACCACCCCTGCAACCACAGGGGACCAGGTTGGGCCAGGTCGCGGTAGGCCCAGCCACGCAACCCTTCGCGGGTCTCGATGCGGTAATAGTCGCGGCGAACGTCGCCACCGTCCCACCAACCCGACTCGATGCGCTCGGCCGCCCCCAGCAACCTGTGGCCCATGCCGTCCAGAGCCTGGGGTTCAGGCAGCAACCAGCCGGGGCGGCTTCCAGGCAAGGCCGTCAGACTGCCTTGCGCGCCCTGCGCTGCCGATTGCCAGGCGCACTCGGGACGGTGGTCGGCCTCTGCACGCAAGCCCTTGACCGCTTCGTCCCCCAAGCGGGCACGCAGGCGCTCGCGCAACTGCTCCCAAGGTTGGGCTTGTTGGGCGCGAGGATCGAACAATGCCTGGTGCTGGGGCACGAAAGGTGGCAGGTCGTCGGCAACCAACCGCAGATTACGCACCGGAGCCGGAATGCGCAGTGGCTCCAGGCGCCCGCGGGCCAGTTCGAAGAGGATTGCGCCATCGCGCTCGGCGGCCAGCAGGCCCACCCGTAGCAGCGTGTCCGGCCCCTCGGCGTGTTCCAGGTGCAGGCAAAAGCGCTGCACGCCGCAGTCGCGCCCGGCGAGAAAGGCAGCCAGGTCGTTGAGCAGGCGCCGCAGCGGGAACAGCAAGGCCTGATGCGACTCGACGTCAAAATTGAGCTCCAGCCGCGTTTCGAAGCGATCAGGCGGCTGATAGAAACCCAGCCCGAGCGTGCGCAAGCCCAGCAGCTGATCCAGGTGCAGCTGGACCTGAGCGGAAAAACGCCTGGCCAAGGCATCGCGCGGCAGGACCAGCACCTGCCCAAGTTGCTGCAGGCCCATGCGCGCAAAGGCGTCAGCAGCCTCTTGCGGCAGCCCTACCCGCGTTATGGGCATGCGTGCCAATGCCGCGCGGGTGTCTTCGGCGCACGTCAGCGCCAGGCCGTCATGGCCGTTGGCAAGCATGCGTGCCGCCACCGGGTTGGTGGCCAGCACGATGCGCTGGCGCAGGCCCAGTGCTGCCAGCTCGTCACGCAGGCGCGCCTGCAATACCGGCCAAGGGCCGAACAGTTGCAGGCTGGAGCCCACTTCCAGCAACAGCGCACGAGGATAGTGCAGGCTGACCTGGGCGCTGAAGCGGTAGGCCCAGGCGGCCAACAGTTGCTGCAACTGTTCGATACGTGCGGCATCGGCCTCGACACAGTGGAAGCCGTCGGCCAGGGCACGGGCGGCAGTCAAGGTCTGGCCGGCACGCAGGCCAAGCGCTGCCGCTGCAGGGTTGACCGCCTGCAACACGCGACGCTGGACCGGCCCGTCGATCAAAACCAGTGGTGCGTCAGCATCGTCGCGTTCACGCAGGATAGAGTCCAGCGCCAACTGCGGAAAAAGAATGCAGGCCCAGAGCATGCTGCATCAGCCCCGCCCAGGACAGGCAATGGCAGCCGCTGGCGGCAAGCCACCACGGCACTTGAGCACGCGCCATTGTGCGGGGCGGGTGTCGATGGCAATACGCAATGCGGCCGGTGAAGGATTATGCGCAGCCTGTTGCGGCCGGCAGGCAAACGCCAGCGCCTGGCCCGTTTCGGCTGCAACCTGCAGCCGACGCAGCGCACGATCGTCAGCACGTTCCGGCCAGCACAGCACGGCCGCGCAACTCCCAGAACGTAGGCACTGCTCGGCGGCCCAGAGCGCATCGGCCGGCGCGGCCTCTACTTGCATCAGCCAGCGCAGATCCACCCCGGCCGCCTGCCAGGCCGGCGCGTAGGGGATGAAGGGGGGAGCCACCAGAACAATCCGCCCGCCTTCGGCACTCAACCGTGCCAGGGAAGGCCAGAGCAAGTGCAATTCACCGCACCCTGGGCTAGCCAGCAGCAGCTCGCTGAGCGCCGACGCCGGCCAGCCGCCATCGGGCAAACGCTGGTCCAATACGGCATGGCCAGTGGGCTGCCCCCCGGTCGGGCGTGTCTGGGCCTGCCGGCCGCGCCAGACCTGGCGCTGGTCCAGCAGCCGATCAAGATCGACTACCGCGCCCATCAGTCGCGCCTCAACAAGCCACAGAAAACGCCTTCGATGAAGAACTCCCGCTCAGGGCCAACATCGATCGGCGCATAGGCCGGGTTGCGCGGCATCAGCCGATAACCGCCCGGCTGGCGCTGCAAGCGCTTGATGGTAACTTCGCCATCCAGGCGAGCAACCACGATCTGGCCATCACGCGCTTCGCCCTGCTGGCGGATACCCACCAGGTCGCCATCAAAGATACCGTCGTCGACCATTGAGTCACCTCGTACCTTCAGCAGGTAGTCCGGGGTACGGCGGAACAAGCTGGGGTCGAGCAGCAACTGCTCGTGAATGCCCAGGTCAGGGCCAATCGGTGCGCCTGCCGCCACTTGGCCCAACACCGGGACCTCGAGGATTTCCGGGCGGCGCAACGGCTCGGCCAGGCGGATGCCCCGCGCCTGGTTGGGTGTTACATCGATGTAACCCGCCTGGCACAGGGCGGTGATGTGCTTGCGCGCAACACTGCGTGAAGCGAAGCCAAAGCGGCTGGCGATGTCGGCAAGGCTCGGTGGCTGGCCGTGATCGGCGATGCGTTCACGGATGAAATCGAGAATTGCGCGGCGTTTTGGGGTGAGATTGTCCATGGAGTACATTTGTACTCTTTTCGCAGCACGCTGAACAGCCCCCTTCGTCGGCAGCTTTCAGTGATCAGAACTAAAAAGCCCAAAGAGCGGTGCACAAAAGCCCCAAATCGCCTTGCCACACACTTTCTAAATTTTAGTTCCCAGCCGCCCAATCCCTGAATGTAAGAAAGTCAAACGTTCAGTAGCGAGTCATCAGCATTGATGCCCTTCAGCCAGCCGAGCTGACGTCTCGCTATGCTGCGAAGCAACGTACCCACAGTAAGCCAGATGAGCATCTGCCTTTTGGCATCCGATAGGCCGATGCACAGGAAAAAGTCGGCACCTATTTCCCAGTCTGAATCTGATAGGTCGTATCGCTTGCACGTATAAGCCATAGTGCTTACAGGACTTACAGTTGCAGCATATTATTCGCTGATACATGAGGAGCGATGATGGTGTGCCGGTCAAGACTGAAGAGCAAGAATGGCGTTTTGGAGCCGCCGCGGGGGAGCCCACTTAGATTTTATTTTCCTTCACCATTGAATTCCGGCCGAGAGCCCTTATTTGAACTCAAAGAGCCAGCGCGCACCAGGAATGCCCGCTAATTCGAGAAGACCAAGTGGGAAAACAAAAAGAAAACAAACCTGCTATCGGTCGCCATGACACCGATGAGGTGACAAAACGCATTGTGTGGACCCAAACCGCTGGCCATTGTGAGCTATGCGGAACTGACCTCATGTAGCAACCCGCCATGCTGGCCTCCTGGCTGAAAGGGTATGAGCGCTCCTAGTAGCTCACCCTCAATTTTTGTCCCTTCCTCCGTAAGCCTGGCCGCCCCGAATTCTCTCCCTTCCAGTAGACCATTTCGCGTTGTGCCGCCTCCGGGCGGAGGTAAGAGTGCGCCCTGTTCGAACAGTTCAGGGTCACCCTATGAGACTCATGATCATCGAGGCACCGGGCAAGCTGAAGAAGCTGGAGCCCATGATGAAGAAGAGCCGCCCTGGCGAGCACTGGACGGTGGTAGCCACTGTTGGCCACATCCGAGACCGCCCCGAAAAGGGGCAGGACGAGACGATGATCACCACGGGCGTGCTCAAGAACTTCCCGGCCCGTATACGAGATGCTCCCCAAGAGCGCTCGCAACGTAAGCACGATCCGCAAGGCGCTGAAGGATGCGACCGAGGTTTACATTGCGACTGACCCGGACCGCGAAGGTGAGAGCATCGCTTGGCACATTCAACAGGTGCTGGGCATCAGCGAGTACAGGCGCGTCACCTTCAATGAAATCACACAGAATCGTGTTCGCGAGGGTTTAACCTGACCGCGACAGCCGCCATGCACCCGGATCCGCATCAAGCTCGCCATTTACGCCCTCTACCCCGTAGTTTTTGATCCCGCAGCCAATCGATGCCGTCGACAGCTCTATTTACAAATTACTGTAATCGTTTACAGTGGCATCGGCTGCGTGAGGCAGCACATCGTCTAGCCTAAAGAGGAGTCCACAAATGAGTGATAAGCCAGCTTTCTCGTTCAGCGAGCCGAAAGGCGATTTCGTCGTGATGACCCGCGATAAGTGTGAAAGCTATTGGCAGCCTATTCCAGCGAATGGGCACATCGATATCATGGTCTCTCAGCGCAACGTACGTAGCGTCCATCCCTTCTCGGCAGGCACGCAAAGCGTGGCTCCCGGCGGACGGGTGAGGCTGCATGCTCACAACGCCGGAGAAGAAGTGCTCTATATGCTTGAGGGTAAAGGCACCGCCCTAATCGATGGACACAGTTACGAATTGACTGCTGGAACAATGCTTTACCTAGGTCACAATGTGGAACACACATTTATTAACGATGGTGACATAGAGCTCAGCTGGGTATGGTTCTTCATGCCAGGCGGTCTCGAAGACTTCTTCCAAGCAGTTGGCCGCCACCGCAAGCATGGAGACGCTGCGCCGGCTCCTTTCCCTCGACCCGATGACGTTGCGAAAATCGAAGCCGAAACCGTTTTCGCGAAATTGAAGTAACGTCAGAATTGACCGATGTGAGCTGCGCTTCGCCGTGACAGCCTGACCCCGGACACGGGTTAGCTCTGGGGGGCGCCAGCTCCTGGCCAACTACTCGAGATTATGAGCGAAATATCCGGGCGTGGCTGCACGATCGGCAACAAGCAGGTAAAGTCAGATACGAGCGCAGTCCTTGGCCACCCTACTAATTCTTGCTAGAACACTTTCAATGGCAAAAACGCCGCCGCAATCGTAAGTGCCACCCTGTCGACTCGCCCCATGGAAAAATGTGGCTGTCGACTCGAACTGGCCTGGCCGAGGGCAGATTAAAGCTTAGGGGCGAGTCCTGTCGAACCCCTTACCACGAGACGGGACTCGAGTTGGCGAGAGATGATTGGCTGCTCTGAAACAAGCGCACCAAGTAACGCATCGGCCGCCATAGTACCCATTGCCACTGAAGGGAAAGATATCGTGGTTATGGGCGGATCCATAATTGCGGCGAAGTCCTGGTCGTCGAACCCAGTGATCGAAATGTCCTCCGGGATTCGCAACCCCATACGCCGCGCCTCCATCGCAACGGCCATGGCGTAGGCGTCGCTGTTGCACACTATGGCAGTAACCTCTGGCTGACTTTCGCGAATGCTCCGAAAAGCACGCAATGCAAAATCGACTGAATACCCGTGAGGGTCCTCGTAGATGCGATCGTTGATCTCTACTCCATTCTTCAGAAGGGTCTCGGTAAAGCTTCTGATACGGCTCTGCTGTCGGTCATTTCCCTTGCTTGGACCTGACAGCATGGCAAATTCACGGTGGCCAAGCTGCACCAGATACTCAACGATCTGCGCGGTGGCCGCGAAATTGTCTATTCCAATGGATGGAAACGTGTCGTCCTTAAGAACGGAGTAGGTACAAATCACTGGCACATTGTTTGCTTTAAGATACTCGACCAGCCGCCTGTCTTCGACAAGGCCCACTATCATCAAGGCTTCCGCTCCCCGCTCAACGAGCCGGCGCACGGAGTCATAAATGTCGGAGTTGTCAAAATCAACAGTGAGCTGGAAGGTCATGTAGCCACCTTCATTCATGCGGCGCTGGAACCCGTTTACGAGCTGCGCGTAGAAGCCGTATGCGATTGTCGGGAAAACCGCGCCAACGATGTTGGACCGTTGCATACGCAGCGCCTTGGCTGCGGGATTCGGGCTGTACCCAAGAGAGCGAGCTATTTTCAGAACCGCAGCGCGCACGTCTTCACTAACACTGTCGGGTGAATTGAAGGTTCGCGAAACGGTTGCAACCGATACACCTGCGGCCAGTGCAACATCCTTGACTCCAGGCCTTTTCTGTACTCGCACGGGGGCTTTACTCATCATTTTGTAGATAAATTCTAATCCGCTCCTCTCATCCGAGAGCACATTACTCTTCAGAAGCTGAGCGTTAGCAATTGACATTTTTGCGAAGGATGCTTTGACGAGGAGGCCTCCGATATCACCGCAGGCCTGCTCATGACCAGAGATTCGAGCGTAATCGTAATCCTTTACAGTCGCCGTTATGCTACCAAAGGCCCGAAACAGGCGTCCACAAGGTAGCGAAAAAAAACGATCTGTAATCGTTTACACGGACGACCGAGTGGATTAGGATTCACTCAAGCGGCGTTGAAGACCGCTTGATCGGAGATCTCGGGCCGCGATGGCAAACGAGACAACATACCGCGCGACTGGAGCCACCTGTTGCTATGGCTAGATCCCCGACAGAGGGAACGGCCTGCGAAGCACCCTTCTACTGCCCCCAATGCGGATACGCCCAGCACAAGATGTGCCTTACGAGAGACACGCTATGTTTGACTACTCGTTTTTATGGTCGGCAGTATGGAATAAATTTCCCGAGCTATTGCAAGGCGCCCAGACCACATTAGTGGTCGCAGTTCTGAGCATCGTGATAGGAACTTGCATGGCGTTACCATTATCTGTCTATCGAAGTCACGACAAAGGCGTCGGATACAGATTGGCAACTGTGTGGGTTGAGCTTTCGCGAAACACGCCAGCATTGTTTCAGATCTATATGGCGTATTTTGGACTTGGTGCCATTGGCATTCAAATGTCCAGCTTCAATGCTCTACTGATCTCGCTCTCCTTCAACAATGCAGGGTACCTAGCGGAGGTATTCCGAGGCGGACTTGCATCTGTCCCCAAACAGCAAATATCAGCCGCACGTTCTATTGGCATGACAACGTGGCAGAGTTATAAATATGTGGTATTCCCTCAGGTTTTCAAGATTGTGTACTTCCCTTACATCAACCAAGTCAATTGGGCACTGCTCAATACATCACTTGGAATGATTATAGGAGTACGTGAACTTACAGGAGCAACCCAAGCGGCGCAATCAGAATCGTTCAGAACTTTCGAATTCTTTATAGTGGCAGCTGTCATGTACTACATTCTGTTTAAGTTTGTCAGCCTGGGGGCACGTATAGTGGCTTGGCGTCTTATTGATAAGGAGAGCTGAAATGCAATTTCAACTAGCCTATTCTGGACTACAATGGACTGACATCTACCTAATGCTTCAAGGGCTATGGAGAACCGCCCTGCTGACTATCTTAGCTGGACTCCTGGGCACGTTGCTTGGAACATTTGTTGGCTGGCTACGGTACACCAGCAGAGTTGGTTTCTATGTTTTATCACCACTGGTTGATGTTGCTCGAAGCGTACCATTGATTATTCAGTTCATCTTAGCCAATAGCGTGTTCGCTGCTGTCGGCGTACCCCTTGATCCGCTAGAAGTAGGTCTATTGACTCTTAGCCTGTACATGGGTGGCATGACATCTGAACTGGTACGGTCAGGCCTGTATTCCGTGCGCCCACAGCTCAAGCAAGCATCGCGTTCATTGGGGATGTCCTACTGGCAAGAGCTTATTCACGTTTCATTCCCTCTGGCTCTGCGCGCCATTTTTCCAGGGTGGATTGGTACGATTATTGGGCTAACCAAGGATACTGCCTTGGTGAGTGTAATAGGGTATGTAGAATTACTTAGGGAAGGTCTGAAGTAACCCTGTATTTCCGGTCGACTTCAGCCCTCGCTGCTTTTGAAAGCGGGCCGTCGATCAAAATCGACCAGGTAACCCGCTCAGTTCTCCGTTTTTGGCCGCCGCGAGCACCTCGCAGCAGCCATTTTCCGCATTACAGGTGCACCTTTCCTGCGGTAGTCAGCAAATGTCGGCGCGCCATCCATAGGTTCGACAGCGCGAACAGCGTCACCAGCTGAGCGGTGTTCTTGGCCAGGCCACGGAAGCGCACCTTCACGTAACCGAACTGGCGCTTGATCACTCGAAACGGGTGCTCGACCTTCGCTCGCACTTGTGACTTGGCCTTCTCGATCTTGCGCTTGGCTTTGTACAGGGCGCTGCGTTTATCGAGCTTCTTGTAGGTGCTGCGGCGTGCTGCGACCTGCCAGATCACTTCGCGGCCAGCATGTTCGGGGCGCTTTTCGACGCCGGTGTAGCCGGCATCGGCGCAGACGACGTTCTCGTCACCGTGCAGCAGTTTGTCGACCTGGGTGATATCCGCCACGTTGGCTGCCGTGCCTACCACGCTGTGTACCAGCCCCGACTCATCATCTACGCCGATGTGCGCCTTCATGCCAAAGTAATACTGGTTCCCTTTCTTGCTCTGGTGCATTTCCGGGTCGCGCTTGCCGTCCTGGTTCTTGGTCGAGCTGGGCGCGTGGATCAGTGTGGCATCGACGATAGTGCCCTGGCGCAGCGACAGGCCGCGATCCCCCAGGTAGCCATTGATTACGCCGAGGATGCCGGCTGCCAGTTCATGTTTCTCCAGCAAGCGACGGAAGTTGAGGATGGTGGTTTCGTCGGGAATGCGCTCCAGGCTCAACCCGGCGAACTGGCGCAGGATGGTCGTCTCGTACAGCGCTTCCTCCATTGCCGGATCACTGTAGCCAAACCAGTTCTGCATCAGGTGAATACGCAGCATGGCCAGCAGAGGATAGGCGGGCCGACCACCTTCGCCCTTGGGGTAATGCGGCTCGATCAAGGCAATCAGTCCTTTCCACGGCACCACCTGATCCATCTCGATCAGGAACAGCTCTTTACGGGTCTGCTTGCGCTTGCCGGCGTACTCGGCGTCGGCGAAGGTCATCTGCTTCATGGAAAAACTCGGCTGGCGGGATCGGCGTATTTCACCAGATTCGGGAAGTCTTTTTCAGACCTTCCTTAGAGCAACTCAGATTCTAATTATCCGCACCAATGAAGCTATCCCCCTGCTAATCGGCGTGGGTGTCGCTTACTTCTTAATCTGCTACCCAGTGTCTCGCTACAGCCGTGCTCTTGAGAGGAAAATTAATAATGATTGAGATCAAGTCAGTAAGGAAGTCGTTTGGCAACATAGAGGTCATTAAAGGTATCGACCTAACTATCGAGAAAGGTGAAGTGCTTTGCCTTATCGGCGCCAGCGGGTCTGGAAAGTCGACTCTTCTGCAATGCATTAATGGCCTAGAGCCGATACAGAGCGGTGAAATTATTGTCGATGGGACCAACGTCCATGCGAAAGGTACAAATCTGAATACATTGCGCCAGACCCTAGGTATCGTATTCCAGCAGTATAATGCGTTCCCACATCTTACTGCCCTGGAAAACGTTGCATTAGCGCCCCGCATCGTAAAAAAAATGTCTCGCTCTAGCTCTCTGGAACTGGCGCGCGAGTATCTCGACTATGTCGGCCTCTCTGCTCGTGCCGATCTGAAGCCTACGAGCTTGTCTGGTGGTCAACAACAACGCTTAGCGATCGCCCGTGCGCTAGCGATGAAGCCGACCTATATGCTCTTCGATGAAGTTACTTCAGCGCTAGATCCCGAGTTGGTCGGTGAAGTGCTCGACACAATGCGCAAGCTCAAATCGTCTGGCATGACCATGATCGTTGTTACGCATGACATTGCTTTTGCACGCGAAAGTGGAGACCGCGTTGCCTTTTTTGACAAAGGCCACCTTTGTGAGGTCGGCGAGGCAAAGCAGGTGATCAATGCGCCACGCGAAGAACGTACTCAGCAATTTCTGCAGCGTGTACTGCACTGAGGTATAAAGATGAAGCACACTTTCTTCTGCATCGATGGTCATACCTGTGGTGAGCCAGTCCGCTTAGTAGCGGGTGGCGCTCCAATTCTGGCCGGGACCAACATGATCGAGAAGCGCAAGTATTTTGAAGATAACTTCGATTGGGTTCGCACTTCTCTAATGTACGAACCCCGCGGCCATGACTCGATGTCTGGAACTATTGTATACCCACCCACTCGGCCAGATTGCGACCTTTCTATTCTGTTCATTGAGGTCAGCGGCTGCTTGGCGATGTGTGGCCATGGCACAATCGGCACAGTCACATCGGTCATTGAACATGGTTTAGTCAAGCCAAAGGAGCCAGGTGTCCTGTACCTTGATACCCCAGCTGGCCGAGTGAAAGCTGAATATAAAATGACTGGCAATTTAGTCGATTCGGTAAAGTTGACCAATGTGCCTTCTTTTCTTTATGACGCCGGCTTGTCTGTTGAATTGGACGGAATCGGCGAGATTAGATTCGATGTTTCTTATGGAGGCAATTTTTATGCCATCGTCGAGCCTCAAAATGGGCTGCCAACTCTTGACGAACTGTCGACCCGAGATATTCAGCGCCTAAGCCCAGAACTGCGTCGAAAGGCCAACGAAAAGTATGATTTCGTGCATCCGGTGGAAAGTGAAATCAAAGGCTTGTCGCATGTAATGTGGACCGGCCCTGCGCGCACTAACGGCGCTGATGCACGTAATGCTGTGTTTTTCGGCGACAAAGCTATTGATCGATCTCCATGCGGAACAGGTACCTCAGCGCGAATCGCTCAGATGGTGGCTAAGGGCCAACTGCAGATAGGGGAAAGTTTTGTTCACGAGAGCATAATCGGCACGTGCTTCACTGGCATGGCAGTTGAGCAGGCGACTGTTAAAGAATACCAGGCGATTATCCCAAGCATCGAGGGTTGGGCACGCGTTACGGGTCATAACACTATCTTTGTTGATGATCGTGATCCGCTAGTCAAGGGTTTCCTGCTTCCTTAATCGCCATTGGTATGCACTAAAATAGGCTGGTTCGCTATGTCAAAGTTAATTGTTATCGGTTCAGGTATCGTGGGCCTCGCTTGCGCTTGGGCTGCTCAAAAAGAAGGTTGGACTATCACTTTGGTAGATCGGGACTTTGCCGGAGACAGAACCTCCCATGGTAATGCTGGAGGCATAGGAACCAGTGAGTGTTTGCCTTTGACTCTCTCAGGGCTTGGCTGGAAACCACTAAAATGGCTAGCAGATCCGTTAGGGCCACTTTCAATCCGATGGCAGTATGTACCTCGGCTGCTGCCTTGGGCATTACAGCTACAGAAGGTGGGAAAATCCCAAAACTACCTTCGAATTGCTACTGCACTAAATAACCTGAATCAGCGCGCACTGGCAGACTTCAAAGAAATGATGGTTGACATTGGCGCTGCAGACGAGGTTCATGAAGCAGGGGCTTTGCTGGTTTACGAGACTGAAGAAGCATTTCAAGCAGACCAAGTGAGCATTAACTTAAAGCGGTCGCTGGGTGTTCGTTTACGGGAGGTCAGAAAAGCTGAGCTACTTGAGTTAGAGCCTAATCTAGCGCCTGTTTTTGAGAGGGCTTTGATGATAGAGGATTGGTGTCATGTCAATGACCCCAAGGCCATCGTTGATCGGCTACGGGCCACAATTGAGTCACGAGGAGCGAAACTCGTTGAAGCCACCGCTCTCCGCCTTGATGTCAGCCAAAAATTCCCTTCTGTGGCCCTAGAGAATGGTTCTATTATCACGGGAGATAAAGTGGTTGTGGCGGCTGGCGTGTGGGCAACCAAGTTAGCTGCGTCCATAGGGGACAGGCTGCTGATAGAAAGCGAGCGTGGTTACAATACCACGTTACCGGCTAGCGCAAAACTGCTAAATCGCGAGGTAATTTTTGCTGAGGCTATGTTCGTAGCTACACCATTAACACTGGGATTACGTATCGGCGGCGCTGCAGAATTCGCCGGGATCGATGCGGCGCCTAACTTCCAGCGAAGCGATGCCCTGCTAAAGCTATCTCGCAAATATCTGCCGTCGGCAGACTCAACTGACCAAAAACAATGGATGGGGCATCGACCGAGCACCCCGGACTCCCTGCCGATCATAGGCGTTTCATCGAAGTCTGATACTGTCATCTATGCTTGTGGCCATGGGCACCTTGGACTCACTCAGAGCGCGACCACCGCAAAGCTTGTAAGCTCAATTCTTGTTAATCGTCTCCCGGAAGTCGATATTACGCCATATGCAGCTAATCGCTTTTAGAATATAGCCTTTTTGTTAGAAGCACCCTACTCGAAATCAATCTAAAACATACTCGCCTGAAACCCCGGCTATGAGTAAAACACCGCTATTGCCCTAACGCCTAGCAAGTTCGCACACAAAGCGCGTCAAGGCCAAGCGTTTTATGCTGTCAAGAGCTTTAGCGGTGGCTGATCCATTGAGCAACGACCAAACTTCACCAGGGCAGTGCTTTCCTGATCGACACCACTAATCCCCGGTGCAACAAGCCGTGCTTTTTCAACGCTTATGCTCCCGCTAGGGTCATTCTCATATAAAATATGACTCTAGTGCAGCGCTCGCTCGGCCAGTGGATACTTTTGCCCCGGGCTAGCCGAGAAGTATTGCGTAGAGTGTGGACTAAACGGTCCGATTGGACTGTTGATGTGGTAGCCTGCATTGTGGACAGAAAAGTCGCCACAGATAAGAAAACCGCTCTAAGAGCTCAGGAAGCTATGCGATCCATCAGCACGATTCTGATCTAAGCATTAACCGCGGCCTTAATTACGCCAACGGCTTGGTGCTGCAAAACCTGGCTTTGTCTAGATGTTTTTCTGCTCCACTTGCGAAGCATTCGTACCGGCGCTATGCCAACATGCACTCAGCCCAAACTCATTACTCTTTCACACAGCGGGTCATCCAACAACTGGCGTGCAAGGCTATCTATCAACCCGATTGCACAAAATTCGAGCGATTGATTGCCAACCAGCAAGGCTAAAAAATTCTCCTGCTGATTAATGTGAAGATGTATACAAAGCTAGGAAGCCATCGCGTGGAGCAGCGGACCTGCCGTAGTGAAAACTCCCCCCATGAACCGAGTTGCTAATTCGGTTCAACGCATTGGCAATAAGGCCCAGTTGCCGAGTACAAGTTACCCATCGGCAGATACGACAGGCGTAAAATCCAAAAAATGACAAAAAATTTTCCAACACTGAGAAGTACATGCCATCACACCTCGTGACCAAGTAGCCGGATTCGAAATCACTCTGGACCGGTTCTGGGATGACAGATAACTATTATTTACCGCACCTCAAGATTTTCGGCGCACAGGGCATCAACTTACAAGAGTGGATCAGTAAGTCACACGACGCAAGAGTTTCGGCAAGCGGTCCTTAGTAGAACCGCTCCCGTACAACGCGGTATCAGGACTAGAAATCGACACCTGGAACGCTTAGAGAGGGAATATCTGTGGAGTTAAAGTATTTCGTGTAAAGCTCGGCATAACGGCCGGATTTGACTTGGTCCCACACAAACACTTGCACCCAACGTAGGAGGTCGGTGTCGGCTTTGCGAACCGCCATTCCTGTCAGGTCAACAGGAACGGGAGCCTGTCCTTTGATGGCCAAGGTAGGAAATTGCCCGCTCTGGACGAGAGCTGCCGCTGTGGCATTGTTTAGCATAAGCCCATCAATCTTGCCCTGCGTGAGAGCCAGATAGCTTTCAGGCTCGCTATTGTAGGTAATGAAATCACCACCTGCGGATGCCCAATTCTGGCTTTTATAGATTTGTCGAAGCTGTTGCTCAGTCGTCGTCCCATTGACCCCGCCCACTTTCTTACCTTTTAGGTCATCGAATTTTTCAATACCTGAGTCTTTGCGGGTTAACACAACGTTACTGTAGCTCACGTAGGGCTGGCTGAATGCGACGGTCAACGCCCTTGCTGGTGTAATTGAGGCAGAGGCGATAGATATGTCAATCCGGTTGGAGACCAAGGCAGGAATACGGTCAGGTGATGCTGTCTCTACTATCTCGGCATTGACCCCTAGGGCTTTTGCCATGTCTTTGCAATAAGCGACATCGTAACCATCAATCTCACCGTTGGCAGTCCGATAGCCGGCCGGAGGGAAATCCAGCTGCACCCCGCATTTCAGCGTTTTGGTGGACAAAATCCGATCAAGCGTCGCATCAGCGTAGCTTGCCCCGCTGTACACAGCCGATGCTGTCATCGCGATCAGTAGCGTACGTGCCGAAGCTTTTACGGTTATTTTCTTCATTGTGGCTTTCCTCATAACGCTTGTTGGAAGGTATTCCGCGCAAACCGTCACCGTCTCGTCTGGCGCGGTCGCTCTACCCCATCAACTGCATCAATGATGAAGGGTCAAGCGACAACACACAGGCGGAAAGTGTAAACGATTACAGTCTCAGCAGCATTCATGCCAAACTTTCGATGACCCGCTAATAGGGCGTAATCCCTCCCAACCAAGCAGTAATTTACAGTTTTCTACCACCGTTTATGCCCAATTAACGTGCGTATCGTGAGTGTAAACCCTCATTTCGCACCAAATAGGTGCATGCATTTTTATACTCATCAGAACTCTAGCTCGACCACTGAATTGGACCACTTTACTTCTCATATTGTAATCGTTTACAGTTCTGTCTGTCAGCTCTGCGAGGATTCCACATGGACAAGGCAGCGGCCTCTACGCCGTCATTTAATGAGCTCGTGAAAAAGAACCTTCACTATGTAGCTGAAGGCGAAGGTGAGCTATTAATCCTGATCTC
This sequence comes from Pseudomonas ceruminis, assembly GCF_021602025.1. Classification (GTDB taxonomy): domain Bacteria; phylum Pseudomonadota; class Gammaproteobacteria; order Pseudomonadales; family Pseudomonadaceae; genus Aquipseudomonas; species Aquipseudomonas ceruminis. Next base: position 92,388 of record NZ_BQHW01000016.1, read on the forward strand.
CGGGTTAGGGGGGCAAGGCAATTTTTGGAGAAAGGTTTCATCCGAGTTCGCTGAAACGCACCGCGTTGTGACGTTTGATCATCCAGGTGTCGGGAAATCAACGAGCTTCGGTCCGCAATCCATCGGCAAAATCGTTGATACGGTGCTGGTTGTTGCAGACATGTACGGCGCAGATAGATTTACGTGTTTAGGACACTCCACAGGTGGCTTGGTAGCTCAAGCATTGGCACTGGACCATGCTGACCGTGTCAGAGAATTGATCCTCAGCAGTACCTGGGCGCAGCCTAATCACCGTTTCAGGCAGTTATTTGCGCTGCGTAGGCATTTGCTTGAAGTAAGCGGCGCTGATGCTTATAGGCTAATAGGACAGCTTTTCGCATATTCACCAGAATGGTTTGAGCAACATTTGGCTTCATCGCATAAGCCGGCTTGGTGCCAGGGGAACTTAGCGATTAATTTGCTACAGTCTGAGCGTATAGACATGTTGCTAAACTATCAGAGAGCTAGTGAGTTGCCTGGGCTATCACTACCAACTCTAATCATCGATGCTCCAGATGACTTGATAGTACCTCAATGCCACGCAGACGAACTTCAAAGACTAATACCCCAAGCTATCCGCCGTAGTTTATTGGGAGGCCACTTTACGCCTATTACTAACCCATGTGATTACTCCAAGCTCATCAAGGAATTCATAAATCGACATGATTAAGACCACTCCTAAACGCATAGCATTTATTGGGAACGGTGCTATTGGGCATCGAGTTTTCCATACGATAAAATATGAGCTGTCACCACGTTCAGAATTTGCTTTCTTGGTCCGCAACAATGAAAAGAATATAACCACCCAAGACAATTTAAGCATTTTCTCTAAAGCACAAGATCTACTGGACTGGCGTCCAGATTTGGTTATCGAATGTGCAGGCCATGACGCTGTGCAACTACTAGTGCCAACACTGCTTCGCAGTGGGATTGATGTTGTCATCGTTTCGGTCGGTGCGCTGGGGGACGCTAAACTTCGTTCGACCTTAGAGTCAGCGGCTGAAACAGGTGCTGCACGTATGATCGTCGTATCTGGAGCCATCGGAGGACTCGACGCCCTTCAATCAAGTCGTATGGCAGAATTAACCTCCGTCAAATATATAGGCCGTAAACCACCAGTAGCTTGGAGCGGAACTCCTGCTTCGGAAAAAATCAATTTGAATGCAGTAAAAGAACCTTTGATTATCTTTGAGGGTTCGGCATCAGAGGCCGCTATGCTCTATCCCAAGAACGCAAACGTTACCGCTGCTGTAGCGCTAGCTGGGGTTGGCTTCGACGATACCCAAGTCATCTTGATCGCAGACCCATCCGTAATAAAAAACGTGCATGAACTTCAAGTAGTTGGTGAGTTCGGCAGCTTTACTATCCATCTCGAAAATAACCCACTGCCTAGCAATCCCAAAACTTCTTGGCTCGCCGCTCTCAGCATCGAAGCGACCTTGAAAAAATACCTAAATCCACAGTTGATCTAGCCGAGACTTATTTTATGAGACTGAATGATAAAGTCACACTCATCACAGGTGCGGGTGCCGGCATTGGTGAAAGCACTGCCGAACTGTTCATAAAAGAGGGAGCCAAAGTCGTCGTTGCTGACCGCAACTTCGCAGCTGCAAGGGCTGTAGCCGAACGTCTTGGTAAAAATGCGTTCGCCGTTGGAGGCGATGTGAAGGTGGCGGAAGATGTTAAAGCGATGGTCTCAGCAACCTGTGAGCGCTTTGGCGGTCTGGACGTGCTTGTCAATAACGCTGGCTTTGGTTGCTTAGGTACTGTTGAGACGCTGGATGAAAACGCATGGGATGACGTGATCGATGTTAACCTCAAAGGGGTTTTCCTATGCTCGAAATATGCTATTCCTTACCTGCGTAAGAGCAAGCAGCCTGCGATTGTTAATATTGCGTCAACTATTTCGGTGGTGGGCATCAAAGACCGTGCAGCGTATGTTGCCGCTAAAGGGGGAGTCGCGGCGCTGACTCGGGCTATGGCGCTGGATCATGCTGCTGATGGTATTCGTATCAACAGCGTGGCACCTGGTGTAATCGAGTCTAGCTATTACGACAAAATTTTCGAACAGGTTCCAGATCGTGTAGCGTTTCGCGCTGGACTGGAAGCGCGTTCGCCGGTCAATCGTATGGGACAGCCCAGTGAGATCGCCTCAATGATCCTGTTCCTCGCTTCAGATGAGTCGTCGTTCGCCACAGGTGCAATGTTTACTGTGGATGGTGGTTACACCGCTTGGTAATTCGCGCTTTCGGGAGATAAAGCTATGGTTCACGAATTACGTCAATATACTCTTACTCCCCAAGGTTGGCATCAGTACCGAGAACTGTTTTGGACCATAAGCATGCCAATACGGGGAGATGAACACGGTCGCTTGTTGGGCTGCTGGGTCGAAGAAGCCGAGCAAATCTTCACGTTCTTCCATTTATGGGAATACGATTCACTGGACGAACGAACGAGCCTTCGTTCACAGCTTTCAAAGGATCCCCGATGGACAGATAATTTTTTGCCGCTCTCGAGATTGGTCGTTGATCGTCAGGATCTAAAATTCCTAAACCCACAATTTGATATACACACGGTCATAAGCGGCGATTCTGGTCAACCTGTGTATCTGCATGCATACGATTGTGTTCCCGGGTCAGCTATAGTCGTTACTGGTAAACTGGGGGAAAAATACGTTTGGACAACGGAATGTCCAAATCCCAATTTAGTTCTTTGCCTAAGCCATAAAAGCTTTATAGCGGAGATAGAAACACTGAAGTCAGCAGACGGCGTAAAATGCATCAAGTCTGTCAGCACACGAAAGCTATTCTCCGTCAAAGCTTAGCTATGGCTTGATCCTTAGATCTAAATTGGTCCTCCTAGCTGAGCAGTTATTTTATAGCGGATGGACCAACAGCCGGTAATCAATGGATTGCACTGGGTGAGAGGCCAAGGACGCCTTCTCACCTTCGCGGCCGCGTGATCTCGGGACTGTATTTTTTACGCTTGGACATGAACACCCCTTCGGCTCGATGTGAGCTTACTCGAAAGTGTCCGTGTTAGTGGGGTAGAAGCCTAAGTTCGGGCGTCTGTCCAAAGCCATCCAATAACGATGATATGCAGCGCACTGTTCGCGGCACGATCACCACCTCAATTGAGGCGGTGTCGGGTGACCTTTCCTGAAGAGACCTGGACTGAGGAAAACAATTCTCGTGCAAGATCGTCAACCGAGGCTGCAATCATTAAATCTAAGTCCGCTTTTTCGTCATGCAGTGCTAGATAACGCCGCCCCAGCGACTTTAGAGTAATCCGGTAGACGGACGCGAATTGACGATAACTTGACAGATCTGGACGCCATGCTCCCAGTGTTATGGTCAGTTGCATGCGGGTCAACGTGCCTAGTAAAGCGCCTGGCCTGTATGGCAGTCTTGCGACACACCTTGAGCACACGTAACGATGCGACCATGCCGCCTTGTTTTTTGGGGTAACTGTCCGAATACCAGCGAAGGCCGCGTGTGCGGCATTTCCAGCATCCCAGCCCAACTAAATCCTCACCTCGTAATCAATAAGTAAATCTTACAATCCGCGAGACGACTGGAACGCAAATTATTGTAATGTCGAGATTATCGACTAGCCAGAAACTGGAAGATTTATTTAAGATGACTCTTTCGCTATCATCCATTCGCACGTGTTTTTCAACTGCCTGGATACCTGATGCTGACTGCCCTGTTGTTTGACCTAGACGGCACCCTGACCGATACCGATACCCTGCATTTGCAGGCCTTCCGCCAGTTGCTGCGCGACTATGACGGCCGTGAACTGACCCAGGCCGAGTTCGATGCCCAGGTCAGCGGGCGCGCCAATGGCCAACTGTTTGCCGAGTTGTTCCCGAGTGCCAGCCACCAGGAACGCGTGGCGCTGGCCGACCGCAAAGAAGCCTTGTTCCGCGAGCTGGCCCCTGCACTTGAACCCATGCCGGGCTTGCTGCGCCTGCTGGAGCACGCCCAAAGCCGCGGGATTGGCATGTGCGTGGTGACCAACGCGCCCCGGCTCAATGCCGAGCACATGCTGGCCGCCATGGGCCTGAACACGCGCTTCGAACAGGTGGTGGTCGCCGATGAACTGGAGCGACCCAAGCCAGACCCCTTACCCTACCTGACCGGGCTTCAGCGCCTGGGCGCCGTTGCCGGTGAGGCCCTGGCATTCGAAGATTCGTTACCCGGCGTAAAGGCTGCGAGCGCTGCCGGTATCGTTACCGTGGGCATCGCCACTACACAGACACCCGAGCGGTTGCAGGCTGCAGGGGCGAAGCTGGTGGTGGATGATTTCGATGATCCGAGGTTGTGGCGGTTGATCGAGGCGATGCAGGGTTGAATCGCCTATTGGCCATGGCTCCATTCGTCGCCATTGTGCTTCTGCTGTCGAATCCCCGCACGCTGGCTCGACCAACTGTTGAATCCCCAAGCGCGGAGTAACCGCCATGAGCAATTCGACAACAGGCCATGCAGTCGTCTCACGCAGTCAATGGCTAGCCGCCCGCCGCCAACTCTGGCTGCACGAAAAAGCGTTCACCCACCAACGCGACGAACTGGCAGCCGCTCGCCGCGCCCTGCCCTGGGTCAAGGTCGAGCAGCCTTATCGTTTCCACGGAGCGAGCGGCGAGCAGTCACTGAGCGACCTTTTCGTCGGGCGCAGCCAGCTGCTGGTCTACCACTTCATGTTTGCCGAGGGCTGGAGTGAGGGCTGCCCCGGCTGTTCCTTTCTCGCCGACCACTTCGACGGCGCCAACCTGCACCTGGCCCATCACGATGTTTCGCTGGTCGCCGTATCGCGCGCGCCTTACCCCGAGTTTCAGGCGTTCCGCCAACGCATGGGCTGGCGCTTCCCCTGGTACTCGTCACACGGCAGCGGCTTCAATGAGGACTTCGGTGTCAGCGTCGGCACCCAAGGTGAACGGCAGTACAACTACGAACCTTACAGCGGCAGCGAAAGCGAGCTGCCAGGGCTGAGCGCTTTCTACCGTGACCCGGACGGCACGGTCTACCACACCTACTCCACCTATGCCCGCGGGCTGGACATTCTGGTCAACACCTACAACTTCCTCGACATTGCGCCACTGGGGCGCAATGAGGCCGGGACCATGGACTGGGTGCGGCATCACGATCGGTACGAGGGGCAAACCGGGAAGCCGCACTGCTGCCACGACACGTGATGGTCAGCCCCTCACCCCGAGCATCCCCCGCTCGACGATGAAGTCGATCACCGCCTGCAGGCCTTCGCCCTTCTTCAGGTTGCTGAACGTCCATGGGCGCTCCGGGCGCATGCGCTGGGTGTCGCGCGCCATGACCTCCAGCGAGGCACCAACATAGGGCGCCAGGTCGGTCTTGTTGATCACCAGGAAATCCGATTTGGTGATGCCAGGGCCGCCCTTGCGCGGGATTTTCTCACCTTCGGCCACGTCGATCACGTAAATGGTCAGGTCGGCCAGCTCGGGGCTGAACGTGGCGCTGAGGTTGTCACCGCCGCTCTCCACGAAGATCACTTCCAGGTTGCCGAACTTGCGCGCCAGGGCTTCGACGGCAGCCAGGTTCATCGAGGCATCCTCACGGATGGCCGTGTGCGGGCAACCGCCGGTTTCGACGCCAACGATACGCTCGGGCTCCAGGGCGCCGGCCTCCGTCAGGATGCGCTGGTCTTCCTTGGTGTAGATGTCATTGGTGACCACGGCAATCTGGTAGTGATCGCGCATGGCCTTGCACAGGCATTCGAGCAGCGCAGTCTTGCCAGAGCCGACCGGGCCGCCGACACCGACGCGCAGGGGTTGCTGATAGCTTTGCATGTAGGCAGTCCTCAGGAACGGAACAAACGGGTGTATTGGGTTTCGTGACGCGATGAAGCAATGGCCAGCAACGGCAGGCCGCCACCGAGCTGCTCATCACCCAGGGCCAGGGCCTGGTCGAGCACATCGGGCAAGGCCGCGCCCAGGTCGCGCAACAGGGTTTGCGCCGCCTGCTGACCAAACGGCACCAGCTTGACCCCGGCCATCACCGCGCCTTCAAGCCAGGCGAAAGCATGCCCAAGGGCAAGCTGGCGCAGCGGGATCGACCAGTGCACGGCAAGCCATGCCAGGCCACCCAACTGGCTGAGCTCCAGGCTGGCACGCCAGGCCGGCGCCTGGCCCAACTGCCAGCCGTCGAGCAGCCGCGCCAGGGCTGCGCCACGCTGTTGCTCTTCAAGGCGCAACTCGGCGGTTTCCCGGTTGGCCAATAGAAAGCGGCTCCACCGACCAAAGGCGTCGGCATCGTCAGCCTCGCAGGCGTGGTACAGGCGCGCCAGGACCGGCCAGTCCAGATAACAGAGGGTGTCGTGCAGCTGTTCATGCTGCCAGGCACTAAAGCTGGCCGTGTCACGCACCCAGCCAGCCTCCACGGCCCATTCCAGGCCTTGTGAGTAGGTAAAGCCACCCACCGGCAGGCCGGGGCTGGCCAACTGCAGCAGGCGCAGCAGTGCCAGGTCGCTGCTCATCAACCGGCCAGCACCAGCGCGGCGCCGGCCAGCATGCCGCCACCGAAGGCTTTCTGCAGGCCGCTGTGGCGGCGCAGCAGGCAACCGAGGGCAAAGCCTGCTACCAGCAGCAGGCCGCTGACGGTGACGAAGCCAGCGCTGAACACCCAGAACGCACTCGGGGTCGCTTCCACGCCGTGAGCCCAGCCATGGAACAGGGCGAACACTGGCATGGCCAGCGCCAGCAGCAACTGCCGGCTGGGCAGCAGCACCGCGACGGCAGCCACCAGCACGGAGGCGGCGATCATCGTTTCCATACCCAGCACATCACCAAACAGGTGGCCACACACAGCACCTGCGAACATCGACGCCAAGGTCGCCAGTGGCAGGGTCAGGTTGCGCCGGGTCAAGGCCGCCAGCACCCCGGTGCCCAGCAGCATCAGGAGGTGGTCCAGGCCCGTCAACGGGTGCAACAAGCCATCGTGCAGCGGGTTGCTGTCATGGCCAGGGTGGGCGAAGGCTGGCAATGCGATCATCAGCAGCACAAGGGCGAAAGTCTTTTTCATGGTTGGCTCCTTTGGGGCAGGTCAGGCTGGCAGGCGCACGAACGGATGGTCGTGGCCGTGGTTGTGGCTGTGCGGCGCGCTCTGATAGGCGCCGGCTTCCGGTTCGAACGGTGCCTGTTCGGCTTCCACCGTCAGGCCCAGGCCGCGCAGCATGTCGTCGAGGACATGGTCGTGCTGATAGCGCAGCAGGCCGGGTTCGATCTGCAGGGGCACGTGGCGATTACCCAGGTGGTAGGCAGCGCGAGCCAGCAGGTGCGGGTCGCTGCAGCGCACCGTCGACACCGCTTCGGGTGCAGCGAGCACACGCACCACCTGGCTGCCACTGGCATCGGCGAGCAGCTCGCCGCCGCGCAGCAGGTGGCCGCGCTCGAGCATCAGGCCGGCCTCGCGGCCGTCGTCGAGGGCCACGCGCAGGCGGCTCTTGATGCGGCTGTCGACGCTCAGGGTGACAGTGCCGGTGACCGTGTCGGCTTCATCGATTCGCCGAGTCAGAACAATCATCTTCGCTCCTTCAGAACAGGAAATAACGCTGGGCCAGCGGCAGTTCGTGGGCCGGCTCGCACACCAGCAGCTCGCCGTCGGCACGCACCTGGTAAGTTTGCGAGTCGACTTCGATCACCGGTTGCAGCGTGTTGTGGACCATGTCGGCCTTACGCACCTGGCGGCAGCCGTGGGCCACGCCGATCAGGCTCTGCAGCCCCAGTTGCTGTGCCAGCCCTTGGTCCATGGCGGCCTGGGGCAGGAAGGTCATGCGCGTGGCATGGCGGGCCGCCCCGAGGGCGCCGAACATCGGCCGGTAGTGCACCGGCTGCGGGGTCGGGATCGAGCCGTTGATATCGCCCATGGGGGCGGTGGCGATCATCCCGCCCTTGATGACCAGGGCAGGCTTGACCGCGAAGAAGGCCGGCGACCAAAGCACCATATCCGCCAGTTTGCCCACTTCGATCGAGCCCACTTCATGGGCAATGCCATGGGTGAGCGCCGGGTTTATGGTGTACTTGGCGATGTAGCGTTTGACCCGGAAGTTGTCGCTGTAGGTGCTATCTGGCGTCAAAGGGCCGCGGCGCAGCTTCATTTGGTGCGCCACCTGCCAGGTCCGCAACACCACTTCGCCGACCCGGCCCATGGCCTGGGAATCGGACGAGGTCATGGCAAAGGCGCCCATATCGTGCAGGATGTCTTCGGCGGCGATGGTTTCACGGCGAATACGCGACTCGGCAAAGGCCACGTCTTCGGCGATGCTTGGGTCCAGGTGGTGGCAGACCATCAACATGTCGAGGTGCTCATCGACGGTGTTGACCGTGTACGGCAGGGTCGGGTTGGTCGAGGACGGCAGCACATTGGCTTGCCCCGCCGCACGGATGATGTCCGGCGCGTGGCCACCGCCGGCGCCTTCGGTATGGAAGGTATGGATGGTGCGATCGCCGATGGCGGCCAAAGTATCTTCAATGCAGCCGGATTCGTTGAGGGTGTCGGTGTGGATGGCCACCTGAATGTCCATTTCCTCGGCAACACCCAGGCAGCAGTCGATGGCGGCCGGCGTCGAACCCCAGTCCTCGTGCAACTTCAGGCCCACCGCACCGGCGGTGATCTGCTCGCGCAGGGCTTCAGGCTGCGAGGCATTGCCTTTGCCCAGCAGGCCGATATTGATGGGCAGGCAATCGGCGGCCTGGAGCATGCGTGCCAGGTACCAGGGCCCCGGGGTGCAGGTGGTGGCATTGGTGCCGGTGGCCGGCCCGGTGCCACCACCAATGAAGGTCGTCACGCCACTGGTCAGCGCCTCTTCCACCTGTTGCGGGCAGATGAAGTGGATGTGCGAGTCAATGCCGCCTGCGGTAACGATCTTGCCTTCGGCCGCGATCACTTCGGTGCCAGGGCCGACCGGCACGGTCACGCCGGGTTGCACGTCCGGGTTGCCAGCCTTGCCGATTGCCGCGATACGCCCGCGCTTGACGCCGATATCAGCCTTGACGATACCCCAGTGGTCGATGATCAGGGCATTGGTCAACACCAGGTCCATGGCCTGCGCGGCGAGCATCTGGCCTTGCCCCATACCGTCGCGGATGACCTTGCCACCGCCGAACTTGACCTCTTCACCGTAGACCGTGAAGTCTTTCTCCACTTCCACCCACAGCGCCGTATCGGCCAGCCGTACACGGTCACCGACGGTGGGCCCGAACATGTCGGCGTAGGCCTGGCGCGAGAGACGGCTCATGCCCTGCCCTCCAATGCGCCCATCACCTTGCCCTGAAAGCCGTAGACCTCTCGCTTGCCGGCATAGGCCACCAGTTGCACAGTGCGTGATTGGCCCGGTTCGAAGCGCACCGCGGTGCCAGCCGGGATGTCGAGGCGAAAGCCGCGGGTAAGCTCGCGGTCGAACATCAGTGCGTCGTTCACCTCGTAGAAGTGGTAATGCGAGCCGACCTGCACCGGGCGGTCGCCATGGTTGGCCACGCTGACGCTGACTGTTTCGCGGCCGACGTTGAGTTCGATGTCGCCGGCGGCAACCTGAATTTCACCTGGGATCATGCTGGGCTCCTGCGCCAGGTCAGACGATGGGGTCATGCACGGTCACCAACTTGGTGCCGTCGGGAAAGGTTGCCTCGACCTGCACGTCATGGAGCATCTCGGCGACACCGTCCATGACCTGCTCGCGGCTGATGACCTCGCGGCCAAGGCTCATCAACTCGGCCACCGTGCGGCCATCGCGGGCCCCTTCAAGCACTGCGGCGCTGATCAGCGCCACCGCCTCCGGGTAGTTGAGCCGTAGGCCACGGGCCAGGCGCCGTTCCGCCAGCAGCGCAGCGGTAAACAGCAGCAGTTTGTCTTTCTCTCTTGGGGTCAGCTCCATGGCGCTCTCTCAGGTGGCCCAGATGCGCGGCGGGCACGCCGGCAGGCCGAGAACGGCCGGCCGCAGCACGTGCCAGAGGCGCTGCAGGGTGTGTTGCAGGTGTTGGTTGTCGTGGTCGAGCAGGCGGATTACCAGCAGCGAGCCGAGCAAGGTCGCGCCAGCGGGGGTGCCGTGTTCCTCGAGCAGGTGCCTGGCTTGTTCCAGTACGGTCTGGTCTGCTGGCGTCGCGCAGAACGTAGCCACCAGCGGATAACCCCCCAGCTTGTCGAGCTGGCCGCCGCAGATACGCAAACGTTCGTGCAGGCCAGGGTCATCGGGCAGCTCGATGCACAAGCGGCTGTCCACAGCGCCAAGCTCGAAGCGCTCTGCCATCACCGGCCGCCCCAGGCACAGGGTTTCCCAGGCCAGCAGGCGTGCACCGGGCGCGAGGGTGAAACGGCTGTCGAGGCTGGCACGGGCACCGGAGAAGAAGATGCTGTCCTGGGGCAACCACTCCAGCGTACTGCCCGCTTGCAGATGAAAGCGTTGGGTCAGCCATGCCGTGGGGCCGATGCTGCGGTAGAACTTGCTCGCACCGGGCATGGTCAGCAACGCATGGCTACCGGGTTCAAGGTGGATGTCCAGATCCAGCCGGTCACCGGCAACGATGCCGCCTGGCGGGTGCAGCACATAGACGTGGCACGGTGCCCCTTCGGGATAGAACGGGCGCTGCACCAAAAGAGGTCCGTAATGGCGGCGCGCACCAAGGCGGGTCACACCCTGGCGTTCGACGAAGCGCAACTGCAGGTGGGCGCTCCAGCCTTGGTCCGGTTGCGGTGAATCGATCTGCTCCGCGAGCGACATCCTGCGGCCCCTGATATCCGTGGCCTGACGGCCGTTATAAGGGTCGGGGCAACACGCCGGTGCGCGGTTGGCCTGACCACTCGATCAAATTCGAATGCTGGGGATATAGCAGGTAGCGGGCCAACTACGCAGGTGAAGGTAAATGAAATCTCTGATCGTCGGCGCTGGCATAGGGCACGCCATGGCCTGACGCCCGGTAATGGGGTTGGGGCTTGGCCCTGTTTCAGTGCTGCGGTACAGTCCTGCATCGATAACGGCCAAGGATCTGCCATGCCCCTCGCCCCCGCCATCCCGGTCCTGCGTATCTTTTCGGTCGACAAGGCCAAGGCGTTCTACCTCGACTTTCTCGGTTTCACCCTGGACTGGGAGCACCGCTTCAGCCCGGACCTTCCGCTGTATGCGCAAATTCACCGCGACGGCCTGATCCTGCACCTGAGCGAACACCACGGCGACGCCTGCCCCGGCTCGACCGTGTTTGCCCGCACCGATGCGTTGCTGGCGCTGGAGCGCGAGCTACAGGACAAACAGTACGGCTACGCCCGCCCGCAGGCCGAGCGCGTCGACTGGGGACTGCAGATGCAAATCCACGACCCGTTCGGCAACCTGCTGCGCTTCTGCCAGCAGACTGATGGCGAGGCCGCACAATGAAAGCCTTGGGCAAGCGCGAGCTGGCACGCCTTGAGCGGGAATTGATCGCCTGCCTGACCGACGCCTGCGAAACGGCCAAGGCGCAAATCGTCGGTTTCACCTGGCTGACGCACCGCCTGGACCCAGACGAATTCCCCGCCAGCCTGCGTATCACCTGGGTATTCGAGCGCGAGGCGGACAAGGCTGCCGCTGTGGCGGGAGCAGCGAAAGTGCGCATGCTCAAGTTGACCTGCCAAGCGCTTGACGAGGCGGGTGTGAAGCTGGATCACCCCGCCTGGCATGTGCGCTTCGACAGTGAAGAGGCCTGCGCACGCAGCCATGCTGGCGATTGGAACAGGCGGCTGGAGGCCAGCCGCAACAGCGTTCGATCCCCTGGCCGCTGAAAACCCACCTATAGCCACCTACCGTCCGCACCAATTCGTGACTGGCCGTTCCCGATCTGCGACGGATGTATTATCGTGGCGTGGTGCGCATATAACAGCAGCCCGAGCGATCGGGCACTTGCAAGACAATCGAGGGTGTCATGAGTAACGAAAGCATTAACTGGGACAAGCTGGGTTTCGACTACATCAAGACCGACAAGCGCTACCTGTCCGTATGGCGCAATGGTGAGTGGGACAAAGGCACCCTGACCGAAGACAATGTGCTGCACATCAGTGAAGGCTCTACCGCCCTGCACTATGGCCAGCAGTGCTTCGAAGGCCTCAAGGCCTACCGTTGCAAAGACGGCTCGATCAACCTGTTCCGTCCCGACCAGAATGCCGCGCGCATGCAGCGCAGCTGTGCGCGCCTGCTGATGCCCCACGTGCCGACCGACGTGTTCATCGAGGCCTGCAAGCAAGTGGTCAAGGCCAACGAGAAGTTCGTGCCGCCACACGGTAAAGGTGCCCTGTACCTGCGCCCATTCGTAATCGGTACCGGCGACAACATCGGCGTGCGCACCGCCCCTGAGTTCATCTTCTCGGTGTTCGCCATCCCGGTTGGCTCGTACTTCAAAGGCGGCATGAAGCCGCACAACTTCCAGATTTCCAGCTTCGACCGTGCGGCCCCACAAGGCACTGGCGCGGCCAAGGTCGGTGGCAACTATGCCGCCAGCCTGCAGCCAGGCGCTGAAGCCAAGAAGGCCAACTTCGCCGATGCCATCTACCTCGATCCGCTGACCCACACCAAGATCGAGGAAGTCGGTTCGGCCAACTTCTTCGGCATTACCGCCAACAACGAATTCGTCACCCCTAAATCGGCTTCGGTACTGCCAGGCATCACCCGCCTTTCGCTGATGGAACTGGCGTCCTCGCGCCTGGGCCTGACCGTGATCGAAGGCGATGTCGAAATCAACAAGCTCGACCGCTTCATCGAAGCCGGCGCCTGCGGCACCGCTGCAGTGATCACCCCGATCGGTGGCATCGAGTACAACGGCAAGCTGCACGTGTTCCACGACCTGGAAAAGGTCGGCCCGGTCACCCAGAAGCTCTACAACGAGCTGACCGGCATCCAGAGCGGTGACGTCGAAGCGCCAGCCGGCTGGATCGTCAAGGTCGCCTGAGACACTGCGCTACGTTGAACGACGGGGTGTGCCAGCGCTTGGCATGCCCCGTTTTTTTTTCGGCCGAATGTGCCGGCGATGGCGCCGCTGCAGGCAAGCGCGGCCAGATGAATTTTTCTTAAATCGCCGTTTGGCTATTCTTTGGCACAATCAAGTCTCCTTTAGACGCCCAGGAACCAGCATGCCACGCGTACTGACCATCGAAGACGACGCCGTTACCGGCCAGGAAATCGTCGCCGAACTCACCAGCCACGGGCTGCAAGTGGATTGGGCCGACAATGGCCGTGAAGGCCTGGCCAAAGCCATCGCCGGCGGCTACGACCTGATCACCCTGGACCGTATGTTGCCTGAGGTCGATGGCCTGACGATCGTCACGACCCTGCGCAACCTGAAGATTGCCACGCCTATCCTGATGATCAGCGCGCTGTCCGACGTCGATGAGCGCGTACGCGGGCTGCGGGCCGGTGGCGACGACTACCTGACCAAGCCTTTCGCCTCCGACGAGATGGCCGCACGGGTTGAAGTGTTGCTGCGACGCAACAGCGTGCCGATGACCCAGACCCGCCTGCAGGTCGCCGACCTGCAACTGGACCTGATCAGCCACGAAGCGCGCCGCGGCGAGCAGACACTCAACCTGCTGCCCACCGAATACAAGCTGCTCGAGTACCTGATGCGCCACAGCGGCCAGGTGATCACGCGGATGATGATCTTCGAGGAAGTGTGGGGCTACCACTTCGACCCCGGCACCAACCTGATCGACGTGCACATCGGCCGCCTGCGCAAGAAGATCGATTCCCCCGGGCAGTCGCCGCTGATCCGTACCGTACGGGGCTCCGGCTATGCCATTGCTGAACCCGTCTAAGGGCTGGAGTTCGTCGACCAGTCGCCTGCTGGCACTGTACAGCTTCCTCTTCGTGGCCTGGAGCAGCATCCTCATGGGGGTGCTGTATTTCGAGGTGACCAGCTACCTCAACAAGCTTACTCGCCACTCCATGTTGCAGCGCCAGCACCTGTTCGCGCACATGAGCGGCAAGCAGCTGGACGATGCCCTGATCGCCAGCCAGGCCTTCGAGGAACGCGCCTTCGATGCCTACGGCCTGTTCGACGCCCAGCTCAACCCACTCGGCGGACGTATCCGGGCCGTTCCGCCGGAACTGGGCCTGGACGGCAAGGTGCATGAGCTCAAACGCTGCCTGGACGCCGACGACCCGCACATGCCACGTGACAGCTGCGATGCCGTGGCGATCAAGGTGCAGGATGGCCGCTGGCTGGTCCTGTTCCGGGACAATGGGTCGCTGTTCGTGGTCACGCGCATCATTCTGCACGCGCTGTTATGGGGCATCTCGCTGACCTTGATACCGGGTTTCGCCGGCTGGTACTTGTTGCGCCGCCGGCCTTTAAAGCGCATTCGCGCCATCCAGGCACAGGCCGAACTGATCGTTGCCGGCGACCTCACCCACCGCCTGCCGCTATCGGCCCGGCGCGACGAACTGGACATGCTGGCGGCTATCGTCAACGCCATGCTCGACCGTATCGAACGGCTGATGCACGAGGTCAAGGGCGTGTGCGACAACATCGCCCATGACCTGCGTACACCACTGACCCGCTTGCGCGCGCAGCTCTACCGCATTCGCCAACAGAGCGAGTTCGACTCACCACAAGCTGAGGCGCTGGACCAGGCGATTGGTGAGACTGATACCTTGATGGCCCGCTTCCGCGGCCTGTTGCGCATCAGTGAGCTGGAGGACCGCCAACGTCGAGCCGGCTTCGTTGAGCTAGACCCGCACGACCTGCTGGTGGAGCTGCACGACTTCTACCTGCCGCTGGCCGAGGATGGCGGTATTCGCCTGTACCTGCAGCAACCAGGGCAGTTGACCGCCCTGCACGGTGACCGCGAATTGCTGTTCGAGGCGCTGGCCAATTTGGTCGGCAATGCCATCAAGTTCACGCCGGAAGGCGGCCGGGTAGCCATTACGGCCACACAGGATGAACTGGGCGTGCATATCGCCATCGAGGACAGCGGGCCAGGCATTCCGGAAGAAGAGCGCACCGCGGTGTTGAAGCGGTTCTATCGCAGTGAGGAGGGCCACCGCCATCCGGGGTTCGGGCTGGGGCTTTCGATCGTTGCGGCGATCGTTGACCTGCATGGCTTCGGGCTTGAGGTAGGGGAAAGCGAATTGGGCGGCGCCAAATTGGTCTTGCATTGCCACTTGGCCGCACTGGCTAAATAACATATGGGGCTGCGATGGCAGCCCCAAATGCTCGATCAGTCGGCCAAACGCCAGGTCGTCCCGCCCTTGCCGTCTTCCAGTACCACACCCATGGCGGTCAGCTGGTCACGGATACGGTCGGATTCGGCCCAGTTCTTGTCAGCCCGCGCCTGCAGGCGCGCCTGGATCAAGGCTTCGACTTCAGCCGCGTCGACTTTGCCTTCGGCGCCGGCGCGCAGGAAGTCATCGGCCTCCAGTTGCAGCACACCCAGCACATCCCCCAGCTCGCGCAGGCGGCCAGCCAGACCGGCAGCGGCCTCGACATCGCCGTCGCGCAGGCGGTTGATCTCGCGCACCAGGTCGAACAACACGGCACAGGCTTCCGGGGTGCCGAAATCGTCGTTCATCGCCACGCTGAAGCGCTCGACAAATTCCTCACCGCCCTTGGCCGCCACCCGCGGCAAGCCGCGCAGTGCGTGGTAGAAGCGCTCCAGAGCACCCTTGGCATCACGCAGGCTGTCTTCGGAGTAGTTGATGGCGCTGCGGTAGTGGCTGGCCACCAGCAGGTAGCGCACCACCTCGGGGTGATACTTGTCGAGCACATCACGGATGGTGAAGAAGTTGTTCAACGACTTCGACATCTTCTCGCCATTGATACGGATCATGCCGCAGTGCATCCAGGCGTTGGCGTACTGCTTGCCTGTGGCGGCCTCGCTCTGGGCGATCTCGTTCTCGTGGTGCGGGAACTCCAGGTCGCTGCCGCCCCCGTGGATGTCGAAGCTCTCGCCCAGGCAGCAGGTGGACATGACCGAGCACTCGATGTGCCAGCCCGGACGGCCCGGGCCCCACGGCGAATCCCAGTACGGCTCGCCCGGCTTGACGCCTTTCCACAGGACGAAGTCGAGCGGGTCCTGTTTGGCCTCGTCGACTTCGATGCGGGCACCAATGCGCAGGTCTTCAATCTTCTTGCGCGACAGCTTGCCGTAGCCGACGAACTTGCCAACCCGGTAGTACACGTCACCGTTGCCCGGCGCGTAGGCATAGCCTTTGTCGATCAGGGTCTGGATCATCGCGTGCATGCCGGCGATATGGTCGGTGGCTCGCGGTTCCTGGTCAGGCTTGAGGATGTTCAGGCGGCGTTCGTCCTCGTGCATCGCGTCGATCATGCGGGCTGTCAACGCGTCGAACGACTCACCGTTCTCGTTGGCCCGGTTGATGATCTTGTCGTCGATGTCGGTGATGTTGCGCACGTAGGTCAAGTCGTAGCCGCTCTTGCGCAGCCAACGGGTGACCAGGTCGAACGCCACCATGCTGCGGCCGTGGCCCAGGTGGCAGTAGTCGTACACGGTCATGCCGCACACGTACATGCGCACCTTGTTGCCATCGAGCGGCTTGAAGACTTCCTTGGTTTTGCTCAGCGTGTTGTAGATGGTAAGCACGGCGATTCCTTAGCTGCCCCAGGAGTCACGCAGGGTGACGGTGCGGTTGAACACCGGGCGGCCCGGCTGGCTGTCCTTGAGGTCGGCGCAGAAGTAGCCTTCCCGCTCGAACTGGAAGCGGTCTTCTGGCTGCGCCTGGCCCAGCGACGGCTCGGCGCGGCAACCGGTGAGCACCTGCAGCGAATCGGGGTTGATGTTGTCCAGGAAGCTGCCGCCCTCCTCGGTCTTTTCCGGGTTCGGCGAACGGAACAGGCGGTCGTACAGACGCACTTCGCACTCGACGCTGCCTTCGGCCGGCACCCAGTGAATCACGCCCTTGACCTTGCGGCCCTCAGGGTTCTTGCCCAGGGTGTCCGGGTCGTACGAGCAGCGCAGTTCGACGATGTTGCCGTCGGCGTCCTTGATGGCCTCGTCGGCGCGGATCACGTAGCTGCCGCGCAAGCGCACTTCACCGGCCGGCTCAAGGCGCTTGTAGCCTTTAGGCGGCACTTCCATGAAGTCGTCGCGGTCGATGTACAACTCACGGGCAAACGGCAGGACGCGTACACCCATGTCTTCTTTCGGGTGGCGCGGCAGTTCGAGCTGCTCGACCTGGCCTTGCGGATAGTTGGTAATGACCACCTTCAGCGGGCGCAGCACGCACATGGCGCGCGGTGCGCTGCGGTCCAGGTCGTCACGGATGCTGAACTCGAGCATCGACATGTCGACTACGCCGTCGGAACGGTTGGTACCGACCATCTCGCAGAAGTTGCGGATCGACGCCGGGGTGTAGCCACGGCGGCGGAAGCCCGACAGGGTCGACATGCGCGGGTCGTCCCAGGCACTGACGTGCTTTTCGTCCACCAGCTGCTTGAGCTTGCGCTTGGAGGTGATGGTGTAGTTCAGGTTCAGACGGCTGAACTCGTACTGGCGCGGGTGCGCCGGCACGGGCAGGTTGTCGAGGAACCAGTCGTACAACGGGCGATGGCCTTCGAACTCCAGGGTGCAGATCGAGTGGGTGATGCCTTCGATGGCATCGGACTGACCGTGGGTAAAATCGTAGTTCGGATAGATGCACCACTTGTCACCGGTCTGGTGGTGATGGGCATGGCGAATACGGTACAGGATCGGGTCGCGCAGGTTCATGTTGGGCGAGGCCATGTCGATTTTGGCGCGCAGTACGCGCTCGCCGTCCTTGAACTCACCCGCCTTCATACGCGCGAACAGGTCCAGGTTCTCTTCGACGCTACGGTCGCGGAACGGGCTGTTCTTGCCAGGCTGGGTCAGGCTGCCGCGGTATTCCTTGGCTTGATCAGGGGTCAGGTCGCAGACATAAGCCTTGCCACGCTTGATCAGTTCAACGGCCCAGTCGTGCAGCTGGTCGAAGTAATCCGAGGCAAAGCGCACCTCGCCGGCCCAGTCGAAGCCCAGCCATTTGACGTCGGCCTGGATGGCGTCGATGTATTCCTGGTCTTCCTTGGCCGGGTTGGTGTCGTCGAAGCGCAGATGACAGACGCCGCCGAACTCCTTGGCCAGGCCAAAGTTGACACAGATCGACTTGGCATGGCCGATGTGCAGGTAGCCGTTAGGCTCCGGCGGGAAACGGGTGACGATGCTGCTGTGCTTGCCCGAGTCCAGGTCGGCCTGGATGATCGGCCGCAGGAAGTTCGCAGGGACAGCGGGGGCGCCTTTGGCAGCGGCGTTGGGCGCGTTGTCGGCAGTGGGCTTGCTCATAGGATCCTTGAATGCACGTGTCCGGCCTGGGTAGGCCGATTGAATCAAAGGGCCTATCATAGCCGAAGCAGTCAAGCTGCTGACAGCCGGACACCGACAAACTGGCGCGTTTTATCGCGATCCGTGCAAAATGGCCGCTGCGCGCCATGTGCCGCGGTCGCCCGATCCTGCGTCAGGTGATTACACGCGCCCTGCGCAGCCTATTTCCGAATGCCTTGAAAGAGCGAATTTCAGCATGTCCAAAGTCAAACTGAGCACCAATCACGGCGATATCGTCCTGCAATTGAACGCCGAAAAAGCGCCACAAACTGTTAAGAACTTCGTTGAATACGTCAAAGACGGTCATTTCAATAACACCGTGTTCCACCGCGTGATCAAGGGCTTCATGATCCAGGGCGGCGGCTTCGAGCCGGGCATGAGCCAGAAGAAGACCCGCGCCAGCATCCAGAACGAAGCCGACAACGGCCTGAAGAACACCAAGTACAGCATTGCCATGGCCCGCACCATGGAGCCGCACTCGGCGTCCGCACAGTTCTTCATCAACGCCTCCGACAACGACTTCCTCAACCACAGCGGCAAGAACGTCCAGGGTTGGGGCTACGCGGTATTCGGCGAAGTGACCGAAGGCCGTGAAGTGGTCGACGCCATCGAGAAGGTCGCCACCGGTTCCAAGGCTGGCCACCAGGACGTCCCGAAAGACGACGTGATCATCGAGAAAGCCGAGATCATTGAGTGATACTGCTGATCTCCGATCTGCACCTGCAAGAAGAACGCCCGGACATTACCCGGGCGTTTCTTGATCTGCTCGACGGCCGCGCGCGTCATGCCACGGCACTGTACATCCTGGGCGACTTCTTCGAAGCCTGGATCGGCGACGATGCCATGACACCCTTTCAGCAGTCGATCTGCCAGGCCTTGCGCCAGCTGAGCGACAGCGGCACGGCGGTGTATTTGATGCACGGCAACCGTGATTTCCTGATTGGCCAGGACTTCTGCAAGGCCGCCGGCTGCACCCTGCTGGCCGACCCGAGCGTGGTCACCCTGGGCGGCGAACGAGTGTTGCTGATGCACGGTGACACCCTGTGCACCCGCGATGTCGCCTACCTGAAAATGCGCCGTTACCTGCGTAATCCAGTGAGCCTTTGGATTTTGCGGCACCTGCCGCTTTCCACCCGACAGAAACTGGCGCGCAAGCTGCGCAGCGAGAGCCGCGCCCAGGTGCGCATGAAGGCGACGGAAATTGTCGACGTCACGCCGGAGGAGGTGCCAAAGGTGATGGCGGCGCACGGAGTGAAAACGCTGGTGCATGGCCACACCCATCGGCCGGCGATCCACAAGCTGGTGGTCAATGGCGAACCGGCCCGGCGCATCGTGCTGGGGGACTGGGACCGTCGCGGCTGGACCCTGCAGGTGGATCCGCAAGGCTTCCAGCTTGAGCCGTTCGAGTTTTCCTGAAGGGGATCGCTCGGCCATACCGGCCCTCCAGACTCGCCTTCTGAAAGTTGACGCTGTGGGAGCGGGCTTGCCCCGCGAACACGCGAAGCCGGTGCCAACCACCGCGTCGCCTGTGTTCGCGGGGCAAGCCCGCTCCCACCTCAACCCTGTTCAGGCTTGCGCGTTATCGGCGATAGGGCCGAGACAGGCGCTCAACTCAGGGCCGAATTGCCACGGCCCCCTTGTCCTGCTCGCTGATCACATACTGCCGATACTCAGGGTCCGCCTTGATCTGTGCCTCGGTGAACGGAATCGGCGCCAACTGCTTGGCTGAAAACGCCCGGGTCTGGTCACTCGAATGGGCCGAAGCGGCCTCGCTTGACTGCGAGAATGCCAATAGCCCGCGCGCCTGTGGCCCCTGCTCGGTGAAGCTGACCAGTTGCAAGTAGCTGGTACCGCTGACCACCAGACGTTTGCCCGGCCCGTGCGGCACGCTGAAGATGGCGTTGTATACCCCCAGTTCCTGCGGGCCGCCTGGCACCGGCGTGCCATCGAGCGCCTGTTGCACTTGCCCCCATTGACTGCCCTCGTCAACACCGTCCTGCGCCACTTGCTGCAATGAAGCCAGTGCCGCCTCGTGCAGCAGCTTGCGTACCGCCGCCTGCTCTACCGCCAGCCCGCGGGGGGTGTGCTGCGGGTCAGCCGGGTCAAACGCCACACGCCAACTGTCCGGGTGCTCGGCCAGGGCGTCGACCATGTTCTGGAAATGCACCAGGCCGATGCCACTGTTCAGGTCAGCCTTGCCGTTCCAGGCCGACAGGCTCGCGCACAGGGCCTGCACATCGGTTTGGGCACCTTTGCACCACTGGCGAAGGTCCGGCAGCAGCAGGCGGGCCAGGTAGACCTCGTCATCCAGCACCATGTTCTGCAAATCATCGACGCCAACCTTGGCCTTGCCTTGCAGCCGCTCCAGCGCGAAGCGGCCCCGCATGCCCAATGGCTGGTCATTGCGGCTGACCAGGGGCGAATAGCCCGTCAAGGGCTGCGCCGGGTTGACCATCCAGGCTGGGTCGTTGGAGTTTTGCACGAAGTCGCTGCGCTCAAGGCTCGGCAGCAGGTGCGCAGGAAAGATGCCAGGCTGCGCCGCCTGCGCATCGACCTTCCAGTGGCAGGCGCTGCGCGAACCATCCAACACCACCAGGGGCTCTGGCGCGGCCGGGTTGCCGCATTGGTTCAACAGCGGCTGGTCCACGTAGGGCACCACCGACTGGTTCAGGTACAGCGCCCGGCCATCGGCATCGACGGCCAGGGTATTGACCCAGGGTATGCCTTGCAGTTGTCCGATCGAACCCTTGAGGGCATCCAGGCTGTCGGCCTGGTTGATGCGGTACCACTGCTGCAGCACACGGGTATTGTCCAGGTTGGCGTCGCGCAGGCTGTAGGCAGCGGTATTGTCCCAGTCCAGCCGGCCTGGCCACTGTACGATGGGCCCGAAATTCGAGCTGTAGACCTGACGCGTTAGCTGGCTCAACGTACCGTCGTCAGCCTTGACCGTAACGCTTACGGTCTGCCGGGCCAGCGGTAACGACTGGCCATCGAGCAGATAGCGGGTCGGGTCCTTGGGGTCCAGTTGCAGGCGGTAAAGGGTGAAGTGCTTGGAGGTATCGACTGTGTGGGTCCAGGCCAGGTGCCGGTTGAAACCGATGTTCACCACCGGCAGGCCGGGCAGCGCCGCGCCCATCACATCCATTTGGCCAGGAATGGTCAACTGCATCTGGTAGAAACGCATCCCGCCCATCCACGGGAAATGCGGGTTGGCCAGCAGCAGACCGCGACCATTGGCAGAGCGTTGCGCGCCGATTGCGACCGCGTTGCTGCCCCGCTGCGATGCGAAGCGTT
Organism: Pseudomonas ceruminis; assembly: GCF_021602025.1. Taxonomy (GTDB): domain Bacteria; phylum Pseudomonadota; class Gammaproteobacteria; order Pseudomonadales; family Pseudomonadaceae; genus Aquipseudomonas; species Aquipseudomonas ceruminis. Next base: position 114,056 of record NZ_BQHW01000016.1, read on the forward strand.
GCTGCTGGGCCAAGGCGGCGCCAAAGCCGGGCAGCGGGTGCTGGCTCGCCAACTGCGGCGGCTGCGCTGCCGCCAGCGCCTCGGCAAACTGGCCAATACCGCCCTCGGCCAGCAGCCGACGGGTCAGCTTTACCAGATCCAGGCTGGTGATCGGCCGCAGCCATTGGCCATCCCCGCACTCTGCCGGCAGCCCTTGGCTGCGGCGCTCGGCCAGGGCACGGTTGAACCCGCTGGCATAGCCCTCGAGCAAGTCGCGCACGGGGGCTGGCTGGGCCTGAAGGAAGCCGCTCACCGCAGTCGGTGTGTTGAGCCAGGTGAAGAACAGGTCGCTGGCCAGGTTGTCGCGCTGCTCAAGGGTCTGAGCCTGGGCACCAAAATACCGGGAGCGTTCACCGTTGACCGTCAGCACCTCATTGGCGAGCAGGCACAGGTTGTCCTGGGCGTAGGCATAACCGATACCGTAACCCAGACCACGCTCATCCTTGGCCACGATGTGCGGCACCCCGAAGCTGGTGCGACGAATCTGCGCGCTGGCATCAGCAGAGCTTTCCCGCGCTTGCGCGGCAATGCTGGCAGCAACCAGCGCAGCCGCTACCCCAGCGCAGGTCAAAGGACGCGAAATTGAGAACACAGGCACTCCTCGGATTCAGGGTTCATTCCCGATCAGACGAATGGCTGAATGAAAATTTTACGCGCGCTGACAAGTAGAACCGTCTTTATGAGAGCGGTGAACAATCTTTTTTACGCAAAGGCTGCAGATTTGCCGTTCTCATTCGTCCTAGTAAGTGAGGCACCCACGTTTCGGGACAGTCCACGAAAAGGAGCATTCACATGTACAACCCGCAACCCTCGTTGCAGACCGGGCGCGCCCCGGCCAAGGCGGCCAATGGGCAGGACGCCTGCGGGGAAGAACGTGTCGGCAACGAGCAGATTCGTGAGCTGCTGCGCAGCTATGGCCTGCGCACCAGCCTGATCCGCCTGAAGGTGATCGACGCCCTGCACAGCGCCGACCGTACCGGTCGCAGCATTGGCGTGCGTGGCGTGCACGCGCAGCTGGAGCAACTGGACATACCACTGTCGTTTCTCAGTGTGCGCGAGGTACTCAAGCGGCTTTGCGCAGAAGGCGTGATCAGCCTGGGCAGCGACAAATGCTACAGCCTCAACCCGCAAGCGCGCGCTGTGCTGGAGCAGCCCTGCCCGCGCTGAACGCATGGCCGGCCAGCTGGCCGGCCAACAAGGTCAGGGTTTGACCTTGCGTCGCAGAATGCCGTTGATCACCACAACCACCACCGCAATGGCAATGGCCAGCATCTGGAAGGTCTGCTCACTGATCGTGCCCTGCTTCTGCAGATGGGACAGGCCCAGCATAAGGCCCAGCACCACCAGGATGATCAGAAGTGAATATTTGAGGCGCTGCACATGTGTCATCGAAGGTTCCTTGCTACATCGGGGGCAAATGGCTGGCAAAAAGCCGCGGCAATGATACAACGCCCACGGGTTTCGGCGCTGCATTTCCTGCTTAGCGTGGCGCATCAGGCCTGAAAGCATTGGGGGTTCCTACCGCCCATGCTGGAGGCACCATGCTCAAACACGCCCTGCTCTTTCTGTTATGCCTGCCCTTGGGTCCCGTCCACGCCCTGGATACCCGGCAGATACCGTCGGAGCAACTCTTGAACCTGGGCAGCGACCTGACCACTCATGCCGGCGCCAGCCAGTGGCAACAGTTATGGCAACGAACCCGCGCAGCCGGCCACCTGCACCACAACCCCCGGCACGCGCATTTCACGGTCGCGCAACCGCGACTGCCGAAGCTGGCCTACGAAACCTTGGCCCAGGCTGATCAGGTCGAAGCCCGGGGCAAAACACTCGCACTGTATCGCCGCCGTTTCCCGGGCCAGGTCATCGGTATGTCCGATGAGCGCTCCCTAAGCGCACTGTGCCTGTTGGTCGACTGGCGCACCCTCCCCCAAAACATGGCCAACTCAGCCCGCGCCTACCTCGGTAGCGCAAGCTTGATGATCAGCTATCCGTGCGACTAAGGGTACAGGCACCCAGATACCTGATGGAAAAGCGACCTTATGAGAAATCAGGGCCTGCAGGGCATGCCTGAAGCGATGTCCTACATCCGGTGAGCTCGCTGCCTGCAAGCCCTGCTCACCGAAACTACAGGCGCCAGCCCACTTGGCGCCTAGCGACGAGATTCCCCGCTCACTGACAATTCCGGCACGCCAACGGCACATCGCCGCTGGCAACGTATCGCGCCTCATTACCGCGAGGGAGTCTCATATGGAATTGCCAGATCTCAGCACCATCGACATCAGCCAACTGCCGCATTCGCTGCAAGCACTGATCGAATGCATCGGTATTGAAAACGCCTACCAGCTGACCTGTGCCTACGGTGGCAGGCCCAAGTACATCCCCAAGCACCGCGAGCGCACCAAGCTCGCCGACGTACTCCCCGCTGAAGCACTGGAGGCATTGATCAAGCGCTTTGCCGGCGTAGCCCTGGAAATCCCCAAGGCAGACCACTTCCTGCGGCAGTTGCGCAACCTGCAAATCCAGAAAGAAAGCGCCGATGGCTTGTCCCGCAGCCTGCTGGCCGACAAGTACGGCCTGAGCCTTCGCCAGATCGGCAATATCCGTCGCCAGGAGCCCTGCGCTCGCTGACGACTTGTAACCGTGTCTGCCCCTGGCAGCCACCTCCCTGACACACCCACATAAAGAGAATCCCGCTATGTCTATCGACAACAGCCTGATCGGATCCGTCATCAATGCCTTGCCCATGGACCGGATGATTGCCGGGCCCCTTCAAGCCATGGTCCAGGCACAGGTCACTGCCAGCAAATCCTATGCAGACTTCCTCATGCAGGTCTGCGTACAGGATGGCAAGGCCGTTGCCATCCAGTTCGACTACGACGAAACCATCGTCAACGAACAGGGCGAATACAAAGGCATCGTCAGCAAAACCATGAAGGTGCCGCTGATGGCGGCCATCACCCACCCGAACATCGTCATCGATGAAGGTAACGTCGAGTTCGAACTGACCATCAGCCAGGCCGCCGAGGACTTCACTGAGTCCGCCAAAAGTGGTGAGGTTTCCGCCTCGTTGGGCTGGGGTCCGTTCAAGCTGGACATGAAAGGCAGTATCAGCCACAAGTCGACGCAGACCCGCAAGACCGATACCCGGGCCCGCTATGCCTTCAAGACCACATTGCGCCGCCAGGAGCCGCCCGAGGCCGTGATGAGGGTGATCGATTTCCTCACCGAGGCAGCCACCAAACCGACGGTTGTCGAAGGCGCCGCGCTGCAGAGCCAGGGGCAGATTTCCCAGGCCGATACCTTGAACGGCATCACCGCAAACACCCCTTCGCGAGAGGCCAGAACGGAGCCTTGAGAGCATGCCTGCGTGTTGAGCTGAATGCTCTTGGCAGTACCTCAATTTCGCCATGACCGCCCCGCTGGCAACAGTGGGGTATCTTCCGCACCGAGGAGCCAAGTGATTGGACAAGCACCCTGCCCCCATGACCGCGATAGACCTGCGAGACATCACCCGCGGCTTGCAAGAGGCCGCTGCGGCGACCAACAGCCTGATTGCCCAGCAGTACATCAACCTTTTCGACCAGTTCTTCGACATCGACCCGCAGATGCTTGGCAGCCCCATGAAAGCCAAGATGGTAGAGGTCGCCATGGACGACAATCACGTGATGCGCGTCCCGTTGTTCGCGCTGGTATCGCCCAAGGGCCTGGCCCTTGAGCGTATGCAGGTCGACCTTTCCGTACGGGTCAATGGCACACAAGCGCTACAAGCGCTGCAGGCCGAAAACGAACAGGCCGGTGCCGCCAGCTTCAAGGTGACGATCGGCGCGCAGGGCCGCCAGGGCGATGCGCGCGATCCCGACGAAGTGCAGATTCGCATGCAGTTTCACGCCAGCGAACCGCCCGAGGCACTGAACCGCCTGATCGAGGAGTACACCAAACTGATCACGCCCCTCCACAGGCCCGCCACGCCGCCTGCCGACGATACCAACGAGTTCGTCGAAGCCGCCACCGTGCGGTGACGGCAACTTCAGAAGTCCCGTTTGTAGAAGATATCCAGCGAGCTCGCCAAGCCGCTGGCTGCCTCCAGGTACACCTTTTTGCTCAGTTTGTAGCGCAATGCGATGGTGTTGGCCGGCTCGAACACCCCTACGCCGTAACGCAGGCTGAGCTTTTCAGTCAGGTTACCGCTGGCGACCACGCTGGTGCTATCGCCAGAGCCTTCGGTGTCGAGCTGGAAATCATCGATCCCCAGGCTCGACGCCAGGCTGCCGGTGATCCCGGCGCTGCCTGCCAGGCCCAACCCCAGCGCTGCCTCGGCCAGCATGTTGTTGTCCTCGCCCGAGGTGCCCAACGGGCGCCCCAACACCAGGTAGGACAGCGCCTGCTCCTGGCTCATGGCCGGCTCCGAGAACACTTGGGTGGTGGGTTGCTCGGCGCTGCCGCTCAGGCGGATGCCGGCGATCACGTCATCGACCTTGCGGATGGCCTCGATATCCAGGTAGGGCTGGTCGAGAGGCCCGGCGAACAGCAGGCGCGCCCGGCGAATGGTCAGGCGCTGGCCATAAGCCCGGTAGCGGCCATCGGCCAGGCTCAGTTCGCCACGGGTATCGAGGTTGTCGCCGATGTGCACATGGCCGAGCAGGTTGGCGCTCAGGCCAAAGCCACTGAACGACAGCTTGTCTTGTCCTACCTCCACATCGATGTCCATGGCCATCGCCATGGGTGCCTTGCCCTCCTCGGTTTGATGGCCAACGATAACGGTGTCGTCCGACACCTTTACCGTCGACGGCGGCAGTTCGCGCACCGTGATCTTGCCTTTGGGCACGCGTACCTTGCCTATCACCGCCAGCTTGTCATCGATCAGACGCAGGTTCAGGTCGGGCGCCACCTCGAGCGTTGCGTAGGGTTCGACGGTGACCGGCAACTGCTGGCCCTGCACGCGCACGTCCATGCCCAAGGCCTGGCCCCAGGTTACATGCCCCGCCAACGTAGCGCGCCCCGCTTCACCGCTGCGCCAACTGCCGTCAAGCTGCACCTGTTCGCCCGCGATCAAGGCTTGCAGCGACAGGTCCTGCACGCTCACTGGTAGCTCGGCACCACTGACTTCGCCACCCTTGAGGCTCAGGCTGCCGTTGACCTGCGGGGCCAGCAAGGTGCCGGACAACCGGCCGTCGCCATTCAACTGCCCGGCCAGCCGCTCGACCATGGGCACGAATGGCCGGGCAATCGACAGGTCCAGGCCGGCCAGGCTGAACTCGCCGGACAGCGGCTTATCCTTGCCCAACGGGTCGAGCCGGGTATTGACGCTCAGCGTCCCCAGGCGCTCACCACGGAACGCCAGGCGAGTATCGATCCGGCGTGGCGCCAGGGTGCTGTCCAGGCGCAAGGCCTGGTAGGGGAAGTCGACCCAACGCCCTTTGTCACGTACCCGCAGGGTGCCGCCACTGGCGTCGACCGCAACGGTGCCTTTGGGGCCGCTGGCTGGAATGTCCAGGTTGATGTCAGCGTTGAGCAGCCCTTGCCAGGCAAAATCCTTGGGCAGCCACTGCGCCAGGCTATCGAGGGGGAACTGCTTGAGGTGATAACGCAGGCGCGGCTCTGGCGCCAGGCGCTGGTCATCGCCGCACAGGCTGGCTTGGCCAGAACGCCAGCAGTGGGTTCCGAAATCTATCTGACCGCTGGCCAGGCGTTGCAGGCGGGCAGGCGCTTGCAGTTGCCAATCCTGGCCACCGGCCTGGACCCTGCCGCTGGCCAGACGGCCACGCCAGTCACCTTTGTTCAGTTGGCCATCCAGACCAAGGTCGAGCTTCAACTGCGGGCCGTCGAGTGCCAGCGTCAATGCCTGCTGGCGGATATCGCCCTTGCCGTTGGTGCGCAAGGTGCCCAGTACCGTATCGCCCAGGCGGATGCCAGTGGCCTTGAGGTCGATCACGCCACGCTGGGCGCTGTCCAGGCGGGCATCCAGGTCCAGCCGCTGGATACGGTTCTGCTCCTGCGCCAGTTGCTGCCCCTGCAACGTCAGGATGCCCTGCGGGGCCTTCAGCGTACCGCTTACATCCAGGCGCCCCTTGGCCTGGCCCTGCAGCCCGGGCCACAGCTGCCCCAGGCGCGGCAGGTCGAGGTCGACACGCCCGGCCAACCGCTGCTGCAGGCTACCGCTGCCATTGATACGGTTATCGCCCAACTGCACCGCCAGCGCGCCGAGGGTCCAGTTCTGCCCGGCACCTTGCGCTTGCACCTTGAGCACCGCCGGCTGCCCACGCAGACGGCCCTTGAGGTCCAATTGCGCCTCTAGCGTGAGCTGCTCCCCTTTCATTTCACCCTTGCTGCGCAAGGGGCCTGCCAATGTGCCAGGCAGCTCTGCGAGCCAGTAAGCGGGGTCGAGTGCCGACAACTGCAGATCAACGTCCCAGGCCAGCGTATCGGCGAAGCGTACTTCAACGCTGCCGACCGCCTTTCCTTGCCCAGCGGTCAGGGCCAAATGCGGCAGACGCACCTGGCTCAAGTCGCCTTCGAACGGGCTGGCCAGGGTAAATGCCCCCGCCGGGCCGTCGAGGTCACCATTGAAAGCACCTTGGTAATGACCATCACGGTAATGCACTTGGGCATCGAAGCGTTTGAGCGTAACGTCTGGCGGCGTTTCCAGCGGATACAGGCGCAGCCAGGGGAAGTCCTGCCAGTCGACCCGCGCGTCGGCGGTCAACCCTTGCTGCCAGTCGGCGCTGGCCTGCAGCTTGACGCGCTGGCTGTCGCTGGCAGAAAGGTCCAGGGCATCCAGTTGCGCCCCTTTGGCATCGACCTTGCCCGTGAGGGCCAGGGCGATCGGTGCCTGTTCAGCAGGCAAGCTGGCACTGCCAGACAATCGATAGCCGTTGAGCAGGTCGCCTGTGGCATCGAGCTTGAGCTGATTGAGCTGCAATGTATCGGGCAGCGAGGCCGCTGCTTTGAACGCGTCGGCGCGAATGTGGAGCGTTGCCGGCAGGTGCTCGGCCAGGGCCTGTACCTGGCCGGTCAGCCGGGCGTCGAGGTAACCGCTGCTGGTTGCATCCAGCTCGAGGGCCTTGTGCAATTCTCCTGTAGCGGTCAATGCCAGCTGCCAGGCCTGGCCTTGCACTGCCGGCAACTGTACCTGCCCCTGAAGTTGCAGCGGCCAGTCGCCTTCTGGCTGCACATTGCCCTGCACATCGACCCGCAGGTCATCGCGTTGCAATTGCAGGCTGTCGACCCGCAGCCCCGCGGCAGTCCAGTGGGCAGCCAAATGCAAGTCACCCAGCACGTCACTGCCGTCCAGACGCAGTTGGCCGACCTTGAGTTCACCCAGTTCGATGGCCACGGGCAAGCGCAGTACCGGCAGTTGCACTGGCCCGCTGTCGGCGGGCTGATCGCTGGGCCCGAAGGCCATGTCGATGCGCTGGGCATGCAGTTGGTCGATGCACAGCGTGGCCCGCAGCAAACAGCCAGGCGACCAGCTCAATAGCGGCGCTTGCACTTGCACGCGGCTGGCACCGTCGCTCCAACTCAGCTGGCTGGCCTGCCAGCGGCCTGCCAGGCGGCCCTGAAAGTCGTTGACCTGCAGCCCCGGTACGCGCGCAAGCGCCCAACGGCTGCCGCCCTCGGTGCCCAGCAGCAAGCCTACAGCCAGCATCACCAGCAGCACGCTGCAGAGCACGCCGACCAGCACGAATTTGAACACACGCATCACAGCTCGGGCCCCATGGAGAAGTGCAGGCGAATACCGCCGTCGTCATCGAGGGCCTTGGCCAGGTCCAGGCGCAATGGCCCGACCGGCGAAACCCAGCGCACACCAAAACCCACCCCAGTCTTGAGGCTAGGCAGTTCCAGGGTGTTGAACGAATTGCCCTGGTCGACGAAGGTCGCCACCCGCCACTTTTCGGTCAACGAATACTGGTACTCGACGCTGCCTGCCACCAGATAACGGCCACCGATGCGGTCGCCATCGCTGTTTTTGGGCGACAGTGTCTGGTAGTCGTAACCACGCACACTCTGGTCACCACCGGCAAAGAAGCGGAGCGAGGGGGGTATGTTGTTCTTGTAGCCGTTGGTGGCGCTGCCACCGAACTGCACCCGGCCCAGGAAACGGTGGTTGTGGCCGAGGGTGGTCAGGCCCTTGAGGAGCACATTGCCGTGCAGCAAGTTGGTGTCCGACACCACCCCCTCCTTGGCCACCTGGGTGTCGAACTGCAGGCGGTAGCCGTTGTGCGGGTCAATGCGGTTGTCGCTGCGCAGGTAGGAGAAGCTTATGCCCGGCATCAACAGGTTGCTCAGGCCCGAATCGTCACCCAGCCGATATTCTTCGCGCTGGTACTTGAGCGAAATCACCCGCTGCCAGCCGCTGGGCAGCTTGCTGTGCCACTCCGGGCCAACGGTGAGCAGCTTGCTGAGGGTATCGGTGCCGGCGATTTCTTCGTTCTGGTAGCCACCGGCGAACCGCAGCTTGTCGGTCAGCGGCGGATCGAGCGGTATGTCGTACCACAGGCCAACGTTCTGCCGCGGCGCCGACAGTTCGGCTTCCCAGCCATAGCTGTGGCCTTGGGGGTTGACCCAATGGCGTGTCCAGTTGGCTTTGCCACGCGGGCCGACATCGGTGGAGAAACCCAGGCCAAGGCCCATGGTCCGCGGTTTGCGCGTGTCGAGGCGAACGTCCACAGGGATTTCTTCGGCCACGGCGGCGGTGGGTGCGGCATCGACACGCACGCCTTCGAAATAGCCACTCGATTGCAGGTCGTTGTTGAGTTCGGCGATCAGTTCCGAATCGTAAGGGGTGCCAGGCTTGAACGAAACCATGCGCTGCAAGAGGTCTTCGTCCAACGGCGTGTCGCCACTGAACCTGACCGCCCCAAGGCGATAGCGCTGGCCGCTGTTATAGACCAGCTCGATATCAGCCACCCCGGCCTGCGGGTCGACCGCCAGCCGCTGACGGCTGAAGCGCCCACTGAAGAACCCGTAGCGCGACGCCTGGTTTTGGATCAGCCGCTTGGCGTCCTCGTACAGCCCATGGTTGAGCGGCTCACCCGGGCGCAGGGCTTTGCTGTCCGGCACGCGAAAGGCCTTCATCTCGCTGGCCGGCCCTTCGATGCGCACGGTCACGTTACGCAAGCGGATAGGCTCGCCTGGGTCGATACGGATGATCAGTTGTAGAGGTTGGTCGGCTTTGGCGGGCGGCTTGACCTCAGTGTCGATCTGCGCCTGATAGTAGCCAAGTGCCTGCGCAGCCTTGCGCGCCTGCTCCTGTGCCCCGCGGCTGAAGCGCAATAGCGCCTCTTCGTCGCGGTCTCCAAGGCTCCCGATATAGCCTTCGACATTGGCCTTGAGCGCCTTGTTGGCCGGTTTTACCTGCACCAGCAACTCGCTCTGGCCCCATGCTGCGAAACTGGCGGCCCAGAAAACCAGGCCCCAGGTTAGTCTTCCTGAATACGTCATGCGGCGCATGCTACCAGAGCGAGGCGCTCAAGGGAGCCGTCTGGCGGCCCTTCAAGCGATTGTGGGCATGGAGGACTCCGGGTTGGGATGAAAGAACACCCGCTCTCTGATGGGGCCTACCGCCACCTCGCCTATCTCCTGATAGCCCTGGCGCTCGTAAAACGCCAGGTAATGCTCATTGCCCGAGTCCAGCACCACCCCTTGGGTGTTGGGGTCTTGCGCGCACCAGTCGTGCACCGCCTGTAACAACTGTTCGCCGTAGTGGGCCCCACGAAACTGCGGGTGCACCCCCAGCAGCGGCAGCATATGGACCTGGTCCGTCGGCAAGCAACTGGCCAGCGCTGCCTGGTAGTCCATGTAGCGCCGGGTGCAGCGTTGGCCGGTGCCCAGCAGCATACGCAGGCGCCATGCCCAACTGTCAGCCACGCCCAGCCTGCGTTGCGGGGGCACGATCAACGCCAGGGCAATCAGGCGATCGTCCAGCAACAGGCCAATGGCCGGCAGTTGCAGATAGAAATGCTGACGGACCCATTCGCGCACCATCACCCGCAAGCGGCGCTCATAGCCCGGGCGCTGAGCTTCGAAGATATAGGCAAAGGTCGGTTCGTTGCGGTAGGCGTGGTACAGCAGCGAACGTGCCTCGCGGCTGTAGCCGTCATCGAGCGAGCAGATGCGGGCTTGGGCGGCAGTGGCTTCGGGCATTGCGAGAGGTCCTCCTGGAATCGGCATACAGTGCCTTGGAGGGTGCTCCGCTGCGCATCGTTCACCCCAGCCTGCACGTTAGCAGCGCCTTGGCAAAGCTGCCACGCTGGTGATGACGGCCGATGTCGGCTAGCATCCGGCCTTTTATCAGGATTGTCTTTCCATGAAGATCGTCTGTTTCAACATCAACGGCCTGCGAGCCCGCCCGCACCAGCTGGCGGCGCTGATCGAAAAGCACCAGCCGGACGTGATCGGCCTGCAGGAAACCAAGGTCAGCGACGATCAGTTTCCCCTGGCCGACGTCGAAGCGCTGGGTTACCACGTGCATTACCACGGCCAGAAGGGCCATTACGGTGTTGCCCTGCTGTCCCGCCAGGCACCGCTGAGCCTGTTCAAAGGCTTTGCCAGTGATGAAGAAGACGCGCAGCGCCGTTTCATCTGGGGCACTTTCGCCGATGCCAACGGCACGCCGATCACGGTCATGAACGGCTACTTCCCCCAAGGCGAAAGCCGCGACCACCCCACCAAGTTCCCCGCCAAGCAGCGCTTCTACAGCGACCTGCAGGCGCTGCTCGAAGGTCAGTTCAGCAATGACCAGCCCGTGCTGGTCATGGGCGACATGAATATCTCGCCCCAGGACTGCGACATCGGTATCGGCCCGGACAATGCCAAACGCTGGCTCAAGACCGGCAAGTGCAGCTTCCTGCCTGAAGAACGGGAGTGGATGGAGCGCCTCAAGGGCTGGGGCCTGGTGGACAGCTTCCGCCACCTGCACCCGGACGTCGCCGACCGCTTCAGCTGGTTCGACTACCGCAGCCGCGGCTTCGAGGACGAACCCAAGCGCGGCCTGCGCATTGACCTGATCATGGCCTCGCAGGGCCTGGTACCGCGTATCAAGGCGGCAGGTGTGGATTACGAGCTGCGGGCGATGGAAAAGCCTTCGGACCATGCACCGATCTGGCTTGAGCTGAGCTGAGAATGCTCACGGTGTGAAAGTGCATGAGGGCTGCCAGAGGCATGCCTTCATGCCGGTGGTGCCCTTGAGGTCGAACCCTGCGCCTTCGGCGCTCGGCCTCCAGGGCATTGAGCACTGTTCGCCAGCCCCGCACAAAACACTACAGCCCCAGCCGCAATGCCTCCCCCACCCCTGCCCCGCGCACATCGTCCGCTGCACTGACCAAGGCAAAGTTGTACGCCCCATGCGTCCAGTAACGTGCCTCCAGCTGCCCGTCTACCCGCTGCCCCTGTGGCATACGCTCATAGTGTTCACCGGGTGAACGCAGGAACAGGCTGATGCGCTGCCCCCTGCGATCCTGGAACACCAGCAACGCCGCCGGCCCCTGCTCGTTGCTCAGCAGGCGCGCGCCTACCGGCTGGAAGCCGTAGACGCCAAGATCAGGCAGTTGACCTACACGGTTAAAATGCCTGCCCAGCCAATCGCGCAACTGCGCCGGGTCACTGGCCTGGATATCCAGCGCTTGGCTGTCGGCGAACAGCCGATGGGCCTGGACGGCATCAGCCATGGGCAGGTCATTGCCCGCCAAGGTGACCTGCCGCGCCTGCCAGCCGCCGAGCGCGCCCACCCCCATGGCCAGGAGCAGCACCGCCACCGAGGCCAGGCGCCGCTGCCGTCGTTGGCGCAAGCGCCGTTGCACATGCCGCACGTCGAGCTGGAGCCTGCCCGGCTGTTCACCGAAACCCGCCAACGCCGCCCGCAGGCGCCGGGCATCGTTGCGCCAGGCTTCAAGGCGCAGCGCCTCCTGCGGATTGGCCGCCAGCCAGGCTTGTACTTCGGCACGACGGCTAGGTTCGAGCCGGTCATCGACATAGGCATGCAGCTCGTGCTCGCTGGGTATCAGATGGGTCATTTGAGTCTCCGCAAGGCAGGGGGCTGTGGGCTGTCCTCGGTCAGTTCACGCAAGGCGGCACGGGCGCGCGAAAGGCGCGACATGACCGTGCCAATGGGAATCCCCATGGCTTGAGCGGCTTCCTTGTAGCTCAACCCCTCGACGCTGACCAGCAACAGCAATGCACGCTGTTCGGTCGACAGGAGGGCAAACGCTTGCAGATCGGCCTGGGCCAGGACGATGGTCTCGACACTGTCCCCGACCGCCTCCTCCTCACGTTCGGCGCGGCCGAACCAGGAAAGCCAACGGGCATGCAGGCGGTCACGGCGCTTGCTGTCGAGAAACAGCCGGTAAAGGATGGTGAACAACCAGGCACGCAGCGCCTCGGCGTCGCGTTGCTGGCTGCTGCGGCTCAATGCACGTTCGACAGTGCCCTGAACCAGGTCATCGGCGCTGCCGGGCTCACGTGTCAGCCACAAGGCAAAGCGGCGCAGGCGCTGCAGCAATTCGCGCCATTGCTGTTCATCCAGATCATGCATGGCAAGGTACCGGGCTCTGGGGTGGTCAGTGTAGGGGGCAGACGCCTGGCAAGAAAATCTATTCCCGCCGGTGGAATAAGTTTTTACCTGCCCCGTCGTACCCGCATCTTCACTGAACCGGACGCACACCATGAATGCACCCTTGCACGGGCCAGCCAAGGCCCTGCGCCTGGCCGGCATCGGCGCCGTGATGCTGGCCCTTGGCGCAGGCTTTGCCTATGCCGCTGGCTGGATCAACGGGCCGCAACTGACCCCGCAGCGCATCATCGACACCTTCGAAGCACAGGCCGGCCACTATCCGGGTTATCGCAAGAACCACGCCAAGGGCCTGTGCGTCAGTGGCTACTTCCAACCCAGCGGCCAAGCCGCTGCACTGTCGACGGCGCGCGCATTCAGCCAGCAGCACGTGCCGGTGATCGGCCGCTTTGCCATTGGCGGTGCCAACCCGTTCGCACCCGATACGGGCGTCCCGGTCCGCAGCCTGGCGATCCAGTTGAGCACTGACGACGGCCAGGTCTGGCGCACCGGGATGAACAACCCGCCGGTGCTGGCAGTGAGCACGCCAGAAGGGTTCTACGACCAGGTACTGGCAGGCGCACCGGACCCGGCCACCGGCAAACCGGACCCGGCAAAAATGCAGGCGTTCTTTGCCGCCCATCCTGAAAGTGCGGCATTTCGCCAATGGGCCGCCAGTTACAAACCCAGCGACAGCTTCGCCAGCACTCAATACCACAGCATCAATGCTTTCCGCCTGATCGATGCCGGCGGCAATGCCCACCCGGTGCGGTGGCAGCTTGAGCCACAGACGCCATTCGCTGCCCTGCCCGGCCAGGTCGACGACAAGCAGTTCCTGCAACATGACCTGCAACAGCGCCTGGCCCAGGGCCCACTGCGCTGGACCCTACGCCTGGTCCTCGCTGACCCCGGTGACGCGCAGGATGACCCGGCGCGCCCCTGGCCCGCCGAGCGCCGCAGCGTCGATGCTGGCACCTTGGTCATCGAACAAGTGGATGCCCCCGAGCAAGGCGCCTGCCGTGACCTGAACTTCGACCCGCTGATCCTGCCCCGTGGCATTCAAGCGTCCGATGACCCGATCCTCGCCGCCCGTTCGGCGGCCTATTCGGAATCCTTCAACCGCCGCAGCCGCGAATCCCTCGGCGCAGGAGCCCACCCATGAAACCTGAAGCCTTCCACCCATTGGCGCGCTTGCTGCACTGGCTGATGGCGATACTGATCGTGGCCATGCTGTTCATTGGCGTGAGCATGGTGGGCGACCTGTCGTTGCGTCACCCCACCCTGGTCGAGCTGCACAAGGCCACCGGCCTGGCGCTGCTGGTATTGGTGATCGTGCGCATCGGCATGCGACTGACGTTGCCCCACCCTGCGCTCCCCCACGACCTGCCAGCGTTGCAGCGCATCGCTGCGGGCGCCTCGCACCTGTTGCTCTATGGGCTGATGCTGGCCATGCCGCTGCTGGGCTGGGCAATGCTTTCGGCCGGCGGGTATCCGCGGCCGCTGCAGTTGCCGGCGATCGCACCCCACGATCTGCAGCTCTACGCCGTACTGCGCCAAGCCCATGGCTGGGCCGGCTACCTGCTGTTCGCCACCGTTGTGGTGCATCTGGGTGCGGCACTGATGCATGCGCTGGTGCGCCGTGATGGCGTGTTGCGTAGCATGTGGCCAGGCCCCCTGCGCCGCAGCGACTGATGGCGATGGCCCAGGGCAGGCTCGACAAACGATAAGAGTTCTCATTAATCTGAATGACTTCCGCTTACCTGCCCTGGACTGCCCCATGAATGTCGCAAAGGACCCTGCCACCCTCACCCCTGCCAGCACCCTGGACCTGCGCCCTTTGCTGCTCGCCAACATGGCTTGCACCATGTCGATGATGGCCTTCGTTGCCTTGATCGGGCCCATCGCACGCCTGCTGGGCATGGCCACCTGGCAAGCCGGCGCGGCGGTGACCGTGGCCGGTGTGGTCTGGGTGCTGCTGGCCCGCCCATGGGGCCGGGCGGCCGATCGCCTGGGGCGTCGGCGGGTCCTGCTGCTGGGCAGTGCCGGCTTCACGCTGGCCTACTGGTTGCTGTGCCTGTTCGTCGAGGGTGCCCTGCGCTGGTTGCCGGGAGCGACCCTTGCCTTTGTCGGGCTGATGCTCGCGCGCGGCTGCATCGGTGCCTTCTACGCCGCAATACCGGTGGGTTGCAATGCCTTGATCGCCGACCATGTCGGGCCACAACACAGGGCCCGGGCCATGGCCTCGCTGGGTGCGGCCAATGCCGTCGGCCTGGTACTGGGGCCGGCGCTGGCGGCGCTGCTGGCACGGCACAGCCTGAGCCTGCCGTTCCATGTGATGTCCCTGTTACCGGCCAGCGCGTTTCTGGTCCTGCTGTTCAAGCTCAAGCCACACCCCCTGGCCATCAGCCACGCGCCCAGCCCGGTGCGCCTGAGCGACCCTCGCTTGCGCCGCCCTCTGCTGGTGGCCTTCAGCGCGATGCTGAGCGTGACCGTGTCGCAGATCATCGTCGGCTTCTTTGCCCTCGATCGCCTGCATCTGCAGCCGGCCGAGGCTGCTCAGGCTGCAGGCATCGCCCTGACCACGGTGGGGGTAGCACTGATTCTGTCCCAGGTGATCCTGCGCCAACTGGAATGGCCGCCGCTGAAAATGATCCGCGTCGGCGCCAGTATTTCCGCCCTGGGCTTCGCCGCTGGCGCGCTGTCCACCAGCGCCCCGGGGCTTTGGAGTTGCTATTTTGTCGCCGCCGCCGGCATGGGCTTCGTGTTCCCAGCGTTCTCGGCACTGGCTGCCAATGCCATGCAGGCGAGTGAACAAGGTGCCACCGCAGGCTCCATCGGTGCCGCACAAGGCATGGGCGCAGTCATCGGGCCGCTGGCCGGCACGCTGGTCTACGCCCTCGACCCGCGCCTGCCGTTCCTGGCGGTGGCACTGCTGTTGCTGCTGGTCGGGCTGTGGCCGATGCCGCGTGAACCACGCGCCTGACAAGCACAGCGCGCAAGCGTGCAGAGTGTGTTTTAATGCGTCGCCCATTATTTTTAACACCTCTAATTACAAGGCGGCTATGGACACCGGGACACGACTCAAACTGGTGCGTGAACGCAACAACCTCTCCCAACGGGAACTGGCCCGCCGCAGCGGGCTGACCAACTCGACGATCTCGCAAATCGAGCAGAACCGCGTCAGCCCTTCGGTCAGTTCCCTTAAAAAATTGCTCGAAGGGATACCCATGACCCTGGCGGAGTTCTTCAGCTTCGACGAGCCAGTGCGGGAAGAGCGTTTCGTGTTTCGCGCCAGCGAACAGCCAGACCTAGGCCGCAATGGCCTGCGCATGCTGCTGGTCGGAGCCAGTGTCGAGGCGCGGCAAATGCGCATGTTGCGCGAGCTGTATGCACCCGGTGCCGACTCTGGTGAGCCTATCGTGCATGCCGAAGGCGAGGAATGCGGCCTGGTTACCCGTGGCACCGTGGAGCTGTGGGTCGATGGCCAGGTGAGCATCCTCAACTCGGGTGACGGTTACTACATACCCACCACCCTGCCCCACAGCTTCAAGAACATTGGCCAGGACGAGGCAGAGATCATCAGCGCCAATACCCCGGCGAATTTCTGAACCGGCGTTGAGCCTGACGGCCTCTTGAACCCGCAAAGAGGCCATTGCTGTTAGTGCCTGAGCGCCTCTTCGACGAAATCCAGGCGGTCCTGGCCGAAGTACATCTGCCCCTCGACGAAACAGGTCGGCGCGCCAAACACGCCGCGCTCCACAGCCTCTTCTGTCACCTGCTTGAGCGCCGCCTTCACGTCAGGATCAGCCGCCAAGGCGTGTAACTGCACCGGGTCAAACCCCGCCTCGCCCAACACTTGCGCCAGCACTGCAGCATCCGCCAGGTTACGGCGTTGCGCCCAAAGCCCGTTGAACAATGCCGCCAACAAGGCTTCGAAACGTTCCGGCGAACGCAACTGCATGCCGATCACACCCCGCATCAAGGCCAGGGTATTGATCGGAAAACCCGGCGGCAGGCCGAATGGCACGCCATAACGTATGGCGAAGCGCCCCAGGTCGGTGAACATGTAACGCCCCTTGGCTGGGATCATCGCCGGCGAAGCATTGCCCGTGGCCTGAAACACTCCACCCAGCAACAGTGGCCGGTAGCGCAACGTGGCACCATGACGGGCGCACAGGGCGGGAAGTTGGGTCCAGGCCAGGTAGCTGGCCGGGCTGCCCAGATCGAAGAAAAATTCGACAGTCTTGCTCATGCATCGCACTCCTTTGATGAGTCAGCGCTTACCAACGCTCCATCCACGGGCGCAGGTCCAGCTCGAATGTCCAGGCGTCACGCGGCTGCGCGTGCAAGAACCAGTAACTGTCAGCAATGTGCGCAGGGTCGAGAATGCCGTCCTGGTCCTTGAGGGCATAGCGCTCGGGGAACGTGTCGCGGATGAAAGCCGTGTCGATGGCGCCGTCCACCACGACGTGGGCAACATGCACATTCCTTGGCCCCAGCTCCCGCGCCATGCTCTGGGCCAAGGCGCGCAAGCCATGCTTGGCCCCGGCGAAGGCCGCGAAGCCGGCCGCACCGCGGGTGCCGGCAGTGGCGCCGGTGAACAGAATCGTGCCGCGCTCGCGGGCAACCATGCGCCGTGCTACTGCCTGTGCCGTAAGGAAGCCGGCAAAGCAGGCCATTTCCCAGATCTTGAAGTATTTGCGCGGGGTTTCTTCAAGAATGCTGCAGGGCACATTGGCACCGATATTAAACACAAACGCTTCGATCGGGCCGATCTCACGTTCGATGGTATCGACCAGTTCGGCGACTTCGTCCTCCTTGCGCGCATCCGAGCCAAAGCCATGGGCCTGGCCACCTGCCGCCCGGATCTCATCGACCAGCGGCTGCAGCTTGTCGGCCTGGCGGCGGGTAACACAGGCGATGTACCCCTCACGGGCAAACCGCTTGGCGATCTCGCCGCCGGTAGCGTCCCCTGCACCGATCACCAGCACCACTTTTTGTTGTTCTGCCATGCGCGCCCCCATTGATGAATGATCGTTTAGTAAACGAACGCTATGTTATGATCGTCGCCATCGTCAAGCCAGTGCGTAGAGGTTTTTGCATGCGCTATCCCAGCGAACACAAGCAGCAGACCCGTGACAAGTTGCTGGCCAGCAGCGGCGCGCTGGCCAAACGCGGCGGCTTTGCCAGCACCGGCGTCGCCGGGCTGATGAAGGCCATTGGCCTGACCGGCGGCGCTTTCTACAACCACTTTCCGTCCAAGGACGACCTGTTTACTGAAGTGGTCCGTCAGGAGTTGAGCAACAGCCCTCTGGCCCGCCTGGCTAACCAGGGTGCCAGCCGCGAGCGTCTGGGCCGCTGCTTGCAGCAGTACCTGAGCCTGGCCCACCTGCACAATGCTGAAGGCGGCTGCCCACTGCCACCTTTGGGCGTGGAAATTGCCCGAGGCGGCCGGCCGGTGCGCGAGGAAGCCGAGCACTGGCTGGTCAGCCTGCACGCCGCCTGGAGCAGGACCCTGGAAGATGACGCACTGGCCTGGGTGTTGATCAGCCAGTGCGTCGGGGCCTTGCTGGTCGGGCGCATGCTGGCCAGCGAGGACGTGCAATCCCAACTGCTGGAGGCCAACCGCAGGTTTGCCGAGAGGGCGCTGAATGAGGGGGGCTAGCCTGCTGCTGGCACTGGTGTCGTGCGCGGCGGTGTCCGCCGAGCCGGCCTGCCCACCTGGGCAATATCAGGTCTGCCTGATGGCCTGTTTCTGTGCACCGGTCGACCCTGGCCAGGCAGGGCGGGTGCTCGAGGATGTCCAGGTAATGGCCTCCAGCAGCCTGGCCTATGCCCTGCGCCAGGCCCGCGACGAAGCGACAGCCAGCGGCAGCGCGCCGATGCCCCTGCATATTCGTGCGCAGCTCGAACCCTGGTACGACTTTGCCGTGCTGGATGCCGCACGCTACCGAGTCGGCGACGAACAGCAGCTCAGTGCCGCCAACGCCATGCTGCAAAACCCGGATGTGAACGCAGTGACGCTGATCGACACGATCATTTTCCGCCACGCAAGCGACGCTGAGGACAACGTGGCACTGTGGGCGCACGAGCTCAAGCACGTAGAGCAGTATCAAGCGTTGGGGGTGGATGGGTTCGCCACCCGTTACACGCGCAACTACGATGAGCTGGAAGGGCCGGCATACCAGGTCGAAGCAGAGGTGCGCAAGGCACTGCGCGAACGCCGCTCCGGGCAGGCCCGCTAGCCTGGACAGGCCTTTTCACGGATAACTTCGCCGCCGCGCAAGGCCTGCACAAGCGATTCAAGGAACTCAGGAGGACGCAGCAACCTCCTCACCCGCCCCTTCCCTGCTGGCATAGCGCTGCGCCAGCACCGCACACACCATCAACTGGATCTGGTGGAACAGCATCAGCGGCAGGATCATCGCCCCTATTCCACTACCCACGAACAACACCTGCGCCATCGGCACCCCCGTAGCCAGGCTCTTCTTGGAGCCCGCGAACAGGATGGTGATGCGGTCTTCCAGGCTGAAGCCGAGCACGTTGCCCAGCAGGCGCGTCCCGTACAGCACCACGGCCAGCAGAATGCCGCATACCACGAACAACCCCGCCAGATGCTGCGGCGATACTGTGTGCCACAGGCCGGTGACCACCGCTTCGCTGAACGCGGTGTATACCACCAACAAGATCGAGCCCTGGTCCACCAGCTTCAGCCAGCGTGCATTGTTCTTGACCCAGGTACCAATCCAGCGCCGCGCAATCTGCCCGGCGACGAAAGGCACCAGCAGTTGCAGGGTGATCTTCAGTACCGCATCCAGGCCCGAACCAGTATCGCCGTTGGCACCGAGCAGCATCAACACCAGCAGCGGGGTCAGGAAGATGCCGATCAGGCTCGAGGCGGCTGCACTGCAGATGGCTGCTGGCACATTGCCCCGTGCCAGCGAAGTAAAGGCGATGGCCGACTGCACGGTGGCTGGCAAGGCACACAGGTACAGCACGCCCAGGTACAGCTCGTTGCCCACCAGCGGCACGAACAGCGGTTTGAAGGCCAGGCCCAGTAACGGGAACAGCACAAAGGTGCAGGAAAACACCAGCAAGTGCAGGCGCCAGTGCCCGGCACCTGCGATGATCGCTTCGCGCGACAGCTTCGCGCCATGCAGGAAGAACAACAGGCCGATGGCCAGGTTGGTCAGCCAGCCGAAATACACCGCGCCGTCGCCCGAGCAGGGCAGCACGGTCGCAATGAACACCACCCCGAGCAAGGCCAAGGTGAAGTTGTCGAACAACATGCGCACATACTTCATAGCAGATTCCATCTTGTCGTTATGCAAGGGCAGACGATAAGGTCTGTGGCCTTTTCCCGCTAACGCCGGAACCCCCACCGGTGTCGCTCAACGGACACCTCCTGATAAGGACCCCTGCATGCCGCACACCCGCCTTGCCTCGTTCGCCTTCACCACTGCACTGCTTTCATGCGCCACCACCGCGCACGCGGCCGATCCATTGCAGGGCCGGGTAGACGAGATCATCCCCCCGCTGATGCAGGAGCAAGGTATCGCCGGCATGGCCGTGGCCGTGTACGCGAATGGGCAAGCGCACTACTTCACCTATGGCGTGGCCAGCAAGGACGACCACACGGCCGTCACCGCCGATACCCTGTTTGAAATCGGTTCGCTGAGCAAGACCTACACGGCCACACTCGCCGCGCTGGCCAGCGCCGAGGGCAAGCTCGATCTGGAGGCCCCGGCCAAGCGCTATCAACCCGCCCTCGCAGGCACGCCCTTGGGCGAGGCCAGCGTGCTCGAGCTGGGGGTCTACAGCGCCGACTGCCTGCCGTTGCAGTTCCCCGATGCGGTGCAGACCGCCGAGCAGACCTTGAACTTCTTCCGTACCTGGAAGCCCCGTGCCGAGCGCGGCACCCAGCGTTGCTACTCCAACCCCAGCCTGGGGTTGTTCGGTGATCTGGCAGCGCGGGCGCAGCACCGGCCATTCGCGGAACTCATGGCCCAGCGCCTGTTGCCGCAGATGGGCCTGAAGCACACGTACCTGCAAGTACCGGCAAGCGCACAGGGCCTGTACGCGCAAGGCTACGACGCGCAGAACCGCCCGGTGCGGGTGAGCCCTGGGCCCTATGCCGACGAAGCCTATGGCATCAAGACCAGCGCGACCGACCTGCTGCGCTATGTGCGCCTGCACATGCAGCCGGCCGAGCTCTCACCGGCTTTGCGCAACGCGACCGCCATCACCCAGGCCGGCTACTTCCAGGTGGGGGCCATGACCCAAGGCCTGGGCTGGGAGCGCTACCCCTACCCCGCAGCGCTCGTCACCCTGGTAGATGGCAACAGCCCCCGGCTCATCCAAGAGCCGCAAGCCACCCAGCGCTTGACCCCGGCACTGCCTGCACTGCCCAAAGCCTGGTACAACAAGACCGGTTCAACCAGCGGTTTCGGCGTCTACGCCGCGTTCATTCCGTCTGAAAACCGGGCGATCGTCCTGCTGGCCAACCGCAACTATCCCAATGAAGCGCGGGTGCGTGCCGCGTACCAGATTCTCTCCAGCCTTGACCATTGAAAGGCGGTCTCGGCAGGATTGTCCGACAAGATGTAGTGGTTGAAAATATTCACTACAAAACGGTTGACGCCATTCCTCGCCCTTGGGCATGATGAAGCCGTCTCCCCGATCGGGAGCGGTGGCAAGGGTATTCCAGACGGCCTGCGCGGTAACGCAGGCCGTTCGTGGAGAGGGAACTGTCCAAAAGGCAGCGTGAGAAAGCCCCTGTTGCGATGCTGCTGTAGCAGCCTTGGTAGAGCGCTACAAACTGTGGCGCCAACTGTGAAAATCACCAACGAATGGGTAATGGGGGCTTTATGATGAACTTGAACAACAATCCCACAATCGATCAATTGGCCGAACTGTTCGCCGCACGCAAGGACAGCCTCGACGACCACCTGCTGTGGGTAAACCAGACCGGCGATGTGCGTCTCGACCGCCTGCCGCCGAACACTGTCGAAGATGAATTCGAAGCGCACCTGCCCAGCATGCGCGCCCGCTTCAAGGTCTACCGTCGCGGCCAGGGCTACGTCGGCAAGAAGGCTGCCGCCGACACCGAGTTCGTCGGCCGCGTGCTGCAGACCCTGCAACAAGAATGGCCGGCCGCCCGTGAGCGGCAGGCAATCAAGGTGATCGATCCGCTCAACTGAGCGATTGCACCACTTCCTGAGCCCGGCCCCCTGTAGGCCGGGCTTTTTCATGCCTGCCGGCGCTGCCTTTGCGGCAATGCCAGTGCCCCGGTCGCCAGCGCCCTGGCCCGGTCGACGCCCCACACCAGCGCACGGGTCATGGTTTCGCCTGGCCGTGACGGGTAATACTCCTCCACCAGCGCCTTGCCGTCCTTCCCGTACAGCCCAAGGAACAGTTGCGTGGCACCCAGCCGCGACAGGCGGACCTGCACGTCGAAGGTAGTGCCGTCACTCAGTGCTTCATCGTGGCTGCGGCTATGCAAATGCGCATCGGCCCAACGCCAATAGGTTTCTTCCCTGACTCGCATGGAAATCAATCCTCCTTTTCTGAGATGCGCGCAGAAAACCACAACGGCATTGATTCGGCGAGCGCGACCCACCGTTACCATGAGCAGGATCAAGCAAGGCCAACAAAAACCCCGCCGTTCGGCGGGGTTGTGTGAGCGGGTTCACTTTTTCGGTGGAACCCGAGGGGTGAATCGGCCCTTCTTGGCGCGCTGCAGGTGTGCCGGCTGCAGTTGTTCCGAATCGTCCAGCGTCATGTGGGCAAAACCCAGGCGAAATGCCGCCTGACCGCAACGCACCTGGCTGTTGATCGGAAACGCCTCATTCATGTCTTCGAAAAAGGACTCGCTCATGCCCTGTCTCCCTCCAGTGGCGACGCGTCGGCAAGAACTCGCTTGCCTGGAAAACGCGGCCTGTGAAAATGAGACTAGCCGGTCATTTGCGGACTGCTCGGCCGAAACTTCCAGAGCCGACCAGTGGCAACATGGCATCACTTCAAGCGCACGGCCGTACCGGTGGCAAACACCACGACCATGCCGCCCTGCACCGAAGGCATGCTGATTTCAAAATCGACGCCCACTACCGCATCGGCTTGCAACTGCCGTGCCCGCGCCTTGAGTTCTTCGGTGGCCTGCTCCCGGGCCTCGCGCAGCGCGCTCTCCAGGGTCTGGGAACGCCCGCCGAAGAAATCGCGAAACCGTGTGAAAAAGTCACGCACGAAGTTGATGCCCTGCACCGATTCTGAGCTGACGACGCCAAGATATTCCGCAATCGGGCGGCCTTCGAGCTGGCTGGTGGTGGAGATGATCATCGGATGCTCCGTTGGCTTGGCAAAAGAGCCTAAGTCTAACAAAGCACCGGCTTCTTCGCGGGTAATCCCGCCCGCGCAGGGCCCCTACTGCGCACTCGCCGCGCGCAAGCGCTGCCCCAGCTTCGGCCCGAACACATTGACCAGCAACCCGAGCATCACCAGCAACGCCCCCCACCCTTGAACAGCGGTCAGCCGTTCACCCAGCAGCCAGGCCGACGAGCTCAGGCCAATGACGGGTACCAGCAACGAGAACGGCGCGACCTTGCCCGCAGGATGGCGCGACAGCAGCTTGCTCCACAGGCTGTAGCCCAGCATGGTGGCCACAAACGCCAGGTAGATCAGCGCCAGTACCGAGCTCCAGCCAATGTTGGCCAGCGCATGGCCGATACGCTCCGGGCCCTCAAGCCACCACGACAACGCCAGGAACGGCAGCGGCGGGATCAGCCCGCCCCAGATCACCAGCGCCACCAGGTCCACGGAGCCAAAGCGCCGGGTGATGATGTTGCCCATGCCCCACATGGCCCCGGCGCACAAGGTCAGCAGCAGCGCCACGATCGGCACATGGCCGCTGTCCTCACTGCCGATCAGTGCCAGACCGCTGGCCGCCACCAGCAAACCAAGCACGCTGGCAAGGCGCAACCGCTCACCCAGAAACAGCGCAGCAAACCCTAGGGTGAAGAAGGCCTGGGATTGCAGCACGAGCGACGCCAGCCCAGGCGGCATGCCGCTGTACATGGCCTGGAACAGGAAGGCGAACTGGCCCAGGGAGATGGTTGCACCATAGGCAATCAGCCAGCGCCAGGGCAACTTGGGCCGCTTGACCAGCAGCACCCCCGGAAACGCGACCAGCGTAAAGCGCAACGCCCCCAGCAGCATCGGTGGCAGGCCATCCAGGCCGACCTTGATGACCACGAAATTGACTCCCCAGGCGACAATCACCACCAGGGCGATCAGCAGATCCTTGAGCGGCATTGCGACTTCCTTCTTCCGGCGTTCTAGACATATTTCGTTACAGCATAAGGCCAATTCCTGGCACAGGACCGGCACAGTTGCGGGCCAGCCTTGCGCAACAGTCGCCCTCAGCCTTCACTTGACCTTACTTGTATAGACATACTCATATCGCCGTGCAGCCATGCGTGGCACGCCTCGCCAGTGGCCATCTCCCTTACACAAAAACAATGAAGCGGAGCCCTCTGGCCGGGCGTCGGTGTCTATACCGTGGGCGTGCTGGTACAGATGCCATTGATCGATACCAAGCTGTACACCGGGCCGATGGTTGCGCACCTGGGCGGTGTGGACGTGTCGTGGCTGATCGGTCTGGTGCTGCCGAGCGTGCTGTATTACTGGGTAGCGCGGCGGCGTGCCGACGAGGCCCCGACTCGCATGATCGTGCCTGAGCCACGTTAACCCCCTTTGAGCGCGGCTGGCCGTTGCCGAACGATCTGAGCCCGCCGGTCCAGTCGTTGCAAAAAACGCAACGACATTGATCGCCCCTGTCATTGAGCCCCTCCTCCCTGCCCTTTAGCGTTGCTCACATAAGAAATCATCCTGCATAGGTGACCCCCGTGAGCCACCTGATCCCCGCCGTCAACCTGGCGATCGACCCGGCCGAGCTGGTACAGCCCGACCGTGTCCACACCTCCCTCTACACCGACCCGGCGCTGTTCGACGCCGAGCTGGAAAAGATTTT
>NZ_BQHW01000017.1 GCF_021602025.1 Pseudomonas ceruminis
TTCAACCGCTATCGATCAGACGACCGAAGCATTTCCAGTACTACCTGGATCGATTAACTCATTGAATCTCAAGGAGTTTCTCGTTCCGACTACGCTGGAAGTGGGGCGCATTATAAGGGGATTCGAAACCCCGTCAACCTTTAAATTCAATAACTTGCAAAATCGCCAAGCGCAAAGCGGGGAGGCCTGTCGGCCTCCCCGCTTTGCAAGCACTCCCTATGACGTCACAGCACACCAGCGGCGCGTAAACGCCCGACATCCTCAGCACCCAACCCCAGCACGTCCGCCAGGACAGCCTCGGTATGCTCACCGAGCAGCGGGGGCGCACGCCGGTACTCCACCGGTGTCTCTGATAGCCGTATAGGGCTAGCCACCTGAGGCACCTGCCCACCCAGCGCATGGGGAATACTGACTGCAAGGCCACGCGCCAGCACCTGCGGGTCCTGGAACATCTGCGCCAGGTCATTGATCGGCCCACAGGGCACACCCGCAGCCTCCAGCTGCTTGACCCATTCCGCCGTAGTCTTGAACACCGTAGCCTGACGGATCAACGGAATCAGCTCGCTACGGTTGGCCACTCGCTGCTTGTTGGTTGCAAAACGTGGGTCGTCCGCCCACTGCGGCTGCCCCGCCACTTCGGCAAACTTGCGGAACTGGCCATCGTTACCCACGGTAAGGATGAAATCGCCATCGGCCGTCGGGAAGTCCTGATAAGGCACAATATTAGGATGTGCATTACCCAGGCGCCGAGGCGGGTTGCCCGTGGTCAGGTAATTCATTGCCTGGTTAGCCAGGCACGCCACCTGCACATCGAGCAGCGCCATATCGATATGCTGTCCCACACCGGCCTGGTCACGATGGGCGAGGGCGGCCAGGATCGCTACGGTCGAGTACAACCCCGTCAGGATGTCGGTGAGCGCAACGCCCACCTTCATCGGCCCTGCACCTTCTTCACCGTCAGGGCGCCCAGTCAGGCTCATCAGCCCACCCAGCCCTTGAATCATGAAGTCATAGCCCGCGCGCTTGGCATAAGGCCCGGTCTGCCCGAAGCCCGTGATCGAGCAATAGATGAGCGTGGGGTTGAGCGCTTTCAGGCTCGGATAGTCCAACCCATAGGCTGCCAGCCCGCCCACCTTGAAGTTTTCGATGACGATGTCCGACTTGGCAGCCAGTTCGCGTACGAGGCGCTGCCCTTGTGGCTGAGTGAAGTCGATGGTCACCGAGCGCTTGTTGCGGTTGGCCGACAAATAGTAAGCCGCCTCGCTGGTGTTCTCGCCTTGCGTATCCTTAAGGAAGGGCGGCCCCCATGAGCGCGTATCGTCGCCACTGCCGGGCCGCTCGACCTTGATCACGTCCGCCCCCAGGTCCGCCAGTATCTGACCAGACCATGGCCCAGCCAGTACACGGGAAAGGTCCAACACCCGCAGATGAGATAGCGCGCCCATGGACAGGCTCCTTATCAGTAGAAGGCCTGGATGCCGGTTTGCGCACGCCCCAGTATCAGCGCATGCACATCATGGGTACCTTCATAGGTGTTCACCACTTCAAGGTTGACCAAGTGGCGCGCCACGCCAAACTCGTCGGAGATGCCATTGCCCCCGAGCATGTCACGGGCCATGCGTGCGATGTCCAGCGCCTTTCCGCAGGAGTTGCGCTTCATGATCGAAGTGATCTCCACTGCAGCGGTGCCTTCATCCTTCATACGGCCCAAGCGCAGGCAGCCTTGCAGGGCGAGGGTGATTTCAGTCTGCATGTCGGCCAGCTTTTTCTGAATCAGCTGATTGGCTGCCAGCGGGCGGCCAAATTGCTGACGGTCCAGAGTGTACTGACGAGCGGTGTGCCAGCAGGCTTCAGCCGCACCCAAGGCGCCCCAAGAGATGCCATAGCGGGCCGAGTTGAGGCAGGTGAACGGGCCTTTAAGGCCGCGCACATCAGGGAAGATGTTCTCTTGCGGCACAAACACGTTGTCCATGACGATTTCACCGGTGATCGATGCACGCAGGCCAACCTTGCCGTGAATCGCCGGCGCGCTCAGGCCTTCCCAGCCTTTTTCAAGAACAAAGCCGCGGATATCGCCAGCATCATCCTTGGCCCAGACCACGAAGACGTCGGCAATCGGGCTATTGGTGATCCACATCTTGCTGCCATTCAGGCGGTAGCCACCGTCGACCTTTTTCGCGCGGGTGATCATCGAACCCGGATCGGAGCCATGGTTAGGCTCGGTCAGGCCGAAGCAGCCGATCCACTCGCCGCTGGCCAGCTTGGGCAGGTACTTCTGCTTCTGTGCTTCGGTGCCGAATTCGTTGATCGGCACCATCACCAGCGAAGACTGCACACTCATCATCGAGCGGTAGCCGGAGTCGATACGCTCGACCTCACGGGCGATCAGGCCATAACACACATAGTTCAACCCACTGCCGCCGTACTGCTCGGGGATGGTCGCGCCCAGCAGGCCAACCTCACCCATTTCGCGAAAAATCGACGGATCGGTCTGCTCATGGCGGAAAGCCTCCAGTACCCGCGGCGCCAGCTTGTCCTGGGCGAACTGATAAGCGCTGTCACGCACCATGCGCTCTTCTTCAGTGAGCTGCTGATCAAGCAGCAGCGGGTCGATCCAGTTGAAGCTTGCTTTACCGGCCATGAGCAAAATCCTCGGAAATTGGGAGCAGATTCTTGTGCCATTGATCCTAGGCTTGATCGGCAGCGGGGACAAACGAGGATTGCGCACGCACTAGTGATGATTTATCACTTCGTGATACACCAGAACGCCCTGTTAACAGCCATACGAGTGAGGTTGACGTACATGCGCCGCAAGATCCCCAGCACCACCGCCCTGGTCTGTTTCGAAGCGGCTGCGCGCCACGAGAGCTTTACCAAGGCCGCCCAGGAGCTTGCACTGACCCAGGGTGCCGTCTGTCGACAGATCGGCAGCCTTGAAACGTTCCTCAACGTGGAACTGTTCCGCCGCTCGCGGCGCGGCGTGAAGCTGACCGAAGCGGGGTTGTCCTACAGCCGCCAGGTCGCCACGCAGCTCGATGCGGTGGAACGTGACACCTTGTCGGTGATGCGCCAGCAGGGCGCCAACGTGATCGAACTTGCCGTAGTCCCCACCTTCGGCACCCAGTGGCTGCTACCGCGGCTAAAGGATTTTCAGCACCGCCACCCGGAGGTCACCGTCAACCTGACCAACCGCACCCGCCCGTTCCTGTTCGCCGACACGCCCTTCGACGCCGCCATCTATTTCGGTGATGCCGACTGGTCGGGCACTCACTCTCATCGCCTGATGGGCGAAAACCCCATGCCCGTCTGCAGCCCGGCCTTGCTGAGCGGGCAGGGCCTGCTTGATGCGCAACGCATTGCCAACCTCCCGCTGCTGCAACAGACCACTCGGCCCTACGCTTGGCGCCAGTGGTTCAACGGCCTCGGGATGACCATCGCCGGCGACATGACAGGCCCGCGCTATGAACTGTTTTCCATGCTCGCCCAAGCCGCCATGCATGAGATGGGTGTTGCGCTGATCCCGCCGTTCCTGATCCAGCGCGAACTGGAGGAGGGCAGGCTGGTGGTCGCTAACAGGCACGCACTGTCCAGCACCAAGGCCTATTATCTGATGATCCCGGAGCGCAAAGTGGAGTCCGCCTCGCTGCGCGCGTTCCGTGACTGGCTACTGGCCCAGTCACAGCTGTATATCGCCGCTCACAAGGGCGAAGCGCCTGCCTGACTTTTGTAGTCAATTATTTTAAACACCTACAGATATATTTTTTTGTCGCCTTTAAGACAACTGTTCGGGTTAAACGAAAAACCACTTTCAGCCCGGTGAACACGCGGGCTTCAGAGGCTTTTACGACCACGAACAGCCATTCTGCGAAATCATCGCAAAAAAATTCCAAATCTCCCCTAATCTGCCAATAGCCCATGCTTGATGGGCTGCGAGCCAATTGTTGCGACATACGGTCACAGGGTGACTTGTAGTTTTAACTTCGTTTCGCTCCAGAACCGGTTGAAGCCCTTTGGGTTCGTCTGCAAAATGCTCCGCCCGCCCAGGATTCGGCGGGCTGGCATTCAATAGCCAACCCCGCGCACCATCCGAAGTGCGCTGGCTTCTATAAAGACAAAAAGGTCACCGCAGGAGAAATAGTCGTGCACATTGGTGTTCCTCTCGAGACGCAGACCGGTGAGACAAGGGTCGCTGCGACCCCGGAAACGATCAAGAAACTGATTGCCCAAGGCCATCAGGTCACGGTCCAACGGGGGGCGGGCCTCAATGCCAGCATTCCGGACAGTGCCTATGAGGCCGTGGGCGCTTCCCTGGGCGGTGCCGCAGATGCCTATGGCGCCCAGCTGGTCCTCAAGGTTGTCGCGCCCGACGACCTGGAACTGGCCCAGCTCAACAGCGGCAGCGTGCTGGTGGGCATGCTCAACCCCTTCAACAGCGAACTGATCGCCAAGATGGCAGCGCGCGGTATCACCGCCTTCGCCCTGGAGGCCGCACCTCGCACGTCGCGCGCCCAGAGCCTGGACGTGTTGTCGTCCCAAGCCAACATCGCCGGCTACAAGGCCGTGTTGCTGGCCGCCCATCACTACCCCCGTTTCATGCCCATGCTGATGACCGCCGCCGGCACCGTAAAGGCTGCCCGTGTGCTGATCCTGGGCGCAGGGGTTGCCGGCTTGCAGGCCATCGCCACGGCCAAACGCCTCGGCGCGGTCATCGAGGCGTCGGATGTACGCCCGGCAGTAAAGGAGCAGATCGAATCGCTGGGGGCCAAGTTCATCGATGTGCCCTACGAGAGCGACGAGGAGCGCGCCTGCGCCGAAGGTGTCGGCGGCTATGCACGGCCGATGCCGGCCAGCTGGATGCAACGCCAGGCCCAAGCGGTCCACGAACGCGCCAAACAGGCCGATATCGTCATCACTACCGCACTGATTCCCGGTCGCAAGGCACCGACGCTGCTCAGTGCCGAAACCGTGGCGCAGATGAAACCAGGCTCGGTGGTCATCGACCTGGCTGCCGCCCAAGGTGGTAACTGCCCGCTGACCGTCGCCGATCAGGTGGTCATGGAAAACGGCGTGACCATCGTCGGCCCGACCAATCTGCCCGCGCAGGTAGGTGCAGACGCCTCGGCCCTGTATGCCCGCAACCTGCTGGACTTCATGAAGCTGCTGTTCGACAAGGACGGCGCGCTGGTCATCAACCTCGAAGACGACATCGTCGCGGCCTGCCTCATGTGCCGCGACGGTCAGATCGTCCGCAAGAACGGCTAAGGAGCACGACAATGGAAGACATGCTGATTTCCCATGGCATCTACAACCTGATCATCTTCGTGCTGGCCATCTATGTGGGCTATCACGTGGTGTGGAACGTCACGCCGGCACTGCACACACCGTTAATGGCGGTCACCAACGCCATTTCGGCGATTGTCATCGTCGGTGCCATGCTGGCAGCCGCCCTGACCGTGACCCCTGCGGGCAAGTTGATGGGTACTCTGGCAGTGGCCCTGGCCGCAGTGAACGTATTCGGTGGCTTCCTGGTCACCCGGCGCATGCTTGAGATGTTCAAGAAGAAAACCAAGAACGAGGCGCAGAAGTAAGCATGAGCATGAATCTGGTAACGCTTCTCTACCTCGTCGCCTCGGTCTGCTTCATCCAGGCACTCAAGGGCCTGTCGCACCCGACCACCTCCCGGCGCGGTAACCTGTTCGGCATGATCGGCATGGGGATCGCCATCCTCACGACGGTGGGCCTCATCTATAAGTTGGGTGCAGAGCTGGCGACCGCCGGCATCGGCTACGTCATCGTCGGCCTGCTGATCGGCGGCTGCGCCGGTTCGATCATGGCCAAACGCGTGGAGATGACCAAGATGCCGGAGCTGGTCGCCTTCATGCACAGCATGATTGGCCTGGCGGCAGTGTTCATCGCCATCGCCGCAGTGCTCGAACCGCAGTCCATGGGCATCGTTGCCGTCATCAGCGACCCAATCCCCGCCGGCAACCGCCTGGAGCTGTTCCTCGGTGCAGCCATTGGTGCAATCACCTTTTCCGGCTCTGTGATCGCCTTCGGCAAGCTGTCGGGCAAGTACAAGTTCCGCCTGTTCCAGGGAGCACCCGTACAGTTCACCGGCCAGCACAAGCTGAACCTGATCCTGGGCCTGACCACCCTCGCGCTGGGCCTGCTGTTCACCTTCACCGGCCACTACAGCGCCTTCACCCTGATGCTGGTCCTGGCTTTCATCATGGGTGTGCTGATCATTATCCCGATCGGGGGCGCCGACATGCCGGTCGTCGTGTCGATGCTCAATAGCTACTCGGGCTGGGCGGCGGCCGGGATCGGCTTCTCGCTGAACAACTCGATGCTGATCATCGCCGGCTCGCTGGTAGGCTCCAGCGGTGCGATCCTTTCGTACATCATGTGCAAGGCGATGAACCGTTCGTTCTTCAACGTCATCCTTGGCGGTTTCGGCGCCGATGCCGACGCAGGCGCCACTACAGGTGCGAAGGAGCAGCGCCCGGTGAAGTCCGGTTCCGCTGACGACGCCACCTTCCTACTGAGCAATGCCGACAGCGTGATTATCGTTCCAGGTTACGGCCTGGCCGTCGCACGCGCCCAGCACGCGCTCAAGGAGCTGACCGAGAAACTGACCCACAACGGTGTCACGGTGAAGTATGCGATCCACCCGGTGGCAGGGCGCATGCCTGGACACATGAACGTGCTGCTGGCCGAGGCTGAAGTGCCTTACGACCAGGTGTTCGAGATGGAAGACATCAACGCCGAGTTCGGCCAGGCCGACGTCGTGCTGGTGCTGGGCGCCAACGACGTGGTCAACCCGGCAGCGAAGAACGATCCAAAGTCGCCGATCGCTGGCATGCCCATCCTCGAGGCGTACAAGGCCAAGACCATCATCGTCAACAAGCGCTCCATGGCCAGCGGCTACGCCGGCCTGGATAACGAACTGTTCTACCTGGACAAGACCATGATGGTGTTCGGCGACGCGAAGAAAGTCATCGAAGACATGGTCAAGGCCGTCGAGTAACGCTCTCGCCTCGAACGCTGCACGCGATAAGAAGGCCCCGGTGAGTATTTTCCGGGGCTTTTTTTCATTTTGGCTGATCCAGATCAACGGCTCTATTTCAGGGCTTCTCATACGACCATGGTCGTGGGACGGCGCCGGGCGAAATCTCTAGACTGCGCTGCAGTAGCTTCAGTAGCCCGAGATAACAATCCATGTACCGTGATCGTATCCGCTTGTCCTCCCTGCACAGCAAGGTAATGAGTGCGGCTGATGCCGCTGGTTTGATCGAGGACGGCATGACCGTCGGCATGAGCGGTTTCACCCGCGCCGGCGAAGCCAAGGCTGTGCCGCATGCGCTGGCCGAACGCGCCAAGCAGTCGCCACTGAAAATCAGCCTGATGACCGGCGCCAGCCTGGGCAACGACCTCGACAAGCAGCTGACCGAAGCCGGCGTGCTGGCCCGTCGCATGCCGTTCCAGGTCGACAGCACATTGCGCAAGGCCATCAATGACGGCCAGGTCATGTTCATCGACCAGCACCTTTCGGAAACCGTCGAGCAACTGCGCAACCAGCAGCTGAAACTGCCGGACATCGCGGTCATCGAAGCCGTCGCCATCACCGAAGAAGGCCACATCGTGCCCACCACCTCGGTAGGTAACTCGGCCAGCTTCGCGATTTTCGCCAAACAAGTGATCGTCGAGATCAACCTGTCGCACAACGCCAACCTCGAAGGCCTGCACGACATCTATATCCCGACCTACCGTCCGACCCGTACCCCGATTCCGTTGGTGAAGGTCGATGATCGCATCGGCAGCACTGCCATCCCAATCGACCCGGCCAAGATCGTCGGTATCGTCATCAGCGACCAGCCAGACTCGCCGTCCACCGTTTTGCCGCCCGATGAAGAAACCCAGGCCATCGCCGACCACCTGATCAACTTCCTCAAGAACGAAGTCGACGCTGGCCGCATGACCAACAAGCTCGGCCCACTGCAGGCGGGTATCGGTAGCATCGCCAACGCGGTGATGTGTGGCCTGATCGAGTCGCCGTTCGAAGACCTGACCATGTACTCCGAAGTACTGCAGGACTCGACCTTCGACCTGATCGACGCTGGCAAGCTGAGCTTCGCCTCGGGCAGCTCGATCACCCTGTCGACTCGCCGCAACGCTGACGTGTTCGGCAACCTGGAGCGCTACAAGGACAAGCTGGTGCTGCGCCCGCAGGAGATCTCCAACCACCCTGAAGTCGTGCGCCGCCTGGGTATTATCGGCATCAACACCGCGCTGGAGTTCGACATTTATGGCAACGTCAACTCCACCCACGTTTGTGGCACCCGGATGATGAACGGCATCGGTGGCTCCGGCGACTTCGCCCGCAACGCCCACCTGGCGGTATTCGTTACCAAGTCGATCGCCAAGGGCGGCGCGATTTCCAGCGTGGTGCCGATGGTCAGCCACGTCGACCACACCGAGCACGACGTCGACATTCTGGTAACCGAGCAAGGCCTGGCCGACCTCCGCGGCCTGGCGCCTCGCGAGCGGGCTCGTGCGATCATCGACAACTGCGTGCATCCGGACTACCGCGCCGCGTTGAACGACTATTTCGATCGCGCCTGCCAACGCGGTGGCCACACCCCACACATTCTGCGTGAAGCGCTGAGCTGGCATGAGAACCTGGAAGAATCTGGGCGCATGCTCGCTAGCTGATCGGTTGTAATTACGACCTGGTCGTGACGGGGCTGCACCACCCGCCCCAGCCATCCCAAGGGCCGCTGTGCGGCCCTTTTTGCGTTGAAGAGCGGTGCTGCAACCGCGTGCCGTAGCAGTGACCTCACCAACTCGAAAATAACTGTACTACTGTACTGGTTATTTCGCTGACCTCTCTTTACTCCCGCGGCCATATAACGGAAAAATGCACCATAATCGTGCGCACCAGTACAGTTGCGCCAGTTTCGAGTGCAACAGTACGGTTAAACAGTTAACTGGCCTATCGCATTACTGTTGAACTGTATCTACTGTTATGGACAACAGAGGAGGATCATTGGCATCAGTTAAATCACTACCTAATCCCGCCACAAGCGGAAGGATGAAGCATCATGGAACGTACCCTCAGTTCCGGTCTGGTTTTCGAAAACAACGCACAGCAATCTAACGCTTCGCTGCCGCTGCGCGCGCTCTCCACCCTGCTGCTGTGGCAGCGTCGCATGGCCAGCCGCCGTCAACTGGCTCGCCTGGACGCCCGCCTGCTGGCCGACGCCGGTATCAGCGAATCGCAGCGTTACGAAGAGCTGAGCAAGCCGTTCTGGCGCTAAGCATCGGTTGCCGGCTTAGTCCGGCACCGCGAATTCCAAACCCGTTGCAGGTAACTGCAGCGGGTTTTTTATTGCCTGGGCCGCGCGCTAGAGCGGTTGATGCACCGACAGGTACAGTTTTGAATACTTCATTAATAGCCGACACAGTTTGTTTGCGCGCCATCCATTAACCTCCGCAAATACCGCCGCGTGATACGCTTGGCTTAACAGTCTGGTAGAAACCATCTGTTCAAAAGTACCGCGACGAACCCTGTGAGCGTCCGATAAGCAGACCCACCCGACCCTTTTCCAGGAGTCCACGACCATGTTCCGTAATCACCTGATTGGCGCCGCCCTGCTGCTCGGCCTGGCCAGCGCTGCCAACGCCAGCAGCTTCGTCGTCACCACCGATGCCGTGGTACGTGCCGTTGCCGCTACCACCGACGCCACTTCCGACCTGTCCTCATCGTTCCGTGATGACAAGATCGTCCAAGCGGCACGCGACGACGCCGCCAGCTACGTTGGCAGCCAGGGCGCGATTCGCGGCGCCAAGCTGGAAAGCGCCTTCCTGCACATCCGTTCAAGCATGCCAGCACTGCAAGCCAGCGATGCACAGTTGGCCCAAGCCATCCTGGCGCTTTGATTCCGCGCCATGCGCAGCAAGGGCCTTGGCCGTTGTCTGCGCAACTGCTGTAGCCTGCACCCATCACGATTCCAGCCGTAAGAAAGCCCATGCGTTATCTGTTGCCGTTGTTTTTCACCGCCATGGCGATGCCGTTGGCGATCGCCCGCGCCCAGGCCATGGACACCACTACGCAAAGCCTGGTCATCACAGGCTACGTAACCAGCCAGGTCACTACCGCCCCGTTCGACCGCAAGCTGGTCAGGCAAGCACGCGACGATGCCGCTGCATTTGTCGCAAGCGATGGCATGATCCGCGGTGCACGCCTGGAAGCCGCGCTGGATGCGCTGCGGCACAACTGTCACCACTCTGTCGGCGACCTTGAACTGGCAGAGGCAATTCTCGTCCAATAACCACATTTGACTCCCTGTATGCTCCGGAGATGCTCCATGCGTAAACCGCTGATCGCCGCTACCCTCGGCATGTTGCTGCTGGCCGACCTGGCCCAGGCACAGACTCTGGTGGCCACCAGCAACATCATCGTGCGTGCCTTTGGCCGCTCGATCGACTTCACGTCCGACACCACCACGTCGATCCGCGATTCCAAGGTCGTGCGTGAGGCCCATGACGATGCCGCCAGCTTCGTCGCCAGTAACGGCGATATCCGTGGCGCCCAGCTCGAAGCTGCGTTCAATACCCTGCGTGAGCGCGTACCCGAAGCGCGCAGCGCCAGCGACCAGGTGCTGGCCGAAGCCATTCTCGCGCTGTGAACCGTGTGCGTGCCTGGCTGCTCGGCTGCGCCCTGACGCTGCTCGGCACGCCCGCCATGGCCGACCTGCAGCTCACGCTGCAGGCGTCCGGCCTGGAACCACAACAGGTCCAAGCCACCCAGGCCTTGCTGGACGAGGCGCTGAACAAGCTCCCTCCACGTTTCAAGCAGCAGCTTGACCGGCGCATTCTGGTCAGCTGGAGCGACAACATGCCGGCCGATGCCTATGGCCAGGCATCTGTGGTTTCGACCTTGGAGCTCAACCGTCGTCTGCTGCCCAGCCTGGCAGACGGCAGCGCTGCGCATGAGGCCACCCAGCGGCCCCATGGCACGGTGCGCCTAGAGCTGCTAGCCACCGTGCTGCATGAGCTCACCCATATCTACGACCGCGCTCGCCTCTGGCCCAGCGCGGAGCGCTCCCTGATCGCCCGTTGCAAGCGCCAGCAAGGATCGCTCGGCAAGGTCGGCCTGCCGGAAGACTGCCGCGGCCAGGCCGAACGGCGCTTCACCCTCAGCGATGACCCACGCCTGCTCGACCTGGCCGGCTGGCAGCAATACGTCGGCCGTCGCGGCGAGCGCGAACAGCACAACGGCCAGTTCGTGCGCAGCCCCGACAGCTACGAGCTGAGCAGCCCCAAGGAGTTCATCGCGGTCAACATGGAGTACTTCCTCCTCGACCCGAGCTATGGCTGCCGCCGCCCGGCCCTCAACCAGTACCTGCGCGACCACTTCGGCTGGGCGCCCCAACAGAACAACTGCGCCAAAGGCCTGCCATTTCTCAACGCTGGCAGCGATTTCGCCCGCCAACCGCTGGGTGAGATCGACCCGGAACGGGTCTATGAGGTGGATTACCTGCTGGCCGAAGCCAATCAGAACTGGGTCAGCCGCTGGGGCCACAGCATGCTGCGCCTGGTGATCTGCAAGCCTGGGCGGCCACGCGGGCCGGATTGCCGCCTGGACCTCGACCAGCACCTGGTGCTGTCGTATCGGGCATTCGTCAATGACGTGCAGCTTTCGAGCTGGGATGGCCTGGTCGGCGCCTACCCGTCACGGTTGTTCGTATTGCCTCTTGGCCAGGTGATCGACGAGTACACCAAGACCGAATTGCGCAGCTTGGCCTCGATCCCTTTGAAGCTCACCCGCAGTGAGATCGAAAACCTGGTACGCCAGGCCGCCGAAATGCACTGGAGCTACGACGGCAACTACTACTTCCTGTCCAACAACTGCGCAGTGGAATCGCTGAAGTTGCTGCGCAGCGGCACCGCCAACCCACGCTTGAATGACCTCGACAGCATCATGCCCAACGGCTTGCTCGAAGTCCTCAAAGGCAGGGGGTTGGCCGATACCAGCGTGCTTGACGACCCACGTGAGGCACTGCGCCTGGGCTACCGGTTCGACTCCTATCGGGACCGCTACCAGGCCATGTTCGATGTATTGAAGAAACAGTTGCCAATCAAGCAAGACAAGGTCGAGGACTGGCTGGCCCTGGACGCCGAACAGCGCCGTGGCTGGTTCGCGCAAGCCGACCTGCGTACCAGTGCCGCCTTGCTTTTGCTCGAGCAGGCCAGCCTGCGTCGCCAGTTGCTGCTGGCCCAGGACGAGGTCAAACAGCGCTACCTGAATGCGGCTGCACTCAAGGATGGCAGTATCAACAAAGCCGACCAGACCCTGAAACAGATGCTCGCCAACAGTGGCTTCCTCAGCCGCCCGGCGGAGCTGCTGGATGCCAAGGGCTATGGGCTGCCGCAGCCGGATGAGCGCAAGCACCTGGAAAAGGTCAGCACTGAGCGCCAGGCCCAGTTGCTAAGGTTGAGCACCGACCTGGACAAAGAGGTGAGGGCGCTACTGGAGCCTTCCCGGGCCCGGGAAATTGCCGCAGTCGAGGCCAATGTGAAGCAGGTGGGGGAGCATCTGCGGGCGCTGCACAAGGCTGCGGGGGGCCTGCAACTGCCATAGAGCCCTTGCGGGTAGGGCTCTATGGGCATCACCAAAGGCTACAGTTTTTCTTCCACTTCCCCCGGCAAGTCTTCATCCAGGTGCAGCCAGGGCAAGCGGCTGCCGGTCCAGATATGCCGCTGCGCCCGCACCTGCTCAGGATGATCCAGTGTCGCCACCGTCACATCGATGCTGCCCGGGCTGTGCTCGGTCACCAACGCCACGTGTGCGCCACACTCGCCACAGAAATAGCGCTTGCAGGTGGCCGGCGCCATATAGCACTGCGGCCTGCCGGCCAGCCATCGGAAGCCTGAGCGGGGCAGGGTGAGCCAGGTGACCACCAGGCCGCCGCTGACCCGCCGACAAATAGAACAATGGCAATGGGCGATGTCTGTCAGATCGCCCTGCAATCGATACCGCAAGGCGCCACAGTGGCACCCACCTTCGGTTACATCCAGCATCACCTACCTCCTGTCGCCCATTTCTCAGCGAAAGCTGGCTGAAAGCTTGCCCTCATAGGATAGCGCTCACCACCGGCACAAGACCGGTTAGCCAGGGCACCCGGAGATTTCCATGCCCGGCCCAAATCAACAACAACAATGGTGATTCTGATGTTTTCCTGTGCCCGCCTTCTCGTAGTCCCCCTCCGCCTGCTCCCCGCGCAGCGCCCGACGCGCTGATCCGCCCGAATCGACATTCCTTTCGCCGCGCTACGCCTGGAGTATTGCCATGCTGACCTTCCTCGGCTTTGCCATGGTCATCACCTTCATGTACCTGATCATGACCAAGCGCCTGTCGGCCTTGATCGCGCTGATCCTGGTACCGATCCTGTTCGCCCTGTTCGGTGGTTTTTCCGCCAAGATCGGCCCGATGATGCTCGAGGGCATCAGCAAGCTTGCGCCCACCGGCGTGATGCTGATGTTCGCCATACTCTACTTCGCCCTGATGATCGACTCCGGCCTGTTCGACCCGGCCGTGCGCAAGATCCTCAAGCTGGTCAAGGGTGACCCACTCAAGGTCTCCGTGGGTACTGCCGTACTGGCCCTGGTGGTATCGCTCGACGGTGACGGCGCTACCACCTACATGATCTGCTGCGCCGCCATGCTGCCCCTGTACAGCCGCCTGGGCATGAGCCCACGAATCATGGCCGGGCTGATCATCCTTGCCGGCGGGGTAATGAACATGACGCCATGGGGCGGCCCGACTGCCCGTGCTGCCAGCGCCCTGCACGTGGACCCGTCGGACATCTTCGTACCGATGATCCCAGCCATGGTCTTCGGCGTGCTGGCGATCCTGGCCATCGCCTATCTGTACGGCAAGCGTGAGCGTGCCCGCCTGGGCGAGCTGCACCTGCCCACCGACGACATCGACCATAGCGAAATTACCGTATCGCAGTTCCCGGAAGCCCGTCGGCCCAAGCTCATCTACTTCAACGGCGCCCTGACCGCCGCCCTGATGGTGGCGCTGATTGCAGGCGTGCTACCGCTGCCGGTGCTGTTCATGATCGCGTTCAGTATCGCCATGATCGTCAACTACCCATGCCTGCAGCAGCAGAAGGACCGTATCGCCGCCCATGCCGGCAGCGTGTTGGCAGTGACCGGCCTGATCTTCGCCGCCGGTATCTTCACCGGCATCCTGTCAGGCACCGGCATGGTCGAGGCCATGTCCAAGAGCCTGCTGGCGGTCATCCCCGAAGCACTGGGCCCGTACCTGGCCGTCATTACTGCGATCGTGAGCATGCCGTTCACCTTCTTCATGTCCAACGATGCGTTCTACTACGGCGTGCTGCCGGTGCTGTCGGAAGCGGCCAGCCACTACGGTATCAGCCCGGTAGAAATGGCCCGTGCGTCGATCGTCGGGCAACCGGTACATCTGCTCAGCCCGCTGGTACCCTCGACCTACCTGCTGGTGGCCCTGGCAGGCATCGAATTCGGCGATCATCAGCGCTTCACCCTCAAGTGGGCAGTGCTGGTATGCCTGTGCATAATGTTCGCCGCGTTGCTGATGGGCATTTTCCCGCTGTTCAGTAGTCTCTAGTAAACCCGCATTACCCCACGCGATGCGCCTGTCCGGGCGCATCGCCATTATCGTTCGAAGGAATACACATGGAATGGCTGACCAGCCCGGAAATCTGGGTTGCCTTTTTTACCCTCACAGCGCTTGAGATCGTTCTCGGGATCGACAACATCATCATGATCTCGATCCTGGTCAGCCGCATGCCCAAGCACATGCAGCCACGCACCCGGATTTTCGGCCTGGCCCTGGCCATGGTCACCCGTATCATGCTGCTGCTGTCGATCACCTGGGTCATGCGCCTGACTGCCGACCTGTTCGTGGTGTTCGGCCAAGGCATCTCCGGCCGGGACCTGATCCTGTTCTTTGGCGGCCTGTTCCTACTGTGGAAAAGCTCCCAGGAAATCTACCACGGCCTGGAAGGCGAGGAGGAAAGCTCGGATGAGCCCAAGGGCGCAGGGGGCAAGTTCTTCTACACCATCATTCAGATCGCCATTATCGACATCGTGTTCTCCCTGGACTCGGTCATCACTGCTGTGGGCATGGTCTCGCACGTACCGGTGATGATCGCCGCGATCGTGGTGGCAGTGCTGGTGATGATGCTGTGCGCCGGTGCCATCAGTAACTTCATCGACAAGCATCCATCGCTGAAGATGCTCGCACTTTCGTTCCTGATCGTCGTGGGTACGGTGCTGATCGCTGAATCCTTCGACGTCCATGTTCCGAAGGGCTACGTGTACTTCGCCATGGCCTTCTCGCTGGCGGTGGAGGCCATCAACATCCGCATGCGTACCGCCCTGGCGCGCAAGGGAGGCAAGGACCACGATCCAGTGAAACTGCGCAAGGACATCCCAGGTCAATAAGACCGGGAGCGCTGAACCTAAAGGCCCTCAACCGGGCCTTTTTTTATGCGCAAGCTTTCATGACAGAAATATTTCAAATGTTTGCCGACCATGCCAAGCTGGCGCCAGGTCTGCAAAACAACTAAAGCTTGAGTGAGCACTGGGAAATATTGCCCACCCCCGGGCCAGGCTCACGGCTTCACCTGTTTGGCTCCGCTTTTGGAGCGACGATAAAAAAGGGGGGCTAGACCATGCTGACCCTGCTCAACCTGCTGTCCGCCGTGGCCTTGCTGGTGTGGGGCACGCACATCGTGCGTACCGGCATCCTGCGCGTATTTGGGTCCAACCTGCGACGGGTGCTCAGCCAGAACATGAACCGGCGGCCCCTGGCGTTCATCGCCGGCATCGTCGTGACCGCCGTCGTGCAGAGCAGTAACGCCACCGCCATGCTGGTCACCTCCTTCGTGGGCCAGGGCCTGATGGCCATGACCCCGGCCCTGGCGATCATGCTCGGCGCCGATGTCGGTACGGCATTGATGGCGCGGGTGCTGACCCTGGACCTGTCATGGCTTTCGCCGCTGCTGGTGTTTCTTGGCGTGATCTTCTTCCTGTCACGCAAGCAGACGCGTGCCGGCCAACTGGGCAGGGTGGCGATTGGCCTGGGGCTGATCATCCTGGCACTGGAGCTGATCGTGCAGGCCGCTGCGCCGATCACCCACGCCCAGGGAGTGAAGGTGCTGTTTGCCTCGCTGACGGGCGACATTCTGCTCGATGCCCTGGTTGGCGCACTGTTCGCCATGATCACCTATTCAAGCCTGGCCGCCGTACTGCTGACCGCCACGCTGGCCGGCGCAGAGGTCATCAGCCTGCCGGTGGCCATCGGCCTGGTGGTCGGCGCCAACATCGGCAGTGGGTTGCTGGCCTTCATCAGTACCAGCATGCAGAACGCCGCTGGCCGGCGCGTGGCCTTGGGCAGCCTGCTGTACAAGCTGATTGGCCTGGTGCTGATCATCCCGGTGCTACACCCCCTGGTGGCATGGATGGACTCGCTGAGTTTCAGCCCCCAGGAGCTGGTCATCGGCTTTCACCTGCTCTACAACACGCTGCGCTGCTTGATCATGCTCCCCACGGTCAACCCCATGGGTCGGCTGTGCAACCGCCTGCTGCCCGAGCGCGAAAACGGCAACGGCCAGATACGCCCCCGGCACCTCGACGTCTCGGCACTCACCACCCCCAGCCTGGCACTGGCCAATGCCGCGCGCGAGACATTGCGCCTGGGCGATATTGTCGACAGCCTGCTCGAAGCCATGCTCAACGCCCTGCGTGGCACCCAGACGGCCTTGCCACAGCAGGTGCGCGCCTTGGGTGAGGACGCCGACGCCTTGTACAGCGCGATCAAGCTGTACCTGGCGCAAATGCCCCGGGAGGACCTCAGCGACCAGGACAACCGACGCTGGGCCGAAATCATCGAACTGGCGATCAACCTCAAGCTGGCCTGCGACTTGGTCGAGCGCATGCTGCGCAAGGTGCAGCAGCAGAAGACCAGCCAGCGTCGGGAGTTCTCCCAAGTCGGCCTGGAAGAACTGACCGGCCTGCAGGAGCAGTTGCTGGCCAACCTGCGCCTGGGGCTGTCGGTATTTCTCAGCGCCGACCCGGAAAGCGCGCGCTTGCTGCTACGTGAAAAGCGACGCTTCCGCGCCCAGGAAAGGCGCCTGGCCCATGCCCATGTCAGCCGTCTGCAGCGCAAGGTGGTGCAGAGTATCGAAACGAGTTCACTGCACCTGGAACTGATTGCTGACATGAAACGTTTGAACTCTTTGTTCTGCAGCAGTGCCTATGTGGTACTAGGTGGCTCGGACACGGGCGGGCTGATGCTCGACAGCGTGCCGGACGAAGCTAACCTGTCCTGACCCCGCCTTCCTGGAGACTCGAGATCGCCCATGCGTCGCCTGATGTTCGTTTGCCTGCTGATCTGCAGCCTCCCTTCACTTGCCCTCGATCGCTCGCGGGTAGAGGGCTACCTGTTACCCAACGGCCTGCAGGTGATTCTCAAGTCCGGGTATGAACGGGATCATGTGGCGATCCGCCTGGTGGTAGGGGTAGGCCTGGACGACTTCGATTGCGAGCAGAAAGAACTGCCGCATCTGCTCGAGCACCTGTTGTTCAGCGGTATCGACGACAGCGGCGAGGGTGGCCTTGAGG
Source organism: Pseudomonas ceruminis (assembly GCF_021602025.1). Classification (GTDB taxonomy): domain Bacteria; phylum Pseudomonadota; class Gammaproteobacteria; order Pseudomonadales; family Pseudomonadaceae; genus Aquipseudomonas; species Aquipseudomonas ceruminis. The sequence continues at coordinate 17,680 of NZ_BQHW01000017.1, forward strand.
AGCGCCTGCAGGCGTTGGGTGGTGAGTGGAATGCCTATACCAGCAGCGCCGACACCACCTTCGTCATCGAAGCCCCGGCGCGCAACCAACGCAAGGTACTCGACCTGTTACTGGCGGTGCTTCGCGATACCCGCATCGACGCCAAGGCCCTGGCCACCGCCAAGCGCATCATCGAACGCGAAGACGGTGGCCACTATGGCCACCTGCAACGCTGGCTCGACCGCCAGGACATCGGCCACCCTGCCAGCGACCAACTGGCCACCGAACTGGGCCTGAAATGCCCGGAGCGTTCCGACCTCGATGACATGACCCTGGCGCAGGTACAGAACCTGCGCGACCGTTGGTATGCCGCCAACAACATGACCCTAATCATGGTCGGTGGCCTCGACCGCCTCCTGCCGGCCTATCTGGAACGCACCTTTGGCGAATTGCCCGCCACCGAGCCGGAGGAGCGGCGCGATCTGGAAACCATCAGCCAGCAAGCAGAGCAGCGGCGTGACCTGACCCGCGGCTTTGTCGGTGACAGTGTCAAATTGCACTGGTTGTTCATCGAACCGGTGCTGGACAACGACCACCAGCAGACCCTCGACCTGCTCTCGCGCTATCTGGACTGGGCCCTGTACGACCAGCTGCGCCTGCGCAATGGCCTGTCGTACGGCCCTTCCGTACAGCGCGAAAGCTTCGGCGACAGCGGTATGCTCAGCCTCAATGCCGACCTTGAACGCGATGATGTCAACGCCGCCGTCAACCTGATGCAGCAGCTGTTCGACCACCTGCGCAAGCAAGGCCTGGATGCGGACACCTTCGCCCGCATCAAGGATGCCGCCGTCGCCAGGGAAAGCTGGACCACCCAGGGCAACAGCGCCTTGGCCGATTACTACTGGGGTGCGCTGAACGATTACAACAACGGACGCTTTGCCGACCCAGCGCGCAAGCTGCGCGAAGTGACCCTGGAGCAGGCCAACGATGCCCTGAAGGCGTTGCTCAAGGACGAGGGTTATCTGCGGATTGAAAAGCCGTTGTTGGGGTATGACGAACTGTACGGCCTGATTGCCTTGCTGCTTGGCGTGTTGCTGGCGGCAGGATTGCTGCGCAAGCGTCGGCAGACGCCTGAACGACCCAGCGGTGCTACACGGGAGCGGTAGTTCAGCGGTATCCTTTGGCCAGTACCGGCCCTGTCGCGGTTTTACCGTGAAAAGGCCGGCACAGCCACCTCCTCACTCCCGTCGTATAGCCAATGCCCCCGATCCCCCATTTCGTCCAGCGCATCATCGAGCTGCTCAAACGCTACCCCGGCATCATCGCGCTCGGCGGTTTTCTATCCGGTATCGGCAGTTTCATCCTGGTCGACCGCCAGGCCAGCCTGGCCAGTTGGGTGGCCATTCTCATGCTGGTCAGCTGGGTCTGGCTGATGCTGGAAAACACCCTCACCGGCCTGTTTGCCCGTACCTTCAAACGCGAAATCCCACAGCCACTGTTGCGCTACGCAACGCAGATGATTCACCAGGAAAGCCTGTTCTTCGTCCTGCCGTTCTTCTTCATCACCACGACCTGGAACAGCGGCCAATTGGTGTTCACCGGCCTGCTGGGGGCTGCCGGGTTGGTCTCGATCGTCGACCCGCTGTACTACAAGTGGCTGGCCCCGCGCCGCTGGCTGTTCCTCGCATTGCACACCCTTACCCTGTTCGCCGCACTGCTCACCGCGCTGCCGATCATCCTGCACCTGACCACTGCGCAAAGCTTCAAGCTGGCGTTGATCGCCGCCATGGCGCTGTCATTCCCAAGCCTCGCCAGCAGCTTCCCGATCAACAATTGGCGTCGCGGCGTGGCGCTGGTGTTGGTGACCTTGGCCGTGGGCGGTGGCGGCTGGCTGCTACGCTCGTGGGTGCCACCCGCCACCCTGTGGATGACCGAGGTGGCGGTAAGTACCGAGGTGCTCAACCGTCAGCCCGGTGAATCCCTGGACGAAATTGCCGCCAGCCGCATTCGCAGCAGTGGCCTGTACGCCTACACCGCCATCAACGCCCCGCGCGGCCTCAACGAGCGGATCTACCACGTGTGGCAGAAAGACGGCCAGGAAGTCGACAGGATCGCCCTGGACATCCATGGGGGTCGCAAGGAAGGCTACCGTGCCTGGACCCACAAGCAGAACTTTCCGCCCAATCCGGTCGGCAAATGGCAGGTACGGGTGCTGACCGAAGATGGTCAGGTCATCGGCGTGCTGCGCTTCAAGGTGGTCGACGACGCGCCAGCTGGTTGAGTGATCTGCAGGCACTGGGCCCCTCGGAAGGGGCTGCACAGCAGCCCCAGGTTCGACGTTCAGCACATTCTCTACAAACCGCTCCATGCGCGCTGCGCTATGATCAGCCTCTACGCCAGTCAGATGCATGGAGCCTATGACCACCCCCAGCGCCACCCTGGACACCAGCCGCCAACCGGCCTGCCTGCGTATTGCCGGTGACTGGACCCTGGCTCACTACGCCAGCCTCAAGCGCGACAGCGAGCGCTTGCGCGCCCAATACAGCGCCGATGCCATCGCCGACCTCAGCCAGCTGGGCCGCCTGGACACCGCCGGCGCCTCGCTGCTGGCCGAACTGCTTGGCGCCGAACGCCTGTCGCGATGCACCAACGACCTGCCCGACGCCAGCCGCGCTCTGCTCAAGACTGTCTACAGCTCGGTGCAGGACTATTGCATCCCGGTCAAGGCGCCAGAGCGCAACGTGCTGCTGCAACTGCTGGAGCGCATTGGCTGTGCAGTCGGCACGCTCTGGCAGGACACCCTGCAATTGCTCGGCTTCATCGGCCTGATCCTGGAAACCTTGCTGCGCCGCCTGCTGCAACCGCAGCGTTGGCGTGTCACACCGGTTGTCGCGCACATCGAACAGACCGGCCTGGATGCCGCGCCCATCGTCGCCTTGCTGACCTTTCTGGTGGGTGCAGTGGTGGCCTTTCTTGGCGCCACGGTGCTGGCCGACTTTGGCGCAACGGTGTTCACCGTGGACTTGGTGGCGTTTTCGTTCCTGCGTGAGTTTGCCGTACTGCTGACCGCCATTCTCATGGCCGGCCGCACCGCCAGCGCCTTCACTGCGCAGATCGGCTCGATGAAAGCCAACGAAGAGATCGACGCCATCCGCACCCTCGGGCTCAACCCGATCGAACTGTTGGTGGTCCCCCGGGTACTGGCGCTGCTGATTTCGCTGCCATTGCTGACCTTCCTCGCGATGATCTGCGGCATCGTCGGCGGCGCGGTGGTCTGTGCTCTGTCACTGGGCATCTCGCCGGCCATGTTCCTGTCACTGCTGCAAAGCGACATCGGCGTGCAGCACTTTATCGTGGGCTTGGCCAAGGCACCGTTTTTCGCCTTCCTGATCGCTTCCATTGGTTGCCTGGAGGGGTTCAAGGTCAGCGGCAGTGCCGAGTCGGTCGGCGCACACACCACCTCCAGCGTGGTGCAATCGATTTTCGTGGTCATCGTGCTGGACGCGGTGGCAGCGTTGTTCTGCATGGAGATGGGCTGGTGAGTGGCCGTGAAGCAGTGATCGAAGCCCGAGGTATCTGCAACCGCTTCGGCAGCCAGGTCGTGCACGAAAACCTCGACCTGGATCTGTACCGTGGCGAGATCCTGGCCGTGGTCGGCGGTTCGGGTAGCGGCAAGTCGGTATTGCTGCGCAGCATCATCGGCCTGCGCCGCCCCACCGAAGGCCAGGTCAACGTGTTCGGCGAAGACCTCGCTGCACTGCGCGAGGCGCAACGCTCGCAGGTTGAACGTCGGTTCGGGGTGCTGTTCCAGAAGGGCGCGCTGTTCTCTTCGCTGACGGTGACGGAAAACGTCGCGCTGCCCTTGATCGAGCACGCCGGCCTGTCGCGCGCCGATGCCGAGCACCTGGCCGGGGTCAAGCTGGCCCTGGCCGGGTTACCGATTTCCGCCGCCGACAAGTACCCCTCTTCGTTGTCCGGTGGGATGATCAAACGCGCCGCGCTGGCCAGGGCGCTGGCGCTGGACCCCGACATCCTGTTCCTCGACGAACCCACAGCCGGCCTCGACCCGATCGGTGCGGCGGCCTTCGACCAATTGATCCTCACCCTGCGCGATGCGCTGGGCCTTAGCGTGTTTCTCATCACCCACGACCTGGACACCCTCTACACCATCACCGACCGCATCGCGGTGCTGTCGCAGAAAAAGGTGCTGGTCGCCGGCCCCCTGGCCGAAGTCGAGCAAACCAACGACCCGTGGATTCACGACTATTTTCACGGCCCACGTGGGCGGGCAGCCGAGCAGGCCGCCACCATCGCCGGGCAGGAGCGCTGAACAATGGAAACCCGAGCTCATCATGTTCTCATCGGCCTGGTCACCGTGCTGGTGGTCGTCGGTGCCATGCTGTTCGGCCTGTGGCTGACCAAGTCCAGCGTCGACGATGCCTTCAAGGATTATGAGGTGGTCTTCAACGAGGCCGTCTCGGGGCTGTCCCGGGGCAGCCCGGTGCAGTACAACGGCATCAAGGTTGGCGACGTGTCCACCCTGCGTCTGGACCCAAAAGACCCACGCCGGGTGCTCGCCCGTGTGCGCCTGAGCGGCGACACGCCGGTGAAAGAAGATACCCAGGCCAAGCTCACCCTGGCCGGAGTTACGGGCAACTCGTTCATCCAGCTCAGCGGCGGCACCCCGCAAAGCCCTGAGCTCAAAGGCAAGGATGGCAAGCTGCCGGTCATCGTCGCATCACCCTCGCCCATCTCACGCCTGCTCAATGACAGCAGTGACCTGGTGACCAACATCAACCTGTTACTGCACAACGCCAACCAGATGTTCTCGGAAAGCAACATCGACCGCCTGAGCAATACCCTGGCCAATCTGGAACAGACCACTGGCGCCTTCGCCAACCAGAAGGGTGGTATTTCCTCGGCGATCGAACAGTTGGCCCAAGTCGGTAAACAGGCCAATGCCACCTTGGCCGAGACCCAGGCGCTGATGCGCAACGCCAATGGCCTGCTCGGCACCGAAGGCAAGCAAGCCATCGGCAGCGCCGAACAAGCCATGCAGTCGCTGGCCGAAAGCACCGCGACCATCAACAGCCTGCTCAAGGACAACCGCCAGTCCATCGATGATGGCGCACAAGGCCTGAACCAACTGACACCTGCCATCCGCGAACTGCGCGAAACCCTCAATTCACTCAAGGGCATTTCCCGGCGCCTGGAGGCTGACCCGAGTGGCTACCTGCTAGGCCGCGACAACAACAAGGAGTTCCAGCCATGAACCTGTCGCTGCGCCTGCTGGCCCTGGCGGCCGCGCTGAGCATGACCAGCGCCTGCTCGATCCTGCCCCAGAGCGAACCTGTGGATATCTACCGGCTGCCGGTCAACCAGGCCAGCCACAGTGCCACGCCGGTGGACTGGTCGCTGCGCCTGAACAAGCCGCTGGCCAGCGAAGTGCTGGCAGGGCCACGCATCGCGGTGATCCCTCAGGGGGATGTGATCAGCAGCTATAAAGGCGCGCGCTGGAGCGACCCCGTGCCGCTGCTGGTGCGCAACCGCCTGCTCGATGGCTTTCAGCGTGACGGCCGTGTTCAGCGGCTGAGCGCCGACGACAGCAACCTGCAGGCGGACTACGAGCTGGCCGGTGAGCTGCAGGCGTTCCAGAGCGAATACCACGCAGGCGGCACGGTCGAAGTGGTGATCCTTTACGACGCGCGCCTGGTCCAGGGACGCAGCCAACGCATCCTCGCCAGTAAACGTTTCGAGGTGCACCAGCCCTTGGCCGACAAGCAGGTTTCAGCCGTGGTGGCAGGTTTCGGAGCGGCCAGCGATCAACTGGCCGTGCAGGTGGTGAACTGGGCCGTGGCCCAGAGCACCCAGGCTCAGGCGAAGAACCAGTAGCAGACCAGGATCGCCGCAATCACCCCGGACAACTCCGCCAGCAAGGCGCAGCCCACAGCATGGCGGACACGTTGGATGCCAACGGCGCCGAAATACACAGCGAGCACGTAGAAGGTGGTTTCGGTGCTGCCCTGCACGGTGGCGGCCACCAGCGCCGGGAAGCTGTCCACGCCGTGGGTCTGCATGGTTTCGATCAGCATGGCCCGCGCCGCGCTGCCGGAGAACGGTTTGACCAACGCGGTCGGCAAGCCCTCGACGAAGCGAGTGTCCATGCCCAACCAGTCCACCGCATGGCGTATGCCGTCCAGCGCAAGCTCGAGTGCCCCCGAGGCCCGCAGAACACCAACGGCCACAAGCATGGCCACCAGGTAGGGCAGCAGGCTTTTGGCGACATCGAAACCTTCCTTGGCTCCTTCGACAAAGGCCTCATACACTTTCACCCGCTTCAACGCCCCAATCACCAGGAACAGGATGATTACGCCGAACAGCGTGAGGTTGCCGAGGATCGACGACAGGCTCGCCAGCGCCGCCGCCGACAAGGTGCCGAGGAACGCCATGAAGCAACCGAGCAACAATGCCCCGGGGATCAGGTAGGCGAGCACCACCGGGTCCCACAGACGCAGGCGCTGCATAACCGCCACCGACAGCAAGCCGACCAGGGTAGAGACGCTGGTGGCCAGTAGGATCGGCAGGAACACCAACGTCGGGTCAGTGGCGCCTTGTTGGGCGCGATACATGAAGATGGTGACCGGCAGCAGGGTCAGCGATGAGGCATTGAGCACCAGAAACAGGATCTGCGCATTGCTCGCCGTGGTACTGCTGGGGTTGAGCTCCTGCAGGGCACGCATGGCCTTGAGGCCGATCGGCGTGGCGGCGTTATCCAGCCCCAGGCCGTTGGCGGCAAAGTTCATGGTGATAAGCCCCAGGGCGGGGTGTCCAGGCGGTACTTCTGGCATCAGCCGGGCGAACAGCGGGCCGAGCACCTTGGCCAGCCATTCGACGATACCGGCCTTTTCGGCGATTTTGAGAAACCCCAGCCACAGGGTCAGGGTGCCGAACAGCAGGACCATCACCTCCACCGACAGCTTGGCCATGGCAAAGATGCTCTCGACCATCGCGGCGAATATGCCGGCGTTGCCACCAACCAGCCATTGGGTCAGGGCGCAAACGGCCGCCACCAGGAAAAAGCCGAGCCAAAGGCCGTTGAGCATCCGTGTGTTCCCCCTGAAAAATGCCTGAATGATAACGCACCGAAGACGCTTTAGCCGGCCCCGGCGAAGCGCCCCATGCAGACAACAAAAAACCCCGACAGGTCGGGGTTTCTCGTCAGTGCATCAGGCTTAGCGCTTGGCGGCTTCACCAACCACGGCGGTTTCCTTCTTGTCCGCCATCAGCGAGGCATAGTACTGCTCGCCCTTGGCAGCGTCGTACATGCCTTCCCAACGGGCAATCACCAGCGCCGCCAGGGCGTTGCCGATCACGTTGAGGGCGGTACGTGCCATGTCCATGATGCGGTCGACACCGGCGATGAACGCCAGGCCTTCGAGCGGGATGCCCACACTGCCCAGGGTCGCCAGCAGGACCACGAACGACACGCCCGGTACGCCGGCAATACCCTTGGAGGTGACCATCAGGGTCAGTACCAGCAGCAGCTGCTGGCTCCAGGACAGGTCGATGCCGTAGAGCTGGGCGATGAAGATGGCCGCGATGCTCTGGTACAGGGTCGAGCCGTCGAGGTTGAACGAATAACCAGTCGGAACCACGAACGAGCAGATCGACTTCGGCGCACCGTATTTTTCCATCTTCTCGATCACGCGCGGCAGCACGGTCTCGGAGCTGGAAGTGGAGTAGGCCAGGATCAGCTCATCTTTCATGATGCGCATGATCTTGATCACCGAGAAGCCGAATACACGCGCTACCAGGCCCAGCACCATGAAGGCGAAGAAGGCGATGGCGAAGTACACCAGCAGCACCAGCTTGGCCAGCGGCAGCAGCGAGCTGAAACCGAAGTTGGCGACCGTTACGGCGATCAGGGCGAACACGCCGATCGGGGCGTAGTTCATGATCATGTGGGTGACCTTGAACATGGTCTCCGACACGCCCTGGAAGGTACGCACCAGTGGCTCGCGCAGATCGGCCTGCAGGCTCGACAGGCCCAGGCCGAACAACACCGAGAAGAAGATGATCGGCAGCATTTCACCACGCATCAGCGCTGCGAAAATGTTCGACGGAATCAGGTTGAGCAGGGTTTCGATGAACGCATGCTCATGTTGCACTTCAGCGGCAGTCGCCTGGTACTTGGAGATGTCGACGGTACCCAAGGTACTCATGTCGATGCCGGCGCCAGGGTGGAACAGGTTTGCCAGGACCAGGCCAACGACGATGGCGATGGTGGTCACCACCTCGAAGTAGATGATGGTCTTCAGGCCGATGCTGCCCAGTTTCTTCGCATCGCCAACCCCGGCGATACCCACGATCAGCGACGAAATCACGATCGGGACGACGATCATCTTGATCAGGCGAATGAAGATGTCACCGGCTGGCTGGAGGACGTTGCTGATCCACCAGGCCTTTTCCGCACTGAAATGGTTCAGTAGCGCGCCGATTGCAACGCCCAGGACCAGACCGATGACGATCTGCCAGGCGAGGCTCAGTTTTGCCTTCTTCATGTCTTTACCCTTTGTTCTAGTGGTCACGGGCACCGACCGGAAAAGCGCGTAACAGAGCCGTTGGCAACGTCACGGGCAGCGTAGAGCTTCCGTCCGGAGACCTCATGTAAGGACACCGCGAGCGAGCGACAAGGCGCTCGGGCCAGCGAAAAGGCGGCAACTATTGCGATGGGAAGGAATGAAATCTAATGCCGGAAGCGCATACCACATACCGATTCGGCATACTGATCTGCGTCAAAATGAGGCACCCGCAACTCATTGATTTATAACGTTCGGAATCCCGAACAAGACCAAAGCGCCATATTTAGGCAGATTTGACCGTGTACGCGGAGGCGGATTGATGGCTTGTTCGACAATCCGAATGGCTGAAATGACACTTGTGCCAGCGTTGGATCAGGCGAAAAAAATTTGATGTACGGTCAAGACAAAATGTGTCTCGAACGCAAAATCCTGAAAGGAGGTGGGGAAAAGGTAGATGGCGCCTCGGAAGCCAGGTCGTGACGACGCACATCCGCACGTAAGACCTGAAGCTTCCGATTATGCCTTTCCTGACCCGGCCCAATTCTGGAGGCACTCCCTGTACCCCTAGGCCACTCCGATCCTGCAACGATCAGAACAGCCCGGCCCCTTGGTCATGTGCAGCCTCTCCTCGAGGCGGCGCATCATAGAAGCGAGAACGATAGAAAGGTTCCGCTTCTATCACGTGACAGTGCGCGACCGCTTGTCCGAAAACCCTCAGTACCAATTCGGGTCGCGCTTGAGCTGCTCCTGCAGCAATTTCTGCATGCCGTCATCCGGCTTGCCAATCCATGTGTACTGCGCATGACGGGTAGGCGACTTGTCGCTCGGCAGCCCCTCGGGCACCTCTACCAGCATCCCGTATGCTTCATCCTTGTCCCAACTGAATGCCACGATCAGACGCTTGTAGGTGCATTTGTCCTGGGATTCGCACAGCGGACCGACCAAGTACTTGTCACCGTCTTCGGTCACTGCAGACATCTGCTCCTGCGCGCTGCCCGTCAGGTTGATCACCCAGTCGGGCAGGCGTTCCTCGCCTTTGATCGCCTTCTGCCAGGTTTCCCGGTATTTGGTGTCCGAGCCGAGCAACTGATCGGCTCGGACTTGGCCATCATTGGCCGCCATTGCCCCTGCACTACTGCCCAACAACAGGGCAGCAGCCAGGGCTGTGCAAAGCTTCCTGCTCATCGTCAACCTCGACCCCGTCCAAAGAAGAAGGACGCCACGAACAGCACCAGGAAGACAATGAACAGGATCTTCGCGATACCCGTCGCGGCGCCAGCGATACCACCGAAGCCCAGGACTGCAGCGACAATGGCGATGATGAGGAAAGTGATAGCCCAGCTCAGCATGATGCTTCTCCTTTCTTTTTTGAAATCGGTCCAACCGCTGTCTCAGAACACCCAGCGCTGCTGGGGTACGACATTTTCAACAGTGGCCGGCGAGGTATTGGCCGAAGGCAGCGGTTCGGCTGCCTTTACCAATGTATTGGCACGTGTCGCCTGGATCTGCGTCAGCAGCGCAGTCTGCGCGGCAACCTGCTCGGCGAGTCGCGCGGTCTGCCAGCTGTAATAAAAGAGGCCTGCGGCCAACGTCAGCAGCAGCGCCATCCCTAATAAAAGGAACTGGCGCAATGGCAGTGCGGCATTCTGCGAGCGGTTGTCGGATTGGCGGTTCATGCCGGCTCTCCTGCTGTAATTTTTCTATTCAAACCTGAACAGTTAATTGCAGCCTGCGTGCCAGTCTTTGCTCACCCATAAAAACGTTATAAATCAATGAGTTACACAAACACCTCGTAGGGCTGAAGGACGTATCCTGCACGATGCCCTTCGTGACGTCGTGCTAATTGCACGATTCAGCCTTCAACCTTGGTGGCCACTTTGAGCAGGTCGGCATCCACCCCACGCACCCCGATAATCTGCCGGGCGATCTCTAGCGCAATGGTTTTCTGCTCATTGCTGACCACCTCACCGGACAGCCGCACCATGCCGTCATCACTGGCCACCTTGATATTCAGGCCGTCGAGGTTACGGCTGAACCGGAAACTGTTCTGGATCTTGTCGATTACCCACCGGTCGCTGGGCTGTGGTCCTGTGGGGGCGCCAACCGGCGTTTCCCGCGCCTTGGCCATGGCAGCGGTGTCCAGGCTCACCAGGTTGTTGACCAGGTGCACGCCATCGGTCGTTCGCGCCACGACCCCTGCCAGCTCCTTGGCTTCCACGCTGTCGACCCTGCCGCGCAGCGTCACCACGCCGTCGCTGCTTTGCACCTCGATGGGCGCCTTTTCGGTGGTACGGCTCCACAGCAACCGGGCGCGGATGACAGCGGCCAAGGTGGCGTCCTCCAAGCGCTGGGCATAGGCCCGCAATTCGAGCGGGCGCTCGACCAGCTCGGCATTGACCTTCAACTGGTTGTCGACCTGCTCGATTCCGCGGGTGGCCAGGGCAACGTGCTCGGCCAACTGGCGCTCTACCTCGTTTTCCACCTCGCCCGACAGACGTGCTCGCTGGCCATCGACCTCTACCTCGATGCGAAACGGATTGAGTATGCGGTTGAGCGCCAGCGCCGTTTGCAGGGACCCCTCCAGGCGCGCGTCGTCGACTTGATCGGCAAACACCGGGGTGCAAATGGACAGCAAACCAGCCGTCAATACGGCCATTCGAGTGGGAAAGGGCATGACTGCACTCCTTTTGTAGGCAAAATCTGAAAATAGTCGCAACCAATGTGCCAGCCTGGAGCTCTAACAAAATCATCGAGATATCGCGGCTTAGCGGCACTGTTGGGCCACTGGCTAGCATGCAAAGCACAGAATCCTTCAGAATTGACCATGCAACTTGCCCGATTTTTCCCACACTAATTGAAGACTTATCCTAAGGAGCGCTGGAAATGGAATCAGCCCAGGACAACCAAGGCCGCATTCTGCTGGTGGATGACGAGTCCGCTATCCTGCGCACGTTCCGCTACTGCCTCGAGGACGAGGGCTACAGTGTGGCCACGGCCAACAGCGCCGCGCAGGCCGAGGCGTTGCTGCAGCGCCAGGTCTTCGACCTGTGCTTCCTTGACCTTCGCCTGGGCGAGGACAACGGCCTTGATGTCCTGGCGCAGATGCGTATCCAGGCGCCCTGGATGCGCGTGGTGATCGTCACCGCCCATTCGGCGATTGACACTGCCGTCGACGCGATCCAGGCCGGGGCCGCAGACTACCTGGTCAAACCGTGCAGCCCCGACCAGCTGCGCCTCGCCACAGCCAAACAGTTGGAGGTGCGCCAGCTGTCTGCACGCCTGGAAGCATTGGAGGGGGAGGTGCGCAAGCCCAAGGACGGCCTCGATTCGCACAGTCCGGCAATGATGGCCGTACTGGAAACTGCCCGCCAGGTAGCCACCACCGATGCCAACATCCTTATTCTGGGCGAATCCGGTACCGGTAAAGGCGAGCTGGCGCGGGCCATTCACAGCTGGAGCAAGCGTTCCCGCAAGGCCTGCGTGACCATCAACTGCCCCTCGCTGAATGCCGAACTGATGGAAAGCGAACTGTTCGGCCATACCCGCGGCGCCTTCACCGGTGCCAGCGAGAGCACGCTGGGACGGGTCAGCCAAGCGGATGGCGGCACCCTGTTTCTTGACGAGATCGGCGACTTCCCACTGGCACTGCAGCCAAAGCTGCTGCGTTTCATCCAGGACAAGGAGTACGAACGCGTCGGCGACCCGGTAACCCGCCGTGCGGATGTCCGCATCCTCGCCGCGACCAACCTCAATCTGGAAGAGATGGTGCGCGAAAGCCGCTTCCGCGAAGACCTGCTGTACCGCCTCAACGTCATCACCTTGCACCTGCCGCCTCTGCGCGAGCGCAGCGAAGACATCCTGACCCTGGCTGACCGCTTCCTGGCCCGCTTCGTCAAGGAATACTCCCGCCCAGCCCGCGGCTTCAGCGACGAGGCCCGCGCTGCACTGCTCAACTACCGCTGGCCGGGCAACATTCGCGAACTGCGCAACGTGGTAGAACGTGCCAGCATCATTTGCCCGCAGGAACGCGTGGAGATAAGCCACCTGGGCATGGGCGAGCAACCCACCGGCAATGCGCCTCGGGTTGGCGCCGCCCTGAGCCTGGATGAACTCGAGCGCGCTCACATCGGTGCAGTGCTGGCGGCCAGCGACACGCTCGACCAGGCCGCCAAGACCCTGGGCATCGACGCGTCCACCCTGTATCGCAAGCGTAAGCAGTACAATCTATGAGATGGCCAATGAAGCTGCGTACGCGGCTTTTTCTTAGCATATCGGCGCTGGTGACGGTGGCGCTGCTGGGCCTGATGCTTGGCCTGGTCAGCGTGTTGCAGATGGCAAACATGCAACAGCAGTCGGTGCGCGACACCACGCATGTGCTTGAGGTAGGGCTGAAACTGCGGCAGAACCTGGGCGAGCAACTGACGCTCATGCTCGATGACGATACCACCCCGGAGAGCCTGCGGACCTTGCAGGAAAACTTCGAGCAACTGCTCACCCAAGGGCTGGCGCAAGGTGGTGAGCGCACCGGTTTCAGCAAGGCCAGCAGCAACTACCAGGCCTTCCTTCAGGCCTACCGCGAAAGCCCTGCACCCGCTCGCAGCCTCGGGGTGGATCAGCCCCTGGGGGCAGCCTTCAACCAGGTCCGCACCGACCTGCTCGATTCGCACCGGCAAGCGCTCGATCACATCACCCGCAGCGAAGAACGCACCCGGGGCCGCGCCTTGCTGGTCAGCGGCGTGCTCGGCCTGATGGGCTTGGTAGTCCTGGTACTCGGCTTCATTACCGCACACAACATTGCCCGCCGCTTCGGCCAGCCCATCGAGGCGCTGGCCAAGGCCGCAGATGAACTTGGGCGAGGTAACTTCGAGGTCACCTTGCCGGTCACCCAGGCCATCGAACTCAACCAGCTGACCCGACGCTTCGGGCTGATGGCCGACGCCCTGCGCAAGCACCAGGCCACCAATGTCGATGAGCTACTGGCCGGCCAGCAGCGCCTGCAGGCAGTACTCGACAGCATCGACGACGGCCTGCTGATCATTGACCGCCAAGGGCTGCTGGAGCACCTGAACCCAGTCGCCCAGCGCCAGCTGGGTTGGAGTGACAGCCGCGTCGGCAGCGGCCTGGCCGAAGCCTTGCAGCGCCCCGAGCTCGAGCAACAACTGCGCCAGGTGCTGCGCGGCGGCAGCCTGGATCGCCCACCCGACGACCTGAGCATCGAGGTCGATGACGAATCACGCTTGCTGACCTACAGCCTGACCCCTGTCAGTCACCCGCAAGGGCCTATTCTGGGCGCGGTGATGGTGCTGCATGATGTGACCGAACAACGCGCTTTCGAGCGTGTGCGCAGCGAGTTCGTGCTACGCGCTTCCCACGAGCTGCGTACCCCGGTCACCGGCATGCACATGGCCTTCGGGCTGTTGCGCGAGCGCATCAAGTTCCCGCCGGAAGCACGCGAGCATGACCTGCTGGAAACCATCGGCGAGGAAATGCAGCGCCTGACCCAGCTCATCAACGACCTGCTCAACTTCTCGCGCTACCAGAGCGGCCTGCAGAAACTCGAATTGGCCCCCTGCGCCCTCGACGAGCTGCTTGAGCGCGCCCAGGCACGCTTCAGCGAGCAGGCCGCGCTCAAGCAGATCGACCTGATCAAGGACCTGGAGCCACCGCTGCCACGCATCCACGCCGATGTCGCCCAGCTGGACCGGGTACTGGACAACCTGCTGCACAATGCCATTCGTCATACGGCCAGCGGTGGGCGAATTCGCCTGCATGCACGTCGGCACGCCGAACGGGTGATCATCAGCGTCGAAGATAACGGCGAAGGTATCGCTTATGGCCAGCAAGGGCGCATCTTCGAGCCCTTTGTACAAGTCGGACGCAAGAAGGGCGGTGCTGGGCTGGGGTTGGCGCTATGCAAGGAAATCGTTCAGCTGCACGGCGGTCGCATGGGGGTGTTTTCGCGGCCAGGGCAGGGTACCCAGTTCTATATGGCGTTGCCCGTCTGATCGGGAGGGTCAAGGCGGCGCTCAGGGCTCATCATCGAGCCGCTGCCGCCTGACCTGCCGCCCACGCGTGACCAACTCGGCGAACTGGCGGGCATTGAGCGGGTGCGCGAACAGCCAGCCTTGCCCGTAATTGACCCCTTCGCTGTTGAGCAGCACCGCCTGGGCCTCGCATTCGATGCCTTCGGCGATCACCCGCAGATGCAGGTCGTGGGCCATGCGGATGATATGCGGTGCCACGCCGCTGCTGGCGGCATCGTGCCCCAGGGCATCTATGAACGCCTTGTCGATTTTCAGGCAATCCACCGGCAAAGTCTGCAGGTAGGCCAGGCTGCAGTACCCCGTGCCGAAATCATCGATCAATACCTGATGACCCACCGCTCGCAAGGCCTGCAGGTTATCGCGGGCCACCACTACGTCAATCAGACCCCGCTCAGTGACCTCGAACGCGATCTGGCTCGCCGCGACCCTGTGCAGCGCCAGTAATCGCGCAGCCACCCCGCCGATGCGCGGCACCATCACATCGCATGCGGCAAGGTTTACCGAAATGTACAGATTGCGATGCGAGCGCAGCAGCTGGCCGAGCTGCTCCAGCACCCGCTGCAGCACAAAATCGGTAATCTGCCGTATCTGCCCGGTATTTTCTGCGAGCGGGATGAACAGGTCCGGGCTGGTCAGCGTTCCGTCCGGGCGGCGCCAGCGCACCAATGCCTCGGCCCCCACACAGCGTCGGGTGTCGAGCTCGATGATCGGCTGGTACAGCACCTGCAACTCACCGCGGCGTAGCGCATTCTGTAGCTCCGAGCTCATCGAGCGCCGCTGCAGGATCAGTTGCAGTACCAGCCAGCCGATGCAACAGGCCGCCAGCACACTACCGGGGAACAACAGCCACAGCATGCCGTTCATTTTCAGCGGCAGGCTGGCCCGAGGGGCTATCAGTACCAGCTGGTAATCGGGCGATTTGGTCGGCATGCGGTAAATCAGGCGGTCCTGCATTTCGAACAGGGAGTTCTGGCTGGGCGGTGGCCAGTCGCTGGTCGGCGGCCAGACCTGGGGCGGGCCCAGCACCGGAATCGCCCGTGTGCCGTTGTCGAGCACCACCAACAAGCTGCCACCCGGCGGCAGGTCGACCACATCGGTCAAATGCCCCCGCGAGGTGGAAACCAGAAAATTGCCCCGTGCCAACATCAGCGCGGCAAGGTTTTCGTTGGGCTCGGTTGTGGTGTTCAGCCAGTAGCTGTAGGTGGGGCCCTGAAGATCGGGTGGCCGCGTGGGCACAAATGCTCTTGCTCCACCCCGATTGGAACAGGCGACGTTGGCGTCCACATAAGCCGCTTCATAGATGAAACGCGAACTCAGCCCGACCTGCTGCAACGCCGCCAACATCGCCGGGCTGCACCCACGCAGCGGTTGCGCCTGCAGGTCATCGACCCCTTCGCGCAGCTGTCCGAAGACCTGCTCAAGGCGATCGAGGAAGCGTTCGCCCTGGGCGTTCATCTGCGCACTCTCGCTCTGCTTCATCTGCTGCAGGGCAATGCCGATGCTCGCCGTGAGCAATACCGCAGCGCTGGCCAACGCTGCCAGAGTGGCCAGCATCCAGGGACGGTAAAAAAATTGGCGCAGTGCAGTTATCAGGGCCGACATGGGCAGCATCCAGTTGATATACAAGGTATAGCAACTGGATGGCGGATTGGCGTGGCCGTTTGGCGGAGTGCAGCGAAGCGCTCAGGCTCAGCGCATGCGGTTGAGCACCTGCAACATCGCTGCCGTCTGCGCATCCGGCATACCATCGAAGCGCTCAGGCCGGAAGTGCATCTGGAAAGCCGCGATCACGTGACGGGTGGCTACATCCAGCTGCCCCGTCTGTTCCACGGCGTAGCCAAAGCGTGCCAGCTCCTGCTGGTACCAGCCGACGGTCGGTGGGTTGTCGCTGAAGTAGGCTTGCTGGCGCGCCACCGCAGTGGGCTCCGGCCAGATGCCCAGCCCGGCATCGGCCAGGCGCTTCCAGGGGAACATCGGCCCCGGGTCAAGCTTGCGCAGCGGCGCGATGTCACTGTGGCCGATGATGTGCCGCGGCTCGATGTTGTTACGTTTGACGATGTCCTTGAGAAGAGCGATCAGCGCCTGGATCTGCGCTTCGCTGTAGGGGTACCAGACGCGACCGTTGGGAGTGGTATCGAACCCCGGGTTGACGATCTCGATACCAATGGAGCTGGAGTTCAACCAAGTCCGCCCCTGCCACTGGCTGTCGCCGGCATGCCAGGCACGACGGTTTTCATCGACCAACTGATAGACCGTGGCCGGGCCGTCGCCGATCAGGTAATGGCTGCTGACCTCGCCATGGGTGAGTAGCGCCAGCGAGCGCTCCAGCGAGGCATTGGTGTAATGCAGGACAACGAACTGGATGCGGTTGTCCTGGTTGGCCGAGGTGTGGCTGCGGTCGATACGCAGGCCGGTCGAGCAACCGGCCAGGGCAAGCAGCAGCAATGCGGAAAACAACGCTTTCATGGTGGAAGCCAGGTTGATGAGCTAGTAATGCAATAGCATAACGTATGCACGCACGGCTCACCCGTTCAGCTTTGTTCCACCCGATTACGGCCTAGGTCCTTGGCCCGGTACAGTGCCGCATCAGCACGTTTGAGCACCTGGTCGCCGCGCTCGCCTGAACGGAAGGCGCTCAGGCCGATGGACGCGGTGATCACTACCCGCTCACCCTTGAAGTGGAACGGGCAGGCTTCTATTGCCGCGCGCAGCCCTTCGGCAATCTTCGCGCCCGCAGCGGGTGAGGTTTGCGGCAGCAGCAGCACGAACTCCTCGCCACCAAAACGGGCGATGAAGTCACGCCCGCGCAGGCGCTTGCGCAGCTGGTCGGCAACGATCTTCAAGACCTTGTCCCCTGCCAGATGGCCGTAGCTGTCGTTGATGCGCTTGAAATGGTCAAGGTCGAGTATCGCCATCGCCAGGTGGCCACCGTTTTCATGCCAGTCGAGCAGTTCACGCTCGACCTGCTCGCTCCAGGCGGCGCGGTTGGGCAGGCCGGTCAGTGGGTCAATCAGGGCTTTCTGCCGCTGTTCTTCCAGGTGTTCACGGTAGCCAAGGGCCTCCTGCTCCATGTTCGCTACCCGTTCGGCCAGCCCTTGCAGGCGCCCGGCGAGTTCCTGCTCACGGCGATCACGCTCGTGCTGATGGTCGTCCATGGTAACCAACAGGCCTTCGAGCCGGTTTTCCAGAATTTGCTTGAGGCTGTCGACATCGGCTGCACCCTGCACACTGCTTTGCAGGCCATCGACTTGTTCACGCAACTGGCTGTCCAGTTCACGCGCGGCCGAACTGTTGTCGGCATGGCCTGCGCTGGCTTCGTGCAAATGGCTCTGGAAGCTTTCCAGGCGCTCGTTGATCTGCTGCAGGTAGGTCTCGAATTCGTGCTGGCCGCTGTCAGTGATGGCCAGCATGAGCACGGCCAGGTCATCGAGTACCGGGATCAACTCGTACCAGTTCAAGCCACGTGCTACACGCTCGCGCATCTCCAGGGCCTGGGCCTTGTGACGCTCCGGCAGGCTGAGGTCATCGAGCAGGCCGATCAGTGTCTGCTCGATGTGCGCGGCGACCTGGCTGTAGGGCGGCTCGACGGCGTCAGGGAGTGCGTAGGGGCCGTCTTCGCCGAAGGTTTCCTCAAGGGGCGCCAGGGCCAGTGTTTCGGCCGTGGGCTCTACAGGCTGCAACGGCAATACCGAAGGGTCAGCTTGCGCGCTGGGCGGCTTAACGGTTTCGACCGGCAACGGCACCGGAGGGGCCGGGTCAGGCGTGACCGCTCCCGGTGGTTCGACAGGCTCGGCTGGCACAGGCGAGCCCAGCGAGCGCAGTTCGTCGACATCACTTGGCGACAGATGCGCCACCCCGGGGCCATCCGGCAGCGGCTGTGGTTGTGCCTCGGTCAACGCACCGGCGGAAGTAGGCTCCGGTTGCGAAGCAGGCTCGCCGTCACGATTGCCGAACAGGCGTTGCAGAAGGCCTGGCCGGACCTCTTCCTGCGGCGTGTTCAAGGCAGAAAGCGCGCGCCCCTGCAGGCCACTGAGCTCACCCAGCAGTGGCGGTAATTCGCGCGACTGGCTGACCCCGCCATCGAGTTTTTTTGCCAGTTTCTTCAGTGGCCGCGAAACATCGCCGGGTAATGGCAGGCCCTGTAGCTGGGCGACCAGCGCGGTCAGTGCATCGCTGACCTGATTCATACGGGTTTCACGCCGCTGCTCGGAATCGAGCACAGCCTTTTCCAGGCGCGGGATCAACCCGGCAAGGCCAGCATCCATGTTGTCGCTACGGATGACCTCGCGCATCTCTTTCATGCACTGGTCGACCACCTTGTCGCTGCCTTCGGCGGCGAGGGTACTGCGCACCAGGCCACGGCGCAGCAGGTCGAGCCGTGCTTCCCAGCGTCGCTCGAGCTTTTCCTGCTGTTCGATGCTTTTGAGGTATTTTTCTTTCCAGCGCTCAGCTTCTTCGGTCATGCCTGGATCCGCGACAGGTGGTGCATCTGTTGGCTGTGATTACACGCTGTCGGCGCAGACCTCGAACACTTGAGGGAATTGAGACGCTTTAGCGGAGCTAGCGCAACGCCGGCAGCGTATCCGCCGTCAATGCATCCGGCAACCGGATTTCTACCGCCACCGGAAGATGGTCGGAAATCGGCTGCGCCAGCACCTCGACCCGCTCAAGGGTGAGACTGGGGCTGAGCAGGATGTGGTCCAGGCAACGCTGCGGTCGCCAACTGGGGAAGGTGGCCTCGACCTGCGGCGCGATAAGCCCCAGATCGCGCAGGGGGGAGTGGTCAAGCAGGTCATTGGCATGGGTGTTCATGTCACCCATCAGGATCTGGTGGCGGTAGCCGCCAATCAGTTCGCGAATGTAGGCCAGCTGGCGGGCGCGGGTCTTGGCCCCCAGTGCCAGGTGCATCATGACCACGATCAGCGCGTCCTGGCCTTCGCCGAAGCGCACCAGAATCGCGCCTCGCCCTGCAGGGCCGGGCAGGGGATGGTCTTCGAGCTGTTGTGGCTTGAGGCGGCTGAGCACACCATTGCTGTGCTGGGCGAAACGCCCAAGGTTGCGGTTGAGCTGTTGGTACCAGTAGGGGAAGGCCCCCAAGTGCGCCAGGTGCTCCACCTGGTTGACATAGCCAGACCGCAGGCTGCCGCCGTCGGCCTCCTGCAACGCCACCAGGTCGAAGTCGTTGAGCAGCTCGCCGATCTTCTGCAAGTTGGTGGCGCGCCCGTTGTGAGGGAGCAGGTGCTGCCAGCTGCGGGTCAGGTAGTGCCGATACCGTTCGGTGCTGATGCCCACCTGGATATTGAAGCTGAGCAGCCGCAGGCGACCATCCTCGGGCAGGCCAGGCGCCTGCAGGTGATGCTCGTTGACCTGCGGCTGATGCAAGCCAATGCCACGCTCGTTTCGCAAGCGGCGCATGGGGTTCGCCGCTTACTTAGCGGCGCGCTCCTTGTCGATCAGCTGGTCGGCTACATTCAGCACGCCTTCCGGCCCGCCAGCGGTACCCAGATCGAAGCGGTACTTGCCGTTGACCACCATGCTCGGAACGCCGCTGATTTCGTATTTCTTCGCCAGCTCTTTGGCCTGGTTGACCTGGCCTTTGATCGCGAAGGAGTTGAAGGTGGCGAGGAACTTGTCCTTGTCGACGCCCTGGGTGGCGAGGAAATCGGCCATATCGTTAGGGTCGGTGAGGCGCTTGTGCTGGTTCTGGATAGCATCGAACACAGCTGCGTGAACCTTGTGCTCCACGCCCATGGCTTCGAGGGTCAGGAACATCTGGCCGTGGGCATCCCAGGGGCCGCCGAACATGGCAGGGACGCGTTTGAAATTGACGTCTTTGGGCAGTTTTTCGACCCAGGGGTTGATGGTCGGTTCGAAATGGTAGCAGTGAGGGCAGCCGTACCAGAACAGCTCGACCACTTCGATCTTGCCAGGCACGGAGACCGGCACGGGGTTGCTCAGCTCGATATATTCCTTGCCGGCGGTGGCAGGCTCCGCAGCCTGTACGGCGGCCATACCGAATACGCTGGCGGCGACCAGCGCAGCGCTGAGAATCAGTTTACGCATGCTTTACTCCTGAGCAGTCATTGGTCGCCTCGACGCGACCTGTGCTGAGACAGGTCGGGAAGGGCCCGAGTTCTGTAGTGTACCGGCTGCGGACGTAAAAAAGGGCGGTCCGCACCGCCCTTTCATCTTTAGCGTTGCTGCATTAACTCAATGTTAATGCAGGCCCTGGATGTAGCTGGCCAGCGCTTCGATGTCATGGTTGCTCAGCTTGCCAGCAATGGTACGCATGGTCATCGCGTCACCGTCGTTGGTGCGGTTGCCTTCGCGGAAGTCGGTGAGCTGCTTGCTCACGTACTGCGAATGCTGGCCGCTCAGGTGCGGGAAGCCAGCAAGGGCGATACCTGCCCCGTTGGGCGAGTGGCAGCCGGTACAGGCCGGCATGCCCTTGTCCAGGTCGCCGCCGTTGAACAGCGCGCGACCCCGCTCGACCAGTTTGGGATCGGCTGCGCCAACGCTGCCTTTCTGGCTGGAGAAGTAGGCGGCGATATCGGCCAGGTCCTGGTCATTGAAGCTGGCCAGCATGCCGGTCATCTCCAGCACGGTGCGCTTGCCAGACTTGATGTCATGCAATTGCTTTTCAAGGTAGCGCTGGCCCTGGCCGGCCAGTTTCGGGAAATTCGGCGCCAGGCTGTTACCGTCCGGGTTGTGGCAGGCACCACAGACGGCCGTCTTGGCCTGGCCGGCGGTGGCATCGCCTTTGATAGGTTCCGCAGCATTGGCCGCACCTGCGACACCCATGGTCAACAGCAGACTCACGACTAGTTTGTTCATCAGCTAATCCAACACGGCTAAGGGTGAAATGTTATGTATCGGGGCTGCCGCTCATCCAAAGGATGACCAAACGGTAGTCCTCGGCACTGCAGTCCATGCACAATCCACGCGGCGGCATAGCCTTGAAACCCTGAGTTACATGCGCCATGAGTACCTCCATGCCTTGCGCCAGCCTTGGCTCCCACGCTGCCTGGTCACCCTTCTTGGGCGCCTGTGGCAACTGCCCGGCGTGACAGGCCGCACACGTGCGGTTGTACAACGCCTCGGGATCCTGTGTAGCCTGTGCGCTGAAAAACGGCAGGAACATACCGACAGCTAGCAGCCATTTCGCGATGCGAAACGACCTGACAGGGTTGGGGGACGCGCTGCGTTCTGATGCGCGAGCTATTGTTCGACACCCCATGCTCGATCTCCTTCGCTGGGAGAATGAGCACACAAAAACTGGGGCATTATATACTTCCGCCATCCAAACGGAAACGACACCGCTTGCCGGCCTAGGCTTTGGCAACACCCACATCGGAAATCCCATGCAAGTCAAGAACCCCATCCTCGGCCTCTGCCAGAAAGCCACATTCGCCCTCAGCGCTGCCAAGGTCGAACAATGCCCGGACGACCAGGGCTACGAGGTGGCTTTCGCCGGCCGTTCCAATGCCGGCAAATCCAGCGCCCTCAACACCCTGACGCATGCCAGCCTGGCCCGCACCTCGAAGACTCCAGGGCGTACCCAGCTGTTGAATTTCTTCAGTCTGGACGATGAACGGCGTTTGGTCGACCTGCCAGGCTACGGTTATGCGAAAGTCCCGATCCCGCTCAAACAGCACTGGCAGCGCCACTTGGAGGCCTACCTGGGCAGCCGCGAATGCCTGCGCGGCGTGATTTTGATGATGGACGTGCGCCATCCGATGACCGACTTCGACAAGATGATGCTCGACTGGGCCAAGGCCAGCGCCATGCCCATGCACATCCTGCTGACCAAGGCCGACAAGCTGACCCATGGCGCCGGCAAGAACACCCTGCTCAAGGTCCAGTCGGAAATTCGCAAAGGTTGGGGGGATGGCGTGACTATCCAGCTGTTCTCGGCACCCAAGCGCCTGGGGCTCGAAGAGGCCTACCGGGTGCTGGCGGGCTGGATGGCGCTGGAAGACAAGCCGGTGGCCTGAGGTGACTCCATCGCCGGCTTGCCGGCGATAGGGCCCAAATGACGGGCAAAAAAAACCCCGGACTTCGTATGGGGAGGGGGAAGTTCGGGGTTCAAGTCCGGACCGCTAGGGCGGGGTCCGGGTATCTGCCAACACTTAACACAACATAGGAGCATCGAAGGGCTTCACCAGCCATTCAGTTACTCTGAGCGCCGTTTCACCGGTTTAGTTCCAAAGCCCTGAAAACTATTTGCGATAGTTTCATGAAACTTCCGCACTAATGGCATCGAGCCATGCCAGGATCCACGTCACTGCAACGCAGATCCTACACAGGTTACCCGGCTCAATCAGTGAGCTTCGTCCCAATTCGAGCCAACACCTACTTCGACCAGCAGCGGCACATCCAGTTGGGCGGCACGGCTCATGTGCTGGCGAATTTCATCTTTCACCTGATCCACCAGCTCCTCGCGCACCTCCAGCACCAGTTCATCGTGTACCTGCAGAATCACGCGCGCATCCAGCCTGCTTTCGCTCAGCCAATTGTCGACGTTGACCATCGCCCGCTTGATGATATCGGCGGCGGTACCCTGCATCGGTGCGTTGATCGCCGTACGCTCGGCGCCTTTGCGCAGCGCGGGGTTCTTGGCGTTGATGTCCGGCAGGTAAAGCCGCCGACCGAACAGGGTTTCAACGAAGCCTTGCTCGGCTGCCTGGGTGCGCGTGCGCTCCATGTAGGCCAGCACGCCGGGGTAGCGGGCGAAATAGCGATCGATATAGTCCTGCGACTGCTTGCGGTCGACGCCGATCTGCTTGGCCAGGCCGAAGGCGCTCATGCCGTAGATCAGGCCAAAGTTGATGGCCTTGGCGCTGCGGCGCTGGTCGGTGGTGACCGCTTCCAAGGCTACCCCGAACACTTCTGCGGCCGTGGCGCGGTGCACGTCCAGATCGTTGCGGAAGGCATGCAGCAGGCCTTCGTCCTTGGCCAGGTGGGCCATGATACGCAGCTCGATCTGCGAATAGTCCGCGGCCAGCAGCTTGTAGCCCGGGCTTGCGACGAAGGCTTGGCGAATACGCCGGCCCTCGGCGGTACGGATCGGGATGTTTTGCAGGTTCGGGTCGCTCGACGACAGGCGCCCGGTAGCGGCCACGGCTTGCTGATACGAGGTATGAATGCGCCCGGTGCGCGGGTTGATCTGGCCCGGCAGCTTGTCGGTGTAAGTGCTCTTGAGCTTGCTCAGGCTGCGGTACTGCATCAGCACCTCGGGCAGCGGGTAGCCTTGCTCGGCAAGCTCGTCCAACACTGCTTCGGCAGTGGACGGCTGGCCCTTGGCGGTCTTGCTCAGCACCGGCATGCCAAGCTTGTCGTAAAGAATCGAGCCCAGCTGCTTGGGCGAGCCGAGGTTGAACGTTTCGCCTGCCAGTTCGTAGGCGCGGCGTTCAAGGTCAGCCATTTTCACGCCCAGTTCACCGCTCTGCACCTGCAGCAGGGCAGCATCGACCAGCGCGCCCTGGCGCTCGATCTTGGCCAGCACCGGCACCAGCGGCATCTCGATGTCCATCAGCACTGGCTGCACGCTCGGCGTCTGCGCCAGGCGGGCCTGCAAGGCCTGGTGCAGACGCAGGGTGATGTCGGCGTCCTCGGCGGCGTAGGGGCCTGCCTTGTCCAAGTGGATCTGGTTGAAGGTCAACTGCTTGGCGCCCTTGCCGGCGATGTCCTCGAAGGCGATGGTGGTGTGATCGAGGTACTTCTGCGCCAGGCTGTCCATGTCGTGGCGGGTGGCAGTGGAGTTGTAGACATACGACTCGAGCATGGTGTCGTAGGCCACGCCCCGCATGTGGATGGCGGGTGAGCCGTTGGCAAGGATGTTGATATCGTACTTGGCGTTCTGCCCGACCTTGGCCTTGGCGGGGTCTTCCAGCAGCGGCTTGAGCGCCAGCAGCACGGCCTCGCGGTCGAGCTGGGCCGGCGCGCCTTCATAGTCGTGGGTCAGCGGCACGTAGGCCGCTTCATACGGGTCAACGGCGAACGACAGGCCCACCAGCTGCGCCTGCTGGGCATCCAGGCTGGTGGTCTCGGTGTCGAAGGCGAACAACGGCGCCTGGCGCAGTTTCTCCAGCCAGGCGTCGAAGCGAACCGGGTCCAGGACCGTCTCGTATTGAGGCTCGACCTTGGTGACGGGCTCTTCGGCCGGGGCAATGTCATCGCCGGCTGTGGCCGCATCGCGCTGCACTTCGGCAATCCAGCTCTTGAACTCCATCTCGGTATACAGCGCCAGCAGCGCCTCTCGGTCGGGCTCGCCGCAGACCAGCGCATCGACCTCGATGTCCAGCGGCACGTCGACCTTGATGGTCGCCAGCTCATAGGACAAAAACGCCGCGTCGCGGTGTTCTTCGAGTTTCGCAGGCAACGTCTTGGCACCACGGATGGCCAGCGCCGGAACCTTGTCGAGGTTGGCATACAGATCGCTCAGACCGCCGCCGATACCGGTCAGCAAGCCGACTGCGGTCTTCTCGCCCACCCCCGGCACGCCCGGGATGTTATCGACCTTGTCACCCATCAGCGCAAGGAAGTCGATGATGTGTTCCGGGCCTACGCCGAATTTTTCGTGTACGCCGGCCACGTCCAGCACGCTGCCGGTCATGGTGTTGACCAAGGTGACGTGCCCGTCCACCAGCTGCGCCATGTCCTTGTCACCGGTCGAAATGATCACCGGCCGGCCCAGGGCCGCACTGCTGCGCGCCAGCGTACCGATCACATCGTCGGCCTCCACGCCTTCGACACACAGCAGCGGATAGCCCAGCGCCTTGACGCTGGCATGCAACGGCTCGACCTGCACCCGCAGGTCATCGGGCATGCTCGGGCGGTTGGCCTTGTACTCGGCGAACATCGCATCACGGAATGTGCCGCCCTTGGCGTCGAACACCACCGCGAAAAGGCTGTCCGGGTATTGCTTACGCAAGCTCTTGAGCATGTTCAGCACGCCCTTGACCGCGCCGGTGGGCATCCCCTTGGAGGTGGTCAGCGGCGGCAGCGCATGGAAGGCGCGGTACAGGTAGGAGGAACCGTCCACCAGGACGAGGGGCGCTTGGCTCATGAGCAGAATCAACCTTTTCGGCGGGTCCGGAGCTAGAATAGCCGGATCAATGACGACAAAGGGACAAGGTTATCATGCGTACACTCAATCGCCTGTTACTGCTCAGCCTGTTGGCAACCATGCCAGTCGTCACCCTGGCGGCGGACGACGCCCCCTCGGCAGATCCCGAGGTGACCATTCGCACGGAAGGCGATAAAACCATCCAGGAATACCGGCAGAACGGCTTCCTGTATGCGATCAAGATCACGCCGAAAAACGGCAAGCCTTATTTTCTGGTACGCGCCGATGGCTCTGATGGCAATTTCATTCGATCCGACCAGCCGGACATGCTGATTCCGTCCTGGAAGATCTTCGAGTGGTAATCTGACGCGCACCGTTCACATCAACCCGGCACTTCCCGGCGGAAGTGCCCGTATGGGCATTTTTCATCATGTCAGTTTTCACCCCCGTGACCCGGCCTGAGCTGGAAACCTTTCTGGCGCCGTACGAGCTGGGCCGTCTGCTCGACTTCCAGGGCATTGCCGCCGGCACCGAAAACAGCAACTTCTTCGTCAGCCTCGAACAGGGGGAGTTCGTCCTGACGCTGATCGAACGCGGGCCCAGCGAGGACATGCCGTTCTTCATCGAATTGCTGGATACCCTGCATGGCGCCGACATGCCAGTGCCATACGCCATCCGCGACCGCGACGGTAACGGCCTGCGTGAGCTGTGCGGCAAGCCGGCACTGTTGCAGCCGCGCTTGTCGGGCAAGCACATCAAGGTGCCTAACAACCAGCACTGCGCCCAGGTCGGTGAACTGCTCGCACACATTCATCTGGCCACCCGGGAGCACGTCATCGAGCGCAAGACTGACCGTGGCCTGGACTGGATGCTGGCCGCAGGTGCCGAACTGATGCCGCGCCTGACGGCAGAGCAAGTGGCGCTGCTGCAGCCGGCGCTGAACGAGATCACCGCGCACAAGGCGCAGATCCTGGCCCTGCCACGGGCCAACCTGCATGCCGACCTGTTCCGTGACAACGTGATGTTCGAGGGCACCCACCTGACCGGCGTGATCGACTTCTACAACGCCTGCTCAGGCCCGATGCTGTATGACATAGCCATCACCGTGAACGACTGGTGCCTGGATGAGCAGGGCGCTATCGACGTGCCCCGCGCCCAGGCGCTGTTGGCGGCCTACGCGGCGCTACGGCCATTCACGGCAGCCGAGGCCGAGCTGTGGCCGGAGATGTTGCGGGTCGGCTGTGTGCGCTTCTGGCTGTCGCGCCTGATCGCGGCCGAGTCATTCGCTGGGATGGACGTGATGATCCACGACCCTGGCGAGTTTGAACTGCGCCTGGCGCAGCGCCAGCAGGTGGCGTTGCACCTGCCGATCGCACTCTGATAGCGGCGGCCCTGTCGCCGGCTCGCCGGCGATGGGGCCAGCCCAACCATCACAGCTGCTCCAGGCACCCCGCCAGGTCATTGGCCAGCTTCTCCAGCAGGCGCTCATACCCTGTGGCATCCACCGGGTCGGTGCCGCCCAGCGCATCCAGCTCCGCCAACCGCACCGGCAACCCGGCCGTCAGCGTTTCAGCCAGTCGCGGCCGTAGCGGTGGTTCGCTGAACACGCACGTCTTGCCCACTTCCTGCAGGCGCTTGCGCATGGCCGCGACATGCTGCGCACCCGGTTGCACCTCGGAAGCCACGCTGAACACGCCGGTGTGCTTGAGACCGTAGGCTGACTCGAAGTAGTCGAACGCCTCGTGGAACACGAAGTAAGGCTTGTCGGCAATCCCTGCCACCCGCGCTTTGATGCGGGCATCCAGGCCGTCGAGGCGCTCGGTGAAGGCCTTCAGGTTGCTCTGGTAGCGCGCCGCGTTGGCAGGGTCCGCCGCCGCCAGGTCCGCCGCCATCTTCGCCGCGATGACTCGGGCATTGACCGACGACAGCCACAAGTGCGCGTCCAGGCTGCCTGGGCGGTGATCGTGGTCATGATCGTCCTGGTCTTCTTCCTCGTGGGACTGGCTGTCCTCACCAAAGTGACGCAGTTTCATGCCCGGCAGCGACTGCACGGCTACCGTGGGCTTGCTGCGGGTACCCAGCACCCGTGGCAGGAAGTTCTCCATGTCCGGCCCGACCCAGTACAGCAGGTCGGCATCACCCACGCGTCGTACGTCCGACGGGCGCAAGGCGTAGTGGTGCGGCGAGGCACCAGGGGGCAGCAACACTTCGGGGCTGCCAACGCCATCCTGCACGGCGGCGGCGATCTGCTGCAGGGGTTTGATGCTGGTCAGTACACGCACCTCGGCCTGCGCCGAGCTGGCGAGAAAAGCGACAAAAAGCACAAGGAATCGGGACACGGTGAATACTCGAGTCGTCAGAAACAGGTAACATAATAACGTCTCCATCCAGAACCGTCGCTGCCCATGTCCATCACGCCGCTGGCTCACCGTCCCCACGATCATTCCCATTGCGTGCATAGTGCCCTGGCCGAGGCCGAGGCCCTGTGTACCCGTCAAGGCCTGCGCCTGACCGCGCTGCGCCGCCGTGTGCTGGAGCTGGTGTGGCAAAGCCACAAGCCGCTGGGCGCTTACGATATCCTGGCGGTGCTCAGCGAGCAGGATGGCCGCCGCGCCGCGCCGCCGACCGTTTATCGGGCGCTGGATTTTCTTCTGGAAAACGGCCTGGTGCACCGCATCGCTTCGCTCAACGCCTTCATCGGCTGCAGCCACCCCGAGCACGCGCACCAGGGTCAGTTCCTGATCTGCCGCGCATGCCACGTGGCCATCGAGCTGGAGCACGACAGCATCAGCAACGCGATCATTGCCAGCGCCAAGGGCGTGGGTTTCAGTGTCGAGACCCAGACCGTGGAAATCGTCGGCCTGTGCGGCAACTGCCGGAGCGCGGCATGAGCGACGCACTGATCCGCCTTGAGCAGGTCGGCGTCACCTTCGGCGGCGAGGCCGTGCTCGACAGCATCGACCTGTCGGTTGCACCCGGCCAGATCGTCACCCTGATCGGCCCCAACGGCGCCGGCAAGACGACCCTGGTGCGCGCTGTGCTCGGGTTGCTCAAGCCGCATCGGGGCAAAGTCTGGCGCAAACCCAAGCTGCGTATTGGCTACATGCCGCAGAAGATCCAGGTGGACGCCACGCTACCGCTGTCGGTGCTGCGCTTCTTGCGCCTGGTGCCTGGCGTAGACCGTGCGGCAGCCTTGTCGGCGCTGCAGGAAGTCGGCGCCGAACAGGTCATCGACAACCCTATCCAGACCATTTCCGGTGGCGAGATGCAGCGCGTGCTGCTGGCCCGGGCGCTGCTGCGCGAACCGCAGTTGCTGGTGCTGGACGAACCCGTGCAAGGCGTCGATGTGGTTGGCCAGACCGAGCTGTACAACCTCATCACCTGCCTGCGCGATCGCCATGGCTGCGGCGTACTGATGGTTTCCCACGACCTGCACCTGGTGATGAGCGCCACCGACCAGGTGGTCTGCCTCAACCGCCATGTATGCTGCTCCGGCCACCCCGAACACGTCAGCAACGACCCCGCTTTCGTCGAGCTGTTCGGCCAGAACGCCCCCAGTCTGGCCGTCTACCACCACCATCACGATCACAGCCACGACCTGCATGGCGCAGTGGTCGCACCTGGCAACCATGTTCACGGAGACCACTGCAAGCATGGCTGATTTTCTTCTCTACGCCCTGCTCGCGGGTCTTTCCCTGGCGCTGGTGGCCGGCCCGCTTGGTTCCTTCGTGGTGTGGCGGCGCATGGCCTATTTCGGCGACACCCTGTCACATGCCGCGCTACTGGGCGTGGCCATGGGCTTCGTGTTGGATGTCAGCCCGGCACTGGCGGTGACTGTGGGCTGCCTGCTGCTGGCGATCCTGCTGGTGACCCTGCAGCAACGCCAGCCGCTGGCCTCGGACACACTGCTCGGCATCCTGGCACCGAGCACGCTGTCGCTGGGCCTGGTGGTGCTGAGCTTCATGCACGATGTGCGCATTGACCTGATGGCTTACCTGTTCGGTGACCTGCTGGCCATCAGCACCACCGACCTGGCGTGGATTCTCGGCGGCAGTGCGCTGGTGTTGCTGTTGCTGGCCGCCCTGTGGCGGCCCTTGCTGGCGATTACCGTGCACGAGGAACTGGCCATGGTCGAAGGCCTGCCCGTGGCCGGCCTGCGCATGGCGCTCATGTTGCTGATTGCCGTGGTCATTGCCGTGGCCATGAAGATCGTTGGCGTGCTACTGATCACCTCGTTGCTGATCATCCCGGCCGCTGCGGCACAACGTCACGCACGCTCGCCTGAGCAGATGGCGCTGGGGGCCAGCGTGCTCGGCATTATCGCCGTGTGCGGCGGCCTGGCCCTGTCCTGGTTCAAGGATACCCCGGCCGGGCCATCGATCGTGGTCTGTGCCGCAGTGCTATTCTTGCTGAGCCTGGCCCTGCCCAAACGTTGAAATTCAGGGCACGCAAAGGCGTGCCCTGCAACCTTTTGACCGGTAAAGGGTCTGTAAGACCTGTTTTCGAGCGTGCGCACCTGGGTGTAGACTTGCTCGCTTTTTGCGCAAATAGAGAGTCGCAGGAATGAAGCCGTTCGCATCCCGTTATCTGCTTGTTGCCGCGTTTTCCATGTTCCTGGCCGCCTGTTCCAGTGCGCCGGTCGAGCAGGCCAATGCACCTGCCCAAGCCGATGCCTGGCAGCAGCTGCAGCAGAACATCAGCAGCAATGAGTTGGCCACCGCCGAAGACCAGCTTGCCGCCCTGCAGGCGCAAGCGCCCGACGATAGCCGCCTGGAGCAATACCAGCGGCAATTGGCCGAGGCTTACCTCAAACGCAGCCAGATCGTCCTGCAGAAGGGCGATGTCAACGCGGCTGCCACCGCGCTGGCCCGTGCCCGCGCGCTGATGCCCCAAGCACCTGCCGTCACCGGTGGCGATGCCGTCAGCCAGGCCCGCAAGGCTGAACTGGAAAAGGCCGAGGCGGCGTTGAAGGCTGCCGAGGCCAAACCACAGGCACGGGTGATCGACCCGACGGCGCCAAGCACCGTGATTGCACTCAAGACCACTGACATTCGTGCCATGCGCCGCCAACTCGACGAGATTGCCGCAGACGTGGTGAGCTATCAGTGTGAGGTGGTGTTCCAGGTCCCGCGCACCGAGGATGCGCCCTGGTTGAAAAATCTGCTGGAGAAGCGGGTTCACAAGATCGACAGTGGCTTCCAGCTGAAGCAGAAACACGAGATTCAGCGCAAGTTGCCGGCCCAGGTGGTACTGGTCCCGCATCAACGCTGAATGCCTTGATGCCATCGCCGCCAAGCCGGCTCACCCAGATTCGCCATAGCCGTTGATGACTGTGGCGAATCTGCAGGAGCCGGCATGCTGTTGAAAGGCAGCGCCCCTTATGCAGGTATGGCTTCGGCTACCGCTTCGCGCTCCCAGACACGGTGGCCTTCGAGCACTTTGACAAAGGCATCCACGGTTTTCTGGTCATCCCCCAGTAACAGGCCTTTGTCTTCCTTGAGCCCCAGGGCCCCCAGCAGTCCTTTACCGTCATTGGCCAAGGCAATGACCTTGAGGTGTTTGTAGCCCTCAAGCAGGAAGTGCTTGGCCAGGCCGCTGGCCGCCAGAGCATCCAATGCCCCCTTGCCCGCCGGTACGACAATGCCGTCGAACATGATCGAGGGCATACCTTCCATCGACGCATCCACCGGCAATGGCTTGCCCTCGGCGGTTTTCACCGGTGCCGAGGTCGGGCCCAGCAACAGGATACGTGTGCTGTGGGCTTCCAGGGCCTTGACCAGGCGATCGACGCTGTTGCCGTCCACACCATTGGCTACCAGCACGGCGATCTTGCGGCCCTTCACGCCGACCTTGCCAGGGTGGTTCATCTGGCTCAGGGCGGGCGATTGCGCCTGCTTGCTGCCCTTGACCTTCACCGTACCGGCCTTGGGCGCTGGCAAGCCGAGGTTGGTGGCCACGGCAGCTGCCAGCTTCAGGTCGATATTGGCCAGGATCTCATTGACCTCGCGGGCGCGAATCGACTCGCGTTCCACCTTGCCCAGCTCAAAGCTGTAGGCCTTGATGACGTGCTGCTGCTCATTGGCGCTCAAGCTCTGGAAGAACATCCGCGCCTGCGAGAAGTGGTCACCGAACGACTCACTGCGCTGGCGAACCTTGTGGGCGTCGACCCGCTCCTGATAGCTCTCGAAACCGCCGTCTACCGGGCCGGCAGGCGTTTCCTTCGGCCAGCCACCGTCGATCGAGTTTGGCTCGTAGGACGCACGCCCCTTATGGATCGTCTGCCGGTGCAACGCGTCGCGCTGGTTATTGTGGTTGGGCGCCACTGGGCGGTTGATCGGGATTTCGTGGAAGTTCGGGCCACCCAGGCGGCTGATCTGGGTATCGGTGTACGAGAACAGCCGCCCTTGCAGCAACGGGTCATTGCTGAAATCGATACCCGGCACGATATGGCCGGGGCAGAACGCAATCTGCTCAATTTCGGCGAAGAAGTTGTCCGGGTTGCGGTTGAGCACCATCTTGCCCAGCGGGGTAACCGGCACCAACTCTTCGGGAATGATCTTGGTCGGGTCGAGCAGGTCGAAGTCGAATTTATGCTCATCGGCCTCTGGCACGATCTGTACGCCAAGCTCCCACTCTGGATAGTCGCCGGTTTCGATGGCTTCCCACAGGTCACGGCGGTGGAAATCAGTGTCCTTGCCTGCCAGTTTCTGCGCCTCGTCCCATAGCACCGAGTGCACGCCTTGGGCCGGTTTCCAATGGAACTTGACGAAACTGGCCACACCTTCGGCGTTGATCAAGCGGAAGGTATGCACGCCAAACCCTTCCATCATGCGCAGGCTGCGCGGAATGGCGCGATCGGACATCGCCCACATGACCATGTGCGCCGACTCCGGCACCAGCGAGACGAAGTCCCAGAAGGTGTCGTGGGCCGAGCCACCGGTAGGGATTTCGTTGTGGGGTTCGGGTTTCACCGCGTGGACGAAGTCCGGGAACTTGATCGCATCCTGGATGAAGAACACCGGCATGTTGTTGCCCACCAGGTCGAAATTGCCCTCGTCGGTGTAGAACTTCACCGCAAAGCCGCGAACGTCGCGCACGGTATCGCCCGAGCCCCGCGGGCCCTGCACCGTGGAAAAACGAACGAACACCGGGGTGATTTTCTCCGGGTCCTGCAGGAAGCCGGCCTTGGTCAGTTGCGCATGATTGCCATAGCTCTGGAAGAAACCATGCGCGCCAGTACCTCGAGCATGGACGATACGTTCAGGGATGCGCTCGTGGTCGAAGTGGGTGATCTTCTCGCGCATGATGAAGTCTTCAAGCAACGACGGCCCGCGGTCACCCACCTTGAGCGTGTTCTGGTTATCGGCGATGCGCACGCCCTGGTTGGTGCGCAAGGCCTGGCCGGTGGCGTCACTGCGCACGTCCTCCAGGCTCTGCACCTTGGCATTGGTGTTGGCACGATCGGGTGTAGTGGTGCCGGCAAGCTGGCTCTGCTTGGACGTATCCGTCTTCTTGCTAGGCATCTCGGCTCTCCTCATCAGTCTTCAGGGTGCCCGGTGGGCTTGTTCTAGTAGTGACTGGAGCGCCTGCGGCTACGTTCAATAAGCTTTACCGGTGGTCGCGTTATGCCCGCAGGATTGGTTGATTACGAAATAAATGCTAAGAACAACTATGGGAAAAGGCTAAAATGCGCCACCCCAGCCAACCGCTGACCCCAAATCCCCTGCGCCCCACAAGGTTCGCTACGTGATCGAGTTCCAACATGTACACAAGACCTACCGCGTCGCCGGTAGGGAAATACCCGCCCTGAATCCGACCAGCCTGACTATCGAGAACGGCCAGGTGTTCGGCCTGATTGGCCATTCCGGGGCGGGCAAAAGCACCATGCTGCGCCTGATCAACCGCCTGGAAGAGCCTTCCGGCGGCACGATCATCGTCGACGGCGAAGACGTCACCGCATTCAATGCCAACCAGCTGCGCGGCTTCCGCCAGCAAGTGGGCATGATCTTCCAGCACTTCAACCTGCTGGCCTCCAAGACGGTTGCCGACAACGTCGCTCTACCGCTGACCCTGGCCGGCGAGCTCTCGCGCGGCGAGATCGACAAACGGGTCACTGAGTTGCTGGCGCGTGTAGGCCTGTCGGACCACGCCAAAAAGTACCCGGCGCAGTTGTCCGGCGGCCAGAAGCAGCGCGTCGGCATCGCCCGTGCCCTGTCCACCAACCCTAAAATCCTGCTCTGCGACGAAGCCACCAGCGCCCTCGACCCTCAGACCACGGCGTCGGTACTGCAGCTGCTGGCCGAGATCAACCGGGAGTTGAAGCTCACCATCGTGCTGATCACCCACGAAATGGACGTGATTCGTCGGGTCTGCGACCGCGTGGCGGTCATGGATGCCGGGCAGATCGTCGAGCAAGGCTCGGTTGCCGAGGTGTTTTTGCACCCGCAGCACCCCACCACCAAACGCTTCGTCCAGGAAGACGAGCAGGTGGACGAAGGCGAACAGCGTGACGACTTTGCCCATGTACCTGGCCGTATCGTGCGCCTGACCTTCCAGGGTGACGCTACCTATGCGCCGCTGCTGGGCACCGTGGCCCGCGAAACCGGGGTGGACTACAGCATCCTCGCCGGGCGCATCGACCGCATCAAGGACGTGCCCTATGGGCAGCTGACCCTGGCCGTGACCGGCGGCGACATGGAAGCGGCGTTCGACCGCTTCAAGGCAGCTGACGTACATATGGAGGTACTGCGTTGATGGACGCGCTGAATTTCTTTGCCAACGTCGACTGGGCCGAAATCTGGCTGGCTACCATCGACACCATGATCATGCTGTTCGGCTCGCTGTTCTTCACCGTGCTGCTGGGTCTGCCGCTGGGCGTGTTGCTGTTCCTCTGTGGCCCGCGGCAGATGTTTGAGCAGAAGGGCGTGTACGCGCTGCTGTCGCTGATCGTCAACATCCTGCGTTCGCTGCCGTTCATCATCCTGCTGATCGTGATGATCCCGATCACCGTGCTGATCACCGGCACCTCGCTGGGTGTGGCCGGTGCCATTCCGCCTCTGGTGGTAGGTACCACGCCGTTCTTCGCACGCCTGGTGGAAACCGCCTTGCGCGAGGTGGACCGCGGCATCATCGAAGCGACCCAGTCGATGGGCGCCACGACCCGCCAGATCATCACCAATGCGCTGCTGCCGGAGGCTCGGCCGGGCATCTTCGCGGCAATCACCGTCACTGCCATTACCCTGGTGTCGTATACCGCGATGGCCGGTGTGGTCGGTGCCGGCGGCCTGGGTGACCTGGCCATCCGCTTCGGCTATCAGCGTTTCCAGACCGATGTGATGGTGGTCACCGTGGTGCTGCTGTTGGTACTGGTTCAAGTCCTGCAGAGCGTGGGCGACAAACTGGTTGTGCATTTTTCCCGTAAGTAACCCCAATGGGGTCGGTCCGGCCGACCCGTTCGGGGGCCGTCGCGGCCCTCACAAGGAGTGATCAATGAAGAAGCTGCTTGCTGTCGCTGCCGCTGTCGCGGCCTTCTCGGCCCACGCCGGGGACCTCACCGTTGCCGCCACCCCGGTGCCGCACGCCGAAATTCTCAACTTCGTCAAACCGCAGTTGGAGAAAGAGGGTGTAAACCTCAAGGTGAAAGAGTTCACCGACTACATCCAGCCGAACGTGCAAGTCGCCGAGAAGCGCCTGGATGCCAACTTCTTCCAGCACCAGCCGTACCTGGATGAGTTCAACAAGGCCAAGGGCACTGACCTGGTCAGCGTTGCCGGCGTGCACATCGAACCGCTGGGCGTGTACTCGAACAAGTACAAGAAGCTCGACGAGCTGCCGTCCGGTGCCACCGTGGTCATTCCCAACGACGCCACCAACGGCGGCCGTGCCCTGCTGCTGCTGGACAAGGCCGGCGTGATCAAGCTCAAGGACAACAGCAACATCCTGTCGACCATTAAGGACGTTGCCGAGAACCCGAAGAACGTGAAGTTCCGTGAGCTCGAAGCCGCCACCATCCCGCGCGTGCTGACCCAGGTCGATGCTGCCCTGATCAACACCAACTACGCGCTGGAAGCCAAGCTGAACCCGGAAAAAGACGCCCTGGCCATCGAAGGCGCCGACTCGCCGTACGTGAACATTCTGGTTGCCCGCCCGGACAACAAGGATTCGGAAGACATGAAGAAACTGGCGGCGGCACTGCACTCGCCAGAGGTGAAGCAGTTCATCAACGAGAAGTACAAAGGTGCGGTGGTGCCGGCGTTCTAAGCCGTTAGATCGCGCTGTGTTCCTCGCGGGGCAAGCCCGCTCCCACTGGTACTCCACTGAGCTTGAATGCAGTGAGGTACCTGAGGGAGCGGGCTTGCCCCGCGACGCTTTTCAGGCCTGTATCAATCGCGCTTGACCAGCCCCGGCAACTGCGCCACCAGCTTCTGGTTGTTGAACGGCGCACGAATGAACCCACGCTGACGTCCATCCGGCCCGACGATCGCCAGGTTGCCGCTGTGATCCACGGTATACCCGGGCTTGCTGGTATCGGCCGGGATGAACGGGATGCTCAAGGCATTGGCCAACTTCTGGGTATCCTCGATCGACCCCGCCACACCGACGAAATCCTTGTCGAAGTAACCCAGGTACTGCTTGAGCTGGTTCGGCGTATCGCGGTTCGGGTCCACACTCACCAGCACGACCTGCAGGCGGTTCACGGCCTCCTTGGGCAGCTCGCTCTTCACCTGGCGCAACTGGGCCAGGGTGGTCGGGCAGATGTCCGGGCAATAGGTGTAACCGAAGAACAGCAGCGACCATTTACCCTTGAGGTCGTCCAGCTGCACCGGCTGGCCATCCTGGTTGGTCATGGTCACGTCCGCCACCGCACGGCTCTGTGGCAGAAGGATGATGCCGGCATCGATCAGCTCGGTCGGGTTGAGCTGGTCGCGGCCGTTAAGCACCTTGTTGACGGTCAGGCCCATGATCAACGCGACCAGGGCAACGAGGATGAAGACGGTTTTCTGGGTTCGGGTCATAGGTTCAACAACAGGTAGTGGTCAACGAGCAACGCGATGAACAGCGCGAACAGGTAGCCGATAGAGTACTTGAAGGTGCTGATCGCCGCATGCGGCCGGCTGCCACGGTACAACACCCAGGCCCATTGCAGGAAGCGCAGGCCCAGAGCAAGGGCGCAGGCCAAGTACAGCGGGCCACTCATGTGGATGACATACGGCAGCAGGGACACCGCCAGCACAATCAGGGTGTAGAGCAGGATGTGCAGCGTGGTGTAGCGCTCGCCGTGGGTCACCGGCAGCATCGGGATATCGGCCTTGGCGTACTCCTCCTTGCGGTGGATGGCCAGGGCCCAGAAGTGCGGGGGCGTCCAGGCGAAGATGATCAGTACCAGCAGCAGCGGTTCGGCGCTGACGTGTCCGCTCACCGCCACCCAGCCGAGCAGCGGCGGGGCTGCCCCCGCCAGGCCGCCAATGACAATGTTCTGTGGTGTCGCACGTTTGAGAAAGCCGGTATAGAGCACCGCATAGCCGAGCAGCGATGCCAGCGTCAGCCAGGCGGTGAGGGCGTTGGTGAACACCAGCAGCAGCACCATGCCCAGTAACGCCAATGCGAGCGCGAACAGCAGCGCCGGCAGCGGCTCGACCCGTCCCTCGGCCAGCGGCCGCTTGTGCGTGCGCGCCATCAGCGCATCGATACGCCGGTCCAGCACATGGTTGACCACCGCCGCGCCGCCCGCGCACAGGGCGATGCCCAGGTTGCCGAACAACAGCACGCTCCAGGGCACACCGGCACGGGTAGCCAGGAGCATCCCCACCAGCGAGGTGATCAGCATCAATACCACCACCTTCGGCTTGGTCAGCTCCAGATAGTCGCGCCAACTGGCACGCCGGGCACTCAGAGGCGTCGCCACGAATCGTTCCTCATGTGATGGGAGATACCGACACCGGTAACCGGCGTCAGGCGCCAGCCATGGCCGACGCGCACCTTGTCGACCACACGAATGCGGTAGTTCACCAGCACCATGCTCAGCAGCAACAGCGCTCCACCGGCGTTATGCGCCACGGCCACGGCAAGCGGCAGGTGGAACACCACGTTGCTGACGCCCAGGCCTACTTGCAGTGCCAAGGCCAGCAGCACCCACCGCGCCAGGCCGGGCAGGCCACAACGGTGCAGCTTCCAACTGAGCATCAGCAGCACGCAGGTGACCAGCAACGCCCCCAGGCGGTGGCTGATATGGATGGCCGTGCGCGCATCGCTGTCCAACTGCCCGCCCAGGTAGTTGGGGCCGACGTGCTGGGTGAGGTGGAAGCCGTTGCTGAAGTCCGCTGCCGGCCACCACTGGCCATGGCAGGTGGGCAGATCGATGCAGGCGACCGCCGCGTAGTTGGCGCTGACCCACCCACCCAGGGCGACCTGGCCAACCACCACCAACAGCGCCAATGCCGCGAGCCGACGCAGGCTCAAGGGCAGCTTCGGCAACGGCGCAAAGGCCCGGGATAGACGCAGGGATAACAGGAACAGCAAGCTCAAGGTCGTGAAACCGCCAAGCAGGTGCGCCGTGACCACCTGTGGCCACAGCTTGAGGGTCACGGTCCACATGCCGAACGCCGCCTGGGCCAACACCACCCCCAGCAACACCAGCGGCAAGCGGTACGGCTGGCCGTCGCGGGTATGGCGGCGTACGGCCTGGAAAGCGAGCAGGGCAATCACCAGGGCAAGGGTGCCGGCAAAGTAGCGGTGGACCATCTCGGCCCAGCCCTTGGCTTCTTCCACCGGGTGCTCGGGGAAGTGCAACTCGGCATGGGCCAGTTGCGCATCGGTTTTCGGCACGCTGATGAAGCCATAGCAACCCGGCCAATCGGGGCACCCCAGGCCGGCATGGGTCAGCCGCGTATAGGCCCCCAGCAGCACGACCAGCAGCGCCAGCAAGGTGGCGAACACAGCGAGGCGAAATCCGGGTCTGGCCATGGCAGGCTCCTAGCCGATATTGGACAGCTTGAGCAGGTGGCGCAGGTCGTCCAGCACATGCTTGCCGTTGACCTTGCCGTCGTAGCGCAGCACCAGGTTGCCGTGTGGGTCGACGATCCACAGGTGCGGGGCCCGCTCGCCCAGCTTCTGGACATAGCGCTGGGCATCCAGTGGGTAGCGTTGCAGCTGCGGATACTCGCGGCCCAGCAGGGTTTGATAGTCAGCGCTCAACGGCTGGGCGGCGGCCAGGGCATGACTGGCGCGACTGGCGTCTCGCCCAAGGCCCACCTGGATTTGCCGCGCCAGGTACACCAGGCGCTGGCACTCTTCGGCACAGCCCTCGGGCGCGCTGACCAGCAGCTGCCAGCGCGCATCCTCGCCGGTGACGCCAATGTCGCTGCGGCTCTGGCCGTTGCCGATCATCGCGCCATGGTAGCTGCGGCCTTCCGGCACCCAGAACTTGAGCTTGTACATGCTGGTGGCCAGGATCATCGGGCCGAGCACCACCAGCAGAATCAGAATCAACTGCAAACGCCCGCGGGCTCTGGGTTTGCGACGGTCAGGCGGGTCCAGTGGAGTGGTGGCGGCGGCCATGGTTGTTCTCCTTTTTGTGGTGCCAGCCAAAGTAGAGGTAAAGCAGCACCAGGGCAGTGGCCAGGGCGAACCATTGCACGGCATAGCCCAGGTGTTTTTCCGGGCCCATGGCGACCACCGGCCAGTCCAGGCGGTAGGTGGCCGGGCCGGGCTGCAGGCGCAGCTCATGGGCGAAGCCTTCGCGCGCGAGCTGTTGCCACAGTTGCGTGGGGTTCACGGCGGTCAGCAAATGCGGCCATTGGCCGCCGACGGGGTCGGGGTGCAGCTGGAAGGTGCTGCCCGGCGCCACATATACCGAGGCATCCAGCGCCAGCGCCTGCGTCGGAGTGTCGAACGCGACGGGGCTGCGGCGGTCCGGCCAAGGCAGCCAACCACGATTGACCAGCAGCCACAGGCCACTGGGCTGGTCGTGGAACGGTTGCAGCAGCTCCACGCCGGCTTGGCCATCGCGCATGCGGTTGTCCAGCAGCAGGCTGTGCTCAGCATCGAAACGGCCGTAAAGGTGGACACGGCGCATCGCGGTATCGTCGCTTTGCTGCAACTGGGCAGTGGAGAGCGGCGCTTCGATGCTGCGCTCGGCATACGCCGCCAGCAACGCACGTTTTTCATCGGCACGGCCCAGCTGCCAGCAGCCAAGCGCAATCAAACCTGGCAGTAGCGCAAGCACCACCAGGGTGGGTACCCAGCCCGGACGAAACGGCCTCACGGGCGCCTCGCTATACTTATCCACATCACCGCATCCCTCTGGAGAAGCGCCATGCTCAAGGCCGCGATTGTCCTGATGCTGTTGGCCACGGTTGCCAGCCTGTTCAGTGGCCTGGTGTTTCTGGTCAAGGACGACGAGAACTCGACCCGCTTGCTGAAGGCGTTGACCGTGCGGGTCACCCTGGCGGCCCTGACCATAGGCCTGGTGGCCTGGGGCTTCATCAGTGGCCAGCTTGTATCCCACGCACCCTTCTGACTGTTCCCACAGCGTTCTTCATCAGCGTTCAAAGCACATACACAAAGATGAACAGCCCCACCCACACCACGTCGACGAAGTGCCAGTACCAGCTGGCCGCCTCGAAGCCGAAGTGTTTTTCGGGGCTGAAATGCCCACGTAGCACCCGTATGAACATGACGATCAGGATGATCGTGCCCAAGATCACGTGGGCACCGTGAAAGCCCGTGAGCATGAAGAAGGTCGCGCCATAGATCCCCGACCCCAGCGTCAGCCCCAGCTTGGTGTAAGCCTCGTGGTACTCATAGGCCTGCAGTGAAATGAAGCTGAGGCCCAGAAGGATGGTCAGCCCTAGCCACAGCTTCAGCGCACCTCGGTTTTCGCGGCGCAGGGCGTGGTGGGCGATGGTGATGGTCACGCTCGAGCTGACCAGCAGAATGGTGTTGATCAAGGGCAGGTGCCAAGGGTCGATGACTTCCTTCGGTGGCGGGAACAGTTTAGGGTCGGGTGTGTGCAACAGCGGCCAGGCGAACTCGAAACTCGGCCACAACATGTGGGCCACGCCCTTGTGCCCCTCACCCCCCAGCCATGGGCCGGCCAGCACACGCACGTAGAACAGCGCGCCGAAGAAGGCCATGAAGAACATCACTTCGGAGAAGATGAACCAGCTCATGCCCCAGCGGAAGGAGCGGTCCAGCTGCGGGCTGTAGAGCCCGGCGCGGCTTTCCCTGACAACCGAGCCAAACCAGCCGAACAACATGTAGGCCAGGAACAACGCCCCGATGAAGAAAATCAGCGGCCCATGAGAGCCAGGGTGGCCGGCCTTGAGATCGTTGAACCAGGTGCCCAGGCCGAACACCGTGATGAACATCCCAAGGGTGGCGATGATCGGCCATTTGCTCTGCGCCGGGACGTAGTAGTGCTCATGACTTGCCATTGCTGTTCTCCTTCCCTTAACGGGCGCCCTGAACGTCCGGGGCAGCGGCATGCGCAACCGGCGGATGGCGAGCGGTGATGTCGAACAAGGTGTAGGCCAGTGTCAGGTGCTTCACGCTCGCCGGCAGGTCGCGGTCGACGATGAAACGCACTGGCATCTCGATGCGTTCGCCGGGCTGCAGCACCTGCTGGGTAAAGCAGAAGCACTCGGTCTTGTGGAAATACGCCGCGGCTTCGGCCGGGGTGATGCTGGGTATGGCCTGGGCACTCATTGCTCGGTTGGTCGGGTTATGGGCGATGAAGATCATCTGGTTGACCGCCCCCGGGTTGACCTCGAGCTGATCGGCGGTGGAATAGAAGTCCCAGACCATGTCGCTGGCATTGGTTGACATGAACTGCACTCGCACCGAGCGCGTCAGGTCGCTGACCTGGCTGCCTTCATACTGCCCGCCAGTCTTGCCGTTGATGCCGAAGGCCTTGCACATCACGTCGTAGATCGGCACGAGGGCAAAGCCGAAGGCAAACATCACCACCGTCAGCATCAGCAGGCGCAATACCAGGCGCTTGAGCGGTTGGCCGTTCATGGGCAGTTACCTATTTCACGTCCGGTGGTGTCTGGAAGGTGTGATAGGGCGCGGGTGAGGGGATCGACCACTCAAGGCCCTCGGCGCCATCCCAGGGCTTGGCCGGTGCCGGCGCGCCACCGCGAATGCACTTGATGACGATGAACAAGAAGAAGATCTGTGTGGCACCGAACAGGAATGCACCGATCGATGACACCATGTTGAAGTCGGCGAACTGCAGGTTGTAGTCGGGGATGCGCCGCGGCATGCCGGCCAGGCCTACGAAATGCATGGGGAAGAAGGCCATGTTCATACCGATGAATGACAGCCAGAAGTGCAGCTTGCCGAGGGTTTCGTCGTACATGTGCCCCGTCCATTTCGGCAGCCAGTAGTAGGCCGAGGCGAAAATGCCGAAGATCGCCCCGGGCACCAGCACGTAGTGGAAGTGCGCCACCACGAAGTAGGTGTCGTGGTACTGGAAGTCTGCCGGGGCGATGGCCAGCATCAGGCCGGAGAAACCGCCGATGGTGAACAGGATGACGAAGGCAATGGCGAACAGCATCGGTGTCTCGAATGTCAGCGAGCCTTCCCACATGGTGCTCACCCAGTTGAACACCTTCACCCCGGTGGGCACGGCGATCAGCATGGTGGCGTACATGAAGAACAGCTCACCCACCACCGGGATGCCGACCACGAACATGTGGTGTGCCCACACGATGAACGACAGGAAGGCGATCGCCCCAGTGGCATAGACCATCGAGGTGTAACCGAACAGCGGCTTGCGGGAAAACGCCGGGATGATCGAGCTGACCGCGCCAAAGGCGGGCAGGATCATGATGTACACCTCGGGGTGGCCAAAGAACCAGAACACATGCTGGAACAGCACCGGGTCGCCACCGCCGGCAGCACTGAAGAAGCTGGTACCGAAGTGGATATCCATCAACATCATGGTCACCACACCCGCCAGCACCGGCATAACCGCGATCAGCAGGAAGGCGGTGATCAGCCAGGTCCAGACGAACAGCGGCATCTTCATCAGGGTCATGCCGGGCGCACGCAGATTGAGGATGGTCGCGATCACGTTGATCGCGCCCATGATCGAGCTGATACCCATCAGGTGAATGGCGAAAATGAAGAAGGTCACGCTGGCTGGGGCATAGGTGGTAGACAGCGGGGCGTAGAAGGTCCAGCCGAAGTTCGGCCCGCCGCCTGGGCTGAACAGCGTCGAAACCAGCAGCAGGAATGCCGCCGGCAGCAGCCAGAAGCTGAAGTTGTTCATCCGTGGCAGGGCCATGTCGGGCGCCCCGATCATCAGCGGGATCATCCAGTTGGCCAGGCCGACGAAGGCCGGCATCACCGCACCGAACACCATGATCAAGCCATGCATGGTGGTCATCTGATTGAAGAACGCCGGCTCCACGATCTGCAGCCCGGGCTGGAACAGCTCGGCGCGGATAACCATGGCAAACGAGCCGCCGAGCAGGAACATCATGAAACTGAACCACAGGTACATCGTGCCGATGTCCTTGTGGTTGGTGGTCAGCACCCAGCGCATCAGGCCCTTCGCGGGGCCATGCGCATGCTCATGGCCGTTGGCGTGGTCGTCGATCACTGCACTCATGTCCTGTCTCCTGCAATCCACTGACTGCCGCGAGTAACCCGGTTCATTGCGCGTCTGCCTGCTTGAGCGCCAGCACATCCTTCGGCGTGACCATGTCGCCCTTGTTGTTGCCCCAGGCGTTACGCTCGTAGGTAACCACAGCAGCGATATCGACTTCCGAGAGCTGTTTGCCGAACGCGGCCATGGCCGTGCCTGGCCGCCCATGGAAGACCACGCTCAAGTGTTCTTCCTTGGGCCCGGTGGCCACTTTCGAGCCCTTGAGCGCCGGGAACATCGGCGGCAGGCCCTGGCCCTGGGCCTGGTGACAGGCCACGCAGGTGGTGTGGTAGACCTTGTCGCCGCGCTCGACCAGCTCTTCCAGGGTCCATTCCTTGCTGGTCAGCTCCTTGAGCTTGGCCGCATCGGCCTTGCGCTCGCCAAGCCAGGTGTCGTAGTCGGCCTGGGTTTTGACCTCGACCACCACTGGCATGAAGCCGTGGTCTTTGCCGCACAGCTCGGTGCACTGACCACGGTAGATGCCGGGCTTCTCGATGCGGGTCCAGGCTTCGTTGACGAAGCCGGGAATGGCATCGCGCTTGACCGCAAAGGCCGGTACCCACCAGGAGTGGATCACGTCGGCGGCCGTTACCAGAAAGCGCACTTTTGCGCCCACCGGCAGCACCAGCGGCTGGTCTACCTCGAGCAGGTAGTGCTCATCCTTGGGTGCCTTGTTCTGGATCTGGTCGGCCGGCGTGGCCAGGTTGCTGAAGAACTCCACGTCCTGGCC
This sequence comes from Pseudomonas ceruminis, assembly GCF_021602025.1. Taxonomy (GTDB): domain Bacteria; phylum Pseudomonadota; class Gammaproteobacteria; order Pseudomonadales; family Pseudomonadaceae; genus Aquipseudomonas; species Aquipseudomonas ceruminis. Next base: position 61,736 of record NZ_BQHW01000017.1, read on the forward strand.
CAGGTACTTGTAATGCCACTTCCACTGGTAGCCGGTGACCTGGATGTCGATGTCCGATTCGCTGGCATCGTAGATATCGATCAGCGTCTTGGTCGCCGGAATGGCCATGGCCACGAGGATCAGGAAGGGGATCACCGTCCAGAGGATTTCCACCCAGGTATGTTCGTGGAAATGCGCAGCCTGCTGGCCGATGGAACGACGATGGATGACCATGGACCAGAACATCGCGCCGAACACCACGATGCCGATGATCACGCAGATCCAGAAGATGGTCATGTGCAGGTCGAACACGGCGTTGGAGACTTCAGTCGCGCCGGGCGCCATGTTCACAGTCCAGGCGGCGTTGGCCTGACCGAAAACCGTCCACAACAGGAGGCCCATCCAGACAGGTGGATGTCGCATCATTGCGGGTTCCCCTTCTAATTCTTGTTGTCCCGGAGGCATGGCCTGCGGCAAGAGGGAACGGCGGTCAAGACTGCCTGGCTTCGACGACCGAGCCCCTGCTAAAAGCAGTCGGGCCTCATCAACGAATCACGTTCAAGCGGAGTATAGACAGCGACCAATGGCCCGCAACGGCGGGGGTGAAATGAACTTCATGAATTCAGGAAATATCCTGCAGGGCCCGTGCTAGATAGGGTCTGGCACAATAATGGCATTTAGATATAGCCAAGGGCGCACACGTTTGCGGCGCTTATAACAAATACGTCTTAAGTATCCTGCATATCGAGCTAATTTAGTGTCTTCCGTTTGAAACGTCTTGTCCCTGGAGTTGTCATGAACATCGCTGCTGTACGCGAGCAGATTAGCCAAGCCCACCAACACGAAGGCCGTACCGGCCAACTGAAAGCGCGTCTCGAGGCCCAACTACCGCACCTGCACCCCTCGATCCAACTGCCTGAGCAGGACGCCCAGGGTACCTTGGCGCGCTTCGTCAGCGCCTACATCGACCAGGTTCCAGAATTGCTGGAGGCCGCCCATGCGGTCGCCCGCGAAGCCGGTATCGAATCGCAGATCAAACCCGTGCTTAAAATCGCCGAAGCCTATTTCCTGCAGCCGCCCAGCGTGATGCACGGGCATGCGGGGCTGGACTGCCTGCTGGACGAGGCCTACCTGGCCCATCGCCTGGTAGAGGAAGTGAACGACCTGTACATCCGTCACTTCCAGCAACCGTTGATTCCGTTCGATACCACCATGGCCAACCTGATTGCCCATCAACTGATTGGCGAGACGTTCGCCAACCAACTGGATGAGGTGGTGCACCACTCGGTCGAAGAAATGCTCAATGACGAGAGTTTCGCCGTGGAATCGGTAGAGGCCTACCGCGAAACCCTGAGTAGCCCGGCGACGGGTGCTGCCTGGAAACGCTGGCCTTGCCTGTCGCGCCAACTGGGCGTGGAACTGAGCCAACCCGCCTGACCTTTCGTCCCGGATGCTGGCAGGCTGTCGGCACGGCAGAGCCGACAGCCCCAGGTATCAGCACTCGGTGACGGTACGCAAGCGGCCCTCGACCCGCCGTTTCAGCCCCCGGGGCTCGATGATCAACCGTGAGCCATGGTGGCGCTGGGTGCGGCCCCAGTCTTCGAGCAGCTCCAGCACAGAGTGATCGATATAACTGAGGTGGGTCATCGGCACGTGGAGGTGGGTGCCAGCGGGGAGGCTTTCCAATACTTGCGTCAGCGCCGGCACCTTGAGAAAGGTCGCTGCGCCACTCAGGCGCAGTGCCATATGCCCAGGCGTCTCCAGGCTCACCAGGTTGATCTTCAGGCGGGCCGCCTTGAAGGCCAGCTTGAGCAGGGTCAGGGCAAAGCCCAGCAACACACCGGTCAGCAGGTCGGTGAAGATGATCGCCAACGCGGTGGCCGCGTAGGTGAACATTGGCATGCGCCCGTAGCGGCCCAGCCCCCGAAATGCCTTGAAGTCCACGAGTTTCACACCGGTGAAGACCAGCACGCCGGCCAAGCTCGCCACCGGGATCTGCTGCAGCACACTGCTCAGCGCCACCACGAATGCCAACAGCCACAGGCCATGGAAGATGGCCGATGCCCGCGTCTGGGCTCCGGCCTGCACATTGGCCGAGCTGCGCACGATCACCCCGGTCATGGGCAACGCGCCGAGCACGCCGCAAAGGATGTTGCCGACACCCTGGGCCGACAACTCACGGTCGAAGTCCGAACGCTGCCCACTGTGCATGCGGTCTACGGCGGCGGCCGACAACAGGGTCTCTGCACTGGCGATGAACGCCAGGGCAAAGGCTGCGACCAGCAGAGCGGGGTCGGCCAGCTTCATAAGGTCGTCCACGCCGATCCAGTCGATGGCTTCGGAAAGGTCCGCCGGTACCTGCACACGGTTGACCGGCAGCGCCAGCCACAGGCTGATGGCTGTCATTGCCGCCACGCCGAGTAAGGCACCGGGGATGAACCGCAGCGCCTGCGGCCGCCAGCGCTCCCAGCCCCACATGATGGCAATGGTACCCAGGCCCAGGGCGCCGGCCTGCCAGCCCGAACCTGCGCTTTCCAGTGGCAGGGCAGCAGCCACGGTCGACGGGAACGCCAGCAGGTTATGCATGCCCGAGGGTTGTGGCGCCGTGTCGAACATCACATGCACCTGTGACAGCACGATCAACACGCCAATACCCGCCAGCATGCCGTACACCACCGCTGGCGCGGTGACGCGAAACCAGCAGCCCAGGCGCAAGCGCCCGGCCAGCAACTGCAAGACCCCGGCCAGCAGCAGAATCGGCCCGAGCATGGCCATGCCATGCTGGCGTACCAACTCGAACACCAGCACCGCCAGGCCCGCTGCAGGGCCACTGACCTGAAGCGGTGAGCCCGCCAGAAAGCCCACTACGATGCCGCCGATGATGCCGGTAATCAGGCCTTTGGCCGGTGGCATGCCGGAAGCGATCGCAATCCCCATGCACAAGGGCAGGGCCACCAGAAAGACCACCACCGACGCCAACAACTCTCGCGGCAGGGCCGCTTTCAACTGTGTCATGTTCACCCTATTTCTCCTTCCTTTGTCGCACGGCCATTCCTCTGGCCGTGGGCACGTTGGCCCCTGACAAGCGCGCAGGCGCGGGCCGCCGGCGGACAGGCCGGCAGGGCAGTCAGGGAATTCAAGGCAGCCGAAGGCCGTACCACACCCCTCAGGGGGTGCAGCCGGCTATCAAGGTTCTAGCGTTGGACGGGTCGCTTAGTAGCGGCCTCTCGGAGTAGCGCAGGGGATTGGCTCGCCAGCAGCCAGGGGCATGAAGCTGTCGCTGGCGGCGTCGTACGCTTCGATCTTGCTGGTCTCGATGTCGTACACCCAACCATGGATGTACAGCTCACCCGCTGCCAGACGCGAAGCCACCGACGGGTGCGTGCGCAGGTGATGCAACTGGGCGATGACGTTTTCCCGCGTCAGCACCTGCATGGTTTCGTGCTCGCTGCCACAAGAACAGTTGTTCTCAACCACGGTACGGGCCACTTCGGCGTGGCGCAACCAGGCGGAAACGGTCGGCATCTTGGCCAGCGATTTCGGGTTGAGCACCGCACGCATCGCGCCGCAGTCGGAGTGGCCACAAATGATGATGTGGTGCACACCCAGCGCCGACACGGCGTACTCGATCGCACTGGAAACGCCGCCGTTCATCTGCCCGTAAGGCGGCACCACGTTACCGACGTTACGGGTCACGAACAGGTCGCCTGGCGAGCTCTGGGTGATCAGCTCGGGGACGATGCGCGAGTCGGCGCAGGTGATGAACATGGCGCGTGGCGTTTGAGCGGTGGCGAGCTTCTTGAAAAGCTCCTGCTGCTCGGGAAAGACATCGTGGTGAAAGCGCAGGAAGCCGTCGACGATGTGCTTAAGGGCGGCATCGGCGCTCTCCGCGGGGACCTGCGGAACGACCTTGGATGGGTCCTTGACGGGCATGATTCATCCTCTTGACGGTGTGTAGGTAAGTCCATTTTACCGGTGAAAGATTCTGGCTATGCAGGGTTTTAGATGACACGCACGGGCCAGAAATCACAGTCTCGGTGAACTGGATGCCTACGCTAGCGGGGAAAACTTAACTGAAACTTAATTCGGAGGCTCTAGAACGCGTGTTCCAGATAGGTGAGGCGGGAACTGAATAATAGCAAAAAAACATCAACTGCCAAGAGCCTGGAATAGAATTATGTACTTCGATTAGTTAGGTTGGGGTTTCAGAACAAAGCCATCTGTCCGCCCGGTGGACAGAACGCTGAACAGTCCAGCGGTTGCGCGTCGCGCCCTTCAAACCCCAACCGGCGCTGGGTCTTGGCAAAGCGTTGTGCCAGCAGTTCGGCAAAAATACCTTCTCCCCGCATACGCGCGCCAAAGCGGCTGTCATACAACTCGCCTCCCCGGCTCTGGCGAATCAGGCTTAACACATGGTTGGCGCGCTGCGGGTAGTGGTCCTGCAGCCATTGTTCGAACAGCGGTGCCACCTCCAAGGGCAGGCGCAACATCATGTAGGCCGCGCTCTGCGCGCCAGCCTCCTTGGCGGCCTCGAGCAAGCGCTCCAGTTCGCTGTCGTTGATCATCGGGATCATCGGCGAACACAAGACGCCCACCGGCACCCCCGCCTCGCGCAATACCCGGATGGCGCGCAACCTGGCCCTGGACGACGCCGCCCGCGGCTCGAGCACTCGTTTGAGGTCATCGTCCAATGTCGTCAGGCTGATCATCACCCGCACCAGCCGTTGGCTGGCCATCTCGGCCAGCACGTCGAGATCGCGCAGCACCAACGCGCCCTTGGTAACGATGGTCACGGGGTGGCGAAACTTCAACAGCACTTCCAGCAAGCGCCGGGTCAGCTGCTGCTCACGCTCGATCGGCTGGTATGGGTCGGTATTGGACCCCAAGTTGATCGGTGCACAGACATAACCCGGCTTGCTCAGCTGTTGCGCAAGCACCTCGGCCGCATTGGTCTTGGCGATCAGCTTGGTTTCGAAGTCCAACCCTGGGGAAAGGTCCCAATAGGCGTGGGAAGGACGGGCATAGCAGTAAATGCAGCCATGCTCGCAACCGCGATAAGGGTTGATCGAGCGGTCGAACGGCAGGTCGGGGGAGGTATTGCGGCTGATGACCGACTTGGCGGTTTCGACCCGTACTTCGGTAGCCTGGGTCAGCGGCACCTCTTGATACCAGCCGTCATCCTCCGCCACCGAATGGTTCGGGGCGAAGCGGTTATGCGGGTTGTGGGCCGTGCCACGGCCCTTTTGCGCTACTGGCGGTATCATGACGCACCCTCATACTGTATTTACATACAGTATCGAGATCCCTGGGATCTTGCCAGCACCTTCGGTCAGCCCAGCCCATGCCAGCGCAGGTAAGCGGACGGGCTTGGCGGCCGCCCGAGGAAGGCCTGGATACCTTCGCGCAGCGGGCGTGCGGCACCGCTTTCGAACAGCGTCTGCTGCAGGGCCCGCCCCGTGGCCCGGTCCAACAGCCCCTGCGCCTGGAAGCGGCTGAACAGATCAAACGCATGAACGTCCGCCCACAGGTAGGCGTAAAAGCCAGCGTCGTAACCGTCCATCAGGTGGTCGAAAGCATGCGCGGGGCGCTCGAAATCTTCCAGGGGCCAATACCCGCAACACGCGCGCGCGTCCTCAAGACGCTGCACCAGCGTTCTACCGTCCAGCGGCGTGCGGTGCAGGTCCAGGTCGAACAACGCCAGGCTCAGGTCGCGGCCGATTTCATCGATGCTCTGCTGCCTCAACGCGTTCACGTGCACCTCAGCCTGCGCCTGGCTCAGCGTGCTGCCGTCCTGCCGAGGCCCAGCAATGCCAGCGAGGTAGCCCGCGTCCCACACCCAACGTTCGAACAGCTTACCGAACAGCTCCACGCCATCGGTGCCAAGCTCGGTCACATCCGACATCACATGGCTACTGGTGCGCACCAGCAGGTGATGGAGGGCATGGCCGAACTCATGGTACAGCTTGCGCAACGAAAGGTGATCCAGCAGCGGCTCTGCCCCCTTCTGCGCCGCTGGGATATCGCTGTTCACGACCACGACGGCTGGATGGTAGATACCCTCGGCATCGACCCGCCGGTTGCGCACGTAGGTGGTGAACACGGCATCGGCCTGTTTGCCCGCATGTTGCACGGCGTCGAGGTAAAGCAAACCGATAAAGGCGTGGTGCTGCCAGATTTCGAAAGCCTGTACGCTGTCGTCCCAGGTCGCCAGCCGCCTTGGGCGCAGTTCCAGCGCAAACAGCTGCTGCGCCAGCTGGGCCAATGCGTTGACCACGCCACTGAGCGGGAAATGCTCGCGAAACGTCCCCCTGGGTTGCGCTTCCCCCGATGCTGCCAGCAGATAACTGACATCCCAAGGCCGCACAGTCCCCAGGCCTTGCGCCACGGCCTGTTGCGCCAGCCGGGCGCGCCATTGCGCCATGGCGGGGCGCACGCACCTTGCCAGTAGCTGTAGAAAATGGCTCACCTGGCTGGCCGAGCCTGCACTTTTGCCAAGCAGGCTCAGTTCAAGGTGGCTGGCAAAGCCGAGCAGGCGGGCCTTTTCGTCCAGGCATTCGGCCAGGCGCTGCAACTGAGTGCCATTGTCCTGCTGCGGGTCGGCGCTTACCCCACGGGTGTGAAAGGCACGGTACACGCGCTCGCGCAGGGGGCGGTGAGCGGCTTGCCGAAGCACCGCGCCGGTGGGCTCGCTTTCACAGGCGATCAACCAACCTTGCGCACCCGCTGCCTCGGCACGCGCGGCCAATTCGTCACGCAGCCTTCGTGGCAGGCCGCGCAGTTCGGTCTCATCCTCGACCAACAACCCTGGCCGGCCGATGTTGCTCAGGAACGCTTGGCGCAACTCGCCGATCTGCATCTGCAGTTCAGCCAGGCGAGCCTGGTCGCTTTCGGCCAGCGCTGCGCCACCGACGGCAAACTTGCCCAGGTACCAATGCAGGGTCGCGCGCTGCTGAGTGCCCAGGTTCCTGCCGATGGCGCTGTTCGCCAGCCGCTCGTACAAGCTGTGCAGGTGGCGGTTGGCAAATTTCTGGTCGAAGCGCGCCACCGTTTGGCCGTAGAAGTCGGCAATCGCCTCGCCCCAGGACGGCTGTTTGCCCACCAGGGGGATAACGGTATAGAGCACAGCAAGCAACTGCGCATCCAGCGCGTCCACTGCCAGTACCAGGTCATCCCAGGTGGGAAGCGCTTGCTGCTGCTCAATGATGCGCGCCACGCCTTGCGCGTGGGCGCGCAGCACGTGCTCGAAAGCGTCGCGCATGTTTTGCAGCGTTATCGAAGGGTAATCGACGGGGGTGCTGCTGCTTTGCAGAAGGGGGTTGTCCATGATGGATCACCGTGCTCACGTGAAGAGCAGGCCAGCATGGATGGCGAGTAGAGCCACAGTGGCGTGATTATCTACCACCCGTGGTGATGAAGCACTGCCTGCCTTGGCAGTGAGCCAGGGCAGGCAGGTGGGGCCTTATTCGGCCGGTTTCTTCAGCTTTGGATTGGGGAAGAACTGCACCGTCTGCACCTTGGCCGGTGCGGCCTTCGGTGCCAAGTGGTTGACCCGCGTGCCCAGCTCCGTGGGCACCGACAGCCCTTGTTCATTCAAGGTGTCGGAAAAGCCGCAGGCAACACATTCACGGTGCGGCACACCGTCTTCGTTCCACATCATCAGCTTGTCGGGCTCGCTGCACGCCGGGCATACCGCCCCGGCGATGAAGCGCTTCTTGGTCTTGGTCACAGCTACCTCGCTCATGCCGCCGCGCCCTCGCTCAGGCCGCTGTGGCGCAGCAGTGCATCAATGGATGGTTCCCGGCCGCGGAAGTCGACGAACAGCACCATCGGCTCGCGCGAACCGCCCCGGGCCAGGATCGCCTCGCGGAAGGCGCGGCCGGTCTCAGCGTTGAGCACGCCTTCTTCCTCGAAGCGCGAGAAGGCGTCAGCCGACAGCACTTCGGCCCATTTGTAGCTGTAATAGCCCGCCGCGTAACCCCCCGCAAAGATATGCGCAAAGCTGTTGGGGAAGCGGTTGTAGGCCGGTGGGCGCATGACCGAAACCTCGTCACGCACGCCTTCGAGGACCTCCAATACGCTACGGCCGTCGCCGTGGCTGGCATGCAACTCGAAGTCGAACAGCGAGAATTCCAGCTGGCGCACCATCATCATGCCGGACTGGAAGTTCTTCGCTGCCAGCATCTTGTCCAGCAGGTCCTGGGGCAGGGCGGCGCCGGTTTCGTAATGGCCAGAGATCAGCGCCAGGCCTTCGGGCTCCCAACACCAGTTTTCCATGAACTGGCTCGGCAGCTCCACCGCATCCCACGCCACGCCATTGATCCCGGACACGCCGGCATGCTCGATACGGGTCAGCAGGTGGTGCAGGCCGTGGCCGAATTCGTGGAACAGCGTGGTGACTTCATCATGGGTCAGCAGTGCAGGCTTGCCAGGCGCGGCCGGGGTGAAGTTGCACACCAGGTTGGCCACCGGGCTCTGCAGCTCGCCGTCGGCGGTGCGGCGACGGTCGCGGGCGCCATCCATCCAGGCACCGCCGCGCTTGTTGGCGCGGGCATACAGGTCGAAGAAGAAGCGGCCGACGTGCTGGCCGTTTTCCTTGATCTCGAACAGGCGCACGTCGGGGTGCCAGCTGTCGAAGCCCTTGAGCTCGGCAATTTCGATGCCGTACAGGCGCTGGACGATGCTGAACAGGCCAGACAGTACCTTGTCGATGGGGAAGTAGGCGCGCAGGGTTTCCTGCGACACGCTGTAACGTTGTTCACGCAACTTCTCGCCAAAGTAACCGGCGTCCCAGCTGGCCAGCTCGGCGCAGCCCTGTTCGGCGGCATAGGCCTTGAGCTGTTCAAGGTCCTGGGCAGCAAACGGCTTGGACCGCTTGGCCAGGTCGCGCAGGAAGCTCAGCACCTGGTCGCTGGACTCGGCCATCTTGGTCGCCAGGCTCAGTTCGGCGTAGTTCTTGTAGCCCAGCAACCCGGCCAGCTCCTGGCGCAGGTCCAGAATTTCACGCATCACCGGGCCGTTGTCGAACTGGCCGGCGTTCGGGCCTTGGTCCGAGGCGCGGGTGCAGTAGGCGGCGTACAGTTCTTCGCGCAGGGCACGGTCGCTGGCGTAGGTCATCACCGCATAGTAGCTGGGGAACTCCAGCGTGATCAGCCAGCCGTCGAGGCCCTTGGCCTGAGCGGCGGCAGCCATCTGGGCCTTGGCCGAGTCGGTGAGGCCGGCCAACGCCGTTTCGTCGGTGACGTGCTTGGTCCACGCCTGGGTGGCGTCGAGCAATTGGTTGGAGAAGCGGCTGCCCAGTTCACTGAGCTTGCTCTGTACTTCAGCGTAACGTTGCTGCTTGTCGGCAGGCAGGTCGATGCCCGACAAGCGGAAGTCGCGCAGGGCGTGCTCGAGGATAGTCTTCTGCGCGACGTCGAAACCTGCGGCTTGCGGGCTGTTGACCAGTGCCTGGTACGCTTCGAACAGCGCACGGTTCTGGCCCAGTTCGGTAGAGTAGGCACTCAGCGCTGGCAGGCAGGCCTCGTAGGCCTCGCGCAATTCCTTGCTGTTGCACACCGCATTGAGATGGCTGACCGGGCTCCATGCAGCGCCCAGGCGGTCGTTAAGTTCGTCCATGGCCAGCACCAGGCCGGCCCAGGTGGGGTTCTTGCTCTGCTTTTCGAGGATGTCGGCAATGGCTTTACGGTTGTCGGCAAGGATCTCTTCGATCGCCGGCAACACGTGTTCGGCACGGATTTCCGAGAAGGGCGGCAGATCGTAGGGCTGCAGAAGCGGGTTGGTCGCACTCACGGTTTGGATACCTTGGCAGAAGAAACACTACCCCATCTTAATTACAATCGACGTCGACCGCAGCAGGCAGCCTGCCTATCGGCACAGATGAGAGACGCTATCATGGCCATCCGAAGCTTTCAGCAACACACTCCGAAAGTTGCACCGCGCGCTTTTGTCGACCGTTCGGCCGTGGTGCTGGGCGATGTGGAGATCGGTGAGGACAGCTCGGTGTGGCCACTGACGGTGGTGCGTGGCGACATGCATCGCATCCGTATCGGGGCGCGCACCAGCGTGCAGGACGGCAGTGTGCTGCACATCACCCATGCTGGCCCGTTCAACCCTGATGGCTTTCCATTGATCATCGGCGATGAGGTGACCATCGGCCACAAGGTCATGCTGCATGGCTGCACCCTGGGCAACCGCATTCTGGTTGGCATGGGCAGCACGGTCATGGATGGCGCCACTGTCGAAGACGAAGTGATCATCGGCGCCGGCAGCCTGGTGCCGCCCGGCAAGCGCCTGGAAAGCGGCTACCTGTACGTCGGCAGCCCGGTAAAACAGGCCCGGCCCTTGACCGACAAGGAGCGCGCCTTCTTCTCCTACAGCGCCGGTAACTACGTCAAGCTCAAGGACCAGCACCTGGCCGAAGGCTACGATCAACCGGAATGACCCGCGAAGGCGTCCATGAATGAATTGAGTAGAGCACTTGATATGCACCATCAGAACATCCTCTTCGACCTCGATGGCACCCTCACCGACCCGCGCCTGGGCATCACCCGTTCAATCCAGTATGCCCTGGCCAAACTGGGTATCGACGAACCGGACCTGACGCGCCTCGAACACTTCATCGGCCCACCCTTGCTGCAGGCTTTCATGCAGTTCTACAGCTTCGATGAAGCCAGGGCGTGGGAAGCGGTGAACTTCTATCGAGAACGCTTCCGCGTGACCGGCCTGTACGAAAACCTGGTGTTCGACGGTGTGCCGGAACTGCTCGATGCCCTCAACGGGCAAGGGCGCACCCTGTACATCGCCACCTCCAAACCGTGGGAGTTCGCCCGCGAAATCGCCCGTCATTTCGCTTTCGATCATCACTTCAAGGTGATCTACGGCAGCGAACTGGACGGCACGCGCACCAACAAGGTCGAGTTGATTCGTCACTTGCTGGACGAGGAAGGGCTGGACCCGGCGCAAACCCTGATGATCGGTGACCGCAAGCACGACCTGATCGGTGCCCGCAGCAACGGCCTGCAGGCAGTGGCGGTAGGGTATGGGTTTGGTAGTGAGCAGGAGTTGAAGGCGCACACGCCGGAATTTCACTTCGCTACCTTGGCTCAGATGCATCAGGCATTCCTCAAGGCCTGAGGCACATGGGGCTGCCTTGCAGCCCCCCACCTTTCAGTGGCTCGCCGCCAATCTGGCCAGCGCTTGCTTCCTTTGTTCAACGGGCAACCGCCCCAACCCTTCAACCCGCTCATAAAACCGCGTCCAATCCCCCCCAACCTCACGAAACACCGCCGCAAACGCCGGCACCCATTGGTCATATAGCCCGAACGGCAACAGTTTGGCGTTGTTCATCGGCCCATACATCCAGGCGTCATAGCGCTTGTCACCCGCCCATTGACGGTCGCGCACATCACGGTACTCACGGCGCAAGCGCTCGAACTCCGCCTGCTTGGCCGCGCGTTTGTGCGCGTCATCCAGTGGCCCGGCATAAATCGTTTGCAGCCGCTCGCGGCTCGCCAATACCAGTCGGATGAACTGGTCACGCTGCTGGCCCTGGCCGTTCTCAATCGCTGCAAGCCCACGTGCCTGGCGCCATTGGCGCGTTCCCTCCTGCTCGACGAAGGTGGCAAACGACTCGTTGAATTCGGTGTCGTCTTGCACGTAGAAGCGCTGATGTGCCAGCTCATGGAAGATCAGTGTGGCAAGGCGCTCATCGCCCCATCCGACCATCGACGACAGAATCGGGTCGTCGAACCAACCAAGTGTCGAGTACGCCTCAACCCCGCCCAGGTACACATCCAGCCCTTTCTCGCGCATCAACGCCGCCGCGCCGCGGGCTGCACCTTGCTGGTAGTAACCGCGATAGGCCACGCAACCGGCGATGGGAAAGCAGTGGGTAACCGGCTGCAGCGACAGTTCGGGCGTGGCAAATACGTTCCACACCACATAAGGGCGCCCCAGGTCGGCGTAGACCCGATAACTGCGATTGTCCGGCAGTTTCAGGTGCTCGCTGGCAAACACTCGGGCCTGCTCGGCATGTTGCAGGCGGGCGCGCAGTTGAGGGCGGCTGGACGGGTCAGCGATCACCTGGTCCACCGGCTGGCGGGCGCGTAGCAGTTGCCACTGGCCCTGCGCCAGCTGGCCGTAGTAACCGAGGCTGGTACAGCCGTTCAGCAGAAAGGCGCCCACAAGGGGAACCAACGCCCTGAAACAGTGGTCGAGTGGCCCAGGGCCTGAGCGCTTCAAAAGAAAAAACCATACCATCTTGGGCTATCCAACTCGCTCACGGCCGATGCGCTCCAAGACTATCTCGCCAGGGGGGAGTTTCGCCATGCGTGCACTGTTCGTCATCGGCTCACTGCTGCTCATATCTGCCTGTTCGACCCTGCCAGACCCGGACCCTAACCAAGCCTGGGTCGATTTGAGCCCAACTGACGATACCTCCCTGCACGCCGTGCAGGTCGACGAACGTGACTGGGTCGATTCGCGTTACTTTGAAGTCCAACCCGGCAGCCACGAGCTGACCGTGCGCTACCAGTTTCCGGTCAATCCGAGCAACATCGGCCCGGTGGACGAGCCACTGTGGCGTGATTGCCAGCTCAACCTGACCTTCAAGGACTTCAACGCCGGGCAGCGGTACCAACTGCAGGCCGGCAGCATTGGCTTTCGCCCCTGGGTCAAACTCTACGATCATCAGCAAAAACTGCTAGGCCAAGGCCTGCCTGCAGGCTGCCAACGCACCTGAGGGCCCCAAACGGCGCTATGCTTGTAGCGTGTAAATCGCAAGTGGAGTTTCACCATGCGCCAGCCCATGATGCTGATCGCCCTCAGTGCACTGGGGGCATGCGCCAGCCCCTTGCCACCCGTCGACCCCAAGCAGGCATGGGTTGACCTCTACACCATGACCCCAGGCCGGGTCATCATGGCTGACAAGCTCGATGGCAAGCGTCTAAGCGATGGCCGCTATTTCCAGGTGACGCCTGGTAAGCATGAACTGGTGGTGCGCTTCGATTATGAAATTTACGCGGGCGGCATGATGACCCAGCCCCGTGACCGTACCTGCTACCTGACCGTGCGCTTCGATGATTTCAAGGCGGGCGAGCGCTATCGCCTGGAAGCGCGGGCACCGGTCATGGAACCGCAGGTGCTGCTGTATGACGCCAGCCGAAAGGTGGTGGTCAATGAGCCCAGCAACGTATTCTGCATTCCGTGAATGAACGCCGGGGCTGCTTGGCAGCCCCTGACGATCTACCGATCATTCTTCTGATAAATGATCTTCTTGGTCCCACCCTCACAGCTGCCAACGACCATGTTCTGGTCCTTGACGTCACTGTTGGGCACGATCTCCAGGGTGTAGGACGGTACGCCCTGAGCCTGGATCTTGGCTTCGATCTCGGCCTTCAGTTCCTCGCACGGTTTGACCGCCGCCAGTGCAGAAGTGGCCAGCAGGGAAGCCAGCACGGCGATTGCTACGCGAATCATTGAACGGCTCCTGAAAAGGCAGCGACGCTGCCGACGCTGTTTAGACTACAGCAAACCGTTCACGTTGCGCCGTTCACCCCACCAGCGAGGCATCCAGGGTGATCTTCGCGTTCAGCACCTTCGACACTGGGCATCCGGCCTTTGCCTTGTTGGCAATCTCCAGAAACTGGGCCTCGCTGGCCCCCGGCACCTTCGCCTTTAGGATCAGGTGCACGGCAGTAATGGCAAAGCCATCGGGCTGCTTGTCCAACGTAACCTCAGCAATGGTGTCGATACGTTCCGGCGTAAGTTTCGCCTCACCGAGCATCATCGACAGCGCCATGGAAAAGCATCCGGCATGGGCAGCGCCGATCAGCTCTTCAGGGTTTGTGCCGGGCGTGCCTTCAAAACGGGTGTTGAAACCATAGGGGTTCTGTTTAAGCGCGCCGCTTTCGGTGGAGAGCAGGCCTTTACCCTCTTTAAGGCCGCCTTGCCAAATTGCCGATGCTGTCTTTTTCATGATGCCTCCTGGTCGTTCGGTTGCGTATCTAACGGTTCAGAGGTCATCCGCCTACGGCAAGTTCAGATCAATCGTACGGCAAGCATTGAATCCTCGGAATGTGCCCATACAGAGTTGTAAAGGCCTCTGGCCAATCACTCTTGCGGAGGCACCCATGACGCAACTGCGCGACCTGAAGATATCGACCCTCGACCTGGTGCCAGTACGCGCCGACGGCGGCCCTGCGCAGGCGCTGCGCAACTCGCTGGACCTGGCGCAGCACGTCGAACGCTTTGGCTACAACCGCTTCTGGGTGGCTGAACACCACAACATGGATGGCATCGCCAGCTCGGCCACTTCAGTGCTGATCGGCTACCTGGCCGGCGGTACCTCGACGATCCGCGTCGGCTCCGGCGGCGTGATGCTGCCCAACCATGCTCCGCTGGTGATCGCCGAACAGTTCGGCACCCTGGCCAGCCTCTATCCGGGGCGGATCGACCTGGGCCTTGGCCGCGCACCCGGCTCCGACCAGATGACCGCACGCGCCCTGCGCCGCGAACGCTCGGGCAGCGCCGACGACTTCCCGGATGATGTCGAGGAGCTGTCCCGCTACCTGGGACCGCGCACGGATGATCAAAAAGTGATCGCAGTACCCGGGCATGACACTGAGGTACCCATGTGGCTGCTCGGCTCCAGCCTGTTCAGCGCGCAGCTGGCCGGCATGCGCGGCATGCCTTACGCCTTTGCCTCGCACTTCGCGCCCCGCTACATGCATGAGGCGATTCGTATCTACCGCGACCACTTCAAACCTTCGACCACCCTGGACAAGCCCTATGTGATGCTGGGTATTCCGATGGTGGTGGCAGAAACCGACGACAAGGCCGAGTTCCTGGCCACCTCGATGTATCAGCGCATCCTCGCCCTGATTCGCGGGCAAAGCCTGATGCAGCGTAAACCTGTACCAAGCATGGACGGGCTGTGGCTGCCGCACGAACGGGACGCGGTGGGTAGCTTCCTGGGCTTGGCAATGATCGGCAGCCCGCAGAAGGTTCGGGCCAAAGTGCAGGTGCTACTGGAACAGACCGGGGCCGATGAGCTGATCTTTACCAGCGACCTGTATGAGCACGCGGACCGGATCAGGTCCTATGAATTGATGGCACAGGCCTTGAAAGCCGAGTAGGCCCCATTTTGGCCGGCACGCCGGCTCCCACGGTTACCGCACAGACCTGCAGGCAGTGGAGTAACGTGTGGGAGTCGGCGATTGGCCGACCTTCAACCACGGCGGTAGACAATCTCCTTGCTGCCCGCTTCACAGCTACCCACCACCTTGCCAGCCGGGTCGCCCTTCTTGACCACCTCCAGGGTATAGCCCTTCACCCCCTTGGCATCCAACTTTGCCGCAATCTCAGCCTTCAGTTCCTCGCAAGGCTTGCCCGCCGCCAGCGCGCCACCCGCCAGCGTCATCAGGCCAACCGCCAGAATCAGTTTCTTCATCACACGCGTTCCTTGTTCAGATGAAAATCGAAAAGGGCGCCGGCAAGGCGCCCTTGACTGTATAACGCTATCACGCCGGGTTTATCCACCCCCGGCATGTTTCAGCTGTTGGCGATGCGGAAGCCTACCTTGAGCGTGACCTGGAAGTGCGCAGCCTTGTTGCCTTGAATATGGCCACGGGTATCGATCACTTCGAACCACTCCAGGTGCTTGATGCTCTTGGCCGCTTCGGCCAAGGCATTGTTGATTGCCTCTTCGATGCTGGTGGGCGATGACCCTACCAGTTCGATCTTCTTGTAGGTGTGATGATCGGACATGTGCACTCTCCTTGGATGACGGTGAGATTGAGCCTAGCAGCGCAGGCCTGGTTTACCTGCGAACCGTCGGCGCCAGGGAAAGTTCGATTGCACTTTTGCACCGTGGCGTAGTCGCAATCCTTACAGTCCATACTGCAAAGGAGCGTCAACATGCACCGCAATTCGCTGCGTAAAACATCCCTGGAAAGCATGGAAGCGGAGATCGAAAGCCTTCTGAAGAGCCTCGAGGACCTCAAGCACGACGCATCGGAGGAATCGCAGAAATCTGTGAAGGCCATCCGCAGCAATGCCGAAAGCGCCCTCAAACACTCGCGCAGCCTGCTTAGTGATGCCTACGAGGAAGTGAAGACCCGCACTCGCCAGACCGGCATCGCCACCCGTGACTATGCGCAGGAGCACCCTGTCACCACTGCCGGCGTAGCCATTGGCGCCCTCGGCCTGCTGGCCGCCTATCTGCTGTACCGTCGCAACTAACCTGCCTGCCGTTCCAGTTCGCGGCGCAGCCATTGCGCCAGTTGCTCGGCGCGCCCGTCAGCGGCGCGCCGGGGCACCCAGAGCGCCAGGGCTGCCGCGGTGGGGGAAAAGCCCCACGGTGCACTCAACCGGCCAGCACGCAGGTCGTCAGCCACCAGCGGCTGCGGCGCGATCGCCACACCAAGGCCTGCCACAGCGGCTTCCAGCAAATAGTACAAGTGCTCGAAGGCCTGGCCATACTTCAGGCCAGCGGCCTTCAGGCCTTGTTCTTCCACCCAGGTGGGCCACGCCTGCGGGCGTGAGGTGGTATGCAGCAGCGCCTCATCCAGCAAGGCAGTGGCAGGTGCATTACGCAAGCGTTCAAAGCCTGCAAAGTGTGGGCTGAGCACCGGGCCGATACGTTCTTCGGCCAATACATGGACCTGCATGTCAGCAGGCCATGGCGGTTCGGCAAAAACCAGCAGGGCATCGAGCCCTGGGCGGCGCGGGTCAAGGTCGCCCTCACCTGCGGACAAGTGCAGGCGCAATTGCGGCAAGTCGGCTTTCAAACGCCCCAGCCGGGGGATAAACCAGCGCGCCAGCAAACTGCCCGAGCAGCCCAGCACGAACGGCGCCTCACTCACATCCCGACTCAACTCGGCGCATACACCCCGCAGCCTGTCGAATGCTTCAGCACTGGCATCACGCAACCTTGCGCCTGCATCTGTGAGTTTGATGCCACGCCCGTCCTTAACGAACAGCGCTAGGCCCAAGTGCTCCTCAAGCACCTTGATTTGCCGACTCACAGCGCCGTGGGTCACGTGCAAAGCTTCCGCTGCCTGGCTGACGCTATTGAACCGGGCGGCCGCCTCGAACGCACGCAAGGCATTGAGGGGAGGGAGGTCATGGGCCATTTGACTTGTGAGTTTTCCTTACAGGTTTTCGCAATCTTATCGGTTTTCAGACAGGCTTGCCGTGGTTAGAGTAAAGCCCATCACTCATTCATTACGCCTTGGAGCGCCCCATGACCCAGACCCAATACCGCGCCGGCCCCGATGCCAACGGCCTGTTCGGCGCGTTCGGCGGCCGCTACGTGGCCGAAACCCTGATGCCGCTGGTACTGGACCTGGCCCGCGAATACGAAGCGGCCAAAGCCGACCCCGCATTCCTCGAAGAGCTGGCCTACTTCCAGCGCGACTACATCGGCCGCCCCAACCCGCTGTACTTCGCCGAGCGCCTGACCGAACATTGCGGCGGCGCCAAGATTTTCTTCAAGCGTGAAGAGCTCAACCACACCGGCGCGCACAAGGTGAACAACTGCATCGGCCAGGTGCTGCTGGCCAAGCGCATGGGCAAAAAACGCCTGATCGCCGAAACCGGCGCCGGCATGCACGGCGTGGCCACGGCCACCGTCGCTGCACGCTTCGGCCTGCCCTGCGTGATCTACATGGGCGCCACCGACATTGAGCGCCAGCAGGCCAACGTGTTCCGCATGAAACTGCTGGGCGCCGAGATCGTTCCGGTTACCGCAGGCACCGGCACCTTGAAAGACGCCATGAACGAGGCTCTGCGCGACTGGGTCACCAACGTCGACGACACCTTCTACCTGATCGGTACCGTAGCCGGCCCACACCCTTACCCGGCCATGGTGCGCGACTTCCAGTCGATCATCGGCAAGGAAACCCGCGCCCAGCTGCAGGAGAAGGAAGGTCGCCTGCCCGACAGCTTGATTGCCTGCGTCGGCGGTGGCTCCAACGCCATGGGCCTGTTCCACGATTTCCTCGACGATGCCAGCGTGCAGATCATCGGCGTTGAAGCCGGTGGCCACGGCGTCGACACCGACAAGCATGCCGCCAGCCTCAATGGCGGCGTCCCAGGCGTGCTGCACGGCAACCGTACTTACCTGCTGCAGGACGATGACGGGCAGATCACCGACGCCCACTCGATTTCCGCAGGCCTCGACTACCCGGGCATCGGCCCAGAGCACGCCTACCTGCACGAAGTGAAGCGCGTGGAGTACGTCAGCATCACCGACGACGAAGCCCTCGATGCGTTCCATGCCACCTGCCGTCTGGAAGGCATCATTCCGGCCTTGGAAAGCGCCCATGCCCTGGCCGAGGCAATCAAACGCGCCCCGACCCTGCCCAAGGACCACCTGATGGTCATCTGCCTGTCCGGCCGTGGCGACAAAGACATGCAAACCGTGATGAACCACATGGCCGCCCAGGAGAAACAGGCATGAGCCGTCTAGAACAACGCTTCGCCGAGCTGAAAGCCGAAGGCCGCTCTGCGCTGGTCACTTTCGTCACCGCTGGCGACCCTGGCTATGACGCTTCGCTGCAGATCCTCAAGGGTTTGCCGGCGGCCGGTGCCGACGTGATCGAGCTGGGCATGCCATTCACCGACCCGATGGCCGATGGCGTGGCCATCCAGCTGGCCACCCTGCGCGCCCTGGACGCTGGCCAGACCCTGGCCAAAACCCTGCAGATGGTTCGCGAATTTCGCGTCGGTAACCAAACCACCCCGATCGTGCTGATGGGTTACTACAACCCGATCCACCGCTTTGGCGTGGCCAGGTTCGTCGCCGAGGCCAAAGAGGCAGGTGTCGACGGCCTGATCATCGTCGACCTGCCGCCAGAACACGACGCCGAACTCGCCACCCCGGCCCAGGCCGCAGGCATCGACTTCATCCGCCTGACCACCCCGACCACCGACGATGCGCGCCTGCCGCGCGTACTGGAGCGCAGCTCCGGCTTCGTCTACTACGTATCGGTGGCGGGTGTGACCGGTGCCGGCTCGGCGACCACCGACCAGGTGACCCAAGCCATTGCGCGCCTGCGTCGGCATACCGATTTGCCGATCAGTGTCGGCTTCGGTATTCGCACCCCGGAGCAGGCTGCGGCGATTGCGCGCCTGGCCGATGGGGTGGTGGTGGGTTCGGCGCTGGTCGACAAGATCGCCCAGGCCAAGGATGCCGATCAGGCCGTCAGCGACGTACTGGGCCTGTGCTCGGCCTTGGCTGAAGGGGTGCGAGGCGCACGACGCTGAGCCGCGTCGCCCCTATCGCTGGCAAGCCGGCGATAGGGGCGGTAAGAACAGCCTATTGCTCAAAGATCGACAGATCCAAAGGCCGCACGGCACCCATCCAGATCGCATGATCCCGGTGATCCGCCAGTTCATCCCCCGTCAGCGGATGCAGAAACACCACCAGCCCCTTGCGGTACAACGCCAACCACGGCAACACCACCCCCACCACTTCTGGCCCGAAAGCCAACTGGCAGCTCCAGTCCGGGTGCGGCCCGACCGGGTTGCGGTGCATGCGTCCCATGGTCACGGGAAACAGCCGCGCTGCCTCCTCGCACAGAGCCCGAGCTTGTTCGATGGTGCTTGCGTCGTAATAGACGTGGGCGTGGTAACCCTTGATCCTCTGCACGATAACTCCTGAATGCGGTCAAACCATCACCACCTGCAAAGGGAGTGACGTGGTGAAAAATGCCGAAACCCCAGTGTTCAAGCTGGTGCTGTTTGGGGCTGAAAGCAGCCTGGGCAGCGCCCTGATGGTTGAGTTGCTGTCACGCCAGCATGAGGTCACGGCCGTGGTCGATGACCTCAACCGTCATGCCCCGCGCCCCGGCCTGCATTTCAAGATAGGCGGCCTGGAGGGCGCCGACCAGGCGGAGCAGGGCGCGGCGGGCGGCTCGGCGGTGATTGCCCTGTTGTCGGCGCTGGCACCAGGCGACCTGGCAGCACAATGGCAAATGAGCGAAGCACTGGTCGCCGGGCTTACCCGCACGACTATACGCCGTGTGCTGCTGGTGGGCGATTTTGCCGTGCTGGATACGCCGGGCAGCTACAGTGATGAACAGCGTAAGGGCGCCGACCAGGTGGTCGATGCACTGCAGCGCAGCGCCTTGCACTGGACGCTGATCAATGCGCCGCAGGATTTCCCTGGAATGGGTATGGAGCACTTTCGCACGGCCAGCGGTACGGTGCCGCCGGAGCTGGATGGGCCGTTACGGCGGCTGGCCGGGGTGGCGGCGGGGATGGTCGATATCCTGGAGCTGGGGCTGCACCGGGGCGAGCATCTGAACTTCGTATCCTGAGCGCTCTGCGCCGGCAAGCCAGCCCGGCTACACATCAACCCTGTCAAAGCCCCCGCTCATGCTCCAGCCACGCCACGAACCTTTCAATCAGCGCCCCCCGCCGCTTGCGCGGAGGCAGCACCGCGTAATACCCCCGCTGGGAGCGCAAACTCCCCTCCAACGGCCGACACAGCAACCCTTGCTCCACCAACCCATCGACCAGATGTCCCCAGCCAATTGCCACCCCCTGCCCGGCAATCGCTGCTTGGATCAACAACGTGTAGTTATCGAACCGCAATTGTCCAGATGGCGGCGGGCTGGCCACACCAAACCCGCGAAAGACCCCCGCCCAATCGAACCAGCGGCTGGCCTGTTCACCGCGTAAATGAAGCAAGGGCAATCGTTGCAAAGCCACGGCTGACAAGGGTTTGCCATGAGTCAGCCGTGGGCTGCAGACCGGGAATACCTCCTCATCGAACAACCATCGGCTCTCCCCCTGATGGAAGCGCCCATCGCCAAACAATACCGCCACATCGATATCAGGCCGCAACATCGCCTGACTGCGCTCACCGGTCACCAGGCTCACATCCACCTGTGGATAAGCAGCATGGAAACGCTGCAGGCGCGGCATCAGCCAAAACGCGGCAAAGGCGAAGTCCGTGGCCACCTGTAGCACCTCGCGCTGGCCCCGCCCGCTGGCTTGGGCAATACCGTCGTCCATCGCCTGCAGGCCTTGATTCACCTGTTCGAATAACAGTTGGCCCGCCTCGGTCAGCTCGATACCGCGGTAGATGCGGTCGAACAGGCGCGTGCCCAGATGGGCCTCGAGGCGCTTGACCTGCTGGCTCACCGCCGGTTGGGTAGTCCCCAGTTCCAGCGCGGCAGCGGTGAAGCCGCGCAAGCGCGCCGCGGACTCGAACACACGCAATGTGTCGAGCGAGAGCTCGGCCAAGTGATCAAACATAAGTACTGCTAATCCCAGTCATTGCCCGCCATGGGCTTTACCCATGTTATCCACACCCGCATCTTGATAGGCAAGCAGTTCGCATAACCCTGAACGATGGAAGCCCACCATGACGCGCCCGAACATCCTGTTCATCATGGCCGACCAGATGGCCGCGCCCCTCTTGCCGATCTACGGCACCTCACCGATCCAGATGCCCCACCTGGAGCGTCTGGCAGAGGGGGCCGTGGTATTCGATTCGGCCTATTGCAACAGCCCGCTGTGCGCCCCCTCGCGCTTCACCCTGGTCAGCGGCCAGTTGCCCAGCCGCATCGGCGCCTATGACAATGCTGCCGACTTCCCCGCTGATGTCCCCACCTACGCCCATTACCTGCGCCGGCTCGGCTACCGCACAGCGTTGTCGGGCAAGATGCACTTCTGTGGCCCGGACCAATTGCACGGCTACGAACAACGCCTGACCAGCGATATCTACCCCGCCGATTACGGTTGGACAGTGAACTGGGACGCGCCGCACGAGCGCCCGAGTTGGTACCACAACATGTCATCAGTGCTGCAGGCCGGCCCCTGCGTGCGCACCAATCAGCTGGATTTCGACGAAGAGGTGGTGTTCAAGGCCCGCCAGTACCTCTACGACCATGTGCGCGAGAACCATGGCCGGCCGTTCTGCCTGACCGTCTCGATGACTCACCCCCACGACCCGTACACCATCCCGAAGCGTTACTGGGATCGTTACGAGGGTGTGGATATCCCCATGCCCTGCGCCGAATTGGGCCAGCATGCGCTGGACCCCCATTCCCAGCGCCTGCTCAAGGTCTACGACCTGTGGGACAAGCCCCTGCCTGTGGATAAGATCCGCGACGCCCGCCGTGCCTACTTCGGCGCCTGCAGCTACATTGACGACAACATCGGCCAGCTGCTGCAGACCCTGCAAGAGTGCAACCTGGCCGACGATACCTTGATCGTATTCTCCGGTGACCACGGCGACATGCTTGGCGAGCGTGGGCTCTGGTACAAGATGCACTGGTTCGAGATGGCGGCGCGGGTACCGCTATTGATCTATGCACCCAACCGCTTTGCGCCCGGGCGGGTCAGCGCCTCGGTGTCTACCTGCGACCTGTTGCCGACTCTGGTCGAGCTGGCCGGCGGCCAGGTGGAACCACAGCTGCACCTGGATGGCCACTCGCTGCTCGGGCACTTGCAAGGGCAGGGCGGCCATGACGAGGTGATCGGCGAATACATGGCCGAAGGCACGGTCGGCCCGCTGATGATGATCCGCCGCGGCGCCTTCAAGTTCGTGTACAGCGAAGACGACCCCTGTCTACTCTATGACCTGAGCCGCGACCCGCACGAGCGGGAGAACCTCACCGGCAGCCCGGACCACCAGGCGCTGCTGCAGGCATTTGTCGATGAAGCCCGGCAGCGTTGGGATATGCCCAGCCTGCGCCAGCAGGTATTGGCCAGCCAGCGGCGGCGCCGTCTGGTCGCCGAAGCGCTGGCCATCGGCACGCTGAAAAGCTGGGACCATCAACCTTGGGTTGATGCCAGCGAACAGTACATGCGCAACCACATCGACCTCGACGACCTCGAGCGCAAGGCACGTTATCCACAGCCCGCACCCTTGGATTGATGAAGAGAGGCCGCCATGCTCAAGTTCTCCACCGCCATGTTCGCCCTGGCCCTTGGCCTGACCACTGCCAGCGCCTACGCCGACGACGCGCAATGCACCACCGTGAAACTGGCCGACCCCGGTTGGAGCGACATTGCCTCCACCAACGCTATCGCCCGGCTGCTGCTGGAGCGCCTGGGCTATCAGGTCAAGGTCGACAGCCTGGCGGTGCCGATCATCTATGGTGGCCTGAAGGACGGCAAGGTCGATGCCTTCCTCGGCAACTGGATGCCGGCGCAGCAGGGCTTTCACGACAAGTTCATCGCCAGCGGCGATGTGCAGCAGCACTCGCGCAATCTGGAGGGAACCGAATTTACGCTGGCGGTACCCGACTACGTATGGAATGCCGGCGTGAAGGATTTTGCCGACCTGCAAAAACATGCCGACCAATTCGACAGAAAGCTTTACGGGATCGGCTCGGGGGCGCCAGCGAACCTGTCGCTGAAAGCGATCATCGACAAGAATGAATTCAACCTCGGCCAGTGGAAGCTGGTGGAGTCGAGCGAACAGGCAATGCTGGCGCAAGTCGACCGCGCCGTGAAGAAGAGCCAGTTCATCACCTTCCTGGGCTGGACACCGCACCCGATGAACGTGAAGCTGAAGATGCATTACCTCACGGGCGGTGAGCAGTGGTTTGGCAGCAAGGGCGAGGTCTATACGCTGACCCGCAAGGGTTATCCACAAGCGTGCCCGAACGCGGCGAGGCTGCTGGGTAATCTGAAATTCACCCTGGATATGGAAAACAGCATCATGGCCGAGGTTGTGGATAAGAAAATCACTTTCGATGAAGCGGCCAAGGCCTGGGCCAAGGCGAACCCTCAGGTGGTCGAGGGCTGGCTGGCCGGGGTGACCACCCTGGCCGGCGGCAGTGCCAGGGAAGCGGTGGCATCCGATTTGTAAAGCCTGTACCCGACAACCCCTGACGCGAGTTGCCCGATGATTCACCTGACCCACCTGCTGCCCTTCCTCACCTGGCTGCCCCGTCAATCGGGTCGCAGCCTGCGCCAGGACCTGCTGGTGGGCCTGAGCGGTGCGATCCTCGCCCTGCCGCAATCGATCGCCTATGCCCTGATCGCCGGGCTGCCTGCAGAATACGGACTGTACGCTGCAATCGTGCCGGTACTGGTCGCCTGCCTATGGGGCTCCTCCTGGCACCTGATCTGCGGCCCGACCGCCGCGATTTCCATTGTCCTCTACGCCAGCATCAGCCCCTTGGCCGTGGCCGGCAGCGCTGACTACGTCACCCTGGTGTTGCTGCTGACCTTCCTCGCCGGCGTCTTCCAGTTGCTGCTCGGCCTGCTGCGTTTTGGGGCCTTGGTCAATTTCGTCTCCCATTCGGTGGTGCTCGGGTTCACCCTCGGCGCCGCCATCGTCATCGCCCTTGGCCAACTGCCTAACCTGCTGGGCATGGACCTGCCAAGCCAGGCAACGGCGTTGAAAACCGTACAGACGCTGGCCAGCCACGCCGGTGAGATCGACCTGCCTTCACTGGCGCTGGGTGTGGCCACCGTACTCATCGGCATCGCCCTTAAGCTCTGGCGCCCACGCTGGCCGAGCCTGTTGATAAGCCTGATGCTGGTCAGCCTGCTGGCTTGGCTGCTGCCGGGCGTCTTCGGTCACGTACCACGGGTACCGGCCTTCACTGGCCAATTACCGCCCTTGAGCCCACTGCCCCTGCTGGACCTGGACCTGATGCTGCGGCTGCTGCCCAGCGCCGTGGCGGTGGGCATGCTCGGGCTGGTCACCAGCCTGTCGATTGCCCGCTCGCTGTCGGCACGCTCTGAGCAACTGATCGACGCCGATCAGGAAATCCGTGCCCAAGGGTTGTCGAATATTGTCGGGGCGTTCTTCTCCGGCTATCTGTCATCCGGCTCCTTCACCCGTTCGGGGCTGAGCTACGACGCCGGCGCCCGCTCGCCGATGGCTGGGGTGTTTTCCGCAGCGTGGGTGGCGCTGTTCGCCGTGGCAGGCGCCGGGCTGATCGCACAGTTGCCGATTCCGGCCATGGCCGGCAGCATCCTGCTGATCTGCTGGGGGCTGGTGGACCATCGCGCGATACGCGCACTGTTCCGGGTCAGCCGTTCGGAGTTCCTGGTCATGGCCCTGACCGCTGCCGCGACCTTGCTGTTGGAGTTGCAGACGGCCATTTACGCTGGCGTGCTGGCCTCGCTGTTTTTCTATCTCAAGCGCACGTCACGGCCACGGGTACAGCAGAGCCGCGAAGGGTCGGTGGATGTGCTGCGGGTGGGCGGGTCGATCTTTTTCGGCGCGGCGCATTACCTGCAGGTGCGCCTGCAGCGCTGCCAGGGGCCGCATGTGGTGATTGATGCTCGGCAGGTGAATTTCATCGATTACTCAGGTGTGGATATGTTGCACCGCGAGGCACGGCGGTTGCGACGCACGGGGGGAAGTTTGACGCTGCAGCGGGCCAGGCCGCAGGTAATCGAAGAGTTGCAGAAGCTGGAGGGAAAGGCGCTGTGCCCTATTCAATTTACCGAATGATGTGCAGCCGGCTTGTCGGCGATGGGCCGCAAAAGCGGCCCCAGGTTCTCAGCCGCGAGCCAGTTGTCGACGCAACTCAGCCAAGACCGGCCCCGTATCCGGCCGAACTCCACGCCAGATAAAGAACGCCTCAGCCGCCTGTTCTGCCAGCATGCCCAGCCCGTCCAACACCTTGGCGGCCCCCAGCTTGCTCGCCCATTGGCAAAAAGGTGTGGGCTCCTTGCCATACATCATGTCGTAGCACACCGTCCGCCCCGCCTCGATCAGGCTGTCGGCAATCGGCGGTAGCTCACCGGACAAACTGGCCGAGGTGGCATTGATGATCACATCCACCGGCTCCTGCAACCAGGCAAAGCCACTGGCCACCACCGGCCCCATGTCATCGAACTCATGGGCCAGTTGCTCGGCCTTTTCCACCGTGCGGTTGGCAATCACCAGCGATTGCGGGTTGTGCGCCAGGATAGGCTCCAGCACACCCCGCACCGCACCACCGGCACCCAGAATGAGAATGCGCTTGCCTGCCAGCTCGACCCCGGCGTTCACCGTCAAGTCACGCACCAGGCCTGCGCCGTCGGTGTTGTCGCCGCGCAGGGTGCCGTCTGCCAGCTTGCTCAGGGTATTTACCGCCCCGGCACGCTGGGCACGTGGGGTAAGGCTGTCGCACAGGCGGTAGGCTTCTTCCTTGAACGGCACGGTCACGTTGGCGCCGCTGCCCTGCTTGAAGAAGCCACGGGCGCAGTCGCTGAATTCGTCCAGTGGCGCCAGCAAGGTGGCGTACTCCAGGTCCTGGCCGGTCTGCTCGGCAAACAGGCGGTGGATCAACGGCGACTTGCTGTGGCCGATGGGGTTACCGAAAACGACATACTGGTCCATGGGAGCTCCTCGGTTATCCACAGGCTTACTGGGCGAGCCAGTCGCGGTCTTGCAGGAAGTACTCGGTCAGGCGCGCTTCTTCGCTGCCCGGCGCGGCCTTCCAATCGTAACCCCAACGTACCTGCGGTGGCAGCGACATGAGGATCGACTCGGTACGGCCACCTGATTGCAGGCCAAACAGGGTGCCGCGGTCATAGACCAGGTTGAACTCCACGTAGCGGCCGCGGCGGTACTCCTGGAACGCGCGTTGCTGGGCGGTGTAAGGCGTGTTCTTGCGGCGCTGGACGATCGGCAGGTAGGCGTCGACATAGGCATCGCCGATGGCGCGGATGAAGGCGAAGCAGGTGTCGAAATCCCACTCGTTCAGGTCATCGAAGAACAGCCCGCCAATGCCACGGGGCTCGCCTCGGTGCTTGATGTGGAAGTAGCGGTCGCACCAGGCCTTGTAGCGCGGGTAAACGTCAGCGCCGAACGGCGCGCACGCCTGCTCGGCCACACGGTGCCAGTGAATGCAATCCTCCTCATTGCCGTAGTACGGGGTCAGGTCGAAGCCGCCACCGAACCACCAGACGGCCTCCTCGCCTTCCTTCTCGGCGATGAAGAAACGTACATTGGCATGGGATGTTGGCACATGCGGGTTGTGCGGATGGATTACCAGCGACACGCCCAAGGCCTCGAAGCCACGGCCTGCCAGCTCGGGGCGATGGGCACTGGCCGATGGCGGCAGGCCGGCGCCGAACACGTGGGAGAAGTTCACCCCACCTTTTTCGATCAGTTGCCCGTCACCGATCACCCGCGTGCGGCCCCCGCCACCAGCTTCGCGCACCCACGCGTCCTCGACGAAGCGGGCGCTGCCGTCTTCGGCTTCGAGGGCAGAGCAGATGCGGTCTTGCAGGTCGAGCAGGTAGGCTTTCACGGCCTCGGTGCGGCTAGTCATCGGGTCACCAGGAACGGGCAGGGAAGAATTCGGCGCGTAGCATACCACCGGTGGTTGGCGCGCCGCAGTTGACGGCGATCAAGCAAAGGCGTCCGATAGAAGGCCTTTCCCGATCCCGATAACAGGAGTGCGAGATGGCCAAGCGTATCCAGTTCAGCCAGCATGGCGGCCCCGAAGTGTTGCAGCTTGTGGCGTTCGACCCGGCGCCGCCCGGGCCCCAGCAGGTGCGTGTGCGTAACCATGCGATCGGCTTGAACTTCATCGACACCTATTTCCGCAGCGGGCTGTACGCACCGCCTGCGTTGCCGTCAGGCCTGGGCACCGAGGGTGCCGGTGTGGTCGAAGCGGTGGGCGAGGGGGTCAGCCGCCTGAAAGTAGGTGACCGTGTAGCCTATGGCGGCGGCCCACTGGGTGCCTACAGCGAAGTGCATACGCTGCCGGAGGCCAACCTGGTCAAGCTGCCTGACAGCATCAGCTTCGAGCAAGCGGCGGCGGTGATGCTCAAGGGCCTGACCGTGCAATACCTGCTCAAGCAGACCTACGCCGTGCAGCCAGGCGATGTGATCCTGTTCCATGCGGCGGCCGGGGGCGTCGGTTCGCTGGCTTGCCAATGGGCCAAGGCGCTGGGGGCCAAGTTGATCGGTACTGTCAGCTCCTCCGAAAAGGCTGAGCGGGCCAAGGCGCTGGGTGCCTGGGCCACCATCGACTACAGCCGCGAAGATGTGGCCAAGCGCGTGCTTGAGCTGACCGACGGCAAGAAATGCCCGGTGGTGTACGACGGCGTGGGTGCCGATACCTGGCTGACTTCACTGGACTGCCTGCAGCCACGCGGGTTGATGGTGAGCTTTGGCAATGCGTCGGGCGCGGTGACGGGGGTCAACCTGGGCATCCTGTCGCAGAAGGGCTCGCTGTATGTCACCCGGCCGACCCTGGCCGGCTATGCCAACAATGCCGAAAACACCCAGGCCATGGCGGATGACCTGTTTGCCATGATTGCCAGCGGCAAGCTGGTTGTGGATATCCAGCAGCGGTATCCGCTGAGTGAGGCAGCCAAGGCGCAGACCGAACTGTCGGCGCGGCGGACTGTGGGGTCGACCGTTCTGCTCCCTTGAACACAGGGGCCGCTTTGCGGCCCCTTCGCAGGACAAGCCCGCTGCAACAACATAGGCGCTGCCCGGGAAGTCGTCGGTTCTCCCGGCAGCTCTATCCCGGGCGGACGACCTCGCCCGTGGCCAGATCACGAATCACACTCGGATTCTTGCGCCCACCCAGCGCCCCGCCGAGCACCAGATCCAGCTGCCCGTGGAAATACTGCTCCACCCGCAACCGCGTCTTCGCCGCCGGCCGCCCACCCGGGTTGCACGAGGTGGAAATCAACGGCCCCACCAACGCACACAACTCGCGCACCTGCGGGTGATCACTGACCCGCAGCGCCACGGTGTCATGCTGCCCCGTCACCCACTCCGGCAACAGGTCCTGATGCGGTACCAGCCAGGTATTGGGCCCCGGCCAGGTGCTGCCCATGCGGTCGATCCAGTCTTCGGGAAAATCCTCGAACAGGAAATCGAACTGGCGGATGTTGTCAGCGATCAGGATCAACCCTTTGTCCACAGGCCGCGACTTGAGCGCCAGCAAGCGATACACCGCGTCCTCGTTCCACGGGTCGCAGCCCAGGCCCCAGACCGCTTCCGTCGGGTAGGCGATCACCGCACCGGCCCGAATCTCACGTGCGGCTTGTTGCACACGCCAACTGCTCACCATTTGTGTCTCTCCGCATTTAAGCCTTGCACGCAGTTTACTTAGCCGGCGCGGGCAAACCAACGCCCAGCTTCATTGCTCACCCGGCCTTCGAGCTCTAACTCGGTCAACTGCGCCAGTACCTGCGCCAATGGTTGTTCGCTGCAATGGGCAAGCATCTCGCTGGTCTGCGGCGCAGCATGCAACAGCGCTAGCAACGGATGTGTCGGTGTGTCCACGACGGCCGGTGGCAGGTTCTGCCACCCCTGCAGGCTTTCCAGGATCTGCTCCACGCTTTCCACCAACAATGCGCCATCGCGAATCAGCTGGTGGCAGCCCTTGGCGCCTGGGTGGTGGATGGAGCCGGGGATGGCATACACCTCGCGGCCTTGCTCGGCCGCAAGCCGTGCGGTAATCAGCGAACCGCTGGCCAAGCTCGCCTCGACCACCAGCACGCCCAGTGACAGGCCACTGATGATCCGGTTACGCCGTGGAAAATTGCCAGGTAACGGCCCGGCATCCAGCGGGTACTCGGAAACCAGCGCGCTTCCGTTGTCGATCATTGCCCTGGCCAAGTCGCGGTGGCGCTGTGGATAAAGTTTTTTCAGACCCGTGCCTAGCACGCCAATTGTGGCACCTTCGGCCTCAAGCGCAGCCCGATGAGCGGCGCCGTCGATACCCAATGCAAGCCCGCTGGTGATGGTGAACCCGGCATGGGACAGGTAACGGGAAAAGGCCCGGGCCGTGTCCAGAGCCGGTGGCGAAGCACGCCTGCTGCCCACAATCGCCAGCTGGGGCCGCTCGAGCAAGGCCGGGTCACCCGCGACGAAAAGCAAGGGCGGGGCATCGTCGATTTCCGCCAGCAGCGCGGGGTAG
Organism: Pseudomonas ceruminis; assembly: GCF_021602025.1. Classification (GTDB taxonomy): domain Bacteria; phylum Pseudomonadota; class Gammaproteobacteria; order Pseudomonadales; family Pseudomonadaceae; genus Aquipseudomonas; species Aquipseudomonas ceruminis. The sequence goes on from NZ_BQHW01000017.1 coordinate 91,570, forward strand.
CCAGGGCTGTCCCACATCAGTAAATGCTGGCCGGGCCGCTCTAACCAGGCCATTGCAGCCAGCGCCCCGTCGCGCACCTCAGCACTTCGCCTGGCATCGATGCTGGCTTGTGCTATACCCAATGCTCGCCAGGCGCCGGCCGGAGCGCTAAGCGCCGACGAAGCACTGCCGAAGGCTTCGAGTAAAGTGCGAAAGCGACGCAAACCCGTTTCTGGAAGACGATGCAGGCGTAATCGCGCCTCTAGTTCGGCAGGCGGGCAGAGCGACGAATGGTGATTGAGCATAGGGATCATCCTTGATCGAAACAGGGCCATCTACGTGGTACAACCTGTGGATAACTGTGTGGGTAACACTTTGAAAAGCTGTCCATTAATCGGACGCTATCAAGCCCATAGACACCCTAGTCGAGCTTGCCAGGTGCCGAATCCCCCGATTCCCTTTATTATGTGTGTTCAGTTTTCAACCGAACGCACAGTGACTGCCTGACCCTATGGCCATCTTGAACATTCTCGAATTCCCGGACCCGCGCCTGCGCACCATCGCCAAACCGGTGACAGAGTTCGACGACGCCCTGCGCCAGCTGATCGACGACATGTTTGAAACCATGTACGAAGCGCCCGGCATCGGCCTGGCTGCCACCCAGGTCAACGTCCACAAACAGGTCGTGGTGATGGACCTGAGCGAAGACCGCAGCGAGCCGCGGGTCTTCATCAACCCGGTGGTCGAAGAACTCACCCACGACATGGGCCAGTACCAGGAAGGTTGCCTGTCGGTGCCTGGCTTCTACGAGAACGTCGACCGCCCGCTGCGCGTGCGCGTCAAGGCGCAGGACCGCGACGGCAAGCCCTACGAGCTCGAAGCCGAAGGCCTGCTGGCGGTGTGCGTGCAGCACGAGTTCGATCACCTCAACGGCAAGCTGTTCGTCGACTACCTGTCGCAGCTCAAACGCGACCGGATCAAGAAAAAGCTGGAAAAGCAGCACCGCCAGCAAGCCTGATCCCCACCTTCCAGAAGGCTTGCTCCGGCAAGCCTTTTTCTTTTTTGAAGCGAGAACTCCATGCGCATCGTCTTTGCAGGCACTCCAGAGTTTGCTGCCGAACACCTCAAGGCCTTGCTCGACAGCCCCTACCAGGTCGTGGCCGTCTACACCCAGCCCGACCGCCCTGCCGGCCGTGGCCAGAAGCTCATGCCAAGCCCGGTCAAGCAGCTGGCCGTGGCCCATGACATTCCGGTGTTCCAGCCGCCGACTTTGCGCAATGCAGAGGCCCAGGCCGAACTGGCTGCACTGAAGCCGGACCTGATGGTAGTGGTCGCCTATGGCCTGATCCTGCCCCAGGCAGTGCTGGACATCCCCCGCCTGGGCTGCATCAACAGCCACGCATCGCTGCTGCCACGCTGGCGCGGCGCGGCGCCGATCCAGCGCGCCGTCGAAGCAGGCGATGCCGAGAGCGGCGTGACCGTGATGCGCATGGAAGCCGGCCTGGACACTGGCCCCATGCTGCTCAAAGTGATTACGCCAATCAGCGCCCAGGACACCGGCGGCAGCCTGCACGACCGCCTCGCCGAAATGGGCCCACCCGCTGTGGTGCAGGCCATCGCCGGCCTGGCTGACGGCAGCTTGCAGGGCGAAGTGCAGGACGATGCCCTGGCCACGTATGCACACAAGCTGAACAAGGACGAAGCGCGCATCGACTGGAGCCGCCCAGCCGTGGAGCTGGAGCGCCTGATCCGTGCCTTCAACCCCTGGCCGGTATGCCACAGCACCCTCGACGGCGAGAGCGTGAAGGTGCTCGCCGCTCACGTGTCCACAGGCAAGGGCGCCCCGGGTGAAATCCTCTCTGCCAGCAAGGACGGCCTGGTGGTCGCCTGCGGTGACCAGGCCTTGAGCCTGACACGCCTGCAATTGCCAGGCGGCAAGGCCCTGGCCTTCAGCGACCTGTTCAACAGCCGCCGCGAGAAGTTCGCCAGTGGCAAGGTGCTTGGCCAATGAACCCACGCCTCGCCGCCGCTCGTGCCTTGGCTGCTGTCCTCAGCGGCAAGGCTTCGCTGAACAGCTCGCTACCGGCGCAACTGGACAAGGTAGACGAACGTGACCGCGGCCTGACCCAAGACCTGGCGTTCGGTACTGCCCGCTGGCAGCCGCGCCTCGACCTGCTCGCCGCGCAGTTACTGCAGAAGCCGTTCAAGGCTGCCGACGCCGATGTGCAGGCACTGTTGCTGGTCGGCCTGTATCAGTTGTTCTATACCCGCATTCCGGCCCACGCAGCCATCGGCGAGACGGTCGGGTGCGCCGACAAGCTGAAAAAGCCTTGGGCAAAAGGGCTGCTCAACGCCGTGCTGCGTCGCGCCCAACGCGAAGGCGAGGCCCTGCTCGCCGGCATGGAGCGCGACCCCGTGGTACGCACCGCCCACCCGCGCTGGCTGCAGAAAGCGCTCAAGGCGTTCTGGCCAGAGCAGTGGGAAGCGATCTGCGCGGCCAACAATGCCCACCCGCCGATGATCCTGCGGGTCAACCGCCGCCACCATAGCCGCGACGCCTACCTGGCCTTACTGGCCGAAGCAGGCGTCGGTGCCAGTGCCTGCCAGTACAGCCGCGACGGTATCGTGCTGGCCGAAGCTTGTGATGTACGCAGCCTGCCAGGCTTCGCCCAGGGCTGGGTCAGCGTGCAGGACGAAGCCGCGCAACTGTGCGCCGACCTGCTCGAACTGGCGCCCGGCCAACGCGTGCTCGACGCCTGCTGCGCCCCAGGCGGCAAGACCTGCCACCTGCTCGAAGCCGAAACGGGCCTGGCCCATGTGGTGGCTATCGACCTGGAGGCCAAGCGCCTGACCCGTGTGCGCGAGAACCTCGACCGCCTGCAGCTGGACGCCGAGCTGATCGCCTGTGACGCCCGCGACACGGCCAGCTGGTGGGACGGTAAGCCCTTCCAGCGCATCCTGCTCGACGCGCCGTGCTCGGCGACCGGCGTGATCCGCCGCCACCCGGACATCAAACTGACCCGTCAGGCCGACGACATTCCAGCCCTCGCCGCGCTGCAAGGCGAGCTGCTCGATGCCCTGTGGCCAACCCTGGAAGTGGGCGGCATGCTGCTGTATGCCACCTGCTCGAGCTTGCCCACCGAGAACACCGAAGTGATCGAGGCCTTCCTCACCCGCACCCCGGGCGCCCGTGAGCTGGACCTGGCTACCGAGGCAGGTGTACGTCAACCCCATGGCCGCCAGCTGTTGGCCCAGGAAGGCGGCCATGACGGCTTCTACTATGCCAAGCTGATCAAGATCGCCGCCTCGCGCGGGTAAGCAAAACGTTTAGGGAGTAGCGGATGAAGATCATCATCCTCGGCGCAGGGCAGGTGGGTGGTACGCTGGCGGAGCACCTGGCGAGCGAAGCCAACGACATCACCGTGGTCGACACCGACGGCGATCGCCTGCGCGACCTGGGCGACCGCCTCGACATCCGTACCGTGCAAGGCCGCGGCTCGCTGCCCACGGTACTGCGCCAGGCCGGCGCCGATGATGCCGACATGCTGGTGGCCGTCACCAACAGTGACGAAACCAACATGGTGGCGTGCCAGGTCGCCTATTCCTTGTTCCACACCCCGACCAAGATTGCCCGCGTGCGTGAATCGGCCTACCTCACACGCGAGGAACTGTTCGACAACGACCACATTCCAGTGGACGTGCTGATCAGCCCCGAGCAGGTGGTCACCAACTACATCAAGCGCCTGATCGAACACCCAGGCTCACTGCAGGTGATCGACTTTGCCGAAGGCAAAGCGCAGTTGGTGGCAGTCAAGGCCTACTACGGTGGCCCGTTGGTGGGGCAGCAGTTGCGCCAGATTCGCGCGCACATGCCCAACGTCGACACCCGCGTAGCCGCGATCTTCCGCCGCGACCGGCCGATCACCCCACGGGGCGATACCGTGATCGAGGCCGACGACGAGGTCTTCTTCATCGCCGCCAAGAAAGACATCCGCGCCGTGATGGGTGAACTGCGGCGGATCGATGAAACCAACAAGCGCGTGGTCATCGCCGGTGGCGGGCAGATCGGCGAGCGTCTGGCCGAGGCCATCGAAAGCCGCTATCAGGTGAAGATCATCGAGATGAGCCCGGCGCGCTGCCGCCACCTGTCCGACACCCTGGAAAGCACCGTGGTGCTGCAGGGCAGTGCCTCGGACAAGGACCTGATGCTGGAAGAGAACATCGCCGACGCCGACATCTTCCTGGCGCTGACCAACGATGACGAAGCCAACATCATGTCGTCGCTGCTGGCCAAGCGCCTTGGCGCGCGCAAGGTGATGACCATCATCAACAACCCGGCCTATGTCGACCTGGTGCAAGGCGGCGACATCGACATTGCCATCAGCCCGCAGCTGGCCACCATCGGCACCCTGCTGGCGCACGTGCGCCGTGGCGACATCGTCAGCGTACACTCGCTGCGCCGTGGTGCGGCCGAGGCGATCGAAGCGGTAGCACATGGCGATGCGAAGTCGAGCAAGGTGGTCGGCAAGGCCATCGAAGACATCTCCCTGCCACCCGGCACCACCATCGGCGCGATCATTCGTGACGAACAGGTGCTGATCGCCCACGACGATACGGTGATCGAGTCAGGCGACCATGTGATCCTGTTCGTTGTGGATAAAAAGCACATCAGGGACGTGGAGAAGCTGTTCCACGTGGGTTTGAGTTTCTTCTAGGGGAAGAGGGCATGCGCGAGTCGCTGGAGAAGATGCTGGCCAAGGGTGTGGATAACCCGCTGCTGCGGTTCGGGCTGGGCAAAGCCTGGCTGGATGAAGGGAACGGCGCTGAAGCGGCGGTGCACCTGGCGGTGTGTGTGGAGCAAGACCCGAAGTACTCCGCAGCCTGGAAGCTGCTGGGCAAGGCGTATCAGCTGCAGGGTGATGCGGCGGCGGCGCGCAAGGCCTGGGAGGATGGGATAGTGGCGGCGCAGGCTCATGGCGACAAGCAGGCCGAAAAAGAAATGACGGTGTTTCTCAAGAAACTGAACAAGGCCTGAAATCGTTGGGGCTGCAAAGCAGCCCCCCGAAACATCAATACCAGCGCGGCTCGCCAGCCGGGCGCTTCTTGAAGCGCTTCATGCTCCACATGTACTGGCTGGGATATTCGCGCACATAGCGCTCGACCACCTTGCTCATGGCCGCCGCCGACTCGGTCACATCGGTGCTGTACATCGCCTCCGGGGCTGCTTCCAGGAACACTTTGAAGCCCGAACCATCCGGCAAACGCAGCGCATGCAGGAACACTCCTACCGCCTTGCCACCGGCCAGCATGTTCGGCACGAACTTGCTGGTCAGCGCCTGGGTACCCAGGAACGGCACGAACACACCCGCCGATTCGGCCGGCTCCGGGTCAGCAGGGATGCCCACCTGGCCGCCACGGCGCACTTCCTTGATCACGCTGAGGATGCCTTCCTTGGTCGAAGGCGCCACGCGATTGCCCATCTGTACGCGCTGCTCTCGCAGCAGGTCATCCACCGCCTTGAGCTTGGGTGGGCGGTAGAAGATGATCGGCTTGCACTGGCTGCAGTAGAAGTGGTTGAGCACTTCCCAGTTACCCAGGTGGCTGGTGATGCCGACCACGCCCTTGCCCGAGGCCAGGGCCTGCTCCAGTACTTCAAGCCCGTGTACTTCCTTGACCAGGTCCAGCGACCGCTGCGGCGGCCAGATCCAGGCACAGGCACTTTCGACAAACGACTTGCCGATGTCCCGCAGCGCGCGGCCCACCAACTGCTCACGTTCGGTCGGGTCCATCTGCGGGAAGCACTTGGCCAAGTTGATGCGCACGACGTTGCGCGAACCGTTGGGGATTTTCCACATCAGCCAGCCGATGCCGGCACCGACGCGCTGCACTGCGCCCCAGGGCAGCTTGGCAAACAGACGAAGCACCCCGACCATCAGGGCGCCCTTGAACTTTTCCACAGGCGAATTCCTTATTTCAGCAAGGCGCGCATTGTAACCCCTCAGCGCACCAAGGCGGCGTAACGATCACAATCGGTGGTGTGGTCCATGACCATCCCGGTCGCCTGCATGAAGGCGTAACAGATGGTCGGGCCGACGAAAGTGAAGCCGGCTTTCTGCAGGGCCTTGCTCATGGCCTTGGCTTCATCGGTCACTGCCGGCACCTCGCCGCGGCCCGTGAAATGATTGATCCTGGGCGTGCCCCCGACGAACGACCACAGCCACTCGGCCGGGTTATCCACAGCCAGCCAGGCCTGTGCATTGCGCCGCGCGGCCTTGAGTTTGAGGCGGTTGCGGATGATGCCGGGATCGAGCATCAACGCTTCGATCCGCTCGTCGCTCATCTGCGACAGCTTTACCGGATCGAAGCCATACATCACCTGTCGATAGCGTTCGCGCTTGCGCAGCACGGTGATCCACGACAACCCCGCCTGGAACCCTTCGAGCAAAAGCATCTCGAACAGCAACGCCGGGTCACGCTGCGGCGTTCCCCATTCCTGGTCGTGGTAGGCCTGGTACAACGGATCGTCTGAACACCAAAAGCAGCGTGGCATAAGGCTCCAATGAGTAGAGGGCGAAGCGAATCAGGTTATACTCCCGCTCTTTACATCCGCATCCCCAGATACAGGTGAATTTCGTGAGCCAGCCTACGCCAGCCGTGCGTACCTTCCAAGACCTGATCCTCGCCCTGCAGAACTACTGGGCCGAGCAAGGTTGTGTGGTGCTTCAGCCCTACGATATGGAAGTAGGCGCCGGCACTTTCCACACCGCAACATTCCTGCGCGCCGTCGGCCCAGAAACCTGGAACGCCGCCTACGTGCAGCCTAGCCGTCGCCCTGCCGACGGGCGGTATGGCGAAAACCCCAACCGCCTGCAGCACTACTACCAGTTCCAGGTAGTGCTCAAGCCCAACCCTGCCAACTTCCAGGAGCTGTACCTCGGCTCGCTGAAAGCCATCGGCCTCGACCCACTGGTCCACGATATCCGTTTTGTCGAAGACAACTGGGAGTCGCCGACCCTGGGCGCCTGGGGCCTGGGCTGGGAAATCTGGCTCAACGGCATGGAAGTGACCCAGTTCACCTACTTCCAGCAGGTTGGCGGTATCGAGTGCTACCCGGTCACCGGTGAAATCACCTACGGCCTGGAGCGCCTGGCCATGTACATCCAGGGCGTCGACTCGGTGTACGACCTGGTGTGGGCCGACGGCCCGTTCGGCAAGGTCACCTACGGCGATGTGTTCCACCAGAACGAGGTGGAGCAGTCGACCTACAACTTCGAACACGCCAACGTCGAGAAGCTGTTCGAACTGTTCGACTTCTACGAAAGCGAAGCCAACCGCCTGATCAAGCTGGACCTGCCGCTGCCCACCTACGAAATGGTCCTGAAGGCTTCGCACACCTTCAACCTGCTCGACGCCCGCCGCGCCATCTCGGTGACCGAGCGCCAGCGCTACATCCTGCGCGTGCGCACCCTGGCCCGGGACGTGGCGCAAAGCTATCTGCAAGCCCGCGCACGCCTGGGCTTCCCGATGGCCACCCCTGAACTGCGTGACGAAGTGTTGGCGAAGCTGGAGGCTGCACAATGAGTGCTCAAGATTTTCTGGTAGAACTGGGCACCGAAGAGCTGCCACCCAAAGCCCTTGCCAGCCTCGGCGAAGCCTTCCTCGCCGGTATCGAGAAAGGCCTGCAGGCCGCTGGCCTGAACTACGCGGGCAAACAGGTCTATGCCGCGCCACGCCGCCTGGCCGTTTTGATCCGCCAGCTCGACGTGCAGCAGCCTGACCGCAGCATCAACATCGATGGCCCGCCCCTGCAGGCGGCGTTCAACGCCGAAGGCCAGCCAACCCAGGCGGCCCTGGGCTTCGCCAAGAAGTGCGGGGTCGAACTGTCCGAAATCGACCAGAGCGGCGCCAAACTGCGCTTCTCTCAGCACATCCCGGGCAAAGCCACCACCAGCCTGCTGCCGACCATCGTCGAGGATTCGCTCAACGACCTGCCGATCCCCAAGCGCATGCGCTGGGCTGCCAGCCGTGAAGAGTTCGTACGCCCGACCCAGTGGCTGGTGATGCTGCTCGGCGACCAGGTGGTCGACTGCACCATCCTCTCGCAGAAGGCAGGCCGCGAGTCCCGTGGCCACCGTTTCCATCACCCGGAAAATGTGGTCATCACCACCCCGGCCAACTACGTCGAAGACCTGCGCAAAGCCTACGTGCTGGCCGACTTCGCCGAGCGCCGCGAGCTGATTGCCAAGCGCACTGCCGAACTGGCCCTGCAGCAGGAAGGCACAGCGATCGTGCCGCCAGCGCTGCTGGACGAAGTGACCGCGCTGGTCGAGTGGCCTGTGCCGCTGGTGTGCTCGTTCGAGGAGCGTTTCCTCGACGTGCCGCAGGAAGCCCTGATTACCACCATGCAGGACAACCAGAAGTATTTCTGCCTGCTGGACAGCGAAGGCAAGCTGCTGCCGCGCTTCATTACCGTGGCCAACGTCGAGAGCCGGGACCCCAAGCAGATCGTCCAGGGTAACGAAAAGGTCGTGCGCCCACGTCTGACCGACGCCGAGTTCTTCTTCAAGCAGGACAAGAAGCAGCCACTGGCGAGCTTCAACGAGCGCCTGAAGAACGTGGTATTCCAGGCTCAGCTGGGTACCGTCTACGACAAGGCCGAACGCGTTTCCAAACTGGCCGCCTTCATTGCCCCGCTGATCGGCGGCGACGCCCAGCGTGCTGGCCGTGCCGGCCTGTTGTCCAAATGCGACCTGGCCACCGAGATGGTCGGCGAATTCCCTGAAATGCAGGGCGTTGCCGGTTACTACTACGCGCTCAACGATGGCGAGCCAGAAGACGTCGCCCTGGCACTGAACGAGCAGTACATGCCGCGCGGCGCTGGCGCCGAGCTGCCGCAGACCCTGACCGGTGCTGCCGTTGCCATCGCCGACAAGCTCGACACCCTGGTCGGCATCTTTGGTATCGGCATGCTGCCCACCGGAAGCAAAGACCCGTACGCCCTGCGCCGTGCTGCATTGGGCGTGCTGCGTATCCTGATCGAGAAGCAGCTGGACCTGGACCTGACCGGTGCGGTCGAGTTCGCGGTCAAGCAGTTCGGTACCAAGGTCAAGGCTGCCGGCCTGGCGGAGCAGGTGCTGGAGTTCATCTTCGACCGCCTGCGCGCGCGCTATGAAGACGAGGGCATCGACGTTGCCACCTATCTGTCGGTGCGTGCCCTGAAGCCGGGTTCCGCCCTGGACTTCGACCAGCGCGTACAGGCCGTGCAGGCCTTCCGCAAGCTGCCAGAAGCCGAGGCCCTGGCCGCGGTGAACAAGCGCGTGTCGAACCTGCTGGGCAAGGCTGAAGGTGCTATCGCAGAGCAGGTCGAACCGAAGTACTTCGACAACGCCAACGAGTTCTCCCTGTACTCGGCCATCCAGCAGGCCGACCAGGCTGTGCAACCGATGGCTGCCGCACGCCAGTACAGCGAATCGCTGGCCCGCCTGGCTGCCTTGCGTGACCCGGTCGACGCCTTCTTCGAGGCGGTGATGGTCAACGCCGAGGATGCCAAGGTGCGTGCCAACCGTTATGCCTTGCTCAGCCGCCTGCGCGGTCTGTTCCTGGGCGTGGCCGACATTTCGCTGCTGGGGTAAGCCTTGAAACTGCTGATTCTCGATCGTGACGGAGTGATCAACCAAGACTCCGACGCCTACATCAAGTCGCTGGAGGAATGGATCCCGATTCCCGGCTCGATCGAGGCCATCGCGCAGTTGAGCAAGGCGGGCTGGACGGTGGCCGTGGCCACCAACCAGTCCGGCATTGCCCGTGGTTACTACTCGCTGGCAACCCTGGAGGCCATGCATGCACGCCTGCGTGCGCTGGTGGCCGAACAGGGCGGCGAAGTAGGCCACATCGTGTACTGCCCGCACGGGCCGGATGAAGGCTGCGCGTGCCGCAAGCCCAAGCCGGGTATGCTGCGGGCAATTGCCGACTACTACCAGGCCGACCTGCGCGGCGTGTGGTTCGTTGGCGACAGCAAAGGTGACCTTGAGGCCGCCCTGGCCGTCGGTGCACAACCCGTGTTGGTCAAAACCGGCAAGGGAGAGCGGACCCTGGAAAAAGGCGTCGCTGAAACTACACTGATTTTCGACGATCTGGCCGCTATCGCCAGAGAACTAATTTAAACGATGCGCCTAAGGGCGCATTTTTCTCAGGCGGGCAAGCCCCGCAACGGTACATGCCACTATGTCGATCCTGCAGGCGATCAGAATCTTTCTTTTTTACCTGCTACTGGGCACCAGTTCTCTGCTGTGGTGCTCGCTGAGCTTTTTCATCGCGCCATTTTTGCCCTTCCACAAACGCTATCGCTTCATCAACGTCTACTGGTGCCGATTCGCCGTGCTGCTGGCGCGGGTATTCCTGGGTATCCACTACAAGGTGACCGGTGCCGAGAACGTGCCCAAAACACCCTGTGTGATTCTGTCCAACCACCAGAGCACCTGGGAAACCTTCTTCCTTTCCGCCTATTTTTCGCCGTTGAGCCAAGTGCTCAAGCGTGAACTGCTGTACGTGCCCTTCTTTGGCTGGGCGATGGCCATGCTCAGGCCGATCGCCATCAACCGCGACAACCCCAAGGAAGCCTTGCGCCAGGTGGCAAGCAAGGGTGATGAGCTGCTCAAGCAGGGCGTATGGGTGTTGATATTCCCCGAAGGTACCCGTGTGCCATTCGGCACACTGGGCAAGTTTTCCCGCGGGGGTACTGCCCTGGCGGTGAACGCTGGCCTGCCGGTGCTGCCGATCGCGCACAACGCTGGCAAGTTCTGGCCCAAGACCGGCTGGGGTAAGCGCGCGGGCACCATCGAGGTAGTGATTGGTGAGCCGATGTACGCCAACGGCAGCGGTCCGCGGGCCATTGCCGAGCTCAATGATCGTGCTGCCGCCTGGAATGAGGCGACCCAACGGGCCTTGGGTTCGCTGCCGCCAGTGGATGAAAAACCGCAGGAGCAGATCGCCTGAGCATCTGTGGATAAGTTGTTAGCAATTTTTGGATGAATGCGCTTGGAACAGCGGTAAGTATCTGAATTAGCTATTTATTTCTGTGTATGACGTTTTTTCGAAAATCGTGCATAAGTTTTTTTAGGGCATAAAAAAACCGGCTTTTACAGCCGGTTTTTTTATACGTGTGCCTTGCCTCACACCTTGTCGATATCCACGTCCTTGGTTTCCTTCAGACAGAAGATCCCCACCACCAGGCTGATGCCGGTCACCAGCACGGGGTACCACAGGCCATAGAAGATGTCCCCGGTGTACACCACCAACGCGAACGACACCGTCGGCAGGAACCCACCGAACCAACCGTTGCCGATGTGGTAGGGCAGCGACATCGAGGTGTAACGGATGCGGGTGGGGAACAGCTCGACCATCACCGCCGCCAACGGGCCATAGGTCATGGTAGCGATAAGGATCATCGCCACGATCAGCACCACTACCATGACCTGGTTGACCTGCGCCGGGTCAGCCTTGGCCGGGTAGCCTGCCTGTTCGATCGCGGTACGCATGGCGGCTTCATCGAAGCCATTGATGGTCTTGTCACCGATGTTCACCACCACCTGGCTGCCGGTGACCGCCACCGAGCTATAGGGCAGGCCCTGCTTGACCAGGAACGTCTTGACCTTGTCGCACGGGCTGTCGAAACGGGCCTTGCCAACGGGGTCGAACTGGAAGGTGCAACCTTGCGGATCAGCAGTGACCACGATGGGCGCCTGGCGGCTGGCGGCATCGATCTGAGGGTTGGCGTAGTGGCTGAGCGCCTTGAACAGCGGGAAGTACAGCACCGTCGCCAGCAACAGCCCAACCATCAGGATCGGCTTGCGCCCGATGCGGTCGGACAACCAGCCGAAAATCACGAAGAACGGCGCACCGATCACCACGCTGATGATCAGCAGGGTATTGGCCTGGGCCGGGTCCATCTTGAGCATCTGGGTCATGAAGAACAGCACGTAGAACTGCGCGGTATAGAAGGTCACGGCCTGGCCGGCGTTGATGCTGAACAAGGCGGTGAGCACGACCTTGAGGTTGGGCCAGGAAGTGAACGACTCACGGATCGGCGACTTGCTGACCTTGCCCTGCGCCTTCATTTTCACGAAGGCCGGCGATTCATGCATGCTCATGCGGATCCAGGTTGAGATCCCCAACAGCACGATCGACAGCAGGAACGGCAAGCGCCAGCCCCAGGTTTCGAACTGATCGCCGCTGATGTAACGGCTGCCCAGCACCACCAGCAACGACAGCAGCAGGCCCAGGGTAGCAGTGGATTGGATGAAGCCTGTATGGAAGCCGCGCTTGCCGGGCGGTGCGTGTTCTGCCACATAGGTTGCCGCACCGCCGTACTCGCCGCCCAGGGCCAGCCCTTGGAGCATGCGCAGCACCACCAGGATGATGGGCGCTGCGATACCGATGCTGGCGTAGGTAGGCAGCAGGCCCACGGCGAAGGTGGACAGGCCCATGAGCACGATGGTGATCAGGAACGTGTACTTGCGCCCGATCATGTCACCCAGCCGGCCGAACACCAAGGCACCGAAGGGTCGCACCAGGAAGCCGGCAGCAAAGGCCATCAGGGCGAAGATGAAGGCAGTGGTGTCGTTGACACCCGCGAAGAACTGCTTGCTGATGACCGCAGCCAGCGCGCCATAAAGAAAAAAGTCATACCACTCGAAAACCGTCCCGAGGGATGACGCGAAAATGATCTTGCGTTCTTCACGACGGCTGTTGCTGCTCGCCGCCGCCCCCTGCTCTTGGATGTAATCCGACATCGTTGCTGTCCTCGGCCCGCAGGCCACAGTGATTATTTTTGTTGTTCCACTGTCGGCCGCCTCTGACCGCAGGCTGCCGGTACTGCACGCACCCGGGTCAGGGCGTCGGTAACGCGTCTTCGTTCAGGTAAGTGTGAGTGGCAGCTCCTTTGAGGATCAGTTGCGCCGCTTTCTCGGCGATCATCAGGGTAGGGGAACAGGTATTGCCGGAGGTGATCTGCGGCATGATCGAGGCATCTGCCACGCGCAGGCCGGGTATACCGCGCACGCGCAATTGGTTATCCACAACGTCCAATGGGCCATTACCCATGCGACAGGTACCCACCGGGTGGAAAATCGTGGTGCCGATCTTGCCGGCGGCCTCGAACAGGTCTTGTTCGGTTTGCAGGGCAGGGCCAGGCAAATACTCCACAGGGTCGAAAGCGGCAAGGGCAGGGGCCTGGACAATACGCCGGGTGAGGCGGATAGCGTCGGCGGCCACGCGCAGGTCTTGCGGGTCGCTGAGGTAGTTGGGGTCGATCAGCGGGGTACTGCTCATGTCCGCGCTGCGAATGTCGATACGCCCGCGGCTCGCCGGGCGCAAGTTACACACCGAAGCGGTAAACGCCGGGAAGCGGTGCAGTGGCTCGCCGAAGCGCTCCAGCGACAGCGGCTGCACATGGTACTGGAGGTTGGCCGTGGGCTGATCGGGGCTTGAGCGCACGAACGCACCCAACTGGCTCGGCGCCATGGCCAGCGGCCCGCTGCGGTCGTAGAGATAGCGCAGGCCCATGCCCATCTTGCCCCACAGGCTGTTGGCCATCTGGTTGAGGGTGCGGGCATTGCGGATTTGATAGATCAGGCGCAGTTGCAGGTGGTCCTGCAGGTTGCCGCCGACACCCGGCATATCGTGGCGCACGCCTATACCCAAGCGTTCCAGCAACGTGCGCGGGCCTATACCAGAGCGCTGCAGGATGCCGGGAGACCCCACAGCACCGGCGCACAGGATGATCTCGCGCCGGGCAGCGAACGCATGCCAGGCGCCTTGCCACAGCGCTTTCACAGCGCGTGCTCGGGTGTTGTTCAACAACACCTGGTCGACCTGCACGTCAGTCAGGACGGTGAGGTTGGAGCGTTCCTTGATGGGCCGCAGGAACGCCTTGGACGCGTTCCAGCGCACACCGCTGCGCTGGTTGACTTGAAAGTATCCACAGCCCTGGTTGTCGCCCGTGTTGAAGTCATCGACCTTGCCGATGCCGCTCTGCTCGGCAGCATCGCGAAACGCATCGAGGATCGGCCAACTGTAGCGCTGGCGTTCGACCCGCCACTCACCGCCGGCGCCATGGTGTTCGCTGGCTCCGGCAAAATGGTTTTCGCTGGCCTTGAACAATGGCAGTACATCGCTCCAGGCCCAGCCGTCGTTGCCCTGTTCAGCCCAGCGGTCATAGTCGGCTGCCTGGCCACGCATGTAGATCATGCCGTTGATCGAGGAACAGCCACCCAGCACCTTGCCCCGTGGATAACCCAGGCTGCGTCCGCCCAGCCCCGGTTGCGCTTCGGTCTTGAAACACCAATCGGTGCGCGGGTTGTTGATGCAGTAAAGGTAGCCGACAGGGATATGAATCCAGGGATAGTTGTCGCGGCCGCCCGCTTCGAGCAGCAGGACGCGGCAGGAAGGGTCGGCAGATAAACGGTTGGCCAGCAGGCATCCGGCGGGGCCGGCCCCTACGACCACGTAGTCAAAGACAGAATCGGCTGATGGCATGTGCAACCTCGCGCCTGATTATTATTCTTGTCGCCTTCCATCTTATTGATTAATTTCGCTGAGGGAACACGAGATTTCGCGCAGCCGTTGTGCGTTTTAGCACAACGGCCAACAGGGAAAGGGATGCATGTTCGACTGGAATGATCTGCGGTTTTTCCTCGAGTTGCAGCGCAGTGGCCGCCTCCTCACCGCCGCCAAGCGCCTCAACACCACCCACAGTACCGTCGCCCGGCATATCGAAAGCATTGAAAAAAGCCTGGGCACTGCATTGTTCGTGCAACATGCCCAAGGCTACGAACTGTCCCCCTCCGGGCAGGCGCTACTCAAGCATGCTGAAGCCATGGAGAACGTCGCACTGCTGGCGCAGGAAGAAATCAACCAGGCCATCACCCCGTTGGGCAAAATCCGCCTGGGGGTAACCGAAGGCATCGGCATCATGTTCTTCACCCCACGCATGAACGCCTTGTTCGAGCGTTACCCCGGGCTTGAAGTGGAGTTGGTGGCGGTCCCGCGGTTTGTCAGCATTCTCAACCGCGAAGCGGAAATCAGTATTCACCTCGAGCGGCCCAACGCTGACCTACTGATCACCCGCAAACTCACTGACTACCGCCTGGCGCTGTATGCCAGCCAGGCGTACCTGGACCGGGCGCCACCTTTGC
Source organism: Pseudomonas ceruminis (assembly GCF_021602025.1). GTDB lineage: Bacteria > Pseudomonadota > Gammaproteobacteria > Pseudomonadales > Pseudomonadaceae > Aquipseudomonas > Aquipseudomonas ceruminis. The sequence continues at coordinate 106,743 of NZ_BQHW01000017.1, forward strand.
GTCACCGTGAAGACCTGGCCCGCCACAGCTGGATTGGCTACGTCGACGACTTGTTGTTCAGCCAGGAGTTGCTGTTCCTTAACAGCTTCTGCCGCTCACCCAGCGTGGCCTTCCGCAGTACCAGCGTCATCGCCCAGCAAACGGCGGCCCGGGCAGGCCTGGGCATCGCCGTGCTGCCCAACTATATGGCCCGCCACGACCCGACGCTGGTGCGCGTACTGCCCAGCGAAACCATCCAGCGCAGCTACTGGATCTGCACGCGCCGTGAACTGCACAAGTCGGTACGCCTGCGGGTGGTCTGGGACTACCTGCTGGCGCTGTGCGCCGCCGAACAGGGCGAGCTGTTAGCCGAGTAGAGCCTTTGCCGCGAGCAGCAAGGCAGCCAGCCATCCGGCCACTGCAAACATCTGCTGCAAGCGTGGCCCGGCCAGCTTCGCCGCCAGTGGCCTGGCCAGCAACAAGCCGAGCACAGCGCCGATAGCGAACGGTGCGCCCACCTGCCAGTGCATTACCCCAGCCAGGCTGGCGCTAACCACGCTCCCCGTCGACACCAGCGCAATGACCGCCAGGGAGGTGGAGACGATGCTCTTCATGCGCAGGTTGGTGTAGCGGTTCAAGGCCGGAATGATCACGAAGCCGCCACCCACCCCCAGCAACCCTGACAACAACCCCGACAGCGCGCCAGTCAAGGCCAACGCCCGCGCACAAGGCAACGTCCAGCGCAAACGCCCCTGCAACGGGTTGAGTACGCAGGGCTCGATGTAGCGGTGCGCCTCGTTGGTTTCACCCCGCAGCTCTTTGGCCGCCTTGCGCCAGATGCGTACACAGGCGTAAACCAGGACCCCGGCGAACACCAAGGCCAACGGCGTATTGGGCAAGCGGTGCGCCAGCATCAGGCCGAGCGGAGCGCCGGCAATGCCAATCAGTGCGATGAAAAGCGCTGCACGGTAACGCACCAGCCCTTGGCGCAAGCCCAGCACCGCGCCCACGGCAGCGGCGAGCCCAACGGCTAGCAAACCAATGGGGGCGGCTTCCACCATCGAAAGGCCGAGGCCAAACACCAGCAGGGGTACGGCAAGGATGCCTCCGCCAGCGCCCGTCAGCGCCAGCACTGCGCCGATGATTGCACCGAGCCCGGCGCCGAGCAGTTGATGTTCGATCACTGGGCGGCCTCGGCGGCCAACGGCAGGGGCCGCGCCAGCCACTCACGCCCCTTGAGCATGCCTTGCCAGTACAGCGGTGGCAGCAGCCGGGCCTTCAGCAACCAGGCCAGGCGTGTTGGTCGCCGTCCATCGAGCAGCCAACGCGGAAAACTCGGTGCAACCTTGCCGCCATATGTGAACTCGGCCAGGACGATCTTGCCCCGCTCGACGGTCAGTGGGCAGGACCCATAGCCATCGTACTGTGCAAGGGTCGGCAACCTGCCCAGCGCCACCAGCACATTATTGGCCACTACAGGCGCCTGCTTGCGCGCCGCCGCGGCGGTCTTGGCATTGCTGGTGCTGGCAACGTCACCCAGAGCATGGACATTGGCGAACTGCCGATGGCGCAGGGTATGTGGGTCGACATCGACCCAGCCCGCAGCATCCGCCAACGGGCTGTTGCGGATGAAGTCCGGGGCAACCTGCGGTGGCACGACGTGCAGCATGTCGAAGGCCTCGGTGCGGGTCTCGCTGCTGCCGTCGGCCAGCGCACGGACGAAGGTGGCACGCTTGTTGGGGCCATCCACCGCCACCAGGCGTTGTGTGTAGTTGAGGTCGACACCGTACTTGTCGATATAAGCCATCAGCGCTGGCACATAGTCGGGTACACCGAACAATACGGCGCCCGCATTGAAGAAGCTGGCCTTCACATCACCCAACCGACCGTGCCGCAGCCAGTGATCGCAAGACAGGTACAGCGCCTTTTGAGGCGCACCGGCGCACTTGATCGGCATCGGTGGTTGGGTAAACAGGGCACGACCCTGCTTGAGGTTTTGCACCAGTTGCCAGGTGTAGGGCGCAAGATCGTAGCGGTAGTTGGAAGTCACGCCGTTACGCCCGAGGGTATCGCTGAGGCCGTCGATGGCCTCCCAGTCGAGCTTGAGTCCAGGGCACACCACCAGTTGTTCATAACTGATGGCACGGCCATCCTCGAGCGTGACCCGCTGGCCCTGTGGATCGAAGCCTTGAACGCGCGCTTTGACCCAGCGTACGCCCTGTGGAATGGTCGAGGCCATGGTGCGAGCGGTACTCGGTGCCGTGAATACACCGGCGCCGACCATGGTCCAGCCAGGCTGGTAGTAGTGCACATCGGCGGGATCGATCAGCGCGATGTCCAGCGAGGGGTCGCGGCTGATGAGGCTGGCAGCGGTGGCGATACCCGCGGCACCGGCACCGACGATGACCACCTTGTGGTGGTTGGAACTGGCAGGGGATTGCAAGGCAGGCATGGGGGACTTCCTGAAATTCTGGTTATCGGGCAGGGCGGTCAAAGCTTGTTCAGCGGGATCTTCAGGTAGCTGACACCGTTGGCCTCGGGCTCGGGAAAATGACCGCTGCGCATGTTGACCTGCACCGACGGCAAGATCAGCACGGGCATGTCGAGGGTCTTGTCACGGGCTTCGCGCATGGCGACGAAGCTGTCCTCGTCGATGCCTTGATGGATGTGGATATTGCTGGCGCGTTGTTCGGCCACCGTGGTGACGTAGCGCATGGCACGCCCGCCTGGCAGGTAGTCATGGCACATGAACAGTTGAGTGTGGTCGGGGAACGCCAGCAGCCGGCGGATTGACCGGTACAGGGTACGCGCGTCGGCACCGGGGAAATCGCAACGGGCGGTGCCGTAATCAGGCATGAACAGCGTATCGCCAACGAACAGCACCTTTTCTCCGGCATCCTCTATCAGGTAGCTCATGCACGCAGGGGTATGCCCAGGGGTGTGCAAGGCCCGGGCATGCAAATTGCCGATACGAAACCCTTCCTCGTCTTCGAGCAGCACATCGAACTGGCTGCCATCGCGCGCAAAGCCAGGTTCGGCATTGAACAAGGTGCCGAACACTTTCTGCACCTGGGTGATGTGCGCGCCAATGGCCGTGTGGCCGCCGAGCTTTTCCTTGAGGTACGCCCCGGCCGAAAGGTGATCGGCGTGTACATGGGTTTCCAGCACCCACTGGACCTCTGCGCCCAGCGCGGCGACCCGGGCGATCAGCCGGTCCGCCGAAGCGGTACAGGTGCGCCCAGACTTCGGGTCGTAATCCAACACGCTGTCGATCAATGCACACTTGCGCGTTTCGCCGTCCATGACCAGGTAACTGATGGTCGAGGTCGCCTCATCGAAGAAAGCTTCTACGTGAAGGTTGTTGCCAATGATCATTACGTTCTCCAAATGTTCCACGGCGCCTTTGAGAGGCGCAGGGAGTGACAGGAGGTTTATCAAGATGCATGCCAGGAATTTCCAGCCACGCAGGCCAGCCGATCCGGCATTGGCAGGCGCATGCCAGATAAAATGGCAGCTACGTTTGGCAGTCGACTGGCAGCCAATGGCAGTGTTTGGCAGTACTTGGTACCCTCGGCCAGGTTATCCAACCGGTCGTTTTCATTTTCATGCCTCAAACCCATTCAATCATCCTAGCCCTGGTTTCCTACCTGGAACACGATGCGCTACCTGCCATCGTCTTGGACACCGACTACAACATCCTCGCTGCCAATGCGGCCTACCGCCGACAGTTCGGCCGTGACGCAGTAGCGCCGCTGGGTGAGAAGTGCCATCGGGTGTCTCATCACTACGCCGTGCCTTGTGACCAGGCCGGCGAACATTGCCCGATGCGCAAGGCCTGGGACAGCAAGGCGCCGGAGCGCGTGCTGCATATCCATCACACCCCGCGTGGGCCTGAACATGTGGATGTAGAGTTGCGGCCCATCCTCGATGAACAGGGCAGGGTCGTTGCGTTCGTCGAGCGCCTGACCACCATCACGCTTGCGTCCGCGCAACCGCAGCAGCAGGGGCTGGTTGGCCGGGCCCCAGCGTTCAAAGCAGCCCTGGCCAGCCTGCAACGGGCGGCACCTGCGCAGATACCCGTGCTGCTGCAGGGCGAATCGGGGACTGGCAAAGAGCTGTTCGCCCGTGCAATCCATATGGGCAGCCCTAGGGCCAACGGCCCCTTGGTGGTAGTCGACTGTACCGGCTTGACCGAGTCATTGTTCGAGAGTGAATTGTTCGGCTACGAGAAGGGCGCCTTTACCGGTGCCAACCAGCGCAAGATCGGCCTTGCCGAAGCGGCCCATGGTGGCACGCTGTTCCTCGACGAAATCGGCGAAGTGCCGCTGGCGATGCAGGTCAAACTGCTGCGCCTGATCGAGTCCGGTAGCTTCCGCCCGGTCGGTAGCCTGCGTACCGTGCATTCCGATTTCCGCCTGGTTTCAGCAACACACAAGCCGCTGAAGCAAATGGTCGCGGACGGCACATTCCGTGAAGACCTGTATTACCGCATCAGTGGCTTCCCGATACGCTTACCCGCGTTACGCGAAAGGGTCGAGGACCTGCCCTTACTGGCGCAGAGCCTCTTGCAGCGGATGGCCGGCAAGCCGGCTGCCAGCCTGACTGAGGCTGCCTTGCAGCAACTTGCGCTGCACCCGTTCCCGGGCAATATCCGTGAGCTGCGTAACATCCTGGAGAGGGCGCAGCTGTTCACCGACGACGGGTTGATCCGGCCCGAGCACCTGCCAGAAGAGGTGGGTCACGGCCAGGCGGCAGGTTTCACCAGAAACCGAGGTCGCAACGACTTGGGCGAACTGGCGCAGGCGCTGGAACAGTTCCAGGGCCCACGCAGTGAATTGGCACGCCACCTTGGGATGAGTGAACGTACGCTGTATCGACGTTTGAAGGCCCTGGGCCTAAACCCTTCCTGAGCTTACGCAGCGACCCTATGAATGCAAATTTTTCTCATTTATATTCATGGTCACGCTGCTCGCCTCAGGTCTGCCATGTCCCTCGACCCTTCCAACCTACCGCTGCTCTGCGCCTTGATTCGTCACTACGATGAATTGGTGGATCACGTCCGTCGCCGCTTTGGTGACCGAGGCTTTGCCCGCGAGGTGGTGCACGATGTATGCGTAAAATTGCTGGAAAAGCGCGAGAAAGAGCAGGTGCGTTTGCCTCTGGCGCTGCTGCGTAAAATTTCCTACGACCAGGCTGTGAGCAGTTACCGCAGTGAGCGGCGGCGGCAGACCTGGATCGTTGAAATGCCCGAGCCACTGGATGCCGTTTGCCCCGCACAGGCGCCCCTCCAGCAGTACGAGGCCGCACGGGAGCTCGAATTGCTCTCTGAAGCCATCAGCCGCTTGCCCGAACGCTGCCAGATGGTCTTTGTCATGCACAAGATCCACGATTTGCCTCAGGCCGAAGTCGCCGTGCGCATGGGGATTTCCATCAAAACCGTGGAAAAGCACCTGCGACTTGGCCTGGCTGCCTGCCGCCTGCATCTGGACCGTCAGCAGGTAGGCCAATGAGCAGTGATACCCCAACCAAGCTCCCTGCGTCGGCCGAAGAACAGGCCCTAGCGCGCCACCGCGAAGCGCTGCGCGAGCGTTTTCCAATGCCCGAGCCCAAGCCGCGCAAAACGCGCAAACCGTTGCTGGCGGGTGGGCTGGTGCTGCTACTTGGGGCAGGCCTGGCCTGGCTCGACCCCAGCTATCACAGCGAGCAGTACGCCAGTGCCGTGGGCGAGCGACGGCTTCTAACCCTGGCCGATGGCAGCCAGGTCGAAATGGACAGCGGCACCCGGTTGAGCGTGAGCTGGCACCTGCGTTCGCGCCGTATCACGTTACAACAGGGGCAGGCGTTATTCGAGGTCAGCAAGGCCGTGTTCCGGCCATTCCAGGTCGAGGCCGGTACCGCCCAGGTGAACGTGCTCGGCACTCGCTTCAATGTGCTGCGTGGCGTCGACACGGTAGAGGTGGCCTTACTGCGCGGCAGCTTGGCGGTGCAGTCCACCGTCGACCCGGCGCAACACCAGCGGCTGGCACCGGGGCAGCAGGTGAGTGTCAATCAGGGCCGACTGCAACCGCTGGCGACTGCCGATTTGGTGCGTATCACGGCTTGGCAACGCCAGCGCCTGGTGTTTGCCCGCACACCGCTGTCGCAAGCGCTGGCGCAGATCCAGCGCTACCGCGTCGCAGTCATTGAGTTGGAAGGTCAAGGCCTGGCCGACCTACCTGTTACCGGCACGTTCGATACACGCAATGTCGAAGCCCTGCTCGACGTACTCCCGCGCATCTTACCGGTGAGCGTTCGCCGTGACCCGGAGGGTAGGGTGCGTATCGGGCCGCGGGCAATAGGTCACTGATGCGAATCATCGAAGCATCGAGGCGGGCGAAAAAAAGTTGCACGGGCAGGTAGGGTTTCAGGGGGTTCGAAGCGGCTTAGATGCCAGACACTTACGCCAAGGATCTGCTCGCCATGAAGTACCCCGCCCGTATCCACCACCCATACCTGCCCCTTTCCCTGCTTGCCGCGAGCCTTCTGGCGGCAATGCCCGTGCTCGCCGACACCAAGGCCAACATCGACATTCCAGCGGGCTCTTTGGAGCAGGCGCTCAACAGCCTGGCGCAGCAGACCGGGGTACAGATCATCTTCGCCAGCGACGTGGTGGGCGATCGCACTACGCCGGCGTTGCATGGCCACTACAATGCCGAGGAGGCGATGCACCGGCTGCTCGACGCTCGCGGTTTGCAGGTGCAGATGCAGGACGCACAGACCTTCCTGGTGGTAGCGCCCCAGGCCTCAGGCCGCCTCGCTGTGCCCGCCAAGGTCGAACCGCTGGCCGTGGATGCCACGGTAATCAGCGGTGATGTGCTTGGCAGCGGCACGGACGAAGAGGTGCGTACCTATGCCGGCAGCCGTAGCGTGGTTGGCAGCGAGGCGTTGCACAAGGCCAGCGTGCGTGGCGTAGACGAGGCGCTGCAGCGGGTGCCGGGGGTGAAGATCTTCGACGAGACCGGTACCGGGGCTTTGCCGCAGATTGCCGTGCGTGGCTTGTACGAAAGCCGCAGTGGCCGGCTGCAGGCGTTGTCCGACGGCATCCCACTGGCGCTGGCGCCTTATGGCCAAACCGGCCTGTCGCTGTTCCCCGTGACCATGGCGGCGGTCGACCGCATCGACGTGGTCAAGGGCGCCGCCGCCGTGCAGTACGGGCCGAACAACGTGGGCGGGGTGGTGAACTTCATCAGCAAGCCGATCCCGCGGGAGTGGCAGACCACCTTGCAGGAGCGCACCACGTTCTTCCCCGGAGGTCGCCAGCTGTGGGACACCTACCTGGGCACCGGTGGCTTCATCACCGACAACTTCGGACTGCAACTGGACCTGAACACCATCGGCGGGCAAGCCGGGCGCGAGCATTCCGATACCGACATTCAGAACTACCGCCTGCGCGGGCAGTGGAACATCGACGACGACCGTGACCTGAGCTTCGGCTTCCAGCACTACAAGGCCGACATGGATCTGGCCGGCGCCCTGAGCGTTGCCGACTACAAGCATGACCCGCGCCAGTCGACCCGCCCCCTGGACCGCTTCGAGGGTGACACCGACCGCGTCTGGGGCACCTACACCCAGAAGTTCGGCGCCATCGGCCCGTTCGACTCGGTGGCCTTCAGCTGGACCAACTTCGCCCACAACAGCTACCGCAACTTCGTCGTCGGTATGCCGTTCACCCCAGACGGGCAAGCCGTCACCAAGCAGGATGGCCCACGCGACTTCAAGGTCTGGGGCAGCGAGCCGCGCTTGAGCCTGGGCATCGACGGCGAGCAGGTCAGCCAGACCTGGCTGCTGGGCGCGCGTTACGTGAAGGAAGACATCGACTACAAGGTCAATCGTCAAAGCCTAGCCACCGGCGCGACCACGCCATTTCGCGACTGGCATTTCGATGACGAGGCCAAGGCGTTCTACATCAGCAACGCCATTGGCCTGCTCGACAACCGCCTGACTGTCACCCCGGGCGTGCGCTACGAGAACGCACGCATGCAGTACGACGATGGCATCACCGGGGCCAGCAACGAAAACCAGTCGATGGAATGGCTGCCTGGCATCACCGTGGGCTTCCAGGCCAGCGATGACTGGTTCGTCTATGCCAACGCGCAGAAGTCGCTGCGCCCGCCGCAGGTGACGCAGATCGTCAAGGAGGGCCAGGTCGGCGCGGAACTGGCGTGGAACTACGAGACCGGTGTGCGCTATACCCCGTGGGACGGCTTGCGCGTCGACCTGGGCGTGTACCGCATCGACTTCGATGACCAGATCGTCTACGACGCCACCAGCGACCGCTTCGTCAACCTCGGCAGCACCCGCCACCAGGGGATCGAGACCGAGGTGTTCTGGACCCCGGAGGCCATGCCCAACCTCGACCTGCATGCCAGCTATGCCTACCTCGATGCCAAGCAGCGTAACGGTGAGTTCAAGGACAACGAGGTGCCCTATGCCTCGCGCAACCAGTTCAGTGTCGATGGCCGCTATCGCTTTGCCGAGAACTGGACCTACAGCCTCGATGGCCTTTACGTGAGCAGCGCCTATACCGATGCCGCCAACTCGGGTGAGGAAAATGCCATTGCCTCGGTCGGCAAGCTGCCGGCCTACTGGCTGTGGAATACCGCCATCGAGCGACGCTTCAAGGTGCGTGATGGCGTGCTGACTGCGTCGGCTGGTATCAGCAACCTGTTCAACCGCGAGTACTATTTCCGCGGCATCGATACGAGCCCCTGGGGTCGCCAGCCGGCGCCGCAGCGTTCGCTGACACTGGGCGTGAATTACCAGTTTTGAGGGATGAAGCTTGATGCCTTCCTTCCTCGACGCATCCCGTCTCCATCATTTTCGATCGAGCGGAGGAGGGCGCTCCGAACAGAACATTCAGGCAAAAAAAAGCCCGCGAGAGCGGGCTTGATGATGACCGGCGGGACCAGGATTGAACCCCGGCCGGTCATCTATGTGTGAAACCGTGCAACTATTCTGTGAGCCTACACCTGATGTAGGTTCACAAAATAGGTGATAGGCCAGACCCCGTGAAATTGGAATCTTCGCCATTTTTTTTGTGAAATGAAGGGGTGCTTTTCACAGAAAAGCCGAGAAATCCCTACTCACCAATCACAAAAGTTGATTGGCCTGGAAAGGGCCGTTTACGACCGACGCGTGACTTTTCGGTAAGGGATGAGGAGTAGTCGCAGCGATCCTTTAGCTCCTAGTCTGGCGACCTTGGGTTCAGAATCCGACTGGCAATGCCCGCCGTCACTACTTCAGAGGAACCAGCTTCCTCTGCTGCCAAAATTGCGGGGGGCTCATGCTGGTACCCAGGCCCGACAAATGCGCAGTTGCAGCCCTCAATTGCAAGGCTATCCAAAGCGGCACGCGTGTCAATCAAGATCTGATGCATGACGATGGCCGGCCTCACGGAGGTGAAACCGGAGATTCAGATTGACTAAACCGACCCCGTAGACACCAACCTCCACGAAGGCCGCTATCGACCCAAAGCTGTCCTTCAAGAAAGGCAGCTAACGGCGAGAAGCGGTCATTTTGTATCTACAGGTTTCGGGGCGATTCACTCGTCTGATGCTCAGGAGCACCAGGATGGGCGTCAAGGAGGTGGTCATCTTGAGGTGGACTATGCTGACCAGTTGCTCTCAAATCTAATCGTGAGGTCCTCCATGGCAAACCCCAATCTGCTGGCTCTATTCAGAGATGAAGTCCTTCTGACCGGGCCTGAAAGCTCCCTTCCAAGCAACCTATCTCAGTTCTGGCTTGAGGAGCTCCAGAGTCATCTGGAGAGGTATTTCGACGGTTTGAACTCGGATTCAGATGCAGAAGAGAAGGATCTCGACATCTCTCTCCCACTCGCAGCGATCATCCACATCTTGTTCGCGAAGAATGGTGGGGAGGAGATATCCGAGAGCTCTGAAAAGCTGTACGAGTATTTCCAAGACTACCGGCTCGAACTGGCCCTTGAAGAGATCACGCGAAAGACTCATGTGGCTGCCGAGGCTGCAACCATTGAGACCATCTTCACCAACCGAGATGTCCTGGTGGAACAAGGCCCCCTTCTTCAATAGGTACCTCCACCGATGCCATCGCCGGCGGGCACGCTCCGAGGCATTGATGGAATGCATTTTGACGGCTGCCGAGATCAGCGAATGAAAGAAATTGCTGCGCCGATGTTCGATCTAATCGCTTTGTCGCTTCCACGAGGGTTGGGGTTTGGGGACAGCCCGCCAGTAGGGGCATGGCTTAGTGAGGACGGAATTTCTTGTGCCGCTCTAACCCGAAATATCAATTCCGGCAGCTTCGGAATTGTCACCTTGCGGCGTCGTGTCGATAGCGTGTGGGTGCTCCTCAGCCATGGTGAGTGCACCACTGGCGAGTCCGAAGCCCGCGCCTCAATCAGCCATTTTCTCTATACCCAAGCCCATCCGCTTCCACTCCCTTCAGGTGAACGACGACGTGCTCCTCTAAGCAGAATGGGTAAGCGCACACCAAGCGTGGTGTTCAAATCACTATTTGATCCAAGCCGCCGTATTGGGGCGTGGGCGCTGAATCAACTGTATCTCGCACTGCCATCCCCAGACAGAAATTGGGTTCCCGATTGCCAGACTGAGAATTTTCACACCCGCCTCTGGGAAGCCCACCTATTAGCGATTTTTCGTGAACAGGGACTCTTGGTCACCCAGCCTAAAGAATCACCCGATTTTCACATCGAGAATAGGCTGGGAGATGAGGCCTGGGTTGAAGCAGTGACAGCCAACCCGGAAGAGCGGTATGAGCATTTTGGCGCCTCGCCGGTCCCCCCACCCGCTGACCGACATGAGCGTTTCTTAGGAGCGGCTGCAGAAAGGTTTGCGAGGACCATCCAAAACAAATTGGACAAGCGTTACGAATCCCTACCGCACGTGGAGGGTAAGCCGCTCATTCTGGCCTTAGCCGATTTCCATGCGCCCAGTTCAATGCTGTGGAGCAGGGAGTCGCTCATCAGCTATCTCTATGGCTTTGCAGTTCACTCATCTGCGCATCGTGGTACGCACCTGATAACTGTGGAGGAAGAGACATCTCTGCTATCAGGGCGCCCCAACGGCCTATTTACGCTAATGGAAAATGCCCATCTTTCAGCGGTCATTTTCACCAATGCCTGCACAGTGCCAAAGCTCAGCCGAGTGCCGATCTCAGGTGGAGCTCATCTAGACGGGTACCGATACTTGCGGTTTGGTGAGTTTTTCGACCGTTCTCCGGGAGCATCACGAGGTATCCCATTTCTGTTGGATGTAGCGTCCAGCGACTACGGTCAGCTCTGGCCGCAATATGGCTACGAGCCGTGGTCTGCTGAAGTGGAGGTATTCCATAACCCTATGGCACTATACCCGGTGCCTAATGAGTTGATACCAGAAGTCACCCACTGGAGAGAAGTAAACGGAAGAGTCGAGTGCGAATCTTTCTTTGATGTATCCATACTCCGATCCAGAACACTCGTCCTCAGTGCAAACGCTAAGGTTCCGTCACTCGATGAGTTGCTGACAGCAGCCAGTCCTCCAGAGCTCTGACGGCGGCGGGGTGGCCGCATCGTTGCCACGCAGGTAGATGAGAATTTCTCAGCAAGCTACCCAGCCAGGGGAAGGACATGAGATCCCCTGCGCAATTCAGGACCGTTGAAGCGTCACCTCTCTTCGGGTAAAAGCATGACCGTCATACAACGCTACAACAGCGTCATACCCGAGAGCATAGGAAGAAAAATGTCGATCCAAGGACTAAAACGATACTTTGGAAACAAGATTCACGCAGTGATAATGATGGCCCCGCTTAAGCGGGAAATGATACGCCTCGGCATATGCACCCTTATGGCGATTATTCTGAATATCATCTTGTATACCGGCGTTGAAGTAGACGGCACCATCAAGCCGTGGGCAGAAACCCCGATAAAACTGTTTGCATCGTCGATGTTATTCGCCTTCATGATCAAGGCTTTTCTGCCAGTTCTCGGCTGGACGATACTGAAAGCAATGCTGTTGAGTGCGAACAATGCCTTCAGCGGCATACTGAGTTTTTTGGGCAATCAGTTCACAGGCGTCATGTACTGTACCGGAATTATTATGGGTTCTATCACGATTAAATTGTATATGGTTTCCGGGGTTTTAGACTCTGAGTTTGCTTATCTGTCCGCAATCGTATTTGCTTCCGGGGTTTTATATTTCTATGTGCTGCAATGCGCCATTCAAAAAACAATGAGTCCGGCCCTGCGTACACCAGCAGTACCGCGTTAAACCACTAGGCTGTGACTATTCATCTCTGGTGCTCAGTAGGCGCTCGCTCTGCTGAACCCTCACCCATACACAACCATTAATGGACTGGCCCGCCTTCGACTTTATGAAGAAGGCGAGCGAGCACGTGACTGATTGCGCATGTATTCCGAGATGAGACTTTCGAAATTGATGTCCGCCTCCTCAACGAGAATATTGACGTGACAGTACAGCTCTTCAGGACCTCTGAGATAATTGAAAATCCTTGATCTAACGATGCCGCAAACCCCTTCTTTGACCGCCGTAGAGGGGAGGTTGATAACATCGCCAACGCACGGGATAAGAGCTAGGCCATGGTCGCTGTTGAAGACAATGTCAGCTGGACAGGCATCAATGCTGGCATCGGATTGTCCTTGCGAAACCTGCTGATAATCAATGCTATACCTCATGTACAGCCTACCTCATTTGTTGAGTGAGGAATCAGCGCCGCGGATCGTAAACAGAAACCTCAAGTTCGCAAGCGACGGGAGCATGTAGCGGATTTTCGGTACTAGAGAGCTTGGCAACTATCGTTTTTCAAGCACATACCCTACGCCCCGAAGCGTATGTATCAGTTTGGTCTCGAAAGGGTCATCTATCTTGGCTCTGAGTCTTCGAATCGACACCTCTACAACGTTTGTGTCGCAGTCAAAATTCATATCCCAAACCTGCGAAATAATTTGGGTGCGGCTCAGCACCACACCGGTATTACGCATCAGGTAATGCAGTAACGCGAATTCTTTCGTGGTCAGGTCAATGCGCTGACCGTCCCTGAATGCCCTGTGCCGGCTCTGATCAAGCTCCAGGTCAGCGACGCGAATGACCTCTACGGATGCAGGGTGATCTGACCTGCGCATCAAGGCGCGAACCCGGGCCAGCAGCTCAGGGAACTCAAATGGCTTGATCAGGTAGTCATCTGCTCCGTTCTCCAGCCCCCGGACCTTATCCGCCAGCCGGCTTCTCGCCGTCAGCATCATGATACGGGAAGGGCAGTTTTTACGACGCAACAACTCAAGGACCTGCCAACCGTCCATCTCTGGCAGATTTATATCCAGGATAATCAGCTCATATTCGTGCTGCTTAGCCAAGAATAATCCATCTGACCCGGTGTGGACGCAATCTACGACATAGCCACATTCCGTCAGACCTTGACGCACATACTCCGCAGTTTTTACTTCATCCTCAATTACCAGAATTCGCATGGGATTTTGTCTCGATATCACTGAGCAATTAACCGCGCACGCGCGCCGGCATTATTGAAAGGGATGGTAAATCAAAATGAGCGTGCCGGGGCTCAAATGACGGATTTGTAATTTCTAGGTAATACAGTTGATAGTCTGGCGGTATATCTTGTCGCGGTTTGGGTTTGACAGTTGCGGGCCCTCTCTCCAGCAGGTGATTTGACCTTATGAAGTATTGGGTTATTTTCTTCTTTGTGCTGGCTTCGTTCCGCTCAGATGACGGCGAGGTCGCTCACATTGAAGAGACTGGTCATTGGTGTAGTCATGAACTTCACCGGCATGCGATGCGTACAATCGAACGCCTACTTGAATTTTAGGCAAAAAAAAGGCGCCCAATGGGCGCCAAATATCCACCTTTTACCAAAGGAGCACTTAAGCCACTCAAGGTGAATGCGTAATGCTCGTTTTACTAACAGGACCCGCCAATGGATAACTGGCCCAGTTAGCGAATTACAGAATCGAAAGCGGGTACTCGATGATTACACGAGTTTCATCCAGATCCGATTCGAAAGCAGTGGCACGCGTGGTTGCCTGGCGCAACCGGAAGGACAGATCTTTTGCCGGACCGGTTTGGACAACGTATTTGACTTCGACGTCACGCTCCCAACGCTTCTGATTGTCGAGCGGGTTGCCGTTGTCGTCGGTGCGCATGTAGAACTGGTTAGCGTTCGAGTAATCCGCACCCGAGCCTCTGGCGTAGCGCGTCATGAACGTCAGGCCTGGAATGCCGTAGCTGGTGAAGTTCAGGTCATAGCGCAGCATCCAGGAACGCTCTTTCGGCGAGTTGAAGTCGCTGTACTGGATGGAGTTGTCGACGAAAATCGAGTCCGACTGACGCAGGTAGTCGAAATCGTCGTCGCCGTTGTTGCGCTGATGCGACAGGGCCAGGGTGTGGGCACCGTAACGCACACCGACCTTGGCACTCCAGATGTTGTTGTCGAATTCACCCAGGCGCTTCTTACCTTCATCTACGGCTTTGTAGTAGTTGAAGCCACCGATCAGCGCCAGATCGTCGCTCAGCGGGTAAACCACGCTTGTGCCGGCGTAGTACTGATTCCAGACGTCTTTCAGCTGGCTGGCGTAGACGCTCACAGTCCAGTTGTCGTTGATCGAGTAGTCACCGCCACCGTAACCGATCCATGGCGAGTTGACCGGGCCGCCGTAGAACGTCACGAAGTTGTCGTTCAGGTTGCTTGAGACCGGCTGGCTCATCGCATGCAGACGACCACCCTGGAGGGTAAGGCCCTGGATGCTGGTGTTCTCAACGGTCACACCGCGGAAACTCTCTGGCAGCAGGCGAGAGTCACCCGATGCGACGACCGGGGTCGATGGGAAGACATCACCCACTTTCACGATGGTATCGAACAAGCGGACTTTGGCTGCGCCGCCGACCTTGGTGTATTCGTCGCGAGCTTCACCCTTGTTATCAACGGGCAGCACGTCGAAGGAGCTACGGCCGCCGTTGCGCCCATCACCGGTGTCGAGCTTGAGGCCGATCATGGCAAAGGCATCAACGCCAAAGCCAACGGTACCTTGGGTAAACCCGGAGTTGAATTTGCTGATGATCGCGTGCGCCCAGGCTTCGGAGTAGCCGTTCGTATTGCCCTTGCCACTGTTGTAAGTGGGGGCGGTGCTGTCGCGGTTATCACGGTTGAAGTAGAAGTTACGGTTCAACACTGTAAGGCTGCTGCCTTCAATGAAGCCTTCTGGCTTGTCTTCAGCTTGTGCCGAAATAGCATAGCTTCCAGACAGCGCAGAAACTGCCGCCAAATACAGTGGTACTTTGATTTTCATCCGATGCTCCTTTGATTCACGGCAGTTTTTATTATGTTTACCGGCGCGGGTGTCGTTAATTGTTCTGACCAGGCGGCGCGCCTAGCGTAGCGCGAGCTCATATTTGCAGGCCGAAGATAACGGGGGGGTGATAGGAAAATTACAATTTCGTCATCTACCTGTTGTTCGGGCCTTCGCACCGCGTGTTTGCCATCTCCGTTGCTTGTAACGAAATCATCGTGTCGGGTTTGGTTTCCCAGTATTTTCGGGCATTACAGGACATTCTTACGGAATTGTAATTTTCTAGCCACCCCTCTGATAGCTACCGCTCATTAGAGTGCCATCACCTAATCAAGTGGGGCTTGGCAGCTGTTTCGGCGTTCTCGCCAAGCTTTATCGAAGTTTGTGCACGAGGACCATCAAAGTGCCCCGGTATAACCGCAATGTCTTACCCAAGACCCCCGTCTCGCCCTGGAAGATCGCTGCACTCTGTGCAGTCATCTCTGGGTTGATGGCGCCTGCAGCCCTTGCCCAAAGCATCAGCTTGCCCCAGGCGCTTTCGACGGCCATGGATGCCAACCCAGACCTGGCCGCGGCCAGGCAAGAAATTGGGATCGCTGATGGTGCTCGCAAGCAGGCCGGGCTTATCCCCAACCCCACAATCTCGTATGACGTGGAAGACACCCGTCGTAACACCAGCCAGACGACTGTCTCTCTCAGCCAGACCCTTGAGCTGGGCGGTAAGCGGGGGGCTCGTGTTGACGTCGCCACATACGGGCAGACCGCCGCACAGCTTGAGTTAGACCGTCGCGTTAACGGCCTGCGTGCAGATGTCGTCCAAGCCTTTTACGCCGCGTTGCGGGCCCAGACAGGTCTCGACCTGGCCAAGCAATCTCTCGAACTGACTGAGCGCGGTCTTCGCATCGTCGATGGCCGTGTTCGCGCAGGTAAGTCGTCCCCAGTGGAGGCGACCCGCGCTCAAGTGCAACTGGCCGAAGCCCAGCTGCAAGTTCGACGTGCAGAAACGGAAAAAGCGACCGCTTACCAACAGCTCGCTCAAATTACCGGGAGCTCAGTCACCGTGTTTGATCGACTCGAATCGCCAACCCTCTCCCCGGGCTTGCCACCTCGCACTGAAGATCTGCTGGCTAAGCTCGACCAAACAGCAGAAATGCGTCAGGCCGTGGTGCAGATAGACAAGAGCGATGCCTCGCTCGGCTCAGAGAAAGCTCAGCGTATCCCGAACCTTACTGTCAGTGTAGGTAGCCAGTACGACCGCTCTGTGCGCGAGCGGGTCAACACTGTGGGCCTGTCTATGCCTTTGCCGCTGTTCGATCGTAACCAGGGCAACATTCTTTCCGCTTCTCGTCGTGCAGATCAGGCCCGGGACCAGCGCAATGCTGTTGAGCTGCGCCTGCGCACCGAAACCCAAACCGCGTTGAACCAATGGTCCACCGCCATGCAGGAGGTCGAGTCCTACGACAAGACCATTCTGCCTTCAGCCCAACAAGCCGTAGAGACCGCAACCCGCGGCTTCGAGATGGGCAAATTCGGTTTCATCGAAGTGCTGGATGCCCAGCGCACCTTGATCGTCGCTCGTGGCCAATACCTCGAATCGTTGGCAGCGGCGACCAATGCGCGTGCGCAGGTGGAAAGGGTTTATGGCGAAGTCGGCTCAACCGCCGGCACTCGCTGAACGGGCCAAACATTTTCTTCGGCACACAGCCTTGAACAAGCCGGTGCCTACGATCAGCAGGAGTAGCAATGGATAACAAACGCAAGATCGCCCTCGCGGTAGCCGCTGTGGCAGCCCTCGGATTTGGCAGCCTTGCCTGGAACAACAGTTCCGGACAGCAGGCCGCCAGTACTGCCGAGCATGGCGCTAACGATGGCCATGGCGACGAAAAGAAAGCCGCATCTGCCGCCAAAGAGGAAGGTGATGAGGGCCATGGTGAAGAAGGCCACAGCGAAGAGGGCGGTGAAGAAGAGGGCAAGCTGACGCTCAGCGCTGAACAGATCAAGGCCGCTGGTGTTGCCCTGGAAGCTGCAGCGCCTCGTGACCTCGGTACCGTCGTGAGCTTCCCTGGCGAAATTCGCTTCGACGAAGATCGTACTGCCCACGTGGTTCCTCGTGTTCCTGGCGTTGTTGAGGCTGTCCAGGCCAACCTGGGCGAGACGGTCAAGAAAGGGCAAGTCCTCGCGGTAATCGCCAGCCAGCAGATCTCTGACCTGCGCAGCGAACAACAGGCCGCACAGCGTCGCGTCGAACTGGCGCGTGTGACCTTCGAACGTGAGAAGCAACTGTGGCAGGACAAGATCTCTGCAGAGCAAGACTACCTCCAAGCACGCCAAGCGCTGCAAGAAGCGGAGATCTCCTTGGCCAACGCCAAGCAGAAGGTCGGCGCAATCGGTGCCTCGGTTAACTCCGTTGGCGGTAATCGTTACGAGCTCCGCGCTCCCTTCGACGCCGTGGTAGTGGAGAAACACCTGACCGTCGGCGAAGTCGTCAGCGAGGCGACCAACGCCTTCATCCTTTCCGACCTGAATCAGGTCTGGGCGACCTTCGCAGTTCCGCCGACAGATCTGGGCAAGGTCACGACTGGCCGTGCAGTGAAAGTCTCTTCGCCTGACATGAACGTCGAGGTCGAAGGGAAGGTGGGTTATGTCGGCAGCCTGCTGGGCGAGCAAAACCGTGCAGCTACTGTCCGCGTCACCTTGACCAACCCCAACGGCGCCTGGCGTCCAGGCCTGTTCGTAAACATTGCGGTCACCTTCCAGACCGATCGAGTTGCCGTAGCGGTCCCTGAGCACGCTGTGCAGACCGTTGAAGACAAACCTTCGGTATTCGTACGCACCCCAGATGGCTTTGACACCCGCCCGGTAAAACTGGGTCGCCGCGACAATGGGTACGTGGAAATCATCGACGGTATTGAAGCCGGCGCCCAGGTAGCAACCAGTGGCAGCTTCACACTCAAGTCCGAGCTCGGCAAAGCTTCTGCCGAACACGGTCACTGATGCGAACTGACAGGATGATTTCTCATGTTTGAACGTATCATCAGATTCGCCATCGAGCAGCGCATCGTAGTAATGATCGCCGTTCTGATCATGGCGGGTATCGGTATCTACAGCTATCAAAAGCTGCCCATCGATGCGGTACCCGATATCACCAACGTCCAGGTGCAGATCAACACTGCAGCGCCTGGTTACTCGCCCTTGGAAACCGAACAACGGATCACGTTTCCAGTTGAAACGGCCATGGCCGGTCTCCCGGGCCTTCAGCAGACCCGTTCCCTGTCTCGCTCTGGCCTGTCTCAGGTCACCGTGATCTTCAAGGATGGCACTGACATCTTCTTTGCCCGCCAGTTGATCAACGAGCGGCTGCAGGTTGCGAAGGAACAGCTGCCAGAAGGTGTAGAGGCCGTCATGGGTCCGGTATCTACCGGCCTCGGCGAGATCTTCCTGTGGACTGTTGAAGCCGAAGATGGCGCGGTCAAAGAGGACGGTACGCCGTACACCCCGACCGACCTGCGCGTGATCCAGGACTGGATCATCAAGCCTCAGCTGCGTAACGTCCCGGGTGTGGCCGAGATCAATACCATCGGCGGTTATGCCAAGCAGTTCCTGGTTGCGCCGGATCCAAAGCGCCTGGCTACCTACAAGCTGACACTCAATGACCTGGTCGCAGCGTTGGAAAGTAACAACGCCAACGTCGGTGCCGGCTACATCGAGCGTAATGGTGAACAGTTGCTCATCCGTGCACCGGGTCAGGTAGGCAATATCGAAGACATCGCCAACATCGTGATCACCAGTGTGGATGGTGCACCGATTCGCATCAGCAGCGTTGCTGACGTCAGCATCGGTAAAGAGCTCCGTACAGGTGCTGCTACTGAGAACGGCCGCGAAGTCGTGCTCGGTACCGTGTTCATGCTGATTGGTGAAAACAGCCGCACCGTATCTCAAGCTGTCGCCGCCAAATTGGCGGACATCAACCGCACCCTGCCAAAGGGCGTGGTGGCTGTGACTGTTTACGACCGTACCAACCTGGTTGAAAAAGCCATCGCGACGGTGAAGAAGAACCTGGTGGAAGGCGCGATCCTGGTTATCGCCATTCTGTTCCTGTTCCTCGGCAACATCCGTGCGGCTCTGATCACCGCGATGGTGATTCCGCTGTCCATGCTGTTCACCTTCACAGGCATGTTCAACAACAAGGTCAGTGCCAACTTAATGAGTTTGGGGGCACTCGACTTCGGCATCATCGTCGACGGTGCCGTGGTTATTGTAGAAAACGCGATCCGTCGACTGGCTCATGCGCAACATAAGCATGGCCGCATGCTCACCAAAACCGAACGCTTCCACGAGGTCTTTGCCGCGGCGCGAGAAGCTCGCCGGCCGCTGATCTTCGGTCAGCTGATCATCATGGTGGTGTACCTGCCGATCTTCGCCCTCACCGGCGTCGAAGGCAAAATGTTCCACCCGATGGCCTTCACCGTTGTGATGGCGCTGCTGGGTGCAATGGTCCTGTCCGTTACCTTTGTTCCTGCAGCTATTGCCATGTTCGTCACTGGCAAGGTGAAGGAAGAGGAAGGCGTGGTCATGCGCACAGCTCGACTGCGCTATGAACCGGTTCTGCAATGGGTGCTGGGACATCGGAACATCGCTTTCTCGGCCGCAGTAGCCTTGGTCGTGCTCAGTGGTTTGCTGGCAAGTCGTATGGGTAGCGAGTTCATCCCAAGCCTCAGTGAGGGTGACTTTGCGATGCAGGCCATGCGTGTGCCTGGAACGAGCCTCACTCAATCTGTCGAGATGCAGCAGCGTCTGGAGAAAGCGGTGATTGCGCAGGTGCCTGAAGTTGAGCGGATGTTCGCACGCTCGGGTACCGCAGAAATTGCATCTGACCCGATGCCGCCGAACGCCTCTGACGCCTACATCATGCTCAAGCCTCAGGATCAGTGGCCTAACCCGAAGAAGCCTCGTGATGAGCTGATTGCTGAAGTGCAGAAGGCCGCAGCGGGTGTTCCAGGAAGCAACTACGAGTTGTCGCAGCCAATCCAACTGCGTTTCAACGAGCTGATTTCGGGCGTGCGTAGTGACGTCGCTGTGAAAGTCTTCGGCGATGACATGGACGTGCTCAACAACACCGCCAACAAGATCGCGGCAGCGCTCAAAGCGGTCCCGGGCTCATCGGAAGTGAAAGTTGAGCAGACATCCGGCCTGCCGGTGCTGACCATCAACATTGACCGCGAAAAAGCAGCACGCTACGGCCTGAACATCGCGGATGTTCAGAACTCGATCGCTATCGCCGTGGGTGGCCGTCAGGCCGGCACGCTGTATGAGGGCGACCGTCGGTTCGACATGGTAGTACGCCTACCAGAGACCGTTCGCACCGACGTAGCGGGTATGTCCAGCTTGCTGATCCCGGTACCTGCCAATGCGGCACAGGGTGCCAATCAGATCGGCTTCATCCCGCTGTCCCAGGTCGCCAATCTGGACCTGCAACTGGGCCCGAACCAAATCAGCCGCGAGAACGGCAAACGTCTGGTTATCGTCAGCGCCAACGTTCGAGGCCGCGATCTGGGGTCCTTCGTTGAGGAGGCGACCGCATCGCTGGACAAGAAGGTGCAAATCCCTGCGGGCTACTGGACGACTTGGGGGGGCCAGTTCGAGCAGCTGCAGTCGGCTGCCAAACGCCTGCAGATCGTTGTTCCAGTCGCCTTGCTGCTGGTCATGACCTTGTTGTTCCTGATGTTCAACAACCTGAAGGACGGCATGCTGGTCTTCACCGGTATTCCATTCGCACTCACCGGTGGTGTTGTGGCGTTGTGGCTGCGGGACATCCCACTGTCGATCTCGGCAGGTGTCGGCTTCATTGCACTGTCCGGCGTTGCAGTACTGAACGGCCTGGTGATGATTGCCTTCATCCGCGGGCTAAGGGAGGAGGGACGAACGCTCAGACAGGCAGTCGATGAAGGTGCATTGACCCGTCTGCGACCTGTTCTGATGACAGCCTTGGTAGCGTCCCTGGGCTTCATCCCGATGGCTTTGGCCACCGGCACCGGTGCCGAAGTTCAGCGGCCATTGGCGACGGTGGTGATTGGCGGGATCCTGTCCTCCACCGCACTGACCTTGCTGGTACTGCCTGCCCTGTATCACTGGGCACACCGCAAGGATGAAGACGGCGACGAGGCCGAAGTGGTTAGCTAACAGCCTCCGCTAAAGAGAAGCCCACAACACGTGTTGTGGGCTTTTTTGTTTAAAGTGAAGTAGATGCACTTACCTTTCAAAATTGTAAGTTTCTCGTCATGCCGGTGATGCCTATGCATTGCTAAGGTTACGCCCGAGAAGTTTTGAAATTGAGAGGGTTTTATGAAAAAGCTAATTATCGCTGCTGCACTTGTTGTTTTCTCGGTGGCTTCGCAGGCCAACACTTTCTCCGAGAGCAAGCAGCTTCAATACACCAAGGAACACCAGACCGCAGTGGCCAAGTACGCGGAGAAAAATGGCAAGCCAATGCCAGAGATTCAGGATTACAAATATGGCATGAAGATAGACGTTGCGAAATTCGTACGTCAGTCGCAGGACCCCCGTACCTGCCAGGTCTATCCACGGTTGATGACCTTCGAGGACTCCCAGGGCACGCTCAAGACTGTTCGTTACTCGATGTATTCGCAATGCATCAACAACAAGTAGTAAACGATTTGAACAGAACAATTAGAGAATTCATAAATGCCAGGCAGTGCCTGGCATTTTTTATTACGCCCGATACCCCATAGCTTCGAAATGTTAACGCCTGGGCTCGGGCAAACCGTGCAATAGATCTTAGCCAACCAACAGAGACGGCTCCCCAACTGCAGAGGGCAATTGGAAGCCTTGACCCCAGAAGGGACGAGTTATGAAGAGTTTGCTTGAACGCCCTGATGACCAAGCCGGGCATGAAGGTCATAGCCATGAGCATGGCGGCATTTTTGGAATGAACACAGAGCTGATTTTCGCGCTGATCTGTGGTGCTCTCCTGGGTGCCGGAGCTCTCGCAGGAAAACTTGGCCTGATTGATCGTCTGCCTCTGATTCTGTACGTGTCGGCCTACGTGTTCGGTGGATGGTTCACCACTAAGGAAGCGGTTACCAACATCCGTCAGAAACGCTTCGAGATCGACTCGCTGATGCTTCTCGCCGCAGTCGGTGCCGCGAGCATCGGCGCCTGGGCGGAGGGGGCTCTGCTGCTGTTCCTGTTCAGTCTGGGGCATTCCCTTGAAAGCTACGCGATGGGGCGGGCCAAGAAAGCGATTGAGGCACTGTCCAAGCTCGCACCAGCCACCGCGATCGTACGCAGAGCAAATGGCACGGTGGAGATGCCCGTGGAGCTGCTGGTTCCCGGTGACGTTGTCATCGTGCGCCCCAATGACCGCCTGCCGGCCGATGGTTTTGTAGTCGTAGGCTCCTCAAGTATCAACCAGGCGCCAGTAACCGGTGAGAGCGTCCCCGTGGACAAGCAACCTGTTCCTGATGCCGAACTCGCACGCAGCAAGCCAGATGCAGTGGATGCAGCCTCGAAAGTCTTCGCCGGTACCATCAATGGCGAAACGCTCATCGAGGTTGAGGTAACCCGGCGCTCTACGGAGAGTACCTTGGCGCGGGTCATCAAGATGGTCAGTGAAGCCGAAGTCAGGAAGTCACCGACCCAGCGATTCACGGACCGCTTCCAACGCATATTCGTCCCGTTGGTTTTACTGCTGGTAGTCGGGCTGCTATTTGCCGGCATTTTCCTTGACGAGCCGTTCCGTGACTCGTTCTACCGGGCGATGGCCGTACTGGTTGCAGCCAGCCCCTGCGCGCTCGCGATCGCTACACCAAGCGCCATTCTCTCTGGCATCGCCAGGGCAGCCCGAGGTGGCGTGCTGATCAAGGGCGGTGCGCCACTTGAAGAGCTTGGATCATTGAATGCCATGGCATTCGACAAGACCGGTACCCTGACCGAAGGGCGCCCACGTATCACCGATGTAATACCCATAGGCGGCACGCAGATCGAGGATCTGCTAAACGTCGCCATCGCTGTGGAGTCGATGAGCGACCATCCGCTGGCTGCGGCAATTGTGCGTGACGGTGAAGAGATGATTGGCACACGGCGCCGATTCCAAGCCAAGAACATGAGCAACATGATTGGCCGCGGCGTGCGTGCTGAGCTTGATGGGCAGTTCGTCTGGATTGGCAAGGTCGAGATGTTCGGTACCAATGGTATTCCCGCACTCAGCAAGGCAGCCCTGGAGGCTGCGGAGCGTCTACGTCAGTCAGGCCGTACCACCATGGTGGTACGGCGTGCTGACAAGGATCTGGGCGCTATCGGGCTATTGGACACACCCCGGGAGGGGGCCAAAGAGGCACTCCAGAAGCTTAGAGAGATGGGCATCGAACGCATGGTCATGATTTCTGGAGACCACAACCGCGTTGCAGAGGCTGTAGCCAAACAAGTTGGCTTAGATGAAGCGTGGGGAGACCTGATGCCGGAAGACAAGGTCAAGGCCATCAAAAACCTGCGCCTTAGCGCCAAGGTGGCCATGGTGGGTGACGGCGTCAATGATGCCCCTGCCATGGCCAGTTCGAGCGTTGGTATCGCAATGGGGGCTGC
The DNA here is from genome assembly GCF_021602025.1 of Pseudomonas ceruminis. Lineage (GTDB taxonomy): Bacteria > Pseudomonadota > Gammaproteobacteria > Pseudomonadales > Pseudomonadaceae > Aquipseudomonas > Aquipseudomonas ceruminis. The sequence continues at coordinate 130,657 of NZ_BQHW01000017.1, forward strand.
TGGATCTGATGTTGCCCTGGAAACGGCTGATATCGCGCTTATGGCTGACGACATCAGGCAACTCCCATTTGCGGTGGGGCTGAGCCGTCACACGCGATCGATCATCCACCAGAATCTGTTCGTCAGCTTGGGGATTGTGGCCATCCTGGTTCCGTCCACCATCATGGGCTTGAGCATTGGTGCCGCTGTTGCGATCCATGAGGGCTCCACACTGTTGGTCGTCTTCAACGCCTTGCGCCTGTTGGCCTACCGCAGAAGCACCTGATCCCTGAGCTTCAATCATGAAGCTAAGCAGGGAAATGACCTGAAGTAGAAGTACGGGTCGTGCGCGATCAGCGCACGACCCGTACTTTTCTCTCACTCGTCGATCCCGATGCGCTTGAGGCTTTCAAGGGCCTTTCCGCACTCAGGTGAGCCATGCCGTAAGCCGCAGGCCAATGCAGCTTTGAGGCTCATGACACCGGCTACGAAACCGACTTGATTGCCGACTCCGTGTCCGTCCGCAAATCCCTGATCATACGCAATCTCGACAAGCGCATTGATCGCCGCCAGGGTGTCCTGTTTGTTTTTACTCTTTTGCATATCTACTCCGCGAGCATTCAGCTCATATCGCTCGGTTAGGTGGCGGCGCCTTCAGGTTTGGGGTGAGCGAATCCCGCTCCCATAGCCAATCCCTAACGGGGGGCTCAGCCCGCCACCGTAAGGAAAATCAGCTATTGAGAGCAGATGACTCGTTTTGGTCACCCGTGCTGCTCGCCTCACCGCATTGGCACTGAGTGGGTACATCCGGGTAGTCGCTGTGATTCTCAATGAACAGCGTTCGGCAGGTTTCGCACCCATAGATCCGGGGCAGGGATTTAAGGCCGCTCGGAAGCACGTCACTCAGAGGCTCGTTATGCCAAGGAGCCCCGTCAAGGATTCTTGAACGCAGGATGTTTCCCAGGCGCCAGGTGTCACTTTGTGCGCGCCAGGACCACATCGGCGCAGAAAGCGAATACTGGATGAAGGTCTCTTGTGACTGCCTGGATAGCGGGTACTTGGGGCGGGTCCAGCCGGAATCGATGATGCTGAACCCCATGCCCATTTCTGCGCTCGGGTGGGTCTTTTCACCAAAGAAACGGTCATGCGTCGCTGGAGCCGTCGCATGATGGTCAGTCGGTGGGAATACCCACAGATAACACTCATCCCGGTTGACCATGCTGATGAGCTCGCTTGGCCCCCGCATGGGGGAATTTGCAGCCAGGGCGAAGCGATCCTTCCACGACATTTTGGGAGGCGGCGCAATACCAGCAGCGATGGCCAACGTGGCAGTCTTGGGGACGAAGCGATCGCCTAGCTCGTTCAGATCCAGGTTCTTGCAGAGAGCCTTGAAGGCCTTTTTGCGAGTCTTCGAGCTGAAGGAGGGGTCAAGGAGCAGGCGAACCTGGTTCACGCCGATTCCCGCAGTTCGTAGCACCTCAATGACTTCTTCAGCCACACCGACTGCTTGAAGATCGGTCAATCCTAAGCACGTTTTCGCCCGCTCGACCGCCGCGTAGAGGTTGTACTGCCGTGTCTCGTTGTCACGACAGACCTGAATTGGCAGCTTGTCTTGGATGGCAACTTGCGGTGCAACGGAGCCGATGGCCGCGTGGAACAGCTGGTGGAGGTGCAGATGAGAGTACGGGCGGCCAGAAGCCGAGAACGAGGCGTGCAGCTGAGCAGCGAGAGGTTGAAGCAGCTTTTTTGCAGACATGACTATCCCCTAATGAGCGACGTTGGGGTAGCTGCGCTTGTAGGGCCGTTAGACGCGAAGCTGGACGTCGAATCAGGTTCAATCATGAATAGGAGTCAGGTTTGATTTGCTTGCACGGCCACCATGCAAAGCCCGACGCGGCAATCACATCAGATTCGCCGAGCTTTGGCAAGAGCGGTCATCGGTAAGCGAAAGCAGGTAGGAGGAGGGCGCTCCATGCTTGATCACCTCCAGAAACAGGAAAGCCGGAAGCACGTTGAGCGCTTCCGGCTTTCTCACGTCAGACTGATGAGAGGGATCAGAAGACGTATTGCAGGCGGGTCACGATGGCATTGCCGCTGTCGTCGCCCACGGTGTTCTCGTTGTTGTCGGTGCGCACGTTGATGTAGTTGGCACTGACTTTCACCGCCTCGTTGACGTACCAGTTCACACCCACCGTGTGGCTCTTGGCCTTGCGCTCGTTCGATTGGTCCGCCGCGGTGACCAGGTTGCCGTCTTCGACCTTGATATCGTCAAAGCGGTAGAAGACTTCCCAGGCCCCCAGTTCCTTGTTCTCTGGTTTGATAGTGTCGAACTTGGCACCATCGAGCTTGTAGATACGCGGCTCGCCGGTCAGGGTGTAAGCCATCTGGGCGTAGTAACCGGAGGCCTTCATGTCGTTGTTGGCCTGGTCAGCTTTCAGCTTGCGGCGAAGGTATTCCGCTTGAACCGAGAACGGGCCGGTGGCCCAGGCACCTTCGAGACCCCAGACCGAGTCGTCCTTCCACAGGCCATCTTGTGCAGCAGCACCGCCAAACAGCATGCGGTTGCCGTTGGTGCCGGCATCGCCGCCGCCATTGGTATCTACACCGCGGACGCCCAGACGCGAACGAATCCGGGTATCGACCGCACTGTTTTTGAGGTCGCGGTAAGCGTACTGAGCACCGACGTGCAGGACGTTGCCATCACTGTGCAGCGGTGCGAACACGCCACGTACGTTGTAGCGCTTGGTGCTGTCGCCATCCGAGTTGTTATTGGTTTCGCTGAAAACGCTACCGGAAACATAAGCCATGTCAGCGATGGTGCTGGTGGCTTGAACACCCATGCCGGCGTTGTCGTTGATCCAGTCCGCCAGGTCGTACGAGAGGTTCCGCTCCATGGCGGTGGTCCACTTCGAACTGGTGGCTTTCTCAAGACCGAAGTCGGTGTAGAAACGGCCAAAGCGCAGTTGCACCGGCTTGAAACCCGTGTAGGTCAGGCTGGCTTCGTCGAAGTAGCCGTCGGAGTCGTTGCCCGTGTTGCGGGAAAGGTCGTAGTTGAGCTGATACTTCCAGTCGCGGTACAGCACGCCACCGAGCTCAAGGTAGGCGCGACGGAAGTAGCCTGCGTCAGCGGTATCGCCATTCTTGGTGAAGACACCATCGAAACGGCCGTAGTCGGCCTGAACTCGGCCGCCCAGTTTGAAACTGAATTCCTTGTCAGAAGTCGATACTTCAAGACCGCCCTTGGTCTTCAGAACGATGTCAGCTCCGTCAGTGGTTACTGTTCCGGAGAATGCTTGCGAGGAAAATGTGCCTATTATTGCGGCAGCCAACAGCTTTTCCCGCATGTTCGAAGAACGGATCATTGCTTGCCTCTCGTATGTTAAGTGCTTAGCTACCGACGTTATATTTCGCCCTGCGCCGGCCTAAATTTATCTTGCAGATGGGAGCAGGCCACGGTTGTCACCCGCTGTAACAAGATGCCTTTGTTCTAAGCACTCTGACTAGGTTGCAAGCGAATATGACAGTTGTGTTTCTGTAGTGTTAACGGAGGAGTTTGAAACCTAACAAAACTGTTACCGAACAAGCCAGTCCTTCTTATCAAAAAAGCTCTTCTTGATCAATCTTCGAATTTCCAAAACCTGCGGATTGCGGACAAGCTTCGTTTTGATAACAAGATAGACATCTTTCTCCTCCAGGTCGTCCAGGAAACCCGGCACGGGTAGGATATTTCTCTCCAGTTTTCGGCTGTAGTCGGGCAGCACTCCAATACACGCACCGCCAACGACAAGGCCTCGTGATAGGTTGTAGCTCTTGACCCGAGTGGTACCGCCCTGATGCTCAGCCATTATCGATGCCCACTTTCGTGAGCCCGCCAAGATCTCTTCATCCCAAGGGACAACGAGCATGAAGTTGTGCAAATCCAAGCTCTCCACTGGAAGGGTGACGCTTCTTGAATAGCGGCTGGAAATGAACAGGGCGTGCCCAATCCGGCCAAGCCTTTCAAACCTATACGTAGGATGGCGATCAAGCGCGCCTTTATCATCTGGGCTCACCAAAGGATGCTCCGATCAACTTGTCGTGCAGCCGCGGCAAGTTGCAATTTTCCAGGCACCTACAGCGTCATTGGACGAAAAGTGACCGAAAAATCATGTACGGAGAGCTTTTTCGACCGGTTCTCCGTGTT
>NZ_BQHW01000018.1 GCF_021602025.1 Pseudomonas ceruminis
CTCCTTGCGGGTTTGCTTGCGCTTGCCAGCGTACTCGGCGTCGGCGAAGGTCATCTGCTTCATCGGGAAACTCGGTGGGTGGGGTCGCGGTATTTTGCCAAATCAGAAAGTCTTTTTCAGAGTTTCCCTAGGCTGACAAGCCAAGCGCTGGATCGCAACCATCCATCACCTTATCCAGCTAGATCTGCCTCCTCCAATAAGTGCCGCACAAATCCCGGCGGGTGCAGATTTCCGGGAGGTTTGCGCCAGATCAGTTGGAGACGCTTTTCAAGCCCCGGGATGGGAAGAGCTACCAGCGCGCCACTGCGAACTTCGTCTTGTACTGCGGAAGCCATCACCAACGACACGCCGAGTCCCGCCCTCACTGCTTGTTTGACTGCCTCGGTGCTGCCTAGCTGCATACCGCTGCGAGGCACGCCCAGTTCGCCAAAGTATTCGGTCAGAAGCCGTCCGGTACCGCTACCCGGTTCACCTCCCAGCATCGGCAGGTCCACCAGACGATCACGTTCTATGCACCCTGCTTCAGCCAGCGCATGGTCGGGGCTGACGATAAGCACCAGCGGCTCGACCCGCCAGAGGCGGTGTTCGAAGTCGGGGTGAGGTAGCCACCATTCCATGATCGCGGCGTCGAGCTGGCCCGCCAGTAGCTGGTCGGCCACATCCGGGTTGGCGGCGATGCGCAGATCCACCTCGCCCCTCTCATTTGCGGTCGTCAGATAGTTGCGCACGAATGGCTGGAGAAGGTAGGTGCCGATGTTGGAGCTGGCCCCGACGCGCTCACGATTGCCATGCAGGGCTTCTAGCGCCCGGGCGTGCATGTCGAGCAAGGCGGTCGCATGCGGCATGAAGGCCAGCGCCCGTGTGGTAGGCTGGCAGCCGCTACGACTGCGCTGCACCAGCGTTACGCCGACCTGCTCTTCAAGCTTCTGCAAGTGCTGCGACACCGTCGGCTGGGCCAGCCCCAACGCCCTCGCCGCGCTCTGAAAACTGCCTGTTTGAACGATCGCTACCAGGCTCTTCAGCCAGACCGGATTCAACATGCGGCAGGCTCGGCCTTGGGCAGACGGTTCGCAGCGTTGATTGGGCGCGCACCTGCCAATGCCTGGATGATGTTCTGCGCTGCACAACGTTCAATCTCCAGGCGCACCGCGCGCACTGCCGACCCTATGTGCGGAGTGAACAGCGTATTCGGATGCGCGAGCAGCGCAGGATCGATCAGCCGCGGCCGGTCCGCGCGAGCCCAGTCTTCCATTTCGAATACATCCGCCGCATACCCGCCGAGCTGGCCTCGCTCAAGCGCCGCGAGCACGGCGGCTTCATCCACTACCGAACCACGACAGGGGTTTACAAGCAGAGCGCCCGGCCGTACGAGGGCAAGCAGCTCGGCGTTGACCAGATGCTGGGTATCGGCATTCAAGGGAAGCGCCAGCAGGATGAAGTCCGAGCTGGCGAAGAGTTCGCTGCACGCCACCCGGCGCAGGCCGAGCCGTTGCTCGGTTTGTGTATCCAGAGCCTTCGCCTCGTGGTACTGCAGGGTCGCGCCCCATCCCTGCAAGCGATCAGCCATGGCCAGTCCGATGGCGCCCATGCCAAGGATGCCGACCGTAGCGTTATCCAGCCCCGTGCCGTAGAACTGTGGTTGCCAGCCCTGGAACTTGCCAGAGCGGACGAACGCATCTGCTGCCCGCAGATGCCGCCCCAGCCCCACCGCCAGTCCGATCGCCAGCTCGGCAGTCGGGACCGTCAACAGATCAGGCACGAAGGTCAGCCAGACCCCGCGGGCAGTACAGGCGTCCACATCGAAATTGTCGAAGCCCTTGAGCGCGCAGCCGACTACACGCAGCTCAGGGCAGGCTTGAAGAAAGTCTGCATCGACCCGATCGGGCATGAACGCCATCATCGCCTGAGCATCGCGGCAGCGGCGCAGAATTTCCTCGCGCGGCAGCGTGCTGTCGGTCTGGTTGGTCATCAGCTCGCAATGTGGCGCCAGCAGTTGCAGGATCTCATCGTGTACTCGGTGAGTTATAACGAGTTTCGGCAGCATGGTTTGTCCTATTTGAAACGTTTGCGCAGCACGCCACTGAAGGCGTCTACTAGCGTGACCATGGCCAGGATGACCAGCAGGATTGCTGCAACCTCCTGGTACTGCATGATGCGCAGCGAGCCCATGAGTTCGAAGCCGATACCGCCGGCGCCAACCATGCCCATCACGGTGGAGGCGCGAAAGTTGTATTCCCAGCGGTAGATCGCCACGTCGGCGAACTGCGGCGTCACCTGTGGCAAAACCGCGTGCAGCAGCACTTGCATCGGCGTAGCCCCCGCCGCCCGAGCGGCTTCCACCGGCGCTTCGTCGACGTGCTCGATGGCCTCGGCGAAGAACTTGCCGACCATGCCGACCGAATGCAGACCCAGGGCAAGCACGCCCGGCAAGGCGCCGAACCCTACGGCTGCAACGAAGATGATGCCCATGATCAGCTCCGGCACCGACCGCAGGGCATTGAGCAGCACCCGGGCAACACCGAACACAAGGGGGTGCGGCGCCGTATTGCGCGCTGCAACGAAGGCCACCACCAGCGAGAACACCACTGCGATGGCCGTACCGGCGATGCTCATCGCCAAGGTGTCGATCAAGGGGCGAATCCAGCTTCGATAGCCCGAAAAGTCTGGCGGCATGGCCTCGCCTGCCAGGGTCGCGATGGAGGGCAGCCCGTTCAGCAGCGTGGTGGCATCGAGCAGCCCCACGTACCAGCAGGCCAACAGCACCACTCCGAATACAATCGCCACCTGCCCCAGCTGGCGCCACCAACCGAGGCCGAAGCCTCGAAGGATGTGCTCGCGTTGCTCTGCAGGCAGCGCCTGCACGTCGTAATGAGTAGACATATCGGTGCTCACATCGTGGCGAAGTCGAGGCCGAGCAGCGATCCCATGTTGCGGATCACATCGTAGTCGGCGTCGGTGATTGGCGCGAAGGCCTCGGCCTTGAAGTTGCGCAGCACTTCGGGATCGTCGATACCGACGAATACATCCCGCACCTTGGTTTTCAGCTCGGGGCTCAGGTTCGAGCGCATCGCCCAGGGGTACTGGGGGTATTCGCCGCTGTAACCAAGTACTTTCACCTTGCTCGGATCGATTAGGCCACGTTCGACTGCGTGATTGAAAATTACCTCCGACAGCCCACCCGCATCGGCGTTGCCGTTCGCCACGTTGACGGCAACGGCGTCATGCGTGCCCACAAAATGTTGTTCGTAGTCCTGCCCACCCGTCAAACCGGCCGTCTCAAGAAGCACGGCTTTGGGAATCAAATGGCTGGACGTCGATGCCCGGTCACCATAGGCCATCTTCTTGCCCTTAAGGTCGGCATACTCATTCACGCCTGACGCCACATTGGCGATAATCACCGAGCGATAGGTCGGCTTGCCGTCGATGACCATGGCAGCGAAGGGCTCGATGTCGCTTTTGCTTTTGGCCATGACGTAGGACAGCGGACCGAAATACGCCAGGTCGATACGGCCAAAGCGCATCGCCTCAATCATCGAGGAATAGTCGGTGGTTACGATCAGCTGCACCTTCTTGTCCAGATGCTCTTCCAGATAATCCTTCAGCGGCTGGTTACGCTTGATCAGCTCGGAGGCGTTTTCGTCCGGCAGCAGGGCAACCTTTAGCACATCCGGATCGGCATCGGCCGCTAGGGCGGACAAACTTGAAACAGCGGACAGCAAGCAAGTCAATAAGAGCGCGGATAAGCGTTTCATCGGGACATCTCCAGTGAAGGTTCGAGCATGACAGGTGGTTCAGCCGGAGCATTCGCTGGCTGAGTCGTAGAGCGGCCTGCATAGATGCGCTCAAGCTGCGCATCGGTGAGTTCCGAGGGCGCGGCATCGAAAACGATCTGAGAATCGGCCAGCCCGACGACGCGATCGGCGAAGCGGCGGGCATATTCGAGTTGATGCAGCGAAACGATGGCGGTGATGCCGTCTTCCTTGCAGATGTCGCGCAGCAATCCGAGAACACGGACCGAAGTGGCCGGGTCGAGACTGGCTACCGGCTCATCGGCCAGAATGATCGCCGGCTGTTGCGCTAGCGCACGCGCGATGCCTACCCGCTGCTGCTGGCCACCGGACAGTTTGTCCACCCGGCTTAGCGCCTTGTCTGCCAGACCGACCCGAGCGAGGCAACTGAGCGCAATCTCCTGATCGGCACGCGGCAGAGGAAACAGCGAGCGGAGCGTGTTGTGAAAGGCCAGCCGACCGGTAAGCACATTAGCCAGTGCGCTTTGACGTTCGATTAGCTGGTGGTGCTGAAAGATCATGGCGGTACGCCGACGATGCTGACGCAAGGCCGAGCCGCTGCCGAGTTCACCGAGTTCGCTGGTGACACTGCCGCCAGTGGGCGTGACGAGTCGATTGAGACTACGGAGCAAGGTCGACTTGCCTGCGCCCGAGAGACCAAGCAGCACGGTGAACTCACCACGCCGAAATGCAATCGAGGTATCGCGTAGGGCTGTCACGCCGCCTGGATAGACGACGCTCAACCGGTCGACCCGCAGCACGGCGTCCTGTATCGGATGGGGCGTCATTTGATCACCTTTCGCAATATTGCTGGCCGCACAATTGCGGTTCGCGATGCAAAGGGTAGAAATTCCTTGTTACCGCACTGCTTCTAAAGGATGACATTTCGATGAATACTTCGAATCTGCCGTAGCGGGGCGGCAAGCGAAGCCGTGGAAGAACGGGCGCAACGTAGCGTCTTTCTTCACGCGGGATACAGGAGGCTTTGATTGATACTGCTGCGGATTCGCTACAGTAACGTTGGGCCAGAACGTAATGCCATCCAAGCAAGAGAGCGCACACTAGCGGACTATAGGAGACATTCTATTCTTGCCCGTCGATTGACCTAGGCCGTTATGTGGCTGGTCGAAACCTTCAGGTGCCGCCCAACTAGACGTCTGTTGTCGCGCCCAGCTTAATGCTAGGGAAACTCTGAAGAAGACTTCCAGATTTTGGCAAAATACCCGGATTCCACCCACCGAGTTTCCCGATGAAGCAGATGACCTTCGCCGACGCCGAGTACGCCGGTAAGCGCAAACAAACCCGCAAAGAGTTGTTCCTGATCGAGATGGATCGGGTGGTGCCGTGGAAGGGTTTGATTGCCTTGATCGAGCCGCATTATCCCAAGGGTGAAGGCGGTCGTCCGGCCTATCCGCTGATGGCGATGCTGCGCGTGCACCTGATGCAAAACTGGTTCGGTTACAGCGATCCAGCGATGGAAGAGGCGCTGTACGAGACCACCATCCTGCGCCAGTTCGCGGGGCTGAGCTTGGAGCGTATCCCCGATGAAACCACCATCCTCAACTTCCGTCGTTTGCTGGAGAAGCACGAACTAGCCGCCGGCATCTTGGCTGTCATCAATGGCTATCTGGGCGACCGAGGGCTGTCGCTGCGCCAAGGCACGATCGTCGATGCCACGCTGATCAATGCGCCGAGTTCGACCAAGAACAAGGACGGTAAGCGCGACCCGGAAATGCATCAGACCAAGAAGGGTAACCAGTACTGTGTGTCACGAACACAGGTCAGATGACCTGTGCTGCTGTGCCGAAGATGGAAGTAGGCCTTCTGAAGTCGGCTTGCAGGAGCGGACTTCAAACCACCCGGTGCTGCTGCATCCAAAAGGTGTGGTGGTGAGCGACCGAGGAAAAGTCATCCCTGAGGATGGCAGGTGAGTATGGAGAAGATGAGCGAAAGCAAACCGTCCGATGACGCATCGTTATGCCCAAGGTGCTGCCGAAACTGAGGTGGAGTACTGGCTTCAGGACAAGTCGGGGCGTTTGTAGTGGTCTAATGAAACCGGACACTCATTTAGGCGAGAATGCTCGCCATATCGAGGTGTCAGATGACCAAGCAACGTCGTGTCTTTTCCGCTGAATTCAAACGCGAGGCTGCTGACCTCGTACTCAAACAAAATTACAGCTGCATCGAAGCCAGTCGTTCACTCGGCATTGGCGAGTCGGCCCTGCGCCGTTGGGTCAGTCAGCTTCTGCAGGAACGCACAGGCGTCACCCCGCAGAGCAAGGCGCTCACCCCAGAGCAGCAAAAGATCCAGGAACTGGAAGCCCGAATCGCCCGTCTTGAACGAGAGAAATCGATATTAAAAAAGGCTACCGCGCTCTTGATGTCGGAAGATCTCGAGCGTTCGCACTGATCCATCAGCTAAGCGCCCATGAACCTGTTGACTGCTTGTGCGAGGTGTTCGAAATCACCCGTTCGACTTACTACGCCCATCACCTCAGGCGGCGTTCTCCGGGCGTTGAGAGAATTCGATTACGCAGTCGAGTCAACGAACTGTTCACCCAGAGCCGAAACGCTGCTGGCAGCCGAAGTATCGTGTCGATGATGCAGGATGATGGCGAGCAGATCGGGCGTTTCAAGGTGCGAGGCTTGATGCGGGAACTGGGGTTGATCAGCAAGCAGCCTGGCTCGCATGCCTACAAAAAAGCAACGGTCGAGCGGCCTGACATTCCAAATACACTGAATCGTAAATTCGATGTTCCCGAGCCAAACAAGGTTTGGTGCGGTGACATCACCTACATCTGGGCGCAAGGGAAATGGCACTACCTGGCCGTGGTTATGGATCTCTATGCTCGCCGGATAGTGGGCTGGGCGTTATCAGGAAACCCGGATGCTGACTTGGTCACCAAAGCACTGGATATGGCCTATGAGCAACGCGGGAAGCCTCAAGGGCTGCTGTTTCATTCGGATCAGGGATCGCAATATGGAAGTCGCCACTTCCGTCAGCGTCTGTGGCGGTACCGCATCAGCCAGAGCATGAGTCGCCGGGGCAATTGCTACGACAACTCGCCGATGGAGCGAGTATTTCGCAGCTTGAAAACCGAGTGGATACCTTCAGTGGGTTATATGTCGGTTCAGCAGGCACAACGAGACATCAGTCATTATTTGATGCATCGCTACAACTGGATACGGCCTCATCAATTTAATGGCGGGCTAACGCCGGCTCAGGCCGAGAAAAAACTTAACGTCGTGTCCGGGATTAGTTGACCACTACAGTTACCTGCTTACGGACCCGATGGCAGCCGGTGTATAGGCGGCATGATCTTCATACAGGCTTTGGTACGGAACGTGAGAACCTTGTTCCAGATGCGAAGGAAAATGACAAATGGCCAACACCATGAGGAAGAATACCGATGCTGGAACGAGGGGCGGAGCCTCCCGTAGTAGCGATGAAGCCTCTGTAATGGAGGTGGAGCGAAGGGGCGGCGTTATCCGGCCGACGAGCGTTGCCAACCTCCGGGGATGAGTGGCGTGAGCTCGGCGAAACCTTATGACATAGCGAAACGCACGGTATGGGACGCCTACCAGCAGGTCAGGGCCAACCGCGGTGCTGCCGGCATCGACGATGAAACCATCGCCGATTTCGAGCGGGATCTGTCTAAGAATCTCTACAAGCTGTGGAATCGGATGTCGTCGGGGTCGTACTTCCCGCCTCCGGTCAAGCAAGTAGAAATTCCCAAGGCATCGGGAGGCACGCGCAAGCTGGGAGTGCCCACGGTTGGTGATCGTGTCGCGCAAACCGTGGTCAAGCTTCTCATCGAGCCGGAGCTGGACTCGATCTTCCACTCGGACTCCTATGGGTACCGGCCGGGACGATCAGCGAAGCAGGCGGTGGCGATCACGCGTGAGCGCTGCTGGCGATACGACTGGGTGGTGGAGTTTGATATCAAGGCAGCCTTCGATCAGATCAATCATGGGTTGCTGATGAAGGCGGTGCGCCTGCACATCAAGGAGGACTGGATACTTCTGTACATCGAGCGGTGGCTGGTTGCGCCGTTCGAAACGGATCACGGTATGCGCGTCCGACGCGAACGCGGCACCCCGCAAGGTGGAGTGATCAGTCCCCTCCTGATGAATCTGTTCATGCACTATGCCTTCGACACCTGGATGCAACGTACCAGCCCCAACTGCCCGTTTGCCCGCTACGCCGATGATGCGGTGGTGCACTGCCGCAGTCGAAAGCAAGCGGAGTACGTGATGCGCTCCATTGCTTCACGGCTGGCTGCCTGTGGCTTGACGATGCACCCCGAGAAATCGAAGGTCGTGTACTGCAAGGACAGTAACCGTCGCGCAGGTTATCCGCATGTGAGCTTTACCTTCCTCGGCTTCACCTTTAGGCCGAGGAAGGCGCTCAGCAAACAAGACCAGCTCTTCACGAGCTTCCTTCCGGGAGCGAGTGCGGATGCCTTAAAGCGGATGCGGCAAGCGGTACGCAGGTGGCGACTCAATCGCCAAACCCACGTGACGCTGGTCGACGTGGCTCGGCTCTACAATCCAGTGATACAGGGGTGGTCGCAATACTATGGCTCGTTCTATCGGACAGCCATGCTTGGCATCTTCCAGCACATTGACCGCGCGCTTGAACGCTGGGCCCGACGAAAATACAAGGCTCTTCATAGGCGCAAGCGGCGCATTAGCCAATGGCTGGACAAGATGCGGACTGTGGTACCCCGGCTGTTTCATCACTGGCGAGTGACCGGGCAGCAAGGTTGGATAACGGGAGCCGTATGACGCGAGAGTGTCACGTACGGTTCTGCGAGCGGCTGCGGGGGCAGTTCCCGCGGCCGACTCACCACTTCGGCATGAAGGCGCACATCGGTGTCGATGATGAGTCGGGCTTGGTGCACAGCGTGGTGGGCACGGCGGCCAACGTGGCCGATGTCACCCAGGTCGATAAGCTGCTGCACGGCGATGAGAACATGGTCGGTGCCGACGCGGGTTACACCGGCGTCGAGAAACGCCCTGAACATGAAGGCCGGGGGGTCATCTGGCAGATCGCCGCCCGCCGTAGTACTTACAAGAAGCTTGATAAGCGCAGTGCTTTGTACAAAGCCAAGCGCAAGATTGAGAAGGCCAAGGCTCAGGTACGAGCCAAGGTCGAGCATCCGTTCCGGGTGATCAAGCGCCAGTTCGGTTATGTGAAGGTGCGCTTCCGTGGTCTGGCGAAGAACACGGCGCAACTGATGACGCTGTTCGCGCTGTCGAACCTGTGGATGGCGCGCCGACATTTACTGGCGAATGCAGGAGAGGTGCGCCTGTAATGTGGAAAATGGCTGCCGCGAGGTGCTCGCGGCGGCTAAAAACACAGAAATAAGCGGGTGATCTGAGCGTTTTTGATCGATTTGCCGCTTTTAAAATCGGCAGGGGCTGAAGTCAGCCAGAAATACACAACTACTTCAGACCATCCCTAAAGCCATAGAATATTTTCCTACTCAATGCCGAGGCCTGAAATTGGTCCTCTCCTATGGGCTTAGCCCGCGAGGCGGGCTGATAAGCGGTGGCGTATCCTGACAGTTCTCACTCATCGCCGGGGGGTAGATTGACCATCACACCAATTTTCAATTTAGTGCCGTACCCACCTACCAATTTGGCTCTGAGCTGGAAACATGAAACACCGTGAATTCCTTGGTCCCCAATCTGTGCGACAAAACTGGCTGCCGCCTCTCTCGGCAGATAGCCCACTTTGAACCCATCTATGAAAACTGCACATGCGTTGGCGTCATGGGGGTTGTTAGGTTCGGTCACAATGAACGCTTCAAAGTCATTATCCTCGGCCAAGCATCTGGAGTTCCTGAGTGTTCTCAAAGCCGCCTGATAATGCGACTCTCCAACGATGTCGAACCCAATATCCCTAGTGCCTTTGATTCTGCCCGTAAGCGGTGGAATCTCAACTCTTTCTGGGCAAGGGAGTGCCTTACTGCGAGTCGGCTTTTGTTCGAGCTCAGCGTTTGGACTGCCTGGCTTTTGTCCGGTGCGACCAAGAAGGTGGGCACTGCGTTCTTCGGTCGATAGCAAACGACGCTCACCTGCAGCGTTAAGTGGCGATACGAACCCATCAAACTCCATGGCTTCAATAAATCTAGCTGCCCGGTTGTACCCGATTTTCAGATGCCGCTGGACCCCACTGATGGAAGCTCGCCTGGCATCTAGTACGAAGCTGATTGCCTGGATGTATAGCGGGTCGCCAATATCGCTGTAAGAGCCAATGACCGCTGGCTTGGGTGGCTCGTTGCGAGGTGGTCTAGGGCGCGATGTAGGTTGAGGTATGTCATTGGTGCGTGAGAAATGAAACAACCTATCAAACCAAGACATATCGATTTCCTTGAAGGCCCGGCGAACCGGGCGGGATTTCTGTTCAACCAATGTAGCCTGTAGGATCTACACGGTGGATGCCATTTCTTCCAGTGCTGCCGCACAGCGTTTGTCGGAGCTGCTTACCGTGACCGGCCCATTCATCGTCATGCCCATCGAGCTGACGCTTGCCAGCCAGAACGCCGCACACGCTGGAATCTGGGTGGTTAAGTCCGTGCAATTACCCACCGAACCTTGGCTGAACTCGTGCGAGCTCCCGCTCCAACTCCCTTACCCGCTCATACAGTTGCAGATTCTGTGTAAGTACAACATCTCGCTGGTGACAGGCAACTTTTAACTCATCCTCCAGCACAGCTAGCTTGTCCTGTACCCGCTTAATTGCTTGCGCCTTGGGCGAACGAGTTGTTTTACTGGACGCGGCCTCTACCCGATAAGCCTCAATCCGTGCAATTAGGGGTTGATGGATTCTTCGTGACTTTTTCAGATAGCCACGATCGAATCCTGCTTCCACACTGACAATGCCAGCCGTAATTTTCGATGAGTCAATACCAACATGCTCTGAAACAACCGGCGCACCATCTACAAGGCGGTTAAAAGCTTCCTCGCAGACAATCACCCCCCTACTAACCCCATCTTTAGCCTTCATCGCTCAACCCTTCTAGTCTCAATCACACGAGCCTGAAAGCTCACGAGTTTGTCCAGATCGATTTTTGTTATTTGATACTCAACAGAATTTTTTTCATAGGACGCAATTTCGGAATTCATTGTTACAATAGCATCAGCTATTTTTTCCGACTTTATTATTGCTCCTTCACACGACAAGCACTCAACAAAGTCGCCGAGCAGGAAAGAATCGCATCTACCTACTTTCGTGCAACCGCCTAAAAGAGTTGAACGGTAGTAAAGCTCTCCGTTCTTAACCCTGCTAAGGGTTTCAGCGCGGACATCTTCCACGCACAACTCCCCGCTCTCTACTCGAGCTTTTTGCTTCTCCATATAGGACCCGGTGCCACCAAAGAGTGATGTCTCCTTACCAAGCAAATCTGCTAGAAGCTGATTTGCCACAGCCATGGGCATTCCCACCTGAAATTCCAAGGCAACATGCGACGCGGGCAGAACAAACTCGTTCTTTTTTACGTCGAAATAGCCAAAAATAGTTTTCAGGTTTTCGAAATTGTTCGCGTAATACCGAGTCATCTGAATCGTCATATGTTTGTACTGCGACTTCAAGCTCGGCAACGACACAAAGCCACTACTACTTGCATAAAATGCCAATGAGCGTCGTAATTGATGAGAACTTATTGGCCATGGCTTGCCTAAAGCGTATCTATTATCACTAGAGTAGTCACGTTCCGGATCACTTAGCGTGAGCTCTCGCAGATCAGCTGACTGGATCAAAATACCTCTAGACCAATTCATTTCCCGTGCACGCTTATCCAACCTACCAACCCCAACCTCCGTGTCTTCATGAAGCAAAATTGCAGAGTTTAGAAACAAGGGGCATTTCTCGGGATTATCAATTCTGTATAATACACAAAGGCCTCGACAAATAGCTTGCGCTACCTTTATGGCTTTGATCACTTCTTCGGTGGCCAGCCAGGACTCCTCCTTTCTATAACCCTCGAACTTGGTAGTAGTAGAAATGATACTGATCATCCTAGCGCTATCTCGCACTGAGCCATGATCATCCACAGTCTCGGATACAGCTACCTCTTGACTTAGACAGTTATAGGATAATCGGAGTACTTCCTGATCCCGCATGCCGGTGTAGAGATGAATAATAGTTTTTACTACACATTGCATTGCCATTAACGACCTAGATAATTGTCTTCGGTCTGAGCAGGCGAACTCGTCACTCATGATCTTGCTCAGACCATGGCTTTTGAGTGCTTGCTCAAACGTAGGCCTACGATGCTTTTCCCCGCCAGCACCACGCGTCCTTTGTTGGTTTTTTGAACGCCCGTAAAAAAAGTCAGCAAAGCAAGCAATAAAATTCTCAATCCCGTCGAGCCCTAGGTACAGTTGATCAAGAAAATTTCCCAGTTGATTAATAATACCAAGATATATATGGGTTGGTATAACTGGATGCTGCATACTTTTCGTTCGACCAAACTCCAGATCGTTTGAACTTATAACCTTGTATCCTAACCGCTGCTCACCAATGGTGAGCAAGTGATTTAAAAGCCCTCTAAACGTTCTATTGAAATTTGTTCTTTTGTTATTCTGAGAAACAAAAACTGCGAAATACACTGGTGTTATCAGCAACTGCCGCATCGACAAAACACCTACCAACGGCTTATTTTTTTGATCAAAGCAAAACCGAGCAGCAATACGAAACTCTACAAAATATTGCAAAAGTGTTGATGGTGATAGCCTACCGACACGTCCGGACCCGGCACTGTAAATCAGACAAAACAGGATATACTTAACTTCCGCGATCAACGCTTCTTGCTCAGGACCGCCCTCAGCAAAGATAGAATTAAAATTCAGTGCCATTATTTTTTTTGCGCTCAACCTGTATGGGTTGAAGTCCCAGGCATCATCTCCATAAGTAGCAGTCGGCTTGCCGTTCTTATCTCGACAAAGGACGAAATCAGCAGAAGGTGCGACAGTAGAATTGCCCAGAGCATCTGGAGCAACTGAGTCTGACTTGTCAGAGCTTATAAATAGCCCACTCACATATCCAGCACTCAAAATACGACTCCCATTTTTTCATAGCGCTGTAATCGATTTTCCCAAAACGGAGTTAACTCACCCAATACGTTAACTTTACGCCTTATCAGGACAGTCAATTCGGCGCTTGTAGCCGAACGACCTCCAATTACTCCAATAATGAACTCAATACGAATCATCAAGTCTTTAAATAACGTGTCGGCATGATGTAAGTCGGGCGCCGCGCTGCGAACCGCATTAATTACGAATTGCAAACTGAAAAGCTTATGTAAATCTTCTTCATCTGAGTGACAGACATAGTGCTTGCAGTACAGGCATCCGTATTGCGTTTTGCAACTGGGCTGAATCACTACCACCGGATCTATCGGTGAGGGGTTGTTAAAGTCATCACAGTGCCCAGTAGCCGTAGCGAAGGAGTCGGCACCTCTCCGCTCGCGTATGACCGATGCGGCCTTGCGAACAGACTGCCAATAACTACCAAACTCGCTCTCCTGCTGCTCGATAGACGTTTGTACGTAATCAGACACATTGGTGGAAACCGTATGATTCATGACATCTGCAACCGTTGTCGGTGAAAGCCCTAGCCCATGCAGTACAACACTCTTGAATTTCCTTACGGCTCTGGAGCTAATATTCGGACAGTCCGGATCAAGATAGATGCCACTGATCGTTTTATAAAAAACGCTAGAAAACGCCTGCGGCAGTTGCGTACACCCTCCTGTATACCCACCACATTTATTCATATTGAAAAACATTTTGCCGAAGGTTTCTCCATTCAAAATCCATGCTCTAAGCTTGAGATATCCCCTCAAGAGGCTTAGTCCGTTTTGCTTTCCGATGGCGTATCGAGTTTTCTTACCGCCCGCCCTAAATTTAATAGCAGAGAATTCTTTTTTAACCAGAGACTTCTCAAGAGCTGTATCTTCTTCATAATCAAACTGCACGAACTCTGCTGGTGAAGCACCAGTAATTACAAGAAAAATGCAAGCGTACGCCTTGGCAGCTAGAGCCGCCAATCGAAGTCGCTGTTCGTGCCTAGGATCACAGTTGGCTGACTTGAAATTATCTAAGGCGCCATCCACTGCTCGGCGAACTGCGGAACGCCTTACATAAGCACCGTCACCCACAAGGGAATCTATATACTCTTCAATTGTAGAAATTCGGCGAGCAGAATAATTATAAACATGAAGCTTTCTTTCTATGTAAGGACTGAACACTCCTTTATTAGATGGAAAAATAACGACTTGGCAATTATCGTACTCGACAACACATGGAAACGGATTTTCACCTATTACAAACTCGCTCAGGTTGCGGGCGAGTGCGACACATGCTTTCAAGTAAATCTCAACATGCTGCTCCCTCGGTGGTTTAACCCCACCTCTATTAAACCTAATCCGGATAGCATTGCCGATTATATATCTGGACTCTTCGGGAAAGCGCAGAACAATGAGCCTGATGAAAGCTCGTTGAAAATTACAAGCACTAACCGGAACAATTTTGCCTACAGCAATTAAATGATTAAGATGCTGCGTATAACTCTGATACGCAGTTATTGTTGAACTCGCCGTCGAAAATACATCAGTGTGGTTATTGGTATCACACCAAGTCAGCAATTGCGCAAAATACCTACACTCACTATGGATGGTTCTGTGATTACCCATAACGGCGAACGATGCTATTATTCTCCTAATCAATTCGAGCCGATCTTTGAAAAGTGACATTTCTACAACCGGATTACATCGACTATCAATATGGCTCTTATTTCTCCCGCGCTCCACATAAGCAAAGCAGCCTATATCAATAGGCAACGCCTTTACGTCCTTATTGAGTTGTATACGAATTCGCTCAGGCCGCAAAAACTCCTGACTGAGTTGCGCTACCGTAAAAATATCGGTTTCACGATGAGTCATTTTTGCTTGCGCATCACTCATCGAGCGTCTCCAATTTCAAATCTTCATAACTTCCAAAGCGAAACAGCACCTCTTCATACAGTTCTTGCGCTGCAAACTTTTCAGAGTGCATCTTGAAGAGCTTAAGGTAATGTTCAGTCATTTCTCTATTTTTATGATGCAATCGGTGCTGAATAAAAGAAATCTCTTCCCCTGGGCGAATCTGACCGGACGCCAAAAGTGGTAACAGATGCTGATAGAGCTGAAAAGCATAAGTCGCCCGAAGCCAGTGGTAAGAAAAACTTTTTGGAAACTTATCAGATGCTTTGACCAACAGCTTGCGCGTGATGGTATCTGTAACCTGACCAGTCGGCCGGGATTTAATCATTGGATAGCGAGGATCGTCTTTTGCCATGTAATAGCATCCCCCTTGGTCAGACAGGAATACGTACATATCACCTTCATCCAAAGCGGGGAGTTCAGGATACTCTTTTTCAAAATGGCTCCGCAGCTTTGAGCGTCGCTTGGCCGCCGCTGGACTATTAGCCATAACCTTTAATTCTTCAACTAGCTGGCTAGGCAAATATAGTTGCTGGCTTCTATCTCGCTTCGTATCCATACCCGTGCCCGGACCTGCACGCATTAGATAAGTACCGTCGTTCAGCAAATTTCCTTCTGTAAATGAATTCAAATGCTTCAGTCGCATTGTCAGAACTGTTTGTTTTCGTGCACCTGTCATCAATGCAGTCAGTAGAATAAGTCGTTGTTGGACCGTCCATCCTTTGCCCTTCAACATACCCAACAATTCGCCAAGCTCAACATTGGCCAATGGCCGGAGGTCTTCACCGTCCTCCCGAACAAACCCAATTGGCACAGGGCTAGAAGCCGGCGTCGATTTAGTTTGACTGCGTTTTTCGGCAGTTATTAATTTGCTACCGAATGAGCCTTTAAATAGGAACTGAACCTTCTTAACTGAATCAACACGTTCGATGTCGATGTCATGCCAATTAGCCGCCACATATTTATAAAAATCGAATACCACTCCAGTGAATTGATTGATGACTGCCGCGCTACGTTTTCCTTCGTTAACCAAATGAGCGAAATATTTGTATGTAGGGCGCAAAGCAGGACGACGGCCAGAGAAATCCAGCCAATCAAGCGCTTCATCTTCACAAAAGGTCAGATAATCAAGCAATTTGCTGGCCCGACGACGAACATCATCTATGGGTCTGCCAACAAGAGGTTTATGCCTCACATGATTCAGCAAGTACGAATTCGCTTCGAACCAGGGTCTGCCATCCCTATGGAAAAGGAACGGGAAATTGAAAAGGTCTCCCTCGCCCTCCTGCGCCCCGAACTCATTGAGTTGATAAAGCGTTCTCGATGGCTCAGACGCCGCAAGCAAATTCTCGATAGCACCACGTGGCTTTTGAGAGACGTAAATCTCTGCAAAGGCATTCCGAACGCGCGGAACAAGCACCAAACGGCCGTGGTATCGCGGATTCACATAGGACATATCCACTCCCTAGAGAAATCGTCAATCCTATGAGGCATGGACTCAATACTCAATCCTTTCTGTCAATGTTCTTTTTGTTAAGCGATTCAACCCAGGGGTCTAACTTATGGAATAGCGCTGCAACAGACGTTCAGCCGCATCTACCGGCAAGCGGGTATCAAGCATGGTTCATCGCACAGCGGTCGGCGCACGCTGGCCGCGACGGTGCTGGCTGCGACTGGCGATGTGGACATTGTTCAAACGATTCTCGGGCATGCCCAGCTCGACCACAGCAAGCCTTACCTGGCGATAAATGCGGACACCATACGGCGAGCCTTTGAAGTGGCTTTGTAGATACTATGTTTCTACATTGGTGCTTGCGCATAGAGTGGCAAGTATCTACAATGGCTATACGTTACGGAGGTGCTTATGGAAGTCAAAGTTCAGCAGTGGGGCAACAGTGCGGCGATTCGTCTGCCGGCTACCGTGCTCAAGCTCATGAAGTTGGTCAGCGGCGACGTTCTGAAATTGGATGTGTCTGCTGAGGTTATGACGCTCAAGCCGGCGAAAGCCAAGCCGCATTATCAGTTGGCGGACCTGATGCAGCAGTGCGACTTGTCCGCGCCGGAGCCGGCAGAGCTTGCGGGTTGGAATGCCATGAAGCCGGTAGGTCGTGAAGCGTGAAGCGAGCCAAATTCAACCGTGGCGACATTGTGCGAGTGAACCTGAACCCCACCGAGGGGCGAGAGCAGCAGGGCGATTTTCGCCCAGCGTTGGTACTGACTCCAGCGGCCTACAACGCCACCGGGCTGGCAGTGATCGCACCGATCACCCAAGGAGGCGACTTCGCCCGGTACGCCGGTTTCGCCGTGACCTTGAGCGGAAGCGGCACCGAAACTCAAGGTGTGGTGCTGTGCAACCAGATTCGCACGGTTGACCTTGAGGCTCGCGGCGCCAAGCGCGTGGAGGCGGTGCCCGAGGTCGTAATGGACGAAGTGCTGGCCCGTGTGCAGGCACTGTTTGAGTAAAGGAAAACCGGATGAACGACGGAAGTTTAGGATTGGTAGCTGGTTTAGCCCTCGCGGCAAGTGCTACCGCAGGTTTGCTTGGGAATCAGACCGTTGCAGCCGTTTTAGCTGTGATTGGCATCGCTTTCGCGGTTGCCCTTGGGTTGTCCAAGCGCGCTAAGAACAAGGCTCAGCCAAAGAGCCAGTAAATCGAGGAAAACGGCACCGCCCAAGCCCAGCCATCGAGCTGGGCAGCCACGTTGAACCGGCACATTAACAACCCAAAAGGAGTCGCTATGAACACGGACCTGATCGTCAAACGGATTTTGCTCACACCCGTGGCAGCAGGCTTTGGGTGGCTCGTTGCCACCATGCTTCTCATAGGGCTAAAACTGGCCTTCCCCACGTTTTCAACCACATGGATTGAGCGCGCAGGCCCTATCGGCGCCATTGTAGGCATCGTCATTTTCTACGCGATGACCTGGAAGGAAGGTCGCTCGGCCAAATAGGCCCATGCCGAGAATAAACCCCATTAACTCTACGGAGTTCGACGATGAAGGCTGCGAAATCGGCATGGCAAAAACAGGTTGGCGGCGCGCTCATAGCGTTGCAGCGACAGCGATTGCATCTGGAACATAAATTAGGCTTTTGGAGTTTGCCCGTCTACGCCTGGATTCGGCGCGTTTTAGGCAAGCCACCTATTTCCAAGGAGGTCTCGCCGCAGATCGAGAAGATTGAGCATCGCATGTGGCTCATTTCATCCCGCTACAGGTAGGAAAACGACCAGGTACGCCCAAGCCCAGCCCCGCGCTGGGCCGAGGCTGTAGAGGGATGACCGTTTTCCGGCGTCCACCAATCAAAGGAATGACTACACCCATGAGCACAACCATCACCCTCAAAACCCAGCAAGTGCAGGCCGTTAATCAGGCCCTGCGCCGGTTGATCGATGCGCTGCGCAGTACCCCAGTGGCAATCCTTGCCCAAGAGCGCGCCGAAGTGGAGGGGCGCTTGCGCACCCTAGCGGCGCTCGGCCTGATCGATGCCGAAGAAGAGCAGGAGTTGTATTCCCTGGCCGAGGCTGCGCGCCAAGCGGCCGAGGAAGCCTGAACCCCATCAACTTCACGGAAGCCGCCGCCGATCACTTGCCCGCCATGTGCGGGCCTTGTCGGTAGGAGCAGGCCGCTTTGGCCAACTGGATCGAGCAGGAAAAAGATATGTCACGTTCGGTAGGTGCGGTCGACTTCGAGGATGGCCGCAGGTTGTACTTGATCTACGATGGAACCGTTGGTGTCGCTTGGCGCCCACTTTTTGAAACCAGCGATGCGGCTTGGGATTGGTACTGCGCTGAAAGCGTTGAGTTTGCAGAGCCGGTAGGTGCAGCCAGTACAGAGCTTCCAGTCGTGTTGACTATTGATCTTCATTACGACGACCAGGAGCGTTGGAAGTTCGCAAGTCGGGCATCTGCGGATGCAATGTGGCTCACCGGTCCGGCCAGCTCAGACGAAGCAGCGGACGAAAGAAGTAAGCACTTCGATGAGCCTTTCGGCGGTTACTTTTCTGACGATGAAAAACCAGTGAACTGATCGAGGAAAACGGCACCGCCCAAGCCCAGCCATGCGCTGGGCCGAGGCAGTAGAACCCACCCCCTTTAGATCGCAAGGAACCCCACACATGACCCAAGCCCCCGCCGTTGCCGCCGAGTCCAAGCTGGAAACGAGCAGCGTCCGCTTTCATATCGAGACGATTCGCCAGTCGCTGAGTAGCCAGGAGGCCGCCTTGCGCTTTGAGTACGTGCGTGGCTACCTCGACGCGCTGTATGGGCAGTGCAAGTTCGATGAGCAGGAGCGCGACAGCCTGCTGGCTGAGGCAAAAGCCGTGAAAGAGGCGTGGCCGCAGAAGGTGCAGTCCGCACCGACCAACTGAACCCCCAACTGTCTAGGAAAGCACTTATGCCCCGCACCATCGAGAGTATCGTCGAGAACCACAGGGTAGCAGCAGAGCGCCGTGCCGCTGGCAAGCCTGTGTGGGATCGCAAAATCGACATCAAGGCGATTCTGCATGAAGATCAGTCGAACACCTCCAACGAGCATGCGGCGCAGGTGGCCAATCACATTGGCGCGCTGATCCGCAGCCGAGTTCCCGCTGACTGGCTGGATTGGGAGTCTACCGACCTGGACGAAGATTTGGCCCATATCGTTGAGGGCATGGAAGCACTGAAGCCAGACAGCTATGACGGCGAAGAGGACTTTACACCGCTAACAGACCTCAACAGCATGCTGGACCAGCTCTACGACTGGGCTGACGGTAAGCGCGTTTGGCTCGGCCGCTGATCAAGGAAATCGTGACCATGACGACTATCAGTACCGATGCGTTTGAAATCGAATTGCGCCAGGCTCAGATGGCACGCAAGGCGTGGGCGGTGACCCGTCAGGCCTTGGCGGATTACCAGTCTGGTGCAGCTCCGGCCGGCAACCTGCAAGAAATCCTGGAGAACATCGACAAGGCTTACGACAAGTACCTGAACGCCTGCACTGTCCTGGGCGAGAAGGTGCTGGGAGCTTCGCCCGACATGCCGAAGCCAGAACTGACGATCATGACCCTGTAGGAAAACGGCACCGCCCAAGCCCAGCCATTCGCTGGGCCGAGGCAGTAGAGGATGCTGTAGAACAGCCATCGAAGGCCTGGAAGAAGCCCAGGCGTGACCAGCGCCGTTACCAGGGAAAATCATCAAGCGCAGATAACGCGCCACGTCCTGAGTTCGAATAGGTGAAAGGTTTCTATGAAGTTTTGGATTGCAACCTGTAGCACGTGTGGCAACGTCAAGCTGGCTCAGTGGACAACGCCCACGAGTTGTAGACGTCAGGTCGAAGCAGATAAAGGCCTTGGTAATTTTTGCAACAAGGCGCTTACGGATGTATTTGAAGACATCTCGCCAGCGCTAAGGGTTCGACTCAGCCTGAATCGCTGCCCCGAGTTCGATACCCAACACTCACATATCGATTTTTACATAGACCCTGAAACCAATCGCTACGTCATTACCTCACTGCCCTTCGTAGCGTATCCTCCAGCCGTTATCGAACCTGAACATTCATTGCATCAAGCCTTTTATCGAGCTAAGAATGAACAAGCCGCCTCGCGTTGGCTAGCCAAATACGGTGAAGCTATCCCACCCCCTGCAAACCTGGACTACGGCGTGGCAGAGACGATGCTGGTTAGCACACTAGGTTACCCTGGCCCAACGCCTCTCACACCAGCAGAAAATGAGGTTCTTCAAGCTAGCGCTGCTCTCGGCGATGTTACGCTTGATATTGTCTTTCTGATAATTGAAGTTCTAGGCTGGCGACCTGGCAGGCCAGTCCCTGAAGACGATCCTGGCTGGATCGCAATATGGGCTGAGGAAGAGATGGTGCTGGGCTCTATGACCATGGCCAGGGACATTCTTGGGATGCCCGACTTTGGGGATTACTGGAAACCGTCTGCAGTCTCAGAGTTCTACGCTAAAGAGAGAGTTCAATGGGATATCTGAACCTGTAAGGAGATAGGAAACCGCGCCCAGGTACGCCCAAGCCCAGCCCATGCTGGGCAGCGGCAGTAGAAGGATGCCTCTTTGGCGTCCACCCCATCGTAGGAGACGACATGGCCACCGCCACCCTGATGCAGCGTTACACCGAGTACAACGACCGTCTGAAAGCTCAGGGCATCAAGCTGATCGCCTTCGAGTGCCCGGCCTGCAAACAGAGCATTGAAACCCAGCCAGCGCCGAACGGTGACGTGTGGGACACCCTTTCGGAGTGCCCTCACTGCAACGCGATGTTCATGAAAGTCACCGAGGGCGAGCAGGCTCGCGGCCTGATTCCGCAAGCCCCGGCGCACACCACCAGCTGATCCGGGAAAACAGCGATGAGCACACCTACGGCATTTCAAACCAGCAAAATCTTGCCCAATAGCACCCTTGCTATGCCACCTAGCCAGAGCCGGGTGGACGCTATGGCTGCCAGTATCAAAGACATTGGTATCCTGGAGCCAATTCTCGTTCGTAAGGTGGGCCACCGCTATGAAATCACCCCTGGCGGAGGCATGGTTCGGTGGCTTGCGGCTACGAAGTTGGGGATGGATATAGTCCCAATCAGGGTGCTCCAACTCGACGAGGAGGACTGCGCCGCAGCGTCACTCATCGCCGATATGAGTCGCGAGCGCATAGCCCCCGAAGAAACGGTTCGCAACCTGGAGAGGCTTATCGAACAGTTTGGCGAGAATGTGGCTGATCTGGTGATAGAGCAGCTACCTGACCTTCGCGAGGCCGCGGCCTCTAACCCGGAACTGCAAGCACGCATCAATGCCGTTTTAGCCCGATGCAGGATTAATAGCGAGAAGTTGTAGGAAACCAGGATGGCCATTAACGATAACGCTGGCGGAGGCTGCGATGAACGTTGACTACTTCGCTTGGGTGTTCAGACGTTCTCTGGTAGTGACTTTGCTGTACGTCATTGCCTGCCTGGTCGGCTGGCTGCTGTTCGGGGTCGGAAACGGCTGGAGCGCGATTGTTGTTTCGAGCCTGACCTGGGTGATGTTTTTCTGGTTGTACGCCAAAGACCCTCGCACTGAGCGGACGCACTACAACGAAACCCGAGAACGAGACGAATAGGAAATATCGAGTACAACCAACGCCTCGGCCAGTGGCGGGGCTCGGTTAGTAGAAGCGCCAGATCGGCCAGCGCAGAAAATCCAGACATGCGTTGGACTGATACCGTAACAGAGGCGCGCTTTTGGCGCGTCCATAGAGCATGAGGAAGCATTGTTTATGGGACAGGCAAAAAACCGTGGTTCTCGGGAGCAACGAATAGCAGAGGCTCAAGACAGTCGAAAGATGACTAGCAGACTGCATGCGATCATCAATGAAACGCGCATGGAAAGCGTGATTTTGCCTAAATTTCCCTGCGCAGAATGTGGTACCTGGATTACGCCAGACCCCTCGAAAAATGAAGAGCTTGTTGTTCCTGTGCGTCATGGCGTCCAGTTCGGTGAGTGCCAGCATTGTAATGCTCGGCATTTGGTTGTTTCAGCCTCAAATAAACAGGATTGCATAGCTCTTGAACCAATTCTTGCAAGCATGAAGCGCTCAATGAGTTGGGTTTGATCCAAGCACTGAACGTCTAGGAAAACGAGGCCATGACCACGACTGTGAAAGCAAAAGCTAGCGAATTGGCTGGGGCAGCCTTGGATTGGGCTGTGGCTAAAGCCGATGGTGAGAAACTGGTTGAGGTTGACGGCAAGCACTCCGTAATCACCGGTTTCCGCCTGAATCCTATCCGCGTTCCAGGTGGTTACACACCGTCCACCGATTGGAATCAGGGCGGTCCGTTCATATTTGAGTACCGCGTAAATTTGATCGAGGTAAACGAGGACTGTTGGGAGGCTTGGGTTTCTGGCCTAGAAGATCAACGCTACCAGGGTGGCGATAGCCCTTTGGTTGCCATCTGCCGCGCTGTCGTGGCTTCGCAACTGGGCGATACCGTTATGGTTCCAGAAGCACTTTTCGGCACGGCAGAGACGCCAGCGATCAAATCACCTCACCAGGTATAGGAAAACCGTAGACAACCAGCCCGCCAAGCGTGGGCTTTCGCGGTACCGGGGCGTGGGTTTCACGACCCCGACCTTCCCTCGCAAGGAGCTGAACAGATGAGTACCCGCCATATCGATAGCCCTGAATCACCGGCAATGGTGATGCCAAAAGATCAGTTCATACAGGAGGTTCTGGCTGACGTAGCAAAGACGAGCCCTGAACAAGCTCGGGTGATGGCCCAGATGGCCGTAGAACGGGAGCAGAGCCGTGAGCTCCGCAACATTTTGCGGCATCCTTTTGCCGTTTTGTTTGGCACAGCGCTCCTACTTTCGATCGTGGCGGCGGCAGCGCTGTACATTTTGGGTGAACAATCGGAGGGCGCGCTTTATGTTCGAGTGGTCGCGTGTGCTGTGCTCTCGCTAGTGGGAGGCTGGGCTGTATTCAAGCCTAGGCGTGACTAACTCGGAAATCGGACACCATGAACATCAAGAGCAGCAATGATTGCCGAGTATGCGGCGGTGATGGCTACGTTACCCAGGGCCGTTGCGAGCCCTGCCGTGGCACCGGGAAAGAGGGTAAGCCCAGCCAGCAATCGGCAGCCCCGAAGCCACCGTCCCGCTAACGAGGAAAACGCGGTACCGCCCAAGCCCAGCCATCGAGCTGGGCAGCGGCAGTAGAGGGACGCCCAATTTCGCGTCCGCGAAACTGACAGGGAGCACCATGCATGAGCGTGATCGTGAAGAAGGCCGAGAAGATCCAGGCAACGGTGGAATCGCTGGAAGCTGGGTTCAGCTTTGAGCAGTTCCTGGCGGCGTTCCAGGCTCAATATCCCAAGGACTGGGAGAAGGTGCAGCGCGAGTATGCCAAGCATGAACGCAAGACCAAACCAGGTAAAAGCCATCCCATGCCTGAGCCCGTCCAGTACATGCGCAATGCGCTGAATGTACACATGAAGGCCGGTAAGTCGAACTGATAGGAAACCGCTCAGCAGCACCTCAAGCCCCGGCCTAAAAACCGGGGCCGAGGACGTAGAAGCAAGCGCGGTTTTCGCGCCCGAGAAATCTGTTAGGGGAACGATTATGAATATTGCCGGCTACAAGATCGCTTGGGAAAGCCAACTGCCTAACCTGAGCGAGCGCATCAAGGCCAACTTTTATGCCAACGTTAACCACGTTGCGACAGGTGCGACCGAAACCGCGATCCATGAGGCTGCATTGGTAACGAAGGGATATGTCGTTGGCTTGATGGACGCCGAAGCAGTGAACGAGGAAGAGGCGGGCATTTTGGCGGGCATGCTTGTTCTAATCGAAACCAAGGCGAAAGCTAGGTTTAGCAAAGCCCCACTGTCTTAACGGAAAACGGACCAGCTACACCTAAACAACGGCACACCTGGGCCGCAGCAACAACCATAGAGGGCGCCATTCCGCGCCCGGTCACCAGATTGAATAGGAGTTTTAACAGTGGATGAGTCTGATTTGGATGCGCGCATTGAAGGCCTTGAGCGAGTACGGAGAATCGGGATCTTTGCCTTTGTCTTGGCCGTCGTTTACGCGGGGGTGAGCTTTGTGGTCGATCCTGGGCCAGGGGCGGTGGGAAAGATCATTGCTACCTTGGGGCCGGTGACTGCAATCGCCGCCCTTATGGGCGTGACGACAGTGTTGGCGGGCGCTCAGTTGAAGTTGTGGCAGCTACGCCAAGAACGTAAGCGCCCAAGTCGGTAGGAAAACGCTCAGCTTCACCCCTAAGCCCTGGCCTAACAAACCGGGGCCGGGTCAGTAGGAGATGGCGCTATTTTCGCGCCCGCGAAACGATGGATAATTTGATGAAACCTGAAGCAACACCATTCAATAGCCCTGTTTGGCTGGTTTTTTACTCGGTCCTATCGACCATCAGTGTCGCAAATGTAAAAACGGCATTAGACATGGAGTGGTGGTTTGGTGTCGGAGCGATGGGTTTTGCGGCTGCTTCGTTCGCCTTAGTGATAGTTACTTGCCGAGAGATAGGCAAAGGTCTGTCCAGCGCTCAGCAGCGCCCTTCAATAGTCGAGGACACTGCGCAGGCCGCATTGTCGATGCCAGCGGTCCAGGCTCTTGATACGAAGCTGGATGCTCTTTGTAAGCACCTCGGTGTCGACACCGTAAGTTGATGGAAAATGCGGCGGATCTCCCGCCCAGGTACGCCCAAGCCCAGCCACCGAGCTGGGCAGCGGCAGTAGAGATGAATGCTTTTTGCCCCCGCCGAGACTAGGGAGAATAATTTGAAAACTGCATTTTGGTTTAGCTTCATGGTTGTGATGGCCATCGCAGCGGTTATTGCAGGAGGGCAGAAAAATGTCGTGGGCACATTCCTTGCGTTTTTTGCCCTCGCCGGTTCGGCGTTCACTTTCATGCTGTATTTCTTGGAAGGCAGGCAGTCTGCGAAACCGCATTCGAAGCTGCCCTCAGCTCCCGAAATGAATGACGCAAACTGTTAGCGGAAAGCGCTCAGAGGCACCCCAAGCCCTGGCCCTCAAAAGCCGGGGCCGAGGACGTAGAAAGGGATGCATTCGCTCCCCAGTATTGAGCAGGAAAAACACATATGATGAAAGCAGTGATGTTCGTCGCCATTTCGTTCAGCGGCGTTAGCGAGAGCACCTATACAATTCCGGGTTATGAGTCCCTAGATGAATGCAAGCAATCCCAGCCGACCGTTACCAAACAGATTATGACTGAGCCTTTTATGGGCTCAACTGGGAAGCTCTATCCGAAAAACTCATTGCCGGAGCGAGTAAAAACCAAGTGCGTTGAGTTATAGGAAGCCCTGAAATATCCGATGAATCACGAAAAGTTGGCCTGCTGGATTTGAGGGCGAGCCTGGCTGGGGCATCACCGACTGCAGGACCTCGGAATCCGCCAGAAACGCCTAGGCCTGCCCATGCTGGGCTGAGGCCGTAGAGGGGGCCGGTATGCGTGCCCAGAATCGAACAGGAATATGTCTTGGAGTGAAATGACGCATGAACTCAAAAGTTTTGTTCGGTGGCGCGGTTCTCGTGTCGCTCGGCGGGTTGTCCTTGTGGTTTCTAAGGGGCGCCTCCCCAGATCCTTATTTTGCTGCCAGCTGGGCGCTCGCAGTGATGGGTTTAGCATCTCGCCGGGGGACGAGCTTTCGTCGGCCACATTGAGCAGCGTCGTTGGCCAAGATCGTCCAGTTCTCGTAAGGCCCTCACCGGGTTAAATGAAAGGAAATCATCACGATGATGATCGATGCTAAACCGCTGCTGGCAAGTCTCGCCCAGGTTCGTGACGCACGCGCAAAGCTCGCAGACATTGCCGACACGCAAGTGCAGCTGCAGGAGCGAGACAAGGTAGCAGCGCTTGCCCGCTACGAGACATACGACCGGGAATACCGCGATGCTGAATTGACCCTGCGCGTCGCTAGTAGCGACCTGGTCCGCAACCTTGAACAACTTCTGGCCCCCCACGAAACGGCAGAGGCGGACCTGTTGAGTAAACAATCGAACTAGGTAGGAAATTTATGGGACTTGCCGCTTTTAGCACCCCCAAAGACATGGCCCTCAAGCTGTTCCGCGAGGCAGGACGAACCTGGAACGCGAAAACCTTTGAGGATATGGGAGACCATTTGCTCAATTTCAGCGTTACAAATTCCGCGCTGAGGGATTGGGTGATGCACCACCAGGGCCACGCTAAAGGCTCTGCTGCCTATGAAACCTGGCGATGTGGAGCTAAAGGCTACCTTGGCGAATGTGCGGACATCGCGAACGTAACGAAGCATTTTCACCTTAGAAAGAAGATAGCCACGCTGAATGAGGTCGAGGAAACACGAGTGGCGCTTGGCCCGTTTGGTGCTATTGAAGGGTCGGAATCAAGCCATCCATCTTTCGAAATTGTCCTCAGCGATGGTAAGGCTATCGACTTGCTGCAATTTCTCTTTCAGATTTGTTCGGCTTGGGAATCAATCTTTAAGGCCGACTCGAACCTAGGTGAACTGCCTTCTCATGCGTACTTCATGATGGTGAAGTCACCAGGCGCAGCGAAAGCCACGAGTTAAGGGAAAACCGCTCCGCTGCACCCCGAGCCCCGCCCTGCGGGGCTGAGGGCGTAGAAGGACGCCCATTTTCTCGTCCGCGAACACGATAGGAAGTAGACCATGGATGTGACGAAATCGCGTGAGGCATATATCGACGAGCGCCGGCAGACCGAGGCCGAGCGCAAGGCCCGTGCCGCTGAAAAGCTCAAGGATCACCAGTACACCTGCCTTGTGAAGCAGTCCGACGTTGAGGTATGGCGTTGCAAGGCTGAGCGCACCACTGCCTATGCCTTCGACATCATGATGACCCGGTTCGGAATCGCGGTGGTCGGCGATATCGGCGACCTGACGTTCAGTGTCGGCTTGGGCTATGGCATGTCGTTCCTGGCGGGTGATGACGTCACCTACTACCTGCACACCAAGCTCAACGAGTCCCATAAATAACAGGTGTTCAGCACAAACCTGTTCCGTCAGGTGCTGGTGTCGAGCATATGCCGGGAGCTGCATGACGAGTGTTCTGAGGAAATTTGGGACACCCTGCCCGCGTGGGTTCAGGATGCTGACCTGGTGCGGGGGTCGCACTGGCAGGAATTCCGGGCACTGACCCTGATTCATCGTCGCGACCTCCATAACGGCGATGATCGGTGGATGCACTGGGACGACCTTTTTGATGCTGCCGAACAGATCGACTCCACCGAGGAAGCGCACCTGTTCATGCGCGACAATGCCGAAGTGCTTTGCTTGGGCGAAGAGTGGTACGAGCACCGCGTTACCGAGACGTGCGACAGCCTCTATGCGCAGCTGTACATGATTAACCACGCGGCCAAGGCGATCATGACCCAAGCCGATCAGGCTGCCGCCTGAAGGAAATCGTGACCATGATCTATCGAGTTATCGCCAGTTCGACGGCGCCTGATTGGAAGGATCGCGAAGCCATGGAGCGCGTCGTGTTCTTCGAGGCGCACACCAGGGTGGAAGCACATCAGCGTTTGAAGGATCTTCTGTCGGCGCTGTGGGCAGTCAGTCCAGAAACCATTGAGTATTACAACCTCGATGATGAACTCGAAATGATTTCTTATTCCATCGGTGGGGATGAAACCGGGGACCATCGGTTTTTTGAGTCTGGTGCCGCGCATGGTCAGCCGATGTATGTCGGTGGCAACGGCCATCCCCTGATGCTTTTGCACCGAAGCCTTGACCGTATGATGGCGGCGTACTTCACGTTGCCCCACCGTGGCGAGTCTGGATTGCGTATCCACCTCGGCAAGTTCGACTGATCCAGGTAAATCGCCAATGGAGACTTCAAAAAACCTGCTGCTCTTGCTCATGGTGATGGGTGCCTGCGGCATCGTAGGCACCTGGTCTGGCATCAAAGAGACGATGAAAGGGCTGATTACTGTTCTGCGTCGTGACTGACCCCACCAACCTCACGGAAAATGCGGCGGATCTCCCGCCCAGGTACGCCCAAGCCCAGCCACCGAGCTGGGCAGCGGCAGTAGAGATGAATGCTTTTTGCCCCCGCCGAGACTAGGGAGAATAATTTGAAAACTGCATTTTGGTTTAGCTTCATGGTTGTGATGGCCATCGCAGCGGTTATTGCAGGAGGGCAGAAAAATGTCGTGGGCACATTCCTTGCGTTTTTTGCCCTCGCCGGTTCGGCGTTCACTTTCATGCTGTATTTCTTGGAAGGCAGGCAGTCTGCGAAACCGCATTCGAAGCTGCCCTCAGCTCCCGAAATGAATGACGCAAACTGTTAGCGGAAAGCGCGGTACCGCCCAAGCCCAGCCACCCGCTGTGCAGCGGCAGTAGAGGACGCCGGATCGGCGTCGACCCTATCGAAGGAGTGAGCATGACGTACGCAATCGAGCAGATAAAACCCGAGGGTTCCACAGGCGCCATAGTCGTCACCTGGGACGGCGTGGAGGTTGCGGATTTCACTCATCGCGACAGCGCTGAATATTACGTGGAGCGCGATGTGGCGAACCGCCGCCGAGCTGATCAGCCGGACGCTTAGGAAACCGCCCAGGTACACCCCAGCCCAGCCTAACCCGTGGGGCCGTTGCCATAAGAGAGGCGCAATTTTTGCGCCCAGGATTGAGCAGGAAAGAGCTGCTATGACCCAGACAGTCACCCGGCCATCGATAACGTTGTTTACAGCAGCTACTTGCGGTGTACTAGCAGGTTTGGCGATTGTCGCTGCGGCCAAGATGGTTTTGTTGGACCCCTTTCTCGCAGCCCAAGCAGCTGCAGAGGAGCGAAGAATCCAGGCCGAAAACCTTCGTAGAGATGAAATTGTAGCTGAGCATATCGTCAAGCTCGATGGAGAGCTGAAATTGATGGCTTGCTGGGGATACATGGGTGGTCTACTCGAACAAAAGCTACCCATTTCAACCATCATCAGACAGGCATGCTCGCCAAGTTAAAGAGCGCAAAGGGTTATCGAAAAACTGAATGCCCAGTCGAGTAAATAAGGCGGCTATCGCGCTTAGGGGCTGCTGGCTGCTGCAATCCGGGGCGACAAGTCATCCCCGTCCACCATCAGCTCCACGAACAACGGAAATCCCGCCCAAGCCAAGCCATCGAGCTGGGCAGCCACGTTGGACCGGCACATTAACAACCCAAAAGGAGTCGCTATGAACACGGACCTGATCGTCAACCGGATTTTGTTCACACCAGTGGCAGCAGGCTTTGGGTGGATCGTTGCCACCATGATTCTCATAGGGCTAAAACTGGCCTTCCCCACGTTTTCAACCACATGGATTGAGCGCGCAGGCCCTATCGGCGCCATTGTGGGCATCATCATTTTCTACGCGATGACCTGGAAGGAAGGTCGCTCGGCCAAATAGGCCCATGCCCGAGTTGGACGGTTTAAACGGAAGTTGAGGGAAAACCGCAATGAATGATGCACCAAATGTACAGGCCGTCTGGTCGCTCAGCCTTTCCGTTGCTTGCCCTGCGTGTAAGCACGATTTTGATGTGCTGGAGACACACGACATCGGCGCCGAAGGAATTCAGACCTGTGAGCACGACACGGAAGCCAGCCGGAATGTCGAGTTGGGTTGCCCTGAGTGCGGACACGAGTTTCTTGCAGACCTGGCGTACTGATCGAATCAAGGAATACGATATGACCCTCATTGTGCAAAGCGACAACGCCGCCGAATCTGCGCCCAAAATTTCGTTCAATCATTGCGGCCAGATGCCTTGGAGTGGTCGCCACCAGTCGGCCTTTACCGGCCTTGAACTGGTTGAGCTGTTCGCGTTCTGCGAAGCAGAAGGGAACCGTCAAGGCCGCAACGATGCAAATCAAGACCGGATAGGAACGCGGGAGGAAGCCCCGTTTCACCAGGACTTCAGCGATGAGCACACCTACTGCATTTCAAACTAGCAAGATCTTGCCCAATAGCGCCCACGCTATGGCACCTCGCCAGAGCCGGGTGGACGCTATGGCTGCCAGCATCAAAGAGATTGGTATCCTGGAGCCAATTCTCGTTCGTAAGGTGGGTCACCGCTATGAAATCACCCCTGGAGGAGGCATGGTTCGGTGGCTTGCGGCTACGAAATTGGGGATGGATATAGTCCCCATCAGGGTGCTGCAACTCGACGAGGAGGACTGCGCAGCAGCGCCACTCATCGCCAATATGAGTCGCGAGCCCATAGCCCCCGAAGAAACGGTTGGCAACCTGGAGAGGCTTATCGAGCAGTTTGGCGAGAATGTGGCTGATCTGGTCATGGAGCAGATACCTGACCTTCGCGAGGCCGCGGCATCTAACCCGGAACTACAAGCACGCATCAATGCCGTTTTAGCCCGATGCAAGATTAATAGCGAGAATTTGTAGGAAACCGCCGCATGCGAGCAGACCGCCTAGACCGCTACATTGCTAGCCTGAAAGCCGAATCAGTGGATCTCGATTCGTTTCATATTGAAGTGCCATATATGTCCGGCTGGAAGCGCTACCGGATCGGCCGCGCCTGGCTAGGCATGCCCTTAGTCTACCGAGCGCAGCGTCTCGCACGACTGGGCTATGTCGATGCGGCGCGTGGTCGTCCGGTGCGGGATGTTCACGACTGGGGCGCCCCGTCTACACGCGAAACATGCGAACGGCCCGATGCCGTGACCATGAAGAACTGATTGGAATTCGAACATGCGATATGAACTCAGCGTCGCCCGCCATTACCTGACTGGAAAGCTCACGGGCAAGCACGCGGCTTATGCTCTTCGCGAACGCCCGGTGGCAGTGGCCAGTAAGGGCAAAACTTGGGTCGTCGACCCTGACTTCAAAGGTTGAGGAAAAGCGCCATGAAGCATTCAGCTGCCGATGCAATGATCACCGCCACTGCGGCCGTGGGCCGTATGGCTGGGCACCTTCTTCAAAAACCAAGCGTTGGGCCTCGGGGCGGTAAACCCAAGTCGAAGACGGCTCGCAAGGCCGCCCGCCGTGCCCGCGCAATCACTCGCCGCGGATAGGAAACAGCCGCCGTTCCCACAGCCCGCCCAGTCGCGGGCTAAGCAGTAGAAGGATGCCCTTTTGGCACCCACCACACGGAAGGAATGACCAGTGATGACCAGCAAACCGGATAACGTCAAAGAGCACCAAGCCAAGGGCGGTCAAGCAAAGACTTCGGACGTGGCGGCGACTGCGGCCAAGTACCTGGACTCGCAGGCACCTAAGCAGCAGTCGAAGTAAGCGGGAGAACGTCGCCCATGACTAGCTATTCACCCGCCCAAGGCTGCCCGAAATGCGGTGGCCATTCCGGCTACAGCTTCACCATGACTGAGCGTCACGCCATGGGCGGTGCTTGGGGTGGTTTGGCGTCATCCGGCGACAATGGCGATCAGCGCTACAGCTTGGTGTCCTGCGACGACTGCGGGCACAAGTTCAAGATGCAGGCGCTGGTCACGCTTGGCGCAATTCCAGGGCCGGACGCGGCATGCGTCCAGCACTTCGGCTGACCGCAAACTGATAAGGGAAAAATCGCGGTACCGCCCAAGCCCAACCATCAGGGTGGCAGCAACGACAGTAGGGAGGCGCGATGCGAGCGCCGCTAATGCCAAGGAGCAGATCGTGAGCAAAAAATCGAAACGTCCAGGCCGCGCAGGTCGAAAAAATCAAGCAAATCCAGCTACGGGAGAAAGAGGTCGCTATCAGATTATCTGCCCGCAAACCGGAACGCCCGTAATCACGACTAACCCTCAGGATGCCGTTGACGCGGTGATGCAGCTAGGCACTTATTTCTTCTACGAGATGGATGATAAGGGACCGTTCTTCGAGTCCCCAGTATGGGTCTGGATGATAGAGCCCGATCCCGAAGACGAAGCGACCGTAATTGCGGTACGTCACTCGTTTGAGGAGCTTGCGGCACTTCACGATGCAGCTTGCGAAACGACACATTGAATGGATTCTCGAAATTCACGGAAAACGAATGAAAAAAAACGATATCACTAAATCCAAGGTCAAGGTTCGAGCCTTTCATAAAGATCGCCTCGACGGTGACATGCTTCACCATCTGCTCCTGTCGGCTTTCTACGGTTTGGAAACAGCAAAGCTGTTTGGCTGGTCAGTTGAGCATCGTTACGGGCAGATGACTCAGACTCAGTTGATGCTGAGAGCAGGCCACAGCCGTATGTACTACGCAGCGGGCACGGATGGGATGCCTATGGGTATGCTTATTGTCACGAAAACAGACAAGCCGAAAATAAAGCGAATGGACGCGATTTTTGTGTTCGAGCCATTCCGAGGTTCGGGCGTAGCACGGCTACTTCTAGAAGAAGCACGCGCTGGCGGCGATCTGCACTCTTACTCAGCGCCATCGGCCGTAGAGTGGCATTTGAAAAACGGATTTCGCAACCTTGGGCCTAAGGAGTCAGAGGGGACTTTTGAAATGTTTACCGGCAACTACAAGCCTGTATACGGTTTCTCGTACGCAATGCCGATCCCCACTGACTATGACAGAAATGCCATCCGTCAGCTTGAAGAAATGGAACGTCAGGTGTTGGCTGGTCGCTCCAGTCAGTAACTGATCTGTTCGAGGAAATCGTGACCATGAATACAACTGCTCCGGTAGTGCTGTACGTCTACCGCTGCGAGGCTTGCGGGCATGCTGGCCAGTTGCATCTGGCGGAATCTGCGCCCGAGGTAACGACTGCCTGTGCGTCGTGCGGTTCCGAGGTCCAGGCCGAATGGGATGGCGGTGTTGAGCTGGCCACCAACGAACCCGAATAACGGAATACGCCCTGCCACCACCAGCCCGCCGAGTCGCGGGCTTTGGCAGTACCAGGGCACGGATTTCGCGTCCGCGAAATGAGGGAAAGATAAATCATGACTGCCAAATCAAAACTTGAGATGGGAGAGAAATTCCCATACGACGACTTTCCAGACGACGACAGTGCCATGCCATCACCCGCCGTCGATTGGGCGCATGCAGCTGCGCGGGGTGTGCTGGCTGATCTTGAGGGCAGGCGCGGCGTCGGCCAGGAGCTGGAGCAAGTTGACGACGAAACCCGCGTTGAACTTGTGCAGTCGGTAGCCGAAATCATCAGGCTTGCACACCAGACGAAGAGTTGAGGGAAAACCTCTCTATGGCCCGAGAAATGCCGCTACCGATGCGCCTGGCCTGCATCTTGCCAACCAATATGCCACCGCGCACCGCAAAAATGGTGCGGTCATATCGCCTGCAACTGTCGGTGGCGCAGTTGGCCCCGAATAAATTCCATTTCGATTCCGAGTACAGCCAGGCGATGGGCTATCTCAAGGCGATGGACGACGCGGGACTGATTGATTGGGATACCTGGAAGGCTCTACTGGACGAAGCTGTGAGCTTGCTGCGTAGTTGGCGGGTACCGCCTGAACAAGGCGAATGAGAGGAAAACGTGCGTTGCCCTGCGTTGGTAGGCTAGTTGAAGGCCCACGCCGGCAGGGTGTCCCAGATCATGGTCCAAGCCGATCAGGCTGCCGCTTGAACGAAATGGTGAACATGGCACAGCTGAACGAGGCGCTACGACCTGCCGTCATCAAGCGGGAGTAGCCAGATATTTTGTTGGCAGAATTACGTCGATTCGGTATTATTGGTACGTGTTATATTCCTTTTAAGATTCCGTGGTAAAATTGGAATAGGGCCATGAAGCCCAGCGCAGCCTGGCTTGTTATCGGATGCAAGTCCAGGGACAGGCGGATCGCCTTGAGCGCGATCTTTATTCCCTGATCGGATAGGAAACCCGTAGCACACGGATCAGTCGCAGGTTTCGCGACTAAGGAAACGGAAGGAATTTACCGAATGAAATGCTTGAGAACACCATTGCCGATTGTCTTGCTCGCTGGGGTTTGCGCCACAGCGAATGCTGCGCAACCGCCTGTTTTGTGGAAGGTGCAGGTTACGGCGCAAACTAGTTCCGGTCCGCAGGAGTTTGCACTTTCGATCCCGGACGATGGGTGCCAAAGCCAAGAAATTCGTACCAA
The DNA here is from genome assembly GCF_021602025.1 of Pseudomonas ceruminis. Lineage (GTDB taxonomy): Bacteria > Pseudomonadota > Gammaproteobacteria > Pseudomonadales > Pseudomonadaceae > Aquipseudomonas > Aquipseudomonas ceruminis. Next base: position 34,265 of record NZ_BQHW01000018.1, read on the forward strand.
CAAAGGCCCCCTAGCAGTGTTGAAGGTTTGCATGGGCAATGGCCTGAGCGCTCACGAGGCATATGGATGGCTCGTTACTGATCCAGACATGGCCGCTCTGGATGGCGACAGAAAATATGACCACGCGCAGCGTTTCAAAGTGGGAACTGACGGGACAGCCATGAATATCGAAACCTCTCTGTACTCGGTAAAGCTGTCCAGGTCGATCTGATCAAGACGGCGCCTGATGGATTGGACCTAGGGATTCTACATGCAAATCTTCGGCGTTCCACTTCATTCACCCCAGCGCGCAGATCTGGCCCGCTTGGTGGTCACCCTCGCTCTGGCAATCGTAGGTATTGCCTTGGTGATGCACTTCCTCGACTGGAATCTCGCTCAGTCCAGCGGGATTTTGGTAGGAGCATCGGCAAGCGCGATCAGCACCGCATGCGGGGTTGAGCTTCCTAAGCACGGCTTTAGAGGCTTGCTGGTATTTGGAGTCATTCTGCTTTGCCTGGTCGCAACCATGGCAGGTATCGATTGCCTACTCAGCTAATCAGGGAAAACGACGGTGCTTTGTGGAGTGGGTGCAGGACGACTCCGATAGGGCCTGCGTGCGGCGGACAACGGGAGGTGCTAGCCCTCCCAGCGAAACCACAGGCGTGCACCCACTACCACAAGGCACCAGTTCAAGAGGAAAACCCGCTGCATCACCAGCCCGCCCAGTGCGGGCTTTGCCAGTAGGAACAGGGCATTTTCAGCCCTTGGGATCGAGCAGGAAACACGTCGATGAGTACCAGCAAGAAGGTCAAGCTGACCGCCGCGCAGCGAGCGTGGTTCAAGGAGTTTGAAGACACCACGGGCGGCGATGCCCCCGGCCTGGAGGACTTCGAAGCGGGCACAAGCACGTTTGCCGAAGCAGCCAAGCGCAGCCTGGCCTGTTATCGGATGCAAGCCGAGGAACAGGCGGATCGCCTTGAGCGCGATCTTGATTCCCTGATCGGATAGGAAAACGTCATGGCTTTGCATGGGCTGTGGAAACACAAACCAACTGAGACACCAAAGGGAATTGCATGAAATGAGCAAAGATATGACCCCCCGCGTTATTAGCCTACACGACTGGAAAGCGCGCGCACTGTCGGCGAAAGGCGATGAACGCACCGCGACCCCAGCCTGCAGCATTGGCTCTGCGATGCGTTCATCCGCGCTCTATGTGCTTGCTGGGATGGGTGTACTGGCGGGCGTATTTGCGCTGCCAGCAGCAGGGGAGGCAGTGTCGTGGGTTTGGTATGGGTGGGCGCGTCTTATTACACGCGAGTATTCCGATGTGACCCCGGCGCTCTGGATAGACTGGCTGTCAATGATTGCGGCAGCCTGGGCACTGGCCATGGCGTATAAGCTAGGCAACTCAAAATTTGAACTGTCGGCTAAGTGTGCAGGGCTGATGGTTGCCCTACTCCTTTTTGGTGCCATACCCGCATTGTGTGCTTTGTACGCAACAGCGCCCGGTATGCATCTCGCTGATGGCAGCTATCCACTGATGGCAAAAATGGCTCTATTTACTGCCAACGCTTCCTTGCTGCTCATTGGTTTGGGGGTAATCGCCGCCGGAATCGCCGCAATAGTCATCTTCCCGCAATCTGAGCGGGAATGATGGCTGCGCCCGTTCTCGCCAAGCCCAGCCATCGAGCTGGGCAGGCAGCAGCGGCAGTAGAGAAATGTCCTTTACGCTCCCCGGTTCCAGCAGGAGGAATGAATGAACCGACAATCTGATGCAGCCCCCACCTTTAAAGAGCAGGTCAAAGCGCACTTTGTGGTCGCTCCAGTTTTCACGACGGTTAGCTGTATCTCTTCACTGGTTATGGCTGGAGGCGCACTGATTGACCCCTTTGGCCTAGCAACAAGGGTTGGAATGGGCGTGACCCTAATTTGTGCAATGGTCATGCTATGCCTACGCCCCTCAATTGAGGCTCAGATGCATAAACTAGCCGTCCAGCGTACTGAGCAAAGTCACACGCACTAACCACGGAAAACGACGATGAAGGCTGCGGAATCGGCATGGCAAAAACAGGTTAGCGGCGCGCTCGTAGTGTTGCAGCGACAGCGATTGGAGCTGGAGCATAAATTAGGCTTTTGGAGTTTGCCCTCCTACGCCTGGATACGGCGCATTCTAGGCAAGCCACCTATTTCCAAGGAAGTCACGCCGCAGATCGAGAAGATTGAGCACCGCATGTGGGTAATTTCATCCCGTTACAGGTAGGAAAACCACATGGATAAGGTTAATCGCGCTACACGGCGTACCGATTTGACCCTGGTGTTGAGCGGCTTAGGCTGCCTGGCGATCAGCCTGGCAGTAGCTTTTTGGATCTGGAACCATCCCTACGCCGGGCCAGATCTGCGCAGCGAGTTCAGCATGTTCATGGCGCCGGTTTTCATGCTGGGTTTGTCATTGAGTTTGTGGGGTAGTTGCTCGTTGAGTGCATCGAGAAAGCAGCACAGACAATCAATCAACTGATACCGGAAAACGACGATGGCCACGCACTTTGATCCATGCCCTGACGACGATGAAGCCGAGCAGGCGCCATGCGGCACTTGGCTCGGGGATGCCAGTAACGGTGCCAGCAACTGGGAGCACGTCGATTGTGGTTTGTGCCTGAGAATGAAAGCCAAGATCAGCGCCGCGCATGAAGCAAGCGAAGCCGCCATCGTCGAGCAGATGGGCGATATGGCGTCGTACATGCGCGCCTCAGCGACGTAGGAAAGCAAACGCCATGGCGAGGATAGAGCCAGAGCTTCGCAGTTGCCCATGGTGTAAGTCTGCGGCTGTGCTTGAGCAAGATTGCGATGGCTCATGGCATGTCTGCTGTTCGTTCAAGAGGTGTGCTGTGAAACCGATTACCCACGGTTACACGTACAGGCATGAAGCGATCATGGTGTGGAATTGCTGCGGTCAGCCTGACCTGATGCCTCAACCAATTTGTTAAAGGAGAACATCATGAAGCAAGCAGTCACGATCATAGACGTTGGCCCGGCCCACCAAGGCCTCCAGAGCATCATCGTCGAGAACTAGAAGAAGCGTCGGGAGTTCGGTTCTTGCCTCGCCAAGCTCTCAAGCGAGCCTGTCGCTCCGCGAGTGGAGTTATGTGGCTCTTTGGTGATTCGGCTCAGATCGCCCAAAAATGGACAAACGACGTTCAATCACCAGCTCACCAGGTTGAGCGACCCGAACAGGGTCAGACGCAACCTAAACCCGTCCAGTAGTCACGGAAAACAGCATGCAAATCAAAGTGAGAGAGGGATACGTGTTCCCGCTGAATCGACCGCAACAGGTCTGGTGGGGAGATAGCCCGGAGGTGATGCAGGTTGCTCTTTATGCGGGTCAGGAAATGATGGCCATCACCGATGATGCAGGGGCTTTCGAGTTGGATTACTTGGGCCACATTGGCAGTGGATTTGCCAGCATCGAGGACGCAAAAGCAGCCGCGCCGGAGTTCGCTCGCGCCGTGCTGGAGCGCCTGCGCAATCTCATTCAGGACGTGTAGGAAAACGAAGTGGCCGCGTGTTGATTCGCTGCGCTGAGTGATCAACTGCAAGCCGATCGCTTGCGCGTTAAGGCGTGTCATGTTGCGGCGCTGGAGGAAGTGACGAAAGCGGGTAAACAGGGGCATGGTCAGCTCCATCTGGAAGGTGGACAAATAGTCAGCGGCGGCGAATGGTGCCGCTTCGGCAGAGGGGCCCCTGAGCATCAATCGATCATCGCACACAAGGTCCCGCTGGACGTCCTGCTGAGTGTTCGGCCACGATCCATTCCCAGTAGCGGCGGAAGGACTTGTCCAAACCCGATTCAGGTATCAGGTGTTGCCAACGTAGCAACGACGCGCACTGTGGCTCAAAACCGTCCCAAGCCCAATGCCTGTGATAGAGGGGTAAGCTGCAGCCCGTAGGTGCACCATAGCTGCCACAGGGCAGCCTGGACGAATCCTGGGCGGGTCGAGCCCTTCGCGGCCGCCAGGTCATCAATGTAGAGGCGATCGAGCAGCGGGATGACGCCATAGCTGATTTCGCCTTTCGGCTGCGCACTGTCAACAGTTGCACACCGATCGCATAATGATTCAGCAGGGGTGCTTGGCGACGATGCTGCCGCGACTGCGAGTGCTGTGGAGCTGGAGGGCTATGGCTAGGTTTCCTGAGTGTTGTGCTTGATTGTCGCGGTGGTCTGCAATAGCCTTTGGGGCAGGGCTATTTGCTGCCTGCCCCCTCCGCCTCAATGGCATGGTGAGCAAGGTTTAACTCGAATGGTGATTCTCACCGGCAGGTCCAACGGAGGGACGACGCGCACCGCGGCCGGAACAGCGAGAAACCATCATGTCTACGATTGAAACTTTCAAAATGCAGGCCAAGCGGCTGTGCGGTCACCTCTCCCGCCAGAACATGCCTATCACGCATAGCCAAAGCCTGGAGGCTGTAACGGCCATGCATGGCCATCGCGATTGGAACACTGCGCTAGCTGCGATGAGTCGGGCACCTGTGATTTCAACACCCTTGCTGCTGGAAGTGACCCGAGACAGTTCGCCCGAGTATCTGAATACCTCTTTACAAGCGCTATTGCGCCTGGCACCGGTTGCAATCCGCTTTCAAATGGCGCCGGACCTCCGCGTCGAATTGGCGCGCGAGGCACACATTATGGTCGATCAGGTCGAGCGGGCAGGTATCACTGCGCTTCGAAGTAGCGGAGCAGTAGGTGCTGTTGATGATAACAGCATAGGCAAATAAGTTTGGTTGTAGAAAAAGGGCGTTATTTAAACGCCCTTGAAGGACTCTGAGAATCGTAATCCAAACAGGAAGCGCGGAATGCAACGTTTTGAGCAGCAGCTAGACGCCCTCAATATGCGTGAGGTGTGGGAGCGATTGCCGATAAGCCTTCGCTCGATTCCAAAACTGATACATGACTCAACCGGCATCGAGCTTGAAGTAATGCATAAAGCTGACTGCCTTGATCCACTGGTTAACATCGATATGGCAACAGCGGCGTTTGAAATCGATGGTCATCAGCAGAGAGTTATGCTTTGGTGTGACCCATTGACCGCTACGGAATCCGTTATCGGGCATGAACTTCTTCACCTTCGACGTGACATCTGCGAAGGCCAGATAAAACTCATGCCCACTAGATTCTGTGATCCCGCAATGTCCAATATGGCCTATCAGCTGGAAAATGAGATGGAGCACATCTTCATTATCCCGGAAGAGATCAGCCTTTTTTCTGATGCAGAGGATCGTTGGGCAAAAGATTACGCGGATGTGATCAACCGAATTATGAATCGTGAGAAGCCAGACAAGACTGAAATGGTTTTGGCGTGGATGCAAATCAGAAATTCTCTGCCAAACCACACTGACCTGGCGAAGAAATTCGGCCCTCACATCTATGCCCAAGGAGAAATGTGGGCGCAAGAGAGCCAAAGTTTTAATGACGTGGCAAAAGAAGCGAAGGACCAAAATAATAAAAGAAGGCTCCTCAGCTGGATGATGGAGGCCATTCACACATGGCATCCTGATCATAGAGATACTGTGGGATACGGAAGCTGGCAGATAACGGGTGCCGGCCTGAACTTTGAGCCGATGGGTGTTGGCTTATTACCCGACTAGACGCGTAAGCTTAAGACCCACGGATTTTGTCTGCCCGAGCTGGGGCGTACAAGAAAATCTAAGATTAATGAGGACAGTAAGCTTTGTCAGTGACTACACTGGGCCATCATCTACGCGAGGAGCAGCACCGATGGCGATTGAAGACGTAACAGAGCTGACGCAAGTGAATGGCCAGACCCAAGCTCAACGACTGCTGGATGAAGGGTGGTGTATCTTGGCAGTGTGCGTGATCCAGGATGGCAGCAGCCAATATGCCGAGTATCACTTGGGACGTGCCAAACCATTGGATACGGCAGTGGGCCCTGGTGTGCTGATCGGTAAGACGCAGCTCAAGGGCTGATCTGCTACGGTTGCAAAATGACTACACGAAGCCCCGGCCTGGTCGGGGCTTATCCATTTTAAGCTCCGAACAGACCAACCGATCAGGGAGTCAAATTGGACTGTGACCAGCCTGCTAGAAGGGAGTGTTGCCTTGTCCAATTCACAGCCCCGTCAGTTTCGAGGCTCAGAAAGTCTCGCGGCCGAACAGCGCTCTCGCGATGCTGTGCGCCCATTTTTGTAGGCTTGCGGCTTCAACGTTATAGAGGATCGCCGGATCCCCACTTGTTCAGCATCCCAGCAAATTGTCGATTTCCACACGCCCGATGGCCAGCATGTCAAAGCCCGGGTGCGCCTGTGCTGGCGCCGGGATGGTCGTAACCTGAGTGAGCAAAAGTACTCTGCTGCTCAGTTGACCGCTCACCTCCGACCCGGTTGCTGGGACGCCATCCTTGAGCATGTGGTGGGAGGAGATCTCGCCCAGGGCGTCAGCCACGCCATGCTGTTCCAGCGCCATTGCCGATCGTCGTGACGCCATTCTAGGACCTCCTAAACAAAGAAGGTCCGATCATGAACGCAGCACCAGAAGCAATTTATCGGCAGGTGGACGAAGACCAGGTCACGTTCTGGGTCGCAGTCGACGGGCGAGGTTATCGAGCGTGGGGCACCTTTAGGGGGCGGGACATCAACGCCCGGGGAGGATCTCGATCGGCCGCAGTAGGCGAGTGGCTTCGAAAGGCGAATTACGCAGCCAACGAGTGATGTCTCGGCAGAGGAGCGTAAGGGAGGATCCTCGACCGCTCCTCTGCCCCTGCGTGCGCCTGTAGTGCAGGGCAGCATGGAAGCAGAGTGTGTGCAGACCAGGTTAATCGAAGGTGGGCAGCCCCGCGTACTCGATGAACCGTTCAAGCACCGCTCGTTCGTCCGATGATGTGGCCGTTCCCCCATGGCTGGCTTTACCGCGGAGATCTATTTCCCAGGTGGAGTCTTCTGGGCCGATATACACCGCCGGGCGGCCATCTGGAAACTGGTCTGCCGTCAGGTCAACAATCACCGAATCCACAACGAGCCACATATGTGACTTGCCATTCCGGTTGGCGTTTACAGTGTCGGCCTTCGGGCCGCCTGGAATGCTGTTGAGATAATCGCCTAGGAGTTCCGAGGTCACTGCGCAGCATGCGCTAGGGAAATCCATCATGTGCTGCGGAAGAATGCCCAGGGCTTTCTGTTTGTCGAGCGATGCACGGAAGTCATGCGCGATCTTGTGTAGCTCAATCACCATACTGCGAACCATCAACGTGAGTGGGGCGGGGGAACGCCTTTGGGGCGCCCACAAAAAAGCCCCGGGAGTTCCGAGGCTTTTGACTTTCTTAGCCGTAACGCTAAGGAAGGAGCAGCAGGGCGAGATCACGAAGCGGCTGTTACGAGCAGCAGCATGAGGTCACCGCGCATCGAGGGCTAACTTACAGTACCGGCAGGACGGTTTCAACCAATACCGAATCGACTATTCGCAGAGTTGATTCATGGCTCTGTACTCCGACCAGTCGATACCAAGCGCGTCAGCCATTTGCCGATGGCGCTGGATCCGCCACTCCTGGGCTTGCTGTGGGGATTCGGCGACTAACTGAATGACGAACTCATCCAGCTCAATGCCCCGCCTCTCGGCTGCTTCAGCGAACACCCGCACCCGCTGAACTTGGCGGTACTCCTCAACCGTCATTCCGCAGGCCTCGATCACCCCAGCGCTAACCGCTTCAATTTTTTTCATTGCCTGAGGGTTTTCAGCGAAGTACTTGTTGCGAGCTGCGTCGTACCGGTTTTCGAAGGTCAGCATGCCTCACTCCCTGTTATGTGAATTCAACGCTGCGAGGCAGGGGATGCCCCAGATGCGCCAGTGCAGCGTAAGTTTACCGTGGAATGCCGTCACAGATGATGGCCCTGGGCGAGCCGATGTAGCTGATGACTGCGGAGCCAGCGCCGGGTCCAGCAGTTGAAAGGGTAATACAGCAGATCAGCCAGGCGGCCATCGCCATTGCTCACACCTACTTGGCCGGTGTCCTGGAGCGGGCTCGGGCAGCGACGAGCATCGACGATGCAAAACACGAGTCGAGCGTGGCCATCGGCTATGCCATGCTCATGGCTGACCTAGGGATGCTGACCGAAGACGAGTACATGGGCAAGCGTAGCGAGGCGCTGCAAGCCGTGGAGCGGCAATAGTGTCGGCAACCCAGGTAACCGCCGGTACAGCCGGGCGGCCTAGGAAACGTGTTGACGGCACGCACCTAACTTCTCCGGCCGTGGTTCGGGCGACGACGACGAGCCTGCTACAGAAGCAAGGCTTTTGGAGGCAAATATTGTCGTATAGGCAAATAATCATTGTTAGAGATTGTCCTATAGGATAATCTTTATTCATCGGGCAAGAGTCCCCTGTTGCCATGACTCTCATTACCGATACAGCAGGCGTACACTGCTACGTGGACGTCGATGACCTACCCATCGAAAAGCGCTTTCAGAGCGCGTAATTTCAAAAAGGAAGAGACCAAAATGTCGGAGCATACACTTTATTTACTGGGCTTCCTGGGCCTGGCCCTCGCTTATTTGGCGGCGTTTTTCTGTGTGCCGGCTGGTGTTCGGCGGGTCATGAAGTACATTGCCGCCTGCCTGTTTGTGGTTGGGGCCACCTTCACTGTCTACGGACTTCAACCCTGACCCAGTAGCTGACTTTTTCACGTGCTGAGTGGCAGTACCTGTTGCTTCTGCCTCTAGCCAACGGAGAATCACTTTTTGAAAAGCTTCACGATCTCGATCGCCTGGCTGATGCTGGTGCTCTGGTGTGCGATTCGAGTAGGTTTCGCTCTGCAAACCATTGAGCCGGCAGTTGCTCTCATCACCGACCCGTCAATTTGCCAAGCCGCGGGTGCTCCCGTCGTTAATGGCCTCTGCCGGGCTGAAGGGCGGATTGAGGGTGGGCTCGACGATCAATGGCATCTGCACACTGCAAGCACACCGGCCGAGGGTGTAACGCTACCAAAATCCGTCAGCCTGTTGTATCAGGTCGACTCATACCAGTTCCGCGGTGGTGCAGTAGCCGGCTATGGGCTGGCCATCCTGGCCTTTATCCTGGCGGCCCTGCCAGCTGTAGCCAACGCGTTGAGCATTTCTCGCAAAGCGCGCATTTCAGCTTGTTGATGAAATTTCGTCGGGCGTAGCGCAACATCAAGCGCACTCACAGACTGGGGCTGCAACGCTCTTTGAGCCTGCAGGATAAGCATTGATTGCTATGGAAATGGTACATGAGTAACCACCCAACGCCGCCTCGCCGGCGAACGACACAGCATGAGCTTCTGCTGTGCTTTGCATTAGTCATGCTCGGTTGGCAGGGATACTTGTTCCACTTGCAAGCTGACACAATTGATTCGTTCCGCGGTTACGAGTGGCCTTCGCTATGGCCGGGCGGAGTGGCTGCAATTGCTCTGATCTTGCTGGTGCGCTCGATTAGGCAGTATCAGGCGGCAGTGCGATCTGCTAAATGGATTCGCCGCGATGGTAGCCGTCTTCCGTAATCTGCTGGAAGTTACTCCCCGGCCGGCACATGAGCGGTTTTTTTGAGGGAAGCACCATGACTGAGCGATATGGGACTGATCAACTGGTTGGTGGGGGTTCGCTCGGAGCAGGTGACTCAACGAATGTTAAAGTCCGAATGAAGCCAGCTGCTCGCCATGAGTGGATCATTCAATGGATCCGTGAAAACGGGGACGCTGATGTCCTCAACAGCGAATTCGTCGACGCATATGTCTTCACCACTGGCGCGACATCCGTCGCCCTGGGACTAGGTGCTGATCGCTGCCGGCAATTGGGTCGTGATCTATCCACATTGCATGACGCTCAGCGCCTTACGCGTTGTCGTATCGGCCTGAAAGAACACTATATGGGCATGCCCAATTGGGTTTATGCCTATAGCCTTTAGGTCTTCTCTCACAGAGCCCATTTTTCCTTCGGCGCATGACACACAGATCATTGAGGATCTTCACATGCAAATCAAAACGGCCACCACCTATCGCTTCGTGAAGAGTGGAAACCTTGTTCGAACGATTGAGGCGACATCCTACGGAGGCCGAGGAAATTGGGTTGTAGCCCGGCTCGACACGGGAAAAGAGATGGTTGTCGCCGGCAAGGCGTTGACTGATCAAAATCACCCTGACTGGTCGTGAGAAATCCGTCTCGGCCAGTTACACTTCATGCTGCAGCTAGGCCAGGTCTGAGGAGAGGCGTGAGCTTCGCGCCCACAACGTGAGGTAGGTATGAGCGAGAGCGAGAATTACAGTCAGCTAGACCAGGATCTGGAGGCTTTCGGCGAAAGATGGTCTATCGAGTACTCGATCATCTGCTGCCAGGGTTGCCACTCCAGCCAAGCTGTTGATCAGGCGGCCGAATCGTTCACACATGAGGAAGGGTGCTCGAACGAAATCGAAAGCGCGCAGCATCCATGGCACGAGCTCAAAGCTTTGCTTCGTGACCTGCCTCGCCTTGGCTAGTAAAGCGGGTGGTCAATTTCTTCTCCTACCCTGGCCTCAAACTGGGTAGTTGGAATCTTGGTTAGTTTTGGTGTGCAAGCATTTTATGAAAGCAATTATCTTCGCAGCTTTGGCTACATTCTCGATTAATGCTGCAGCTGCAGAGTCAGTCAATATCAGCACCGAGCTCTATCGCAATGGAGAGCTTGTTTCCCAGCCTCATGTTGTTGCTGTCAGCGGCTCCCAGCGTCCCTACAAAAACGTTGAGTACAGGAAGTTCAGGGAATTAGTTGGTAATAAAGTTCGGCTCGGACGTCTAGAGCTAGGCACAACAGCCTACTTTACGCCAGTTATCACTATCGATGGAGACATCCGTCTCACCATGGACGTCAACTACGTACGCCTGAATGAAATGAAGGCCGACAAATTCGGTAGTCTCGCCGTCGACTTCCCTCAGACTGATGGCTTCGTGTATAAAGGAACCGATATTATTCCCAATGGTGGTAAGCGCGAATATAAATCTTACGATAATGGGGAAGAGTACATTTACGTCGTTTCGGCCACAAGGCAATAAGTGCATGCATTTCCGGCTCTTACGCTGAGTATACTTAGCCAACTGGCGCCGGGGCTCTTGCGCCAGCGTCAGTGCATCCGCCTGGCGCTGCTGGCAGTATGCGACCTCCCTCCTGCAAGCACTCCCCTCCCCACGATATTGATCTGAAAACCCTTCGTCAGTATTGTGCGTACGTGTTAAGAATCAATTAGTGCGCATGGATCTTTATCCGCTATCTAAGCCCTCAGCCCCAAGGCTGAGTTGGGTTCGAAAATCAAATTCATGAGGGGAACGTCCACGTGCGATCAGCAACAGAGAAGGAATGCCCGGGATGCAAGACGCGACAGAAGTTCTATGCGGGCAATGTCTGTCACCAGTGTGAGATCAAGCTTCGAGATTACCCATCGCTGAAAGCCACTGTGGACCAAGCCTCAGGCGGCTCGGCGGTACGCCTGCATTTCGGGGCCCGATTGGCGTTGCCAATGGGGTGCTACAAACTGCCTGGTAGCGAGCGTATGGCTGAAGCCTTGTCTGAACTTGTGCGAGCATCGTTCCCCACCGAAGAAGTCAGTCCTGGAGAAGTGACTGATCCTTGGGTACAAAGAGGTGCGGGCCGGATGTACAGCGGTGATGGCTTCTTCGAGGTGCGTCACCGTGACACCCAGCTTTGCGACTTCATCTCAACCGTCCCCCGTGAATTTCAAGAGGCCCTTCGCAAGTTCCTCTTCGCCACCGATGCAGTGTTACGCGAGAGCAACGCGGAGGGGAGGGTGCAGGGGCAGAACCTGCTGTTCCAATTGAACGATGGCAGCTTGTCCCTGGACGACTTCAACGTTCGGCTAACGCAGGCTCAGAATGGCAATAAGCGATAACCCTGGCCCCCGCAGCACAGCATTAGAAGCTGGCAGTGCGGCGGGGAAGAGGGCCGAGGAGTTGCCCAGGAAATTACCCGTAAGCTGGCCGCTGACGTCGGTGCCGGCGCCAATGAGGAAGCCATCATGACTGACGCACCTGTACTCGCCGTGCGCCGATGTGCGCCGAACCCCATAGAACCAGAGCACTCGCTTTGTGGCGACGCGCCAGAGGCGGTCGAGCTCGGCATGGCGCCGGAGCCGTTCGAGCCAGCCGGCAAGCGATCGATTACCTGCCGGCGCTGCTGTGAGGCAATACGCGAAGTGAAGGCGATACGCAATCGTCTGGAGCCACAGAGCGCATGGCTGGGCGATCGGAACCATTACCAAACCCATGAGCATACGCAGAGCTTTCGGCGACATAGTCGATCTGAGTAGTGTTGAGAGTGGGGGCTGCCTTGCCCGTATCGTCTCCGGGCCTGCTGATTGCAATGTCTGCACCGGATTTGTGGTGGGCGTCTTTGACGACCCAAATTGCGTTGAATGGAAGGTCTTGGAGGCCTTGGATGTGCACTTGAGCCCTACCGATAAGGAATTCCACCTCGTTTCCGAGTGTGTGATGCGCGATGCTGATCATTTCACGCCCCTGAACCCTGTGACCTCCTCTGGTCAGTGCCCGGCCTGTGCAGGGACAGCCGTGGTTAACGAATGGCAAGAGCTGTTATCAGGCACGCTGAAGGCATACAAAAATCTAGTGTGCGGCTGTGGCCACTGGCACGGGGACACCGGAAATCTTGGCGAGTACCAATACCTGGAAGACATTGATGACTGGATTGCTTGGCACCAGATTCACATCGAGCAGGAACTCGCCGAGTTGGAGTGGTTGACCCCCGAGGACTTCCTGGGCTTCGTGTTGGGTCTTCAAAAAGTACATTCCTCCTGTAATGTTGATGGAATATCGAGGGACACACCATCATGACCACTCCACCGGTGATACAGGCGCAACTGCAAGCGGCATTCCGCGCTTTGCGGCCTGGGCAGCTCTCACAAGGCCGCTTCGCTATCATGGCTCACGTCCTCGGTGAAAATGGGAAACCTGCGTGTGGAATGGCTCTGGATCTGGTGAATGCAGAACCCGCCGATCGTATCCAGGTAGCGGTGCGTTGCCGGCGGCCAGGTTGCTCCAGGCGCTGGCCAGATACTGATCCTCTCGATGAGCACTTCTTCTGCAAAGACCATTCTTGGCTCAACGATCTCAAATCAAGCGTCTGATCGGCAGACCCCGGCCGCCACCAATAGAGGCCGCTAACGCATCTTGGGAGAATAACTGCATGTCGATGGAGTTTCGAAACCTGGCGGGAAACACTGTGATGATTGATCTAGGTGCTGAAGGTCAACTAGCCTTTGCATTGCCTGACCCTGCCGCCGAGCCAGGCCTTGGCCAAGTTGAAGAAGTACGCCTTCTGCGGAAGCAGATCGAGGCGCTTGTTCGCAGCAGCGGGGATCCGGCTGAAGCAGCATTGAGCATATGCGTCTTGCTCGATGAGCACCTGGGATTAGCTGAGGAAGGGTTCTTTGACGATGACGATGCGGTCCAGGATGCGATCCTGGCTGCCCGGGCGGCAGATGAGTGAGGAGCTAATACTCCGTGGTGCCGCTGGTGCCGCTGGTCCGTTTCTAACCCTAACCAAGCATCTCACCCCGCACCTCGATGATCGCGCCGCCCAGGGGCGACGATCAGTTCAACCAGCCCTCCAACTCTGAACTCCCCATTCTGCGCGCTATCGCTGCAGATCGGGGGATTGGCTTGAGCTCAAAGCCATCGCATACTGTTCGCATATACAGTATAGGGGACAGTATGTTTTGGGATGACGAGCCGTTGCCAGAGGTGCCCGCCGACATTCTCGCCCAGGCCGCGAAAGGCGCCGACTCGGGGGATATCGGCGACCGCGAGCGTTCAGCTTTGCAGCGGGTGATCGCTATCAACCAGCGGCTATACCGCAGGGCCTGGGAACTGGAACGCAAGGTAGAAGAACTGGAGTCCCATGGGCAATCCATGCGGCAGCAGATTGTAGGCCTGGTCCAACTTACGCGACGACTGGGATACGAACCGTCTACGAAACAGCCCCGCTGATCGGGGCCCCGCCGGCCGCCTAAGCCCTAAAACACGTTGAATAATGTTCATGTCTTGGTATTATGCATACGTGTTATGTATTGTCCTGTGGCTGCGCTTCAGGCTTTCGAGATCCAAATAGGTGCTCACGAGCATGGAAGGAACCCTTCAACAAGTTACCCCGTGTCGAAAGTGCAACAGCCTAAGCGGCTGGTACGAGAAGAGAATTTGCAAGTACACGCAGATCTTCGAGGCCAACGGGGACGCCTTCGACGCCAGCAATATGGTGCGAGTTCGAGGCGGCGCTCGCCGCTTCTGTGTGCAGTGCCACCGCGACATAACCGATCAGATACAGGTGGTCGTCGCGTAACAACTCAGTCCAAAATCCTTTCAAAAACCAGAGAGAGACACGAATGAACAAGTCACAGGCACTGCCGCGAGAAACCTACATGGATCGCAACGGGCCTTGGATCCGCCCATTCTTCGCGGCGATCCTGATTCTGTTGGGGCCTGCGCTGATGCAGATCATGAATGCTACCCCGGCCTGGCTGCCAGCCTGGGCGTCGACGTTGGGTGGGGCAATCGGCTTCGTCTTTGCCGGCTTCTATGCGGTCAAGACAAACACCATTTCCGCATTGGTAGTTCGAGTTCTGGCGAATGCGCTGTGGCTGATGCTGATCGCTTACCTGGTTGTCAAAACCATGGCCCATTGAAAGAGCGGGGATCAACGTCCATGCGGGATCCGCTGAAACTGCTCCTTTTCTTCCCGGTCATCCCGATGGTTTGGGGCGGCCTGCAGTTGCACCTGCAATACCTAGGGTGGATTCCCCAACAAAGCCTGAAGTCGATCGTATGGATTATCGCCTTGAGCCTGGTGATGGCTCTCCTAGTTGCTTGGGTGCTCAAGAAGTCATCCTCCCAGGAGCGACTCACGCTTGAGATGAAGCTGAACAGTGTTGTCACTGGCGGAGGAGAGTCCTTCACCGGAGCGTTCTCATCGGATACCCGGTTCTTGGCTGATTTGGAGGAGTTCCAGAATGTCCTCCACGCTGTTGCGTGGCGTGATTCTCGAAACAATGGCTGCTTCAGGGCCTGGCGCGAACGGGCAACGGTCAAGATCTGGCCGGGGCCATTGGGGATCACTGAAATTGAGCTTGAGGTGGTTACCAGGGCCCTAGCTGCAGAATTCACCTCCCTGGAAGTTAAGGTGATGGGAGCGGCCTGTGAGGTCCCATCGCCAGCATTGTCGGTCCAGTCATGAGCTCAGTACACGAATTTTGGTGTCCCAAGTAGGCACATGTGCCTACAATGCAAAAGTAGGCACATGTGCCTATTTTCAGATGTTTGGAGGATTGATGAACGACGAACAGCGGGAAGCCAACCGGCAAGCGTTTCTGGCGCTGCTGAAACAATTTAACGTGAAGCAAGGTGAGAGTGCGGTGCTCATCAATGCCGTCACCCGGCGGCCATGCTCAATTCGAACTGTTCGCTCTTGGCTCAACGATCCGACAAAAAAATCATCCCGGCCTTGTCCATCCTGGGCGGTAAAAGCCTTGCAAGATGGGATTGTGTACATGCAGCAATTGATGGAGCGTCGAGAGCAGCAGCAAGCCGCGAAGCTGACAGCTGGAGACACCCCTAGGTAGGCACATGTGCCTATCTTCGTTATGCAACAGCTCGAACAAACCAATTAAGCCGGGCCTGCTGCCGGGCTGATACCGTATAAAACCATGTGATTTCGTGCACCTGAAATGAGGTTGTCGATATGCCTGCATGCCTGATTGACCCCGCTGACCTGGAGCGGCTCGCCAGCTCGGATACAGGGAGCCTGCAGGTCACCTTGTACCGGAGTGGCCAGGGTCTAGTCCCGTTGGAGGTTTGTGAAGACCAGGACCTAGCACGGGACGAGAAAATGACTGAACTGCGCTCCCTCATCGAGCATATGAAGACTATGAGAGATGAGTATTCCATCGCGTACAACGAAGGACTCATTGATGGTCGGCTCAAAGAACTGAGAGCGCTTGGGATTTTGAGCGAAGAGGACGTCTCTACTATCGAAGGGGAAGTAGCGGCGTGTGTGGCCCGTCTTTACTGAGCCAGCGCCAGCCCGCACAAATGAACTTTTAGGTTCAGCCGGCTGCGCATAGCACGTTAGTCAGGCAGCAGAAAACTCGTGTCGATTGCATTGTGAGGAATATCCACGCCCCACCATTCAAGCGAGCGGTCGCGGAAGGTCAGCCAGTCAGCCTGTGTTGGGCTTCCATGCGTACACATTCGGCACTCAGGTAAGCCAGACATCTGTTCGGTAACGGTATTGTGAAGATCAATTCCCCGAGGACTGAATCGGCCGACCGTTGAGCCGTCACTGCTGTGTATCCAGATTGTCTGGCGATTGGCGGCGATCTGAAGCTCGTAAAACAGCTCCTGGTCGGTTTGTTGAGTCATACCTGTACCTTGAAGTTTGCGTGTACACGGTGATGTACACCTACGTGGCTATCGTGGCAACCCTTCGAAGGAGCCACTATGACCTGGTCGGTGAATCAGATGCCTCGCGGCTTCACTCTACTTGACCGGAAGCGCAACGAAAAACGCCCCCAGCAAGCCGGGGGCGATGGTGTGCATGCTCAAGCCGCAGTTTGCTGTGGCTCAGTCATACGGGGTTGCGGCCGTGGGAGGCAAGCCACGCTCTGCGCGGAATTCTTGGGCCATCTTTGCACGACGCATATCGGAGAGGATGTCGAACTCGCGCTCGTATTCAGGATTGACGCTGCCCGTGACTGCGTAGGCGGCTCGGACCTTCTGGGATTGCACTTCGATGGCGTTACTCATCAGAGCCAGACTCCGCTTGGAGGTCGTTCGGGTGCAAGCCGTAGAGCCTGGCTATGGGGTCCCGTAGTGCACTGCGCAGCGCAGCCAATTCACCTTGCAAGTGCGTGATCTTGGCCATCTGTTCCGTTTCACCTGTATCAGCCATACGATCAGCCACCGCAGACATGTCGCTACTCACGTACGACAAGCCTCCGAAGCCGCTGACGCTGTAGCCGATGAGCTGAGCAAAATGAGCACGGTCCTCATCGCTGACATTTAGCTGGGCAATAGCGTTCATGTCGATGCCGCCTTGTTCCAGCAAGTGCACCACAATTGCATTCGCCTTGAATCGAAGCGAGCCGTTGTCGTCTTTGATGATTGGTTGCATAGGGTGAGTCATGGGGTGTCCTTGTGTGATTTCGAACTGGAGGGTTCTCGTTACACGGTGGGATGTCTTACATCGGGGCATAACGTTCAGTGGGAACAAAAAACCCCAGGCAAGCCCGGGGTGTGGTGGAGCGTTCGCCTAAGTGAGCCTGGAGACGCTATTTATCATCCGCGGCCTGGTCGCGAGGGCGAAGCAGCCGCACTGCATAGGTGCCGCTTACTACGTGGTCAACTTGGGCTGAAAAACGGCTGGTGCCCGCTTCAATTGCCTCAGTCGAGCAGTCTGGGGTGAAGCGCGCAGTCGTTGTGCTCAGCACATTGTTACCCTCGCTGTAGTATTCAGCGATCAGTCGCCTGGCACCGTCATCCCCGGCTTGCAGGTATGCGATTGCCTCTTTGATGCCGACCGCTGTTTGGTACTGCTTTCTGGCCACACCAGAGGTGCAGTTGAAACTCAGGTCGTCGACGATCAGCCAACCCTGAGACCCCAACCGATCAGCTATGAGCGTTTTCAGCGCATCGGCGTCATCTGCAGTGGTAACAGGTGAAGTTGTAGTCGGCTCACCTGGTAGGTGTTTTGCGTCGATCCGGTGAGCCAGATCCTCGGTCACAATGAAATGCGTGGAGCCAAAGGTTCGGACGACTCCACGCCCTTCGATTGGGGACTCCAAGCGATCGAGGAGGGGTCTGGTGTCGCGAATCTCCACTCCCTCACCGGTCTTGGAGATGCGCACGATGCACGCCATCTTGACGATGGTCCGTGCAAGCTCCGGGGTCAGGCAGGTCGCTACTTTCACGAGTGTTGTCATGGTTTCTCTCCTGGGGAATTGAACATCGTGCTCAGGGATGAGTTACATGGCGGAACAAGGATGCTGGCGCTCGCCGGCACGTCCGTTACACGCGTGCGTGAGCCATATCCATGGGCAAGTTCAACCAGATTTCCCTTCTGAGGAGTGCCACCCATGAGCAGCAACAAAACCGTCCCTGTCGCCGAGTACCGCCGTGCCTACGACCGTCTCCACCGCAAGGTCAATGACTACCATGCCTGCTGCAGTGCCGATGAAGTTTCCCATTGGAAAGAGATGACCCAACGGGTTTTGACTGAGGTCTCGAACATTTCGTGCTCGCGTGCGAAACCCGATGATGTCGAAAACATGGCCAAAGCGCGTGCGAGGGTCGAGGGCTACCTGGCCGCAGCCGAAGAGCGAATCGAGGCCTATAAACGCGCTGCGTGACTTTTTTCAACGCGAGCAAAAAGTGATTATTGGCGGATGAGCAGTATGGAATACCTACAATACACGCCGGCGCCGTCGGCACGCAGTGCTGATGTTCGCCGCATGCGTGCGGCATTGGCGAATGCAGGCTACATGGCCAGCGAGAACGATATCGAGCGGCTGTGGGATGACTACAGCTTCGCGAGACGCTTTTACAAGGCAGGTTGGTTTGATTTGCCCCAGGACGATGAGCAACTGCTGGAGCTTCTGCTTGTTGGGTTCAAGGTGAAGCCTATCCCCTACGACGATGACGATTCTATCCAGTGGCCTTCGCACTGGTAGTACCGTCCGCCAGGCCTGATCCCCTAACGCTGCACCACCCCGTTCTGTTCACGCAGTTCGGGGTTTTTTACACCTGCGCTTCCTGCTCAGTAGGGTAATTTCAGTAAGGCGCAACTCAAAGAGCCTGCTGCGATCGACTGCTGACACCCACAGCTTAGCCCGCGGGAGCTGCCGTCTGGGGTGGCTTATCAGGTGTTGTTGGCCATTCCTAGCTATACGGCCAACCCACTCCTTGAGGAAGAACCCAATGCAAACCATGCCCGTGACCATCGCCATGCTGCGCAACATTGCACCCGTTTCAGTGGGCGCCAGCCAGTTCAACGGAAAGCCAGTGTTCAAAGCCTACTCGAAGACCGTGGACCGCTATTTTGAGCTGCGCGGTGACGCCTCAACCAGCGATCACTACGCTGCACTGGTTGCCGAGTTCGGCGACGCAATCAGCAAGCCTGCGGCAGATTATGATGTCGAGCAATGCCCCCGGTGCTTCACCGATCTTGAAGTATTCCAGGTTGGCCTTTGCGACGACTGCCAGGCACTCGGTTGCTGAACCAATAACGTTTCATCCACCCGGCCCACGAGGCCGGGTTTTTTGTGCGCCTGACAGACCGCGGGCAGGTTGTCCTAGTTGATTATTGTTGTCCTATAGTTTAAAAATGCACTTTCCCACCGCGCTTGCGTGGAAGGGACGAGGTGGCGGGGGTCTGTTGACCAACCGATGCCATACAAAATTTTCGAGGACTTCTGCATGCCTGATCCATTCGCGCATCACCTGCGGCTTAAGCGCCCATGTGCGAACTGTCCATTCCTCAAGGAGGGAGCGATCGAGCTCACGCCTGGGCGTTTAGACGGGATTATTGAAGGGCTGCTGGAGGATGATCACAGTACATTCCAGTGCCACAAGACGGTGCACTCACGGAAGGGTGGTGAGTGGGATGAGGACGGCAATTACACCGCCTCTGGCCATGAGGCGATGTGCGCTGGTGCTGCGGCCTACCTGATGAAGAACGGGAGCCCCTCTGTCGCCATGCGGATTGCGTTTGCGACCGGAGCCGCAAACCCTGGTGACTGGAACGACGCGAAACCCTCCATTATCGATTGAGTCAGCCGGCATACCGTCTGCCCACACAATTTTCGGGTGCATGAATTTGGAAAACGAAGTTCAACTGAAACAGCCGCTGTTGACCCCGGCAGAGTTCAAGGCTGAGTACAAGGCCCGCGGCTGGAATGGCCGCCTGCTTGCCATCCGCTGGGATAAGACGGCTGTGTGGATCAGCAAAATAGTCAACGACCTTGACCGTGATCCGCACTGGGATGACGCGGTCCGCGGCTTGCCAAAAATAGTGATCACCAAGAAGTCGAAGGCGAAGTAGGCGCAATCGGCACCGAGGATCCGCGAAGGTTTTGGCCGGCTGGCTCGTTACACTCCTGGCAAAATGAACGTCGAATGAGGCGTATGTAATTGCGTTCCGCATCTCCCTGAGTCATGCAACGCAAGCCTCAGGAGATTGCAAATGGGAACACTCAACTCGACCCCTACTGGTCCGGAGATGCCTCTCAAATTGTGGGGAGGAGAACAAGGCCAGCGGCTGCGTCGCGCCCAGGCGCGTCACGAAAGAATGGTGGCCAAGGCGATCAACGGCAACGTATCTAGCCGTCGTCTCAAACAATTGGTCATGCGCTATGACCGGATCCTTTACGCCGCCGTAAAGCTCGCGCCTAGGTAGCAATGAAGTCTTAATCCCATCAAGAAGCCTCAGCATGCGTGCTGGGGTTTTTTCTTGCCCGCAGATAGGCGATTGGAATCTGGCTGGCGCCGTCGATCTGGCTTATCAAACCTACGCATGCATTTACGATACATAACGCGTACGTGTAATATTTGCAGCTTCTATTCAGGAGCTCTCCCAGCCATGCTTCCACCTTCCTCTGCTAGTGAAGCCCAGCTGAGTGTCCAGGTGCCGCCAGAGGCTGAAGCCTGATGCTCCCCGTCGACGAACTGAAGGCGGTCAGGGCCCGTGTCACAGAGTGCCTGGGGCTGGCGGCATCTCATCTTTCCCGTGACATTCCAGAGATACCGGTCCTGTTTAACCTCACTGGTAAATCCGGTGGCATGTTCAGGTACCGCAAAAACAAGGTGACTGGCCGGTGCTACGACCTGCAGTTCCGGTTCAACCGCATTTTGGCGCGAGAGAATCTCTCAGAGTACCTCGATCAAATCTGTCCGCATGAGGTCGCCCACTATGTCACTCACCTGGTATGGGGGGCAGAGGTCGATCCGCACGGGGCCGAATGGACCAAGATTATGGTTGAGGTGTTCAAGGTCCAGGCCGACAGATGTCACCAGCTTGACACATCGAGAGCAGTCAAGAGGGAGTTCCTGTACCAGTGCGGGTGTGAAGGTAGAACATTCCGGTTATCGACCAAAAGGCACAATCGCATGGTCAGGCAGACGGCGCTATACAGCTGCAATGCTTGCGGTCAGCTCCTGGCTTTCATCCGAGAGGCTGATAAGGCTGCGGCCCAGGTCATATCAAAGCTGTTCATTAGCACCTCGGGCCCCGCGATCGACAGCGCTCAAGCTGACCGGATCGCCAAGCTCATCATTGATCACCAGGTGAACCAGGTCGTCATTGACTGCTTAATCACGGGTGAGCGCCACCGCCAGTTGATAAGCAAGAAATTGAATGTCCCGTTGGCCTCGGTGACCAGGCATCCGACCCCCGACACACTGCCAGGCGGGGTGACTCACGCGATCATCTTCGGCGATGGCCAAGACGAGCGTCAAGTGCGCGTAGCCAAGGCTTTCGAGCAGCGAGGGGTGAAGGTGCGGATGGTCCGAGCAGGTGTTGGCTGAAGTGGCGGTTATGAAAGCGCCCATTACCCCGAAACAATTTGCGTAGAGCCCCCCATGCGTCATACCGAACCTACCCAGCAACACCCCGATGCCGCGGATACTTTCCGCCTGAAAGCATTCCGAGTCGTCACCGGCGAACTGTTCGCTGCAGCCAATGCGCAGCATGCGCTCGACATGGCCAAATCGCACCTCTCACAGCCCCAGCTCAGCCTGCGCGACGTCGTCGCGGCGAACCACTGGGATTGGGTGGTAGCGGATGAGAATGGCGCTGAGCTCGCCGCCGGCGCTTCGGCGCTACTCGCCCGGGCTACCGCTCCGGGCTTGCTTGGTCGTTGCAGAACAGACCATTCCTACCAAACCGTGTTCGTCGAAGATCTGATCGGACGAAGCTTGGAATGGGCCATGCGTGAAGCGAGCTTCAAGGCATTTGGTTTCATGATGAACGCTGAGCCTGGCTGCCCAGTCGCCACTCAGAGGGACGCCGTTCGGCGGTGGCTTGGGGATGTCGTGAGCGTCCCTGCAGATCTACACATCCTGGACGTGCAAGCGGCGTGAGCCTTTGGTATGCCGGCGCCATGCACCCAGCGCTAGGGGAGAGGCCGCACGTCATACATGTCCGTGTGGGCCATCTCCACCTACAAACTTAACGCACATGAGGTGCCGCACCATGACTAACCCAAACCAAGCAGTAGCAGTCTCCACTGAAGGCCGTGTACCAGCTGATTGGAAGGCTCCTGACTTCTATCAGCCATTGGACCTAATGCGCGCCAAGCTGGCTTTCCAGTTCGGCGATTTCGCACATCTTGTGCTCAGTCAGTTCGAAAAAGCGAAGACAGCATACATGGGTCGCGATATGTCGCAGGCTCAGTTCCCCCGCACTGGCGAGGAGGCGATGATCGAGCTTGAGGTTCGAACTCAAACCCTGCAGTGGGTTGTTGAAATGGCCGGTCTGACAGGAAAAGCTGCCGACTACGCAGCCAACCGCTATCACGAGGACACCGCGTTCTTGCTGGTCTACTCGATGCCAAACGAAGATGGGCTCCAGACGTTCCGCTGCGGTGGTGGTAGCCCGGGCGCCGCTCTTGCTCAATTCGCGCAGCAGAATCCAGACCGAGTTCAGCTCGTGCAGGAGATCTACGTGGACAAACGAAGCCTTCAGCCGGAAGCGGCATAACGATTCACCCAAACCCCACCGCCTAGCGCTGGGGTTTTTTTACGGCTGCAGAAAACCCGGACGTTCGGGCGAAAATTTATTTCTGCATGCATAACACGTATGTGTAATTTTACTGTTGTGCGTTTCGGATACTGTCCGTAATATCGGTGCGTGTGAAAATGACAGCATGGTGCCATCAACCTGCCGTATCGATCGTCGAGACGCTGGCGCCAGGCACATTGACCCAACCAATCACGAGGCCCAATCGATGACCCCTCAGGAACTGTTGCAACAGCCCGACGACCAGTACATGAACCCTGAGCAAGTAGCGTTCTTCAAAAACCTGCTGGTGAGCGAAAGCGCTACTGCCACGGAGCGGATCGAGCAGCTGCGCATCGACCTGACGGGCTTGGAAAAAGCTCCTGATGAAGTCGACGCAGCACTGATCGAGCAAGAGCGCCAGTCCATCCTGGGCAGCATCGAACGCGAGAACCAAAGTCTGCGCGATATCAAGCAGGCTATGTCTGCCATCGCAGACGGTAGCTACGGCTGGTGCGAGGACACCGGTGAGCCAATTGGCCTCCGTCGCTTACTCTCAAATCCTCGCTCGCTCTTGACTGTCGAGGCCAAGGAGAGCCGCGAAAACAAATCCCGGCACCTTCGCGCAGCGTAATCACTCTTCACCTGAGTCGTCGCCAGCCCCCGTCATACTGAGGTTAAACCCATGCCCAAGTCCCAGCCCCGCAATACATCCCGCACAGCGGATAAATTCGTGATCCGCTTGCCTGACGGCATGCGAGCGAAGATCGCCGACATTGCGAAAGACCATCACCGCAGCATGAACTCCGAAATCATCGCCCGCCTTGAGTTGAGCATCGAGCAGGATGAGCACGGCGACCTAACAGTGCGTACGCTGGCGCAGGTTACCCGGCGTTGTGAGGAGCTGGAGCGTGAGCTAGCGGAGCTCAAGGCTACTCTGGGCAACGAAACTCACAAGCCAGGTCTGCAGCAGCCGCCACGACTGGCGATCGCCAGCGCGCAGTGAAGGACGACCGCCATGGGGAACTTGCTTGATGTAGCTCCGGGCGCAACTGGCGCCGGCACTGCCGACTTTGCTGCGTTGCTCTTGAAGGCTGCCCAGCGGTATTTCTACTTGCGTGGCCCCGCCCTCAGGACCGGTAAAGCGAACACCCCAATGGTACGTATGGGTATCGACACACTGCTGAGCGGGGGCTCGCTCGATGCGGAGGTCGACCGGGCGATGATCGAAGCGCATGCCGCGGGGCTCAGTGTTCCACCAGGAGCCAGCGGCCATGCCGGCAGCCATCAGTTCTCAGCCGCTGAAGCGGTGTTTTTGCGAAAGCTGCTCGCAGCGCCTCAACCAGCGCAGGCGGCCCAACTCTTGAAGTATGCGACCGCGGTAGGGGTGCGTGACACAGCGAATCTCTTTGCCAACTACATCGCGTACATGAACTCTCCGATGCCCTGGCTGCAGCAGACGGCCAATGAAGGCACCCTCGCAACTTTCAGCAGCTCGCCATCCGCCCGTTTGGAAAATGCGCCTACTGGGAGCCAGCGGGCTACTGAGGGGAGCACGCGTCGGACCTGGTCGCTGGAGGCTCCGGAAAGTGCCGGTCAGTTTTGGAACTGGAGTGGGAAGGAGGGCATCGATGCCTCGTTGTTGGTGGTGACCTGGTCGTCGGACTTAGGCAAGTTCTGCGTAGAAGGGGCACCTGGTACAACGCGACCGATCAGTTGTGAGGAGTGGGGAGGATGGTGGGCTGAGCTCGACCGGCCTAACCCTGCCGAAGAGATCGGTTGCCTTCGCTACGCGTCTGCCGGCTGATCGTCAGCTCACCTTGCCCCATCAGAAAGCACTCAGGTGCCTCAACCTCAATCATTCAAGACAGTGCTCATGAGGGCGCTGTCATCACCGACATTACCTAACAAGGCATGACCATGTGGTTTAAGAATCTGACCGTTTACCGCCTGACCCAAGATATTGAATTTGCCGCGGATACGCTCCAAGCCGCCCTGGCGTCGAAGCCGGCACGGCCGTGCGGCTCGCAAGAGCTGGTCACCTATGGCTTCATCGCGCCGCTGGGCAAGGGGGAGGATGCTCCACTCGTTCACCAGAGCGGGAATTTCTTTCTGATCAGTGCTCGGAAGGAAGAGCGCATCCTGCCGGCAAGCGTGGTCAATGATGCCGTGAAGGAGAAGGTCGAGGAGATAGAGAACGCTCAGCAGCGCAAGGTCTACAAGAAAGAGCGTGACCAGATCAAGGACGAAACGATCCAGGCCATGCTGCCGAAGGCGTTTATCCGTCGGAGTGTGATCACAGCGACCATCGCGCCCAAGCTCGGGCTGATTATCGTCAACAATGCGAGCGCCAAACGTGCTGAGGATCTGCTCTCCACGCTCCGTGAAGTAATGGGATCCCTGCCGGTGCGCCCGGTGACTGTGAAGATCGCCCCGAGCGCGACCCTCACTGACTGGCTCAAAACCGGCCAGGCGAGCGAAGGCTTCTACGTCCTGGACGAATGTGAACTGCACGATACCCATGAAGAGGGGGGGTCAGTTCGCTGCAAGCGGCAGGATCTCACCAGCGACGAAATAAAAAATCACCTGGCAACTGGCAAGGTCGCGACCAAGCTTTCGCTTGCTTGGCAGGACAAATTGTCATTCATTCTGGACGACAAGCTGGTGATCAGACGCTTGAAGTTCGAAGAGTTGCTTCAGGAGCAGGCTTCCCAGGATGGGGGAGAAGATGCCCTGGCGCAGGCTGACGCCACGTTCGTGTTGATGATGATGACCTTCGCCGAATTCCTCCCGGCTCTGTACGAGGCGCTGGGTGGTGAGGAAGTGCCGGCGTCCATCTGAACCAAGCAGGACCCCAAGCCTCCGCTATAGCGGGGGCATTTTTTTGCCCGAAAAAAGTATGGAGCCTTGTTCCGCATTCCAGGTGTGTACGGACAACCAGTTTGTCATTTCCCCGTTCGGGCTCAGTCCCCGTCAGGGGAGCTGTGTCGACTACTTGGAGCAGCATAATGACCACCATCATCAACGCAAAAATTGGCGAATCGAAAGGCGTTTCACGTGTTTTCATGGAAGGCCGTCACCTGCTGACAGCGGGTGTTCAGATTGGCAATAAATACTCGATTAAGTCTGACAAGGTTGCCCGACGTCTAGAGCTAATTGAGGTTCAATCCGGCTTCGCCGGAAAGTGCATCAGCGTATCAAAACGTGAGCGCAATGGGGTTGTTCATCCAGTAATCGACCTGCGTTCAGAGCAAATTCGTGAAGTCTTTGAAGATGATCATAAGGTCCGCGTTGCGATTCGTCGTGGCCGGATTGTGATCACTGCTTTGCAGATTCAAACCAAGATCCGCGAGCGCCTCAAGCGCATGAAAGAAAAGTTGGACCGTGGCCAGAAGCTCGCTGTATGTAGTCTTTTTCATGGCGGTGGGATCTTAGATGCCGCAGTGCACTCTGGCTTAATGCGGTCGGGTGTAGGCTCGTTCTTACAAGTCGGTGTTGAGCTAGAAAGCGAGTATCTCGACTGCTCAATGCGGAATAACACTGAAATTTGGACAGAGGATTCAATTGCGATCAACTCTGATGTTCGGGATGTGTATCTAAGTGAAAATACGCCGCAATGTGAGGTTTTGCTTGGAGGGATTCCGTGTATAGCAGCGTCAAAGAGCGGTAAGGTTAAAAATAAACTGACTTTTGCAGAGGAGCATGCTGACGCAGGCGCGCTTTTCGTGGACTATCTCAACTGGCTCCGTCATGTCAACCCTTGTATTGCGCTGATTGAAAATGTTGGGGAGTACGCAAATACAGCTTCCATGGCGGCTATCCGAAGTGTGTTTATCTACCTCGGATACAGAGTTCATGAAGCAGTCCTTGATGGATGGGACTACGGGACGCTGGAGCACCGGAAACGCTTGGTCGTTGTGGCAATAACTCCCGGTATTGGGGACTCTTTCTCGTTTGAAAATCTGAAGGTGAACAAGGTGAGAGAGACATGCATCAATGCAATACTTGATGACATTCCTCTCGACGACGAATCTTGGAAATCCTATGAATACTTGGCAACTAAGGAGAAAAGAGACAAGGCTGAAGGCAAGGGTTTCGCGAGGCAATTACTAACAGGAAATGAATCTGGTTGTGGCACGCTTGGGACGGGCTACAAGAAGGGCAGAAGTACCGAACCCTTCATATTGCATCCCGAAAATCCAGGACTCAGCAGGCTCTTTACTAAAGCGGAACATGAAAGGCTCAAAGGCATTCCTGCAGGGTTAACCGATGGGGTTTCTGAAACGATTGGTCATGAAATATGTGGTCAGAGCGTCTGCTTTCCTAAGTTTGTTTCAGTGGGTGAGGAAATAGGGCGGGCACTCATGTCATCCCGCAATAACGTGGTTAACTTTCCGTCGCGATCAGCTCAAGCCAGCATGGACGAGGCGGTTTGCGCGGAACCCGAGAAATTCCAAACTGGATCACTGGCTTTACTGATCTGATTGGTGAGGTGCCGCCTTAAACGCTACTCAAACCCGGTTCGCTTAGGCGAATCGGGTTTTTCTTTGCTCGATGAAATTGTTTCAGGCGCTTGATGCCGTCAACCTAATTTGCTATACATTAGTCACTAGTTTTCCCAGAGAGGGGGCGAACATGAAATCGATGACTTTTACTTCTGAATTTCTGAGTGCTGCAAAACAGGCTCCGCGCATCTATTTTGCGCCTCTGGTGGGTGCTTATAAAGCCATCAAGGCTGAAATGGCCAAGGCCGGCGGAGGCGACCGCTCAACCAAGACCACCCCCAAGCACTGACCTTCACAAAGAACCCGCCGATCGAGCGGGTTTTTTGTGCCTGTGGTTTACTGGTTTCTGTGAAGCATCCCCTTGGAGCAAGTTAACTTTCAGGGGGCCATCATGCTTCTCGCAATCAACGATCCTGCAGTTCAATCCGCTTTGATAAATGCATTTGCAGCTGTCACCAGTACTGTCCTGGCTGCTGCCTCGGCCGCTCTGATCGGAAAGAAATTTTCGGACCGAAAAAAACTGGAGCAGTCCTTGGAGCTGTGTCAGAAGGACGTCGAATTCTTACTCCAGGTGGAGGCAGAGCATGTCGAGCTCCACAAGGAGCGGGGTGACAAATCCAACAAGCTGAAGGTCCGTGAGAGAGTTAGGGATCTCGGCTTCTCGTTCTCAGGCAAATTCACACCAGGTCGGCTGCGGCAGGCCCGGCAGAGCTGATCGAGATGTGTCCACCCATCAACCCAGCCAGGCTATGCCTGGCTTTTTTGTGCCTGCCGATTACAGACCCGCGTTACGCATCTCCAGGGGCTAGGTCTACCGCAAGAAGGCCTATGGGATTTCTCAACGACCGCCCCAGGTCCTTTCAGGAGTAACAGATGTCCAAAACGCACAAAAAACCTTGGTGGAGCCCGATCGCTCACTTCGGAGCCCATGGCTTCGTCGGTACTATCATCTTCTTGATCATCATGGTGCCAGCAGTCTTGCTCAACCATTTGGTCCAATACTTGGCTAAGTTTGGGATAAGCGATTTCACCTTGCTAATTCTCGGGCTTCTCGAACATGCCATTGTGCTTGTAGATGCTGGTCTTTTCTTCGTCTTTATTTGCATTGGGGCAGCCCGGGCAATCAAGGAGTTTGCTGAATGAATCAATCATTTGGGTCTGAGTTCGCTAACGCTGCAAGGCAGGCACCACGAATCTTCTTCGCGCCATTGATGGGGGCTGTAGCTGCCATCAAAGATGAGTTCAGGCGCGTGAAGTACGGTGCAGACCAAAACAGCAAGCCGCTGCAATCCAAATAAACGCTCAGCAGAGCTACCTATAAAGTAACGCTAAATCCGACCCACCATCCTAGATGGTGGGTCTTTTTTTTGGTTCTGATTTTCGGTGCCGCCGTGTCCTCCCAGGCGCTGCTTGCGGGCAATGAGCGGCAAGAGGCTGGAAGATTTGCACCGACTCTATAGCCGTATGCGTACGCGTTATGTATTCTTGTACCTGGTAATTTCTTGGAACCGATAGGAGCGTTCAATTTGGCCAACACACTCGAATTCGAGGTCGGCGCCGGCTACGAGGTGGCCAACCCACCCAAGCTTGCTGTTGGTGACGATCAGCACCACCAGCTCTCTCGTTTTTTCACTGTGCTGGCCACCGACGAGCACGGGGTGTCGGTGTATGACGGGTGGTACGGTGAGGGTTTTTCGAGCTTGCATCTCCCGCATGATGTCCTTGCGCAGCTTGACGTGACGAGGCTGCCGTCCCGAGGTGAGGCCGGAGCTGCGGACTTGGCCAACGCTATCGCTACCTCAGCCGCCGCTGCCATCGAGCGCCGTGACCAGGTGAAGGAGCACGGTGCTGCTGAGCAAAGCGTGCACGCCTCGCAACGATTCTTCGTGCAGTTCTTCTCCGGCCAGATCAGGGGGCTCGCCTCCAAAGGGCTGATAAACCCAGACCTTGCAGTTCAGATGATCAGCCTGTCGACCGGGGTGGAGCTTACTGTCGGTGAATAGTCGAGGGCGATTCTTCTCTCTGCGCATCGCTATAGCTGCCGTTGCCACTGTCTGCGCTGTTGCTGCTGTCGGCCTGATCCTGTTCAAACCTTGGGCCCAGCGTGGCTTCGAGGTAGCAGCAGCTAAGCCGGTGGGGCGGTACTGCCTGATCAAGCCAGGTGAGCACCGGACCCATTGCGAGGGCGAGGATACCGGCCCCAGGGACCCAGTATTAGCAGCCATCAAAACCATGTCTCAACAAGGGGGGCGGCCGTGATGCCACCTCTCGCCAGTCAAATCGTACTACCTGTTCTGTATCCAACCCAACCTGAGGAACCGCTATGACAATCACTACCGACATGCTCGCTCGTATCGCCGTTGTGGTGCTGGCCGTAATCATTTCGATCGCTATCAACCGCCGCAAAGCTCTTTTCACTGTGAAAAACGCCTCTGGCCCTGAGCAGGTCCAGGCCATTCAGGGCTTTGCTGACCGTTCGCTGCGCGATGTCAATATCCTGATCTGGCTGTGCTCGGCCCTCTGCGCAGCCGCACTGGCCGTGTGTTTCTACTCGATCTTCATCCCGCTGTAAGCCTGTCCTGGTCGATGGCCAAGGCCTCGGTTCATATCTGTGAACTGAGGCCTTTTTTGTGGCGGCATCATGACATCGAATGGCTAGAAGTATTTTGATTCATCCAGTATTATGCGTACGTGTTATAAATCAAATCTAGGAGCTTGAGATGCAGCAAATCCAATTCTGGGCCATGCGGACGTTGAACATTGTTGGCCAAGTGCCGGCAGCCTTAGCACTCGCGGCTTTCGTGTTTGTGTGGGCAAAGATTGGCCACATCACCCCCACACTCGCTTTCGTGCTGATCGCGGTCCTGGTGATGGCAGTGCTCTTCGTACAGCTGATGAAAATGGCCGATCGTAAAAAAGCCAAAGCTGAGCAGGCTCGTGCTGGCGCCGGTCTGCGCTGAGCTGCACCATGTCTGCCAGCCTGACGCAAATCACTCGGTGCCGTCCGTATGTGCGAAGCCTGATCGATACCGGCTTCTACAGCGAGATTCCGATGCATCGCGGGGTGGTTGAGCGCGTGGAGCTCGCAGGTGGCTATACCGTGGAGCTGAGCCTTTCAGGGGATGTATTTGATGGCTCTGCGGTGTGTGAAGTGCGACTGGTTACAGCCTGGCTCCTATTGAAGTCAGAGGCTGTTCCGGTCGCTATCCTGGACGGGGTTTTGTTGTCCAGTGGAGAGGGGAAGCGATACTCCTTGGCTGATGCTTGCGATCTGGTCAGCGAGGCCGTCCAGGCGCTGGTTCACGAGCTGGTCAGGACCTGCCATCAGGACTTCGGCGCTGTGCTGGAAGCTGGCAGCGTCTTTGTTATAACCCGGCTGGAAGTTCGCGATAAATTCAGGTCGTCAGAGCTGAGTCAGTCTATCGTCGAAGTTTCATGTACCTGGCTTCGTTCGAAATGCCGGTTGGCGCTTCTTACCCTGCAGCCGTTTCCTCTCCAATACGAAAATACTGCACCCGTTCTAGGCAGCCGGCATTACGAGCCATACTGGCGAGCCCTTAGTGCGGACGTGGAAAAGCTCTCTTCATATTACAGCTATCACTTTGATTGTATCGCTGCGTCACTTGAGTCAACTCTGTTGATCAAGCCGCTGAGCGGATACAAATGCGCGCTAAGCCGGGCAGGGTGGTCGTTCATAGCCGCGGAGTAAACATGCTCGCTACACAGAAGCAGCCTAAAGGCGTGAAGTACAATATCCAACTCCTCATGAACGGATGGGTGGTTGCAGCGCTCTTGTGGACGGTTGGATCCTTAATTGAATTCCTCCTGGAGAAGTTCAAAGTCACCCCTGCCTACAGCTACGGCTTCTGGGTCAAGGTGGTTGGCTGGGCAGTGGGCGGTATCTTTTTTGCTCTGTTCATAAGCCGCTTGGCTATCTATCGTTACCATAAAAAGATGGGCAAATACTTATGAGCCTGTTTTTGATCGGAGTTGGCTTGACCGTAGCTGCTCCGGCGCTCTGTCGCAAAAAGTATCAGGCCCACGGGCCAGCCTGGATTTACTCCCTAGGGTGCGCCGCCGCGGTGCTCGGCCCCTACATTTTGCTTTGCACATTTTTGGACATGGCGACATTGCTCGCGACTGCAGCAGTCCTTGGCCTGCCGTTCTGGGTCTATGAACGGTATCGGGGAGCTAGGGGCCGGCATCACTACACGCAAGGCGTGGTGGCCTTTCTGGTGGAGTTGACGCCTGTTGCCGTTTTCCTGCTCCTATTCCGATCCTTTGTCGCCGAACCATACCTTGTTCCGTCGTCATCGATGCGCCCCACGCTTGGGGTGGGGAGTGTCGTTGTAGTCGATAAGTTCACCTACGGGATGAGATTGCCATTCGTTCCGAAGCCAATCACGCAAGGTCGACCCCCGAAATTTGGCGATGTTCTGGTTTTCCGATTCCCACTCGATCCGTCTAAGCCTTACATCAAGCGTGTGGTGGGAGTGCCAGGTGACCACATCACTTATCAAGGCGGTGTATTGGCCATTAATAATGTACCGGCGGTACATGTGGGCGAGAAGCCATATGCTTACGAAGATGAAGCTAGCGGGAAGCTCAAGCAGGTCGATTATGCGCTGGAGAATATTCACGACTTACAAATCGGCACGATCAAAGACCCTGGTATCAGTGACTTTGGTGTAAGTACTGATTTTCCTGCTATTCCCGGTTGTGAGAGAAATCTGTCAGGCTTGGCATGTACTGTTCCTGCCGATTCTTATTTCGTACTGGGTGACAATCGACCCAATAGCCTGGACAGCCGTTACTGGGGGTTTGTCACGGATAAGGAAATCATAGGTCGTGCCATTTTTGATCTTGATTTCACTAGCGGCAAATTGGATATAAGCCGAGTAACTCGCTGATTCGCAACCAAGGAGCGCCTGTCATGGACCGACGCAAGAATACAACGCCGTGTTTCTCATTACCTGCTTGTAAGGCAACGCAAGGCCTTGCACCCACCTTTCAGGAGAGAAACGCATGAACTTCCATAACACAGCAATCAAATACGCCCAACTCGCAGCAGCTGCAGTCGATTCCCGCGGTCACCTGCTGCACCAGGTGGGATCGTACCCTGCAGGAACGGTACGTGACGCTGAGCTCGCTGAGCTTGAGCAAGCGTATCGATCGACAGTCATCGCCGAGGTGGTGAGCTCCAGTGAACTGAAGGCCACGGCCCACGTCGTGTTGTCCCAGGACGACGAGGAGTCTGGTGCGGATGCAGAGGTGATCGGTATCTGCTTTGACTCCGCTTCGGCAGAAGGTCTTGCCGACGAGGCTGCATCCGAAATGGCTAAACGCATCAATCAGTTGCTGGCCAATGACATGGGCGCCGATTTCGAACCTGTTTCGGTCACGCAGACTGGCCAGGAGCGTATCGTCTCCAATTCCGATGTCGGTATTCTGGGTGCTATACGCATCAAGACTGCTTCGGTAAGCATCGAGGGCAACGGTTTCGGACTGCATACCGTTACCTCGCCAATCATCCCGCATGGGATGGCCAGTTTGTAAACCAGCTGTATGCCCGGGCCAAGTGCCCGGGTTTTTTTTGCGCTCGGAAGTATGGGTTCCATGGGGTCGCACGTGGCGTTGTGCTGATCTATGCTCATCCAGTATTATCAGTACACGTTACGTATCGATAGGGCTCTAGTCATGGATAGCCGTTCCTCACACTCTCTGATCATTCGCGTCGTGGTTGCTCTTGTCGTCGTAGTCATGGGCCTGCTGGCTACCATGGCTGTTGGCGCCGGCCTGGTGGAGATCTCCCCCAAGCTGATTTTCAAGGGAGTATTCCTTTGCCTTGTCGGTGGAGCGCTGCTCCTCATCATTCGCGCCTACGTGGCCGCTCCTGTGGAGCTGGATGACCAGGCTGCTGCAGATGCTAACGGAAGCAAATAGATGTTCGACCTTCATGAAGGGGGCAGCAGTCCCGAAGCGTCAGCCAATATGAGCTCTCGCAATCTCTTTTTCGAATCGGCGGATAGCGGTTTGAGCAATGTTGCCTGGGCCCAGCTGATGGACCAGTTCCGCGACGAGCAGGGCTGGGCGGATACCCGGCTTAGCAAAGAAATTGGCATCAGCATCTCCATGATCCGCCAATGCCGAGTGCACATGCGCCCCTTGCCGCCTCCAGCGCGCATACGCACGCTGGGCGCGATGGGTGTGGAGGTGACCTTGTCGACTCTGCTCGCAGCATTGCCAGAGCCAATTCGAGAGGCAGTGGAGGCGGCCAATCAACAGTCACAGGTGGTCCGCGAGACATTGGTGTATGGTTTCTTCGATCGCCTGGACGCCGGCGGATCACCAGACCTGGTCAGTGCCTTCTTCGATGGTTTGGCAGCGATCTCGGGGCTGAGTGACAGTGAGCAAGCGTCCCGTATCGGCCTGTCCCTGGAGGATTTCATTCAGATCCGCACAGGGCGTAGACCCATCCCGTTTCGTGTCAAGATGGCTATCTCTGGTGCCTACACGTCCAAGGAGCTTGGTCCCCTGATCCTATCGCTGCTGCCGGCGGCCTAGGAAAGGGGAATTTTCACAGCATTCGCTAACGCCAATATTATACATACGTGTTATGCTTCGGAAAGATTCTGGCGGTTGTCGCCGGTGCATTTTCTGGAGGTGTCTATGGCGGCTCACATTACTGCTCCAACCAAGTGCCTTTGTGGGCATGTTGATCTGTTCAGCTTTTCCTCTCCGGGGATGGGCGGGCGCCGGCAGGATCGCCTCTACGCCAATAGCACTCTCTGCGGGGATTGTAGCGCCCATATCCGCGACCTGGTGAAGCCCCAAGCAAAGGGCTTCTATCAGATCAGCTTGCCCCAGCTGGTGGGCCACACTCGTGCAGTTTCCTGGGCCAATTCGCTCCGCCTGGGCCATATACGCTCTCTCGGTCCGATCATGGCTCACCTGAAGGGCAGGACTGATCCAGTGGCGGTTGCGGCGCTGGCCGTCTTCGAGATGCTCTTCAAGATCACTGATGCTCAGTACTGGATCGGTGGCAAGGAGCACGCATTTGGCGCTGGCCACTGGGTGGTTTCGGAGATCGAGCATTTGATGCGCAAGCGTGACCTTTCCATGCACGAGAACTCCCGATCAGCCTATTGCTACTGGAAGGCAATCAATCCCGCAGTCATCCACCAAGCCCGGCAGGAAGCGTCTGCGCTTCTGTCATCGACTCCAGTGTCGACGGGTGAATCGCCGGCAGTCCAACCATTCCAAGCACAACCCCCAGCGGACAGCACTTCGGTGTTCCTCTGATCGGTGCCTCAGGTGAATTCGTGCAAGTAGAGAACTCAATAGCGCACCAAGACTCAGGAGCGTTTCCAGGGCCAGCTCCATCCGACACCCCTTGCTGCGCGGTAGTAAGGGGGGCGGTTCAATGCGCTGGATATGGCTTCCTGGCGAGCCAGGGGGCCATTATTGGCCATAACGAGATGACCCCTTGCCCTGCATGCAATACCGTGTTGTTTCTGGCCAACGCGAAGAACCAGGCCTCTGCGCCTGCAGGCGCAGCCGGCAGCGACATGGCAACAGAACAGATCTGGCTGGATGCGCTCCGGGTAGCTCATCGGGAGAACCCCGGTGGCGTGCACGCGGCCTTGGAAGAGGTCGGTGAGGTGCAAGTCCGGGTACTGGTGCCTGATCGATCGGCCGTTGTTGTTCGTATTTACAACGCCCCCTACCAGCTCAGTGAGACAGAGCTCGATGATGCGGCCGTCGACGCCATCGCGCTCAGCATGAAGGTGAAGATGGCCAGGAGCCGGGCGAAAGGCCGTGCTGGCTGGAATGAAGGCGATACATGCCCTGCTGATTTCCTATCGAGAGAACTGCGCGAGCACGTCGAGAAAGGAGACCCGCTCGATGTCGCTATCTACGCGATGATGTTGCACCTACGCGGGGAGGTCATCTCTCCAGCAGATTGCGCCACTCACGCATCAACCCAAAACGACCCTGTTTGAGTAAGCCCCCATGATCAGACTGACAAAACTGGCCATCTTCGCCATCGCGGCATTCGGCGCTTGCAGTGCCTCTGCTGTCGAGCTTGTGCTTTCTTCCAATGCCAATGAAATCCCTCAGGACCTGGTCAAGGAGACGATTTCATCCCACTTGCCAGAGCAGATTGTGAAGTTGGATGGCGGCTACAAGCTTTACGCCTACCTGGAAACGGCCGACTATCAACCAGGTGAGCGGCTTTTCAGCTATTCGGTGCAGCTCCACAAGCGCGTGGTGGAGGCTGGCACAGGCAAGGTCTACTGGGTTAGCACAGGCGGCGTCAGGGGCCACGGTGTAGCCGTTTCTCAGGATACGATCCTCGGCAACCTAGGAAGTGACCTCGTGGCTGGCGCCAGTTCATTCAAGCTCGATCAGATGTAATGCCAGGTGTAGGTTCACAAAATAGATGACATACCAGGCCCCGTTTTGATCGGCGCCTGGTCATTTTTTTTGTGAAGCGGGGCGGCGTTTCACAGAAAAGTTCACTCCTACCCATCGGCCACAGCTGTTGACCATCCTTGCAAGAGCCTGGGTGCCCATGCGCTTCCACTGCCGGCCGTATCAGCAGTACTCCAGCTGCACCCCGAAAATAGGTCATCCGTAGGGGAAACCCTGGCAGCTCATTCTTTCAGCGTGACAATTAAATCCAAGGCGATACTATGCGTGTACGCGTACGCGTTATGTATCAAATATGCCTATTGATGCTGTCAGCGTTGGAGCCCGATATGACTGCGAAACGACCATTGCTTTTGTCTCTGTCAGGGGTGCTCTCACTGTCCCTGGTCTCAGCCGACTCGTTCAGTTTAAATCTTGTGCCAGACCCTCCTTCGAGCGAACTGCCTACGTACCTGGCTGCATCCGCGGGGGCCCTTTTCCTCCTCGGTGCTTGGTACTGGTTCAACCGGTCCAGAACCACGGCACAAGTGGCAGAACTGCGGATCCAGCGCCAGCTTCAGGCGCTTGAGAAACTGGAGACCCAGGTTGGCCGAGCGGAACAAGTACTGTCCTTGAAGTGTGAATACATGACGCACCAGGTGCGCACTGAGCTTCAAGATGCCCTGTACGCCATCACTACAGACACCATCCGGAACATGGGTGGGCTGCGCCGGCGGGAACTCATGACCGACAAGCAGTTCCGCAAATTGATGGCGCGGTCTGATGAGTTTTTCAAAAGCCTGGAGAAAGCGCAGGCCAGTGAGGTCACGATAAATCTGGACGATGATGTGCCACTACTCATGCCAGATCGGGGCAATCCTCTACCAAAGCCGGTACCTCAAAAGCGTCCTGATGCCCCCCTGACACTTCAAGCTCCTACGGCAACTGCGGCAGCGAGTATCCCGATTCCGGTGAAGCCGCGGCCGAAGGGCGCCAATGCTGACGCAGGGGAGTCGGATGGGGTGCCGGCACTGGCGGTTACGTCAGCTCTCGTTCTGGGTGGTGGTCTGCTCTCCAGCAATGGGCTGTTCCTGGGTGATGATGATGCCCAAGAGTCAGATCAGAACGACTCCCTGGATGATTGAGGCTTATGGATA
Source organism: Pseudomonas ceruminis (assembly GCF_021602025.1). Lineage (GTDB taxonomy): Bacteria > Pseudomonadota > Gammaproteobacteria > Pseudomonadales > Pseudomonadaceae > Aquipseudomonas > Aquipseudomonas ceruminis. The sequence continues at coordinate 71,104 of NZ_BQHW01000018.1, forward strand.
CCTCCACGTCCGCACCTGGCATCGAAGTATCGGCTGTCAGGCGCATCGCTGACTCCAGCATGCAGGGCATTACCCGGGACAACCGCCCATCGAAGCCTTCTGATGCCGGCTGGCGCGTTCGACTGATGAAGGATGGGAAGTTTGTCGCCGATCGCCATTTTCGCGACTTGGCCTACCACGGCCGTTCCCGCGCAAAGCGAGCAGCGCAATGCTATCGCGACGACATGGCCACTGAGCACCAGATCCAGTTCACCCAAACCGTGCACACTGATCTTGCCCTCCAGCGCCATGCAGCAGGCCTGACTCAGGCAGCTATAGCCTCGATGCTGTCCGTGTCACCCGGGCTGGTATCGAAATGGGAGAAAGGGGGCCATATACCGGCTGCAGCTCGATCGCTCTTCCAAGCTGCAGTGCAAGGTGAGCTGGTCGGCGACGCACCGAGCCTGGCCGGTGCAGACATCAGGCGCATCAGGGCCGAGGTTCTAGGGTGGACACAAACACAACTGGCCGATGCACTGGGATGGGCGTACGCCGCAGTAGGCTATTGGGAAAGAGGGCAGCGGCGGATTCCAGGTTGGGTCCAGGTGTACATGCAGGCGATCGATGAGGGCCGTGTCAGTGGCAAGCAGTATTGAGGTTGGTAGCACTTCAACAATTGACGGAGCGATCAGCCGGTGGCGGCAGGTGAGGCCTTTGCACCTTCGCCTCCCGATCGTCTTTTCAGATGGTACTCAATTGGCCCGCTTCGCAGTCGACTGCGGCCAATGCCGGCGTAGTTTGAACGGAGAGTTGGTGAGGGGGGAGGTCACACCTCAGCCGGGCGATCGCTTCGAGCTGGCTGGGCTTGCTGCCTGTGAGGCATGCGCATCGTTCACTCGATTCACGATCATGTGCACGGGCTCATCCGGTTCGGTGCAGCTTGAGTGGTCAGCTTTCGGGGAAATGAAGCGGCACGAGGTGCATACAACTTGGAGGACGAGGTTGAAGGCCATTTTCCGGTAGGCAAAAAAAAGCCCCTACATCGAGTGTAGGGGCAGCCTGGAAGGCATGGTTATTCCTCAGTGTCTTTGAGGTCGAGCTGTTGCTCAGTAGACGGGTTCACGTTCAGTTTTTCCTCTTCCTCTTCCGCCAGGCGGAATTGCTGCAGGATCTCCTCAAGCTTCTGTTGATTCTCCGGGCTCAACTGCGAATAGCCCTTATCCTGTCTAATGTTTTCGATGGCTGTTTTCATCGTTGGAGCTGCTTGGGTAATTGCCTTCTTGATGACCTTGCCTGGAACAAACCTTGGCCTGAGCTTTTCGGTTTTGCCGCCTGCAGCAGCTGAGCGGGCAAGGCCTTGCTCGATCACTTGCAGAGCTTTGGGGCCATGCTCTTGAAGGATCTGAACAGCCAGCGTGAAGGAAACCACTCCGTCGCGGACGTAGTTCCTGATCTCGATAGGTCCGTTGATCATCAAGAGGTAGTCCGAAACCTGGGCGGGCCAGAGATTCAGTTTTTTGGCGATCGCGGAATGGTCATCGGGATGGAAGCGGGTCATGCGTTTGCAAACAACTGCTGTTGCATATGGGCTAAGCGGTGAACCATTGTTGCTGAGCACAAGGTCTGCAGTCATGTCCTCTTCGGAACAATCATCTGCAGCAATGATGCAAGGGACGGTCGGGATGCTTTCACCTTCGGCGACCAATTCCATCGTGGCTTCAAGACGCTGATGGCCACGCTTCAGACAAATTGACTGCTCTCCATTCTCATCGCGACGGATGATGACCGAGAGAGCCGAGTCTTTCTTGAATCCGTTGTCCTTGATGGATTGCTTCAGTTTCTGAACGTTGGCCAAGTAGTCAGCATTTCGCTCTCTTACGTTGTACCCCGGGATGACCTGGATAGTACCTGGCGCTATGTTCCAGAGGTCGCCTGCGGTGAACCGCTTCTTGCCATCACCCTTTTCCATCGCTTTTTTGATGTTGCCAGTGGTGATGATCATGCGGAAATCCAGATCCAACTGGTGTTCGCTGCTGCTGTTTTCGACGGTTGTGGTCATGGCGGTGCCCTCCTGAAGGGTCAGAAATCGTTGAACTTGCTAAGAGAGATGACTGACACCTGCGCATAACCCAGATTTGCCGACACCAGCCATTCGGACAGGGTATCTATCTGTCCGGCGCGGCAATATTACATAACGCGTACGCATACGCGCTAGGTATTATTTAGTGTATTTTGTCCTTCGACTACCCAGATTGTCGAGCGCTGCCCAGCATCGAGGTGCCCCGAGGCAGTGACTCCGTCGACGAGGGATAGCTTGATGCCGACTGAGCTGCGGACGGCTGCTTCCAGTTGGTCAAAGCCGGGCTCAGCCTGGTAGGGTGACATGGCCACCGCGATTGCCCCCGTCACCATCAACAACTCGCAACCAGCACTACGGGTGTTTGCTCCGACGCGTGTAATAGTCAGGTCTCGAATTCCACCATCGGTAATCGCGAGCCCCAGAGCTTCAGGACCTTGCTCGATGACGCACAGAGCCGCAGTGACCAAGCCTCCCAGTTCAGCGGTTGACCGGCTAGCGTCGACCGAAATGATTTTCCGGAATGTAGCGGTGAACCCTGGCCAGGTGTCAGGAGGGGACATCTTCCCGTGTTTTGATGACCAGACTGGATGATGGCTGACCAAGACCCTTGTCACGTCATGGTCGAGGCTGTCCGCAAACGACCAGTGCTGGTCGGCGCCCTCACGAACCTTCGCAACTTGCCACTGGGAGCGGAACGCCCACAGCTCAAGGGAGGACGATTCGTCGATCTGGTAGAAATCACATTTGCTTTGAGCGTGGGTCAGCGCTGGCGCCATCACGGCATCACCATGCCATTCGAACTGATCGAGGTTTTTCAGTCTCTGATTCCCGTGCCAATACGAAAGCTCGACAGTGACCTGGGAGAACCACTTAACCGCTGAGGTGCTGCCGGCCGGCAGGTGGGCGGGAGAAGAAATGCCTTGCTGGGGCTGGCTCGTGAGCATGGTTGATCCTTCATGGTTTTAGCGCGTGAATAATACATGAACACATACGCCGTCTGTATCTAAAAGCAATAACTGCATTTGATCGACGAAAAAAAACCGCCTCGAAAGGCGGTTTGGGTGTGTTCAGCTTGTAGCAGCGGGTGCTGCTGGCGGTGGCAAGAGCTCCTCAACGGTTGCCCCCGCCAGAGCAGCTTTCACCATGCTGTTGATGACGTCGGCGGTAGTGCCTGGCTCTGCTCGTTGGATGCAGGTGCTGTATGAGAACAGCAGTTGCTCACCGATCAGGGGGATGCCGTTCTCGACGGGTTCTTTCTCGTGATCGAAGGTCCCGCAACCATCACCGATCTTCAGCTTAAGGGCTGCAGAGTTTGCACAATAGGCCGGGTCGCAGATGCCGCGAACGTCAAAGCGGATGCAGAAAGCTTCTGCAAATGCGCGGATTCTCGGCGGTACGTTGTAGCTCTGGAAGGCCTCCTCGAAGAAGCCTGGGCGCACAGCTGGGAGCCGTGAGGTGCAGTCGAGGGAAGTAGTGGTCATGAGTCATCTCCTGGTGGGTTGAACTTGCACCAGGAGATGAAGAGCAGAGTTCTGTAATTCTAGAGGGCGAGGGTGATAGCAATTATGGTCGCCAACCCTACGCCCATGAGGAGCCGCCTGTTCCTGTCATCAAAGTAGATACCGCGGCGGTTCAAGAAATACTCGACGATCGTCCACCCGTCCATTGGAGGCAGGGGGATGATGTTAGTCGCCGCCAGGAGGATCGAGCCCTGGGCCGCGACAAGCGTCGGCCAGTTCGGCGTGACGTAGTTAATCCCGAAGAACAGCAGGCCGGTCGCCAGTGAGATGAGAGGGCCGCCCGCAGCGATGATCGCCCGGCGGTCTGAGGGCGCCTTTTCATAGTCGGAGCTGACCACATATGCCCACAGCGGAATCAGACCAATTTCATGAATGATCCCGGATTTTCGGAACGAGAAAAGCTTGTATCCACCAATAATGAGTTTGTCTGGCTTGATACCAAACCGCTGCATCGGTATTAGATGCCCGGCTTCGTGGATCAAGAGCAAGAACACCAGCATCAGCCAAATGACGAAAAAGGCGATGGCGAACATCCCGATGGTTACCAGTGCGTCAGGCAGCATGGTTTTCATTCCTAGAACATGATGCAGTAATTCTTTAGCAAAGCTTCAAAACCTTCAAGTCAATATCCGGATATTTGTCCTGGCCTGTGTACTGCGCAGTACAACTACAATACAGGTCCGTGTGCGTCATTACAGATAGTTATGAAACTACTGTGGTGAACGTATGAATACCTGTTTTCAGCTTGCGGCTTACGCTCGATCTCAATGGGCGTTAGCCGTACTACTCATGAAATCGCCGGAAACCACTCAACTAGCAGCCAATGCATTTCAAGATGCAAAGGATGCTGCCTGGGGATATGGCTGGGGGGCGTCTGAAACCCCTCATGCACTCCTGTCTGATATCCCGGAACTCTTAAACGCTTTCAATGAAGGCAAAACTGCGCTTCAGCAAGATATGAAGCTCGCTGGCTAACTCTAATTAATCAAGGAAACTAAACATGAGCGACACCAAAGTAAGAGTTAATCAACCTGCCGTTGACCTTTACGCTGTTACTCTGAACTGGGTTCAGGAGGATGAAGGTACCTACAGTGATTATGTGCATGCTACCAGCCACGCTGAAGCCTGCGTCAAAGTAGCTGAGGCTATGGCTGATCAGCGTGGTTACGTTGATGAAAATGAAACGCCTGTGCAAAAGCGAGAATGGATCAATTGTCGTGCCTGGGACCAGGTAGACTGCCACTTGGTAAAAGAGAGTTTGGAGGCAGATTTGGTCGCTTTGTTTGGCGACGAACTGTTCCCTGATGGAGTTAAGCGCTCCCTCAACTTGGAAGCCTTGCGTGTGCTGCTCGTTGAGCATCGCAACAGCCTGCTCCCTCCCGCTGAAGTTCCAGCAGTTGAACAGCTGGCCTTCCACTCCGTTGACTCGGGTTTCTGCCGGGTCTATTACAAACGGCCGAAGGGCACTCTGTGCTGCTTCCAGCTCGATACACGTAACACCTTCAAGCTCTACCACTGTTCACGTGATGGTGAGCCAGAGCATGCAATCAGTCTCCAGAACAAGGCGGTAATCGCCTTGCCTGAGGACAATGGCTGCTCTCTGGTAACCAGCTTCCGCGCTTGGTGGGAGCAACAGAACAAGCAGCCTGCTGCCTAACACCAATGATCCCCGGCCACTCTTCGGAGTGGCTTTTTTTTGCCTGCCGATAACCGCCCACAAACAAAAACGCCCCACTACTGAGTGGGGCGCTTGGTGTACCAGTTTCCGATTAGAAACCGACCGACAGGGACAGCGTAGCGACGTCCGAGGCAACGGCTTTGTCGCTGCCGAAGCGGTGGCCGTAGGTGATGCCCACGCGGGAGGCCTTGAACGGGCCGGCAACCTGCAGGCCAACGCCCACTTCGTTCCAGCGCTCAGTGGTGTCTTGCTTCATGTCGAAGCGCGACACACCCATCACATCACCGGTCAGATCGTCTTGCGAGTTGTTCAGGCGGCTGACGTGCTTGATGTTCGCCGAGACGATGGCCTTATTTGCCAGGTTCATGCTGGCATCCAGGCCCGCGGTACCGTAGATGTTTTCTTCGGTCCGCTTATCGAAGTGCGCCGGGAAGGAGCCGCTGGTCTCGGTGTAGCTATCCAGCTTGGTGTTGAGGTAGTCCAAGCCCAGGAAAGGCATGACAGCGATGTTGTCCTGCAGGATGAAGACGTAGCCGACCTGGCCGGATACGGCACGCTGGCTGACATCGGCCTTGCCTTTCGACTCGACGTCGCCGGCACCGGTTTTGTAAGAGCGCTTGATGGTGGCATCGCCTTCGGAAACAGCCACGGCGCCCCGGGCGAATACGCCTTTGCGCAGACGGTTACCGTACTCGACGAAAGCACCGATCGTGTTGGTATCACCCTCGACGCGGTCATCGTTGATCTTGAGCGAGGTGCTCGGGCCTTGGTAGCCGATGCCGGCAACCAGGTCAGGAGTCAGTCGATATGCAGCGGTAACACCGCCGTACACGTTGTCACCGTGGACAGTACCCGAGTGATGAGTCATCTGGCTGCTGACGCTGACACAGATGCCGCTGGTGTCGAATGTCGAGCAGGACAGTTGGTCCTGGACGAAGCCTTGCAGCTGATTCTGCATGGCTTGCGCGTACAGGGTCGCATTCTGCAACGAGTCGCCGAGGTCCAGCAAACCGATCACGCCAGTCGGTGGAGTGGTAGCCTCAGCGCCACCCGCGCCAGTGCCAGTTCCACCGGTACCACCAGTACCCGTGTCAGTGCCCCCAGTGCCACCGGTACCCGCACCGGTTTCGGTACCACCGGCGCCGGTGCCCGTGCCTGCATCGCTGCCGCCAGTAGAAGTGTCCCCTGCATTGGAGGAGCCACCGGTGCTTGGCGGCGTTGGGTCAGTAACAGGCGGGGTGACGACGGGAGGGGTCACCTCTGGAATGGTCTCTTCAGGCGGAGTGGTTACCACCGGTGGGGTAGTGACCACAGGCTCGGAGATTGGGCCGTAGGAACGCGCTACGAACGGCTGCGAGCGACCATTCAGGAAGCCCAGGCCGAAGACGGTGTTGCCATCTGCAGATACCGCAGTGGCGGAGTTCAGGGTGTTGTTGGCCAGGAGAGTGTAGGAAGGGTCGTTATCCTGCAGCCATTCGACCAGCGACTGCATGCCGGTCTCAGCGGTCCAGCGGAAGCCGGAGAAGACAGTGCCAGTGGTGTCCGCGATACCGACGACCACGGCGCCGTTGGCGGAGACGCCTTCAGCCTTGGACAGGGTACCGTCGGCCAGCAAGCCCAAGCCCTTCATGCCGGACAGCTCGGACCAGATCATAGCTTCGCTCAGGGCGAGCGAAGAGTCACTCGCACCGACGATGTAAGTGCCATCGGCACTGGTCGCCGTGGCGATGGATTGCGTACCACCCTCCAAGGTGCCGAGGCTCTCGGCGCTACCGCCGCCCACCCATCGAGTGGCGATATCACCATTGCCGGCGCCGTTCTGTGCGTACCCCACCACCACCTTGCCGTCAGCGCTGATGCCCATGGCGTAGCTGTAGGTGCCGTCGTTCAGGTAGCCCAGCTGAGTCACAGCGCCAGCCAGGTCCCAGGTTACTGCCGATCGGTTGCCGGTCAGACCGTCGTCGGCAGAACCGGCGATGACGCTGCCATCAGCCGAAACGGCGCGTGCTTCAGCTTCGGCACCGCCGTTCAGGAAGTCCAGCTTGTGAATGCCGGCGTTGTTCCAGTACACGGCGGTTTCGTTGTCCGTGACGCTGTCGACAGAGCTACCGACGATGACGTCAGCTTCGTTCGACACAGCGTAGGCGGCGGCATTGGTCCCAAGGCTGGCCAGCAGTTGCTTGCCACCCAGCAATGTCCACTTGAAGGCCTCGGTAGTTTCGGTGCTCGGGTTGAACTGGGCGCCAACCAGGGTGGAGCCATCACCAGAGCCGCCGATGTGCGAATCATAGGTGGTACTGGAGGAGCCCAGCGTTGGTGCGTAGACATCAATGCCGGCGTAAGCGGCATGCGCAGTGCCAGCGTTCATGGCCAGTGCGATGGAGGCGACAAGCAGGGAGAGACGTGGCTTGAAGGGGGTTGCATTGTTGTGCATGGGCTGATTCGTCCTGACCTTGTTAGGTGATATCAATTGGATGGCCGGATAATACTGTCAGGATTGAAAGCAAATCAATAGAAATATACATACGTGTTATGGATTGTTGAGTGCTCTTGGAAAGGGCCGCGATTGTTTTGCATGCCTGTGTTGCGCATCTCCCGTCACCAGGTCTTCGCAAGAGACCGTCATTCCCTGTGGAGAAACGTCATGCTGCAAATCCCTAAAGCGCTGCTCGAAAAACGCATCACCAAAGAAACCCTTCACCGCTCTGGCAAGCGATTGCTCAAAGAGATCGCCGGCCGTTTGAAGCTTCCAGAAACGAGCTACGAAATTCGGTCGTGTAAAGGCGGGAACGCAGTCATGGGGGAGGTGATCCTGCACAGCGATCATCTCTATCTGATGGTTCATCTAGGTTCAGATCGAGTGCTCAAAGTGCTCTACCGATCCTGTGAGGGCCGAAAGGACTATTCAGGCGGAATGAACCGTTATGAGTCGGTCTCTGAGTTGGCCAGCACCACTGCGGCTGAGCGATTCATCGCAAAACTGGACACCCTTAATGAGCTGGGCAAGCGCCAGCAACAGCAACAGCACAACCAAGCCGCTTGATCGAGAGGTTCCTATGTCTTCAGTTCTGAAGGAATTCCCGGAAGCCTTTGCCACCCGCATCAACAAGATTCTGGAAATGCCTGATCCGGTTCCTGGAAATCGCGAGAATGGCTGGTTCGCTGGATACGGGTGCCGATGGTGCAAGTTTTCGAAAGCTTGGTTCACCGTCTTGCCGTTTGAAATGCAGCCGGTAGCCGAAACTGTGGCGAGTATGTTCAAGAATGCAGGACTGCAAGATGTGACCATCACTCTTGAAGCCGGCGTGACGCAGGCTGAAGGAGGCAAGGGTTACCAGGTCTCTGCTCGAATCTAAACCGCTGTACCGCCGCTCCCTATGGGGCGGCTTTTTTTTGCCTGTCGTTACAGCTGGCTGTGCTTCATCTCAGACCAAGATGACTACCCAAAGAGGCGCAGCACCATGGACGTAATTGCAAACAACGCAGCTGATACCAAAGAAATGGTCATGACCGAGGTCCTGCCGAATGGCGAGGAACTCAAGCGGCCGTATTCACCGTCGGAGATGGCTTTCATGTTCAACGACGTGGAGATTCGCAACCCCTACTTTTCACCGTGCGGAACAACTGTTGTTGACCCCGTACAGGCGTATGGCTTCGAGGTTTATCACACCGGAGGCGGTTGCATGGCTTTGCGGAAGGAGTTCTGCAACGGTCAATACCTGCTTCTTTCGATCGAGGTGTCCATCGCTGAACCTGAGGAGTGGGATGAGTGCACATTGGGCCTGTATGACGCCGATGGCGATGAGAAAGCCTACTGTGAGCTCCGTGATGTTCCATATGCACAAGTCGACCTGACCGGGCATCTTGATGCCCCAGTGCGCTTGTTGTGCCCGTGCTGTGGTGCTCGTACCACAGGTCGGCAATGGGGCAATCAAGATGCTGGTCACGGTCTGTGCAGTGATTGCATCGAGAAGGTGCTGGCCAAGATGACGGCAGAAGAGTTTTCCAAACGCTACGGGCTCCAGGGAGTTCACTTCGGTCTGTCGCAGTGCGCTCCCTCTGCTCAGTTGCTCGATGAGCTCGCTCAAAAGAAACTGCTGGCGCAAGAAGAGCCGGATCAGCAGGCAGTGGACTCGAACGCTCTCAAGGACCGGTACCGTTCATGGGCGCTGGACAACATCGCCAATGATGATCTGCAGGTCAATGAAGATGCCCAGGTAACGCTGTGTGAAGATGGCGCATTTGTCGCAACCTGGACATGGGTGCCGCGTGATTCCATTCCGGACGTTGCTGATCCGGAAGAGTCCGCTGATTAACGCTACGCAACCGCTCCCTAACCGGAGCGGTTTTTTTATGCCCAGGCGCCGGCCGGCGTTGTAGGTCGCTGTGATGCATCCCAATGCATACGACCAACCTCTCTGGAGATTGCCCATGGCAAGCAAACTAGCACGCGCGGTACCACCCACCATCAAGCCACTGGCAGAAGCACTGTGTGATGGCCACCGGTATCCGCCGGCGGAGATGTTTCGATTTTTCCTAGGGGCAGTGATGGAGCTTTGGGGGTTTCAGCCCTGGTATCCCATACCTGATGATGTCCGCGGTAAAATAGGACGAGTTATCACGCTGTACGATCAGGCGGTGGCCAATGAAGAACCGTTCAAGGACATTTTAGGCCCACTCTACGAAGAGCTGGCCAGCCATGGCGGCAAGCAAATGCTGGGGCAGTTCTTCACGCCCTGGTCATTGGCAAGCCTGATGGTCAGGATGAGCGATGGTGACATCGACCTGCCTCGCGCCGGTGATCTCAAAGCTTACTCAGATCCGGCTTGTGGCAGTGGAGTTATGCTGTTGGCAAAAGCAAACTACCTGCTCGAAACGAAAGGTCCTGGGGAGCTCCAGCAATGGCTTTTTCACGCATGCGATATCGATGGCATTTGCGCTCGCATGGTTGCGATTCAGCTGGCCGCGAATTGTGCCATTCATAGAGTCGAAATCGGGGAGATCATAGTGCTCCTTGGTGATACGCTCAGCTCGGACCCCAAGCAGCAGATCTTGCACGCAACCTCTCCGACGCTGATGCGTTCACGTCAAAATTCAATTCCGAAACTTGAGGTCGCCTCATGAAACGCTGGTACACGATCGCCGCGGCTTTAGCCTTCCAGGTGCTACCGCATGCGGCAAGTGCTTCGGAGGCTTCAGATGCTGTTCTGTCGGTTGCTGCCTCAAAAATGTCCACCGTAGCTCGCATCAACGGCGCCACACGGCCGGTCATCTACGTGGGTAAATTTGAAGGCTGCGACTCGGTCTCGATTCAAAATGCCCCCGGGCGCTTTGAGCACTTCCGTGTATGCGGTAACCAGGTCAGTGCTCGCAACACCGTGTCACCCAGTTGGACCGAAGACGATGGCGCCGGGGATGTTCTCCGCGCAGTGGTCGATAATGCGGTTCTGTTCGGCGCTGCATCGCAAGTGGACCCCAACGGTTACCTGATCGCAGCACGTGCTCTGGGACCTTCCCAGCGCTCGTGCAGCAACGTGGAGGTCATCTTGAGTTACGAAGGTGACCTGGTCGACAGGGCCTTGAAGAGCATCTGCTCTCATCGCCGTTAACCCCCATCAAACCCCGTCCTAGCGACGGGGTTTTCTTTTTGGCGTCATTCAGTGGGGCAACGCCGCATTGCGGGGCGTCTCAGTCCTTGGGGTCCTCGGTTCATGTTGGCTGTGATGCATCTCCCTTCACTAGACCAACACACCTGAGGGTATCGCTATGAATTCGTCCAGCACCGCAAAGGCCTATATCGTTGAAACCCGCGCCACCAACGGCGCAGAAGATACGCCAGAATTTGCATCCTTCAGCATCGATCTGGCTGCAACTCAACGCATCATCAATCTAGCTCGACTGGTTAAAGAGAATGGGCTTCACAAAGTGGAGACGTTTGACAGCACTGCTTCATTCCATCAGTACGCTCCTGGCACTGAAGAGGCGGAGGAGATCGGCTGCGACAACGATGTGTTACTGAAGGCCGGCTGTCTAAATGTGGATGCGTCCAGCTTCTGGTTCTCGGGATTCATCAGACATTCTGACGTCGAGGTTGTCAGCGCACGTCAGCCGATCGCTGAACTGCAGAGTCACTTCCACTTGGCCGGAGGCACAACTGAACTTGAAGCTGGCGGTGAACGGCAGTATCTCGTTACTTGGAGTGCTGATGTTGAGGTTGAGGGGGATCACCATGCGGCAGCCCAGGCCGTCGCAGACCGGTACTTCCGCAGCCACATTGCCGCCGGTGAACAGGACAGCGCGTGCACCTTCGTGGTGACCGCAAAATCTGACCAAAAGCCAGTAGAGATCGATCTCTCGACTTGTCACTCCGGTGAACAAATCTTGGAGTCGGCATGACTGCTGCACTTCAGGCTTTAGCGCCAGCTTGATGCTCGCGCTCCAAACGCTGCACATGACCCGGTCACTAGACCGGGTTTTTTTTCGCCTGGGACCAGTGCATGTGGACCGTACCGGGACCTGCCTGTTCAGATCTGTGATTTAGCGGCGGCATAACCATCGAGTGGATATTCAGGCCAGCCGCTGGGAGGACAGAAGCCCTGCCGACGTTCCTGCTCGGCGAACTTGGCGTGCCACTCGTTGCCCTGATCGAAGACCCAACCTGTAAGCCCGGTATCTGGGAATTGATCATAGGTGAGGTCGATAATGAACCCGTCGACCTCGAACCAGGCGTGAGACTGCTCCCTTTTTAGGTTCGGATGGTCTTCAGCCCACACATACACACCATCAGCACCGAGTTGTTCTTTGATGAGTCGACCTAGGATGTCCGAGGCAGGACCGCAGGTTCCTCGCGGAAAACCATTGAAGGTAGAACCGGGTTTGTCGACAAGAAGCAACAGCCCGCGGCGGGTTGATTCGGCTATTGCCTCAAGAGCTGCGCGGTCGATCTTCGCTTTTGCTTGCATGGGTTGAGTCTCGAAGGAGGGCAGTGTTCGAGGCCCCATTTTTGGACCTTGATGATACGTCGTCAATGAGGTGCACCGCCGGCAGTCGGGCTGTACATGATACGATTGTGCCATCCATAAAGTGCGGGCACGGTTGTCGTTTGATGAGTGGGTTGTATCAGAAATTCAGGAGAGCAATCTGCAGATTGCGCGGCCATCCTGGGCGTATCGTGACACGGGAGTATTCTGGCGAGGTGGTGAGGATCGCCAAGCGATGCCCCCTCTGCAAAACAGAGAAGATCATCTACCGGTTTCAATGAGCCTGGCGCTCGTTCGCTAGCGTCTACCTCAACATCCCAAGCCATGGGATCTCCTCGATTGGTGCTGTTCCAGTTGCCTGTGATGCATATCCCAGAACTAGACCAACACCTATGGGGAGCACCATGAGCCTTATCATCGAAACTCTGCAGAATCGCGTCAATAACGCCACAGGCCCGGAGCGGGAACAGCTGCAGGATGAGCTGAACATTGCGCTGATCAATCATGAAATGGGCGAGCTCCGTCGACTAGAGGGTGGCACACGCTACTGCCTCCATACTCGTGAGCATCAGCCTGCACTCAACATGCTTCGACGTGGAATGCGGCGCTGCGACGTGGTCACCCACTACGCCTACAAGGTGCCTGTTAAGCGCCAGATTGCGGCCGGGAAGGGGTGCTGAAATGGCTGTATCCAAGACTGAGCAGGAAATGCGGGAAACGGTGGCCAGGCGTGGCTTCTGGCATGTCACCGGTAAGAGAGCCTTCGACCTGACTAAGCGTTTGGAGGAGCTCGGCAAGCTCGATGGACTGACGGCCAGCTATGGGTGTCACAACGCCAACGGGGTCTTCTTCAAAAACCAGTGGAACTGCCCTCGGCCGAAGCTGGTTTACGAAGTGGTGGTCCGCGCTTGTGAGCCTGCTATCGCTCCCAGGCCCTCTGTATCCTAAAGCTACACCCAACCCGGCCACGTGCCGGGTTTTTTTCGGTGCCCCGGGAGTGTGCCCGATCAGACAAAATTGGTGAGTTTCGTGGTTCATGTGACTCATCCCCCTGGACTTGATCAACGTTCTAAGGGGACACACTCATGCTCGCAACACTTGAACTGACTGATGGAATGATGGTGATGGTCCAGACTGGTCGCCAGGGGCTGACCGGCATCCGGTGGTCGACCCCATTCGTTGATCGCCTGAACATCGAAACAGATCGTGAGGGAGTCACCTCTGGGCTTTCACTCAAGCAGACCAGCTTCGCTGAGTTCGATCCGCGCTATCACCGCGATGGGCGAAATCAGTTTGTCGCGAAGGATCACGCGCTTCGGATCGTGAGCGGTAGCCTGGAAGAACACCAGCAACGCTTTGAAGCCACGGTCGACCAGCTCTTAGCTGATGGCACATTGAAACGTAGTGAACTCCCTGCATTTGAAGATCTGCTCACGGCGATGACCGCCCTGGCAGCCTCAGAAGAGGTCTGCTTCGACCGGTTTATCGACTTCCACAGATACCGTCGGTTCTCCGACTTCCTGTGTGATTGGCAGGCGGAGAAAGGGAAAGCTGCAGGGGAGAGAGCATTGGATCTCGCCCACCAAAAGCCGGCCCTCGAAATCGCATTCAGCACGCTTGTTGAGTTCGGGATTTTTGGTGAGATGGAACCAGCTGGTCGACTGTGATCACGAAGGGGGATCCATCAATGTCGCATTACCAGGAGCAGAAGGTTGCTGAACTGAAACGCTTGGGCTGGTCTGAAGTCGGAAAACGTCATCTGCCAGGCCCCGGCCGGACACCAGCGAAGCAGGTGTATGAGCTGTCATGTCTGCAGGGAAAACTTCAGGTCTTCGTCTACCCGGCGGAACTGATCTACCAGACCGCTTAACGCTACACCCACGCCCGACCTAGTCGGGCTTTTTTTTTGGGTGCGCCAGGCATGGCGCGTTGCGCGTAGCGCAACCCGCTTGGTTGTGGTGGCCAAAGCGGGTGACTTGGAGGTGAAAGTCCTCTACACACCCGGCAAGGGGAAGTGTTAGCCAGAGGCAAGGGTGTCGTGGGCGACCGCGAATCTGAAGGAAGCCCGAGGCAAACTGCTGGCCTGACGAACAGGAAGCGGATAGAGGCGGCACAGCGGGGTGAGGCGGCCCAAATCGTCAAAGCCCAGTACTTGCACGGGACGCTGTGACGTAAATCCGACAGGCATAAGCAGGAAGGTCACGCGAATTACCCTGGGAGATCTGCACGTTTGCCACTGTGCTACCGAGCGTCGAGAGGCGACGGGACGAGCGTGCAGAAGTCAGCCGAGGCCGTAGTAAGTGGCGGTTAACCGCGCCACCAAGGGCCGAACAGGTTATGCCGCCAGTAGGCGTCACTGTCTCGTTGGTAGCCGTAATGCAGAAATTTCCTACAACGGAATCTGTCACTCCGAATCCCGGCCAGAAGCCGAGGGTGATGCCTGACAGTGCAAAGGTGCCGGCGGCGTCAGCGACGTGGACGAACGCGGAGCCGGACACGCTGATGGAGCGGGTGCTTGCACCGGCCAACCTCAGGCGTGCGTATCAACGCGTGGTTAGCAACAAGGGGGCTCCGGGTGCCGATGGCATGACGGTCGCTGACTTGGCGGGCTACGTGAAACAGTATTGGCCAACCCTCAAGGCCAGGTTGCTGGCCGGTGAATACCATCCCCAAGCAGTGCGAGCGGTTGAAATTCCCAAGCCGCAGGGCGGCACACGGCAACTGGGAATCCCCACCGTCGTGGATCGCCTGATCCAGCAAGCATTACAGCAACAACTCACGCTACTCTTCGATCCGCTGTTTTCGGACTACAGCTACGGTTTTCGTCCGGGCAAAAGCGCTCACCAAGCCGTTGAACTGGCCCGCTCCCATGTGGCGGCGGGGCATCGCTGGTGCGTGGAGCTTGATCTGGAAAAGTTCTTTGATCGGGTCAACCACGACATCCTGATGGCCTGCTTGCAGCGTCGCGTCGAAGACAAGCGAGTGCTTAGGCTCATCCGCCGCTACCTTGAAGCTGGGGCCATGTCGGGCGGTATCGTCAGCCAACGGCAAGAGGGGACACCGCAAGGCGGCCCACTCTCGCCGTTGCTGTCGAATATCCTTCTGGATGAGCTCGACCGCGAATTGGAACGGCGGGGTCATCGCTTCGTGCGCTACGCCGATGATGCGAACATTTATGTGCGCAGTCCTCGGGCGGGCGAGCGGGTGTTGGCCAGTATCGAGCGCTTCCTGTGCCATCGTTTGAAACTGACGGTGAACCGGAAGAAGAGCCAAGTAGCAGGGGCTTGGAAGTGTGACTACTTGGGTTACGGGATGAGCAGGCACCAGCAACCAAGGCTGCGTGTGGCAACGATGAGCCTGGGGCGCTTACGCGACCGACTCAGAATATTGCTACGCAGTGTAAGGGCCCGCAAAGTGGCGACTGTCATTGAGCGAATCAACCCTGTCCTGCGAGGCTGGGCTGGCTACTTCAAGCTCAGCCAGAGCAAACGCCCACTTGAGAAATTGGATGGTTGGGTCAGGCATAAACTTCGCTGCGTCATCTGGCGTCAATGGAAACGGCCCTCAACGAGGGCGCGCAACCTGATGCGCCTGGGCCTGAGCGAAGAACGTGCCTGTAAATCGGCCTTTAATGGCCGAGGCCCGTGGTGGAACTCGGGAGCATCTCATGTGAATCAGGCGCTACCGAAGAGGCTATGGGATAGGTTCGGACTGGTCTCGATACTGGATACGATAAACCGGCTTAGCCGTATAACCTGAACCGCCGTGTACGGAACCGTACGCACGGTGGTGTGAGAGGACGGCGGCTGTGAAGCCGCCTCCTACTCGATCCCGCGGCCGAGCTGCTTGCGTGGTGATCGATGTGCGCCATCTCCACGCACTAGGCCAAAAATCAAAGGAGCAATTCCAATGACCACCGCAACAACACAGCAGTCAACCCGACCGAAAGCACATGCCCTGTTCAAGTTGAATTTCTGTCTACGAATGGCAAAGGAAAACTCGCTCTCCGCTCGTACAGAACCGCACCGCTATAGGCCCGAATACCGCCGTATGAGGAGGGAGTCGATGCAGGATGCCCGTTACTGGCGTGCCCTATGTAGCCGCTTAGATACCTGTTCAGAAGCTTGATCGCAATCACAGGCAATGCCCAGGGGGCCACCATGCTGCAAACCCTTACTGCTGCCCACGGGGCTTCGGTGATCCCAACAGGATTCCACCTAGCACGTGTCGTAGGTGTGAAACCGAAGTTCAAATCTGACCCTGACATGCGTGAGGTCGTGTTCTACCAATGCTTCCTCTCCGAATGTCATGGAGCCAACGGTCTTGAGCCTTGCGAGTACCTGGCAGAGCGACGTTACCTGTTGAGTGCAGCGAAATACATGGTCAATACCGGCCTTTCCACGTGCCCAGTGATCCAAGAGCTGGTGAGGTCGGAGACCGAGGTCAAGTATCTGCCGGCTTAGGCTGGATCATCTCCAAACGCAGCACAGACCCGGCCCTAGTGGTCGGGTTTTTCATTAGTGAAAAGGTGGGGCAGGTCAGGTTGCCCACTAGATTGCAATTCGGATATTATTTTGAGGTTCGACCGTTTCAGTACGCGCATGCCAGATGATCCTCTCAGCTCATTTGGCCTAAGAAAGCCGCCCATTCTCAGGCGGCTTTTTTTGTGCCTGCGATTTAGCCTTGTTCGGCCATATTTCTAGGGGTTGCGAAGCCCACACCGACGTTCTAGGGTTGCAGTGATGAAGCGAGGCCGAACCTGGCAGAGGAATGCATAGCCGCAGATCTGGCGGTGCAGAACCCCATCCACCACAAGCTTTGCAATCAACTGTTTCAGAGGACGAACGATGTTTGATGCAGCCCACTATCACGTGAAAGCCACAGAGCTGTTGACCGCCTTCGGCGTCCACCAAGGTGCACTGAGCACGTGGTCGCTGAGTGATGTGGGAACGGCCAGTCACGGCTATATCCACCACTCGCAGAAGCCCGCAGCCCTCGCAGCATATGCTGCGGTTAACCCTACCTTCGCAGCCGGGCGCTTTCCTGGATATACGTTGGTGGACCTGGTCGACAAGATCCCGAGCCTGGACTATGCGGAATATGCTGCCCTGGCGATCGTGTGCGGGGCTGAGCTGCCTTCTTTCAAGGGTTCAGATGAGCGGGCACGCATTTTCGGCGAGGCCGCCTGGGCTATCGTTGAGAAGTATCAGCTGCATGGGTGCTTTGAGCGCCACAACAAGCCGTTCCAGGCTATAGGCGATCATTACAGTCTCCGGCCCAAGGGGTGTGATTGGGCAAGGGACTACGCTGAGATCCCGGAAAAGCTAACTGCGATGCGTAAGGCGTATAGGGCCATGACCCCGCTTCAGAGGGTGATGACTCTGAGCCTTATGCATCTGTACAACCAAGGTAAGGACAACGTGTTCCTCACCGGCGGTTGCCCAACGAAAATTCTCGCTGCCGAGGCGCTGACCATCCTGCGCGATAACTCGGCTCTCGCTGACTGGGGCCACCTCGTGTCCCACTATGCCGGCTGGTAATCATCGACCTCACGCCACCTTCCAGGATCTCTACAGATGACAGAATCTCCATTCGCCACCCACCGGGCAGTGTTGGTCGACAGCGACTATGCGGCCGCGGGCTTTCTTCAGTCGTTCGCGATGGCCATGTACGCCGGCGCTGCCTACCCCATGGATGCCAATGGCCTGCGTAACCTGGATGACCAGCACATGCAGATCTTTCAAAAGATGGCGGCTTCCTACCGCCGCCATGGGGAAGCTGATCCCGATTTTGTAGACGTGTGCAAGGCGATCAAAGCAAAGCGCGCAGCTCACGCTCTCAGGGTCAAGGGAATACTCGATGAGCTTTTGGATAGCGATCCGGACCAGTACGAGGGCGGTCGACATGAGCATGCTGGAACCGTGAGTGTCTACGAGCGTGAGCATCAGCTGAACATCGAACGTCGCTGGTACGCACCTTCGTAAGTCGTACCCGGCCTGCCTTCCTGAGTTGCACTCCGGAAACAGAAAGGCCACCTCTGCTTACGCTCGGGTGGCCTTTTTACATCTCAACACTGGACGGGCGTTTAGACCGCATCACAGTGGTCACGCATCAACCCCCACACGGCCGATAAAAGCCGGTAGATGGTCAGTACGTGGCTCAGAATATTCAGCATACGCTTCATAATCGTTGACCTCCGTTTCAGGAAGGCCAATCTTCCAACGCCTAACCGGCACTTCAGCGCTTTCAGAACGCACGTGGTGCATTCCAGAAGAGGCCCAGGTGGCCCAACGAATGCAGCAAACCGGCACGGTCTAAACACCGTGTCGAAGGGGGTATCTCATCCTCGGAACATCGAGATTCTCGGGTTACCGAGCAGAGGACATAACCACCCAAGGGCCTCTTGAATTGCAGGTCCACATGCAAGCCGGCGCACCATACCTGTGCCCGGTTCAGAAAGCCTGAAAAAAATTCAAACTATCGTGAAAATGATAAAGCCGCCCCGCCTGCCGCCTTCCACACCCGTGTGACGCATTCCTGCGGTACCAGGTCTTCGCAACACCTGGCTTACCTTTCAGGAGAGTCATGCAGGGGATGTAAGCCGGAACCCCAGAAATTTCCGTCACCCTAGTTGGGTGGGCTCAACACTCGTGTCACCAGCTACCTTCTGGAGAATCGAGCTCGGCCATCCCTCCCTGGACGGGCATCGCTCGACGATGTTCAACGGCTCCCTCACGGGGCCGTCGTTTTGTGGGGGCTATTCCATCCACAAGTCGTCGAGGTTCTTGAAGTTCCAGAGCGTCGGGTCTTCGGGGCCAGTGATACTGTCCTTGCAACTCGTGGCCGCCAGGTCGATGGTCTGCATCGGGATCGGCTCTCTCGAGCGTAGCGAGAAGAACACGCGAACCTTGGGAGTCAGCAGTGATTCCATTCCCGGCTCAACGACAACGGCCAGACGCTGAGAGGACAGGCGAACCAAGGAGCCGACGGGGTAGATGCCCACGGCCTTGACGAAGGCGTGGAAGATGCGTTTGTCGAAATGGCCCTCCCACTTGGCCATCTGCCGCATCGCCGCGGACGGGTCCCACGGCTTTTTGTAGGCTCGCTCCGACGTCACGGCATCATAGACGTCGCAGATTGCGCCCATGCGGGCCAGGAGTGAAATGGCGTCACCGGCCAAGCGATCCGGGTAGCCGGTTCCGTCGATCTTCTCGTGATGGTGCAGGGCAATGTCCACCACCCCGGGCTCGGCCCCGCCTGCGCGCAGCATCTTTGCGCCCTCCACAGGGTGGCGCTTCATGATGGCGAACTCGGCATCGGTGAGCTTGCCTGGTTTGTTAAGCACTTCCAGCGGCATCGCGGCCTTGCCTAGGTCGTGCATCAGTCCGCCGATGCCAGCCAGGCGCGTTTGCTCCTCGTCTAGATCGAGATGCCGGGCCAGCGATAGCATCAGGGCGCAGACGGCAACCGAGTGCAGGTAGGTGTAATCGTCGTGCGTTTTGATGCGTGCGACGCTGATGAGGGCATGAGGTTGGCGCAGCACCGAGGCAGCGATTTCTCCGACCAGCGGCAACGTCGTGCTTGGGTCGACGGCCTTGCCAAGCCGGGCTTCCTGGAACATGTCCATGACTTGGGACTTGGCCGCAAGACAGAGTTTCCGTGCATAACACATTTCGCTCTCCATTGAGGTTGCGCCGTCACTTTTCTTGCTTAGTGGACTAGACGGCAGAGATTGCTCCTCCGACAATTCTCTGGGCTCTGGGCTCTGGGCTCTGGGCTCTGGGCTCTGGGCTCTCTGGGCTCTCTGGGCTCTCTGGGCTCTCTGGGCTCTCTGGGTCGACTTGGCTTTTGGCCAAGTCGACCCAGACCTCCCCGACGCCACATTCTCGAATGGCAGAGAGATCCTGAGGCTCGGTCAGCAGGAAGCTGCCGCGCCAGAATGGGTGTCGAACCCAAGAGCCGGCGAGCTTGTGGATGTACATGCCGAGACGAAGCTCGGATACGGGAATGCGTTTTACCAACTTATTTTCCTTTCTGAGTTGGGTGGTTAGGCGTGCGCCGAGGCTGGCACCCAGCGGTAGAGCGGAGGTAAGGTCACGCCAAGATTCTTGGATCAGCCGGAACCGCCGAAATTTCCGTCAGCCGATCAACATGGCTTTGTCTCGCGCTCGGTCGATGCGTTCCTGCATCGCCTGCATGACTTCTTCGTGGGTGTACGACTTGGCGTTGGGGTCGTCGGCCTCTCGGAGAGCTTCCTCGACCTCGCGGGTCATCCGCGCATATTCTTCCGGCCACAGCGCTTGCTCCATGCGCAGCGACGCCTGCCCAAGCAGGTGCAGCAGGCCGAACAGCCGCATGTCATTGGTGGCGACGACGTGCTCTCGAATCCGCTCCTGGATCACCTCGCAGGCCCGATGCGCCTCTGGCGTCGCCGTGCCCTCGTAGCCGGCTGGGAGTTCTGCTTCTTCAGCGATTCGCGCCCAAGCGATAGCCAGCGCCTCGATGGTGGACAGGTTCATTTGCTCATCCACTTGCGCAGCAGACGCTTTTTCAGGGAGGCGCGCTCTTGCGGATTGCGTCCCTTGTGGTTGGCAATGCGATCCGCCGTGGCGGCCTGGCGCTTGATGGGCCAGTAGGAGCGGCCATCCTTACCCATCGACCAGACGTTGCTGACCTGGTTTTCCAGTAGAGGCAGATGGGCGCATAGAGCTTCCGGCGACGCGCTGGCCAGCGCGGTGCGCTCGTGGGTTCGCCAGCGCTGATGCCAGAGTTTCTTGTCCTCGCGCTCGCTACGGCAGGTCGTGTGCCCAACGATGGGCGTTTTGCGGCGGCTGCGGCTCATGATGTGGTTGTCTCCAAGAACATTCAGGACAGGCTTTCTGGGTAGAGCGCCGTCAACCGGGACAGGGTTTCTTGCACTTGTTCCAGCGAGGTCATCAGATGATCAACCTGATCCTGAAGATCCACGGCGAGATCAAATAGCTCAGCCACTCGGCTGCGTGATCCCTCGTTGAACGCGGCCATTGCCAGTTGATGCAGCTTCAACAGGTCGGTGCGCAGTTGCGGAGGTGCGCCGTCTGCGCTGTCATTCAAATCGCCGCGCAGCACGTCCACGGCATCGACTGCACGCAGCAGTGCCGTGGTATCGAAATTCTCGGGAGTCAGTTCGTCCCATTCGTCGTCGGTGATGCGGGCTGCCATCAGGAGAGCTCCGATTAAGCGGTTGCGAGCGTTAGATGCCCGATCGGCTCGGCTGCTGGCCGTACCTTGATTTCGATGTCGTAGCCGAGGCGATTCAGACAATCCATCAGCTTGCGTTCGGATAGATTGGTGAAGTCGCCGCGCATCATGCCCGACACCTTCGGTTGCGGGATGCCCATGCGTTTGGCCGCCGCTTGTTGAGTCAGCCCAAGGGCGCGCATGGCCCTCCTGATCTCGACCACCAGGCCGGTCTTGATCTTGAGCTTTTCAGCGTCAGGCAGTCCAAGGTCGGCAAAGACGTTGCCCGAGCTGCGCTGAACCTCGACGCCTTCAATGATTCGTTTTTGCATTTCGTAGCTCCTGTGCCAATACCTCGGCCACCTTCAGCCGAGCGCGGATGATGTCCATGTCGGCCTTTGGCGTGGCGATTCCGCTCTTGCTCTTCTTCTGGAAGCAGTGCAGGACGAACACCGCTTCCGCAAACTTGACCGTGTATACCGCTCGATAGGTGCCGCCGGCATCGTCTTCGACGACCTCCAGCACGCCGGCACCACCGAACCCCTTGAGCACCTTTGCTGCGTCATCCTGATCGCCTATCTGCGCCAACGAGAGCGCGTAACCGAAACGGCGACGCACGTCGGACGGCAACGCCATCAAATCCTTGTGGCTGCTCGCGATCCATTCGAGCGGTTTTTCTTTGTTTGTCATGACGGAATTTTATACCTGTTCAGGTAATGATGTAAACGCGGCAACCTCAAGGAGGTGTCGTAAAACATTTGTTTTGCGACAGGCTGTCAGCCGCCGCTGTGCTACCTGTGCAACACCCCCTCAAAAATGTACGGAAAACTCTATCGCTATTCACTATTATGCGGAAACCTGTTTTTGATGGTTATCCGCCTATGTTGGTTGGCTACATGCGCGTGTCGTCGGACTCCGACCGCCAGAGCACGGACTTGCAGCGCGACGCGCTGCTCGCCGCCGGCGTCGATCCGCGTCACCTGTTTGAGGATCGTGCCTCTGGCGCGAAGGATGACCGTGCCGGCTTGGCGCGGGCGCTTGAGTTCGTTCGAGCCGGCGATGTGCTGGTGGTGTGGAAACTCGACCGGCTCGGTCGCTCGCTGTCGCACCTGCTCGCCATTGTGACTTCGCTCAAGGACAAGCGGGTGGCGTTCCGCTCGCTGACAGAGAACCTGGACACTACGACGCCCTCGGGCGAATTCCTGTTCCAGGTGTTCGGTGCGCTCGCGCAGTACGAGCGCGCCTTGATTCAGGAGCGCGTCGTCGCGGGCTTGGCCGCCGCACGCAAACGCGGCCGGATCGGCGGCCGGCCGCAGGCGATCACTGGTGAGAAGCTGGACGCCATCGTCGCCGCGCTCGATGGCGGCATGTCTAAGGCGGCGGTGTGCCGCAACTTCAATGTCAAGCGCACTACGTTGATCGAAACATTGACGCGAGCAGGTTGGCGTGGTGCGGGAAGGACGGTCGATGAGCAACAAGAATAAGCTACTCACCGTCTTTTCTGACGCAGAGCAGGAAGCCTTGTACGGCCTACCGGACTTCGACGATGCTCAGCGGCTGGAATACCTGGCGTTGACCGAATCTGAACTGGCGTTCGCCAGCAGCCGGCCTAGCCTGCAGGCCCAAGTCTATTGCGTCTTGCAGATCGGCTACTTCAAGGCCAAGCATGCTTTCTTCCGCTTCGATTGGCATGAGGTCGAGGACGATTGCGCCTTCGTGCTGAGTCGCTATTTCCACGGCGAAGCGTTCGAACGCAAGGCGATCACCAAGCATGAGCACTACAGCCAGAGGGGTCAGATCGCCGAACTGTTCGGCTACCGGTCGTGGGCGGCTAGCTTCCTGCCGCAACTGGCACAGCAGGCTGAACAGATCGTGCGGCGCGACGTAATGCCAGGATTCGTGGCCGCCGAACTGATCGTTTGGCTCAGCGAGCACAAAATCATCCGGCCCGGCCACACCACCTTACAAGAGCTGGTCAGTGAAGCCCTGTCCACCGAACGCAGGCGCTTGGGCGGCTTGCTGGCAGAAGTGTTGGACGAATCGGCCAAAGCTGCGCTGGGCCAGCTCCTGGTGCGTGACGACACCCTGTCTCAACTGGCAGCGCTCAAGCAGGACGCTAAAGATTTCGGCTGGCGTCAGATGGCAGGGGAGCGCGAGAAGCGCGCCACGCTGAAGTCCTTGCACGGGATCGCCAAGGCGCTGCTGCCCAAGCTCGGCATCTCGCAGCAGAACCTGCTGTACTACGCGAGCCTGGCGAACTTCTATACCGTCCATGACCTGCGCCACCTGAAGGCGGAGCAGACCCGGCTCTACCTGCTGTGCTATGCCTGGGTACGTTACCGGCAGCTCACCGACAACCTGGTCGACGCGATGGCCTTCCACATGAAAAAACTTGAGGACGAGAGCCGCACGGGTGCGAAACAGTCCTTTGTCGCCGAACAGCTGCGACGCCATCAGGAAACGCCGCAGGTTGGCCGCCTGCTGTCGCTGTACGTGGACGACAGCGTGGCCGATCCGACGCCGTTCGGCGAGGTGCGCCAACGCGCCTACAAAATCATGTCCAGGGAATTGCTGCAAAACACGGCGCAGCGCATGAGCGTCAAGCCACTGAACAAACTGGCGCTGCACTGGCAGGCGGTGGACGGCCTGGCCGAACGCATTCGACGCCATCTACGGCCGCTGTACGTCGCGCTCGACTTCGCCGGCACGGCCCCCGATAACCCATGGCTCGCGGCGCTGACTTGGGCCAAGAGCGTGTTCGCCAAGCAGCAGCGCCTATCACAACGGCCACTCGACGAATGTCCGGCGGCAACGCTGCCGAAACGCTTGCGTCCGTACCTGCTGATGTTCGATGCCGAAGGCACGCCGACAGGCCTGCATGCCGATCGTTACGAATTCTGGCTTTACCGTCAGGTCAGGAAACGCTTCCAGGCGGGCGAGCTCTACATTGACGACAGCTTGCAGCACCGGCATTTGTCCGACGAGTTGGTTTCGATGGACGAGAAAGCCGCCGTGCTCGCGCAGATGGACATCCCCTTCCTGCGGCAGCCGGTCAGTGCCCAGCTCGATGCACTGGCGGCCGAGTTGCGTGCGCAATGGGTGGCGTTCAATCGCGAGCTGAAACAGGGCAAGCTGACGCACCTGGAATACGACAAGGACACGCAGAGACTGACCTGGCGCAAGCCCAAGGGGGAGAACCAGAAGGCGCGCGAGCAAGCTCTCTACGAGCAACTGCCATACTGCGATGTCGCCGACGTGTTTCGCTTCGTCAACGGCCAGTGCCAGTTCCTGTCGGCGCTGACACCATTGCAGCCACGCTATGCGAAGAAGGTAGCCGACGCCGACAGTCTGATGGCGGTGATCATTGCCCAAGCCATGAACCACGGCAACCAGGTTATGGCACGTACCAGCGACATCCCGTACCACGTCCTGGAGAGTACCTACCAGCAGTACCTGCGCCAGGCGACGCTACATGTGGCCAACGATTGCATCAGCAACGCCATCGCCGCACTGCCGATCTTCCCGCATTACTCGTTCGACCTCGATTCGTTGTACGGTGCCGTTGATGGGCAGAAATTCGGCGTCGAGCGACCAACTGTGAAGGCGCGCTACTCGCGCAAATATTTCGGCCGCGGCAAGGGCGTCGTCGCCTACACGCTGCTGTGCAATCACGTGCCGTTGAACGGCTACCTGATAGGCGCACACGAGTACGAGGCTCACCACGTGTTCGACATCTGGTACCGCAACACGTCGGACATCGTGCCGAGCGCGATCACCGGCGACATGCACAGCATCAACAAGGCCAACTTCGCCATCCTGCACTGGTTCGGACTTCGTTTCGAGCCGCGCTTCACCGACCTCGACGACCAGTTGCAGGAGCTGTATTGCGCCGATGATCTGGCATTGTACGAGAAATGCCTGATCCGGCCGGCTGGCCAGATCGACCGGCAACTCATCGTCGGTGAGAAGGCGAACATCGACCGAATCGTCGCCACACTGGGCCTGAAGGAAATGACGCAGGGCACGCTGATCCGCAAGCTGTGCACCTATACGGCGCCGAACCCGACGCGGCGCGCAATCTTCGAGTTCGACAAGCTCATCCGCAGTATCTACACACTGCGCTACCTGCGCGACCCGCAACTGGAGCGTAATGTTCACCGCTCGCAGAACCGCATTGAGTCCTATCACCAGCTACGCTCGACCATCGCCCAAGTCGGTGGGAAGAAGGAATTGACCGGCCGCACCGACATCGAAATCGAGATCAGCAACCAGTGCGCCAGGCTGATCGGCAACGCGATCATCTTCTACAACTCGGCGATCCTGTCCCTGCTGCTGACGAAGTACGAGGCAGCTGGCAATGCCAAGGCGCTGGCGTTGATCACGCAGATGTCGCCAGCGGCCTGGCGGCACATCCTGCTGAACGGGCATTACACCTTCCAGACTGACGGCAAGTTCATCGACCTGGATGCGCTCGTGGCGGGACTGGAGCTGGGCTGACGGAAATTTCTGGGATTCCGGCGTACAACCCCATCATTCGGGCCGGGCATCCGCCGCAGATGAGCGATCAATGAGCAACCCCTACCCTATTCAAACCCTCAATCACTCTTACCTGGGCAGTGGCATCTACGAGTTGCTGCGCGAGGCACTGATCACCGGGCGTTTCCAGCCCGATGACCGCCTGCGCATCCGCGACCTGGCCGAACAACTGGGCACCAGCGTC
The DNA here is from genome assembly GCF_021602025.1 of Pseudomonas ceruminis. Classification (GTDB taxonomy): domain Bacteria; phylum Pseudomonadota; class Gammaproteobacteria; order Pseudomonadales; family Pseudomonadaceae; genus Aquipseudomonas; species Aquipseudomonas ceruminis. Next base: position 97,280 of record NZ_BQHW01000018.1, read on the forward strand.
ACACCGGTGCGCGACGCGATCCTGCAACTGGCCAAGGAACAGGCGCTGATCCTCAAGACCCCGCGTGACATCCGCGTACCCATCCTCACCGCCGCGCAATACGGCGAGATCCGCAGCATCCGCCTGGCGCTTGAAGGCCTGGCTGCGGAGACGGCCGCCGCGCTGGTGACCGACAGCGAACTCGCAGACCTGCAAGCCTGCATCGAAAACAACATCGCCGCGATCAACGCCCAGGACTTGCAAGCCGCTCTCAAGTGCAATCAGCAATTTCACTACGCGCTGACCACCATCGCGCGCATGCCGGTGCTGGCGGGTTTGCTCGATAGCCTGTGGATGCGCACCGGCCCACTGATCGCCCGTGCCTATGGCAACTTCAACGAGCGCATGGCCATCGACCATCACTGGGAAGTGCTCGACGCACTCAAGCGCCGCGATGGCGCGGCGGCACGGGCGGCCATCTGCCGTGACATTCTCGATGGCAACGAGAAGATGCTCGAGTACATCGAGATGGCGCAGGCGGACTGATTGGCAGTCAATTCGACTGTTGACGAAACATAGATGACCAGTTAGTTTATTAAAACTTTCTCATCACTGGATGTCTCTGTCATGGCTCGCCCGGTCAACCTCGAAGTCAGATCCCGTTTGCTGTCGATTGGCCGCCAGGTGGTTCACAACCGTGGCTTCAACGGCTGCGGCGTCCAGGACATCACCGCCGCTGCCGAGATTCCCAAGGGCTCTTTCTACAACTACTTCGCCAGCAAGGAAGACTTCGCGGCAGAGATCCTCGAGGAATACTGGACCTCGATCGAAACCCGCCACGGGCCGATCTTCTACGACGCCCGGGTCAAGCCGCTGGAGCGCATCGGCCAGTTCTTCCAGGCCCTGGTGCTCGAGCACGGCGAGCATGAATACAGCCTGGGTTGCCTGATTGGCAACCTGTCCCTGGAAATGTCCAATGGCAGCGAACAAACCCGCAAGCGTCTGGCCGATGTGCTGGCGCGCTGGGAAGGTTTGCTCGCGAGCTGCCTGCGTGAAGCGCAGCAGCGCCGCGAACTCTCTGAAACTCACGACGCCGAAGCGCTGGCCAGTGTCATCGTCGAAGGCTGGGAAGGTGCGGTCATGCGCGGCAAGGTCCTGCGCGACGGTGCACCTCTGCAGCGTTTCGTATCGATGGTCTTGCCTCGGCTATTGGAGTGAGTTTTTTTTCCTCATTAATAAGACGACTGGTCATTTATATAAAGCAACATTCACGTCTCATCCACGCAAGCATCCAAGAGGTAAATCGTCATGAGCCATCTGTACGCCGACCCCGCCGAACCCGCACTGCCTGCCACTGGTTTCAAGCTCGACCTGAGCAAAGCCGCCCTGGTGGTCATCGACCCACAGAACGACTTCCTCAGCCCTGCCGGCGCCAGTTGGGCGGTGTTCGGTGAGAGCATCGTCGAGAACAACACCGTCGAAAACCTGGAAAAACTGTTCAAGGCCTTCAAGGCTCACGACCTGCCCGTGGCCGTGTCGCCACACTATTACTACCCGCACGACCACGACTGGCATTTTGGCGGTCCGCTGGAAAAGGTCATGCACAGCATCTGCATGTTCGATCGCAAGGGACCGAACACCCTGGAAAACTTCGAAGGCTCCGGCGCCGATTTCCTCGAGATCTACAAGCCGTACATTCTCGACGGCGAGACCATCATCGCCTCGCCGCACAAGGTCTACGGCCCGGAAACCAACGACCTGGCGCTGCAATTGCGCAAGAAAGGCGTGTCGCAGATCATCCTCGCCGGCATGGCGGCCAACCTTTGCGTGGAATCACACCTGCGCGAACTGCTCGAACAGGGCTTTGAAATAGTCGTGGTACGCGACGCCACCGCCGGCCCGCGCCTGCCGGATGGCGACGGCTACCTGGCGGCCATCATCAATTACCGCTTCCTCGCCCACGGGCTGTGGACCACCGAAGAGACTATCGCGCAACTGCAACCGGCTTGATCGTGCCCGAGCGGCCGGGCATCGCGCCCCCCCGCTCTTTCTCGAGAACCCCCGATGAAAATCCCCGCCCGTTATGAGCATTTCGTTTTCGGCGTCGTTCAATCCGGCCTGACCTGCGCGGTCGCGGCCGCCATCGCCACCACACCCCATGCGCTCGACCTGGCCTTTGCCGGCCGCTGGTTGAACGCGTGGGCGCTGTCGTGGGTATCGATGTTGCCGGTGGTGGTGCTGGCGGCGCCGATGATTCGGCGCGTGGTGAGGCGGATGACGGTGGGCTGAATGACTTGGCTATGACTCACCCAACACACCGCCATCGCGAGCATGCTCGCTCCTACCGGGGGCTTCGGGGCTGCTCGCGACAGGCGCGCAAGCCCGCACCCGACGCACGAAATACTGTGCCCGTTCGCATTTTCGCAATAAACCACTTTTCATCCGCGCATTTGTAGCCGCTTCGTTCACGGACAAGCCGGTACATTAGACCTCCATGGTCCCGCAGAGCGACCGACAACAAAACCTACAGCTCGCCCAAGAAAATCTGCCAACCATTCGGAGTCTTTCCATGAGCACATTGCGCACTACAGCTTTCCAACTCGCGAGTCTGGCCCTGTTCATCGGTAGCGCCACCCAGGCCATGGCCGAGGACATCACGTTCGTATCCCAGGGCGGTGCTTATCAGGAAGCCCAGAGCAAGGCGATCCTGGAGCCTGCGGCGAAAAAGCTCGGTCTGACGCTCAAACAGGACAGCTCGCCCAAGGCCTACCCGATCATCAAGACCCAGGTCGAGAGCGGCAAGGTCACCTGGGACGTGGTGGACCTGCCCACTGGCGACTGCATCCGTGGCGAAGCCGAAGGGCTGTTCGAGAAGCTCGACCTTGCGCTGATTCCCAATGCCGCGCAAATACCCGACAGCCTCAAGGACGAATACAGCGTCGGCTACATCAGCTACTCCACGGTGCTGGCGTATCGCACGGACGCGTTCAAAGGCGCGGACGTACCCAAGACCTGGGCCGACTTCTGGGACACCAAAAAATACCCGGGCCAGCGCTCCCTACGTAACCTGCCACGTCCAACCCTGGAAATCGCGCTGCTGGCCGATGGCGTGCCGATGGACAAGCTCTATCCGCTGGACGTCGATCGCGCCTTCCGCAAGCTTGAGCAGATCAAGCCCGACATCGCCACCTGGTGGACGTCCGGCGGGCAGTCGGCGCAGCTGATCAGCGACGGCGAAGTGGACATGATCCAGGCCTGGAACGGCCGTATCACCGCCGTACAGGGGTCGCCTCAGAAAACGGAAAATAAAGCACGCTAAGCCGGTTGCAGCGGTCGTAGCGGCCTGAACTTGCCCGCGCCGATCTTGGCGCTGCTGCGCCAGAGGTAATCGCCGGTGAGGTTGATGTGCTCCCAACCGAGCGGCGACAGGTACTGCAACAGCGCGTCATCAACGGCATGGCCGTTGCCACGCAGCGCGTGCGCAGCCCGTTCCAGATAGACCGTGTTCCACAACACGACGGCAGCCGTTACCAGATTGAGGCCGCTAGCCCGGTAGCGCTGTTGGCGCTGATGGAAAATTGACCCACCCTGCCGATTGAAATTTGACCCAGGGCGGATTGCTGATTTTGTTACCAGCAACTGTGGATAAGTCTACCAGCGCAGCTGCTGTTGCCCCCACTCCTTCGCTAGCCCAGTTCAGTTGTTTAAGACCTGCCACACGCAGCCATGTAGCAGGCCGTCGTCGCCATGAAATCAGAACGGCTCATCGTCCTCCGGTTCCTGGCCGCCCTTACGCTTTCGCTCCCGTGATTTGATCTTGGCCTGGGCCGCCAAGCTGCTGTGTTGCAGGCGATAGGACTCGTTACCGGTTTCGACGATGTGGCAGTGGTGGGTCAGCCGATCCAGCAGGGCGGTGGTCATCTTGGCGTCGCCGAACACGCTCGACCATTCGGCGAAGCTCAGGTTGGTGGTGATCACCACGCTGGTGTGCTCGTACAGTTTGGACAGCAGGTGAAATAACAGCGCGCCACCGGCCTGACTGAAGGGCAGATACCCCAGCTCGTCGAGGATGACCAGATCCATGCGCAGCAGTGCCTGAGCGATCCGCCCGGCTTTGCCGTCGTGTTTTTCGCGCTCCAGCAGATTGACCAGATCGACCGTGGAGTAGAAGCGCACGCGCTTGCCATGCCGGGTGATGCCGGACACGGCCAGTGCGGTGGCCAGGTGGGTTTTGCCGGTGCCTGGGCCGCCGATCAGCACCACGTTCTGCGCGGTGTCGGTAAAGCTCAGATTGGCCAGCTCGCTGATCAAGCGAGCGTCGGCGCTGGAGGCGCTGAAGTCGAAGCCGGCCAGATCGCGGTGCATCGGCAGCTTGGCCATGTTCATCTGGTGGCTCACCGAGCGCATGGCACGATCCGTGTGCTCCTGTTCCAGCAGGTGTTCAAGCAACCACTTGGACGAGGCTGTGTTCGACTCACCCTGCACAGTTAACTCCGCCCAGGCAGTGGCCATGCCGTGCAGGCGCAGTTCCTTGAGTTCCGCCATCAAATCACGCATGACCGATCTCCTCGGTCTGGCCACGCAGGCGGTCGTAGCGCGCCGTGTTGGCGACGGGGGCTTCCTTGAGCGACAAGTGGGTTTCGACGCTGGGCGGCGGTTCGGATGCTGTCAGCCGTGCCACGACATTGAGGATGTGTTCGGCGCTCAGGCTGCCGCTCTCCAGTACCAGCTCAACGGCTACCAGCACGGCATCGAGCCCAGCCACTGGTGCGGCAGCCAAGACTTGCACCATGATCCGATCACCGCCGGCATGACGTTTCAGTCCGTGCTTGAGCTGACGCAGCGGCGCTGGCAGATCAGCAAAGGGCGCTCCGTTGCGCAGCGCGCCGGGCTTGCGCTCAATCAGCGGGATGTAGTGCTGCCAGTCGTAGCTGACCTGGTCGCGATCCAGCAAACGCGCATGGCTGGCAATCAGCGCATCATCGGCCACCACCTCGATGCGGGTCGGATACAAACGGCTGCTGACCCACTTACCGGCGTACTCACAAGGCACCGAGTAGCGGTTACGCCCGACGCTGACCAGGCAGGTACTGGAAACCCGCGCAGGCCGTTCGACGTAACCGTCGAAGGCCGCGGGCATAGGCATCAGTTCGGCGCGCTCCAACTCCAGCACCTCGGCCACACTGAGCCCGCTGTATTGCGGGTGCGTCAGCTCGTTCCAAAGCGCGCGGCAGCGCTGGCCCAGCCAGGCATTGAGTTCCTCGAAGGAGTGAAAATGGCAGTCCTGGGCGTCTAGCCAGATGCGCCTGCGGCTGTCTTGCACGTTCTTTTCAACGATGCCCTTTTCCCAACCAGCGGCGACGTTGCAGAAGTCTGGATCGAACAGGTAGTGCGCGCACATCACCGCAAAACGCGCATTCACCGTGCGGCCTTTGCCCTTATTGACCCTGTCGACGGCGGTCTTCATGTTGTCGTAGATGCCTCGGCGCGGCACGCCGCCAAAGGCGCCGAACGAGCGTGTATGGGCGTCGAATAACATCTCATGGCCCTGGCTCGGATACGCCACCAGCCAGAACGCACGGCTGGCACACAGCTTCAGATGTGCCACCTGCATACGCCGGTAAATGCCGCCGACCAGCAAGCCTTCCTCGCTCCAGTCAAACTGAAACGCCTCGCCAAAAGCAAAGGTCAGCGGCACAAAGGCCTGCGACGCCTTGCCCTGTCCCCCTCGCCAGGCACGGATAAACGCGGTGAGCTGGCTGTAGCCACCGTCATAACCTTCGGCTTTGATTTGCGCCAACAGCGCCTTGGCACTGCGCCGCTGTTGCTTGGGCCGCAGCGAATCGGCTTTTAGCGCCTGCTCCAGCGTGGCGTGAAAAGGGCTGAGTTTGTTGAAGATCGCGCGGCGTTGGTAGACCGGCGGCTTGGCCTCAGGTGCTCTGACCCACTTGCGAATCGTGTTGCGCGCCAACCCGGTGCGCTTGGCTATCTCATGCAGCGACAGCTTGTCGCGGAAATACATCCGGCGAATTTTGCCCATCATTTCCATACTGATCACCCTGTGTTCTCCTGCTCAAAAATTGAGCAGAAGCAGTTGAACACCTGGGTCAGTTTTCAGTCGGCAGAACAGCCTCTACTGGGTCAGTTTTCGGTCAGCGGCAACACCGCTGGTGCTTTTTCTTGGCATGGCAGCATTTCTCTGTAAAGGGTTGTACCTCGATCCCTCGGCGTTGCCCTCAGCGTTGATTGACAAGCCGTTCCCCAATTTCTCCCTGCAATCCGTGCAAGACAATAGGTCCCTGACCCGTGCCGATTTGCTGGGCAAACCGGCGCTGGTAAACGTTTGGGGTACCTGGTGCGTCGCTTGTCGGGCAGAACACCCAGTGCTGAACAAACTGGCCCAGCAGGGGGTGGTGATTCATGGAGTCAATTACAAAGACGTTAATTTCGATGCTCTGAACTGGCTGAAGGATTTTCACGACCCTTATCAGCTGAATATTCGCGATGAAGCCGGCAGCCTCGGATTGAATCTGGGCGTGTACGGCGCGCCGGAAACCTTCCTGGTCGACAGTAAGGGCATCATTCGCTACAAGCACGTCGGCGTTATAGATGAGACGGTGTGGCGTGAACAGCTTGCAGATCTTTATCAAGGTCTGGTGCAGGAGGGCACGCAATGAGCCGGTTTCTATGTGGAACTCTCTTAGTGTTGTGTTCCGCTAGTGCCGCCCAAGCTGCCATCGATGCTTACGCGTTCAAGGATGAGGTCGAACGCGCCCGGTACACCGAGTTGACCCGGGAACTGCGTTGTCCGAAATGTCAGAACCAGGATATCGCAGACTCCAATGCCCCCATCGCCGCCGATCTGCGAAAAGAGATCTTTCGCATGCTCGATGAAGGTCAGAGTAATCAGCAGATCATCGACTTCATGGTCGATCGCTATGGCGAATTCGTGCGCTACAAACCTGAGCTGAACAGCCACACCTGGTTGCTCTGGTTTGGGCCTGGCGGTTTGTTGTTGGGCGGTGTGTGGGTGATTTACTTGATCGTTGCACGTCATCGTGGTCGGCATGGCGATGATGTTGAGGTGTTTTCTGACCAAGAGCGTCAACGGCTCCTCCTCCTATTGGGTAAAGAATCTAATGATTGATTTCTGGCTATGGGTCGGCCTGCTGTTGCTGGTTGCCCTCAGTTTCGTGCTAATCCCTGTGTTGTTTGTACGTCGTGCCCAAAGCGAAGAAGATCGCACCGCTTTTTACGTGGCGCTGTATCAGGAACGCCTGGCGGAGCTACAGCTTCAGCAAGGGGACGGAGTGATGTCTCCTGCGCAAAAAAACAGTGCCCGCTCTGAGGCGGACCGCGAATTGCTGGCGGACACCGAAGGAGCTGGCCTCGAACGTTTTTCGACTACAGGCAAGCCGCTACCAGTATTCGTGGCTTTCTTGATACCGGCGCTGGGGCTCGCGCTGTACCTGCATTTTGGCGCCAGCGACAAAGTCGAGCTGGTTCGTGAGTTCGCCCAGCCTCCCGGTTCACTCGCGCAAATGAACGACCGTCTGGAACGCGCGGTTAACGCCCAACCGGAGTCAGCTGAGAACGCTTATAACCTGGCCCAAAACTACATGGCTCAAGGGAGGCCCGACGATGCCGCTAGAATGTTCGAACGAACGGTGTCACTGGCCGGTCGCCGACCGGAGTTATTAGGCGAGTGGGCTAAAGCATTGTATTTCTCTAACAACAAAATGTGGTCTCCGCCAATCAAGGCGCTGACAGATGAAGCTTTAAATGGAAATCCGGGTGAGCTCCAGAGCTTGAGTCTCATAGGTCTGGCTGCGTTTGAAGAGCATCGTTACCAAGATGCTTTAAAATATTGGCATCACGCATTAGCAGAGATGGGTTCCGACCATCCGTCACACGCTGCTTTAGTACAGGCCATTGGAAAGGCAAGAAACGGTCTTTCAGCGGATGAAAAAAACAACAATTTGACGATTAACCATGTTGCTGGCTTGCCACCAACACCGCTCAAGGTACGGGTGGACATTTCCCCGGAAATTTTCGAAAAGGTCGCTTTGGATGACAGTGTGTTCGTTTTCGTACAGACGCTATCGGGCTCCAAGGTACCTCTCGCTACCATACGACTTAAGGTCTCAAGTCTGCCGGCCGAGGTGGAGTTTTCAGGCGCTGATGCAATAGTTACCAGCAACACCTTATCGCAGACAGCCGCGATTCAAGTGACTGCTAGGGTCTCTAGGGGAGGGAAGAGTAGGTCGGGGGAATGGTTGGGCCGAAGCTCGACGACATTAAATTCGAAGAGCGCTAGGCTGAAGCTTACGATCAACCTTCCGGATATCTGATCGACTGCACCGCAAAGTGCTGTTGCCAGGTACTGTAAAATAGAAGAGTGAGCACTTGATTTGCTGGTGCTTTCAAACAACGGTGTTGTTTTTTTAACAGCCGAACTGGAAAGGGAGGCTGAGCTGCTCAGTGATCACTTTATCCGTTGGCTGATTTACGCCGGCATGTTCGCTACAGGCACTGAACGACAACGCAGATGGTATGGTCTGTGCGTTCTGACTCGTCAAGGATCGGCCAATGGATCGTTTGTCTAATTTGCTCTCGCGGTTCGGCGTGCGGGCCAATCTGTTCTATGACGGCGACCTATGCGGCTCTGCATCTTACGATGGCGCCGAGCGGCGAGGTTATATCCATCTGCTTCAGGCCGGCAGCGTGACGTTGCTTGGTCCCGATCGCAAGGATTTGCAGCTCACTCGCCCTAGCTTGATTTTTATGCCACGCCCCGCCAAGCATCAATTGTTTGCGGGTGAGTCCGATGGCGCAAAGTTGTTGTGTGCTTCCATGGAGTTTGAGGGCGGAATTGATAATCCTTTGTCGGCTTCATTACCGGACTGTTTGGTGCTCGCACTCGATGATCTGCCCATGCTGGCAGACACGTTGGAGTGGATGTTTGCCGAGGCGGCAAATGTGCATTGTGGAAGGGAAGCCGCGCTTGAGCGCTTATTTGAGCTCCTAATCATTCTGTTGCTCCGTTACCTGCTCGATCATCACCAGTTGCGCACCGGAATGATGGCTGGACTGGCCGACATGCGGCTTGCCCGATCGCTTTTACAGATGCACAACTCCCCGGAACATGCCTGGTCAATAGCAGAGCTGGCCAGTGAGTCAAATATGTCACGCGCTGCGTATGCCGTGCATTTCAAGAGTGTCATCGGACAGACGCCTGCTGATTATTTGTTGAGTTGGCGAGTTAGCCTGGCTCAGAAGCTGATGCGAGAAGGGCGCTCGATTACGCTGATTGCAGCTCAAGTCGGCTACGAAAGTCCTTCGGCGCTGTCTCGCGCATTTAGACGCAAGACGGGGTTGAGCCCTCGTGACTGGTTGAAAGATCTGGCGGGGGAAAATGATGGCAAAAAGGCCTAAGGCATTACTGCCTTAAGCCATTGAAAAAATTATGCATTAATTTTACGTTTTTCCAGTTCAACCAGCGAATGGCCTGCCACAAATATCGAAACAGCAAGCAACCCTAAGTCTTTAAGCAGAAACTGACCTGGCGCAACGGAAATCGCCGGAAACCCTAAACTAGGCTCAATGACGCCCGGAGTGGAAAACATAAAGCTAAGGGTTGTGAAGAACAGGCCTGCAGACAGAGCGCCTCCTACCACGGATAGTTTGGGCGACAGCATGCGGCCTGCGATCAGAGTGCCGATCGAAATCTCTAGTATGCCGAGCAGGCTGGAGAACATGTCGACCGAAAAAATGCTATACACCCATCCCAAAAGCGGGCTGTTGCTCACCAGTGGAACCAGGCCCTCGGCCTCGTAGTGGGTAAATTTCATGCCGCCGAACCAGAAGTAAATAATAGCGAGAGCCAAGTACGCGCCATAGATACCTAGCCCCATAGTTTTGGTTCCAAGCGTTAAGTGGGCCTGTACGCTGGACTTCGAGTTTTCAATGCCTATGGTTTTCATGTCTGAGCTTCCAGTAGTGAGTGAGAGTGTGTTGGCTGCCGAACGCCGTATGCGTTGGCGATGAGATGATTATGGCTGGCATCTCTAATCAGTATGCGCTCCATAGACCCCATATTCAACTGACCTCTCCGTATCCCGGATGCTGGGCTCCCTATTTTCCCGTGGAGTTCCGTCATGATGCGTCCCGACGCCAAAGTGCAGAAGGTCTATCTCTACCCAAAGCCCGTCGACTTCCGCAAATCCATCAATGGACTGGCCGCGCTGGTCGAGCTGGACATCAAGGTGGAGGTGTTCAACCCGGTGCTGTTCGTGTTCCTCAATCGCACGCGCAGCCAGGTCAAGATTCTCTACTGGGAGCGCAATGGCTTCTGCCTGTGGCTCAAGCGACTGGAAGCCGAGCGTTTCAAGACCAAACCCGATGCCGGTGACGAAGCCATCGAACTGACGGTCGACGAACTGAACTGGCTGCTCGACGGTATCGACCTGTGGCGTAACCGTCCGCATCAGGTTCTGACGCCGCGTTACGTGGCCTGAGCCGGTATAATCCGGCGCCATGAAATTTGGCGCCGACAACCTTCCCGACGATCCCGTCCTGCTCAAGGCTCTGATTCTGCAGTTGCAGGAAGAGAACGCCTTGCTGCGCCACAAGCTGTTCTCGCCCAAGTCCGAGCGCAGCCCTGAAGACGCCGACTCGCCGCAGTTGGCCATGTTCAACGAGGTCGAAGAGCTGATCGAAGCGGCCGCTGCGCCAAGCGAAGCCGAAGCCGAAGCCAAAGAAGTCGTTGCGCCGGTCAAGCGCCGTGGCAAACGCAAGCCGCTGCCGGCCAACCTGCCGCGTATGGAGGTCATCCATGAGCTGCCCGAGCACGAGCGCACCTGCGCCTGCGGTTCCTGCAAGCAGGTGATCGGCGAGGAGACCAGCGAGCAGCTGGAGATCATCCCGATGCAGGTGCGGGTCATCCGCCACATCCGCAAGACCTATGCCTGCAAGGCCTGTGAAACCGCGCCGGTCACCGCCGATAAACCGGCACAACTGATCGAGAAGAGCCTGGCCAGCCCCAGCGTGCTGGCGATGCTGCTGACCACCAAGTACGCCGACGGCATTCCGCTGTACCGCTTCGAAAAGATGCTCAGCCGCCACGGCGTCGACATCCCACGGCAGACCCTGGCGCGTTGGGTGATCCAAAGTGGCGAGCAACTGCAACCGCTGCTCAACCTGATGCGCGACAAGCTGCTGGACTACCCCGTGCTGCACTGCGACGAAACGCGCTTGCAGGTGCTGCATGAACCGGGGCGCGACCCCTCGGCACAATCCTGGATGTGGGTGCAAAGCGGTGGGCCGCCGGACAAGCCGGTGATCCTTTTCGACTACACAGCCAGCCGCGCGCAGGAGGTGCCGCTACGCCTGCTCGATGGCTACCGCGGCTACCTGATGACCGACGACTACGCCGGCTACAACGCCGTGGCTGCACGCGACGGCATCGAACGCCTGGGCTGCTGGGCGCATGCGCGACGCAAGTTCGTCGAAGCCCAAAAGGTGCAGCCCAAGGGCAAGACTGGGCGTGCCGACGTGGCGCTGAGCCTGATCAACAAGCTCTACGGCATCGAGCGTGACCTGAAGGACGCTGACCATAGCGAACGCCTCGACGTCCGCCAGCAACGCAGCCAGCCCCTGATCGACCAACTCAAGGCCTGGCTGGACAAAACCCAGCCGCAGGTCGCTGGGCAGACGGCCCTGGGCAAGGCGGTAAACTACTTGGCCAGAAACTGGAGCAGGCTGGTGCGCTACATCGAAGGCGGGCATCTACCGATCGACAACAACCGCGCCGAGAACGCCATCCGTCCCTTCGTCATCGGCCGCAAGAACTGGCTGTTCAGCGACACGCCGAAAGGCGCTACCGCCAGCGCGCAGATCTACAGCCTGATCGAAACTGCCAAAGCCAACGGGCAAGAGCCTTACGCCTGGTTGCGCCACATCCTTGAACGCCTGCCGACTGCCAGTAGCGTCGAGGATTACGAAGCGCTGCTGCCGTGGAACAGCTCGCCAGCTTCTGCCTCTGCTTCCTGAAAAAACCCGTCCGCCAGGACGGGGTTTATGGAGCGGTTACACAGCTGCTATGATGAATGAGATCGAAAACTGAAATCCCCCACTAGAATTGTTGACTGGAGTCAAAATGAATAAAAAGCGGCCGGTTAATCTTGATATTCGAACCATTCAGCTTCCTCTCACGGCGCTTACATCGATTCTGCACCGGATTTCAGGAATTATGCTCTTTATTTTTCTGGGACTGATACTGTATATGCTGAGCAAATCGTTGGAGTCAGAAAAGGGTTTTAATGAAGTCAAGGAGATTTTTTCTTCACCTTTCGGCAAAGTTAGTTTCTGGTTGGTATACTCTTCATTTATTTATCATCTCGTAGCCGGAATTCGACACCTAGTTATGGATGTGGGTGTTGGTCATACTTTGAAAGGCAGCAATCGCGCCTCTACTATTGTTTTAGTAGTGTCGGGTGTTTTAATGGTTGCTGGCGCCGTATGGATTTGGTAGCTGTGGAGTCGTAATGCGTATTTACAAGGACTAAAAGCGTCCTTTAAAGCTAACTTACGAAAGTATTTATAATCGACGGTTCACGCTTAAACGGTTGAATCCTTTCGGGCTTCCGAATAGCTGTTAGCTGAAAGCTATCATGAGCTAAGTTTTCTGTGCATCATCAAATGTGTTAATGGGAGCGCCATAGTACTAGGTACAAATATGGCTCTAGGACAATGTTAGATGTTTTGGATTTTGAGGCGGATCGCTCTTATCGAAGATCGTCTAATTCGCTCTGAAGCGCAGGTTTTTTGAAACTATCACCTGGTTGGCACACTGTGCGAATCAACATCAGATATGAGAAAGCCAATCAGGTGAACACTACCCTCGAGGGCTCATCTGTCCAGTTAAAGCCTCGAGTCTTTCTGGGTGCGCAAAAGACAAGAAGGTTATATGGGAAAATTATGAGGCCTGGATACCATGCGTCATGGGCGTGCCGATGCTGTGAGTGACAGAGCGAGAAGCAAGTGAAAGTCCCTGAAGTAGGGGCGGGATGCGCCCGAGTGGCATTTTTTGTCTTAAGGTAGATCGCGTAGCTGTTCTTCAGAATAATCTTCAGAGCGTTGACGACAGCCATCGCTGTGCATTCCTCAAGAATAGAATGTGTCGGAAGGGTGGCGTCATTGGTGTTAGTCATCGCTTAGGATTTCTCAATCTGGCTTACACGGGCGCCTGTACCGATATCCCCGCGGATGGCGACGTATCGATGTTGAATTCCTCGCCAGACGAAGTGCAATGAGCTGCGGCTATAGGCTTGCGCAGCCTTAGATAGCCGGCCGTCGCAGGCGCGCCGGTTGGCCGGGATCTTCTTCTGCCCGTCAGGTGTCCGGTCGGAACTCCAGCACGAACGCTACGACCTTTTCGGCGGACATTTCGCACGGCTTCAACAATGTCCTATCTGATGTAACGCGGAAGAGGTTGAAGCTGACAATGTCAGTCCCGTCCAACTCCCTGGCGAACAGACTGTTGCGACGTCCGTCCCCAGATCGCCGGACGATCAAGCTGAAACGCCGGCCTTCATAAGTCCCTTCTCTGTATCCCTCCGCAAGCTTCGCGAAAGCGGCATCGAACTCGGAATGCTCCATGTCATCCATCCTTATTGATAGAACAGAGGCGCGGCGGGTGCGAGACCGCCAGTGCCGGGTCGCGCTAAGGTGCCGGGCAGATTCCTGCAGCCGACGAGGCCCGGGGTGGGCAGGATAATTGAGATGTCGGCGCCCGCATGGCTATCAGCGAAGTCGTCCGTCCAGTCTGCTAGGCAACGTCCACGCCTTTCCAGAAAGCGATGTAATCCCGGATACCCTCGGCATCCGGAGTGGGGGCGGGATAGGTCCAAGCGGCGTTCACGTTGAGCGCGTCACCCGCGCGAACATGAAAGAAGCGCGCGGCGCCTTTGATCGGACAGACAGATGTGTGCGGGCTCATCTCAAGCAGGCTCAGGTCGACTCCTGACGGTGGGAAGTAGTGATTTCCCTCGACGATGACTGTTTCGTCGCTTGTGGCGATAGTAGTGTCTTTCCAGATGGCTGAGACCAACGGACTCTCCTTTTGTATTCATCAACCGGCGAAGGCTCGCGGGCTGGCTGCCCCAAGCCGCACCTCCTCAGGTGGCAGGCGGGTTGCGCCCGAGAAGTTTGTCGAGCTCGCCTCTGACATCGAGCGCGAATAGCTCATCGGAGCCACCGATAAGGGTGCCATTGATGAAGATCTGCGGCACGGAGCTTCGCCCCGACGCTTCCGCCATGGCCTGCCGGTGAGCCGGATCCGCCTCAATATCGAGCTCCTTCCATCGCACGCCCTTTTCCTTGAGGAGCGCCTTCGCTCGGCGGCAGAACGGGCACCAATTCGTGGTGTACAGCAATACATCAGTTGTCATATTGCATCTCCGGCAGTTGCACGCGGATCGCTGTCATGGCGTTGATCTCCAATTCGCGGCGTTCAAAGATGGCGACTGCACCTTGGCCGACATCGGAGCAGATGCTGACGATTGGCCGCTATCCAGGCGACATGGCCCAAAGTGCTTTCACCGCCAGGCAGAGGCCGCACGCGCCTCCTGTAGCGCCGAGCCGATGCTCTAAGGTAACCGAGCCTCGATTGGGACGGAAGCGGTCCCGCTCGAATCGCCCATCATGCTGGTCGAGCATATCAGGACGACGGATAGTGCAGGAACTTTCAAATTGAGCTTGATGTCGAGCCAGGTATCGCGAGCGAAGGCGTTCTAGAGGCCGGGGGGTACGAAGACTGTGTTCGGCAAAACGGTTCACGTTGATCGCCAAAGCTTCCCAGGGCGCACGTCTACGATCGGCGCGACGTGAGATAGCTCGCGCCGCTAGCCCCCGTAGCGCTCCGTCTTGATGATGGAGGCGTCCAAGCCCGCCAGCAGCGCGCTATCGGTTGCGATGTTGACGAATCCGTTAGACCCGCAGACGAACACTTGCGTCGGCTTTCCCTGAAGCCTGGTTAGAATTTCTTGGACCATCATGCCGTCGATCCGTCGCGCAAAGTCCGATGCGCGAACCGGTTTCTCGCGCGTAATCGCGAGCGCCAGGACGAACGCCGGATCGCTGATTTCGATGCAATGAAGTTCTTCTGAGAAGAGAACGTCCTCGGCGGTTCGTGCGGACAGGAGCAACGCTGTCGGAACGGCTTGGGCCAATGCGCGGCGCTGCCGGATCATTGCCATCAACGGCACGAGGCCGGAGCCTCCCCCGATCAACAGAACCGGATCTATGGCAGGCTCAGGCCAAAGGAAATGGCCACCGAGCGGACCGCGAACTTCGATTTCGTCACCAATCGCCGCGATTTCGTGAAAAAACGGCGAAACTTCGGCATCCGGCATGCGCTCGATAGCTATCTCGACGATCGGGGTCGAAACTGCCGATGACGCGATCGAGTAGCTGCGCATTGCACTGTAGCCGTCGGGCGCGGTCAGCCGGATATCGACGTGCTGACCTGCGGTGTGCGCGAACGGCTTGCTCAACCGAAGGAAGAAGCTCTTGATACTCGGTGTTTGCTGGATGATGTCGTCGATCACGCATGATTGCCACGAACGGACTTGCGCTTCGTTTTCAGTCATGGGTGTATCGTTGTTCGCGCCACGGATCGCCGTAGATGTGATAGCCGTGCAGCTCCCAAAAGCCGGCCTCGTCACGCGTCGTGAATTGCAGCGCATTCACCCATTTGGCGGATTTCCAGAAGTAAAGGTGCGGCACTAGAAGACGCGCCGGCCCCCCATGATCGCGGGAAAGTGGCTTGCCCGCATAACTGAGGGCGACCATCGCTTTCCCGGAAAGCAGATCCGTCAGAGGGACGTTTGTCGAATAATTATCGTAGCAGTGCGCCAAGACGAAATCGGTAGGCCGATCAAGCTCTGCATCTGCAAGGATGTCTTCAATGAGTACACCCTCCCAAACGGTATCCAGTTTGGACCAAGAGGTGACGCAGTGAATATCCTTTGTCACCTGGGTCTTTGGTAGAGTGTTGAATTCGCCCCAATTCCACGTTTTGACGGGCTTCGGACCAATTTTGACTGTGAATTTCCAGTCGGAGGGCTCTACCCTCGGCGTAGGGCCGGCCGACAGAACAGGGAAATCCTCCACCAGATGCTGACCTGGCGGAATCCGATCGGACTGGTCGCCTGAACCGCGACCGGTGAAACCTCTGGTGACCATAGTGACCCCTCTTGCTCGATACGGCAGACCGAAGCCGGCCTTCATTTCAGTACTCTGCGTAAAGCATTTGCCCGCACATCCGCCGAATAAGCCAATCGACTAAAAATCAGATACAGATGCTCTATCATCGTAAAAAATCGCGTATCGAACATAGCGTCAGGCCAGCATGATTCCCAATACCCAATGGCTATAGGGTAGATAACCCCAAGGCTGCGTACGCTGATCTGCGGTATGCGGAGCGGAAGTTGCAGGTTCGCTCTCAAACGGATGGGCAGCGTGCAAAGCTCAAGGCTCACCAGCGCATGGTTGCCCAGTTCGCGCTCGCCGGCAGCTTGAGTATATTAAGGACGAAATGTCGATCTGATCTATTCTGGCTTCAGGAAATAGGGAAAATAAGGTCGGACGTTCGCGCACCGTCGCGACGCGCGATCATCCACTAAGCTTCTGTATCGGGGTTGGAGGATCAGATGAACGAGATCGAACGACAAGCGCCTGAGCTGCGGGTGCAAAAATGGATTGGCAAAGATGGGGAAAGTATCGCGCCGTTCAAACTGTCAGATATCGGGCCCGGCCCGAAAATCTTGTTTGCCTTCCAGCATTGGTGCCAAGGTTGCCATTTGCATGGGTTTCCGACGCTACAAAAGTTGCATGCAGCGTTGAGCTCAAAAGACGTGGGGTTCGCAGTGATCCAGACCGTCTTCGAAGGAACGCATGAGAATACCTTCGAGAAGTTGCGCGTGAACCAGCTCAAGTATGAGCTTCCTATCGTTTTCGGTCACGACGAGCAACCGACCGGCTCGCCGTTTCCAACCTTCATGGAAGACTACCGCACACGAGGAACTCCGTGGTTTACGGTTATCGACG
The DNA here is from genome assembly GCF_021602025.1 of Pseudomonas ceruminis. GTDB lineage: Bacteria > Pseudomonadota > Gammaproteobacteria > Pseudomonadales > Pseudomonadaceae > Aquipseudomonas > Aquipseudomonas ceruminis. The sequence continues at coordinate 114,368 of NZ_BQHW01000018.1, forward strand.
CTGGCGGTAGCATTGTTTTCTCGGACTTCCATCTCGACGCGGAGCGACTAGTGAAGCAACTTGAGCAAGGTTAATCGTTGGAAGGTGGGCAATCATCCTGATTGCCACCCATCCCCTGATGCCCACTACAGGCGTTGCGCGCTGTAACTCTGTTGATCAGCGTGCGAAAACCCGGATCCGGATAGGAGGAGCGTCAACGATTGAATCAATCCGTTGGGAGAGGGCGGCTCCGCTCCGTCAGCTCGGCAATAGATAACCCATTCTCGCCGAGCAACTCTCTGATCCGATCGACGATATGAGCCCCTAGCGCCGCTGTCTTGGTCCCCCCCACAGATTCCCAAGATGCGAGTTCACACGCCGATACCTCGTGGTCAGCGCCGAAGTGCTTCTGTCGGTATGTCACCGCCGCCCTTCAATGATAAAGGCGCGGTAACGGGAACCGGCAAAGCGATGAGCAGCGATGGTTTGGTAGGCGGGACTGTCATACCAGTCGCGAGCGGCCTGCATCGTCGGGAAACGCAAGATTACGGCCCCTTCGATGGGCGGCCCCTCCAAATGCTGGATCGCGCCATAAGCGGCGAGAAAGGTAACGTCGTGACCATCGAACGATGGTCCGACGCCTGCAGAATAGGTTGCGAGTGCATGTGGGTCGCTGGTTTCTTCCCGCGTAAAGACGACGAACGCTTCCATCATTAGGCCTCTCAAAGGTTGGATCTGTTGGCCATTACCACCGGTGATGGCCTCACAGTCGTCAGGCTGGCAACTGGAACCCGATTTTCATGAGTGCCTCGACGCACGCATCCTGATCCTGCTGATAGTTGCCTCCGGAGATGCCTATGCCGCCGATCAACTTCCCATCCTCCAGAATCGGATAACCGCCGCCGACAGCGACCATCCGAGGGCGATAGGCTAGCGGCGCCACTTTTGGATCGTTGGTCACATAGTCGTTCCAGACATGGGTCGGGAACCCAAACGAGGCGGAACTCCAGGCCTTGTCGATGGCAACATCGACGGTAAGGAACGGCGCATCGTCGGTGCGCTCGAACGCGCGCAGGTTACCGGTGGCGTCGACGACGGCGACGGCAGCCGGGATGCCGATGGCACGGGCCGCAGCGAGCGCCGCGTCGATGAGGGCGACTGCGGTTTCGCGGTTGATCGAGGCGGTGGCAATAGATTTGGTCATGGGATTCTCATCGCTGGGGCATAACCCGTTCGGCTTTTTGAGGTTGGACAAGATGTTTGGCGATCGCGGTCGTTAGAAGCCTTCGAGGACGATCTTGCCTTTAGCCGCGCCACTTTCGATCAGTGCATGCACCGTCTTCAGATTGGCGGCATTGATCGGCGACAGTCGCCGGGTCAGCGTCGTGCGGATTTTGCCGTCGTCAACCAGCGCTGCCATCGCATCCAGAATCTCGCCCTGCTCATTCATGTCGGGCGTGCCGTAGATCGACCGCGTGAACATCAGCTCGTGGTGGATCGACACCGCCTTGCGCTTGAAAACCATGATATCGAATGCCTTGGGATCGTCGATCAGTCCGAACCGTCCTTGTGGGGCGATCAGTTCGGCGATGTCGGCGACATGTTGCTCGGTATGTGTGGTCGAAAAGACGAAAGCGGGAGCACCGATGCCGAGTTCGGCGATCTGTGGCGCGAGCGGACGAGAATGGTCGATGACGTGGTGAGCTCCAAGCCCTCTTACCCACTCTTGGGTTTCCGGTCGAGAGGCTGTGGCGATGACGGTGAGGTCCGTGCGCTGTCGCGCGATCTGGACGGCGATCGACCCAACCCCGCCCGCGCCACCGATGATGAGGATCGCCTCCGCCGCACCGGGTACGGGCTTCGCCACGTCCAGGCGGTCGAACATCGCCTCCCAGGCCGTCAACGTCGTCAGCGGCAGCGCCGCCGCTTCCGCCCAGGAGAGCGACGCAGGTTTGTGACCGACAATCCGGGCGTCGACGAGATGGAACTCCGCATTGGTACCGGGCCGTGTGATCGATCCGGCATAATAGACCTCGTCGCCTAACTCGAACTGCGTGACGTCGGGGCCGACCTCGCGCACAATCCCGGCGGCATCCCATCCCAGCACCTTCCAATCGCCATCTGCCGGCGGCGTGCTGTTGCGGACCTTGTAGTCGACCGGGTTGACCGAGACGGCCTTCACCTCAACCAGGATATCGTATCCTGCAGCGACAGGCCGAGGCAGATTGATGTCGACCAGCGCGGCATCCGCGGCGATGGGTCCCGGAACCTTGTAACCAATGGCTTTCATAAATGTCTCCAGCTTGCTTGATCGGATGACGCGAATGCTCGTTAGTCAACTTCTTCTACATTGAGGTCCCGACTCTTGAACTGGGTCGCGGTAGCAGATTTCATCGAACACGTCGATCAACAGGCCCTTATGCTCGGTCGCCGGATCGGTGATCGCGTAGAGGGTGGAGGCGTTATCGCCATCATCACCGCTTCCGAGGCGAAACGCCGCGTCGACGCAGATGCCGCACGGACCGATGGTTGATCCTGGCTCGAGATCGACGAGATTGCTGTCCTTGACGCGCTATTCGCGGTCTTAGCCCTTGGCGATGAAGGACTGAACTGCTTGTAGAGCGTCGGTCAGCTGCTATGTCATGGACGCACCTTCATCTTGAGTTGGATTGGACAAGCTTCCGTATAAGGCCCGCTGTAACCGTCAGATGACGGCGAAGAAAACGATGGGCAGTATTCACAGCCACTTAGCCTTCTTGAAGCGCACAAATAGGAAAACGCACGATATCGCTATCACTCCGAGCACGACAAAGTATCCGTAGGCCGTGTCCAGCTCCGGCATGTGCTTAAAGTTCATGCCGTATATTCCAGCGATCGCCGTCGGGACTGCCAGTATTGCCGCCCAGGCCGCGAGCTGGCGGGTGACCACACCGATCCTTTGCGCTTCCAGAAGGCTGCTGGCCTCAAAGACCGTGGACAGGACAAGCAGGAGGCCGTCGACCATGGACTGCACGCGGTGGACATGGTCCGCGACGTCGTGGAAATATGGTGTCATTTCGGCGCTGATGCAGGGAAAGTGGCCGCGAACGAGCTTTCGCACCAGCTCGGCCATAGCCCTGAGCGTGCGCTGGAACCGCGTGAGTTCGGACCTTAGTTCGAAGATTCGCGCCACCTCTTCTGGCCCGAGGAAATCGTGCAGCGACCGTCGCTCCATCGCCAGGACGTCGTCCTCGATCATTTCGAAGATGGGCAGATACTGGTCGACCACGCGATGCAAGATCGCGTGCAGCACATAGTCGACACCCTTGCCGAACTGCGTCGGCGATGCCTCGAGTTGCTCCCGAAGTTTGCCCAGCGCTCCGGCATTGCCGTGCCGCACGGTGATAAGGTGATTGTGACCGGTGAAGATCGCCATCTTGCCGTAGCTGATCCGGTCGCCGACCAGCTCGGCGGTCTGCGCGACGACGTACAACTCATCGTTGTAGACCTCGAGCTTGGGCGGGCACAGCGGGTGCATCGCGTTGTCGATCGCCAACGGATGAAGATTATATGTCCTTTGGATCGCGAGTAGTTCCTCGGGGGTGGGTTCGCTAAGCGCGATCCAGCAGAAGCCCGAGCGACTCTCGCCCAACTTGACGTGCTCATCGAGCGCGATTTCGCGAACTCGCTTGCCTTCGTTGTAATAATAGGCGGCGATGATGCTCATGCTGGCCTCGCGGGAATGTGGAGGCCACGCTGGACGGCCGGTCGAGCCAGCCCGCGTCCAAGCCATGCGCGGACGTTCGAAAAGCTGCTGAGGCCAAGGATGTCACCCGCAGCGTAGAATTCCACCAGCGCATTCACCCAGCCGAGCGTCGCGATGTCCGCGATCGAATAGTCGTCGACGATCCAGTCGCGGCCTTCCAGCCGGCGATCCAGAATCCCCAGCAGACGCGTGGATTCGTCGATAAAGCGCTGTTGCGGCCGCTTGTCCTCATAGTCCTTGCCGCCAAATCGCAGGAAGAAGCCGAGCTGACCGAACATCGGCCCGATGGCCGACATCTGAAAGAACACCCACGCTAGGGTCTCGTAACGCTGGCCTGGTTCGGTGGAGATGAACTGACCCGTCTTGTCGGCCAGATAGAGGAGGATCGCACCGGATTCCCATAAGGCGATGGGTCTACCGTCAGGGCCAGCCGGATCGATGATCGCCGGTATGCGTCCGTTCGGGTTCAGCGACACGAACGCCGGATCCTTCGACTCGTTGTTCGAGATGTCGATCAGGTGGGGCTCGTACGCCAGGCCAGTCTCCTCAAGCATGATCGAGACCTTGACGCCATTGGGCGTAGGGGCTGCGTAGAGTTGCAGGCGATCGGGATGAGATGCCGGCCAGCGCTGCGTGATCGGAAAGGACGAGAGGTCTGGCATAAATCTGCGATCCTGGTGTTGCGATGGCGACTGACTGGAACGAGCCGTCACTCTGAAGTAGGGTTCGATGACCGCGTCGCTGAACGACGCGGTCACGAAGATTGCGGACCGGACCGGCGCAGTGGCAACGGCAGTGAAGCCTATTCCGCCGCGGTCCCGGCCGCTGGCTGTACGTCGTCAACCTTTTGGCGCTTCGGAAGCACCCAGCCGGGACGGACGAAGTGGCAGGTGTAGCCGCCCGGGCGCTTCTCCAGATAATCCTGGTGATCGGGCTCGGCCTCCCAGAACTCGCCGACCGGCTGGACCTCGGTCACCACTTTGCCATCCCACAGCCCCGAGGCATCCACATCGGCGATCGTATCCTCGGCGACGCGCTTCTGCTCCTCGTCGACATAATAGATGCCCGACCGGTAGGAGAGCCCACGATCATTGCCCTGGCGGTTCAGCGTCGTCGGATCGTGGATCTGGAAGAAGAATTCCAGGATGTTCCGGTAGCTCGTCACTGTCGGGTCGAAGACAATCTCGATCCCCTCGGCATGCGTGCCGTGATTACGATACGTGGCGTTCGGAATATCGCCGCCCGTGTAACCCACACGGGTCGAGATGATGCCGGGCCGCTTGCGGATCAGATCCTGCATGCCCCAGAAACATCCTCCTGCGAGAACAGCGCGCTGATGCATGTTAAGCCTCCTCTACTTGATCGAGATATTCACCGTATCCCTCGGACTCCATCTCGTCGCGCGGGATGAAGCGAAGGGACGCTGAGTTGATGCAGTACCGCAGACCGCCGCGGTCGGAAGGACCATCGGGGAACACATGGCCGAGATGACTGTCTGCGTGTACTGACCTGACCTCCGTCCGGACCATGCCGTGTGCGCTGTCCCGCACCTCGTTCACGTTTGCCGAAACGATCGGCTTGGTGAAGCTGGGCCAGCCAGTACCCGAATCGAACTTGTCCGTCGAAGCGAACAGTGGCTCTCCCGACACTATGTCGACGTAGATGCCAGGCTCCTTGTTGTCGTTGTACTCGCCCGTGAAGGGCCTTTCGGTGCCCGCCTCCTGGGTAATTCGGTGTTGCTCGGGAGTCAGGTGGTCGATTGCTGTCTGTGACTTTTCAAACTTCATTACAGTCTCCAATACTTATCTAGAGGGCCAGGCACGCTACCGCTAATTTTTTATGTCTCCTGATTTGCTCCTACAATGGTAGTGGGATGGCAAACGAGGTTTTACTAAGTGTTGGAAAATTAGAGATTTAAATTTCGCGTCTATTAATTCTAGCGCAACTGAGTGGTTAAGCAAGTACGTAATCAGTAAATATTAAAAAAATAACACAAAAGCACGATTATATAATACAGTGTCAGTGTTTTATGATAATCAACAACGCCTGTTTAGATGCTGGTAGATGCGAATTTTTTGGCGTACAGTCAAAATTTTCTGATGGTTGCTTAGTGTGTTGGCGCTGATGGAAAATTGACCCACCCTGCCGATTGAAATTTGACCCAGGGCGGATTGCTGATTTTGTTACCAGCAACTGTGGATAAGTCTACCAGCGCAGCTGCTGTTGCCCCCACTCCTTCGCTAGCCCAGTTCAGTTGTTTAAGACCTGCCACACGCAGCCATGTAGCAGGCCGTCGTCGCCATGAAATCAGAACGGCTCATCGTCCTCCGGTTCCTGGCCGCCCTTACGCTTTCGCTCCCGTGATTTGATCTTGGCCTGGGCCGCCAAGCTACTGTGTTGCAGGCGATAGGACTCGTTACCGGTTTCGACGATGTGGCAGTGGTGGGTCAGCCGATCCAGCAGGGCGGTGGTCATCTTGGCGTCGCCGAACACGCTCGACCATTCGGCGAAGCTCAGGTTGGTGGTGATCACCACGCTGGTGTGTTCGTACAGCTTGGATAGCAGGTGAAACAGCAACGCACCGCCGGCCTGGCTGAAGGGCAGATAACCCAGTTCGTCGAGGATGACCAGATCCATGCGCAGCAGAGCTTGGGCGATCCGCCCGGCTTTGCCGTCGTGCTTTTCGCGCTCCAGCAGATTGACCAGATCGACCGTGGAGTAGAAGCGCACGCGCTTGCCGTGCCGGGTGATGCCGGACACGGCCAGCGCAGTGGCCAGGTGGGTTTTACCGGTGCCAGGCCCACCGATCAGCACCACGTTCTGCGCGGTGTCGGTAAAGGCCAGACTGGCCAGTTCGCTGATCAAACGAGCGTCTGCGCTGGAGGCGCTGAAGTCGAAGCCGGCCAGGTCGCGGTGCATCGGCAGCTTGGCCATGTTGGGGAGCCCGCAGAACTCGGAAAAAATCGTACGCTAAGGTTTTCCGAGCTGCCGCAGCGGCCTGAATTTCCCGTCTTCCAGCTTGCGGCTTTGCCGCCAAACGTAATCGCCGGTCAGGTTGATGTGCTCCCAGCCCAATGGCGAAAGGTATTGCAGTAACTCAGGATTAACTGGCTTGCCTGCCTCTTCTCGGGCCTGGGTCGCGCGCTCCAAGTACACGGTGTTCCACAACACGATGGCGGCCGTCACCAGGTTGAGGCCGCTGGCCCGGTAGCGCTGCTGCTCGAAACTCCGATCCCTGATCTCGCCGAGGCGGTTGAAGAACACCGCCCTGGCCAGGGAGTTACGCGCCTCGCCCTTGTTCAATCCGGCATGCACGCGGCGACGCAGTTCCACGCTTTGCAGCCAATCGAGGATGAACAGCGTGCGCTCGATCCGACCCAGCTCGCGCAGAGCCACGGCCAGGCCGTTCTGGCGCGGGTAGCTGCCAAGCTTGCGCAGCATCAGCGATGCGGTGACGGTGCCCTGCTTGATCGACGCGGCCAGCCGCAGAATCTCGTCCCAGTGAGCGCAGACGTGCTTGATGTTCAGGGTTCCGCCGAGCATTGGACGCAGCGTCGGGTAGTCTTGGACGCTATTGGGCACATACAACTTGGTTTCACCGAGGTCGCGGATGCGCGGCGCGAAGCGGAAGCCCAGCAGGTGCATCAGGGCGAAGACGTGATCGGTGAAGCCAGCGGTGTCGGTGTAGTGCTCCTCGATCCGCAGATCGGACTCGTGGTACAGCAGACCGTCGAGCACGTAGGTGGAATCACGCACGCCTACATTCACCACGCGGGTGCTGAACGGCGCGTACTGGTCAGAGATGTGGGTGTAGAACAGCCGTCCTGGCTCGCTACCGTACTTCGGGTTGACGTGGCCGGTGCTCTCGCCTTTACCGCCGGCACGGAAACGCTGGCCATCGGAGGATGAGGTGGTGCCGTCACCCCAGTTGGCGGCGAAGGCATGCCGGAACTGGCTGTTGACCAGCTCGGCCAGGGCCGTCGAGTAGGTTTCGTCACGGATGTGCCAGGCTTGCAACCAGGACAGCTTGGCGTAGGTCATGCCCGGACTCGACTCGGCCATTTTGGTCAGGCCGAGGTTGATGGCATCGCCCAGGATCGCCGTTAGCAGTAGCGTCCGGTCTTTCGCCTGTGCGCCATCCTTCAGGTGCGTGAAGTGGCGGGTGAAGCCCGTCCATTCATCCACATCCATCAGCAGCTCGGTGATCTTGATGCGCGGCAGTAGCTGGCTGGTCTGGTCGATCAGCGCCTGCGCGGTGTTGGGCACCGCGGAATCCAGCGGGGTGATTTTTAGCCCGGACTCGGTGAGGATGGCATCGGGTAGTTCGTTGTCCTTTGCCAGTCGGGTGACAGTGGCCAGCTGCTCGTCCAGCAGCTGCAAACGCTCTTCCAGGTACTGGTCGCTGTTCGGGTTGATCGCGAGTGGCAGCGCCTGTTCCCGCTTGAGTGCGGCGAATTTCTCGGGAGGCAGTAGGTAGTCATCGAAGTCGCGGAACTGCCGCGAGCCTTTGACCCAGATGTCGCCGGAGCGCAGCGCGTTCTTCAACTCGGACAAGGCGCAGATTTCGTAGAAGCGCCGGTCGATGCCTTCCGGGGTGATCACCAGCGGTTTCCAGCGCGGCTTGATGAAGGCGGTCGGTGCGTCGGAGGGCACCTTGCGCAGATTATCGGCATTCATCTCGCGTAGGGTCTGAACGGCATCCAGCACGGCTTGCGCTGCCGTCGCGGCTCGGAGCTGAAGCACCTCCAGAAAGGCTGGGGTGTAGCGGCGTAGCGTAGCGAAGTTCTCGCTGACCAGGTGCAGGTGGTCGAAGGCTTCCGGCCGGGCCAGCAGCTCGGCCTCAGTGACACTCTGGGTGAACTCGTCCCAGGGAATGACCGCCTCGATGGCGGCGAACGGATCGTCACCGGACTCTTTAGCGTCCAGCAGGGCCTGGCCGATCTTCGAGTACAGGCGCACCTTGTCATTGATCGCTTTGCCCTGCTTCTGGAACTGCTGCTGATGCTTGTGTTTCGCGCCACTGAACAGCTTGACCAGGATGCGGTCGTGCAGATCAACCAGTTCATCGATCACGGTCGCGGTGCTTTCCAGTACCACGGCGACCAGCGTGGCATAGCGCCTCTCCGGTTCGAACTTGCCGAGGTCTTGTGGCGTCATCTGCCCGCCCTCGCGGGCGAGCTTCAGCAATCGGTTCTGGTGGATGTGCCGGCCGAGGCTGTCGGGAAGGCCCACCAGTTGGAAAATCTTCAGCCGCTCGATGTGCTCGATCATGTGCCGCGAGTTCGGCTTCAGCGGTGATTGCCGCAACCAGGTCAACCAAGTGCTGTTGCTGCCGGCCTTAATGGTGAGCAGTTCGTCGAGCTTGGCGTGATGCGATGAGTTCAACGGCTCGATCAGGGCGCGATAGACCCGCCGATTGGCGCGTGCAATGGCCTCCGAACACGCCCGGTCAATAACGCTCAGCGTCGGCAGGATGCGCCGCTTCTGGCGCAAGCTCTCCAGCGCCTGCCCGGCCAGCAGCAAGCCCTTGTCGGTCTGCTGGGCCAGCTCGGTCAACTCGCGCACCAGGGCGCGGAAGTCCGACAGACCGAACGGGGCCAGTTGCAGGTAGGTGCGCAGTTCCAGAGCGTGCTCGCGGCGGGTCACGTCGCGCTCACCGTACTTCGCCCAACTCGCGGGGTCGGCTTGGACTTGCTTGGCCACCCACTGGATCACGGGCTCGGGTAGCGCCGTGTCGTTGCCCAGCGCATAACCAGGGTAGCGCAGCAGGCAGAGCTGCACGGCGAAGCCGAGGCGGTTGCCATCGCCCCGCCGTTGACGGATCAGGGATAGGTCGGAGTCGTTGAAGGTGTAGTAGCGGATCAGGTCATCCTGGCTTTCTGGCAGCGCAAGCAGGGTGTCGCGCTCCGTAGCCGAGAGAATCGAGCGACGCGGCATGGTTCAGTCGTCCGTGCGAAGGTACTGGTAGAGGGTTTCACGGCTGATGCCGAACTCGCGTGCGAGCTGAGCCTTCGGCTCGCCGGCAGCGGCCCGCTGCCGCAACGTGATGGCTTGATCGTCGGAGAGAGCTTTCTTGCGGCCCCGGTAAGCACCGCGCTGCTTGGCCAGGGCGATGCCCTCGCGCTGCCGCTCGCGGATCAGGGCGCGCTCGAACTCGGCAAAGGCCCCCATGACCGACAACATGAGGTTGGCCATGGGCGAGTCCTCGCCGGTGAACACCAACCCCTCCTTCAAGAACTCGATGCGCACGCCGCGCTTGGTCAGCCTTTGCACCAGACGGCGCAGATCGTCGAGGTTGCGCGCCAGGCGATCCATGCTGTGCACCACCACGGTATCGCCTTCGCGGACGAATCCGAGCATGGCTTCCAGCTGCGGGCGCTGGGTGTCCTTGCCCGAGGCCTTGTCGGTGAACAGCTTGCCGATCTCGACCTGCTCAAGTTGGCGTTCCGGGTTCTGGTCGTAACTGCTGACCCGAACGTAACCGATGCGTTGTCCCTGCAAGATGCCTCCATAGGCTGGATGGGCGGTAGGGCTTACGTTGGTTTTTGGTTCCATTGCGCCCTAAGCCTTGAATTTGTCAGGTTGGAATCTATGACCTTGGCAAGCATGTGTCAAAGAATGTGAAAGCAGACTCTATTCTGACGGCGCAGCGTGGCCATTCCTGACATCCAGTGTCGTTTTCAGAAGACGGCTGCACTGAACGTCAGAAGCCGACTGCACTATAGCAGCGGAGGGGTTGGATCCATCAGGCAACGACGGGCTGCTGCCGGCCAATAGCCGACAATGACGACACTGGAAATCCCCGCCTGTGAGCGTCGGCTCAGGGCGGGACAGCGTCATCCAGCTACCTGCGCCACTGACTCAGCCTTGTCCAGCCGGCCGCGCCGCACGAACAGACTGACCAGCCGTTGACGGATCGCCACCTGGAGTTCCGCCAGTTGTTCCGGCGTGATGCGAATTTCACCCGCTCGACGAGCGCAACACCGGCGCCGCCTACGCCAAGAACCGGCGAATCGAACTCAAACTCACGAACCGCTGAGCGCCGCGTCACCGCGCTGCTGCGCCAGCCAGTCGCGCGGGGCGCAGCCCATGCGCACGCGGAAGGCGCGCGCCAGAGCGTTCGGGCTGCCGTAGCCGACGCGGTCGGCCACCACCGCCACCGGCCGCCCCTGCTTGAGCAGGGTGCAACTGACGTTCATCCGCCAGTCGGCCAGATAGTCGCCCGGCGTGACGCCCACCGCGTCCTTGAACGCGGCGGCGAAGCGCGCGCGTGACATGCCCGCCTTCGCCGCCAGCGCCTCGAGCGACCACGCGGTCTGCGGCGCATCGTGCATGGCGGTTATGGCGCGCGCGAGTTTCGGGTCGGCCAGGCCCGCCAGCAGTCCGGTGGCGCCAAGCCGCCCATCCATCAGATAACGCAGCAACTGGATCAGTAGCAACTCGTACAAGCGGTCGATGGCGGCCTGCCGACCGCACTGGTCGCGCTCGGCTTCGGCAAACAGCAACTCTAGCGTCGGCCCGAGGCCGGGCAAGTCCGCCAACGGAATCAGCAGCATCGACGGCAAGGCCATGGCCAACGGATTGCCCGTCGAAGCGCCCAGGTCGACCTCCGCACACAACAGCTCAGCGGTATCGCCGGGGGCGGCGACAAAACGATGCGACGCCACGCGCGGATAAAACAGCAGGCTCGGCTCGGTAACCAGCAGATCTTCATGCACGGGCGAACGCGCCGTAATCGGGCCGCGCCGCACCAGATGGATATAGCCATGCGGCGCCGCGTAATGATGCTGCCCACAGAAGGCGCCGCTGTGAAAAACGCGCGCCGAAAGCGAGTAGTGCCGGAGCAAGCCGGCCAGTCGATCCGCCATTCCACTCTCCATATAAGACGATAGGTTACGTATTTGATACTTTACGTGCCATATCGTACCAAACAAAGGGCGATCATGCCCACGTGCTCTTGCACCTCACCCACTACGGAGATAGACATGACCCAAATCGCCCCCCTGACCATCGACACCGCTGACGCCGCTACCGCTGCCACACTCAAGGCCGTCAAAGCCAAGCTTGGCATGGTGCCGAACCTGTTCGCCACGCTGGCCCACGCGCCGGCGGCGCTCAATGGCTACCTCGGCTTGTCCGAAACGCTGGGCACCGGCCGCCTGAATGCCTCCCAGCGCGAGATCGTTGCGCTCGCTGCCGGTCAAGCCAATCGCTGCCAGTATTGCCTGAGCGCACACACCCTGATCGGCAAAGGTGCCGGACTGTCGGCAGAGGCCATCGCCGCGGCCCGCACCGGCCAGGCGGCCAACGCACTTGACGATGCAATCGCCGGCTTTGCCCGCGCGCTGGTCGAGCAACGCGGCGTGGTGTCGGCCGACGCCATGGCCAACTACCGCCGCGCGGGGCTCGACGACGGCCTGATACTGGAAGTGATCGCCAACGTCGCGCTGAACACGCTCACCAACTACACCAACCACATCGCCGACACCACGGTGGATTTCCCCGTGGTCGCCGTCTGATCTCCATAGGCATATAAGGAGAACACGATGAAAATCGCACTCACCGGCGCTCTGCTCGCCAGCGCCCTCGTCCTGCCACTGGCCGTCACGGCCGGCGACTTTTCGCCCTATGTGGGGTCGTCTCAGAAAACGGAAAATAAAGCACTCTAAGAGTCGCTAACACCACTGCCCAAGAGACCCGCATGAAGCAGTTATGCTTCATGCCCTCATGGCAAGACAACCCGTTAGCAAAGAACTGTGGCTGCAGTTGCAGCCCCTGATCCCCACCTTCACTCCCTCCGCCAAAGGTGGCGCACGCAAGCTCGCAGTGAGCGATGAGGCCGCCCTCAACGGCATCTTGTTCGTGTTGCATACCGGCATTCCATGGGAAGACCTCCCACAATCCCTTGGCTATGGCAGCGGCATGACTTGCTGGCGGCGACTTCGGAATTGGAGCGCAGCAGGGGTTTGGCAGAGGTTGCACCAGGCCATGCTGATGCGTTTGCGTGAACACGACCAGATCGATTGGAGCCGGGCCAGTATTGATGGCTCTTCGGTACCAAGCCCCCGGGGGGCCAGGAAACAGGCCCGAACCCCACCGACAGAGGAAAACTCGGCTCCAAGCGGCACATCGTCGTAGACGCCAGAGGCATCCCGCTGGTGGTTCTTGTCAGCGGGGCGAACAGACATGACTCCATGATGTTCGAGCGGTGCTTGGATGCGATCCCTGGCGTTGCAGGCCTGCAGGGTCGACCTCGCAAGCGACCAGCGAAGCTGCATGCTGACAAAGGCTATGACTACAAACGCTGCCGTGCCCATCTGAGGCAGCGAGGCATATCCAGCCGCATTGCCAGGCGCGGCATTGAAAGCAGCGAAAGGCTGGGCAAACATCGCTGGGTAGTGGAGAGGACGCACGGATGGTTTGCTGGCTTTGGCAAACTGCGAATCCGCTTTGAAAGGCGCCTTGACATCCACGAAGCGCTTTTGAAGTTGGCAGCCGCGATCATCTGCGCACGCTTCGTGGATAGGTGGTGTTAGCGGCTCTAAGCCGATGGCGTAGGTGGCACTCATCGTGTCACGTGCGGGCAAGCAGCTTCTCGCCATCGGGGCGCAACTCGCCCTTGGGCGAAATGTGCCGGTACAGGGTCTGCCGTGTGATTCCAAGCTCCAGACACAGGTCACCCACCTTGGTTTCTGGCTGGCCCATCGCGGCCATGGCCAGCCGCAGCTTGGCTGCGGTCATCTTGAACGGACGCCCGCCCTTTCGACCGCGCGCCCGCGCCGACGCCAGGCCGGCAATGGTGCGCTCGGCAATCAGTTCGCGCTCGAACTCGGCTAGTGCCGCAAAGATGCCAAAGACCAGCTTGCCAGCTGCCGTCGTGGTGTCGATGGCAGCGCCATGTCCGGTCAGCACTTTTAGCCCGACACCGCGCCCGGTCATATCGTGCACGGTGTTGATGAGGTGACGCAGGTCCCGACCCAGCCGGTCGAGCTTCCAGACCACCAGCGTGTCACCTGGCCGTAGCGCTTTGAGGCATGCGACCAGACCGGGGCGGTCCTCGCGCTTGCCGGACACCTGATCATCATAGAGGTGGGCCGGATCGACGCCGGCAGCAACCAGCGCATCGCGCTGCAAGTCCGTCCCCTGGGTGCCGTCAGCCTTGGATACCCGCATGTAGCCAATTTGCATATTTTGTCCTGTCACATATACGTTCGATTATGTGACAGTGTGAGCCAGAAAGTTCTCGCCGTCAAAAACTGTCACTTAACCCGTCATTTAGTCTAAGACCTGCAAACGGCCATTCAGGCTCGTAATGTGACAAAAACTCCGGCGGGATGCCCTCCTTGGTGAACGTGGCGCGCAAACGTTCCAGGGATTCGGGGTCGCGTCGCCCGTAGGACGCCAGTGTGAACAGCAAGCGGGCCGTCTCCGGGTTGTGTCGCGCTTCAATGATGGCCTCATCGATGGCCTGGGCTGCTCGTTGCCAGTGGTTGATGGGTTCCGGCTTCGGCACCTTCGCCGGCAGGCCGTTGGTGAAACCAGTGTGCGGCTCCGTCTGAAACAGCGCGGCCTGTTCCCCGCGCGGGATCAGCGCCTTTGACTCGATCAGCGTGATGGCGGTGGCCGCCGCCTCCAGCATCTGCCACTGCACCGCCGGGGCCAGAATCTCGTAGGGACGCCACAGACTCTGCCCGGCGCGCAGCGGATGGCCGCAGCGCTCCCAGACATGGCGGATGCTCGCCGAGCAACTGCCGCAGTGCGAGAGCGGCGTGTTCAGCTCATCAAGCAGGGTGCGCAGCAGCCGGAACCACAAGCCGGCGTGGACACGCCGACGCGGCAGCTCCACAAAACCCGTCGTCAGCGCCTGCCAGGTGCGCCGGTCCATGCAGGCGATTGCGTCATCGGCAGGGCGCGGCGCAGCATCGGCGATTTCCCACTGAAGATACCGGCCGTGCATGCCCCAGTAGGACTCCAGCCAGCAGCCATGCTGCGGGCAGCTCAGCATCAAGGGGAGCTGCCAGACGAGTAGCACAGCTTGATTCGTTGGATCGTTCAGACACTGCGGACACGCCCGGCGAATCGTCTGGCTCGGTAGCCAGGCACGCCAGCGAGTGATGGACCGCACCTTGCGGGTGCGCTTGGGCAGGAGCACCGCGCATTGGAATGTATAGGTTTCCAAGGCTGCTGGTACCGAATCGTCGAGACTGTCGAGCAGCCACGGCACCCAGCCTGCAAGACTCATGCTGCGCAACCGCTCCAGCTCGACGCCACTGCGCTGGCAGAGCGCCGTCAGCAACGACAAGGATGGTGCGGTATCCAGGTCATCAAGTTGGCTGTGACCAAGATCGTGGGCCAGCAGCTCGTGCACGTCCATCTGGTAGCAGGCGGCGACCCGGTTGAGCCATGAGGACAGGGCTTCGCCTTCCTTGGGTGCCGGATGCAGCGGCCAGCGCGGCGCGGACTTCACATCAGTTCCCGCTCGAACTGTCGCCGCCGCTCACTGGGGCCGATGTAGTCGGCCATGCTGAGCGTGCGGTGGTTGATCGCTTCCTCGCCACTCTCCACGGCGGCGACGGCCGCCGCCACCAGCAGATGTGCAAGCTCGCCGATGGTGCCTTCGCTCCGGGTGAGCAGGTAGCGGGCCATGTCCAGCGTGGCAATCGGGGATGGCCGCCGTAGCGGGAGTGACGCCGCGAAGCTGGCCAGCAGCGAGCAGCAGTCCTCATTGGCCTCCCACGGCGGCAGCAGCATCGGCTCGAAGCGGTTTTCCAACTGATCGTCCGAACGGATGGCCAGGTACGCCTCGCGCGTGCCGACCCCGACCAGGGGGATACGCAGCTCGTTGCCGAGGAAGCGCAGCAGGTTGAGGAACTCGCGCCGGTTAACGCTGTTGCCAGCCAGTACATTGTGCAGTTCGTCGATCACCAGCATGCGCACGCCGACCTTGCGCAGCAGGGCCAGCGCCAGTTGCTCCATTTCCGGCAGCCGTGGGCGCGGGCGCAGCGGCGCGCCCATCGCAGCCAGCAGCGCGACATAGAAGCGGATCACCGATGGCTCTGACGGCATCTGCACGACCAGCACCGGGATATGTTCTTGGTCAGCGTCGGTGCCGACCGGGTGCGCCCGCCGGAATTTCTCGACGATCATCGACTTGCCGTTGTTGGTGGGGCCGACCAGCAGCAGGTTTGGCATGCGTTGCTTGTTCGGCCACGCATACAGAGTTTCCAGCCGGTTCAGCGCCTCGACCGCGCGCGGGTAGCCGATCCAGCGGTCGGCGCGAATGCGCTGGATGCGCTCGTCTGCCGGCAGCCTGGCCAAACCCTGTGCCGCTGGCAGCAGGTGGGACAGGTCAATGACGGGATATTCGTCCACGGCTACCACTCCTCGATCTGATCGAACGGTTTGGCCGGCGGCAGGTTGTCTGCCTGCGGGTCAGCCATGTCCACATCCGGCGGTATGGGCTTGGCCGGTGGCTCCGACGTCTTGAGGTGCTGGCGGCGATCAGCGTCGCGCCGCG
The DNA here is from genome assembly GCF_021602025.1 of Pseudomonas ceruminis. Lineage (GTDB taxonomy): Bacteria > Pseudomonadota > Gammaproteobacteria > Pseudomonadales > Pseudomonadaceae > Aquipseudomonas > Aquipseudomonas ceruminis. The sequence continues at coordinate 130,609 of NZ_BQHW01000018.1, forward strand.
CCTTGCGCGTGGCCTTCTGGGCGGTGGTCACGATCTCGCGCATCTGCCCGATCATGCGGAACAGCGCCGACTCGTCCACCTGCTCGCGCCCGAGCTGACGCAATTTGGCCAGCGCCTGGCGTTGTTCCCAGAGGGTGACGGCCGGATGGGACAAGGTGCGGTAGTGGATCTCCAGATAGTGCTGACCTTCCGGTTCCAGTACCCAGATGCGGCTGATGTCGCGCGGATCGCGCCGGATCAGGAAGGCGGGCAAGCGCTCGCGCCGGGCAATCCACGGCTTGAGGGCGTCGGCGTAGTAGTGGATGTGGTCGATGACAAAGCCGGTGCGGGTCAGGGTGCGGCGGATCACCGGCAGGAAATCGACCAAAAACGCGGTGGGGCGGGTAACGACGGCCGGGACGCCAACGCGCTCCACGGCCTCGGCCCAGCGCGCGGCCGGCGGCTGGAGCAGGCCGTTGTGCACGGAGCCGTGATAGGTGCCTACCGCCAACGCGAGCCAGCGCTCCAGCTCGCGCAGCGTCAGGGTGGCCATCTTCTCGGAATCGTACTCGCCGCGCTGGCCGGGATTGGAGAAGGTCGTCCCCGGTAATTCGTCGTGGATCATCTGCATCGCCGTGCCGATGATCCGTTCCACGATGCCGCCGTAGTGCGGCTGGCCTGGTGGGCGATAGTCCAGCCGGATGCCATGCTGTTCGCAGCCACGGCGCAGCGCTTCGCTTTTGAACTCGGCCGCGTTGTCCAGATAGAGCAGCCTGGGCTTGCCGCTCATCGGCCAGTCCATTTCCACATTCAGCCCTTCCAGCCAGGGCCGCTTGTCGCAGGCGGCATGCGCGAGGCATAGGCCGACCGAGACGGCGGACGGCGCTTCCAGCGTGACCACCATGCCGAGTACGCAGCGCGTGAACACGTCGATGGCGAGGGTCAAATATGGGCGGCCAATCGGTTGCCGGTCGCGCTCGTCGACCACGATCAGGTCGATGACGGTGTGGTCGATCTGCACCTGTTCCAGCGGCATGGTGACTTCGGGCGGAATGCCACCCGCGCCTTGCAAGGGACGGGCAGCGTCCTGCCCGCCCCGGCTGCGGGCTATTTTCGCCGGGTGTAGTCCGGCAATCCGCTGGGCCACGGTGTTGCGCGCCGGCACCGGCAGCTTCTGGGTTTTGCACGCCTGCGCGACTTCGCGGTGGAACGCCGCCAGGCTGCGTTTCTGCTTGGTCAGGAAGCGCTTTTGCAGCAGCTCGCGGATGATGCGCTCGACCGGTTCCGGCAAGCGCCCCTTGCCTTTGCCGCCGCCGGATCGGCCGGGCGTCAGGTCTGTTACCAGGCCAGTACCCTGCCGGGCGCGACGGATCAGGACATATACCTGTCGCCGGGACAGGCCCAGCGCTTGGGCTGCCTCATCGGCGGCTTCATGCCCGACCACCTCAAGCGCTGCCAGTGGCCCGATGATTTCCGTCCGGTGCCGGGCTTGCGCCCATGCCTCGTCGGGCAGGGTGGCCACGCCTTGCGCGGCAATCGGTGGAGTGTCTGATGTCATGCCCAAACCTCGCTTTGGTGCACACGAGTATTGAGCATAGTCGAGATTGGTGCAGACGACTCCTGATATTGGGCTGTCAGGAGCCGTATGCACACCAGGCGTTACATCCAGTCAGATGGTGCGGTCGTCTTCTGAAAACGACAGGCGCAGCGTGGCCATTCCTGACATCCAGTTAGGGTATAGCCTAGATTGACATGCGCGATGCAACCCTTAACTTGCTTGCACCTATCGTTTCCATGCTAGCTTTATCGTAACGCTAAAGAAATTGGGCTTAATGCCGAATACAATAAAATAAAACAGCCAACCCTTGAGGCTCTTATGCGCCAGAATTTACCAGTGACGGGTCGAAACTTAGAACTCCCAAAAGATACCAATATTCTTTCGACTACCTCCCCTCAAAGCCATATCACGTACATTAATCCTGACTTCATTAAAATCAGTGGTTTCACTGAGGAAGAACTATTAGGCCAGCCTCACAACATCGTAAGACACCCAGATATGCCGCCTGCTGCATTTGAGCATATGTGGAGTACATTAAAATCTGGCCGCTCATGGATGGGGCTAATAAAAAATCGCTGTAAAAATGGCGACCACTATTGGGTAAGTGCTTATGTAACGCCAATAGCTAAGAATGGTTCGATTGTTGAATACCAGTCTGTAAGGACCAAGCCTGAACCTGAGCAGGTTTTGGCTGCGGAAAAATTATATGCTCAATTGAGAAGCGGGAAGGCCGCGAGGCCGAAATGGGCTGCTAGCTTTTCCGTGAAAATACTCTTGCTCATATGGGGTAGTATTATATCAAGCGCAATGGCTGCCGGCATGCTTACTGATACATCAATAAGCAGCTTATTGTTAGCTACTTTAATGTCAGGAAGCTTAAGCTCTGTTAGTGTTTTGGCTATTCTCTCTCCTCTTGGAAGACTGGTTGAAAGAGCCAGGAATATTTCCAATAACCCATTAAGTCAATCCCTCTACACTGGGCGCACCGATGAGTTTGGCCAAATAGAGTTTGCTTTACGAATGATGCAAGCTGAAACAGGCAGCGTAGTAGGTCGCATAGGTGATGCATCAAATCGGCTTAGCGAACACACCCAAAGCCTACTAAAGGATATTGAGTCAAGCAATGTACTTACAGTTGAGCAGCAGGCAGAGACAGATCAAATAGCAACGGCAGTAAACCAAATGGCGGCAAGCATTCAAGAGGTTGCGAGCAATGCACAGCATGCTGCAGATGCGGCCGGAAGAGCAGACACTGAGACGGCATCTGGCCAGCGTCTGGTAGCCCACACAAGCCAGTCAATCATTGCCCTTGAAGGTGAAATTAGGCAAGCCGCTCAGGTTATTCATGAGCTTGAAGGTCAAAGTAACGAGATATCAAAAGTTCTTGACGTTATACGAGGGATCGCCGAGCAAACGAATTTGTTGGCACTCAACGCAGCAATTGAGGCCGCGCGTGCTGGTGAGCAGGGGCGTGGTTTTGCTGTTGTCGCCGATGAGGTTCGCAGTCTTGCTGCTCGCACCCAGCAATCGACAACGGATATTCAAAGCATGATCAGCGCTCTACAAGAGCGAGCGCAATCCGCTGTTACAGTCATGGAGCAAAGTAGGGCGGTCTCAGTGACCAAGTGCAACACCCGAGGTAAGGTGCTGCATGACTACTCACTACACCCACTTGACCATCGAAGAGCGCGTAACGCTAATGATCATGCGTATGCAAGGCGCCTCGCTGCGAGC
>NZ_BQHW01000019.1 GCF_021602025.1 Pseudomonas ceruminis
CAATCTGATCAACCACCGCCAATTTAAAAGACAGTGAGTAATCTCGCTGTGTGCGCTTTACACCTTGCTCCATCTGACTCTCCGGAAATTCGGGATGGGAGGTGTAAACCTTATTCAGGACGGGACAGCACAAACAAAAAGGCGACCCGCAAAGGTCGCCTTTTTGTTACCGCGCAGGCATCAGATCCCGTATTGCGCTCGGTACGCCTCTACCGCCGGCAGATGCTGTTTGAGCTGCGGGTCATCCGCCAGGAACTCCAGCACCTGGGTCAGCGAAACGATGCTGACCACCGGAATACCGAAGTCACGCTCCACTTCCTGGATCGCCGACAGCTCACCATTGCCGCGCTCTTCGCGGTTCAGCGCGATCAGCACGCCTGCGGCCTTGGCCTGCTGGGCATTGATGATCTGCATGACCTCGCGGATAGCAGTGCCGGCGGTAATCACGTCGTCGATGATCAGCACCTCACCGGCCAGCGGCGCGCCGACCAGGCTGCCGCCTTCGCCATGATCCTTGGCTTCTTTGCGGTTGAAGCACCACGGCACGTCGAGTTGATGCTGCTCGGCCAGGGCCACTGCGGTGGCCGCTGCCAGGGGGATACCCTTGTAGGCGGGGCCGAACAGGACGTCGAACGGGATCTTGCTGTCGACGATGGCCGCCGCGTAGCAACGCCCCAGCTGAGCCAGGGCAGAACCTGTGTTGAACAGGCCCGCATTGAAGAAGTACGGGCTGGTACGCCCCGATTTCAGGGTGAACTCACCGAAGCGCAGAACCCCGCGATCGATGGCAAAACGAATGAAGTCGCGCTGATACGGCTGCATGGAAAGTCCCGGACACCACGGATTTAGCTAAATGAGTTGAGCTCGGGTATCATACACGCACGAGATTTTTGGGGCCATTTATGCGGATCATCAGTGTGAACGTGAATGGCATTCAGGCTGCGGCCGAGCGTGGATTGCTCAGCTGGCTGCAAGCCCAGAATGCCGACGTCATCTGCCTTCAGGATACCCGCGCCTCGGCCTTTGAACTCGACGACCCAGCTTTCCAGCTCGATGGCTATTTCCTTTATGCCTGCGATGCGGAGGTACCCGCCCAAGGTGGCGTGGCACTTTACTCGCGCATGCAGCCCAAGGCAGTCATCACCGGCCTGGGCTTCGAGACAGCCGACCGCTACGGGCGTTATCTGCAAGCAGATTTCGACAAAGTCAGTATTGCCAGCCTGCTGCTGCCTTCGGGCATGAACGGCGACGAAGACTTGAACCAGAAGTTCAAGTTGATGGACGACTTCGCCAAATACCTGGACAAGCAGCGCCGCAAGCGCCGCGAGTACATCTATTGCGGCTCGTTCTACGTGGCGCAGCAGAAGCTCGACATCAAAAACTGGCGTGACAGCCAGCAGTCGCCTGGCTTCCTGCCGCCGGAGCGTGCGTGGATGGATGCGATCACCGGCGATATGGGTTACGTGGACGCCTTGCGCGAGGTCAGCCGTGAGGGCGACCAGTACAGCTGGTGGCCGGACAACGAGCAGGCCGAAATGCTCAACCTGGGCTACCGGTTCGACTACCAGATCCTCACCCCGGGTTTGCGCCGCTTTGTGCGTAACGCTCGCCTGCCGCGTCAGCCGCGCTTCTCGCAGCATGCGCCGCTGATCGTCGACTACGACTGGACGTTGACCATCTAAAAAACAATCGGGGCCGCAAAGCGGCCCCAATGGTTATTGCTCAGTCAGCCAGTGCGGCCTGCTGCAGCTCGAAGATCTCGTTCATGCCTTTTTGCGCCAGCGCCAGCATGGCGTTGAAGTCTTCAGGCTGGAACGGCGCACCCTCGGCGGTGCCCTGCACTTCGATGAACCCACCCGCGCTGGTCATGACCACGTTCAGGTCGGTCTCGGCGGCGGAGTCTTCCAGGTAATCCAGGTCCAGGACCGCTTCACCCTGGTACATACCAACCGATACCGCGGCGATCATGTGCTTGAGCGGGTTGCCTGCCTTGAGGCCGCCACGCTTCTTGATCACTGCCAGGGCGTCGCACAGGGCAACCATGGCACCGGTGATCGATGCGGTGCGGGTGCCGCCATCGGCCTGGATCACGTCGCAGTCGACGTACAGGGTGATGTCACCGAGCTTGCTCATGTCCAGTGCGGCACGCAGCGAGCGGCCGATCAGGCGCTGGATTTCCAGGGTGCGGCCACCCTGCTTGCCACGGCTGGCTTCGCGCTGGTTACGCTCGCCCGTGGAGCGCGGCAGCATGCCGTATTCGGCCGTCAGCCAGCCTTGGCCCTGGCCTTTGAGGAAGCGCGGCACGCCGTTCTCGACGCTGACCGTGCAGATGACCTTGGTGTCACCGAACTCGACCAGTACCGACCCTTCGGCGTGCTTGGTGTAGTTGCGGGTAATGCGGATCGAGCGGAGCTGATCGGCGGCGCGACCACTTGGACGTTTCATCTGGGATACCTGTACTGGGACTTTGAATCTGCCCAGCATTATAGAGCCCGCCGCCCGGCGAGGACATGCTTATTGTCGCGTCGCGGACAGCCTGTCGCCTTTTCCCGCCGCCATTAACCGCGCTCGGTAACATGGACGGATTGGGCTGCAAGGTCGCACTGCGCTACAATCCTGCGCCTTGCAGCCGAAAGGTTGCCCTGTTCAACTTATCAACGCGAGGTACTCTCCATGGTGCACAGCATGACCGCTTTTGCTCGTGTCGAGCGCGCAGGCAGCCAAGGCACCCTGGTCTGGGAACTGCGCTCGGTCAACCACCGTTATCTCGAGCCCCACCTGCGCCTGCCCGACGCCCTGCGCGACCTGGAAGGCGCGGTGCGCGAGGGCCTGCGCCAGGGCCTGTCACGCGGCAAGGTCGAATGCACCTTGCGCCTGCACGAAGACAACAGCGGCAAGCCACTGAACGTCGACCGCGAGCGCGCCGCGCAACTGGTCGCCGCCGCCGAAGAGGTGGCAGGCCTGATCAAGCAGCCAGCGCCGCTCAACCCGCTCGAGGTGCTGTCCTGGCCGGGCGTGCTGGTGGCCGACGCCAGCGACCCGCAGGCACTGAATGCCGAAGCCGTGGCGCTGTTCGACGACGCCCTGGCCGAACTCAAGGCCGGCCGCCTGCGCGAAGGCCAGGAACTGGCGCGCTTGATCAACGAGCGGCTCGACAGCATGGGCGCCGAGGTCACTACCCTGCGCGCCCTGGTACCACAGATGCTGGCCGCCCAACGGCAGAAGATCATCGACCGCTTCGGCGACCTCAAGGCCGAACTCGACCCACAGCGCCTGGAGCAGGAGATGGTGCTGCTGGCGCAAAAGAGCGACGTTGCCGAGGAACTGGACCGCCTCAGCACCCATGTCAATGAAGTACGCCGGGTGCTCAAGTCCGGCGGTGCCGCCGGCCGGCGTCTGGACTTCCTGATGCAGGAGCTCAACCGCGAAGCCAATACCCTGGGCTCCAAGGCCTTCGACCCGCGTAGCACGCAAGCGGCGGTCAACCTGAAGGTACTGATCGAACAGATGCGTGAACAAGTACAGAACATCGAGTAAGGCCACCCCGACCATGAACCACAGCAGCGGCACCCTTTATATCGTTTCGGCCCCGTCCGGTGCCGGCAAGACCAGCCTGGTCAACGCCCTGATCAAAGACGACAAACGCGTCAGCGTGTCTGTCTCGCACACTACCCGCGGCAAACGCCCGGGCGAGGAGCACGGCGTCAACTATCACTTCGTCAGCCATGAAGCGTTCAAGGCACTGATCGACAAGAACGATTTCCTTGAACACGCTGAAGTGTTCGGCAACTTCTACGGCACCTCGCGCAGCACGTTGCAGCAAGTGCTGGACCGGGGCGATGACCTGATTCTGGAAATCGACTGGCAAGGCGCCCGCCAGGTGCGCGAGCTGATGCCCGAAGCGCGTTCGATCTTCATCCTGCCGCCGAGCCTGGAGGCCCTGCGCCATCGTCTGGACGGCCGGGGCCAGGACAGCGATGAGATCATTGCCGGGCGCATGAAAGAAGCGGTCAGCGAGATGGTGCACTACGACGAGTATGAGTACGTCATCATCAATGACAACTTCGACGCGGCACTGGAAGAGTTGAAGGCGGTGTTCCGCTCGAACCGTTTGCTGTTGCAGAAGCAGCAGGCACGGCACGAGACGCTGCTAAAGCAACTGATCGGCTGAAGATTCACGGGTAACCCCGCCCCAGAGGCCCTGCGCCGTTGCCATGAACGACGTTGTACCCCTGGGGTGGGGTTACCCGCGAAGGGCTGCGAGGCAGCCCATTGTTTTACTCTTGCAGCTGCAGGGTCGCCTGCTGGCGCAGGGTAGCCCCCAGGAAATACGCCGGCGCTCGCATCCGCGACAGCATCATCAGCACAATCCCGAGTGCCGAGATGATCGCCGCAATCACGAACACCAGCCCCAGCCCACCCACGTGCGAGCCACTGCCAAAGTCTGGCGAGGCGCTGTCGATCGCGGTACGTACGAAAATCACCGACAGAATCACACCCCCTACCAGCGGGCACAGGCCACGCATGAAGAAGTGACGCAGGCTGTCGAACAGGCTGTGGCGGAAGTACCAGACGCAGGCAAATGCGGTCAGCGAATAGTAGAAGCAGATCATCATGCCCAGGGCGGTGATGGTGTCTGCCAGCACGTTCTCGCTCAAGGTACGCATGGTCACGTAGAACAGGCCCGCGGCAATACCCGCGCAGATGGTCGCATAACGCGGCGTTTGCGAGCGCGGGCAGACACTGGCAAAGCGCTGCGGTACGGCGCCGTAATACCCCATGGCGAGCAAAGTGCGCGCTGGCGAAACAAAAGTGGACTGCAACGACGCCGCCGTGCTGGCCAGTACGGCAATGGACATCAGGATCGCCAGCGGCCCCATGACCGGGCCGGCCAGGTGGGCGAAGACGTTCTCCTGAATACGTGGGTTGTTCAGGCCGAGGCCGACATCGCTGATACCGGCAAACTGCAGGGTGGCAATGGCGGTCAGCAGGTACAGACCAAGGATCAGCAGCACCGTCCAGGTGGCCGCCTTGCCAGGCACCTCGTCACTGCCAACCGACTCCTCGCTGACAGTCAGGCACACGTCCCAACCCCAGAAGATGAAGATCGACAGCGACAGCCCCGCAGCAAACGCCGAGAACGACTCGACGCCAAACGGGTTGAACCAGGCGAAGTCGAATTCCAGAGGTGGCGGCGCCGTGGTACCGCCGAATGCTGCAAAGGCAAAGCCGATCAGCACCATCAGTTGCAGGGCCACCAGGCCATACTGCACCGTCATGGTGGTGGCCATGCCACGGCAACAGATCCACACCGCCAAGGCGATAAACACGCAACAGGTGGTGATGTTGATCAAAAGGTTATCTGCCAACGCAGCCAAGGCATGGTGGCCGGTGATCTGCCCAAGGAACAGGTAGAAGAAGTCCACTGCAACGCCTGCCAGGTTCGACAGCACGATGGTCGTGGCAACCACCAGCCCCCAGCCACCAATCCAGCCAATCATCGGGCCGAAGGCACGCGCAGACCAGGTAAACGAGGTGCCGCTGTCCGGTTCCGCCGAGTTCAGCTCGCGATAGCCGAGGGCGACCAGCAGCATGGGGAGGAAACCAACGATGAACACGGCGGGAAGGTGAGCGCCGACCTCACGTACGGTCGGGCCGAGGGCGCCGGTCAGGGTGTAGACCGGGGCAATGGTAGAAATGCCCAGCACCACGCTGGCCAACAGGCCAAGACGGCCCTTGGCCAGGCCTTTGCTGCGCTGAGTGCTGCCCGAGTCGGCCGCATCGGGTGGGCGGCCGGCTTCTGTGTAATTGCTCATGAGTATTTGCCGTCGATATTGGTATTGTTTTCACAGGCCATGCGAACACGGCCTGCTTTCACTCATTGAAAGCGTGCAGCGAAAGGTGCGTCATCCAAGACTTTCGGCTGACATCAGCCGGCCTTGCGGCGAGATACCTCCCGTGCAGCATGGGCAATGCAGGCTTCGCGGAACGCCTGGAAAAGGCGCCGGGAAACCGGGTTGTCGGCGAAACGCCATTCCGGGTGCCACTGCACGCCGAGCACGAAGCCCGGCGCGTCAGGCATGGACACCGCTTCGATCAGGCCATCCGGGGCCCGTGCTTCGACACGCAGCCCAGGGGCCAGGCGGTCGATGCCCTGGCTGTGCAGCGAGTTGACCTCGAACTGCGCAGCCAGGCCCAGGCGCTCGAACATCCCACCCGGCTCGATGCCGACGGGGTGACGAGGGCCGTATTGCACCTCAAGGGGTGCGTCCTCAGGTTCACGGTGGTCCAGGTAACCAGGCAGTTCCTGCACCCGCTGGTGCAAGCTCCCACCCAGGGCCACATTCAGCTCCTGGAAACCACGACAGATGCAGAACACCGGTACACCGGCGGCAATGGCCGCCTGCAGCAGCGGCAAGGTCAGGCGGTCACGTGCAAGATCGTGCCGGGTTCCTTCCGCGCTGGGGGCGCCATTGTAATGATGCGGCTCGACATTTGAAGGCGAACCGGTAAAAAGAATGCCATCGAGTTGGGCCAGCAGCGCCTGCGTGTCGCTGCCCCCGTCGCGCGCTGGCAGAATCAGCGGAAGTCCGGCAAAGCCGGCCGCCTCGACATACTTGTCGCCCACCGTGTGCGACGAGTTCTTCCCCACCTGCTGGCGGCAGGCGCTGACACCGATCAAGGGGACCGCATTTGCGCTCATGGGCTTACACCGTGTGCAGGTACCAGTTGTACTCGAGGTCGGAGATCGACACTTCGAATTCGGCCAGCTCGCTTTCCTTGCAGGCCACGAAGATATCGATGTAGTCCGGGCTGATGTATTGGTTCAGGACCTCGCTGTCATCCAGTGCACGCAGGGCGTCGCGCAGGTTGTTCGGCAGGCTCTGCTCCAGCTGCTCGTACGAATTGCCTTCGATCGGTGCGCCCGGTTCGACCTTGCTGGTCAGCCCGTGGTGGATACCGGCGAGGATCGCGGCGAGCATCAGGTACGGGTTGGCGTCGGCGCCGGCCACACGGTGCTCGATGCGCACGTTGTCGCTGCTGTCGGTTGGCACGCGAACCGCTACGGTGCGGTTATCCAAGCCCCAGCTCGGTGCGTTGGGCACATAGAACTGTGCGCCAAAACGACGGTACGAGTTGATGTTCGGGCAGAGGAAGGCCATCGATGCAGGCATGGTTTCCAGCACGCCACCGATGGCGTGGCGCAGCGTGTCGCTTTGCAGCGGGTCATCGCTGGCGAAAATGTTCTTGCCGGTCTTCTTGTCCAGCAGCGAGATGTGCACATGCAGGCCATTGCCCGCCTGGCCCGGATAGGGCTTGGCCATGAAGGTGGTGTCCATTTCATGGTCGTAGGCGACGTTCTTGATCAGGCGCTTGAGCAGGATCGCGTAGTCGCAGGCCTTGAGCGGGTCGGCAACGTGGTGCAGGTTGACCTCGAACTGCGCAGGGGCGCTTTCCTTGACGATCGCGTCGGCCGGAAGTCCCTGCTCCTTGGCGGCTTCGAGCATGTCCTGCAGACAGTCGGCGTACTCGTCGAGGTCGTCGATCAGGTAGACCTGGGTCGACTGCGGGCGCTTGCCAGAGATGGGCGAGCGTGGCGGCTGCGGGCGACCGTTGAGGTTGTCCTGGTCGATCAGGTAGAACTCCAGCTCGAACGCGGCGCAGATAGCCAGGCCCATGGCGTCGAACTTGCTCACCACCTGGCGCAGCACTTCACGCGGGTCGGCAAAGAACGGCTCGCCTTCGAGCTCGTGCATGGTCATCAACAACTGGGCGGTGGGGCGCTTCTGCCAGGGCTCGTTGCAGAGCGTGCCAGGGATGGGGAAGCAAATACGGTCGGCATCGCCAATGTCCAGCCCAAGGCCCGTGCTTTCAACGGTCGAGCCGTTGATATCGAGGGCGAACAGCGACGCTGGCAGGTTGATCCCCTTCTCGTACACCTTGTGCAGGCTGGCCCGCTCGATGCGCTTGCCACGTACCACGCCATTCATGTCGGAGATCAGCAGATCGACGTACTGCGTGTCCGGATGGGCCTGGAGGAAGTCTTTCATCTCGCTGGAAGAACTGGCGCACGGGGTGACCGACGTCATGGTGTACATCCTTTGATGTGCTGCGGCGATGTGGGGGTACGGCTGGCGCCTCACGGGCGACGATGGTTGCAGCTGTTGTTTTTTTCACTTTCCCATCGTGGGGATTGGTTGCCCGACCGGGCGCATTGATTCCCAGGGGCGGTTCCACTATAAAATGGCCTCAATGCAACAGACATTGGCAATTCGGCAAGCAGAGCGTGCACCAATGCAATATCAGATTACCCATGCCGACCTTTCCCTGGTCCTGGCGCTGGAACGCGGTCGCTCGCTGGCCAAGGCCGCCGAACTGCTCAAGGTCGACGTTTCCACCGTATTCCGCTCGATCCGCCGGCTGGAATCGGCGCTCGGTACCGCGCTGTTCGTCAAGAGCCGCAAAGGCTACCTGCCAACCGACACTGCCCAGGCCCTGGCTGAACAGGCCGAACGGGCTGAGCAGGCACTGGAGGCGGCGCGCATCGCCATGACCAGTGGCGAACAGGTGGTCAGTGGCACCGTTCGCCTGACCTGCACCGAAGCGGTGATGCACAGCTTGCTGCTGCCCGCGCTGGCAGCCTTCATGCCCAACTACCCGGCGCTGTCATTGGAAATGGGCACCTCCAACACCTTCGCCAACCTCAGCCGCCGCGACGCCGACATCGCCTTGCGGCTGACCAATACGCCGCCGGAACACCTGGTGGGGCGCTGCCTGGGCTCCACGTCCTACGTGATCTGTGGCCAGCCACAGTGGCGCGAGCGCCTGGCCGAGTCGCACAACAGCGTGCCCTGGATAGCCCCCGACGATTCGATGCAGGATCACCCTACCGTGGTCTGGCGCAATCAGCACAACCCAGGGCTGAGCCCGCGCTACCAGTGCAGCAGCATGTCGACCATCGCGCAGCTGGTAAGCACCGGCCTTGGCGTCGCAGCGCTGCCCGACTACATGGTGGATGCCCTGCCCGGTGTCGATGCCCTGAGCGGGCCGCTGCCGGGCTGTGATACCCAGCTATGGCTGCTGACCCGACCGGATTGCCGGGCGCTGCGATCGGTGCAGACCTTGTTCGAGGAGCTGACCCCGCGGTTGCGTGACGCGATGCTCTGAGGTTATCGTCAGGCTCACGGGTGAGGGTGTCTGTTGCGGCACTTTCGCGGGCAAGCCCGCGCCTGGTAAGTGAGCGGTGCGGGTGAGAAAAGTACAGATCCGGTGGGAACGGGCTTGCCCGCGAAGAAGTCTGCACAGTGCCGTCCGGCAAAACAGCGCTTCCCTATTGGCTGGTGAATTTTTATACTATCGAGTCCGCCTGCCCACTATTGGGCTGCACGCCCATCGCATTTGCTACTGAGGAAGACCATGGCCCGCGTAACTGTTGAAGACTGCCTGGAACACGTGGATAACCGTTTTGAGCTGGTCATGCTCTCGACCAAGCGCGCCCGTCAGCTGGCTACCGGCGGCAAAGAGCCGCGCGTAGCATGGGAAAACGACAAACCGACCGTGGTCGCCCTGCGCGAAATCGCCGAAGGTATCGTCACCCCTGAGTTCATCGCCGCCGAAGAGATCGTCACCGAGGATCCGGTCTTCGCCGCGTTCGAGGACGAGTCCAACGAGGCTGTCTGATCCATGCCTGGTCGACGTCGCGCGGCACAAGGCCCTCTTCCTCGGCAAGAGGTGAAACCATGCCGGGCATAGAAGCCTTAGCCGAACGGCTGTCGACCTACCTGGGCCCCGAACAGGTCAACCTGGTTCGCCGGGCCTACTTCTACGCCGAACAGGCGCACGATGGGCAACGCCGCCGCAGCGGCGAACCCTACGTGACCCATCCGCTGGCCGTGGCCAGCATCCTCGCCGACATGCACATGGACCATCAGAGCCTGATGGCGGCCATGCTGCACGACGTGATCGAAGATACCGGCATCGCCAAGGAAGCCCTCAGCCAGCAATTTGGCGAGACGGTTGCCGAGCTGGTCGACGGGGTCAGCAAACTGACCCAGATGAACTTCGAGACCAAGGCCGAGGCGCAGGCCGAGAACTTCCAGAAGATGGCCATGGCCATGGCGCGCGACATCCGCGTGATCCTGGTCAAACTGGCCGACCGCCTGCACAACATGCGTACCCTGGAAGTGCTGTCCGGCGAGAAACGCCGGCGTATCGCCAAGGAAACCCTGGAAATCTACGCCCCCATCGCCAACCGGCTGGGCATGCACACCGTGCGCGTGGAATTCGAGGACCTCGGCTTCAAGGCCATGCACCCGATGCGTTCGTCGCTGATCCACCGGGCAGTCAAGAGCGCACGCGGCAACCGCAAGGAGATCGTCGCCAAGATCGAGCAATCGCTGGCCAACTGCCTTGCTGCCGACGGTATCCAGGGCGAGGTCAGCGGCCGGCAGAAACACCTCTATGGCATCTACAAGAAGATGCGCGGCAAACGCCGCGCCTTCAACGAGATCATGGACGTGTATGCCTTCCGCATCATCGTCGACAAGGTCGACACCTGCTACCGCGTGCTCGGTGCCGTGCACAACCTGTACAAGCCGCTGCCCGGGCGCTTCAAGGATTACATCGCGATTCCCAAGGCCAACGGCTATCAGTCGTTGCACACCACGCTGTTCGGCATGCACGGCGTGCCCATCGAAATCCAGATCCGCACCCGCGAGATGGAAGAGATGGCCAACAACGGCATCGCCGCGCACTGGCTGTACAAGTCCAACGACGACGAGCAGCCCAAGGGCAGCCACGCCCGCGCACGCCAATGGGTCAAGGGCATCCTCGAGCTGCAGCAGCGCGCAGGCAACTCGCTGGAATTCATCGAGAGCGTGAAGATCGACCTGTTCCCGGACGAGGTCTACGTCTTTACCCCCAAAGGCCGGATCATGGAGCTGCCAAAAGGCTCCACCGCCGTCGACTTCGCCTATGCGGTGCACACCGACGTGGGCAACAGTTGCATCGCCTGCCGCATCAACCGACGCCTGGCGCCGCTGTCCGAACCGCTGCAAAGCGGCTCGACGGTAGAAATCGTCAGTGCCCCAGGTGCCCGGCCCAACCCGGCCTGGCTCAACTTCGTGGTCACCGGCAAGGCCCGCACGCACATCCGCCACGCCCTCAAGCAGCAACGCCGCTCCGAGTCGATCAACCTGGGCGAGCGCCTGTTGAACAAGGTGCTGACCGGCTTCGACAGCAGCCTGGACAAGATCCCCCAGGAGCGCATCAATGCGATTCTGGCCGAATACCGCCTGGAGCTGATCGAAGACCTGCTCGAAGACATCGGCCTGGGCAACCGCATGGCCTATGTGGTCGCCCGTCGCCTGCTGTCGGCCGAGGGCGAGCCGTTGCCCGCACCAGAAGGCCCGCTGGCGATCCGCGGCACCGAAGGCCTGGTGCTGAGCTACGCCAAATGCTGTACGCCGATCCCGGGTGACCCGATCGTCGGCCACCTCTCGGCGGGCAAGGGCATGGTCGTGCACCTGGAAAACTGCCGCAACATCAGTGAAATCCGGCATAACCCAGAGAAGTGCGTGCAGCTTTCCTGGGCCAAGGACATCACCGGCGAATTCAACGTCGAATTGCGTGTCGAGCTCGAACACCAGCGCGGCCTGATCGCCCTGCTGGCCAGCAGCGTCAACGCCGCCGACGGCAACATCGAGAAGATCAGCATGGACGAACGCGACGGCCGTATCAGCGTTGTCCAACTGGTGGTCAGCGTGCACGACCGCGTGCACCTGGCTCGTGTGATCAAGAAGCTGCGTACGCTGACAGGTGTGGTTCGCATCACCCGCATGCGTACGTAGTCCGCCAACCGCAAGGAGTCATCATGAGCAAGACCGTCATCAACAGCGACAAGGCACCTGCCGCTATCGGCACCTACTCGCAAGCGATCAAGGCCGGCAATACCGTGTACATGTCGGGCCAGATCCCGCTGGACCCGAAGACCATGGAACTGGTTGAAGGCTTCGAAGCCCAGACCGTGCAGGTCTTCGAGAACCTCAAGTCGGTGGCCGAAGCCGCTGGCGGCTCGTTCAAGGACATCGTCAAGCTGAACATCTTCCTCACTGACCTGAGCCATTTCGCCAAGGTCAACGAGGTGATGGGTCGCTACTTCGAGCAGCCTTACCCAGCCCGCGCCGCCATTGGCGTTGCCGCGCTGCCTAAAGGCGCCCAGGTCGAAATGGACGCTATCCTGGTCATCGAGTGATGCCACCGGTGACGGGCGCCCTGCCCGTCACCATCCAGCTCAAGGTTATTCCATCATGCGTCAAGCACTGCCTCTCGCGCTGGCAGCCCTGCTTCTGAGCGGCTGCGCCAGCCACAAACCTGAAGATTTCAACGGCACCTGGGTCAACCAGGACGCCATCAAAGCCGCCGTAAAAGGTGGCAGCCTGCGCCAAGCCCTGAACGAACACGGCCCGGTCTTCGAGTGGAAGCTCGACGTGGCCAATCAACAGGCCAGCTACAGCAATGGTTTCGAAGCCGCTGACGGCCAGCTGACCGCCAACGAGAAGCAATGGCAGGCCAGTTTCGAAGGTGGCCAGGTCGAGCAATTGGCACTGGACGGCGACGAGCTCAAGAGCACCGATCAGTCCGGTGCCCAGCAGACCTTCGTGCGCGCCAAGCAGCCTGGCAATGCACCGTTGGGTGGTAGCTTCGAGAAAGCGCTGTACCAGTCCTACCTGGGCGGTGACTGGAAGATCGTCGAAGGCCAGGGCCAAGGCGGCGTGGTGCGTTTTGCCGACAATGGCAGCGTCACTGGCCTGCCCGGCCCGGACCGTTACGCCCTGTGCCTGGCAGGCGATTGCGCCAGCATGGGCGGGAGCAACGACAGCCTGTGGCTGGAGCGCAACCAGCGCGGTGCGCCGTTCATCTTCAAGCGCGATGGCGACAAGCTGGAGATTTTCCAGGCGGTAAACCGTGCGCAGCCGGATGAAATGCCTGAGTTGGCGGCGGGGAATCGCCAGTGGGTGCTGGAGAAGGATTGAGCCCTCCTACACCGGACCTTTCGCGGGTGCCCCACTGACTGCTCATTCAGCGGAGTACCCGGGAAAGGACCAGACACCTCACCCCTTCTCCTTCAGAATGGCCGCATACCCTTCTTTATAGCTCGGATACGCCGGCACCCAACCCAAGGCCCGCGCTCGCGCATTGCTGCAGCGCTTGCTGCCAGTGCGCCGTACCCGCTGCTCATCGGACCACTCGGTAACGCCCATGTACGCGCGCAACCAGGCCACCACATCGGCCAGCGGTGCCGGGTCGTCGTCCACTCCTATATAACATGCGTCCAGTGCCACACCCTCGGCATCGGCTTGCAGCAGGAACGCCAGCAGGCTGGCCGCATCCTCCGCATGAATACGGTTGCCATACAGCGGTGGTGCCTCGGCTACACGATAGCCCTGACGTACTTGGCTTAGCAGCCACTCACGGCCCGGCCCATAGATCCCAGTCAGTCGCACGATGCTTGCCGGGATACCACTGGCCAACGCCAACTGTTCGGCTTCCAGCATCACACGCCCCGAATAACCTTCCGGCTCGGTGGCGGCCGTTTCATCGATCCACTCACCCTCCTTTTGCGCAAACACACTGCTGCTGGACACGAACAGCAGGCGCCGCGGGCGCTGGCCTTTCTCGGCCAACCACGCCAGCACATGGCGCAGACCCTCGACGTAAGCCGCCTGGTATCCCGCCTCGTCGTGCTGGCTGGCCGCCACGCAATACACCAGGTAGTCCGGCGAACGCTGTGGCCAAGCCTGGGGCAGGCTCGGCTCGCACAGGTCGGCGGCAACCGGGGCGACCCCTTGCGGAAGGCGCTCGACCGAGCGCCGCAAGCCGCTCACCTGCCACCCACGGGCCAGCAGTTGACGGGCCAGACGGCTGCCTACATCACCACAACCTACGATCAATGCTGATAGGTCTGACATCACTAAACTCCCTAGACCAAAGGATCAGGCTAGCCGGATTACACGATAGGCGGCTAGACCATGGGCGAAAAAAGCAACAAGATTACTTTTGTTAACAAGAATTACTTGCAATAATGGCACCCCTATCTGTTCTCGGCCTATCTCGAGGCCTTGGAGAACGCTCACTTTTTTCTTCATCAGGTCCGGCCAGCATGACACGTACTCAACCTTCCGCTTCGCCAACCCCGTCGCGCGCATGGCGTGCCATCGCCGCGCTGATGTTCAGCCTGGTGCTGGCCCCGGTGGCAATGGCCGATGAGCCAGCCGCCAATGCCAGTACGCCAGCCGCCGCCACCGCGCCGGCTACCCCGGCGACCGAAGGCCAGGTGCCTGCGGGTGCTGCCCAGGCAGCCACCCCGGTCGACGCCCCGGCGGCAGCCGACCCAAGCGTCGAAGCGCTGGTCGAGGACACCTCCCTGGGCATGGCCCACGACCTGTCGCCGTGGGGCATGTACAAGAACGCCGACATCGTGGTGAAGGCAGTCATGATTGGCCTGGCGATCGCCTCGATCATCACCTGGACCATCTGGATCGCCAAAGGCTTCGAGCTGATGGGCGCCAAGCGTCGCCTGCGCGGTGAGATCGCCCAGCTGAAGAAGTCCGCCAGCCTCAAGGAAGCCAGCGAAGTCTCCAACAAGGAAGGCACCCTGGCCCACACCCTGGTCCACGACGCCCTCGAAGAAATGCGCCTGTCGGCCAATGCCCGCGAGAAAGAAGGCATCAAGGAACGCGTCAGCTTCCGCCTGGAGCGCCTGGTGGCCGCAAGCGGCCGTACCATGAGCAGCGGCACCGGCGTGCTCGCCACCATCGGTTCCACCGCGCCATTCGTCGGCTTGTTCGGTACGGTATGGGGCATCATGAACAGCTTCATCGGCATCGCCAAGACCCAGACCACCAACCTCGCGGTCGTGGCGCCAGGTATTGCCGAAGCCCTGCTGGCCACTGCCTTGGGCCTGGTCGCAGCAATCCCGGCGGTGGTCATCTACAACGTCTTCGCCCGCTCCATTGCCGGCTACAAGGCTCAGGTGTCCGACGCTTCGGCGCAGGTCCTGCTGCTGGTCAGCCGTGACCTCGACCACCAGGGTGGCGAGCGCGCCGCCCCGCACATGGTGAAAGTGGGGTAAGCCATGGGCCTGCATCTCAACGAAGGTGGCGACGACCTCGCCGAAAACCACGAAATCAACGTCACGCCGTTCATCGACGTGATGCTGGTACTGCTGATCATCTTCATGGTGGCCGCGCCCCTGGCCACGGTCGACATCAAGGTCGATCTGCCTGCCTCGACCGCCAAGCCGGCGCCGAGGCCCGAGAAGCCCGTGTTCGTCAGCGTCAAGGCCGACCAGAAGCTGTACGTCGGCGACGATCAGGTACCTGCCCCTGACCAGCTTGGCCGGATGCTCGACGCCAAGACCAAGGGTGACAAGGAAACCACCATCTTCTTCCAGGCCGACAAAGGCGTGGATTACGGTGACCTGATGGAAGTGATGAACAACATGCGCGCGGCCGGCTACCTCAAAGTCGGTCTGGTAGGTCTCGAGACGGCAGCCAAGAAATGACGAAGACGCGGCACAATCTGGCGCGTTACAGCGGCAGCCTGGCCCTTGTGCTGGGTGTCCATGCCGTCGCTGTGCTGCTCACGCTCAACTGGTCGGTGCCCCAGGCCATCGAGCTGCCCCCGGCAGCCATGATGGTCGAGCTGGCACCGCTGCCCGAGCCCGCACCGCCACCACCACCCAAGGCCGCTCCACAACCGCCGGCACCGGTAGAAGAACCACCGCTGCCCAAGGTAGCCGAGGCGCCGAAACCGAAGATCGCCATCGCCAAGCCGCCCAAGCCCAAACCCAAGCCTCAACCTCCGAAGCCTGAGAAGAAGCCTGAGCCGCCGCGGGATGAACCACCCACCAAGGAACACGTAGCGGACACGCCGCCCAGCAACACGCCACCGCAGAAGTCGGCGGCACCGGCGCCGAGCATTGCCTCCAACAGCCAAGCGTTGCCAACCTGGCAGAGCGACCTGCTGCGCCACCTGGCGAAGTACAAGCGCTACCCGGAAGACGCACGCCGCCGTGGCCTGCAAGGCATCAACCGCCTGCGTTTCGTGGTCGACGCCGAAGGCAAGGTGGTGTCGTACTCGATGGCCGGTGGTTCGGGCAGCGCGGCACTGGACCGGGCAACCCTGGAGATGATCCGCCGGGCCGGCACTGTACCCAAGCCGCCACCGGAGTTGCTGAACAATGGCACGATCGAAGTCGTGGCGCCGTTCGTCTACTCGCTGGACCGTCGCTGATACTTTTGTTTCTGTCACACATCGGCAAGTCTGATAACGTGCGTCTATCGATTGCAGCCGCTATGCTGGGCTCGCAACTTCATGGACGCACGTTATGACCCTCACAGAACTTCGCTACATCGTCACCCTCGCCCAGGAGCAGCACTTCGGCCACGCCGCCGAGCGTTGCCATGTCAGCCAGCCCACCTTGTCGGTCGGTGTGAAAAAGCTTGAGGACGAGCTTGGCGTGCTGATCTTCGAACGCAGCAAGAGCGCGGTGCGCCTGACCCCGGTCGGCGAAAGCATTGTCGCCCAGGCGCAGAAGGTGCTGGAGCAGGCCCAGGGTATCCGCGAACTGGCCCAGGCGGGCAAGAACCAGCTGACCGCCCCGCTGAAGGTCGGTGCCATCTACACCGTCGGCCCCTATCTGTTCCCCCACCTGATCCCGCAGCTGCACCGTGTGGCACCCCAGATGCCGCTGTACATCGAAGAGAACTTCACCCACGTGCTGCGCGAAAAACTGCGCAATGGCGAACTGGACGCGGTGATCATTGCCCTGCCGTTCAATGAAGCCGACGTGCTGACGCTGCCGCTGTACGATGAACCATTCTGCGCGCTGATGCCGGCCGACCATCCCTGGACGGCAAAAAAGACCATCGACACCGCCATGCTCAACGACAAGAGCCTGCTGCTGCTCGGTGAGGGCCACTGCTTCCGCGATCAGGTTCTGGAAGCGTGCCCGACGCTGAACAAAGGTGGCGAAGGCGCCAAGCACACCACCGTTGAGTCCAGCTCGCTGGAAACCATCCGCCACATGGTCGCTTCCGGCCTGGGCGTGTCGATCCTGCCGCTGTCGGCGGTGCATAGCCACCACTACGCGCCTGGGGTCATCGAAGTGCGCCCGCTCACCGCGCCTGCGCCGTTCCGCACCGTGGCCATCGCCTGGCGCGCCAGCTTCCCGCGGCCGAAGGCGATCGAGATCCTTGCCGACTCGATCCGTCTCTGTTCGGTGGCCAAACCGCCTGTGGAACAGCCGGCCTGAGTCATGACTGAGCTGTCGAAGGTCTCGGTCACAGCGCTCAAGGGCGTAGGCGAAGCCATGGCGGAAAAGCTCGCCAAGGTAGGCCTGGAAAACCTGCAGGACATGCTGTTCCACCTGCCGCTGCGCTATCAGGATCGCACCCGTGTCGTGCCCATCGGCGCACTGCGCCCTGGCCAGGATGCCGTGATCGAGGGCGTGGTCAGCGGCGCCGACGTGACCATGGGCAAGCGCCGCAGCCTGGTGGTGCGCCTGGGCGATGGCACCGGTGTGCTGAGCCTGCGCTTCTACCACTTCAGCAATGCGCAAAAGGAAGGCCTCAAGCGTGGCACCCACCTGCGTTGCTATGGCGAAGCGCGCCCCGGCGCCTCGGGCCTGGAGATCTACCACCCGGAGTACCGCGCACTCAACGGCGACGAGCCACCGCCTCCGGTCGAGCAGACCCTGACGCCGATCTACCCGACCACCGAAGGCCTCACCCAGCAGCGGCTGCGCCTGCTCTGCCAGCAGAGCCTGGGCATGCTCGGCCCGCGCAGCCTGCCAGACTGGCTGCCCGACGAGCTGGCCCGCGACTACCACCTGGCACCGCTGGACGATGCCATTCGCTACTTGCACAACCCCCCAGCCGAGGCCGACCTCGACGAGCTCGCCGAGGGCCAGCATTGGGCCCAGCACCGCCTGGCCTTCGAGGAACTGCTGACCCATCAGCTGTCGCAGCAACGCCTGCGCGAAAGCCTGCGCAGCCTGCGTGCGCCACTGCTGCCCAAGGCCAACCGCCTGCAGGCGCAGTACCTGGCCAACCTGGGTTTCAAGCCGACTGGCGCCCAGCAGCGCGTAGCCAACGAAATCGCCTACGACCTGAGCCAGACTGAACCGATGATGCGACTGGTTCAGGGCGATGTGGGTGCCGGCAAGACCGTGGTCGCTGCACTCGCCGCGCTGCAGGCCCTTGAAGCGGGCTATCAGGTGGCGCTGATGGCGCCCACCGAGATTCTCGCCGAACAGCACTACATCACCTTCAAGCGCTGGCTCGAACCGCTGGGGATCGAAGTCGCCTGGCTGGCCGGCAAGCTCAAGGGCAAGGCCCGCGCCAGCGCCCTGGAGCAGATCGCCAACGGCGCGCCGATGGTTGTCGGCACCCATGCATTGTTCCAGGAAGAGGTACAGTTCAAGCACCTGGCCCTGGCGATCATCGACGAGCAGCACCGTTTTGGCGTGCAGCAACGCCTGGCGCTGCGCAAGAAGGGTGTGGCCGGCGAGCTGTGCCCCCATCAGCTGATCATGACCGCCACACCGATCCCGCGGACCCTGGCCATGAGCGCCTACGCCGACCTCGACACCTCGGTGCTCGACGAGCTGCCGCCGGGGCGCACGCCGGTCAATACCGTGCTGGTCGCCGACAGCCGCCGCTTCGAGGTGGTCGAGCGGGTACGCGCCGCTTGCGCCGAGGGACGCCAGGCGTACTGGGTATGCACCCTGATCGAGGAATCCGAAGAGCTCACCTGCCAAGCCGCGCAGAGCACCTACGAGGAACTTGGCAGCGCCTTGGGCGAGCTGCGTGTGGGCCTGATCCACGGGCGCATGAAACCTGCGGAAAAGGCCGCGGTGATGGCCGATTTCAAGCAAGGCAACCTGCAACTGCTGGTGGCCACCACCGTCATCGAGGTTGGCGTGGACGTGCCCAACGCCAGTCTGATGATCATCGAGAACCCTGAACGCCTCGGCCTGGCCCAGTTGCACCAGCTGCGCGGCCGGGTAGGCCGAGGCAGTGCGGTGAGTCACTGCGTGCTGCTCTATCACCCGCCGCTGTCGCAGATTGGCCGCGAACGCCTGGGGATCATGCGCGAAACCAACGATGGCTTCGTCATTGCTGAAAAAGACCTTGAGCTGCGCGGCCCTGGCGAAATGCTCGGTACCCGCCAGACAGGCTTGCTGCAGTTCAAGGTCGCCGACCTGATGCGCGATGCCGACCTGTTGCCAGCGGTGCGTGATGCCGCCCAGGCATTGATCGCACGCTGGCCTGAACATGTCAGCCCATTACTCGACCGCTGGCTGCGCCACGGCCAGCAATATGGCCAGGTGTGACGCTAGTCCCAGAATGGATCCAGCTTTGCGACCAGACTGGTTATACTTCGCCTTCAAAAGAATCAGTGGAAACGGACCATGACCGAAGTTGCCCTGGACACCGCAACCCCACATGCACCGTCTGTCATTCGGCTGTTGCTCGAAAAACTGGGCGTGGCCTATCGCGAGGTGCCAGAGCACCCGCACCTGTCAGCCGCCTCACGCGTGCAGGCGATCCTGCTCGACGACGAGATCGGCGCATTGATGGTGCTGTTCCCGCAGAGCAAGCTACTCGACCTCAGCCGCCTGGAAGAGTTGACGGGTCGCAAGCTCAAGGCCGTACCGGTGAACCGCCTCAAGCAGATGCTCGACAAGCACCAGCTCAAGGCCTTGCCGGCGATCCCGGCCCTGACCAGCTCACCGTGCCTGTACGAGAGCGATTTGCTCAACGCCGAGCACCTGCTGATCCAGTCGGGCGAGGCTGGCCTGTTGCTGGACATCAAGCGTGACGACTTCAAGGGCATGCTGAGCAAGGCCAGCGCTGGCAACTTCGGCCAACCGGTGGGGGACATCCGCCCTAACCTAGACCGGCCGCTTGACGATTCCAGGGAGATCAGCCAAGCCGTTCAGGCCTTTACCGCCCGACGCATCCAGAAGCGCCTGGAAGAAACCATCGAGATACCGCCGCTGGCCGATACCGCGCAGAAGATCATCAAGCTGCGGGTCGACCCCAACGCCAGCATCGACGATATCACTGGCGTGGTCGAAACCGACCCGGCACTGGCCGCCCAGGTGGTCAGCTGGGCCGCATCGCCCTACTACGCCTCGCCTGGCAAGATCCGTTCGGTGGAAGATGCCATCGTGCGCGTGCTGGGTTTTGATCTGGTGATCAACCTGGCGTTGGGCTTGGCCCTGGGCAAAACCCTGAGCCTGCCCAAGGATCAACCGCAACAGGCAACGCCCTACTGGCAGCAGTCGATCTACACCGCTGCCATCATCGAAGGCCTGACCCGGGCCATGCCGCGCGCAGAGCGCCCGGAAGCCGGCCTGACCTACCTGGCCGGGTTGCTGCATAATTTTGGGTACCTGTTGCTGGCGCACGTGTTCCCGCCACACTTCTCGCTGATCTGCCGTCATCTGGAGGTCAACCCGCACCTGTCCCACACCTATGTGGAGCAGCATCTGCTGGGGATCAGCCGCGAACAGATCGGTGCCTGGCTGATGAAGTTGTGGGACATGCCAGACGAACTCTCGACCGCGCTGCGCTTCCAGCACGACCCTTCGTACGATGGCGAATACTCGGCGTACCCCAACCTGGTGTGCCTGGCGACCCGCTTGCTGCGCTCGCGCGGGATCGGGTCGGGACCTGAGGAAGCGATACCTGACGAGTTGCTGGAGCGTTTGGGGGTTACGCGGGACAAGGCCGAGGACGTGGTGAACAAAGTGCTTGAGGCTGAGAGCCTGTTGCGCGAGCTGGCTTCGCAGTTCCACGCACCGCATTGATACCCGTGGGGCCGCCTTGCGGCCCTGTCGCCCGCAAGCCCCACAGCCACAGCGGCGCTTCTTTGAAGACACGCAATGGGCTGCACAGCAGCCCCCGCATTTTCAGCCTTTCTTCTTTTTCGGTTTCAGGTATTTCATCAAGCCCTGGAACCACATCACCAGCGCCGGGTTGCCCTTGATCTGGATGCTCTTGTCCTGAATGCCCTGCATGAACGCCAACTGCTTGTTGCTGGCTTGCATCGTGGCGAAGCCATAGGCAGCATCCTTGAAGGCAATGGCAAAGGCCGGTTGCGGGTGGCTGCCACCCTTGCTGCTGATGCGTTCGCCGCTGACGATGAAGTGCCTTGCAACCTTGCCGTCCAGCGTCTGCATCTGGAACACCAGGTCCTTGTCCTTGAGTTGCTGCTGGAACGCCGGATTGGTGCGGCTGGCACTGGCCATCAGCAGACCCATGGCCCAGAGAAGAAAGCGAAACTTCATCGACGCGCCTCGAATGAAATATGACTAAGGCGCGCAGTTTATCCTTTTCCTGAACTACTTATGCAAGTTCGTTGCGCAACGCCTTCAGAAAGCACAACGGGCGCCCGTAGGCGCCCGCTTGGACAGAGGCTGAGTGTGTCAGGCGCCGGTCACTTGCCTTTCTTGGTCGGCTTGGCTGGAACGTTGACGCTCTCTTTCAGGTTCTTGCCAGGTTTGAAGGCTACCGTATTGCTGGCCTTGATCTTCACCGGTTCACCGGTCTGGGGGTTTTTGCCAGTGCGGGCACCACGATGGCGTTTTTCAAAGGTGCCAAAACCAACCAAGGTGACGGTGTCCTTGTCCAGGGCACCCGTGATGCTGTCGAGAATCGCGTTCAGCACCTGATTGGCCTTTTCCTTGGTCAGATCAGCCTTTTCGGCGATGACGGCGGCGAGTTCTGGTTTACGCATAGTGAAGCCTCTTTGACGGGATTTCTTGTTGTTATTGCCGTGCTGCCATGAAAGCAGCGTTCAAGGCACCGCAGGCTCTAATCTGCGGCAGACGGAAGTGAGAATGGCACGCCCACCGAGGCCGCGCCAGTATCTGGGCGGCCATTGTGCGGGCAATAACAGGATAAATCCGACAGAACGCCTGCTATTTACGCCATCAAGGCAGGTAGCTGCCGATTCAGCGCGAGCTTTTCCATGACCGCGCTGCCCGTCAGGGCATAGCCCAGCAGCTGGCCGTCAGCGCCGTGGCAGAGCACCTTGAGGTCACTGCCCTGCCCTTCAACCTGCCAATTGCCGTCTTGCCCGAGCGGAGGTGGCGAAACCACCAACGGGCACGCCGGCGTTTTCACGGTGATCGGCATCGGCCCGTAGCTGACCTGGG
Source organism: Pseudomonas ceruminis (assembly GCF_021602025.1). Taxonomy (GTDB): domain Bacteria; phylum Pseudomonadota; class Gammaproteobacteria; order Pseudomonadales; family Pseudomonadaceae; genus Aquipseudomonas; species Aquipseudomonas ceruminis. Next base: position 22,232 of record NZ_BQHW01000019.1, read on the forward strand.
TCGGGTTGCCTGCCAGGGTCTGGGCCAAAGCGCGCGCGCAGGCCATCAAGGGCATTACATACAACAGGTTGATGCCTTCGACCTCGGCACAATCGCCCAACGCGAAGATATTGCCATGGGAGGTACGCAGGTGCCGGTCCACCACCACGCCACGGTTGGTCTGCAGCCCAGCTGCAGCGGCCAGGTCGGTGCGGGGGCGCAGGCCAATGGCCGAGACAACCAGGTCACAGGCAATCACGCTGCCGTCGGACAAGTGTGCTTCAAGGCCTTCGTCGGCCTGCGCCAGCCGGGTCAGAACCGGCCCCAGATGGAAGCGCACGCCCAGGCCCTGCAGGCCCGCCTGCACGGCAGCAGCGGCGGCCGGGTGCAGCAGGGTTGGCATGACCTGTTCGCACGGCGCCACCACGTCGACCTGGAAACCGCCCAGGCTCATGTCGTTGGCGAACTCACAACCGATCAGGCCAGCCCCCAGGATCAATACACGTTGCTTGCCAGCAGCTGCGGCACGAAAACGCGCGTAATCTTCCAGATCGTTGATCGGGAACACACGGTCGGCGCCATCCCCTTCCAGCGGCACTTGCACTGTCTGCGCGCCCCAGGCCAGCACCAGGTCGCGATAGCACACAGCCTCTTCACCGATCCACAGGCGCTTGTGACCTGGGTCGATGCCGCTGATACGCGTGTGGGTACGGATCTCGGCCTTGAGTTGCTCGGCCATCGCGCCCGGCTCGGCCATACACAGGCCATCGGCGTCCTTGTGCTTGGCAAAGCCGGTGGACAGCATCGGCTTGGAATAGGAACGTCCGTCATCGGCGGTAATCAGCAACAGCGGCGTATCCGCGTCGAGCTTGCGAAATTCGCGGGCCAGGTTGTAGCCGGCAAGGCCGGTACCGATGATTACCACAGGGGACATGTGCTGCGTTCCTCTCATTCGAACAGTGTTGAAATCAGCCGATGGCGATCATTTCGAAGTCACTCTTGCCCACACCGCAGTCGGGGCACAGCCAGTCCTCGGGCACATCCTCCCAGCGTGTGCCAGGCAGGATACCGTCGTCCGGCCAGCCTTCGGCTTCGTCATAGATCAGGCCACAGACAATACATTGCCACTTCTTCATCGGTTCTGGTTCCTCGGTACAGACTCAGGCTTTATTGTGCGGGCTGAATGCCCTTTCGCGGGCATTATGCAAGCAGTCGGGGCAATCATGCTAAGCTCGCCGCCTCTTTGGCTGTAACAAAGCATACCGACGTGTCGTACGAATCCCCGCAAGCAGCCGCTCTCGCGTGGCTGCCGTATTCACTGCTGGCGAACGATATCGGCCAGCCTACTCTCGACTGGCTGTTCGACGAAGGCTCCCTGACTCGTCGCCTTACTCGTCTTTCCAACGATCATTTCAGTGTGACACCCCTGTTCGAGGGCTGGCAGCCGCTGCGCGATGACGAATGCCGGGCGCTGGGCATCGCGCCGGGCGCCGAGGGCTGGGTGCGTGAGGTGTACCTGCGCGGCCATGGCCAGCCGTGGGTATTTGCCCGCAGCGTTGCCAGCCGCAGCGCCCTGGAGCGGGGCGGCCTGGACCTGGAAACCCTGGGCAGCCGGTCGCTGGGCGAATTGCTGTTCTGCGACCAGGCGTTCATCCGCCATCCGATCGAGGTGTGCGCTTATCCACAGGCCTGGTTGCCTCGCGAAGCCGCGGACGCGGGTTTATGGGGGCGGCGTTCACGCTTTGAGCGCGACGGCCTCGACCTGCTGGTGGCCGAAGTGTTCCTGCCGGCACTATGGCAAGCGGCCAAGGAGGACAACCGCTGATGTACCTGCAACTGCTCAAGTCGCTCAACCGTGTGCACCCGCGCGCCTGGGACTTTGTTCAGCTAAGCCGCATGGACAGGCCAATCGGTATCTACCTGCTGCTGTGGCCGACCCTGTCGGCGGTATGGATCGCCGGACAAGGCTCGCCCACCCTGGCCAATGTGCTGATCTTCGGCCTCGGCGTGGTGCTGATGCGAGCTGCCGGGTGCTGTATCAACGACTTCGCTGATCGCAAGGTCGATGGCCACGTCAAACGCACCGCCGACCGCCCGCTGGCCAGCGGCCGTGTCAAACCGCGTGAGGCCCTGGCGCTGTTCGCCATCCTGGTGGGGGTGAGTTTCCTGCTGGTGCTGTGCACCAACAGCCGTACGGTCTGGCTGTCGTTTGGCGCAGTGGCTTTGGCGTTCTGCTACCCGTTCATGAAGCGGTACACCTACTACCCACAGGTGGTGCTGGGAGCGGCGTATTCCTGGGGCATCCCCATGGCCTTCACCGCTGCGGGCGGCGAGTTGCCGGCCAGTGCCTGGCTGCTGTACATCGCCAACCTGCTGTGGACGGTGGGCTACGACACCTACTACGCGATGGTCGATCGTGACGACGACCTGAAGATCGGCGTGAAATCGACCGCAATCCTGTTCGGCGAGGCCGACCGGGCGATCATCCTGACCCTGCAGATGCTGTCGCTGGGCTGCTTGCTGCTGGCGGGCAGCCGCTTTGATCTCGGCGGCTGGTTCCACCTGGGCCTGCTGGGTGCGGCGCTGTGCTTTGCCTGGGAATTCTGGTCCACACGCAAACTGGACCGGGATGCGTGCTTCAAGGCATTTCTGCACAACCACTGGGCGGGGTTGTTGATCTTCATGGGTGTGGTGCTGGATTACGCACTGCGTTGAACCCTTTGGGGCTGCTTCGTAGCTTTCTCCCGACAGGCCGCGCCTGCAGGCAACTGCGGTGCCGTTGCAGGAGCGGCCTGGAGCTCAAGGCTTGGCGACGTGCCAGACATCCTTCATGCCGTCACCGGTCATATCACCGGCCTTCTTGTCCTTGACGAAGGTGTACAGCGGCTTGCCGTCATATGCCCACTGCATGGAGCCGTCATCGCGCTTGATCTGAGTCCACTTGCCTTCGGCCTTTTCGCCTTTCTCGGCTTTGAGCGGCGGCCAGTTCTTCGCACAATCGCCATTGCACATCGACTTGCCGCCGGCGTCCTTGTCGAAGGTGTACAGCGTCATGCCGGCGTGGTCGACCCACATGCCGTCCTTCTCCATGGCGTGGTTGGCGGACGCCACCCCCGGGAGCGCAAGTGCAGCGAATAGGGCCATCCAGCTCAGCGTATGTCGTGTCATTGGAATCACCATTGATCGGGGTGGATTGCGGTCTGTTTACCGCAGGGAGCGGCTCTTTGAAGCCTAGTTCAGTCATGCAATGTCGCCAGAACGGCCAACACCCTGTCACACAGCTGCAATAATTCCGTTATCTAATGCGGGCCAGACACGATTTTTCGGGAGAGGTTTTGAGCATGGTTGGCAGGAACATTCTGATCGTCGACGACGAAGCGCCTATTCGCGAGATGATCGCCGTTGCATTGGAAATGGCCGGCTATGACTGCCTGGAGGCAGAAAATTCCCAGCAGGCCCACGCCATCATCGTCGACCGCAAGCCTGACCTGATTCTGCTCGACTGGATGCTGCCCGGCACCTCCGGGATCGAACTTGCCCGCCGCCTCAAGCGCGACGAGCTGACCGGGGACATCCCGATCATCATGCTCACCGCCAAAGGTGAAGAGGACAACAAGATCCAGGGCCTGGAGGTCGGCGCCGACGACTACATCACCAAGCCGTTCTCGCCACGCGAGCTGGTTGCCCGCCTGAAAGCCGTGCTGCGTCGCACCGGCCCAAGCGACAGCGAAGCGCCGATCGAAGTTGGCGGCCTGCTGCTCGACCCGATCAGCCACCGCGTGACCATCGACGGCAAACCGGCCGAAATGGGCCCTACCGAGTACCGTTTGCTGCAGTTCTTCATGACCCACCAGGAGCGCGCCTACACCCGTGGCCAGTTGCTCGACCAGGTCTGGGGCGGCAACGTCTACGTCGAAGAGCGCACCGTCGACGTGCACATCCGTCGCCTGCGCAAGGCACTGGGTGAAGCGTACGAAAATCTGGTACAAACCGTCCGGGGCACGGGTTACCGCTTCTCGACCAAAAGCTAGTTGCGAGCTTCCAGCCTAAAGCTGCACGTCAACGCGTGCAGCGCCCGGGCTCGAAAATGGACTATCAGCATCACCGATCCGCTTCTTCATGCAGCGTGTGGCTTGCAGCATGCGGCTGGATCCGAAGGATCTGTCAATTGAACCAGAACTGGCACGCGACCCTGATTCGCCACCTGCTGCTGCTGATCACCGTCTGCCTGATCGGCGGCCTGGTCAGCGGTTATTACGGCTGGAGCCTTGCCATCGGCCTGGCGCTGTACCTGGGGTGGACACTCAAGCAACTGCTGCGCCTGCATGACTGGCTGCGCAACCACCAGCCCGACGAAGCACCACCCGACGGCTACGGTCTGTGGGGTGAGGTGTTCGACAGCATCTATCACCTGCAGCGCCGTGACCAGCGTGTGCGCGGTCGCCTGCAGGCGGTGATCGACCGGGTGCAGGAGTCCACTGCCGCCCTGCGTGATGCGGTCATCATGCTCGACAGCGATGGCAACCTGGAATGGTGGAACCGCGCCGCGGAAACCCTGCTCGGTTTCAAGACCCCTCAGGATGGGGGGCAGCCGGTGACCAACCTGGTGCGTCACCCCCGCTTCAAGGAGTACTTCGAGTCGGAGAACTACGCCGAACCGTTGGAAATCCCGTCCCCGATCAACGACCGTCTGCGCGTCCAGCTGCACCTCACCCGCTACGGCAACAATGAGCACCTGATGCTGGTGCGCGACGTCACCCGTATCCATCAGCTGGAACAGATGCGCAAAGACTTCGTGGCCAACGTCTCGCACGAGCTGCGCACGCCGCTGACAGTGATCACCGGTTACCTGGAAACCTTGCTCGATAACGTCGAAGACGTGAACCCGCGCTGGGCCCGGGCGTTGCAGCAGATGAGCCAGCAAGGTTCGCGCATGCAGACCCTGCTCAACGACCTGCTGCTGCTGGCCAAGCTGGAAGCCACCGACTACCCATCGGACAACCAGCCAGTGGCGGTCGACACGTTGCTGGGCGCCATCAAGAACGATGCCCAGGCGCTGTCCGGGCCACGTAACCAGCGCATTACCCTGGAGGCCGCGCCAGGCCTGCGCCTGAAGGGCAGCGAATCGGAGCTGCGCAGCGCCTTTTCCAACCTGGTGTTCAACGCGGTCAAGTACACCCAGGACGAAGGCAACATCCGTATCCGCTGGTGGGCCGACGAACAGGGCGCGCACCTGTCGGTGCAGGATTCGGGGGTCGGCATCGATGCCAAGCACCTGCCGCGCCTGACTGAACGCTTCTACCGCGTCGATTCCAGCCGTGCCTCCAACACCGGCGGCACCGGGCTCGGCCTGGCGATCGTCAAGCACGTACTGATGCGCCACCGCGGGCGCCTGGAGATCAGCAGCGTGCCGGGGCATGGCAGTACCTTCACCTGCCACTTCAGCCCGGCACAGTTGGCCAGCGACAAAGGCTGAAAGGGCGCTGCCATGCAGCGCAATTAAGACCGCTACCCTTTGCTTTTACGGCTTCAACCGCTACATTGGAGCCCCTGTGCCAGCAAAAGCTGGCACTTTGTTTTCTACCTTTTCTAAGACGGACCCCGTAAAAACTCCATCATGGACCCTTCCCCTGGTATCAGCCTCACCTCGCTTTTCGCCGATTTCGGCATGATCCTCTTTGCCTTGTTCCTGGTGCTGCTCAACGGCTTCTTCGTTGCCGCCGAGTTCGCCATGGTCAAGCTGCGCTCCACGCGCGTCGAGTCCATCGCCGAGCTGCACGGCTGGCGCGGCAGCATTCTGCGCAAGGTACACAACCAGTTGGACGCCTACCTGTCTGCCTGCCAGCTGGGCATCACCCTCGCCTCCCTGGGCCTGGGCTGGGTCGGTGAACCTGCGTTCGCCCACCTGCTCGAACCGCTGCTGGCGTATCTGGGTGTGGACACCCCTGAGCTGATCAAGGCGGTTTCGTTCTTCGTCGCCTTCTTCGTGATCTCCTACCTGCACATCGTGGTCGGCGAGCTGGCGCCCAAATCCTGGGCAATCCGCAAGCCTGAGCTGCTGTCGCTGTGGACCGCCGTGCCGCTGTACCTGTTCTACTGGCTGATGTACCCGGCCATCTACCTGCTCAATGCCAGCGCCAACACCATCCTACGCATTGCCGGCCAGGGCGAACCCGGCCCGCACCACGAACACCACTACAGCCGTGAAGAGCTCAAGCTGATCCTGCACTCCAGCCGTGGCCAGGACCCAAGCGACCAAGGCATGCGCGTGCTGGCTTCGGCCGTGGAGATGGGCGAACTGGAAGTGGTCGACTGGGCCAACTCCCGTGAAGACATGGTCAGCATCGATGCCCATGCGCCGCTCAAGGAGATCCTGGCACTGGTACGCCGGCACAAGTTCAGCCGCTATCCGCTGTACGATGCCGAGCGCGAAGCGTTCACCGGCCTGTTGCACATCAAGGACCTGCTGCTGGAACTGGCCGAACTGGAACACCTGCCCGAAACCGTCGACCTCGAAGACCTCGCTCGCCCGCTGGAGCGCGTGTCGCGGCATATGCCCCTGGCGCAGCTGCTGGAGCAGTTCCGCAAGGGCGGTGCGCACTTTGTGCTGGTGGAGGAAGCCGACGGCAAGGTCATTGGCTACCTGACCATGGAAGACGTGCTGGAAGTGCTGGTTGGCGACATTCAGGACGAACACCGCAAGACCGAGCGCGGCATCCTCGCCTACCAGCCAGGCAAGCTGCTGGTGCGTGGCGACACGCCGCTGTTCAAGGTCGAGCGCCTGCTGGGTATCGACCTTGATCACATCGAAGCCGAAACCCTCGCCGGGTTGATCTACGAAACGCTCAAGCGCGTGCCTGAAGAAGAGGAAGTGCTGGAAGTAGAAGGCTTGCGCATCATCATCAAGAAGATGAAAGGGCCGAAGATCGTGCTGGCCAAGGTGCTCAAGCTCGATTGATCCGTCGGGGCCGCTAGGCGGCCCCTCGGGTGCCTCTGTTCAGCGCACAGGTTTGCCAGTAGAGGTGCTGCCGGGAAACACCTGCCTCATTCGCGATGGCAGGCCTTGTGTCACGGATTACCCGCCGTGAAGTCCGGCAGCCCACCGATAGGCCGGTCGAACTGGAAGGGTATTGATTCCAGGGCCAGCCCAACGTTGCGCTGCACCACGAAATGCAGGTGCGGGCCCGTGCTGTTGCCGGTATTACCCGATTTGGCCAGCGCCTGCCCCAACGCCACCTGCTGCCCCTCGGCCACCACCACCGAACCGCGCATCAGGTGCAGGTAGACACCCATGGTGCCGTCCGGGTGCAGAATGCGCACGAAGTTGCCTGAGGGATTGGTACCTCGCCCGCTCTGGCTGTTCTCGACTTTCACCACCATTCCACCACGCGCCGCGATGATCGGTGTGCCTTCTGGCATGGCGATGTCCATGGCGTAGCGGCCTTTGGGGCCGAAATGGCTGAAACGGCCGTTTGGCCCCTGGGTCAGGCGAAACGGCCCGCCTTTCCACGGAAAGGGGTAACGGTAGGCCTGCGAACGCTGGCCGGGGTCGCCCATGGCGTAATGGAAGTTGCTGGCGTACTTGAGTGGCCCTCCGGGGGCCGCCAGTACCGCGCTGAGCACTTTGGTCGAACGCGGGCCGACCACCGCCCGTACAAGCCGGGGGCCATTGCCACCGAAGGCATTGGCCAGCTGGTCGATACGCAGTTCCACCTGCATCGGCACGTACAGTTCGTTACGCACCAGGAAACGCACTCCACCAGGGAACGTCTCCGTCTGCAGGCGCACCTGCCCCTCCAGCCGCTCGAACATCGGCTCGCGCAGCTCGAAGGCCCTGGCGCCAGGGCCGGGGTGCTCGGAGTAGGACGCCACGCCGAAATTGTCGGTGGTCTTGTAGAGGGTCATGCCCAAGCTCGACGCCGAGGCCGAAAGCAAGGCACAGAACAACAGCAAGCGGGCGGCGGCGGGCATGATAGTGGCTTTTTGACAGTTGCGATCTGTCGAAGCCTAGCAGCGGGATCCAAGCGCGGTATGACAGTTGGTCGGAAGAGCACCGAGCATACCGTCCGGGAGCGGGCTCGAACCCGCTCCACAGCTGGCGGACTAGGCGCCGGGGGTGAAGTGTTTCTGCGCCGTGCCGTGGGCAATCAGCCGTGACAGGTAGTCAAGCTTCTGTGCATCCTGATCGACGAACTTGAAGGTCAACTGCAACCAATCGCTTTCTGGCTTCGGCTCCAGGGCTGCAACGGCATGCAGGTAACCGTTCAGGCGGGCCACCTCGGCGCTCTCGCCTTGCTCCAGGTCCAGCACCGCGCCTTCCAGTACCTGCGGCAGTGCGGCACTGCGGCGCACCACCAGCAGCGCCTCCTTGAGGCTCAGGGCCTTGATCACACACGGCTGGATACCGCTGGACAGGCGCAACTGGCCCTGGCCACGGCCGGACTGCGCCGCCGCGGCTGCGGTCTGCGGTTTCGGGGCATTGATCAAAGGCTTGGCCGGGGCAGCCGTAGCGGGCGTTGCCGCCTTGGCCGCTTCGGCCTTGTTGCCGGTAAGCGCGCTCAGCGAGTCATTGGCAAACGCCGAATTCAACCGCGCCGGCCCATTGCTCACCAGGCTGTCCAGCTTGCCGATCTTGGTCAGGGCCTTCTTCACCTTGGTCAGCAGCTGTTCATTGGTGAACGGCTTGCCAACGAAGTCGGAGACCCCGGCCTGGATGGCCTGGATCACGTTCTCCTTGTCCCCACGGCTGGTCACCATGATGAACTGCAGATGCTTCGTCTGCGGTTGCTGGCGGCACCAGGTCAGCAGTTCCAAGCCAGACATCTCGGGCATTTCCCAGTCGCACAGGACCAGGTCGAACGATTCCTTGGCCAGCATGGCCATGGCCTTGCGGCCGTTGACTGCGTCATCGATGACCATGCCTGGGAAGGCATTACGCAGGCACTTCCTTACCAGGTCACGGATGAACGGGGCATCATCTACAACCAGCACATTCACTTTACTCATCGATACTCCTCTTGAATCCCGACTAGCCTACCGCGCAATGGTGGCCACTTGCCAATCTCTGAGCCACGCCGGGACTTCTTTGCATCGTTCGCGGGTGCCTGCTGGCTGCTCTTGCACAAACGAAAACGCCCGGCCAAGGCCGGGCGTTGATGCTCGGGAGCAGTCTTATTTATCGTCCGGTTCAGCCGGAACATTAGCGATTTCACCCTCATCGCCAGCAGTGCCCTGGACTTCCGCCTTCATGCGCTTGAGGCCCAGGTGGCGCACATCGGTGCCGCGAACCAGGTAGATCACCAGTTCCGAGATGTTGCGCGCGTGGTCACCAATACGCTCCAGCGAACGCAGGGCCCAGATGACGCTCAGCACCCGCGAGATCGAACGCGGGTCTTCCATCATGTAGGTCACCAGCTCACGCAGGGCAGTCTTGTACTCACGGTCGATGGTCTTGTCGTACTGGGCCACCGACAGCGCCAGGTCCGCGTCGAAACGGGCGAACGCGTCGAGCGCGTCACGCACCATGTTGCGCACCTGGTCGCCAATGTGGCGAACCTCGACGTAACCACGCGGCGACTCGCCTTCTTCGCACAGTTGAATGGCGCGGCGGGCAATCTTGGTCGACTCGTCGCCAATGCGTTCCAGGTCGATCACCGACTTGGAGATGCTGATGATCAGGCGCAGGTCGGAGGCCGCCGGCTGACGACGGGCGAGGATGCGCACGCATTCCTCGTCGATGTTGCGCTCCATCTGGTTGATCTGCTCATCGACCTCGCGCACCTGCTGGGCCAGACCCGAGTCGGCCTCGATCAGCGCGGTGACCGCGTCGTTGACCTGCTTCTCGACCAGGCCGCCCATGGCCAGGAGGTGGCTGCGCACCTCTTCGAGCTCGGCGTTGAACTGCTGGGAAATGTGGTGCGTAAGGCTTTCTTTGTTGATCATCGTTTCGCTCCGCGAAGAAGCTGCAAGCTTCAAGTAGTTCGTGTCGTTCCCTGTGGGAGCGGGCAAACCCGCTTCTCACTAGCCGTAGCGACCGGTGATGTAGTCTTCGGTCTGCTTCTTCGCCGGGTTGGTGAACAGGGTGTCGGTGTCACCGAATTCGACCAGTTTGCCCATGTACATGAACGCGGTGTAGTCCGAAACCCGGGCGGCCTGCTGCATGTTGTGGGTCACGATGACGATGGTGTACTTGGATTTCAGCTCGTAGATCAGCTCTTCGACTTTCAACGTCGAGATCGGGTCCAGTGCCGAGCACGGTTCGTCGAGCAGCAGTACCTCAGGCTCGACGGCGATGGTACGGGCGATCACCAGACGCTGCTGCTGGCCGCCGGACAGGCCGAGTGCCGAGTCGTGCAGGCGATCCTTGACCTCGTCCCACAGGGCGGCGCCCTTGAGTGCCCACTCCACGGCCTCGTCGAGCACGCGCTTCTTGTTGATGCCCTGGATGCGCAGGCCGTAGACCACGTTTTCGTAGATGGTCTTGGGGAACGGGTTAGGCTTCTGGAACACCATGCCTACGCGGCGGCGCAGCTCGGCAACGTCTTCGCCTTTGCGGTAGATGTTGTTGCCGTACAGGTTGATGGCGCCTTCTACGCGGCAACCGTCCACCAGGTCGTTCATGCGGTTGAAGGTGCGCAGCAGGGTCGACTTGCCGCAGCCCGACGGGCCGATGAAGGCAGTGACGCGCTGCTTGGGGATATTCATGCTGACGTCGAACAGCGCTTGTTTGTCGCCGTAGAACAGGCTCAGGCCCGGCACTTCGATGGCCACGGTTTCTTCGGCCAGGCGCAGGCTCTGCTTGTCGCGGCCCAGGGCGGCCATGTCGATGCCGTGGGTGTGGGATTCTTGCTGCATGGTCTCACTCCGTTTGTAGCTGCAAGCTTGAAGCTGCTAGCTGCAAGTTAGGGCAAAGCGGCAATGCTCTTGGGGCTTGCCGCTTGTGGCTTAAAAGCTTCAATCAGCTGTCGAGGGCCTTGTACTTCTCGCGCAGGTGGTTACGGATCCACACCGCCGAGAGGTTGAGGGTGGCGATCACCAGCACCAGCAACAACGCAGTGGCGTATACCAGCGGCCGCGCGGCCTCGACGTTGGGGCTCTGGAAGCCGACATCGTAGATGTGGAAGCCCAGGTGCATGATCTTCTGGTCCAGGTGCAGGTACGGGTAGTTGCCGTCCAGCGGCAGCGACGGCGCCAGCTTCACGACACCCACCAGCATCAGCGGCGCCACTTCACCGGCGGCGCGTGCCACGGCGAGGATCATGCCGGTCATCATGGCCGGGCTGGCCATCGGCAGCACGATCTTCCACAGGGTTTCGGCCTTGGTCGCGCCCAGCGCCAGCGAGCCTTCACGCACGGTACGCGGAATGCGCGCCAGGCCTTCCTCGGTGGCCACGATCACCACCGGCACGGCCAGCAGCGCAAGGGTCAGCGACGCCCACAACAGGCCTGGCGTACCCAGGGTCGGTGCAGGCAGCGCTTCGGGGAAGAACAGGCGGTCGATCGAGCCACCCAGCACGTAAACGAAGAAGCCCAGGCCAAATACGCCATAGACGATTGCCGGCACGCCCGCCAGGTTGTTCACCGCAATGCGGATCAACCGGGTCACCGGGCCTTGCTTGGCGTATTCACGCAGGTAGACAGCCGCCAGTACACCGAACGGGGTAACGATCACTGCCATGATCAGCGTCATCATTACCGTACCGAAGATCGCCGGGAAAATACCGCCCTCGGTGTTCGCCTCACGCGGGTCGTCGCTGAGGAACTCCCAGACCTTGGCGAAGTAGGTGCCCATCTTGGTGAAGCCGGACATGCCGTTGGGCTGGATGGCGTGCACCACCTTGCTCAGGTTGATCTCGACCTCACGGCCATTGCCGTCGCGAGCGACAAGGCTGTCACGGGCAAAGGCCTGGTGCAGGCCGCTGAGGCGGTCTTCGATGGCCTTGTAACGGCTGTTCAGCTCGGCGCGCTCGGCGTCCATGTCGGCCTGGGCCGCGGCGTCCAGCTTGCCGGCCAGCTCCAGCTTGCGGCTATGCAGGCGCAGGCGCTCCAGGCCATGGTTGATGGCGCCGATGTCTTTCTTCTCCAGCTGCTGCAACTCGCTGTTGAGCTGATTGGCGCGCTTGAGACGTGCCTGGAGTTCATTCCAGGCGGCAGGGCCTTGGGCAACCACGCGGCCTTCTTCCTTGACGCTGACCAGGTAGCCGTAGAAGTTGCCCCATTCGCGGCGTTCCAGGGCCATCAGGTCGGCCGGGCGCTGCTCGTCGACCAACCAGTCGCCGACCACCCAGGTGAAGTCGCTGCCGTTAAGGTCGCGGTTACCCACCTTGATCAGCTCGCGGGTCATGAACTCCGGGCCTTCGTCCGGTACCGGCAGGCCGGCACCCTTGAGGCGGGCACGGGGCACTTCTTCTTTCTGCACCACCTCACCGATGATGATGTGGTCCGCCTGGCCCGGCACCTTGTAGGTGGCCTGGACCAGGTCGGCCGGCCAGAAGTGGCCGAGGCCACGCACGGCGATCACAGCCAGCAGGCCGACGGTCATGATCACCGCCATGGCGACCGCGCCACCGCTGATCCAGACGCCGGGGGCGCCGCTCTTGAACCAGCCTTTGAGGGAATCCTTTTTCACGGATCTCTACCTTTCTATCAAAGCGACGAGTATTTCTTGCGCAGACGCTGGCGAATCAGCTCGGCCAAGGTGTTCATGATGAAGGTGAACATCAGCAGCACGAGGGCAGCCAGGAACAGCACACGGTAGTGGCTGCCGCCGACTTCCGACTCGGGCATCTCCACCGCCACGTTGGCGGCCAGGGTGCGCATGCCTTCGAACAGGTTCATCTCCATCACCGGGGTGTTGCCGGTGGCCATGAGCACGATCATGGTCTCGCCCACCGCACGGCCCATGCCGATCATCAGCGCCGAGAAGATACCCGGGCTGGCGGTGAGGATGACCACACGGGTCAGGGTCTGCCAAGGCGTGGCACCCAGCGCCAGGGAGCCCAGGGTCAGGCTGCGCGGCACGCTGAACACGGCGTCTTCGGCAATCGAGTAGATGTTCGGGATGACCGCGAAGCCCATGGCGATACCCACCACCAGGGCGTTGCGCTGGTCATAGGTGATACCCAGGTCGTTGGTGATCCACAGGCGCATGTCGCCGCCGAAGAACCAGGTCTCAAGGTAGGGGCTCATGGTCAGGGCGAACCAGCCGGTGAACAGGATGACCGGGATCAGGATCGCAGCCTCCCAACCGTCCGGCACACGCAGGCGGACCGACTCCGGCAACCGGCTCCAAATGAAGCCCGCCAGCAGAATGCCGAACGGCATCAGCACGAACAGGCTGAACACACCCGGCAGGTGCCCTTCCAGGTATGGCGCCAGGAACAGGCCGGCGAAGAAGCCCAGGATCACCGTCGGCATCGCTTCCATCAGCTCGATCACCGGCTTGACCTTGCGGCGCATGCCAGGGGCCATGAAGTAGGCGGTGTAGATGGCGGCGGCAATGGCCAGCGGTGCTGCCAGGATCATCGCGTAGAACGCGGCCTTGAGGGTACCGAAGGTCAGTGGCGAAAGGCTCAGCTTAGGCTCGAAGTCGGTGTTCGAAGCCGTCGACTGCCAGACGTACTTGGGCTCGTCGTAGTTCTCGTACCAGACCTTGCCCCACAGCGCACTGAAGGACACTTCCGGGTGCGGGTTTTTCAGGCTCAGCGGCAGCAGCTTGCCGCCCTCTTCGATGAAGATGCGGTTGGCGCGTGGCGACAGGGCCAGGATGCCAGGGCCCTGGGCAGCAGGCTCGACCAGCAGGGTACGGTGCGCGGTGCTGTGGAACACGCCCAGCTTGCCGTCGCTGTCCAGGGCGATGAAGCCCTTGCGGCGTTCTTCGGCATCGATCTGCACGATCGGCGCTTTGCCCATCTGGAAGGTACGGATCTGCTTGAAGCGCGATTCGCCATCCGGATCGCGGGCCATGAACCACTGGGCCAGGCCGCCCTTGGAGTCACCGATGATCAGCGAGATGCCACCGACCAGCTGTGCGGTGGCGGTGACTTCGGTATCACCACTGTCGGACAGCTTGTAGCGGCCATTGAGGGTCTTGTCGCGCAGGCTGAAGACGTCGGCGGTGGCGCGGCCGTTGATCACGTACAACCACTGCTGACGCGGGTCGATGAAGATGTTCTTCACCGCTTCGGTCATTTGCGGCAGGGCGATACGGTTCTGCTCGGTGGTGACCTCGTCGGTCATCATGTTTTCGGTGCGGGTCAACTCGACGACCTGCAGGTGCGCGCCGGTGGAGCCGGCCAGCAACAGGGTGTCGCCATTGACGTTGACGCTCACATGCTCCAGCGCACGGCCCTGGTCATCGAGCACGAAGGGCTCCTGGCCATACGGGTAGTCGATGCCGGGGGTGATGGTCTTCTTGTTGTCCGGGTAGGTGATCTTGTAGGTGTGGTGGAACACCAGCGCCTTGCCATTGGACAAGCCCAGCACAATCAGCGGGCTGCCCGGCTGGTCGGTGCTGATCGAACTTACCTGGGTGCCGGCCGGCAACGGCAAGTCGACGCGATTGAGTTCGTTACCGGTCTTGGTATCGAAGAACAGTGCCTGACCCTTGTCCGAAACGCGCATGCCCACCAGGTTCTGCTCTTCAAGGGCAATCAGCAGTGGCTTGCCGGCATCCTGCTGCAGCCAGGTCGGCTCCAGGGCCTTCCTGCTGGTCAGTTCGGCGCCCTGGAACAACGGCAGCACCACATAGGCCAGGTAGAAGAAGATCAGGGTGATGGCTGCCAATACGGCAAGCCCGCCCACCAGTACATACCAGCGGGTCAGGCGGTCCTTGAGGGCGCGCATGCGGCGCTTGCGTTGCAACTCGGGCGTATTGAAATCAATCCGCACGGGAGGGGAATTTTGGGTCATTGTGGAGTTGGCCAGATCATTCATGCGCACACCCTAGCGGTCCCGTATGACAAAAACATGACAGTGCGTTGACGCAAAAAAGCCCGCCGCTCAGGAGCCCTGGCTTCGGACTGGGAAGTCGGGGAAGAGGCCGGGCATCGGCACCGGCCTCTTCCTCAGTTACTTACTTCTTTGCAACGTTACCGGCGTGGGACAGGCCCAGGTCAGCCAGGGTCTTGTCGACCACTTTGGCCGGCAGTGGGATGTAACCATCCTTCACCACGACCTGCTGGCCAGCCTGCGACAGGACCAGCTTGACGAACTCGGCTTCCAGCGGGGCCAGAGGCTTGTTCGGTGCCTTGTTGACGTAGACGTAGAGGAAGCGCGACAGCGGGTACGAACCGTTCAGAGCGTTGGTTTCGTTGTCCTCGATGAACTCGCCGCCTTCTTTCTTGGCCAGGGCTACGGTCTTGACGCTTGCGGTCTTGTAACCGATGCCCGAGTAGCCGATGCCGTTCAGCGAGGAGCTGATCGACTGCACGACCGAAGCCGAGCCAGGTTGTTCGTTGACGTTGGCCTTGAAGTCGCCTTTGCACAGGGCTTCTTCCTTGAAGTAGCCGTAGGTGCCCGATACCGAGTTACGGCCGAACAGCTGCACCGGCTTGTTGGCCAGGTCGCCGGTCACGCCCAGGTCGCCCCAGGTTTTGACGTCGGCTTTGCCACCGCACAGGCGGGTGGACGAGAAGATTGCATCGACCTGGGCCATGGTCAGGCCTTTGATCGGGTTGTCCTTGTGCACGAACACGGCCAGGGCGTCGACGGCGACCGGGATGGCAGTCGGCTTGTAGCCGTACTTCTGCTCGAACGCCTGCAGCTCGACGTCCTTCATCTTGCGGCTCATCGGGCCGAGGTTGGCGGTGCCTTCGGTCAGCGCGGGTGGCGCGGTGGAGGAACCGGCAGCCTGGATCTGGATGTTTACGTTCGGATATTCCTTCTTGTAGGCCTCAGCCCACAGGGTCATGAGGTTCGCGAGGGTGTCGGAACCGACGCTGGAGAGGTTGCCCGAAACACCGGTGGTCTTGGTGTAGGTCGGGATCGCAGGGTCGACGGCGGCTACCGCGTTGGCGGTTGCAACGCCAGCGGCGGCAAAGGTGAGGGCCGCCATCAAACGCTTCAGTTTCATGCCTTGCTCCTAGCAGGAATATTGGGGGTGTTGGATGGATCGGGCCCAAGTATCTGCAGGCCGCATGAACACGATATGACTCCAATGTGACAATTGGATGAAAGGCCATCACTGGGTGCTCAGGATGGCCTTTCAAAATGTTGCTGGCGCGGTAGGAGGCGTGCGCGAAAGGGCCGGCGCAGCCGGTTGATCAGCGTTTGTTGGCCAGCAGATAAACGCCCACGATCAGACCAACGGCGCACAACCCTGCGACGTAGTAGGCCGGCGCCATCGGGCTGACCTTCAGCAGCGCCGTGACCACCATCGGCGTCAAACCACCAAAGATGGCGTAAGCGACGTTGTAGGAGAACGACAGGCCACTGAACCGCACCACGGCCGGGAAGGCCTTGACCATTACATAGGGCACGGCACCGATCACGCCCACGCACAGCCCAGTGATGGCATACAGCGGGAACAGCAGCTGCGGGTGGGTCGGCAGGCTGTGGTAGAAGGTCCAGGACGACACCAGCAACAGCAGGCTACCGATCACGAACACGCGCCCGGCACCAAAGCGGTCAGCCAGGCTGCCAGCACCGATGCAGCCGAAGCTCAGCAGCACGATCGCCAGGCTGTTGGCCTTCAGCGAGTCGGTGGGGCTGATGTGGTAAATGCTTTGCAGCAGCGCAGGGGTCATGAGGATGACCACGACGATGCCCGCCGAGAGCATCCAGGTGAGCAGCATCGACAGAATGATCGGGCCGCGGTGATCGCGCAGCACCGCGCGCAGCGGCAATTCTTCAGCCAGCGCCTTGCGCTCCTGCATTTCGGCGAAGACCGGGGTTTCGTGCAGCCAGCGGCGCAGGTACACCGAGAACAGGCCGAACACACCCCCGAGCAGGAACGGGATACGCCAGGCGTAGTCGGCAACCTCTTCTACGCTGTACACGCTGTTGATCAGGGTCGCCACCAGCGAGCCGAGCAGAATGCCCGCCGTCAGGCCGGCGGTCAGGGTGCCACAGGCGTAGCCGGTGTTGCGCGCTGGCACATGTTCAGAGACGAACACCCAGGCCCCCGGCACTTCACCTCCGATTGCCGCCCCCTGGATCACCCGCATCAGCAGCAACAGGATAGGCGCCCACAGGCCGATCTGTGCATAGGTCGGCAGCAGGCCCATGATCAGCGTGGGCAGGGCCATCATGAAGATGCTCAGGGTGAACATCTTCTTGCGCCCCAGCAGGTCACCGAAATGCGCCATGACGATGCCGCCCAGCGGCCGTGCCAGGTAGCCAGCGGCAAAGATACCGAAGGTTTGCATCAGGCGTAGCCACTCGGGCATATCCGGCGGGAAGAACAGTTTGCCGACCACCGTGGCGAAAAACACGAAGATGATGAAGTCGTAGAACTCCAGGGCTCCGCCAAGGGCGGACAGTGAAAGGGTCTTGTAGTCACTGCGGGTCAGCGGCCGCGAGGGCTGCTCGATACTGCTCGGCACGGAGGTCATCGCTCATTCTTCTCTTGTAGGGCATGCAGGCCGCTTGGCACGCGGCTTCTGGATTGGGGACAGGCGAAGATAGCAAATTGCCGAGCCGTGCTGAAAGCGATACAAAATCCATACAGATATTCATGAATGCGCGGTCGTCGCTGGGCGTTTGGCTATATATACTGGCCGTTCGTAGGAAAAGGTTGCTCCCGACGTGGGATGTTGTGCGAAAACGCCGGTCTTTAAGTCAGACGGTTTCGCAGAGTTTCCCTATGGCCGTCCAGCGAAACGAAATTGGCGTAGTATGTTTCCAGCTGAATCGTTTACCCGGCCTTTGCGCCACACCAACGAAAGCGTCACGGGTCAGAGGCCCCACCGCATGATTGAGCTCGAACAAGAAGATCCTATCCCGCAAGGCGACCTGGCCTTGCAGATCACTGCATTGCCCCGCGAAACCAACGGTTTCGGCGACATCTTCGGCGGCTGGCTGGTCGCCCAGATGGACCTGGCCGGTACGGCCATGGCCAGCCGCGTCGCCGGTGGTCGCGTGGCCACGGTAGCCATCGACCGCATGGCCTTTCTGGTGCCGGTGGCCGTAGGCGCGCAACTGTCGTTCTACACCCAGACGCTGGAAATCGGCCGCAGCTCGATCCAGATGATGGTCGAGGTGTGGAGCGACGACCCGCTGTCCAGCGAATGGCGCAAGGTCACCGAAGCGGCGTTCGTCTTCGTCGCCATCGATGGCAGCGGCCGTACCCGCTCGGTGCCTCGTCGCTAAGCCACACGCACGGTAAACTCATTGCAGGCCGCCGGGTCGAAGGCCCACAGGCAAACAATGAGACGAGGGCAATGGCTACTTTCAAGGTCGAGACCGAGCTTCACGGCGAACTCAACTGCTGGCGCATCACCAGCGACCGTGCCGAACTACTGATTGCCCAGCAGGGTGCGCAGATCCTCAGCTACCAGCGTGTTGGCGAACCGCCACTGCTGTGGCTGAGCGACCAGGCCATCTTCACCAAGGGCAAGTCGGTGCGCGCGGGTGTGCCAGTGTGCTGGCCATGGTTTGGCAATCTGCAGCGTAACCCCGCAGCCGTCCAGGGCATGTACCGAGGCAAGCAGGCCCCCGCCCATGGGTTGGCCCGCACACGTGACTGGCAATTGCTGGGCATCGAGGAGGCCGGCAACACGCTGCGCATCGAGTTCGAGCTGCCAGAGGCCCAGGGCGAACTGCCAGACTGGCCGCATGACGTCGAACTGAAATTGTCGGCAGTGGTGGGTGACGCGCTTGAGCTGAGCCTGATAAGCCGCAACAGGGGCAACAGCCCGGTGACGATAAGCCAGGCCTTGCACAGTTACTTCGCCGTCAGCGATGTGCGCCAGGTGCGGGTCGAAGGCGTCGAAGGGCTGAATTACATCGAGACCTTGGCTGACTGGGAGCAGCGCCAACAGCAGGGCGCACTGACGTTCACCGCAGAGACGGATCGCATCTACCTGAACACGCCCGAACGGTTGAGCATCCTTGACCCGCACTGGAACCGGCGCATTACCCTGAGCAGCGGCGGTTCACGTTCGGCGGTGATCTGGAACCCATGGACCGACCGGGCCCGGGAGCTGCCCGACATGGCCGATGATGGCTGGCAGCGGATGCTGTGCATTGAAACGGCGAATGTCTGGAACGATGTGGTGGAGTTGCAGCCTGGGGCATGCAGCGTGCTCACGGTCAGCATTGGCAGTGGCGTGATCTGAAACCTTCCACGCCTTTGCCGGCGACAGAGCCGGCACAGGCCTTACAGGTCAGCATCCTCCACCACCCTCACCTTCCCGGCATCCAGCGCGTAGGCTGCATCGGCCAGATCGTTGCTGACCTTCTCCACCTTCAACGTCCCACTGACCCACAGCGGCGTGTAGATGTCGTCGATTTTCAGCCCCTTCGGATAGCGCACCAGCACCAGTTGGTTAGGTGGCGGTGGCGGCACGTGGATGCAGGCGCCTGGGTAGGGCACCAGGAAGAACAAGGTGCTGTTGCCTTTGGCGTCGCTCTCCAGCGGCACCGGGTAACCGCCCAGGCGGATCTGCTTGCCGTTCATGGCCGCCACGGTCTTGGTCGAATACATCACCGCTGGCAGGCCCTTGCTTTGTTTCAGCTCGCCCTTGGCGGTAAAGGTGCCCAACGCCTCCGGCGAGTTGTGATCGATTTCGGGCATCTGCTCGAGGGCCTTCTGGTCCGACTTGGGCATCAGTTCGAGCCAGTCGGTCTCAGGCAGTTCGGCATGGGCCAGGGTGCTGGCCAGCAGCAGGGGAAGAAGGAAAAAAGCACGCATGAAATGCTCGGCAACTCGGATGAATTGCCGGCATTCTAACCAGTATTCAGCGTTTCTTGATGAATCCGTAGATCACCAGCAGCACCACTGCACCCACCAGCGCGCCGAAGAAGCCCGCCGCTTGGCCAGCCTGGTAGATCCCCAGTGCCTGGCCGCCGTAAGTGGCGAGCAGGGAGCCGGCAATGCCCAGCAGGATGGTCATGATCCAGCCCATGCTGTCGTCGCCCGGTTTGATGAAGCGGGCCAGCAGGCCGACGATGAGGCCGATGAAGATGGTTCCGATGATACCCATGGCAATCCCTCTGCAGTGAAGATAGAGCAAGCCAAAGCCTAGACAGCGCTTTGGCTTGTTGCCATGTTCAGAGGGCCAGCCGCTGGCAGAAGTTCGATCAGTTGCTGATCAGCGCCTCTACTTCGGCAATTTTGCCACGCAGGGTAGCCATGTCCTGGCACCGCAGGGTGGCATGGCCGACCTTGCGCCCGGCCTTGAAAGCCTTGCCATAGTGGTGCAGGTGGCAGTCGTCGATAGCCACGACCTTGTCCACCGCAGGCACTTGGCCGATGAAGTTGAGCATGGCGCTCTCACCGACCTTGGCCGTCGAGCCCAGCGGCAGGCCGGCGATGGCCCGCAGGTGGTTCTCGAACTGGCTGCACTCGGCACCTTCGATGGTCCAGTGCCCGGAGTTGTGCACACGCGGAGCGATTTCGTTGGCCTTCAGGCCACCGTCGACTTCGAAGAACTCGAAGGCCATCACACCGACATAGTCGAGTTGCTTGAGCACACGGCCAACATAGTCCTCGGCCAGTGCTTGCAGCGGGTGCGCATCGCTGGCGACCGACAGGCGCAGGATGCCGCTCTCGTGGGTGTTGTGCACCAGCGGGTAGAAGCGCGTCTCGCCGTTGCGAGCACGCACGGCCACCAACGACACCTCGCCGGTGAACGGCACAAAGCCTTCCAGCAGGCACGGCACGCTGCCGAGTTCGGCAAAGGTGCCTGCCACGTCTTCGGCCGTGCGCAGAACCTTCTGGCCCTTGCCGTCGTAACCCAGGGTGCGGGTCTTGAGCACGGCCGGCAGGCCGATGCTGGCCACCGCGGCATCGAGACCTTCCTGGGAAAGGATATCGGCGAAGGCTGGGGTCGGGATGCCCAGGTCGCGGAACATGCTCTTCTCGAACAGACGATCGCGCGCGATACGCAGCGCCTCGGCGCTCGGGTAGACCGGGACGAACTGCGAGAGGAAGGCCACGGTCTCGGCCGGGACGCTTTCGAATTCGAAGGTCACCAGGTCGACCTGGTCGGCCAGTTGGCGCAGGTGCTCCTGGTCACCGTAGTCGGCACGCAGGTGTTCGCCCAAGGGGGATGCGCAGGCGTCCGGGGCCGGGTCGAGGAAAGCGAAGTTCATGCCCAGCGGGGTGCCCGCCAGAGCCAGCATGCGGCCCAGCTGGCCGCCACCGATTACACCGATCTTCATGGGGTCAGCCTCAAGCCTGGCGTGGGTCAGGGTTATCCAGCACGGTGTCGGTCTGTTCCGTGCGGAACTGCTTGAGCGCGGCATGGTACTGCGGGTACTTGGCGCCCAGAATGCTTGCCGACAGCAGTGCGGCATTGACCGCGCCAGCGCGGCCGATGGCCAGCGTGGCAACCGGTACGCCGGCTGGCATCTGCACGATCGACAGCAGCGAGTCGACACCCGACAGCATCGACGACTGCACTGGCACGCCCAGCACCGGCAGGTGGGTCTTGGCGGCACACATGCCTGGCAGGTGGGCAGCGCCACCGGCGCCGGCGATGATCACCTCGATACCACGCCCTTCGGCCTCTTCAGCGTACTGGAACAGCAGATCCGGGGTGCGGTGGGCGGACACCACCTTCACTTCATAGGGAATGCCGAGTTTTTCCAGCATATCGGCGGTGTGGCTAAGGGTGGACCAATCGGACTTGGAGCCCATGATCACGCCAACCAGTGCACTCATCGTCGAGCCTCTCCTGCAAGCGCCTTCTGGCGCGCTAAAAGCAACAAGCCACGCAGGTGGACCGGCGTGGCTTGTCATACGGATTCTGAATCGACCGGGTCGGCCGAAGGCGCGGGATTGTAGCGTATTTCAAGGCAGCCCGCCCACCCCCATAAGCACATGTCGGATCAAAGGGCAAGCTGTCTCGCGGGACAACTTTTTCCAACTGCTCAAGCAGCGTCACAACCGTGACGATCGCGCCTTCATCTTCCGCTGCTTCTGGACCTTCGCCATGCTTAGACCTGTGCGCCTTGCACTACTTTTCAGCCTCTTGTTCAGCCTGCAACTGCCCAATGCGCTGGCGGCCAGATCACTTGTGGTGACGATTTATCTTCACGACGACCTGGCCGATATGCGCGAGGAACAACTGCACACGGATTACGTCCAGCACTGGCTCGATGAAATGCGCAACTTTACCCATCATCCGATCGAGGTGGTCATGCGGCGCAACGTGCAGGGAATCACCGATATCGATTACCAAAGCATGCCCTCCGGCCAGATACTCGACACCTTCACCCAGGAGATCGCCTACCTGGCCTCCAACCAGATGTTCTCTTTCCTGAACAAACACCTGCTGATGACGCGAAACCCCTACGACAAAAGCGGCCTGAACTACCTCGCAGGCCTGGCCCACTTCAAGCACAACACCGCCATCGCGTCGCTGAGCAGCTACAGCAGCGTCGCCCATGAAATAGGCCACATGCTTTCCGCCACACACGAAGACGCCGAACTCAAGTTCAATGGCTGGGTATGCGAAACCTACACCCATCCGCGTGTTCCGGCGCGCTCCCATTGCTACCGCTACAGCGACAGGAACCGAGCGAACATCAGTGATTACCTGAAATACAACTCAAACTGACACGTCGCCCTGTGTCGCGGCCGTTTCCAGCTTGCGCCACAACAAACGGACATTGGCCTTGCGCACCAGCGCACAGCGATACAGGCGGATCTCAAGTGGCACATGCCACTGGCTCGGGCCACAAATCACCAGCTCGCCGCGCTCCAGCTCACCCCGCATCGACAAGCGCGGCACCCACGCCACCCCCATCCCTTCGAGCGCCATGCTCTTGAGGCTGTCGGCCATGGCCGTCTCGTAGACCGTGGTGTAGCGCAGGTTGCGCTGGCGCAGCAGCAGGCTTACCGAGCGGCCGAGGAAGGCCCCTGCGCTATAGGCCAGCAACGGCACGCTGGCATCGCCCTCTAGGTCGAACATGGGCTTGCCATCGGCGCCCACGGCACATACCGGCAGCATTTCGGTGGTGCCCATGTGCAGTGACGGGAAGATCTCGGCGTCCATCTGCAAAGCGGCATCCGGGTCATAGAAGGCCAGCATCAGATCGCAACCGCCCTCGCGCAGGGCATGCACCGCATCGCCTACGTTGGTGGCGACCAGGCGCGTGGCGATGTTCAGGCCATCGTTGCGCAATTGGGCAACCCAGCGCGGGAAGAAGCCCGATGCCAACGAGTGTGCTGCGGCGACCTGAATCACCTCACCCTGCCCACCCTCAAGATGGTGCAAATGGCGCAGAACTTCGCTCAACTGGTCGACAACCGTGCGCGCAGTGACGAGAAACAGCTGCCCCGCCGCCGTCAGTTCGACTGGCGTGCGGGAACGATTCACCAACGTCAGGCCCAAGGCGGCTTCCAAGCTGCGGATGCGTCGACTGAAGGCGGGCTGCGTCACGAAACGCCGCTCCGCCGCCTGGGAAAAGCTGCGCGTGGCGGCCAGCGCGCTGAAGTCTTCAAGCCATTTGCTTTCAAGGTTCATGCACTACTCCAAAAGCGCGCACCAAAATGGAACGCGCTCGAATGTCAATTGGCGTCACATCAAACACTATGCCGTTTGTGCATAGGTTAGCGTGCAACAGCATTGGCCGCAAAATCCTCTTCGGGCCTAGGATTAGCGCCATTCCGGCATGTGCCGGGTCAAAATCGAGATGATATCCATCATGTCCTCCGCTGCATCGTTCCGCGTCGAAAAAGATCTGCTTGGTACCCTTGAAGTCCCTGCCGATGCCTACTACGGCATCCAGACCCTGCGCGCTGCCAACAACTTCCACCTCTCCGGTGTTCCGCTGTCGCACTACCCGAAACTGGTAGTCGGCCTGGCGATGGTCAAGCAGGCAGCTGCTGACGCCAACCGCGAGCTGGGGCACCTGAGCGATGCCAAGCATGCCGCCATCAGCGCAGCGTGCGGACGACTGATCAAAGGCGACTTCCACGAGCAGTTCGTGGTGGACATGATCCAGGGCGGTGCTGGTACTTCTACCAACATGAACGCCAACGAAGTCATCGCCAACATCGCGCTGGAGGCCATGGGCCACCAGAAGGGTGAGTACCAGTACCTGCACCCGAACAACGACGTGAACATGGCGCAGTCGACCAACGACGCCTACCCGACTGCCATCCGCCTGGGCCTGCTGCTGGGCCACGACGCCCTGCTGGCCAGCCTCGACAGCCTGATTCAGGCCTTCGCAGCCAAGGGCAAGGAATTCGACCACGTACTGAAGATGGGCCGTACCCAGCTGCAGGACGCCGTGCCGATGACCCTGGGTCAGGAATTCCGCGCCTTCGCCACCACCATGACCGAAGACCTGCAGCGCCTGCGCTCGCTGGCACCGGAACTGCTGACCGAAATCAACCTGGGCGGCACCGCCATCGGTACCGGCATCAACGCCGACCCGGGCTACCAGGCCCTGGCCGTACAGCGTCTGGCCACCATCAGCGGCCAGCCGCTGGTCGCCGCTGCCGACCTGATCGAAGCCACCTCCGACATGGGCGCCTTCGTGCTGTTCTCTGGCATGCTCAAGCGTACCGCCGTCAAGCTGTCGAAGATCTGCAACGACCTGCGCCTGTTGTCCAGCGGCCCACGCACCGGCATCAACGAAATCAACCTGCCAGCGCGCCAGCCCGGCAGCTCGATCATGCCAGGCAAGGTCAACCCGGTTATCCCGGAAGCCGTCAACCAAGTGGCCTTCGCCATCATGGGCAACGACCTGGCACTGACCGTCGCCGCCGAAGGTGGCCAGCTGCAGCTGAACGTGATGGAGCCGCTGATCGCCTACAAGATCTTCGACTCGATCCGCCTGCTCCAGCGCGCCATGGACATGCTGCGCGAGCACTGCATCGTCGGTATCACAGCCAACGAACAGCGCTGCCGTGAACTGGTCGAGCACTCGATCGGCCTGGTCACCGCCCTGAACCCGTACATCGGCTACGAAAACGCCACCCGTATCGCCCGCGTCGCTCTGGAAACCGGCCGCGGCGTGCTGGAACTGGTGCGCGAGGAACAGCTGCTGGACGAAGCGATGCTCAATGACATCCTGCGTCCGGAAAACATGATCGCTCCACGCCTGGTTCCGCTGAAGGCGTAACCCGGCCGCTGCAAACAGTCTCACCAGGTCGAGGGACTAGACACCTCTCAACCTTTCAAGGGCCCGAGCGCACGCTCCGGGCCCTTTTTTTACGCGCGTTTTTTGCCGCAGGCCCTTGGCTGCACGCTCCCGGCACACAACTTGCTCCATAATGCCTCCCAGCCCCACGGGATGACCGAGCATGCTGCATAGCCACCTGACCACCCTCAACGCGGTTTCGCTGATCCTCAACCTCTTCCAGGAAGACGGTTGCGAGGCCACCTCGTTGCTGGCCGGCAGCGGTATAGGCCCGGCAGACCTGGGGCATGCCGATGCGCGCATCACCACCCAGCAAGAGCTGCAGGTGTGCGCCAACGCCGTGGCGCGGCGCGAGGACATCGGCCTGGAACTGGGCCAGCGCATGCATGTGTCGTGCTACGGCATGCTTGGTTACGCCCTGCTCTCCAGTGCCACTTTGGGTGACGCCCTGCGTTTGGCACTGCAGTATCCGGCACTGCTGGGAACAGTCTTCCAACTGCGCCTGGTCGACGATGGCGAGCGTGTCTGGTTCAGCGCCAGCGAATACCACGACAGCCCCGCACTGGCAGCTTTCAATGCCGAGTTCTGCCTGGTTTCGCTGAAAGTCATCTGCGACGATTTGCTGGGCAGGCCCTTGCCGCTGCTGGGCGCCCGTTTCGAACATGCCCGGCCCGATTATCACGCGCGCTATAGCGGTGCATTTCAGTGCCCACTTGGCTTCGGGGCTGTCGACAACGCATTCGCCTTCGAGCGGCGCTGGCTGAGCACCCCGCTGCCGCTGGCCGACCCGATTACCCACAAGGCCATGAGCGAACGCTGCCGGCGCCTGAACCTGGAATTTACCGGCCGCCAGGCCTGGCTTGGGCGCATCCGCCAACTTCTGTTGCAGCAACTGGATGCCGCCCCGGGGCTCGAAGGCCTGGCCCGGCAGATGAACTGCTCCTCGCGTACGCTACGCCGGCACTTGCAGGCATTGGGTAGCAGCTATCAGCAACTGCTCGATGAACTGCGTTTCGAGCGGGCCAAGCAGTTGTTGGCCGATGAGCAGATGCCGATCTACCGCATCGCCGAGACACTGGGGTTTAGTGAGACGGCGAGCTTTCGCCATGCGTTCCAGCGTTGGAGCGGCGTGGCGCCCAGCCATTTCCGCGGCTGAGCTGTACTGGCCACATCGATCCCCTTTTGGCCGTTTGCGTCGTTCTCCACCTACGCGTAGCCCGTGAAAATGAGGCCACGCCAGTACCACCGGAGAACAACAAATGCTGACGATCTATTCCGATGATCACCGCCTGCACCACGGCCGCTGCGAGCTGATCGACGGCAAGCTGATGCCATGCTTCGAAATGCCCTCGCGCGCCGACCATGTGCTCGAGCAAGTGAAAAAACGCAACCTCGGCGAGGTCCGGGCCCCGACCGACTTCGGCCGAGCGCCGCTGCAGCGCATCCACAGCGCCGACTACCTCGACTTCTTCCAGGGCGCCTGGGAGCGCTGGGCCGCCCTGGGCCATGAGGGCGACCTGCTGCCCTTCACCTGGCCCGCCCGTACCCTGCGCCAGGTCAAGCCGACCGGCCTGCACGGCGAGCTGGGCTATTACAGCTTCGATGCCGGCGCCCCGATCACGGCAGGCACCTGGCAGGCTGCCTACAGTGCCGCGCAGGTCGCCCTCACGGCCCAGACTGCAATCCAGCAAGGCGCCCATTCGGCCTTCGCCCTGTGCCGCCCACCAGGGCACCATGCCGCCGCCGAAGTCATGGGTGGCTATTGCTACCTGAACAATGCCGCCATCGCCGCCCAGGCCTTCCTCGACCAGGGCCATGGCAAGGTCGCCATCCTCGATGTCGACTACCACCACGGTAACGGCACCCAGGACATCTTCTACCAGCGCAACGACGTGTTCTTCGCTTCGATCCACGGCGACCCACAGGCCGAATTCCCGTTCTTCCTCGGGTACGCCGACGAGACCGGTGAAGGGGCAGGCGAAGGCTGCAACATCAACTATCCGCTGCCAGCCGGCAGTGACTGGGCAGCCTGGAGCGCGGCTCTGGAAGACGCCTGCCAGCGCATCGCCGGCTACGATGCCGACGTGCTGGTGATCTCCCTGGGCGTGGACACCTTCAAGGACGACCCGATCTCGCAGTTCAAGCTGGACAGCCCGGACTACCTGGAAATGGGCAAGCGCATCGCCCAGCTGGGCAAGCCGACCTTGTTCGTGATGGAAGGCGGCTACGCTGTGGAAGAAATCGGTATCAACGCGGTCAACGTGCTGGAAGGCTTCCAGCGCGCCCAGCCAGGAGCCTGATCATGGTCCGACTCAAGCGTCTGCTCGCCCCGCTCATCGCTGCCACGCTGTTCACCGGTGCCCTCCACGCCCAGGCTGAACAGCGCACCCTGCGAGTGTACAACTGGTTCGACTACATCACCCCGCAGACCTTGACGGACTTTCAGAAGGACAGCGGCGTCAAGCTGATCTACGACATCTTCGACACCAACGAAGCGTTGGAGGCCAAGCTGCTCACCGGCAACTCCGGCTATGACGTGGTGGTGCCGTCCAACGTGTTCCTGGCCAAGCAGATCGAGGCCGGGGTGTTCCAACCGCTGGACCGCAGCAAGCTGCCGAACTGGCAGCACCTGGACCCGGCGCTGATGAAGCTGATCGAAGCCAACGACCCGGGCAACAAGTTCGCCGTGCCTTACATGTACGGCACCGTGCTGATCGGCTTCAACCCGGACAAGGTCAAGGCGGTGCTCGGCGACAGCGCGCCTGTGGACAGCTGGGACCTGATCTTCAAGGAAGAGAACATCGCCAAGCTCAAGCAGTGCGGCGTGGCGCTACTCGACTCGCCGTCGGAGATCCTACCGCTGGCTCTGAAGTACCTGGGCCTGGACCCTAACAGCGACAAGCCGGAGGACTACAAGAAAGCCGAAGCCCTGCTGCTGAAAATTCGCCCTTACATCACCTACTTCCATTCCTCCAAGTACATGGCAGACATCGCCAATGGCGACATCTGCGTGGCGGTGGGTTACAGCGGCAGCTTCTCGCAGGCCGCCAACCGCGCACGCGACGCCAAGAATGGGGTGGTGGTGGACATGCGCCTGCCCAAGGAGGGTGCGCCGATCTGGTTCGACATGCTGGCGATTCCAAAAAACGCGGCCAATCCCCAGGATGCCCATGCCTTCATCAACTACCTGCTGCGCCCTGAGGTGATTGCGCCCATCAGCGACTTCGTCGGCTATCCGAACCCGAACAAGGATGCGACCGAGAAGGTGAACCCGGCGATTCGCAACAACCCGAATCTGTACCCGACGGCCGAAGCGATGGCCACGCTGTACACCCTCAAGCCGCTGCCACGGGACGCCGAACGGGCGCGGACACGGGCGTGGACCCGAATCAAATCCGGGACCTGAACTGAACCCTGGGGCTGCTCTGCAGCCCCTACTTTCTCCAGGCCTTGCGCAAGCGCATCAACGCTTCGGCAATCGCGCCCTCCGGCACCGCCGCAAACCCCAACACCAGCCCTGCCCGCTTATCCACAGGCACTTCGCTGTCCTCCAGCCAGTAACTGCTCAACGGGTTGACCTCGACCCCGACCGCCTCCGCCGCCGCCACCAGCGCCTGCTCCCGTGCAAAGTTATCCACATCCACTTTCACATGCAGCCCGGCTGCCACCTCCGGCATCGCCCCTAGCCCTGGAACCTCCGTCGGCCACCCCGCCTTGAGCACATTGCGCCGGCTCAGCGCCGCCTTGCGCATGCGGCGTATATGCCGCTGGAAGTGCCCCTGCGCCATGAATTGCGCCATCACGCACTGCGTGGCGACTTCCGAATGCCTCACCGCCAGTGCACGCCCCTGACTGAAGGCTTGCACCAACCGCGGTGGCAGCACCAGATAGCCCAGGCGCAGGGCTGGGAAGGCGACCTTGCCGAAGGTGCCCACATACAACACCCGTCCCTGCTGGTCGAGCGCCGCCAACGGTGCCAAGGGCGCACCGCTGTAGCGGTACTCGCCATCGTAATCGTCCTCGATGATCCAGCCCTCGTTGCGCTCGGCCCACGCCAGCAACGCAAGGCGCCGGGCCAGGCTCATGGTGACCCCGGTAGGGTATTGGTGGGCAGGCGTGACATAGGCCAGCCGACAATCCGCCACCTGCTCTAGGCGCTGGCAATCCATGCCCTCCTCGTCCACCGCTACCCCCGTGACCTTGCCGCCTGCCACGGCAAAGGTGTGCCCGGCAGCGCGGTAACCTGGGTTTTCCACAGCCACAGCGTCACCAGGCTGCAGCAGCAGCTGTGCACAAAGGCTAATGGCCTGCTGTGCACCACTGGTGATCACAATTTGTTCAGCGGTACACGAAAGGCCGCGTGAGCGGCGCAGGTAGGCGGCGATCAGCTCGCGTAACCCCTGCTCCCCTGCAGGGTCGCCGTAGCCGAGTTGCGCAGGGTCTGGTTTGCGCCAGAAACCCGCCTGCAGCTTGGCCCAGACATCAAACGGGAACAGATCGAAGGCCGGAATTCCGACTCGAAAAGCCCGCGGTGCGCCACTTTTTGGCGGCGGCAGGTGGTTACTTTTCAGGCGTTCGAGCGGCTCGCTGGAGCGCGCCGGGGTGGATAAATCCTCAGTATATTTTGATGAAAATGTGGATAACCCTGTTGATAAGCCTAGGGATAACCCTGTGGATAGTTGTGTGGACAGTTTTGGCAGGCGACTCACATAGGTGCCATCGCCCACCCGGCTTTCGATGTAGCCCTCGGCGTACAGCTGATCGTACGCACGCACCACGCTGTTGCGGGACAACGCCAGTACCTTGGCCAAATCGCGGGTGGCCGGCAGGCGCGTGCCACTGCTCAGGCGCCCGTCCAACACCCGCGCACGCAAGGCTTGGTAGAGCTGCTGGCTGAGCCCCCTGCGACGGTCGAGCACAAGCCCGGCAGGATCGAATGGCAGTACAAGGGGACGTTCGCTCATGAAATTGGACCTGTAAAAACAGCCGATAATGGCTCTTACCCAGAACCAATAGCCTGCCTAGGATGGAGCCATTGGACAAGGAACCCCCGTATGTACAACAGCAAACCCCACCAGGAACACGACCTCGGGCGCTTGCACCAGCACATGCTTGAAACCCGCCTGGCCATGCTGGTCAGCCAAGGCGAGAACGGCCTGCTGGCTACGCACCTGCCGGTGCTGGTCGACCCAGAGGAAGGCGAATTCGGTACCGTCTATGCCCATCTGGCACGCGCCAATCGCCAATGGCAAGACCTGGAGCGTGGCGGCGAAGCGCTGCTGGTCTTTCCAGGCGCCGATGCTTATGTCAGCCCCAGCTACTACCCCAGCAAGGCCGACAACCCCAAGGTGGTGCCCACCTGGAATTACCTGGCGGTGCACGCCTACGGCCCCGTCGAAGTGATCCATGAAGCCGCCCCGCTGCTGGACATTGTCAGCCGCCTGACCGACCGGCATGAACAGGGCCGCAGCACGCCCTGGAAAGTCGCCGATGCCCCCCGCGACTACCTCGACGGCATGCTGCGCGCCATCGTCGGTATCCGCATGCCCATCGCCCGTCTGCAAGGCGCGCGCAAGCTCAGCCAGAACCGCTCGGCACAAGACATCGCCGGGGTGCGCGAGGGCCTGAGCAATAGCTCCGATTACCTGGACAACCAACTCGCGGCGCAGATGCGCCAACTGTGAAGGACAAGCCCATGCCCAGCGTTACCCTGCGCCCCGTTGGCGCCAACGACCATGCTGCCTGGCTCGCCCTGTGGCAAGCCTATCTGCGGTTCTACCAAACCGAGTTGCCCGATGCCGTCAGCGCCAGCACCTGGCAGCGCCTGCTCGACCCGAGCGAACCCACCTTTTCCGCCCTGGCCTGGGTCGAGGGCCAGGCAGTGGGCATGGTCAACTGGATCTATCATCGCTCCAACTGGAGCATCGAGAACTCCTGCTACCTGCAGGACCTGTATGTGGATAGCGCCCAGCGTGGCCTGGGCATCGGCCGCCAGCTGATCGAGCACGTGTATGCGACCGCCAAGGCTGCCGGGTGCATCAAGGTGCACTGGCTCACCCACGAGACCAACGCCACCGCCATCAGCCTGTATGAACAGGTTGCCGAGCGGCCAGGCTTCATTCAATTCCGCAAAGGGTTGTAGGCCGATCATGACTGACGCATTGCACTGGGAACCTGCCAGAACGCCCGAGGCCACCCCCCTCGATGGCCGCTTCATTCGCCTGGAAAAGCTCGACCCTGCGCGCCATGGCAACGACCTCTGGGAGGTGTTGCAAGGCCCGGACTCCGATCCGGTGCTGTGGGACTACCTGCCCTACGGCCCGTTCACTGAGCGCGCGGCCTTCGACCGCTGGCTGGAGGGGAATGCCGCCGGCCACGACCCGCTGTACTACACGGTAATCGACCGCGCCAGCAACCAGGCGCAAGGCATCCTCACGTTGATGTCGATCGTGCC
Source organism: Pseudomonas ceruminis (assembly GCF_021602025.1). GTDB lineage: Bacteria > Pseudomonadota > Gammaproteobacteria > Pseudomonadales > Pseudomonadaceae > Aquipseudomonas > Aquipseudomonas ceruminis. The sequence continues at coordinate 53,922 of NZ_BQHW01000019.1, forward strand.
CGACCACGGCCGCATCGAGATCGGCCACATCGCCTTTGGCGCAGCCATGCAGCGCACCCCCAAAAGCACCGAGGCGGTCTACCTGCTGGGCAAGCTCGCCTTCGAGCTGGGCAACCGCCGCCTGGAATGGAAGTGCAACAACGCCAATGCCCGGTCCAAGCGCGCGGCCGAGCGGTTCGGCTTTCAGTTCGAGGGTGTGTTTCGCAAGCACCTGGTGGTCAAGGACCACAACCGGGATACGGCGTGGTATTCGATTACCGATGATGAATGGCCACAGGTGGCAGCGGGCTTCGAGCGCTGGTTGAGCGAAGAGAATCAGCAGCCAGGGGGGCAGGTGCAGACGCTCGAGGCGTGCCGTAACGCCTGAGCGCAGACTTGCCCCGCGAAAGCGGCATCGCAGTGGTAAGTAACGGCTTGGCTGGTGTTCGCGGGGCAAGCCCACTCCCACAAGCACGGCCTCAACGCCAGGAAGTTCACGAGGGCGACCGTGTCGTCAATCCGCATAAAAAAAGGGGAGCATCCGCTCCCCAGAGGTTAACCGCTTGGAGACGAGGGCTCTGTCAGCCCTCGATCTCGATCAGGATCTCACCCGGCGTCACACGATCGCCCTTGGCCACGTGGATGGCCACGACCTTGCCGGCGATGGCCGCCTGCACCTCGGTTTCCATCTTCATCGCTTCAGTGATCAGCACGGCCTGGCCGGCTTTGACCATGTCGCCTTCCTTGACCAGCACATCGACGATGTTGCCTGGCATGGTGGTGCTGACGTGGCCTGGGGCGCTGGCCTGCTTGCGCTTGCTGCTGCCACCCCCGACAAACTCGTTGAGCGGCTCGAACACGACCTCTTCCGGCATGCCGTCGATCGACAGATAGAAGTGACGCTTGCCTTCGGCCTTGACGCCCACGCCGGTGATGTCGACACGGTAGGTTTCACCGTGTACGTCGATGACGAACTCGGTCGGCACGCCTTCACCGCCCGGGGCAGCCACGGCGCCAGCTTCCGGGATCGGCAGCAGGGCCTCGGGGGCCAGCGTGCCGGCTTCACGCTCCTCGAGGAACTTGCGGCCGATGTCCGGGAACATGGCGAAGGTCAGCACATCCTCCTCAGAATGCGCCAGGGCACCGATGTCGGCACGCAGCTTGGCCATCTCCGGCTTGAGCAAGTCGGCGGGACGCACGTCGATCACGTCTTCACTGCCGATCGCCTGACGGCGTAGTTGCTCATTGACCACGCCAGGGGCCTTGCCGTAACCGCCCTGCAGGTACAGCTTCACCTCGTTGGTGATGGTCTTGTAGCGCTCGCCGGCCAGCACGTTGAAGAATGCCTGGGTGCCGACGATCTGCGAGGTCGGCGTAACCAGCGGCGGGAAGCCAAGGTCTTCACGCACACGGGGGATCTCCGCCAGCACTTCGTTCATACGGTTGAGGGCGCCCTGCTCCTTGAGCTGGTTGGCCAGGTTGGAAATCATGCCGCCTGGCACCTGGTTGACCTGCACGCGGGTGTCCACCGCGGTGAACTCGCTTTCGAACTGGTGATATTTCTTGCGCACGGCATAGAAGTACAGGCCGATTTCCTGCAAAAGCTCCAGGTCCAGGCCGGTATCGAACTCGCTGCCCTTGAGCGCAGCGACCATCGATTCGGTGCCCGGGTGGCTGGTGCCCCAGGCGAAGCTGGAAATCGCGGTGTCGATATGGTCGGCGCCATTTTCCACGGCCTTGAGCTGGCACATGGCAGCCAGGCCGGCGGTGTCATGGGAGTGGATGAACACTGGCAGCGACTGCTCGGCTTTCAGCGCCTTGACCAGCTCGCCCGTGGCGTAAGGGGTCAGCAGGCCGGCCATGTCCTTGATCGCCACCGAGTCGCAACCCATGGCTTCCATCTGCTTGGCCTGCTTCACGAAGGCTTCGATGGTATGCACCGGGCTGGTGGTGTAGGCGATGGTGCCCTGGGCATGCTTGCCTGCAGCCTTCACGGCCTCGATGGCAACACGCAGGTTACGCACGTCGTTCATGGCATCGAAGATGCGGAACACGTCGATGCCGTTGACTGCGGCCTTGGCAACGAAGGCCTTGACCACGTCGTCGCTGTAGTGGCGGTAGCCCAGCAGGTTCTGCCCACGCAGGAGCATCTGCAGGCGGGTGTTGGGCAATGCGTTGCGCAGTTTGCGCAGGCGTTCCCACGGGTCTTCCTTGAGGAAGCGCACGCAGGCATCGAAGGTGGCGCCACCCCAGACTTCCAGCGACCAGTAGCCGACCTTGTCGAGCTTGTCACAGATCGGCAGCATGTCTTCGGTACGCATGCGAGTGGCCAGCAGGGACTGGTGGGCGTCGCGCAGGATCGTGTCGGTTACGTGAATTTTCTTGGACATTATAGGGTTCCTCACAGGCCTGCGTGGGCGGCGATGGCAGCGGCGATGGCCAGGGCCAGCTCTTCGGGTTTGCGCTTGATCGAGTAGTTGGTCAGTTCAGGATGGCTTTCGACGAAGCTGGTATTGAACTGGCCGCTACGGAATTCGGGATTGCGCAAGATTTCCTGGTAATACGCGGCGGTGGTCTTGACCCCTTGCACACGCATGTCGTCCAGGGCACGCAGGCCGCGGTCCATGGCTTCTTCCCAGGTCAACGCCCACACCACCAGCTTCAGGCACATCGAGTCGTAGAACGGCGGAATGGTGTAGCCGGTGTAGATCGCCGTGTCGGTGCGCACACCTGGGCCGCCGGGGGCGTAGTAACGGGTGATCTTGCCGAAGCTTGGCAGGAAGTTGTTCTTCGGGTCTTCGGCGTTGATGCGAAACTGCAACGCGTAACCACGGTGCTGGATGTCTTCCTGCTTGACCGACAGCGGCAGACCCGAGGCAATGCGAATCTGCTCACGAACGATGTCGATACCGGTGATTTCTTCGGTGATGGTGTGTTCCACCTGCACGCGGGTGTTCATCTCCATGAAGTACACCTCGCCATCGGCGAGCAGAAACTCCACGGTACCGGCGTTCTCGTAGTCCACGGCCTTGGCGGCACGCACGGCCAGGTCGCCGATGTAGGCACGCTGTTCGGGGGTGAGCTGCGGGCTTGGGGCAATTTCGATCAATTTCTGGTTGCGACGCTGGATCGAGCAATCGCGCTCGAACAGGTGGACCACGTTGCCGAAGCTGTCACCCAGAATCTGCGCTTCGATGTGCTTGGGATTGACGATGCACTTTTCCAGAAACACTTCCGCCGAACCGAAGGCCTTAGTGGCCTCGGAGATCACCCGGGGGAAGTTCTGCTCCAGCTCTTCGCGACTATTGCAACGGCGAATCCCGCGCCCACCGCCGCCAGAGGTGGCCTTGAGCATTACCGGGTAACCGATGCGGTCACCTTCGCTGAGGGCTTCGTGGATATCGGCAACGTTGCCTTCGGTGCCGGGGGTGACAGGTACCCCTGCCTTGATCATGGTGCGGCGCGCTTCAGTCTTGTCGCCCATGCGGCGAATCACATCGGCGGCCGGGCCGATGAACTTGATCCCGCGCTCGGCGCAGATCTCTGCCAGTTCAGCGTTTTCCGACAGGAAACCGTAGCCCGGGTGCAGGGCATCACAGCCGGTCTCCACAGCAAGGTTGACCAGCTTGCGCGGGTTCAGGTAACCGGCCAGCGGTTCGGCACCAATGCTGTAGGCCTCGTCGGCGCGCTTGACGTGCAAGGCGTGACGGTCGGCGTCGGAATAGATCGCGACAGAGCGAATGCCCATCTCGGCGCAGGCACGCACGATCCGAACTGCGATTTCACCCCGGTTGGCGATCAGGATTTTTTTTATCACTGGAGTCTTCCCAAAGCCGTAGGAACATACGAGCCGGTTCTACCGTCGGCGCGTGACCAGACGTCGCTGGCCAGTCGCATATTCACCCTAGCGCTGAAGGTTGATAAACAAAAATCAATATTTGTTAGGGGCTCTATTAGCAAAAGCTTATAGTTCAGTAACAAGGTTTTGCCGGAGCCTGGGGAAAAATGCGTAAGTCCTTGATGCGTATGACGTTGCGTCAACTGCAAATCTTCAATGAGGTGTGTGATTTACGCTCCTACAGCCGTGCTGCGGAGGAAATGGCGCTAACGCAACCCGCCGTTAGTCTACAGATTCGTCAACTGGAGGAATTGGTGGGCCAACCGTTGTTCGAGTATGTGGGCAAGAAGCTATACCTGACCGAAGCAGCCGAGGCGCTGCAACGCGCCAGCCGGGATATCTTCGGCCGCCTGGAAAGCCTCGACATGCAACTGTCCGACATGCAGGGCTCACTGCAGGGGCAGTTGAAACTGGCGATCGAGTCCAGCGCCAAGTACTTCGTGCCACACCTGTTCGCTGCCTTCAAGCAACGTCACCCGGAGGTCAACCTGACGCTCACGGTAGTCAACCGGGCCCAGGCGATCAGGCGCCTTTCCGACAATCGCGACGACTTGATCATCATGTCCATGGTCCCGCAGGACATGGGCCTGGAGTTTCTGCCGTTTCTCAACAACCCGATCGTCGCCGTGGCGCCGCCGGATCACCCCCTGTGCAAGCTCGAGCAACTGCGCTTGCAAGACCTGGAACCTCATACCCTGCTAGTCCGGGAACAGGGCTCGGGCACGCGCAAGGCCTGCGAAGAGTACTTCAAGGACAAGCGCGTGCATTTCACCCAGACCCTGGAAGTCGCCTCAGCCGATGCACAGCGCGAATGCGTGATCGCGGGCCTGGGTATCGCCCTGCTGACCCGCCATGCATTGAACATGGAACTGGCCACTGGCGTGCTCAAGGAGCTGCCGGTCGAAGAACTGCCCCTGTACCGCAGTTGGTGCGTGGTGCAGTCCAAGGCCAAGCGACAATCGCCAGTGGCGTTGGCGTTCCTGACGTTCATTCGCAGCGAACGCGCGCTGATCAGCGCGATTGTTGAGCGCTTTTCGGGGAAGTTGCCGCCGAAGCCTGCCACACCGTAAGCGCTTGCAGCTCCGGGTAGTCCGCCAGGTCGCGCAGCAGTTGCCGCTGGTCGCAATAGCTTTCGATCGCACGGCGGTATTCCATGCGGCGCTGATCCTTTTCTTGCTGTTTGCGAGCCTTGGCGGTGGGTTGGTAAGAGCCATCGAAGTCACGAGCCATTGCCTGTCTCCCTGATCGAGTGCGGGAGCTTCAGACTGGCTTCAGTGGTTTACCGTTTTGCTGAGGTAAGGTGACAAATCGGTGAAATTTGCAGGCGAAGGCGAGCCGCTATCAGTCATCCATCGCTTTGATCGACTTGGGCGACAGGCGCAGGCTGCGCAAACTGCGCTTCACGCTCTTGAGGTGATTGACCAGGCTCGGCCCACGCGCCATGGCCACACCCATGGCCAGCACGTCGATGACGACCAGGTGGGCAATACGCGAGGTCAACGGCGTGTAGATTTCAGTGTCTTCGTGCACATCGATTGCCAGGTTGACGGTCGAAAGCTCTGCCAATGGCGTCTGGCTCGGGCACAAGGTAATCAGATTGGCACCGCTTTCACGCACCAGGTTGGCGGTGATCAGCAAGTCCTTGGAACGCCCCGACTGCGAAATGCACACCGCCACATCGCCCGGCTTCAACGTCACCGCCGACATCGCCTGCATGTGCGGGTCGGAATACGCCGCTGCGCTGAGCAGCAAACGGAAGAATTTATGCTGGGCATCGGCGGCCACCGCGCCCGAGGCCCCAAACCCATAGAACTCAACACGCTGGGCCTGGGCCATGGCGCTCACCGCCTGCTGCAGCGCCTGCGGGTCGAGGTGCTCACGCACCTCCATCAAGGTGTGCAAGGTGGTGTCGAAGATTTTCAGGCTGTAGTCGGCAACCGAGTCGTCCTCGTGGATGGCGAACTGCCCGAAGCTGGCGCCTGCGGCCAGGCTCTGCGCCAGCTTCAGCTTGAGGTCCTGGAAGCCCGAGCAACCGATCGCCCGGCAGAAGCGCACAATGGTCGGCTCGCTGATGCCTACGCTGTGCGCCAGGTCGGCCATCGAACTGTGCATGACCGCAGCCGGGTCGAGCAGCACATGGTCGGCCACTTTGAGTTCCGATTTGCGCAGCAGGTGGCGCGATTGGGCGATATGTTGCAACAGATTCACGGGCTGGACTCGGTTATGATCGGCTGGCCGGGATGTAGCTTTCTTGTAGTTATACTACATGGACGCCAACCCGCCCAGTTAAACGAACGTGGAGAGTGGTGGTTTGACTATTCCTTGCGACATCATGGTATTCGGCGGCACTGGCGACCTGGCGCTGCACAAGCTCCTGCCGGCGCTCTATCACCTGTATCGCGAGGGGCGTCTGAACATTGCCGTGCGCATCATTGCTTTGGCGCGGCGCAACATATCTCGTAACGACTACGTCAAGCTCGCCGAACGCCATTGCCGGGCGCAAATCGCCCGCAACGACTTCGATGAAGAAGTCTGGCGACGGTTTTCCGCGCGCCTGGACTACTTCCCCATGGATGCCTCGCAAAGCGCCGACTTTGGCCGCCTGGCACGCTACCTGGGCGAATCTGGAGGGCTGACCCGCATCTACTACCTTGCCACCGCCCCCAACCTGTTCGTGCCCATTGCCAACCACTTGCGCGTGGCGGGGCTGGCCGATCACGAAGCGCGTATCGTGCTGGAAAAACCAATCGGCCATTCGCTGGAGTCGGCCACCGCCATCAATGAAGCGATCGGTACGGTGTTCGACGAATCCCAAGTGTTTCGCATCGATCACTACCTGGGCAAGGAAACCGTGCAAAACCTCATGGCCCTGCGCTTTGCCAACGCGCTGCTCGAGCCCGTGTGGCGCAATGGGCAGGTTGACCACGTGCAGATCAGTGTCTGCGAAACCCTCGGTGTCGAGAACCGCGGGGGTTACTACGAGCGCGCCGGCGCAACCCGTGACATGCTGCAGAACCACTTGCTGCAGCTGTTGTGTCTGGTGGCCATGGAGCCGCCTGCACAATTCGAGGCCGAGGCGGTGCGTGACGAAAAGGTGAAGATCTTGCGCGCCCTGAAGCCGATCACTGGCCAGGACGTGCAGGACAAGACCGTGCGCGGCCAGTATGGCGCTGGCCACATTGGCGGCCAGGAAGTGCCTGCCTATTACTTCGAGAAGGACGTGGACAACGACAGCGATACCGAAACCTTCGTCGCCGTCCAGGCCCACATCGACAACTGGCGCTGGGCCGGGGTGCCTTTCTACCTGCGCACCGGCAAACGCATGGCACGGCGCTCGTCGCAGATCGTCATCCAGTTCAAACCCGTACCCCATGAGCTGTTCAGCGGTGGCCAGACCAACCAGCTGTTGATCCAGTTGCAGCCCGACGAGCGCATCAGCCTGCGCATGATGACCAAAAGCCCTGGCAAGGGCATGCGCCTGGAGCCGGTGGACCTCGACCTCAACCTGGCGCAGGTGTTTGGCCAGACCCGCCGCTGGGAGGCCTACGAACGCCTGCTGCTGGACGTGCTGGAGGGTGATTCGACCCTGTTCATGCGACGCGACGAAGTGGAAGCCGCCTGGGCATGGATCGACCCGATCATCAACGGGTGGGAAGAGCATTTCCAGGCCCCGCGCCACTACGCAGCCGGCAGCAATGGCCCGGAGCAGGCCAATAGCCTGCTGGCAAGGCATGGCAGGCATTGGCATAGCTGAAAGCCTGCCCGGTCCCATTGCCCGCTTGCAGCGATGAAAGTAGCACTGCGTCCTTTGGCGCAACGCTCAACTGCAAAGGAATTGGACATGAACACCATCAAGAACGTTTATGCATATAACGACGAAGTACCCGGCGAGCCGACCTGCTTCGAAGTTCAGGGCACTGTGACCGTTGCCCACCCCGGCATCGAACCTGTTCTGGTAGAACCCAAGGTCCGCCACCGCGCAGGCTGGGAAGTGCTCGAGCTGAAACTGCAAGACAACGGTGCCATAGCGCCGCAGGTGGTCACCGAGAAGCCGGTGCTGTTCCGCCGCGAGGGCGCCTGTACGTGGAAACAGCTGGAAATCATTCAGCCTGGGGGTTCGCAGATGGTTGATATCGGGCACCGCGTAGCAGAGGACTGACGCTGCCCCTGCCAGATCGCCACACGGCGATCTGGCTGTGCCCGACGCGTTAAACCCGATCGGTAACAGCACTTGAAGGTGAATATTCATACAGTATGCGTTTGCCCCTTAACCGGCCTGCCCCTAGAATGGCCGGATGCACACAGATGACCTCTCCCTCCTGCTGAATTCCCTCAACGATGCCCAACGCCAGGCCGTCGCGGCCACGCTCGGGCGTCAGCTGGTGCTTGCTGGCGCCGGCTCCGGTAAAACCCGCGTACTGGTACACCGCATCGCCTGGCTGATCCAGGTCGAGCAGGCCTCGCCGCACTCAATCCTGTCGGTGACCTTCACCAACAAGGCGGCGGCCGAGATGCGCCAGCGCATCGAGCAGTTGCTGGGCATCAACCCGGCGGGCATGTGGGTCGGGACCTTCCACGGTCTGGCGCACCGCCTGCTGCGGGCGCACTGGCAGGAAGCGCGTCTGGTACAGAACTTCCAGATTCTCGACAGCGACGACCAGCAGCGACTGGTCAAGCGGGTGATCCGCGAGCTTGGCCTGGACGAGCAACGCTGGCCAGCGCGCCAAGCCCAGTGGTTCATCAACGGGCAAAAGGACGAAGGCCTGCGGCCGCAGCATATCCAGGCCAGTGGCGACCTGTTCCTGGGCACCATGCGCAGCATCTACGAAGCCTACGAACAGGCCTGCGAACGCGCCGGGGTCATCGACTTCTCTGAACTGCTGCTGCGCGCCCTCGACCTGTGGCGCGACCACCCAGGCCTGCTCGAACACTACCAGCGGCGTTTCCGCCACCTGCTGGTGGACGAGTTCCAGGACACCAACGCCGTGCAGTACGCCTGGTTGCGCCTGTTGGCCGGCAAAGGCGGTGGCAGCCTGATGGCAGTGGGCGACGACGACCAGTCGATCTACGGCTGGCGCGGTGCCAAGATCGAAAACATTCACCAGTACACCGCCGACTTCCCCGATGCCGAGATGATCCGCCTGGAGCAGAACTACCGCTCCACCGGCGGCATCCTCAAGGCTGCCAACGCCTTGATCGCCAACAACAGCGGGCGCCTGGGCAAAGAGCTGTGGACCGACCTGGGTGAAGGCGAACCGCTCACGCTGTACGCCGCCTACAACGAGCACGACGAAGCGCGCTATGTGGTCGAAACCATCGAGAGCCTGATCAAGCAAGGCAACTCGCGCAGCGACATCGCCATCCTGTATCGCTCCAACGCCCAGTCCCGGGTACTGGAAGAGGCTTTGCTGCGCGAGCGCATTCCCTACCGTATCTACGGCGGCCAGCGCTTCTTCGAACGTGCCGAAATCAAGAACGCCATGGCTTACCTGCGCCTGCTAGAAGGGCGCGGTAACGACGCGGCCCTCGAGCGAGTGATCAACGTGCCGCCGCGCGGCATCGGTGAAAAGACCGTCGAGGCCATCCGCGAGCATGCCCGTCACAGTCAGCTGTCGATGTGGGGCGCGATGTGCCAGCTGCTGGCCGCCAAGGCCCTTAAAGGCCGTGCTGCCAGCGCCCTGGGTGCCTTCATCGAGCTGATCGAGAACCTGTCGGGCAAAGTCGCCGACATGCCGCTGCACCTGATGACGCAAACCGTTATCGAGCAGTCCGGCCTGATCATCTATCACCAGGAAGAAAAAGGTGAGAAGGGCCAGGCACGGGTAGAAAACCTTGAAGAACTGGTCAGCGCAGCGCGCAACTTCGAGACCAGTGACGATGACGGCGATCTCTCGCCGTTGTCGGCCTTCCTCGGCCACGCCTCGCTGGAAGCCGGCGAAGCGCAGGCCGACGAGCACGAAGACAGCATCCAGCTGATGACGCTGCACAGCGCCAAGGGCCTGGAGTTCCCCTACGTGTTCCTGGTTGGCATGGAAGAAGGCCTGTTCCCGCATAAGATGAGCCTGGAAGAGCCCGGGCGCCTGGAAGAAGAGCGCCGCCTGGCCTACGTGGGCATCACCCGTGCCATGCGCCAGCTGTTCATGACCTATGCCGAAACGCGCCGCCTGTATGGCAGCGAAACCTACAACAAGGTATCCCGTTTCGTACGGGAGATTCCGGCAGGCCTGGTCCAGGAAGTGCGTCTTTCCAACAGCGTCAGCCGCCCGTTCGGCGGTGCGCAGACCACCAGCGCCAGCAGCCTGTTCGCCAATGCCAACATTCCGCAGACCGCCTTCAACCTGGGCCAGCGGGTTCAGCATTCGGTGTTTGGCGAAGGCGTGATCCTCAATTTCGAGGGGTCCGGAGCCCAGGCGCGGGTGCAGGTGAACTTTGCCGAAGGTAGCAAGTGGCTGATGCTGGGGTATGCCAAGCTCGAAGCACTCTGAAACCTGTTACATCAGGCAAAAGCTAGAAACATTATGTCGCTGGTCATGTGCACAGGAACCTGTGCACCATGACGCGCGTGCAATCCACAACAGGGGAAATCCCATTTATGCAACGTTTTCTTAGCATCGCACTGGCGCTCTGCGTCGGCCTGACGCTGAGCCTGGACGCCAACGCCAAGCGTTTCGGCGGCGGCAAGAGCTCGGGCTCCGCGCCTATCCACCAGACCCGCCAGGCCACGCCAACCACGCCTGCCGCCGCGCCGACCGCTCCAGGCAAGGCTCCGGCCGCCGCCAGCGGTGCTTCGCGCTGGCTGGGCCCACTGGCCGGTCTGGCCGCCGGTGGCCTGCTGGCCTCCATGTTCATGGGTGATGGCTTCCAGGGCCTGCAAATCATGGACTTCCTGATCGTCGGCCTGATCGCCTTCCTGGTGTTCCGCTTCATTGCCGCGCGCCGCCGTCAGCAGCAGCCGCAGGTGGCAGCCCCAGGCCATGCGCCGTTCCAGCGTGAAGCGCACGCCCAGCCTGCCCAGCCGTCGATCTTCGGTGGTTCGGCTGCGCCTGGTGCAACCGCCGCACCGGTGATCAACGCCCCGGCCTGGTTCAACGAGCAGAGCTTCCTGGCCGCCGCCCGTAGCCATTTCCAGTCGCTGCAACAGCACTGGGATGCCAACGAGATGGACAAAATCGCCGAGTTCGTCACCCCGCAGATGCTCGAGTTCCTCAAGCGCGAGCGTGCCGACCTGGGTGATGGCTTCCAGTCGACCTACATCGATGACCTGGACGTGCAACTGGACGGTGTCGATGATCGTGCCGACCGTACCGACGCCACCCTGACCTTCCGTGGCGTGTCGAAGACCTCGCGCTTCGACCAGGGCGAAGCGTTCAGCGAAAGCTGGCACATGGTTCGCGCCCAGGGCGAGAACCAGCCTTGGCTGGTCGCCGGTATCCGTCAAAACGGTTAACCGCCGCACGTTGCACAAAAAACCCCGGGCCTGTCCCGGGGTTTTTGCTTTTGCCAGAGCAGGCTACTAGGGTATAACGCGCAACGTTGTCATCAAGGTCAGAGGAAGTGAACCGTGGAAGAAGTGATCGAACAACTCCGTGAAGCCAATGAGCCGGTACCGGTGCCCCTGGAGCTCCCTGACGAAGACCAACTGGTCGAGATCGAGGAACAACTGTTCATCAACATTCCGTTTGTGTTCAAAGAGTTCCTGCTGACCGTCAGCGATGTGGTGTACGGGTCGCTGGAGCCGGTCACTGCTACCGACCCACAGTCCCATACCTACCTGCCCGATGTTGCGGCCAATGCCTGGGACGCGGGCGTACCACGTGATCTGATTCCGCTGTGCCAGGATGGCGATAACTACTATTGCGTCGAGGAAGACGGCACCGTAGTGCTGTGGGATGGCAGCGAAGAAGTCGTGGGCGAAGACAGCTGGGAATCGGTCTGGCACTGGGCCCGGGACGTCTGGCTGGAAAGCTGAGCGAGCATTGCCCACAGAAAGTAATGGCTCATAGCTACTACCTCCCCTTAAAATCGCCAGGCTTTCTGCGCCTGGCGACATCGTTACCGTTCTATCCCCTCGGCCTACGGTGAAGCCTGGCGCAGGGAGCTGTCTTCAGTGCGTATGATCGCGGCTGTTTTCCAGCGTCTCCAGCAAGGCAATCTGCATGCGCGAATGCACGCGGATGAACCAGCGCCACAACACGGCCACTACCACCGCCGCCACCACCGCGATGATCAGCAGCAGTTCGTTGGTCGGCAGGATGCTCGCCGACAACGCCGACAGCAGCAGGAAGATCACCAACAGCGACAGCAGCGGGATCACCTCGGCCACCACCCGACGCACCCGCTGGGTATGTCGCCCGGCCATTTCCGGCTTGACGCTCATTTCGGCCAACAACATCGATAGCGCCTTGAGCTTGCGGTAAGCAGCGATCAGGAACGGAAGCGACAGCAACAGCGCCGCTCCCCAGATCATCGCCTTCTGCTGACTCAGATCGGAGACCCATTCGCTGAGCCAATGGCCGATGCGCGCGGCGAAATAGCCCCCGCTGAAAAAGATCGCGATGACCAACGCAAGGTTTACCCCGACCTGCAGCAGGATGCGCCGGATCATCGCCGCCACCATGGCGCTTTCTCCCTGCGGCTGGATGCTGCGCAACCACTCGCCATACAACGAAAGTACCCGCGTCAAGCGGCTAGGCATTACCTTGCCGAGTTTGAGCGACAGCGGGTCGGCTGCACGGATCAGGTACGGCGTCAGCAGGGTGGTGATGGCTGAAACCGCCACAGCGACGGGGTACAGGAAGTCACTGGTGACCTGCAGGGTCATGCCCAGGGCGGCAATGATGAACGAGAACTCGCCAATCTGGGAAAGCCCCATCCCCACGCGCAGTGACGTGCGACCATCGTTACCTGCAATGAACGCGCCCATGCCGCAGGAAAGCATCTTGCCCAGCACCACGGCGAGGGTGATCACCACGATTGGCCAGGCATAGTCGATAAGCACCTGGGGGTCGATCATCAGGCCGATGGCAACGAAGAAAATGGCGCTGAACAGGTCACGCACGGGCTCGATCAGCTGTTCGATCTTCAGCAATTGCCGCGATTCCGCCATGATCGCACCGATCAGGAAGGCACCCAGTACCATGCTGTATTCGAGCTTGACCACCAGCAGGCAGAAGCCGAAGCACAGGCCAAGCACGGTGATCAGCAGCATCTCGTTGCTTTCGAACTTTGCCACGTAGGCCAGCAGCCGCGGCACCAGCAAGATGCCGATGACCAGCGCCACGATCATGAACAACGACAGCTTGCCCACCGTGGAAAACACCTCGCCGGAGCTGACCGCCCCGCTGACTGCAATCCCTGAAAGCAGGGCAATGATACCGATCCCCAGGATGTCCTCGACGATCAGCACACCGAATATCAGCTGGGCAAACCGCTCGTTCTTCATCTTCAGGTCGTTGAGCGCCTTGACGATGATGGTGGTCGAGGAAATCGCCAGGATGGCACCGAGGAACAGCGAGTCCATGGTGTTCCAGCCGAACCAGCGGCCAATCTCGAACCCGATCCAGATCATCAGGACGATTTCCAGGAACGCTGCGATGAAGGCTGTAGCTCCCACCTTGAACAATTTACGCAGGCTGAACTCCAGCCCCAGGCAGAACATCAGGAAAATGACCCCGAGCTCTGCCAGGGTCTTGATCGTGTCTTCGTCGTGAATCAGGCCGAACGGCGGGGTGTGTGGGCCGATGATGAAGCCGGCGACGATGTAGCCCAGCACAACGGGCTGCTTGAGGCGATGAAAGAGAATCGTCACCACCCCTGCGACCAGCATGATGACTGCCAGATCCTGGATGAAGCTTATGGCATGCATGGCGCGATACTCCTTTCTCGATGCCCGGGCAGACCGCTCCTCTGCCAAGGCAAACCCGAGCGAGCAGCAAGTACATACTGTATTGAATGCAGGAAAGCCCATGTTGCATGGGCGTACTCAGGTTAACATCGCACCCCGCCGCAAAAAGCCGGTGCAATATGTAGAAACAGATCGGCTGATTAACAGCCTCTGATGGCAAGATCAGCGTGACGATGGCGTCTCGGCCAACGTCCCGTATCAGGAAGGCAACCTTAAAGAGGGGAACAGAAGTGTCAGCAGATAACCGCCCCGAACGCCCTGATTCAGCGCAACCTCACCGTGAGCACACTATGGAACCTGGAAACGCCCAGCTGAGCATGACCGTCCTGATGACCCCGGACATGGCCAACTTTTCTGGCAACGTACATGGCGGCACCCTGCTCAAGTACCTCGACGAAGTGGCGTACGCTTGCGCCAGCCGCTATGCCGGCAGCTATGTGGTAACCCTGTCAGTCGACCAGGTGATCTTCCGCGAGCCGGTGCACGTCGGCGAGCTGGTGACTTTCCTCGCCTCGGTCAACTACACCGGCAATACCTCCATGGAGGTTGGCATCAAGGTGGTCACCGAGAACATCCGCGAGCGCTCGGTGCGCCATTCCAACAGTTGCTTCTTCACCATGGTGGCGGTCGATGACAACCGCCGCCCGGTCCCAGTACCGCCGCGCCAGCCGCAGTCCAGCGAGGAAAAACGCCGTTTCCTGCAGGGCCAGCAGCGCCGCCAGATCCGCCAGGAACTGGAAACGCGCTATCAGAACCTGAAGACCGACGCCATTTAAACCGCCAGGCGCTGCGCCTCGAAGCGTACACGCGGGTGAGCGATGCGATCCTGGGCACGCACCAGTTGCAGTTCGTAGCTGGCGCAAGCCTGGGTTTCCAGCAACACCTCATGCACCGCTGCTGCGGTGTACTCGAACGCCTGCAACCAGCTATCGCCCAGCAGCACGCGGGCCAGGAACAGCCCTGACGTCAAATCACCCACCCCAACGGGCTGGCGTGGAAAGGCCAGTAGCGGGCGGCGCAGGTGCCAGCTTGCGTCACGGGTCACCAGCAGCATTTCGAACATCTCTTCGGCGCGCCCCGGGTAGGCCAGGTGCTTGACCAGCACCACTTCTGGCCCACGCTCCAACAGCCCACGGGCCATGCTGACGCAATCTGCCAGCGACTGCGCCCGGCGGCCACAGAAGCTGTCCAGCTCAAGCTGGTTCGGACAGAGGATGTCAGCCTTGGCCGCTGCCTCCTCGAGCAGAAATTCGCTCACCTCCTGCGGGACGATACAACCCTTCTCTGCATGCCCCATGACCGGGTCACACAGGTACAGCGCCTTGGGATTCACGGCCTTGATCCGCTCGACCCCGGCCAGGATCGCACGGCCCTGCTCGGCACTGCCCAGGTAGCCTGAAAGCACGGCATCGCAATGGCCCAGTTCGCCAATGTTGGAAATGCCTTCCACCAGCGCAGGAATTTGCGCCGGAGCAAGCACTTCTCCCGCCCACTGGCCATACTGAGTGTGATTGGAGAACTGCACGGTATTGAGCGGCCAGACATTGACCCCTATACGTTGCATCGGGAACACCGCAGCGCTGTTTCCGGCGTGGCCGAACACCACGTGGGACTGGATGGCGAGCAAGTGCGGGGTACGTTTCATGCGGGCGTTTTCCAAAGCTGTTTCAAGGATTGTGCGTCGCGCAGTATGAACTCGATTGCCACCTGTACGACAGACCAGGGACGCAGTTAAGCTGGATCGACCTGTTTGGAGCATAAGCAAATGTTGACCCTGGAGAATCTCTTCGTCCTGATGCTGCTGGCCACGGCAGGCGCTTGGGTATGGCACAACCATGGTCTGCGCGAAAAGGCCCTGGAGCGGGTCAAGCAGCACTGCGCCAAGCTGGACCTGGAACTGCTCGACGATGCGGTGGCGCTCAAGCGCATAGCGTTCATTCGTGATGCCAACGGCAGGAAGCGCCTGGCCCGGGTGTATGCGTTCGAATTCACCGTCACCGGCGAACAGCGCCATCCAGGTACCGTGACCCAATTTGGCGCCCACAGCGTGCAAATTGAACTGGCACCGTACCCGTTCGAGATCAAGACACCGCCACGGGCCGACAATGTGATCGAGATGCAGCAGTGGCGCCAGGAGCACAATCGCTGGCGTAACTGATCAAGGGGTTTCCTAAACGGCACCGGGGGCTCTGAGGCAGCTTCAGTGCCCGATGACACATTCTGCCAATGCGGCCTGGAGCACCTGCTGCGGCTGGGCCTTGTCGAAAATAAGTTCAAGCCGCGAATCCTTGCGCCAAGCGCTCGGCTGCCAAGCAGGCATGTCCCGCTCCAATGCATTGAAAGACTGCCACCCCTGGGCGCTGTGGATAACTGCCTTGGCTCGCCGCCATGGCCACTGCGCAAGGAAACGCCGCAGGCGCTGCGGATCGAATTGCTGGCTTGGGTGCCAACGCCAGCCGATGCTCCAACCGCCCTCACCTTCCTGAGCCTGGCAGATCGGCTCACGAGGATTTGTCCACAGGCTGCCAGATGCCACCGGCTGAGTCTGCAGAACTGGGTTATCCACAGAAAAATGGCCTTCCACCGCTGTGGATGAAACGGGAAGCTCGCCAAGGGCAAGTCGGCCCTGCGTGGTCCAGAGCCTGTGGACTAATGAAAAGTCTTTATTTATCAACAACCTATGATTTTCATCAACAGCCTCGCTCTTGTTTAGGACCACCAGCGCAGCGGCTTGCATGGCTTCTTGTTGGGCAGCGGGCAAAACCTCGCCGCGCGCCAGCGCTAACGCGTCCACAACCATCACCAATGGCTGTACCGACAGCACTCCAAGCCAGGGCGCCTGGCCCAACTGATTCAACAATTGCAACGGGTGCCCGAGGCCTGACGGCTCGATCAACAGGCGATCAGGGCGTGCCTTGCGAAGCAGGCGGCCCAACCCGACCTGAAACGGCGTGCCATTGACGCAGCACAGACAACCCCCTGCCACCTCGGCAATGGCAATACCGTCTTCGTCCCGGCTCAGCAAGGCTGCATCGATACCCACCTGGCCAAATTCGTTGACCAATACCGCCCATCGCTCGTCAGCGGGGCGCTGAGCCATCAGCTGACGAATCAGGCTGGTCTTGCCGGCGCCCAAGGGGCCGGCGATGACGTGGGTGGGGATGTTTTGCAGCATGGGATCACTTGAACGGTGTGTTGCCTCCCACTATGCCCCGTCACGCCAACCAGTCAAGGCTAAGCAACAGGCGCCGCTGCTCACTGCCTGGCGAGCGGTGGATCAACCCCGCGCCTTCGTTGCCCAACCATTTCTCCCCTTTGAGCACGGCCACCTCCCCAGCCTGGAGGCTACGGATGTTATCCACAGGGGCTTGCGCCCGTTGCAAGCCGTCACGTTCGATCGCGCCCTCTTCCAGCCACTCGCTGCCGGGCCCGATGTAGGTCGTGAGTAGCCGCAAGGGCACGTTATCCACATGGAACCGTGGGCACATCGCGCCCTGCAGCACGCGCAGACGCAGCCCAACCCGGCGTGCGCCCAACAGACAGGTAAACGCCGACACCAACCAGGCCACATCGGCAATGAACCCCTCGTAACCGTGCAAGTCGGCTGCCTCGCGCAGCAACCCGGGCAACACCACGGGTTCATGCTCATTCACATCGACGACCCGCTGATCCGTCAGGGCCTGACCCAGGCTGACCACCAAGGCCGCGAAGTCTTCCAGCTGCGCCGGCAAACGGCGCTGCCAGACAGCCAGATTGACACCATCCTGAAAGACTTCAGTCAGTACCTTGGGAGATTCGCCGAATACCTGGCGGATATCCACAGGTGGACACGCAAGCTTCATGCGGCCTCCTCGCTGTACCACGGGCCGAATGGGTCCTCCATGCGCAGCCACCCCATAGGGCCTAGTGCCATCTCTTCGTCATTCAACAAGCAGGCCTCCAGCTCTGTGGATAACCTGGCAAAGTCGATGTTCTGCCCAATGAACACCAACTCCTGACGGCAGTCGCCGCTCTCGACCGTCCAATGCTTTAGGATGTCCGCCATGCTTTGCTCATCCTGCGGCCACTGCTCGCGCGGTACAAAACGCCACCAGCGCCCGGCCAGGCCGTGGCGCATCATGCCGCCGGCCTGCGACCAGCTGCCGGCCTCCTGGTATTTGCTGGCCAGCCAGAAGAACCCCTTCGAGCGCAGCAAGCGGCCATTGCTCCATTGCTTGTGGATAAAGTCGAAAAAGCGCTGGGGATGCAACGGCCTGCGGGCTTCCCAACTGGTTGCGGCAATGCCGTATTCCTGCGTTTCCGGCACATGCTCACCGCGCATTTCCTGCAACCAGCCAGGTGCCTGTGCCGCCAGATCGAAGTCGAACAGGCCGGTATCGAGGATCCGCTCCAGCGGCACTTGGCCCATCACCATGGGCACGATCTGCGCCCGCGGGTTGAGGCTGCGCAAAATAGCCATGAGCTCTTCGCGCTCGTGCTGGCTGATCAGGTCGATCTTGCTCAGCAGCAGTACGTCAGCGAATTCGACTTGTTCGATCAGCAGGTCCGTGATCGACCGCTCGTCGTCTTCCCCCAAGGTCTCGCCCCGACTCGCCAGGCTATCGGCCGCCTGATAGTCACGCAGGAAGTTCAGGCCATCGACCACCGTGACCATGGTGTCCAACCGCGCCATGTCTGACAGGCTACGGCCTTGCTCGTCGCGGAACGTGAAAGTTTCTGCCACCGGCAGCGGCTCGGAGATCCCCGTGGACTCGATGAGTAAATAATCGAAGCGGCCCTCTTCGGCCAATCGGGCGACTTCTTCCAGCAAGTCCTCACGCAGGGTGCAGCAGATGCAACCGTTGCTCATCTCCACCAGTTTTTCCTCGGCGCGGTTCAAGCTGACGTTGCGCTGTACCTCACTGGCATCGATGTTGATTTCACTCATGTCGTTGACGATCACGGCAACCCGCAGGTTGTCGCGATTACGCAGCACATGGTTGAGCAAGGTGCTTTTGCCGGCCCCCAGGAAGCCGGAAAGCACGGTGACGGGAAGGCGATGGGGCATGGCGAATCCTCTACAGGCGGACGCATTCGAAACGATGCATTGCACAATGTTATAAAGTAACAATACAATTTCGCCAAGTCGTACTCGTCGCAAGAGTACCCGGAGATGGAAATGAACCTGTCACGCGTCATCGTGCTGTTACTGCTTGTCGCACCAGCACCGTTGGTTGCCATGCCGCATGGCGAGAAGTTGCCACTGTGTACGCGCAGCGCAACGCTGGTGGCGTGTGAGGATGGCAACGGCAGCTACTACAGCGTGCGCACAGAAGGTACTCATTTTTACCTGCGTGGTTACGACAGTGCGACACGTCGCCTTTGGGCGCAAACCAATAGCCGTTATGGTTCGCTGACCTTTTTCACCGGCCTGGCCAGTGATGGTGAGGCGTGGGTTGGCTACAGCCGCCGCGTGGGGTGGACAACCTTGAACCGTGTGTCCAGTTCCAGCGGCCAACGTTTCAACCTGCATTGCAGCCTGGTCGGCGGTTGCCGCTGATTTCCCTGCCTGGTATCCAGAATGACAAACCTGACGCTCCCTGACATCGCTGCGCAAACACACCTGGACACGACCCCGCTCGACTGGGTAGGCATGTGCGGTATTGCCGTCCCCATACAGGTCGATGGCCAAAGGGTGGCTGCCAAGGCCGACGCCGGGGTGAGCCTGGTGGATGGCACATCCCGCGGTATTCATATGTCGCGTCTGTATTTGGCGCTTGAGATGCTGGAACAGCAAACGCTGACGCCCTTGGCGATTCGCCGTTTGCTGGCAAGCTTTCTTGCTAGCCATGAGGGCCTCTCCGACGCCGCCTACTTGCGTTTGCGCTTCGAGCACATGTTGAAACGGCCGGCACTTATCAGCCGCTTGTCGGGCTGGAAAAGCTACGCGATAACCATTGATTCGAAGATCGAAAATGAAATGTTCCACGTGGAACTATCGGTGCAGGTGCCTTATTCCTCCACTTGCCCCTGTTCGGCCGCCCTGGCCAGGCAACTGATTCAGGAGCAGTTCCAGAGAGAATTTGCCGAGCGGCCGTTGGATCACTCGGCCGTCTTGGCTTGGCTGGGCAGCAGCGAAGGCATCGTCGCCACCCCACACAGCCAACGCAGCCTAGCCACTGTTCACATACGGTTGAACAGCAATCTGGACTCGCTACCTGTCACCGAACTGATCGATACGGCGGAGGCCAGCCTGGGCACTGCCGTGCAAACCGCCGTTAAACGTGCCGACGAACAAGCATTCGCTTTGGCAAATGGACAGAACCTGATGTTCTGTGAAGACGCCGCACGGCGGTTGCATCAATCGCTGCGTCAGGCTGAGGGGGTGTCGGCCTTCAAGCTTCGCGTGGAACATGCAGAAAGCCTGCATGCCCACGACGCAGTAGCCAGCAGCCAGTGGCGGTGGTGATCATCAAGTACGGGGTTTGACGGTTCCACAGTCACTGCCCAACCAGACAGCGCGGGTGTTCATGCTGCCTTGTTGCTGCACACCCGAAGCATTGAAGGTACCGTTCACCTGGGTTGTGAACTCCTTGTCACTCAGGAAGGTTGCCTGGCCAGTGCCCTGGGCTTTGGGGCAACTGAATTGAAACTTCCAAACATTCCCGGTGCGGTCGGTAATCTTCTGGGTGCACCCTGATTTGGGGTCTTGAAGGGGAATGTCGTTGGTCTGTACCTGCTCCGGCGTCAGGCAGGACCGCACACCATTACCACCCACGGTGATGCCCTGTTTCGCCAGCGTGCCTTCCACCATTGCGCGTTGCTCCGGCGGCAGGTTCTTCAACTGGCCAAGCATGAACTGCATATCGGGCAACGGCTTGCCATCGACCTGCATGTTACTGGTGGTCAGTTCCCACAGGCCGGGTTGCAACATCTGCGCATGCACCAGTGGGCTGCTTAAACCAAAAGCCAGAGCCAACAGTGGCAGACGAATCTTCATGGACCAACGCTCCTCGAAAAGCCGGCCAACGGGCCGGTCTGAGCCTTAGACGCCAAATCCGCTTTCAGGTTGCAAGGCGAGCCTTGAACGTGTTCTGTTATCCGCTGTGTATTCGCCAAGCAGGATGCGTATGGATTACCACAGCCCCTACTTCTTCGGTTATGTGCTCGGCCTCGTTCACTTGCTAGGCATCATTGCTGCGCTGCACGCGGTGTTCACCGTGCGTACCGCCCAAGGCGCAATCGCCTGGGCAATGTCACTGTTCTTCATTCCCTATTTCACCCTGATCCCGTACCTGATCTTCGGCGCCCGCTCCTTCTATGCCTACATCCAGGCAAGGCGCCAGGCCAACCAGGAAATGCACGTGGCCATGGCCAACCTGAACTGGCGGCCTTGGGTCGAAGAGGCATTGACCGCCCGCGAGTCGGAGAGCTACGCCGCCCTGCGCGCCATGCCGAAACTAGGGCGGATGCCCTGCCTGGCCAACAACCAGGTGAAATTGCTGATCGATGGCACAGCCACATTCGACGCCATCTTCGCTGCCATCGACCAGGCTCGCGAGGTGGTGTTGGTACAGTTCTTCATCATTCACAACGACACCATTGGCAAGGCGCTGCAGCAACTCCTGCTGCGCAAAGCGGCCGAGGGTGTGAAGGTGTTCGTGCTGTATGACCGGGTAGGCAGCCATGCTCTGTCCGCCAGCTATAGCCGGGTACTGCGCGAAGGCGGGGTAGAAATCCATGCCTTTGCCACTCGCCGGGGATGGTTCAATCGCTTCCAGGTGAACTTTCGCAACCATCGCAAGATTGTCGTGGTCGATGGCCTGACCGGGTTCATTGGCGGGCATAACGTGGGTGATGAGTACTTGGGCGGCAACCCTCGCCTTTCGCCTTGGCGCGATACCCATGTGCAGATCAGCGGGCCTGTACTGGCTTGCCTGCAAGAGTCGTTCGCCGAGGACTGGTACTGGGCCACGCGCCAGCTCCCGCCGCTGATCCTGCCCGACACCTACCCGGACAACGGTGTGCTGTGCCAAGCGTTGGCCAGCGGCCCTGCAGACCCGCAGGAAACCTGCTCACTGTTCTTCCTCGAAGCGATCCACTCTGCGACCCGGCGAGTATGGATCACCAGCCCGTATTTCATCCCCGACGAAGCCGTGTTCGCCGCGTTACGCCTGGCCGTGCTGCGGGGCGTGGATGTGCGGATCCTGATCCCTTCCCGCCCCGATCACCGTATCGTCTACGCAGCCTCCAGCCTATTCGCGTTCGAAGCGGTACGGGCAGGCGTGCGCATGTTCCGCTACCAGCCAGGTTTTCTGCATCAGAAGGTGGTGTTGGTGGACGATGACGTCAGCGCGATCGGCAGTGCCAACCTGGACAACCGGTCTTTCCGACTCAACTTCGAAATCACCTTGCTGACCGTCGACCGCGCCTTTGCCGATCAGGTCGAGGCGATGTTGATCGAAGACTTCGAGCAGGCGGTGGAAATTACTGCCGAAGACAGCCGCGATACCCACCGCATTCAGCAACTGGGCATGCGCATCGCACGTTTGATTTCACCGATTCTGTAAAGAAACCGGGGCCGCTTGCGGCCCCGTTTCAGGGTGTCAGCGATACAGGTCTTCGCGCGTCCAGGGCAGGTCATGGTGCCCATCGGCGTAGGGTTTCACCGCAAGGATCTGGTGCAGGTTGATCCAGCCCTTCTGGAAGGCATAGGCACAGCCGGCCAGGTACAGACGCCAGATGCGCAAGGTTTTCTCCGGCACCAACGCGGCGGCCTTGTGTAGCTGGTTTTCCAGGTTCTCGCTCCAATGATGCAGCGTCTTGGCGTAATGCAGGCGCAAGCTCTCGACATCCACTACCTCAAGCCCTGCTTCACAAATGTTCGCGCTGATCATCGACAGGTGGGGAAGCTCCCCATGGGGGAACACGTAACGATCGATGAAGTCACCCGCACCACGCCCGACTGGCCGCCCATCGACGTGCTTGGCGGTGATGCCGTGGTTCATCACCAGGCCACCTTCTCGAACGGCGCCGAACAGCTTCTGGCAGTACAGCGCCAGGTTGGCATGCCCCACGTGTTCGAACATGCCGACACTCACCACCTTGTCGAAGCGGCCATCCTGGGGCAAGTCGCGGTAATCAAGAATCTGCAGGTCGACCTTGCCACTCAACCCCTCCTTCTTGACGCGCTCACGCCCAAGCTTGAGTTGCTCTTTGCTCAACGTGATGCCGAACACTTTGGCGCCGTATTCGCGTGCGGCAAAGCGTGACAGCCCACCCCAACCGCAACCGACATCGAGCAGATAGTCCCCTTCCTGCAGGCGCAGCTTGCGACACAGGTGGTCGAACTTGTCCTGTTGCGCCTGATCCAGTGTGTTGTCCTGCTCACGGAAGTAAGCACAGGAGTAAGCCATGTCCTGGTCGAGCCACAGCTTGTAGAACTCGTTGGACACGTCGTAGTGGTAGGAGATGGCCTCGGCATCGGTGGTCTTGTCGTGCGCCATACGCTGGGGAGGTGCTTCATCCTCATCGGTCAGCAGGGCTTCGCTCAACTCGTCGCAGACGCGAATGGCTTCGCCGATATCGCCTTCCAGCTCCAGCTTGCCTTCAACGAAAGCGGTGCCTAGTTGATCCATGCTTGGATGGGTCAGCTGAGTAATCAGCTGCGGCTCCTTCACCAGAATCGTGACCTGAGGGCTGGGCCCCAGATCGAACTCATTACCGTCCCACAGTTTAAGGCGCAGAGGCAGGTGAAGACTCTGCAACGCCGGTGGAAGTTGCGCAAGCATGAACGACCCTCCTTTCCATTTTGGGTACGACGCATGATGTTTCGAACGCCACCGAAATAGAGTAGTTCATTCAGCCAAGGTTTCCGCTAACCAAGACCAAGGTCTAGAGCGGCCGGCGCTCATCCACACTCTAGATTGTATACAATTCCCCGCGCTCAGCTTAACCTTGTGCCCCTCTCGCACTTCTTCATCTGGAGTACAACCCATGAAATCCTTTGACGTGGTGATCATCGGTGGCGGCCCTGGCGGCTACAACGCGGCGATTCGCGCCGGCCAGCTCGGCCTGAGCGTGGCTTGTGTGGAAGGCCGCTCGACCCTCGGCGGCACCTGCCTGAATGTTGGCTGCATGCCATCCAAGGCCTTGCTGCACGCCTCGGAGCTTTACGAAGCCGCCAGCGGCGACGAGTTCGCTCACCTGGGCATCGAGGTGAAACCCACCTTGAACCTCGCCCAAATGATGAAACAGAAGGACGAGAGCGTGACCGGCCTGACCAAGGGCATCGAGTACCTGTTCCGCAAGAACAAGGTCGAATGGATCAAGGGCTGGGGGCGCCTGGATGGTGTTGGCAAGGTCATCGTCAAAGCCGAAGACGGCAGCGAAACCCCGTTGCAGGCCAAGGACATCGTTATCGCCACCGGCTCCGAGCCCACGCCCCTGCCGGGGGTGACCATCGATAACCAGCGCATCATCGACTCCACCGGCGCCCTCGCCCTGCCCCAGGTGCCCAAGCACCTGGTGGTCATCGGTGCAGGCGTCATCGGCCTGGAACTGGGGTCGGTGTGGCGTCGCCTGGGCAGCGAGGTCACCGTCATCGAGTACCTTGACCGCATCTGCCCGGGTACTGACGAGGAAACCGCCAAGACCCTGCACAAAGCCTTGGCCAAACAAGGCATGGCCTTCAAGCTGGGTAGCAAGGTGACCCAGGCCAACGCAACGGCTGATGGCGTAAGCCTGACCGTCGAACCTGCTGCTGGTGGTACGGCACAGACCCTGGAAGCCGACTATGTATTGGTCGCCATTGGCCGCCGCCCCTATACCAAGGGCCTGAACCTGCAAAGTGTCGGCCTGGAAACCGACAAACGCGGCATGCTTGGCAACGAGCACCATCGCACCACGGTCCCAGGCATCTGGGTAATCGGTGATGTCACCTCCGGCCCGATGTTGGCCCACAAAGCAGAAGACGAAGCAGTGGCGTGCATCGAACGCATTGCCGGCAAGCCGCACGAGGTCAACTACAACCTGATCCCCGGCGTGATCTACACCCGCCCGGAACTCGCCACTGTCGGCAAGACCGAAGAGCAGCTCAAGGCCGAGGGCCGCGCCTACAAGGTGGGCAAGTTCCCGTTCACCGCCAACAGCCGGGCCAAGATCAACCACGAGACCGAAGGCTTCGCCAAGGTGATCGCCGATGCCAACACTGATGAGGTGCTGGGCGTGCACCTGGTCGGCCCAAGCGTCAGCGAGATGATCGGCGAGTTCTGCGTGGCCATGGAGTTCTCGGCTTCGGCCGAGGATATCGCCCTCACCTGCCACCCACACCCGACCCGTTCCGAGGCATTGCGCCAGGCGGCGATGAATGTGGACGGGATGGCGATGCAGATCTGATCTGAGTTCAGGCCGCCAGACAACAAAATCCCGGCCAGGGGCATTGTTGTCTGGCCGGCACAGGCTAGACAGCTTTCCAGCGCCTGGGCTAGGTTGCAGCTCCGACTGAAGACTGGGCTTTCGCAATCATGAATGATCGGCAACTCATCGTTCCAGATGACATGCAACTACTGGCCGAAAAGGCCGGATACGCCCCAGCTGTAAAGGTGGGAAAAACCCTCTACTGCGCAGGCCAGGTTGGGCGTACAGCGGACCTGACGGTTATCGAAGATCCTGAACAGCAATTTCTGGCCGCGTGGGAAAACCTTCGTCTCGTCCTGGCGGCCGGCGGCTGCCGGTTCGAGGACGTCGTGGAAATGACCACGTACCACGTGGACATGTCGCACTTCATGCCGCTGTTCAGAGAGGTGAAGGACAGGGTGTTTCCCAGAGGCACCTGTGCATGGACCTGCGTAGGCGTCAGCGAGCTCGCCAGGCCAGGCCTGTTGGTGGAGATCAAGTGCGTCGCTGTAGAGCGATGAGCTGAGCGTTGGCGAGTTGATAGCGATCATCGCGCTACTGTCTGGGGAGGGTTTCAGCCAGCAGCAAACGTATCTCTTCGGCAAATAGCGAGGCATTGGAGGATAACGGTGAGGTGCTCAGGTGGAGCAGGCAAATATCGATAGTGGGCGCATTGATCACCTGGCGCACGACCACCGATGGGCTTTGCGTACTGATCGCAGAAAACTCGTCCACCAGCGCAACGCCTACACCTTCCTGAACCAGTGAGCAGGCGTTTTGAGGTGAGCCCACTTCAAGGTAGCTGGTGGGTGTTAGCCCGGCCTGCTGGAACGTGGTGTCGATGATCTTGCCCAGCGGACTTTCCACTCTGTAGCTGATCAGGTTTTCGTGGGTCAGGTCCGTCAGGGTGATAAAAGGTTTTTGCGAGAGTGGATTGACGTTAGGCAGCACGC
The DNA here is from genome assembly GCF_021602025.1 of Pseudomonas ceruminis. GTDB lineage: Bacteria > Pseudomonadota > Gammaproteobacteria > Pseudomonadales > Pseudomonadaceae > Aquipseudomonas > Aquipseudomonas ceruminis. Next base: position 80,032 of record NZ_BQHW01000019.1, read on the forward strand.
ACACCAGCTTTCGCGAGCCAATTGTATCGCAGGCAATATTGGGGTGGTCCGTGGGCAGAATGGTGACGGCCAGATCGCCATCGCCCGAGGTAATCCGATCAAGGATGTTGGCGAAGGGCAGCACGTGAAATGACACCGTTGCCTGCTGGTACTTCTTGGTGAAAGACGCAATCACTTTCGGGATAAACATCTGCCCAATGCTGGGACTGGACAGAATATTGATCATACCGTCATGACTGTTCGAAAGCTTGGCGGCCAGTGCATTGACCCGCTGAATATTGTCGTAGATTTTCTCTACTTCTTTAAACAGGCTTCGTGCCTCAGGTGTCGAATACAAGCGCCCCTTGACGCGCTCGAACAGCTTCAAACCCATTCTCAATTCAGTGTGGGAGAGCAGCCTGCTCACTGCCGGCTGAGAAACAAAGAGCAGCTTGGAGGCGCCGCTGATTGAACCCGTAATCATGACCGCGCGAAAAATCTCTATTTGTCTCAGGTTCATGATAGCCACATGCAAGCAACCGAATGTACCTGGCGCAGCAATTATTGTTCCAGCCCTCAAGAATTCGAGCGCAGTGGCTCAATGAACCAGTGTTGAGCGTCTGGGCATAAAAGTCTGCACCAAAGGCGTGCCCTGTCACGTAGGAAGTCCATAAAGGGCACAACACTGGTGCTCGCTCAAAACGCCAATGGGCCAGTCCTTGGCACAACCTGATCCGAACAGGTAGTCCTTAGAGCAGCGAGATCGGATAATTGATAATCACTCGGGTTTCATTGAAGCTCGGATTGAAGCTCTTGTGGATCGTTCCGTGGCGCAACCCGATGGACAGATTTTTCGCAGAGCCCGACTGGAATACATAGTCGATGCCTTCGTCGTGGGACCACTCGCTGCCGTTATCGGTCGTCGCCGTTTTCACATTGGTGCCACTGATGTAGCGCGCCATCGCCGTCAGCCCCGGCACACCCAATGCTGCAAAGTTATAGTCATAGCGTACTTGCCAAGACTTTTCCTTGGCGTTGGTAGACGCGTTGGTAAGGCTGTCGTTGGCGACAATGCCACACGGGCAGGCATCGGATAGCCGGAACCAAGCGTTATCACCGCTGATTTTCTGCAGGCCAAGGCGTAATGTATGTGGACCGTAGAGGAAGTCGAACATCCCCGATGCTGTCTGGTTGCTCAGGCTTCCTGCCTTGGCCGCCCCCGCATCCTCCCCCCACCAGTAACGCAAGGTAGAGCGAATTGCCAGTGCCTCAGAGAGACGATGCAAGTTGATCAGCTCAATGTTCTTCTGATCATAGATGTCGGTAAGTTTGCCGTACCAGGCTGCCACGGACGTTTCGGTACCGGGAATCGCATATTCTGCCCCCCCGAAGGTGAAGTTGTTCGACGTCGCCGAAAAGCCATTGAGCTTCAGACGGTTCATGCTTGAGTCGTTCTTTGCAGCACTGCCGTAAATCTGCCCCGCGGTCAGCGTAAGGTTGGGAATCTCTCGCGACGACAGCAGTACGCCCTGATAGGTTTGCGGCATCGCACGGCCATCGTCTGCGATGATCAACGGGGTGCGCAGCATGAACTCCCCGCCCTTGAGTTCGGTAGCGGACACTTTCACTTTCGCAGCCAGGCCGATCCGGCCCAGATCTCGAGGCGGACCGTCCCCACGGTCCGCAGCGATGACATCGCCCACCGTACCAGCGCCACCGTCAAGTTTCAGAATACCCTTGGCGAGTACATCCAGGCCAAAGCCAACCGTGCCTTCGGTAAACCCCGAGTCAAACTTGAAGATCAAGCCCTGGGCCCACTGTTTAGACCGATTCTGTGCAGTGGAGCCGAAGTAGTCCCTTTCCATGTACAGGTTACGAAAGTTGATGGAGGACGATGCGCCCTCCATAAAGCCTTCGTTGTTTTCTGCTGCATGGGACTGGAGAGAAGGTAAGGAAAGCACGCAAAGAGATGCCGTAGAAACCAGTAATTGTTTCATTGTGAATCCCGAAATAATTTAAGTACTGGCAGCGCGAATCAGTGGGTTCTTATTATTTTAACAACCGGTAATTTCAAACGAGCTTCTTGATTAAGCGAGTGCGAGGTGAGTCCGCGGCCAAGGTCATGTCTCGCAGATCAGGAGTGGCCCTTTTAATGAAGCACCCGGACCCTCTGCCTACGTGCAACGAACCCGCATCCACCACAAGGCGGCCGCGGCTGATCACCACCTCAGGCCAACCGATTATTTCCTTACCTTCGTACGGTGTATAACCCGCCTGATCATGCAACTGAGCATGAGTGATGGTGGTTTTGCGGTGCGGATTCCACACCACAATGTCGGCATCGGCGCCCACCACCAAATCCCCTTTTTGCGGATACAGGCCATACATTTTTGCGGGGTTGGTGGATGACAGCTGAATAAACCGCTCTATCGACATCCGCCCTTTCAATACACCCTCGGAAAACAGCAAAGGCAGGCGCAGTTCGATGCCAGGAACACCATTGGCCATTTGCTTGAAGGTGGTTTTTTCGCCGTAAGGCAACTTCCCTGTCTGATCGAACCGGTAAGGTGCGTGGTCCGATGAGTAGATAGACAACGTGTCATCGAGTAAGCCTTGCCAGATCGCCTCCTGCGAAGCGATGTCACGCGGCGGTGGACTGCAGCAGTATTTCGCCCCCTCGACACCCTCGATATCGATATCGTCGCCAGTGAGAAACAGGTACTGGGGGCAGCTTTCGGCATACACCGCGATGCCCTTGAGCCGGGCGTTCCGAAGCAGCTCGACGGTCTGAGCGCCCGAGACATGGACAATCAGCACGGGGACATTGAGCACGCTGGCAAGCATCAAGGCGCGATGAGTCGCCTCGGTTTCGGCGATAGGGTCATGTGCCACAGCATGAAATCTGGGTGCAACGTGCCCGTTATCGATCAGCCGATGGGCAAGCCAGTTGATGATGTCGTTGTTCTCCGCGTGCAACATGATCAACGCGTTGTTCTGCTGCGCCACATACAACACATCAAGGATCTGGTAATCGGTGAGTTTCATGGCCTCGTAGGTCATGAATACCTTGAACGAGGTGATCCCCCGGGCGATGACCTCGCGCAAATGGGCGCCCAACGTTGCCTCATCCGGGTTGGTGAGGATCACGTGGAACCCGAAATCGATCACCGATTTGCTGGCCGCGCGCTGATAGTAGTCATCCACCACCTCGAGCAGGCTCTGCCCCCGGTGCTGCGCGGCAAACGGGATGATGGTCGTGGTGCCACCAAACGCGGCAGACACCGAAGCGCTGTAAAAGTCGTCCGCCGTCATCACTCCCATTCCGGAGAGTTGTTCGACATGGCAATGGCTGTCGACGCCGCCAGGCAACACCCACTGGCCTTGGGCGTCGATATCCTGGGTACCCCTTGGAAGCGCCGCAGCGATGGCGGCAATCTTTCCGTCTTTGACCCCGATGTCTGCATAGAACGTTTCCACCGAGGTCGATACCCGGCCATTGCGAATCGTCAAATCAAACATACCGACACCTCGACTTCAGAAAATGCCTGGATAAACCCCACCGTCGATAACGATGTTTTGTCCGGTGATGTAACTTGCCTGTTCACTGCACAAGAACGCACACAAGCTACCAAACTCGCTTGGTCTGCCGAAACGCAACGAAGGGTTGGCGACACGGCGAAGCTGCATGGCCGAGTCCAGTGAGATGTTCTTTTGAACCGCTAGCGCCGCCACTGTTTTCTGCAGTCGTTCCGTCTCGAATGGGCCAGGCAGCAGGTTATTGATGGTCACATTGTGCTGCGCCACGCTACGGGCCAACCCCGCCATGAAGCCCGTGAGGCCGGCACGCGCGCCATTGGACAACCCGAGGACATCAACGGGAGCCTTGAGGGCTGCGGAGGTAATGTTGATGATCCTGCCGAACTTCCGTTCGCACATGCCATCGACGATGTTTCGCACCAGTTCTATGGGCGAAAGCATGTTGGCATCGAGTGCTGCCATCCACTGCTCACGTCGCCACTCTCTGAAACTCCCCGTAGGCGGGCCACCTGCGTTGGTCACCAGGATATCCGGGGCATCACACGCAGCCATGACCGCATCGATGCCACGCTCGGTTGCGATATCGGCACACACAGGCGTAACGGTCACGCCTGTAGTGCTTCTGATCTCTTCTGCGGTCGACATCAGCGCCTGTTCACCCCGGGCTACGATCACAACGTCGACGCCCTCGCCTGCCAGCGCCAACGCACAGGCTTTACCCAGGCCCTTGCTTGACGCGCACACCAAGGCCGTTTTGCCACTAATTCCCAGCTGCATGACGCGCCCCCTTAATCGATGTGAAAAACACCCGGTTGATTGAGATCCAATCCGACACGAGCAATCACACTTTCCAGTTCCTGGATCGAATACGGGTCTATTTGCATCCCCGGAGCCCGGACAAACGCGGAAGACAACAGGCCTCGTTTGAAGTAGGTGTACTTGCGCAGCGCCAGCCCCAACTTCGGCTGAAACTCATAACGTATCAATGGGCAATAGCGATCGAACACACGCTCCGCGGCGGCAATGTCGCCGGCGGTATAGTGCTGGTAGATACTCACGAGGATTTCCGGAAACGCGAAACCGGTCATCGTACCGACAGCACCGCGCTTGAGCTCTTCCAGGAAATAAACGCCACCCAGCCCACCAAACACATCGCATTGATGACCCGAACGTTGCAGAATTTCGGTGATCTTGGGGCCGACCGGCGGCTCTTCCATCTTGATCAATTTAACGATCTTTTCGAGCGCCAGCCGCGCAACCACCGCCGGGGAAATTTCGGTACCGAACGAGTCCGGAAAGTCATGGATCACCACGGGAATGGTGATTGATTCGGCCACTGACTTATAGAACGAAAACTGCCCTTGATCGTTCACACCATCCAGCGGTGCCACAAACACCGCCGACGCACCCAGCGCTTCAGCTTCGCGGGCCTGCTCGATGGCGCCACGGATACCTAATGCCCTGACACCCACCCAGACCGGTACGCGCTGATCGGCACGTTGAACGAATCGTTCGATGATGAGGTGCCGTTCCACACTGGATAACTTGTGTTGTTCGCCCAGAAAACCTAATACCGCCAAACCGCTGATCTTCGCCTTGATCTGGAAATCGACTAACCGATCAATACTTTCGACATCAACTTCACCGTCTTCAAAAAACGGTGTCGGGCAGATAGTCAAAACACCCCGCATCGGTTTCATTAATTATTTCCCTGTCCATTGAAGTGTCATTCAATATTAAAAGAGGCGTTTAGAGCCGTCGAATAGAGAAACGATGTACGCCCTTAACACAATGTTAACGGCTGACAATTACATGCCTGGCTGCAGTAGCCCCTGCAACTTTTCTATCGCACAGGGCAAGGGCTGTACGATGTGACAATCAACGTCCAGCACCAAGTTGTCCGCAATACTGGCCAACGGGCCGCCAGCAATAATGAGGGTACTGACGTTGCCGCCGCTCAAGGCACGGTTTGCAGCGATGGCTATATCTTCTGATAACGGACGGACACCGGGTGTATGGGGGATGGGGTTATCAGCGGTGTAATAAATCCCGGCAAACAAAGACCGTCCCCCCTCGCGGACTACCTGCTCCGCTGTACTGCGTGACAGTTGCGGTGTGATCGACACAACCGCGAACGGTCTGCCCTGTGCGGTAGCCGCCTGAATCGCCGACTCTCCGATTCCAACGACAGGTACCGCCAGGGATGACCGCAACGCATCCAACCCAGGGTCGCCAAAGGCGGCAACGATCACCGCATCGAACCCCTCGAACTCGCGCTCTGCAGCGCGCATCAGGATCTCCTGGCGCGCGTCCTCCAGCAGTTCGGGCGTGTTGATTACGGCCGCACTGTTACTGAGGGTGATCCCCGTAATGTACCAGTGCGCAGGGGCGTACTTGCCAGCGATCGACAGCATCATCCGAGTGGTCTCTTCGCTGGTGTTCGGGTTAATCAGCAAAATCTTCATCGTGCCAACGCCCCTGCGTTCACTCGCCCAGCTCTGGCCACTGGCGGGTGTAAGGCACTGCGGCCTCGTACTGATGCGCAAGATCGAGCAACACATCATCAGCACCGAAATCGGCGACCAACTGGAAACCGACAGGCATCCCTTCCTTGGTAAAGCCCGCAGGCAAAGCGACGGCAGGATGACTGCAGGCGTTTACCCAGTTGGTAAACACTGCATGGCCACGCGGCCCCACAGGCTGGTTATCGATGGTTTCGGGGAAACCCTTGTCCTTGGCCCAGGGATTGGCAGCCGAGGTGGGTGTCATGATGATGTCGTAGTCCTCAAAACGCTCACCCACCGTGCTGCGGAACGTGTAGAGCAGTTCGATCACTTCCTGATAATCGGCCCCCGTCAACCTGAACCCGTCTGCGGCACGAGCCACATAGTCAGCGGTCACCCACTCATCGAACTTCGGCGCCTGTTTGGCGATCAGTGACATGCACACGTTGCCGATCTTGGCCCAATTGTCAGTCACCGGCGTGATATCGAAAGGCAGATCGCCGATCACCACCTCATGGCCAAGCTTCGCCAGTTGATCAGCCGCCTGCTGGCATAGGTCGACGATCTGCGGATCGACAGGGGCGCCTTTCAAACGCTCGACAAACAGGATTCTCAATGGCGAAGGGGCTAACGAAGTGGCCGACATCTTCTGGAATCCGCGGGAGCGTTGATCCCGGCGATGCGCGCCAGCGATCACCGACATCATGATACGTACGTCATCGACGGTCCTGCCGATCGGCCCGACCACTTCGCAGTCATACAGCACAGAGGTGAACCCATCCGCGCGCGGGATACGTGACAAGGTGGGCTTGAGCCCTACCAGATTGGTGTAACCGGCCGGACGGCGAATGGAGCCACCGCCATCGGTGCCCAGGGACAATGGCACCATCCCCGAGGCAACCGCAGCAACCGAGCCCCCACTGGAGCCACCAGTGGTCAAGGCGGGGTTCCATGGGTTTGCGGTAGCCCCGTACACCGGGTTGTAGGTCGAGCCACGGCTGGCAAACTCCGGCAAATTGGTCTTGCCCATGATGACCGCACCGCCCGCCTTGAGCAGAGCAATCGGCAGTTCGTCATTTTCGGCAATACGGTCTTTGAACAATGGCGAACCGAACACGAAGGGCATGCCTTCCACGTAAATATTGTCTTTGATCGCTACCGGAATGCCTTCTAGCAAACTGCGTGGCGTGCCCGCCTTGAATAGCGCGTCAGACTGGCGAGCCGCCTCCAGTGCGCTGGCGCGCGCAATGTGAGTAAAGGCATTCAAGGTCGGTTGCAGGCGATCGATACGGTCGAGCAGATACTCGGTCACTGCCACTGCGCTCAACGCGCCATCGCGCATGCGTTGCCCCAATTCCCGAACGGACATCTGGTGTATGGGTGTGCTCATTTCAGCCTCGGCGGTTAGTCGTTTCAAAATTTGGTGGCAAGCGCGTTCTTCAAGTGCTCGCCCATGATGGTGATGCTCATGATCAATAGAAAAATGGCGGTACCGGGAATGGTCACCAGCCACGGCTGAAAGAAGATCAGGTCTTTCGCCTCAGCGATCATCAGGCCCCAGGAAGCATCGGGCGGTTTGATGCCCATGCCGAGGAAGCTGAACGCCGCTTCCAGCATGATCGCGTGGGCCATCTCCAGCGTGCCGACCACCAGCAATGGGCCAACCAGGTTCGGCAGGATTTCGGAGCACATGATCCGCAGGTGTGAGTAGCCGGTGGCCTTGGCCGCCAGCACGAATTCGGCACTTTGCAGACGCAACGTCATGGCGCGGGTGACCACCAGAAAATGGTCCCAGAGGAACAGCGACATGATCGTGATGATCAGCGCCAGTGAGTTGCCTACCAGGCCCACGATAGCCATGGTGGCAAGCATGATGGGCATGCTCAGACGCACATTGAGCAGGTACATCACCACCAAGTCGATCTTGCCGCCGAAATACCCGCCGACAAGGCCCAAGGCGATCCCAATGGCACCGGACAGCAAGACCGTAATGAAGCCGATGATCAGCGAGTAGCGAGCGCCGTAGATCAACCGACTCAGGAAATCGCGCCCCAGGTGATCGGTGCCCAAGGGGTGGGTCCAGGTCGCGAACGGTTGAATCAGCCGCTCGGACATGGATTGCTCATAAGGCGAATGACTGACGATCCAGGGTGCAAACACCGCGCATAGCACCACCGTCAACATGATCAGCAGCGCAATCTTGATTGCCAGGCCATTGGGTTTGAATGGCAAATTGAATCGCAGGCCTTTTCCAGGCGCACGGGGCTCGGTCAATACTGGCGTCATCTCAGGCCACCCGGATACGTGGGTCTATCAGCATGTTCAACATGTCTGATAGAAAAGTAAGAAGGACGTAGAACGCGGAGACTGTCAGGACAGCGGCCTGCACAACGGGGTAGTCACTCTGGTTAATGGCTTCCCAGGTCAGATACCCAACGCCATGAAGTGCAAAGATCGTCTCGACCACCACGGAGCCCCCGAGCAGGAAACCAAACTGCACCGAAGCTACCGCCACCACCGGTACCAAGGTATTGCGTAGCGCATGCTTGATAATGATCTGGGCAGGGCTCAACCCTTTGGCAGTCGCCGTCCGTATGTAGTCTGCCTCCAGCACTTCTATCATTCCCGTGCGCACGATGCGGATTACCGCCGGCATGGCGTAGAACGCCAGCGCAATCGACGGCATGATGAAGTGAAGAAAGGTTGCCGAGCCTGAGATGGGCAGTACATGAAGCTTCAGCCCCAGCACAATGATCAACAGGTAGGCGAACCAGAAAATGGGCGTCGCTTGACCAAATAAGGCAACGGTCTGGGCGAATCGGTCCACCGCTTTGTCGCGGTACACCCCAGCGAGTACACCCAGCGGAATGGCGATGGCCAACGCGACAGTGATTGCGATACCGCCCAATTGCAACGTGACGGGTACGCGTTCAAACAGCAGCTCCGTGACCGGCGAGCCGTAGTAGAACGAGGTACCGAAGTCCCCTTGGAAAATGTTCATCAACCAGTGGAAGTACTGGGTAATCACAGGCTTGTCCCAGCCGTAATACTGGCGCAGGAAGTTTATGTACTCTTGCGTTCCCCCCTCGCCCGCCAGGCTGATAGCCAGGTCGCCGGATGCCTTGAGCAAATAAAAAGTCATGACCGAAATGGTCAACAGCACGCTCAGCGACATCAGGAGCCGTTTAACGATGTAGGCTTGCATGGCGCCCCCTTACTTCCACTTGGCTTTCCAGAACTCGACGTTTTCATCGCCCGGAATAGGAATGTCCAATGACGACGAGAAGACATAGTTGATCGGCATGGTGAACAGTGGCGCCCAATACGCCTGATCGGCGATCCGTTTAAGTGCGGTGCTGTAGAGCTGCGTACGCTGCGTGCTGTCATACAGCGCATTGGCTTTCAGAATACTGTCGGTGACCAGCGGGTCTCGGGATTGATCATCCGGTGATTCAGCAAAGAAGAAGGGCAGAATGCCGCTGACATCGTTCACGCCTGAAGAGCCGTAGTCATCGATCACCATCGCGGCGTTGTGCTCACGGCGATCCTTGATAACAGAGGTGTACTGTTGCCATTTCAGGCTGGCGCGAATACCAATGGCTGCCAGATTACCGACAATGGCTTCGGCCACAGGGCGACTGCGATAGCCGTACACATCAATATCAAAGCCATTGGCGTAACCGGCCTCAGCCATCAGCGCCTTGGCTGCCTGCGGGTCGTAACTGTAGGACTGAACATCTTGAGCGCAGCCGAATTGCCCAGGTTTGCAGGCTGAGGCGATGGGCTTGGCCAAGTCCCCAATCAAGGAGCGCGCGATGCCCTCCTTGTCGATCGCCAGGTTGATAGCCTTACGGACTTTCAAATTCTTCAACGGCGTGTTGGGGTCGGTAATACCCGCGGCGTCCAGGGTGATGAAGCCGATGCGGAACGTGTTAGCGTTGGTGACGGTAAGGTGCGGCATCATTTTCAGTTGCTGAGCCTGGTCCACCGGGATATACCAAGCCCAATCGATCCCCCCGCTCATCAACTCGGCCACTTGGGTGTTCACATCCGGAATGTTGCGGTACACCAAGGTCTTGATAAACGGTTTGTTCTTCGCGCCTCCGTCAAAATAGTTGTCGTTACGGGTAAAGATGATCTCGTTGCGCTTACCGCGTTTGACGCTGTAGGGGCCCGTACCGACGGGTTTTTCGCTGAACGCGTCTTTGCCCACCGCCGTAAAATAAGCCTGCGGCAGAATTGGCATTTGAGTAATGTTTTCCAGCGCGATCGGCGTGGGACGCTTGGCGTGGATCAGAATCTTGTAAGGGTCGACAATTTCAATGCTCGCTACCCATTCGGACGGGTAGCGGCTGAATACCTGACTCTGAGGATTGGCCACATAGTCGTAGGTAAATTTGACGTCATTGGCGGTGAACTCATCGCCGTTGTGAAACTTCACACCTTTTCTGAGGGTGAACTCCCAGGTGAGGTCGTCCAATCGTTTCCAGCTTTCGGCCAGCAGCGGTTTTATTTCCAGGGTATTCGGGTCTCGGTAGACCAGCGTGTCGTAGGCCATCAACCCCAACAGATAACCTTCCCGTCCGCCGGCGAAGTAGCTGACCAAGCTCGGCAACTGTGCCTGAAACGCTGTGACCAACGTGTCATCCTGTTCCGATGCGCTGGCACCCTGAACGCCGCCTGCCAAGACCGTAGCAAGCACCACAGCCACCAACGGTTTTATTTTGAAATTCATACTCAGCACTCCATAAACTAAATAGGCGAATGGCACGCTATGGATCGGTTGTTCGAGTGGGTGATGGGGTCAGTCACCAAGCACTCTGGCTTGGCGCGTGGGCATCGGCTTTGATAGGCACAGCCTTGGAAATGAACCTGGCTTGACTGCCCCATCGGGGCCTGCTGGGGGAACAGGTAGCCTGGCTTGAGCGGCAATACGGCGCTCATCAGCTCCTGTGTATAGGGGTGCCGAGGGGCTTTCAGTAATTCTCGAACAGGGCCCTCTTCGACGATCTTGCCGAAGTACATGACCGCAACGCGATCAGCCAGGTGCGCCACTACGCCCATGTTGTGCGTGACGATCAGATAGGACACGCTGAGACTTTTGCGAAGATCATTGAGCAAATTGATGATCTGCGCCTGAACCGAAACGTCCAGCGCCGACGTAGGCTCATCACACACCAGCAATTTAGGATTGGAAATCAGGGCCCGGGCAATCGCGACACGTTGCCGTTGGCCGCCGGACAATTCTTTCGGTGAGCGCTGTGCATACACGCTGGGGAGGCCGACCTTTTCCAGCGTTTCATGTACCAGCGGCTCGTAGGCTTTTTTCGAGTACTGGCGAGCAATCAACGCCATGGCGACAATCTCACCGATGGTTTTTTTGGGGTTCAATGACGCGAACGGGTCTTGAAAAACCGGCTGCACCAGCGCCGCACGTTCTTTGACAGGAATGCTTTGGATTGGCCGGTCATACAGGTAAAGGTCGCCGGAAGTCGCAGGGGTCAAACCCAGCATCATCTTTGCCAGCGTTGACTTGCCTGATCCAGACTCCCCTACCAGGGCCAGCGACTCCCCTTCATAAATTCTCAAGCTGATCTCACGCACCGCTTTGAGGGTGGTCGCCTTTTCCTTCAGCTGGAACTCTTTGGAGACGCACGCTGCCTCCAGCACCATGGTTCTGCTCATGCTTGCTCCTCAGGTACCGGGTTTGTATTCAACGCAGCGAGTCTTGCCGGTTGCGCCAGTTGCCAGCAGCTCGATCCGCCCGACCGTGCAAGTTTCTTTTTTCAATGCGCAGCGCGCGTAGAAGGCACAGCCATGAAGGACTTGATCCAACACCGGCACACGCCCCGGAATCGTTTCCAGACGTCTACCCGTTTCAAGGTCATCCAAGGTTGGAATGCATTGAAACAAGGCCCGGGTGTAAGGGTGTTTGGGCTGCTCGAATAGCTCTGCAGCAGTACCTGTCTCGACCACCTCGCCCGCATACATCACGGTCACTTCGTCGGCGATTGCCGCCACGACACCCAGGTCATGAGTCACCAGCACGATGGATAAGCCCAACTCATCCTTCAACTGCTTGAGCAGGTGCAGAACATGGGATTGGACCGTGACATCCAACGCCGTGGTGGGCTCGTCTGCAAGCAGCAAATCGGGCTCGCACATCAACGCCATGGCGATCATTGCCCGCTGCCTCAGGCCGCCGGAAAGCTCATGCGGGTACTGACCCAGCCGGCTCTCGGCGGACGATATTCCAACTTTCTCAAGCAATGCGATTGCCCGATCGCGAGCCGCTTTTCGGCCTTGCTTCTTATGTTTTCTGTGGATTTCTTCCAGCTGCTCGCCGATGGTCAACGTGGGGTTGAACGCCGTCATCGGGTCTTGAAAAATCATGCCGATCCGATCACCCCGAACGGCTTCGAGTTGACGCCGATCCTTGATATCCAGTGCACGACCACCAAGGTCGACACCGTCGGCCGCTGTACGGATATTCGCCCCATGCAGGCCAACGATAGACAGCAACGTCAGGGACTTTCCGCAGCCAGACTCGCCCACCAGGCAATGAACCGTGCCTTTTTTCACTGTCAGGTCGACCCCCCTGACGGCATGCAAAATGCCGCTCGGCCGTTCGATCCGTACATGCAAATTTCGCAGTTCGAGCATCGCCGTCATCTCACAACGCTCCCGAAACGTCATTGCCCTGGGCAACCCGCGTGGTGCCGTTCAAAATCCGATTCGGGTCCAAGGCTTCTTTGAGCCTGGAGATAACCTGCCGCGCAGCAGAACCTGTGCCCATGGGTGATGCATCTGCGCCGCCGAACAGCGGACCGTTGATGAGCCATTGATCGGGAGTTAATTCAAGCTCCAAGGCGAGCAACACGCTCAACGCCGCATTGGACTCGGTCAAGAACAGAGCATTGAGCAGCCGTTCGCTCGCGCACTGTTGCTCCTCATTTCGGCTGGTCCAGAGCTGGCCATCCGGCAGAACGGCTATCAGCCCAACGACGCGTTGTTCTACACCTTGAGTGTGCAGTGGCAGCTGCTGCAGCAACAGTTGCCCCAAGCACTGGCCGGGATAGCGTTGCGCGATGTCATCGGACACAAGCTCGTGCAATGGCGTTTGCTTGAGTTGCGCAACCGTGGCACCCAAACCCACCCAGTAACGGGTGGCTGACACCGGTGTGATCGTATCCAGCCGTTGCAGATTCAAATACACCCGGGGTTCGGGGTTCGCAGCACCTTCCGTGCCGTAGCAGATACTGATCGGGGTATGAGTCCGGCTGCATAACTTAATGACCTCGACCACTTCGCTGGCGCTTTTCGGGCTCATATACAGCGTGTTGGCGTGCTGGCGATCTCGTCCGACGGCTATTGATCTTTGCTCTAATGCACCCAGTAATTCAGAGAACATCGTCTCGGTCGGCGGGGCTATCCTTTGACCTTGGCTGTCGGAGGCATGCATAAGAAAAGGCCTGTAAGAGAACATGCCCGGAGTCTATTAAATGCGTGTATATCACGCACTTACCAATATGTAGGTCACCCTTAACAAAATATTAAGGGCTTGGCGAGGCAACTCGATCAGGCCTCTGAATTCACGCCACTATGTTATCCCTGGTGTCACAGTACAATGTGAAAAAGAAGGATTTATAATCTACGCTTAAAAACAGTTTATATAAGCCACTGTCTTTTAAGAATGGTAGCGACTATCGGTGGACGGGAGATTTTCAAGCCCCATACCATTTAACATTTTCCAGACGCAGGCCATCTGCAATGTTATGTCGCACTGATTTTAGGAGATTGGAAGATCTCCTCGGCTCGCCAATCAACATGGAATTCACGTGCGGGGATGATCAGCGCCAAATAGGCCCTTTTCAATGGTAGAGATGGGTAGCAACTACCAGATTGCTACCCTTTGCATCCCTCAGAAATCGATCGTTGCTGATAACTGCAAGGTTCGCGGATACCCCGGCGAGAACGCGCCATAGGACGCAACACCGGACCAGTACTCACGATCGAAGACGTTCTGCACGGTCGCGCGGAACGTGGTCGGCCGACCGTCAATCTTGGTCGCGTATCGCGCACCGGCATCGACGCGGGTCCAAGCATCCAGCTGCTGGGTATTGGCCTGATTGACGTACTGTTTGTCTGTATAGATGACACCGCTGGTCAGAGTGAACCCGTCAAGCCACGGGGTATCCCATTCGCCCCAGAGATTGGCCTGCACATCCGGCACGCCGACAGGCTTGTTGCCGCGGTTGGCGGTGGTGGCAGAGTCAGTCAGTTCGCCATCGAGCAGCGTGACGCCACCCATCAAGCGGGTACCCGGTGCCACTTCACCGAACATGCTCAGCTCGACACCCCGGTTACGCTGTTCCGCCTGCACGGAAAACACATTATCGGCGCCGACTTCCCCGCTAGGCTTTTCAATCTGGAACACCGCCAGGGTGGTCATGAACGTGCCGTGCTCATACTTGACGCCCACCTCGTGCTGCTTCGACTTGTATGGTGCGAAGGTCTGCCCCGCGTTGGCCGCAGTGCCGGGGGCGATGTCACCTTTGCTCAGGCCTTCGACATAATTGTAGTACAGCGACACGTCCTGCCAGGGCTTGACCACGACCCCGACCAGCGGGGTAGTCGCGCTGTCGTCGTACTTGCTGGTGACCGCCCCCGTCGCGCTGTAGTTGCGCGACTCGATGTTCTGGCGTCGGACACCCAGGGTCAGCTGGAAGCGGTCATCGAGCATGGACAAGGTGTCGCTCAGCGCCACCCCGGACAGGTCCGTCTCGGAGATGCGCAGCACCTTGGGTGCATTGATGTACTGCTTGGGCACATCCACCGGGTGATAGATGTTGGAAAGAATCGCGGTGCCGTTGTTGATCCCGCGGGACAACTCGTCGCTGTATTGAGTCGCCATCACCGTCGTGGTGTGGTTGATCGGCCCGGTCGCGAAAGCACCACGGATGCCGATATCGGCAGTGGAGCGATCAACGTTGAACTTGTAGTACCCGGGGATATTGCTGGTATCGCCGGCATCGTTGAGGATTCTCGGCACCTGGTCGGACATGCGCTTGACGTCCGACCGGCCGCCACCGGCGTGGGCGAACACGGTGACCGCATCGCTCAGGTCGTACTCGCCACCCAGCAAGGCCGACTGCTCCCTGGTATCGGACCATCCCCAGTCCTGCGGCAGGTTGGTCCGGCCGTTGGGGGCCGAGGGCACCTCGACACCGGGGGCGATGGTGAACGGACGCGAGGCCGCATCCCAGCTTTCTTTCTGACTGAGGAAGTCCAGGTTCAGGCGCAGGCGCTCGCCCCGGTAGTCCAGCGCGATGGCTGCGATACCCAGATCGCGATGCTGATTGTCGACGGCGGTGTCACCCCCTTGCAGGTTGCCGTTGAAGCGCACGCCAAACTGCTTTTCGGCACCAAAGCGCCGGCTCACATCGAGGTGGCCGCCGACCTGGGAATCCATGGCATAGCTGGCGGTGATACGGGTCAGGTCTTCTTCCAGCGGGCGCTTGGGCACGATGTTGATCACGCCCCCCACGCCACTGTTCGGTGAAATGCCGTAGGCCAGGGCACCCGGGCCCTTGAGCACCTCGACACGCTCGGCATACTCGGTGAACACCCGGTAGTTGGGCGCTACACCGTAGACGCCATCGAAGGCCAGCTCGCCCAGGTTACCTTCACCAACCGGGAAGCCACGGATAAAGAACGAATCGACAATGCCCCCTGCCTGCCCGGTGGAGCGTACGGACGGGTCACGCTCCAGGGCATCGGCGACGGTGACCGTCTGCAGGTCAGTCAGGGTCTTGGCCGTGTAGCTGGTGACACTGAACGGGGTGTCCATGACGTCCTTGTTGCCCATCATCCCCAGGCGAGCACCGCGCGCCACTTGCCCACCGGCGAACACCTCCGGTAACGCCGGGCCGTTGTACGCGGCATCGACGTTGGTGGTGTCGAGTACCAGCGCATCCGGGCTGGTGGCGTTGTCCGCCACGGTTTCTGGCTGCTCCGGGTTCGCCGCCCAGGCCGTGGTGGCTCCTGCGACCAGAACAAGGTTCAGCATGGTGCTATGCAAGGTGAGCGTAAAAGCGCTCCGACCGCAGGTACGACTGACAACGGGCATGGCGTGAGGATCCTTTTCGATAGGAGAAAATGCTAATCACTCCTATTGCCAGCCGAGCTGCGGAAAAGTATCACCCTCCCCTGGATTTTTTCTTCTCCTGGCTGTGCGCGCGAGGCAAACAGCTGCGCCAAGGGGATCGAAACCACCGGTAAGGCGGGGTCGAACGCGTGGCGTGTGGTCTTGTACGGACAACCAGCCAAGACGCATCAACGTCAGCACTTCAGGGCGCCAGTCGCCCTGCTGGACATGGACCATCGCGGCTTGCAGGCGGTCGCCCGGGCCTCTGTCCACGCCTACAACACTGAGGCGGAAATTGCCGCACTGGCAGATGCACTCAGGCGCCTGCTGAGGACGTGAACAACGGGTGTGATCGCGCTTGCCTGGCACGCGCGATCACACTACCATTGTTAATACTTCTCAATTACAACAAAGCGGCAGCCATGAGCGAAACTCTCTCCGCGGACAGTCCTACTCACCTGCGCGTAATCGAAGCGTTGTACAGCGGCCATCACGGCTGGCTTTACGAAACGCTGAAGAAGAAACTCGGCAATGCCATGGATGCGGCGGACCTGACCCAGGACACCTTCACCCGTGTGCTTGTCTCGAAAGTGACCCACATCGAGCAGCCTCGGGCCTACCTCAGTTGCGTGGCCAAGGGCATCCTCATCAACTGGTACCAGCGCAAGGCACTGGAACGCGCCTATCTCGATGCACTGACCCGCCTGCCTGTCCAGGAAGTCCCTTCGCCTGAGCTGCGCTTCGTGGTGCTGGAAACCCTGCACCAGATCGACGCCATGCTCGACGCCCTGCCCCCCTTGGTCAAGCGCGCCTTCCTGCTGTCGCAGATCGGCGGGCTGAAGTACGACGACATTGCCGAGCAACTGGGCGTCTCGCTGATCACGGTAAAGCGCTACATGAAGCAGGCCTTCATGCAGTGCCTGCTGCTGGTGGAGTAAGTGTCGGTCTTGGGCAAAGGCGCCGCACTGGAACCAGAGGCACTTGAAGAAGCCGCTGAATGGCTGGTGCGCTGGAGCGAACGCGAGCTTGGCGAGAGTGAGCGCGCCGAATGGGAGCGCTGGAAGGCCAGCAGCCCCGCACGGAGCCAGGCCTGGGCGCGCGCGCAGATGCTGCAAAGCCGCATGGGTGGCTTGCCCCAGGCATTGGCCATGTCTGTCCTGGACCGCCCGAGCAACCCTGATCGGCGCGCCGCAATCGTCAAACTGGCCCTGTTGCTGGCGGTGCTGCCTACCGGCTGGGGCGGCTGGGAACTGAGTCGCAGGCAGCAATGGACAGCCGACTACCGCAGCACGGTGGGCGAGCGGCGTGAGCTGACCCTGGCCGACGGTTCGAACGTCACCCTGAA
Source organism: Pseudomonas ceruminis (assembly GCF_021602025.1). Classification (GTDB taxonomy): domain Bacteria; phylum Pseudomonadota; class Gammaproteobacteria; order Pseudomonadales; family Pseudomonadaceae; genus Aquipseudomonas; species Aquipseudomonas ceruminis. The sequence goes on from NZ_BQHW01000019.1 coordinate 97,544, forward strand.
TACCGATACCGCCATCGACGTGCTGTTCGATGCCGAGCAGCGCCTGATACGCTTGCGCGCCGGCGAAATCATGGTGCAAACAGCCGTCGACCCCGCCGCTCGCCCGTTTCTGGTTGCCACGGCCCAAGGCAGCATGCAGGCCTTGGGCACGCGATTCTCTGTGCGTGAACACCAATCGCGCACCCACCTCGCCGTCCTGGAGGGCGCGGTGAAAGTCGTGCTTGCCGACAACCGCCAGACACAGCCAATGGTGATCAATGCCGGCCAGCGCACGGACTTCTCGGCGCAGACCTTTGGCTCGGTGGCTGTCGCCGACCGTAATGTCGGCGCCTGGACCCAGGGCATGCTGATGGCTGACAAGATGCGCCTGGCGGACTTCGCTGCAGAACTGGCGCGCTATCGCCGGGGCTTTGTCCGCTGTGATCCGGCCATCGCAGCGCTGCCCGTTTCCGGCGCGTACCCCATCAGCGAAACCTCGCGAACCCTGAACATGCTCACGCAGACCTACGGAATCAAAGTCTCCGGCCATCTGGGCGGCCTCTGGATCACCCTGTCTCCAGGCTGATGAACATAAACCTGTGCGCGGGTGATACTTTTTTCGCGCTCGGCTGGCTATCAGGGGACAGCACCTGCAATACCCCCTACAACACCCCCATCGTCGTCAGCGAGGCCCCTCATACATGCTCGTCGCGCGCATCCTGCGTCCGGCCCGTCCACTGCAACCGGTTTTGCGCAGCTCGCTGCTAAGCCTGATCCTGCTGGCATCCTGCTGCCCGTTAGCGTCAGCCGATGCGCCAGCGCTGCTGGATAACGAGGTGGTTCGCGCCTACGACATTCCGCCTGGCCCGCTAGGCGCCACGCTGTCGAGCTTCGCCATGGATAGCGGCATCGCCCTGTCGTTCCAGCCGGCGCTCACCGAAGGCCTTTTCAGCCCCGGCCTGGTCGCGTCGTGCACCTCACAGGAAGCAGCGAAACGCCTGCTGGCTGACAGCAGTCTGGACATGCTGCTGCGCGGCGATGGCAGCTACACCCTGGCCTTGCGCCAGGTGACCTTGTCGGAGACCGACATCAAAGGCCTCGCCGCCGTCGCCGGCAACGAGCAATTGCCATCCCCTTACTCGGGAGGCCAGGCGGCAGTGGGCGGACGGCTCGGTCTGCTCGGCAACCGCGATGTGATAGATGCGCCGTTGAGTATCAGCACCTACACCTCCTCGATGATCCGGGACCAGCAAGCCACCACGGTCGGTGACCTGCTCGAACGGGATTCGTCCGTGCGCTCCACCGGGCAGACCGGCGGTATCGTCGACTCGTTCTTCATCCGTGGCTTTCCGCTTGGCGAGGGCAACCTGGGCGAACTCGCCTTCGATGGCGTCTACGGGGTGGCGTCGAACTACCGGGTCTTTACCGATTACGCAGAGCGCATCGAAGTGGTCAAAGGCCCCGCCACCCTGCTCTACGGCATGTCACCCAACAGCACAGTGGGCGGCGTGATCAACGTCGTGCCCAAACGCTCGCTGGATGAAGACCTGACCCGCCTCACCACACGCTATGCGCTGGATTCGCAGTTTGGCAGCCACCTCGACATGAGCCGTCGCTTCGGGGAAGAACGGCGCTTTGGGGTGCGCTTGAACGGCACCCTGCAGCAGGGCGACACGGCGATTGACGACCAGCAACGTGAGTTCGGCATCGGCGCCGTTTCCTTCGACTACCAGGGCGACCGCCTGCGAACCAGCCTCGACCTGATCGACCAGAAAGAAACCTTCGACGCGGCCTCGCGGCCTTTCCTGATTGCCGAGGGCGTGCCAATTCCCTCGGCTGCGAATGGACGCACCAACGTCAGCCAGGAGTGGGGCCAGTCGAAAACCCATGACCGTGCGGCGCTGCTCAGTGGCGACTACGCGGTCAACGACCACCTCACCCTCTTCGCCCACGCGGGCGGCGGCAAGTCCAGGGTCACCCGCCTGTCCGACCAGACCCCGACCATCATCAACAGCGCTGGCGATACCTCGTCGACCCCTGGCTACTACAAGTTCGACGTGCAGCGCTACACGGTGGATGCCGGTGCGCGCCTGCACTTCGACACCGGGCCGGTCGCACACAGCACGGCGCTGCAGGTCAATCGCTACCGGGATGAGCTGAGGCGCGGGATCCTTTCTGGGGCGCCCATCCTGTCGAATATCTACCACCCGGTTGATCGCCCCAAGCCGTCGATTGCCCACCCGGACGCCAACAAGGTCTCCGCGAGCGAGCTCTCCGGGGTGGCGTTCGCCGATACCTTGTCACTGTTCGCAGAACGCCTGCAGATCACCCTGGGGCTGCGTCAGCAGCGCATCCAGTCCACCAACTACAGCCCTGGCGGCAGCGTCACTAGTACCTATGACCAGGGCCGGACCACACCGCTGTTCGGCGTGCTGTTCAAGCCCTTGAAAAACCTCTCGCTCTACTACCACTACCTCGAAGGGCTGAGCAAGGGCGATGTCGCGCCGGGGAATGCCAGCAACTCAGGTGAGGTCTTCGCGCCCTACGTATCCCGTCAACATGAAGTCGGGCTGAAAGTCGATTACGGAACCGTCATGGCGACCCTCGCGCTGTTCCAGATCACCAAGCCCTCTGGCGAGCTGGCTGGCGGGGCCTTTTCCGTACAAGGCGAACAGCGCAACCGTGGCGTGGAGCTGAGTCTGCTGGGCGAGATCACTCCGCAGACCCGCCTGCTGGGTGGCGTGACACTGCTCGATGCCAAACTGACCCGTACCAGCGTCGCCGCCAACCAGGGCCACACCGCGGTAGGCGTGCCCAAGGTCCAGGCCAACCTGTGGGGCGAATGGGACACGCCGTGGATCGAGGGGCTGACCCTGACCAGCGGACTGATCTACACCGGCGAGCAATACGTCAACCAGAGCAACGCGCAGCAGATCGACAGCTGGCTGCGTGTGGATGCCGGCGCGCGCTACACCACGCGGATCGGCGATCACCCGACCACGTTCCGCGCCACGGTGCAGAACGTCTTCGATACCGCCTACTGGTCAGGTGTCGCGTCCTACGGGGCGTTCTCCCAAGGCGCACCGCGCTCGCTGCTGCTTTCCGCCACCATAGATTTCTGAAGCGCCCTGGCCGCAGCGATGCCAGGCATTGATCGATAGAAGCCTGTTGCATGTTCGGATTGTTGCGACGCCACCGCACCGCCAGGGCAACACTGATTGGCCTTCTGTCGGCCCTGTCATCGGTGCTCCCGAACTGCGCCAGTGCGCAGGCCGCCGAAGCGGCCTCCAGCATGCGCACCGTCACCGACCTGCTGGGGCGCAAGGTCAATGTCCGTGTTCCGGTTCGACGGGTGATCCTTGGCGAAGGGCGTCAACCGTACCTGGTCGCAGCGCTCGACAAGGAAAACCCCTTGCAGCACATCGTCGGTTGGCGCAAGGACCTGATCCAGGCTGACCCGGAACCTACAGCGCCTACCTGCGGGCATTTCCCGCGATCGCCAGCATTCCGACCTTGGCGGTTTCGAGGACGACACATTCGACATCGAACAAGCCGTCTCGCAACAGATAACCCGCTTCGCTTTTTCGCGAGAGTAGTCGTTCAAAGCCAATTTAGAGAGTGCTCAGCGCGCCCTACTCCACGGTAACCGACTTCGCCAGATTACGCGGCTGATCCACATCGGTACCCTTGAGCACTGCCACGTAGTACGACAGCAGCTGCAGTGGGATGGTGTAAAGAATCGGCGCCAGCTCATCGGCAATGTGCGGCACCTTGATGACGTGAGTGCCTTCGCCATTGCTCATGCCGGCATGCTCATCGGCAAACACCACCAATTCGCCCCCGCGTGCACGGACTTCCTGCAGGTTCGACTTGAGCTTTTCCAGCAGTTCGTTGTTCGGCGCCACGGTGACGACCGGCATATCGTTATCCACAAGCGCCAGTGGGCCGTGCTTGAGCTCGCCGGCCGGGTAGGCTTCGGCGTGGATGTACGAAATTTCCTTGAGTTTCAGGGCACCTTCCATAGCGACCGGGTATTGCGCACCGCGTCCGAGGAACAGGGTGTGGTGCTTGTCGGCAAACAGTTCGGCAATCTTCTCGACAGTACCGTCCATGGCCAGCGCTTCACCCAGGCGCGCTGGCAGGCGGCGCAGCTCTTCCACCAGTGCGGCCTCGACGCCCGCTTCCAGGGAGCCACGCACCTGGCCTAGCGCCAGGGTCAACAGCATCAGCGATACCAACTGCGTGGTGAACGCCTTGGTCGAGGCCACGCCGATTTCCGGGCCGGCCAGTGTCAGCAGGGTGAGGTCAGACTCACGCACCAACGAGCTGATACCGACGTTGCAAATCGCCAGGCTGCCGAGGAAGCCCAGTTCCTTGGCATTGCGCAGTGCTGCCAGGGTATCGGCGGTCTCACCGGACTGGGAAATCGAGACGAACAGAGTGTCCGGCTGTACCACTACCTTGCGATAGCGGAACTCGCTGGCCACTTCGACCTGGCAAGGGATACCTGCCAGGCTTTCCAGCCAGTAACGGGCGACCATGCCAGCGTGGTAGCTGGTGCCGCAGGCAACGATCTGTACGTTGCGCACCTTGGCGAACAGCTCGGCAGCCTGTGGGCCAAAGGCCTGAACCATGACATGGTCCTTGCCCAGGCGACTTTCCAGGGTGCGCTGCACCACGGTTGGCTGCTCGTGGATTTCCTTGAGCATGAAATGGCGGTACGCGCCCTTGTCAGCCGCTTCAGCGCCTTCGTGGTACTGCACGGTTTCACGTTGAACAAGGTGGCCGGCCTGGTCCCAGATCTTCACCTGGTCACGGCAGATCTCGGCGATATCGCCCTCTTCCAGGTACATGAAGCGATCAGTGACCTGACGCAGTGCCAACTGGTCGGACGCCAGGAAGTTTTCGCCATGGCCCAAGCCGATCACCAGCGGGCTGCCGCTGCGTGCGGCCACCAGGCGATCAGGCTGTTTCACGCTGATCAACGCCAAGCCGTAGGCGCCGTGCAGGCGCTTGACCGCTGCCTTCAGGGCCTCGGCCAGGTCGGGGATGGTCTTGAGGGTGTGATGAATCAGATGAACGATAACTTCGGTGTCGGTCTGCGAGACGAATACGTAACCCAGGCCTTTGAGCTCTTCACGCAGCGCCTCGTGGTTTTCGATGATGCCGTTGTGGACAACCGCCACTTCGTTGCCAGAGAAATGCGGGTGGGCATTGCCCTCGGTCGGCGCGCCATGGGTTGCCCAGCGGGTGTGAGCGATGCCCAGTTGGCCGATCAGCGGCTCGGCGGCATTGGCCGCTTCCAGCTCGGCGACCTTGCCAATACGACGGCGGCGTTGCAGTTCACCCTGCTGGGTGTAGACCGCCAGGCCAGCGCTGTCGTACCCGCGGTACTCAAGACGCTTGAGGCCTTCGATCAGGATGGCGGTGATGTTGCGCTCGGCGACTGCACCAACGATTCCACACATGGTTATTGCTCCTGGCTGATCGCGGCGCAAATCAGGTTGATGCCGCGGGCTTGAATGTGTTCGCGTGCCGCTGCGGGCAGGCGTTCGTCTGTAATCAGGGTGTGCACGCTGCCCCAGGGCAGCTCGAGGTTGGGGATCTTGCGTCCGACCTTATCGGACTCGACCATCACGATCACCTCGCGGGCCACCTCAGCCATCACCCGGCTCAGGCCGAGCAACTCATTGAAGGTGGTGGTGCCGCGGCTGAGGTCGATGCCATCGGCGCCAATGAACAGCTGATCGAAATCGTAAGAGCGTAGTACCTGCTCGGCGACCTGGCCCTGGAAGGACTCGGAGTGCGGGTCCCAGGTACCCCCCGTCATCAGCAGTACCGGTTCATGTTCGAGTTCGCTGATGGCGCGGGCTACGTTCAATGAGTTGGTCATCACTACCAGGCCCGGTTGACGGCCCAGTTCAGGAATCATGGCGGCGGTGGTACTGCCACTGTCGATGATGATTCGCGCATGTTCGCGGATCCGGCCGACGGCGGCGCGGGCGATGGCTTTCTTGTAGGAAGACACCGGTTGCACGGTTTCACCCAGCATCTCTTGTGGCACCGGTACTGCGCCGCCGTAGCGACGCAGTAGCAGACCGTTGGCCTCCAGTGCAGCGAGGTCCTTGCGGATGGTCACTTCCGATGTTTCGAAGCGCCGGGCCAACGCGTCCACGCTGACCTCGCCCTGCTCGTTGAGCAAGGCCAGGATGTTGTGGCGACGTTGAGGCGTGTTTCGTTTCGACATGAGCGCTTAAGTTTCGATTCGAAAGATAATGGTTGCAATCAAAACCTAAGACTGAGGTCTCGTCAAGGGATTATTGCACTGTGGATAAGCGCTTGAAGCTGCAGCAGCCTGCTCGGCCATAAAAAAAAGCCGACTTATTCACATAAGTCGGCTTTCAACCGGAAAGGGCTGTGGATAATCAGCTCTTCTTGATTTTCTCTGGCCGCTTCCAGCCGTCGATATTACGCTGGCGCGCTCGGGCTACTGCCAGTTGCCCTGGTTCAACCGTCTGGTTGATGGTGGAACCTGCCGCCGTAGTGGCGCCGGCCTTGATATCCACAGGCGCTACCAAGGAGTTGTTGGAGCCGATGAACACATCTTCGCCCAACACGGTCATGAACTTGTTGGCGCCGTCATAGTTGCAGGTGATGGTGCCGGCACCGATGTTGGTACGGGCGCCAACCTCGGCGTCGCCCAGGTAGGTCAGGTGCCCAACCTTGGCGCCCTCGCCCAGGTGTGCATTCTTGAGCTCGACGAAGTTACCCACATGGGCCTTGGCCTCGAGCACGCTGCCCGGGCGTAGACGGGCGAAGGGGCCGGCATCACTGCCCTCTCCCATGATCGCGCCTTCGATGTGGCTGTTGGCCTTGACGATTACACCCTTGCGCAGGGTGCTGTTTTTGATCACGCAGTTAGGGCCGATCTGCACGTCGTCTTCGATGACCACCTTGCCTTCGAGGATCACGTTGATGTCGATGAGCACATCGCGACCCACCGTCACCTCGCCACGCACGTCGAAGCGCGCCGGATCACGCAAGGTGACCCCCTGGGCCATCAAGCGGCGGCCTTCACGCAGCTGATAATGACGCTCGAGTTCGGACAGCTGGCGACGGTCGTTGGCGCCCTGCACTTCCATCGGATCGTCAGGTTGTTCGGTGGCGACCGCCAAGCCATCCGCCACTGCCATGGCAATGACGTCGGTCAGGTAGTACTCGCCCTGGGCGTTATTGTTCGACAAGCGCCCCATCCAGTCGCCCAAGCGTGCTGCGGGGAGCGCCAGGATGCCGGTGTTGCCTTCCTTGATCGCCTTCTGCGCTTCGCTGGCATCCTTGTGCTCGACGATGGCGGTCACCCGCCCCTCGGCGTCACGCACGATGCGCCCGTAGCCGGTGGGGTCTTGCAGGTTGACGGTGAGCAACCCAAGCTGCTGGTCGCCGACCTGCGCCAATAGGCGCTGCAACGTCTCGACCTCAATCAACGGGACATCCCCGTAAAGCACCAGAACCGTATCGGCAGTGATCGCAGGCAGTGCTTGCGCCACGGCATGGCCAGTACCCAGTTGTTTGTCCTGCATGACGAAATTCAGGTCGTCCGCCGCCAGCCGCTCACGTACCTGCTCGGCCCCATGGCCAATGACCACATGGATACCTTGCGGCTGGAGTTGGCGCGCACTGTGGATAACATGGCCAAGCATGGAATTGCCGGCTACCGGGTGCAGCACCTTGGGCAGCGCCGAACGCATGCGGGTACCTTGGCCGGCGGCGAGAATAACGATATCGAGTGACATTGACTGGCTACCAATCCTGGGTGGTCAGTGAAACGACCGTGAAAATCGGAAAAAGAAAAAGGGTAGCCGAGGCTACCCTTTTACTCAATCGCAACAGAAGTGCTCAGCCTGGGCCGATTACTTCCCCTTGCGCATTTGCTGGACGGTACGCAGCTGCGCTGCGGCCTCGGCCAGACGTGCGGCGGCGGCGCCGTAATCGAAGTCCGCGCCTTTCAGACTCAGGGCATTTTCGGCAGCCTTGAGGGCTTCCTGAGCCTGAGCTTCATCCAGGTCTGCAGCACGTTGCACGGTATCGGCAAGCACCTTGACCATGTTCGGCTGGACCTCGAGGAAACCACCAGAGATGTAGAACACCTCTTGGGCGCCACCCTGCTTGGTCAGCGTGATCGGACCGGGCTTCAGATTAGTGATCAGCGGCGCGTGGCCTGGAGCGATACCAAGATCACCCAGGTTACCGTGCGCAACCACCATCTCGACCAGACCGGAGAAAATTTCCCCTTCCGCGCTGACGATATCGCAATGGACTGTCATAGCCATCTGCTTGCCTCAACCTGATTAGCGCCCCTTGCGGGGCGCCGGGATTACAGTTTCTTGGCTTTCTCGACGGCTTCTTCGATGCTGCCGACCATGTAGAACGCTTGTTCTGGCAGGTGGTCGTAGTCACCTTTGAGGATGCCGCTGAAGCCAGCAATGGTGTCTTTCAGGGAAACGTATTTACCTGGGGAACCAGTGAAGACTTCGGCCACGAAGAACGGCTGGGACAGGAAGCGCTGAATCTTACGAGCGCGGGATACCAGCTGCTTGTCGGATTCGGACAGTTCGTCCATACCCAGGATCGCAATGATGTCCTTCAGCTCTTTGTAACGCTGCAGCACGTACTGGACGCCGCGGGCGGTGTCGTAGTGCTCGTTGCCGATGACGTTCGGGTCCAGCTGGCGCGAAGTCGAGTCCAGTGGGTCGACCGCTGGGTAGATACCCAGGGAGGCGATGTCACGGGACAGAACGACGGTGGCGTCCAAGTGGGCGAAGGTGGTCGCTGGCGACGGGTCGGTCAGGTCGTCCGCAGGTACGTATACGGCCTGGATCGAGGTGATCGAACCTTCCTTGGTGGAGGTGATGCGCTCTTGCAGAACGCCCATCTCTTCAGCCAGGGTCGGCTGGTAACCTACTGCCGAAGGCATACGGCCCAGCAGTGCGGATACTTCGGTACCGGCCAGGGTGTAACGGTAGATGTTGTCGACGAACAGCAGAACGTCGTTACCTTCGTCACGGAACTTCTCAGCCATGGTCAGGCCGGTCAGCGCTACGCGCAGACGGTTTCCTGGTGGCTCGTTCATCTGACCGTAGACCAGCGCTACTTTGTCGAGAACGTTGGAGTCCTTCATCTCGTGGTAGAAGTCGTTACCCTCACGAGTACGCTCACCCACACCGGCGAACACGGAGTAACCGCTGTGCTCGATGGCGATGTTACGGATCAGTTCCATCATGTTTACGGTCTTGCCGACGCCGGCACCACCGAACAGACCAACCTTACCACCCTTGGCGAACGGGCAAACCAGGTCGATAACCTTGATGCCGGTTTCCAGCAGGTCGTTGCCGCCTGCCTGGTCAGCGAAGGAAGGTGCGTCGCGGTGAATACCCCAGCGCTCTTCTTCACCGATCGGGCCAGCTTCGTCGATCGGGTTGCCCAGGACGTCCATGATACGGCCCAGGGTCGCTTTACCGACCGGGACGGAAATGGCTGCGCCGCTGTCGATGACGTTCAGACCGCGCTTCAAGCCTTCGGTCGAGCCCATCGCAATAGTACGAACCACGCCGTCGCCCAACTGCTGCTGAACTTCCAGGGTGGTTTCCGCGCCTTCTACTTTCAGCGCGTTGTAAACACTCGGTACGACGTCACGTGGGAATTCCACGTCGATGACGGCGCCGATGATTTGAACGATACGTCCGCTACTCATAGCTGGATCCTCTGAATTTTTGAACCGTTAAACCGCGGCAGCGCCGCCGACGATTTCCGAGATCTCCTGGGTGATCGCAGCCTGACGCGCCTTGTTGTAGATCAGCTGGAGTTCGCTGATCAGGTCACCGGCGTTGTCTGTGGCGTTCTTCATGGCGATCATCCGGGCCGCTTGTTCAGCAGCGTTGTTCTCGACCACCGCCTGGTACACCTGCGACTCCACGTAACGCACCATCAAGCCGTCCAGCAGCTCTTTTGCGTCGGGTTCGTACAGGTAATCCCAGTGGTGCTTGAGTTCCTGATCCGGGGTTGCCACCAACGGTACCAACTGCTCGACCGTCGGAGTTTGGGTCATGGTATTGACGAACTTGTTCGACACCACGGAGAGGCGATCGATACGGCCGTCCAGGTAGGCGTCCAGCATCACTTTGACGGAGCCGATCAGATCATTGATCGATGGCTCTTCGCCCAGGTGGCTGATCGCGGCTACGACGTTGCCGCCAAAGATGCGGAAGAAAGTCGCACCCTTGCTGCCGATCACGCACAGGTCGATTTCGACGCCCTGCTCGCGGTTGACGTTCATGTCCTTGACCAGGGCCTTGAACAGGTTGGTGTTCAAGCCACCGCACAGACCACGGTCACTGCTCACCACGATATAACCGGCGCGCTTTACAGGGCGCTCGATCATGAACGGGTGGCGGTATTCCGGGTTGGCGTTGGCCAGATGACCGATCACCTGGCGGATACGCTCCGCATAAGGACGGCTAGCAGCCATGCGCATTTGAGCCTTGCGCATCTTGCTGACCGCCACTTTTTCCATGGCGCTGGTAATCTTTTGCGTGCTTTTGATGCTCGCAATCTTACTGCGAATCTCTTTTGCGCCTGCCATGTATCACCTATCAGGTTAGCAAGCGGGGGCCGAAGCCCCCGCCGCGGCTTACCAGGTTTGGGTGGCCTTGAACTTCTCGATACCGGCTTTGATACCAGCGTCGATTTCGTCGTTGAAGTCACCCTTCACGTTGATCTTGGCCATCAGTTCGGCGTGATCACGGTTGAAGTAGGCAATCAGCGCTTGTTCGAAGCTGCCGATCTTGGCGATTTCAACGTCGGTCAGGAACCCACGCTCAGCGGCATACAGCGACAGCGCCATGTCCGCGATGGACATCGGAGCGTATTGCTTCTGCTTCATCAGCTCAGTCACACGTTGACCGTGTTCCAGCTGCTTACGGGTGGCTTCGTCCAGGTCAGAAGCGAACTGGGCGAATGCCGCCAGTTCACGGTACTGAGCCAGAGCGGTACGGATACCACCGGAGAGCTTCTTGATGATCTTGGTCTGAGCGGCACCACCTACGCGGGATACCGAAACACCGGCGTTCACTGCAGGGCGGATGCCCGAGTTGAACATGGCCGATTCCAGGAAGATCTGACCGTCGGTGATGGAAATCACGTTGGTCGGAACGAACGCGGAAACGTCGCCAGCCTGGGTTTCGATGATCGGCAGCGCGGTCAGGGAACCGGTTTTGCCAGTGACTGCACCGTTGGTGAACTTCTCGACGTACTCTTCCGAAACGCGCGATGCACGCTCCAGCAGACGGGAGTGGAGATAGAACACGTCGCCTGGGTACGCTTCACGTCCTGGTGGACGGCGCAGCAGCAGGGAGATCTGACGGTAGGCAACGGCCTGCTTGGACAGGTCATCGTAAACGATCAGCGCGTCTTCACCGCGGTCACGGAAGAACTCGCCCATGGTGCAACCGGCGTATGGCGCCAGGAATTGCAGTGCGGCGGATTCCGAAGCACTGGCAACCACCACGATGGTGTTGGCCAGGGCGCCGTTTTCTTCCAGCTTGCGAACGATGTTGGCAACGGTGGAACGCTTCTGGCCGACAGCGACATAAACACAGAAAATACCGGAGTCTTTCTGGTTGATGATGGCGTCGATGGCCATGGCGGTCTTGCCGATCTGACGGTCACCGATGATCAGCTCACGCTGGCCACGGCCGACAGGGATCATGGCGTCGACGGACTTGTAGCCAGTCTGTACAGGCTGGTCTACCGACTTACGCCAGATCACGCCTGGAGCAACTTTCTCGACCGCATCGGTCTCGGTGTTGCCCAGAGGACCTTTGCCGTCGATCGGGTTGCCCAGTGCGTCGACGACGCGGCCCAGCAGTTCCTTACCAACCGGAACTTCCAGGATGCGGCCGGTGCACTTGGCGCTCATGCCTTCGGCCAGGGTGTCGTATGCACCCAGGACCACTGCACCTACGGAGTCTTGCTCCAGGTTCAGGGCCATGCCGTAGACGCCGCCAGGGAACTCGATCATTTCGCCGTACATGACGTCGGCCAGACCGTGGATCCGCACGATACCGTCGGAAACCGAAACGACGGTACCTTCGTTACGGGCTTGGGAGCTCACATCGAGGTTGTCGATGCGGCCCTTGATGATTTCACTAATTTCGGAAGGATTGAGTTGCTGCATTGCTCTGCTGCCCCTTCAAACTCAAGATTTCAATGCTTCGGCCAGTTTCGCGATTTTGCCGCGAACAGAGCCATCGATTACCAGGTCACCAGCGCGGATGACGACGCCGCCAATCAGGCTGGCATCCTCCGACGCGTGCAGGCGCACTTCCTGGCCTAACCGTGCACTGAGAACCTTGGCGAGTTTGTCTTGCTGTTCTTGGTTCAACGCAAAAGCACTGGTGACTTCCACGTCCACGGATTTCTCTTGCTCGGCCTTGAACAGGTCGAATAGAGCGGCAATCTCCGGCAGAAGCAGGAGACGGTCGTTTTCCGCGGCAACACGAATGAAATTCTGTGCCTGTGCATTGAACTTGTCACCGCACACGTCAATGAACGTGGCGGCCTTTTCTGCGCTCGTCAGTCGCGGGGCCTTGAGCAGGCGCTGCATGGTGTCGTCTTGCGACACCGCAGCAGCCAGGCCGAGCATGGCTGACCAATTGGCCAGTTGCTGATGGGCCTGGGCATGCTCAAAGGCAGCCTTAGCGTAAGGTCGGGCCAACGTGGTCAGTTCTGCCATGATCGCCCTCGCTTAAATTTCAGCGGCCAGTTTGTTAACCAGCTCCGCATGCGCGTTTTGATCGATTGTGGCGCCAAGGATCTTTTCAGCACCGTCAACGGCCAGGGCACCCACTTGGGCACGCAGGGCGTCTTTAGCGCTGTTCAGTTCCTGTTCGATCTCGGCCAGAGCCTGAGCCTTCACACGGTCAGCTTCGACGCGGGCCTGGTCACGGGCTTCCTCGACAAGCTGAGCAGCGCGTTTCTTGCTTTGCTCAATGATTTCGGCTGCCTGTGCTTTAGCTTCACGCAGTTGCTGACCCGCTTTCTCTTGGGCCAGTTCCAGGTCGCGAGCTGCGCGGTTGGCAGCGTCCAAGCCGTCGGCAATCTTCTTTTGGCGCTCTTGCAGAGCAGTGATGACCGGAGGCCATACGTACTTCATGCAGAAGAGTACAAAAATCAGGAAGGCAACGGATTGGCCAATCAGGGTTGCATTAATGTTCACGCCAACACCTCGCTCGGTCTTAATTCATCACAGCCATCAACTCGTGAGTACGAGTGATTAGCCGGCGATCTGACCAACGAACGGATTCGCGAAGGTGAAGAACAGAGCGATACCAACACCGATCATGGTTACGGCGTCGAGCAGACCGGCAACGATGAACATTTTGACCTGCAGCATCGGAACCATCTCAGGCTGACGAGCAGCACCTTCCAGGAATTTGCCGCCCAGCAGGCCGAAACCAATGGCGGTACCCAGAGCACCCAGGCCGATCAGCAGAGCAACAGCGATAGCGGTCAGACCAACTACAGTTTCCATCTTTCCTCCCGACTTTTACGTCGTATTGGTTAGGTTTTTAGTTTGAAGCGGTAAAACAAATCGTTTGGTACAGCTGCCCTTGCGGACTTTTAAAGCCCTCCCCCCAAACGAGCGGGGAAGGCTATCAGACACGCCAGGCGGTCTTAATGGTTATCTTCGTGAGCCATCGACAGGTAGACGATGGTGAGCATCATGAAGATGAAAGCTTGCAGGGTGATGATCAGGATGTGGAACACAGCCCACGCCCACTGCAGCACCACACCCAGGCCGCTGAGCCAGAGGATACCGGCGCCGAACATCACGGCGATCAGGATGAACACCAGCTCGCCGGCATACATGTTGCCGAACAGACGCAGTGCCAGCGAGATCGGCTTGGCGATCAGGGTGACAAATTCCAGCAGGAAGTTGACCGGAATCAGCAGGATCTGCACGAAGATGTTCTTGCTGCCGAACGGGTGCAGGGTCAGCTCACCGATGAAGCCGCCCAGGCCCTTGACCTTGATGCTGTAGAAAATGATCAGGGCGAATACGCTGAAGGCCATGGCCAGGGTAGCGTTCGGGTCGGTGGTCGACACGGCGCGGAACGGAATGTGCGGATCACCCGAGATCAGGATGGCCAGCTGAGGAATCCAGTCGACCGGTACCAGGTCGATGGCGTTCATCAGGAACACCCAGACGAAGATGGTCAGCGCCAGCGGCGCAATTACCGGGCTACGGCCGTGGAAGGAATCCTTCACGCTGCCGTTGACGAAGTCCACCAGCACTTCAACGAAGTTCTGCAGACCGCCAGGCTGGCCGGAAGTCGCCTTCTTGGCCGCCATGCGGAAAATGAACAGGAAGATCAGACCCAGCGCGACGGACCAACCCAGGGTGTCCAGGTGGAACGCCCAGAAGCCCATTGCCTTGGCTTCTGCAGCCGAATGGGCGAAGCCCCAGCTGCCGTCTGGTAGTTGACCGTAGGTCAGGTTCTGCAAGTGGTGCTGGATATAGCCCGAAGCGGTTTCTGCTGCCATGGTTGCCTCAAACGCCCTAAGGTCTCGAAAGTCTTTTATTCATCAGCAGGGGCGCAAACCAGCTGACCAAAAGGGTCAACACGAAGACGCCGAAGACTGCTAACGGCGCCAGTGGCTTCACTCCTGCGAAGGTCAGTGCGAACAGCACTGCCGTCAAAATCATCTTGCCTGCCTCGCCTGCGTAGAACGACTTGACGATGGCCTGCGCCGCCCGGGCTCCGCTAAAGCGAAAAGCCTTCCAGGCGAAATACATGTTGGGTAGCCAGGCAATCAAACCTCCGCAGAGACCTGAATATCCACTGACTGCCCCTTTCCACTGCCACAACACCAGCGTTGCCAGCAGCAGCACGACAAATTGAGCCAGCAGTACCGGAAAAACCGCCCAGCGATGGAAAGGCAGGCGGTTTGGCGTGCGGATTTCCATCACAACTGCTCCTCAGAAGTCGACCAACAAGTCAGTAACGACTTGGCATAATTTGTGCCGACAAAATGCGCGCAGAGTATAGGGGTGGATTAACCCCTATTCAACTCTTCGGTAGTGATTTCCGACTGCGCGCTACAACGGGAATTGTTTCAGCGGATGTGAGCAAGCACGCCCTGCAACTCGTCAAGTGAGTTGTAACGAATAACCAGCTGGCCTTTTCCCTTGTTGCCGTGACGAATCTGCACAGGGGAGCCCAGGCGCTCTGCGAGCCGCTGTTCAAGGCGCTCGATATCCGGATCAGGTTTGCTCGGTTCGACCGGATCAGGCTTGCCGTTGAGCCACTGGCGCACCAGCGCCTCGGTTTGGCGCACAGTCAGGCCACGTGCGACAACATGACGCGCCCCCTCTTCCTGACGATCTTCTTCCAGGCCGAGCAATGCGCGTGCGTGGCCCATTTCCAGGTCGCCATGGGCGAGCATGGTCTTGATCGCCTCGGGCAGCGAAATCAGACGCAGCAGGTTAGCCACAGTGACCCGCGACTTGCCCACGGCATCGGCCACCTGTTGCTGGGTCAGCTCGAACTCTTGCTGCAGGCGCTGAAGGGCCAGAGCCTCCTCCAGCGGGTTGAGGTCTTCGCGCTGAATGTTCTCGATGAGCGCCATGGCAATGGCGGCTTCATCCGGCACCTCGCGTACCATCGCCGGGATGGTGTCCAGGCCGGCTTGCTGGGTAGCGCGCCAGCGCCGCTCACCGGCAATGATCTCGTAGCGGTTGCCATCGATCGGGCGCACCACGATCGGCTGCATGACGCCATGACTGCGAATCGAGTGCGCGAGTTCTTCCAGCGCCTGCGGATCCATGTCGCGACGCGGCTGGTATTTGCCACGCTGGATCAGTTCGACCGGCAGGTGTTGCAGTTCCTTCTGGTCGATCTTGACAGCCTGCTCTTCGAGCGCGCTGACGGAAGGACCACTGAGCAGTGCATCCAACCCACGTCCGAGACCCCGTTTCTTAACGGCCATGCGGATTCCTTAAGTTGTCTGTGCAGTGCGTGATTGACGGCGTTGACGGCGAACCAGTTCCCCGGCCAGGGCCAGATAGGCCAATGCGCCACGCGATTGCTTGTCGTAGGCCAGGGCAGGCATGCCAAAGCTCGGTGCCTCGGCCAGGCGGATGTTGCGCGGGATCACGGTGTCGTACAACTGCTCGCCGAAGTGCTCCTTGAGCTGCGCCGAAACATCGTTGTTCAGGCTCAGGCGCGGGTCGTACATGGTCCGCAGCAGGCCTTCAATCTTCAGCTCAGGGTTCAGCCGGGCCGCGATGCGCTTGATGTTATCCACAAGGTCGCTGAGACCTTCGAGCGCATAGTATTCGCACTGCATCGGGATGATCACGCCGTCGGAAGCGACCAGGGCGTTGAGCGTGAGCATCGACAGCGAGGGTGGGCAGTCGATGAGGATGAAGTCGTAGTTGTCGCGGATCGGCGCCAGGGCGTTGCGCAGGCGGCTCTCCTTGACCTGCATTTCCAGCAGCACCACTTCCGCGGCGGTCAGGTCACGGTTGGCCGGCAGCAACTGGAAGCCACCGTGCTCGGAGTAGTGCATGGCCTGGGCAAGGTCGCATTCCCCGATCAGCAGGTCATAGACCGAGTGCTCGAGTTCATGTTTGTCCACACCGCTGCCCATGGTGGCGTTGCCCTGCGGATCGAGGTCGATCAGCAGTACACGACGCTTGGTCGCGGCCAGCGATGCTGCAAGATTGATACAGGTGGTGGTCTTACCCACTCCACCTTTCTGGTTCGCGATTGCGAATACCTTAGCCATTGTTGCGTGTGTTCCCAGTCATGCCTTGCGGCGCAGTATCAGCAGATGGCGCTGGCCCTGGCAACCTGGAACGGTCAGGGCCTGCTCGCTTTCCACTGTGAAGTCTGCGGGCAATGCTACCAGTTCATCGGCAGGATGCAGCCCCTTCATTGCAAGCCATTGCGTCCCGGTGTCGCCCAAGTGGCGTGTCCAGTTGGTGAAGTTCTCCATGCTGCTGAACGCACGGGAGATGATGCCGCTGAACGGCTGCGCGGGCTGGAAGGCCTCGACCCGGCTGTGGATAACCGTGAGATTGTCCAGTTTCAGCTCCATTTTCACCTGGGTCAGAAAACGCGTTTTCTTGCCATTGGCGTCCAGCACCGTCACTTGCTTGTGCGGATGCAGGATAGCCAACGGGATACCTGGCATGCCACCGCCGCTGCCAACATCCAGCCAAGTGTCCCGATCGCTGTGGATAAACGGCATGACACTGAGGCTGTCGAGCAAGTGCCGAGAAACCATTTCGTCAGGATCACGCACAGCGGTGAGGTTGTAGGCTTTGTTCCACTTGATCAACAAGGCGAGGTAGCCAAGCAGACGTTCATGTTGTTCGGCGCTCAGCTCGACATCGAGCTGGCGCGCGCCTGTGGACAACTCTTCAGCGTGTTGCGGGGTGACCAGGGAACTCAAGCGCTTTGCTCCAATTCGCGGCCAGCGCCGCGTTTTTTCAGATGAATCAGCAACAGGGAAATCGCCGCCGGCGTAACGCCAGGGATGCGCGACGCCTGGCCCAGGGTTTCCGGGCGGGTCTGGCCGAGCTTGCCCTGGATCTCTTTGGACAAGCCGGAGATCGTGCTGTAGTCGATATCCACAGGCAGGCGAGTATCTTCGCTGGCGCGCAGACGGGCGATCTCATCCTGCTGGCGATCGATGTAGCCGGCGTACTTGGTCTTGATCTCGACCTGCTCGGCAACCTGTGGATCGATCACGTCACCGCCAGTCGCTTCGATCAGCCCGGCATAATCGATCTCTGGACGGGCCAGGAGGTTGAGGAGACTGTATTCGTGGCTCAGTGGCGTACCGAACTTATCCACAACGGCTTGGCCCAGCGGCGTATTCGGGCGGATCCAGGTCGACTTCAGGCGCTGTTCCTCACGCTCAATACCCTCGCGTTTGGCACAGAAGGCCGCCCAGCGGTCGTCGTCGATCAGGCCCAGTTCGCGGCCTTTCTCGGTCAGACGCAGATCGGCGTTGTCTTCACGCAGGATCAGGCGGTACTCGGCACGTGACGTAAACATGCGGTACGGCTCCTGGGTGCCCAGGGTAATCAGGTCGTCGACCAAGACGCCGATGTACGCCTCGTCGCGGCGCGGGCACCAGCTTTCGCGGCCCTGCGCACGCAGCGCAGCGTTGGTCCCGGCCAGCAGCCCCTGGGCGCCGGCCTCTTCGTAACCGGTGGTGCCGTTGATCTGGCCAGCGAAGAACAGGCCGCCGATGACTTTGGTCTCGAGGCTGTACTTGAGGTCGCGCGGGTCGAAGTAGTCGTATTCGATAGCGTAACCCGGGCGAACGATGTGGGCGTTTTCCATGCCGCGGATCGAACGGACCAGTTCCAGCTGCACGTCGAACGGCAGCGAAGTGGAAATACCGTTGGGGTACAGCTCATGGGTGGTCAGGCCTTCCGGCTCGATGAACACCTGGTGGCTTTCCTTGTCGGCGAAGCGATGGATCTTGTCTTCGATCGAGGGGCAGTACCGCGGGCCAATACCTTCGATGACACCCGAGTACATCGGCGAGCGGTCGAGATTCGAGGCAATGATCTCGTGGGTTCGCGCATTGGTGTGGGTAATCCAGCAGCTGACCTGACGCGGGTGCATCTGTGCATTGCCCATGAACGACATCACCGGGATCGGTGTATCGCCTGGCTGCTCGGTCATGACAGAGAAGTCCACCGACCGGCCATCGATGCGCGGCGGAGTGCCTGTCTTCAGGCGGCCGACCCGCAGCGGCAGTTCCCGCATGCGGTGAGCCAGGGCAATCGAGGGCGGATCGCCGGCACGTCCGCCGGAGTGGTTCTGTAGGCCAATGTGGATAAGCCCGCCGAGGAAGGTACCAGTCGTCAGTACGACCGATTCGGCGAAGAAACGCAGGCCCATTTGCGTGACCACGCCCTTGACCTGGTCCTGTTCGACGATCAGGTCGTCGCAGGACTGCTGGAATATCCACAGGTTCGGCTGGTTTTCCAGGATTTCACGCACTACGGCCTTGTAGATGGCGCGGTCCGCCTGTGCACGGGTGGCTCGAACGGCCGGGCCCTTGCGGTTATTCAGAACGCGGAACTGGATGCCGCTCTTGTCGGTGGCCAGCGCCATAGCGCCGCCGAGGGCATCGATCTCTTTGACCAGATGACTTTTGCCAATACCGCCGATGGCGGGGTTGCAGCTCATGTGACCGAGGGTTTCCACGTTATGGGTCAGCAGCAGGGTTTTTACACCCATGCGTGCAGACGCAAGCGCAGCCTCGGTACCGGCATGGCCGCCGCCGATGACGATCACTTCAAAACGGGAAGGGAAATCCACCACGCACCTCGTGCCTGTTTTTGCGAATAGAGAAGGTAAGCGGACAAGTATAGGGACTTCACCCGCTCTAAAGAAACCTTTTGGGCAAATTTTGACCAGGCTGTGGATGAGTGGCAGACAACAGAAATCAAAGAGAAGAAATTTAAAAAAGCTTTGTTTTTATGTTTATTCTTATGCACACGCCTATCTGTGGATAACGTTCTGTAACCCTTCTGTGGCGCTGTGTAGAGAAAAATTAAACCCTGTGGTTGGAGTACCCTGAGGGCTCTGGATAAGCGCATTTAACCTGTGGATTAAATAGCTACTTACCCACAGGCGGGTTTGTCCTCAGAAAAAAACCCTGGTTATCAACCTAGCTGAAGTTGAGTTTTCCACAGACCTTAACGGGGCTTTTCCGTGACTGTGGATAGAAAATCAGGCAAAAAAAAGCCGCTCCCCGGAGGAAGCGGCTGTGTTCGACAGGCCGTCTGGACGGCTTGCGAGGCTATTTGCCGATACAGAAACTAGAGAAGATTCGCCCCAACAGGTCATCCGAACTGAAGGCGCCGGTGATTTCACCCAGGGCTTGCTGCGCCTGGCGCAGATCTTCAGCCAGCAGTTCCCCAGCCCCGGCCTGGGTTAGCTGGGCCCGCCCGTGCTCCAGGTGCGTACTGGCCTGCTGCAACGCATCCAGGTGGCGCCTGCGTGCGCTGAAACCGCTCTCTGCGGTCTGTTCATAACCCATGCAGGCCTTCAGATGATCGCGCAACAGTTGCAGGCCCTGATCTTCGCCCTTGGCGCTGAGCGTGATCGTCACATGGCCGTCATCGCACTGCTCCAGCCCCATCGTTTCGCCGCTGAGGTCAGCTTTGTTACGGATCAGCGTGACCTTCCCAGGGGCCGGCCGCTGGTCGAGAAATTCTGGCCACAACGCGAACGGGTCTCCGGCTTCGGGCGCGGTGGAATCCACCACCAGCAATACGCGATCTGCTTCGCCAATAGCCTTGAGCGCACGCTCCACACCGATCTTTTCCACATGGTCATCGGTATCGCGCAGGCCAGCCGTGTCGACCACGTGCAACGGCATGCCATCGATGTGGATATGTTCGCGCAGGATATCCCGCGTGGTGCCGGCGATGTCGGTGACGATCGCCGCCTCGCGGCCTGCCAGTTTGTTCAACAGGCTCGACTTGCCCGCGTTCGGCCTGCCAGCGATCACCACTGTCATACCGTCGCGCAGCAATGCACCCTGCCCGGCTTCGCGCTGCACATTAGCCAGCTCGGAACGGACGGTATCGAGCATCGACAAGACATGGCCATCGGCGAGGAAGTCGATTTCCTCCTCCGGGAAGTCGATCGCCGCCTCGACGAAGATGCGCAGGGCGATCAACGCTTCGGTAAGGAAATGCACACGTTTGGAAAACTCACCCTGCAGCGAGCGCAGGGCATTGCGCGCCGCTTGGCTGGAGCTCGCCTCGATCAAGTCGGCGATGGCTTCAGCCTGGGCCAGGTCGAGCTTGTCGTTGAGAAACGCACGCTCGCTGAACTCGCCAGGACGGGCCAGGCGGCATCCCACTTGTACACAGCGCTGCAGCAGCATGTCCAGGACCACAGGGCCGCCGTGCCCTTGCAGCTCGAGCACATCCTCTCCCGTGAATGAATTCGGCCCAGGGAAGAACAATGCGATGCCTTCATCCAGTACCAGCCCTTCCTGGTCGCGGAACGGGCCGTAGTGGGCGTGGCGCGGAGTAAGCGTGCGGCCAGTGATGAGCTTGCCAGCCTCTGCCGCCAACGGGCCAGACAGCCTGACGATACCGACGCCACCACGGCCTTGGGCCGTGGCGATGGCGGCGATGGTTTCACGCACAGTGTTCATGCTCGAAGCCTCTAGAACTGATACGACAGATAGCAAAAACGCCCCCGAGGGGGCGTTTTTATTCACAGGCTAGCTGATTAGCCTGTCAAGCAGCTGCTTTTTTGGTCGCTGCTTCGATACGGCGGGTGATGTACCACTGCTGCGAAATCGACAGGCAGTTGTTCACAACCCAGTACAGCACCAAGCCAGCCGGGAACCACAGGAAGAAGAAGGTGAAGATGATTGGCATCATTTTCATCACCTTGGCCTGCATCGGATCCGGCGGCGTCGGGTTCAGGCGCTGCTGGATGAACATGGTAGCGCCCATGATGATCGGCAGGATGAAGAACGGATCCTTGATCGACAGGTCGGTAATCCACAGCATCCATGGGGCCTGGCGCATTTCCACGCTTTCCAGCAGCACCCAGTACAGGGCCAGGAATACCGGCATCTGCACCAGGATCGGCAAGCAGCCGCCCAGTGGGTTGATCTTCTCTTTCTTGTACAGCTCCATCATCGCCTGGGACATCTTCTGGCGATCGTCACCGAAGCGTTCCTTCAGCGCGGCGAGCTTCGGTGCGACGGCACGCATGCGCGCCATCGAGCGGTAGCTGGCAGCCGACAGCGGGAAGAACAGCCCCTTGATGAGCATGGTCAGCACGATGATCGACCAGCCCCAGTTACCTAGCAGGCTGTGGATATGTTGCAGCAGCCAGAAGATCGGCTGGGCGATGAACCACAGGAAGCCGTAGTCGACGGTCAGTTCCAGGCCTGGGGACAACTCCTTGAGCTTGGACTGAATCTTCGGGCCGGCGTACAGCATGGCGCTGGTTTCGACCTTGCCGCCTGCAGGTACGCTGATGGCCGGACCGGTATAGCCGATGATGTAGTTGCCCTGGCTGTCCTTGCGGGTCTGGACAACGTTGTTGTCCGACTTGGCTGGAATCCAGGCAGTAACGAAGTAGTGCTGCAGCCAGGCGACCCAGCCGCCAGACACATTTTCTTTCAAACTACCTTTGTCGATGTCCTTCATCGACACTTTCTTGTACGGCTCGCCCGCTGTCCACAGGGCCGCGCCCAGGTAGGTGGCAGTGCCGGTAGCCGTGCTCGAAGAAGGATCACCACTGGCATCACGCTTGAGCTGGGCAAACATGTTGCCGGTCCAGGCCTGGCTGCTCTGGTTGTCGATCAGGTAGCTGACAGTCAGGTCGTACTCACCGCGCTTGAAGCTGAAGCGCTTGATGTAGTTGACACCGTTGTCACTGAACTTGAGGTCGACAACCAGTTGCTCCTGGCCGTCGGCCAGTTGGTAGCTTTTCTGTTCAGCGGCGTACAGCGGACGACCGGTGGAGCGGGCATCCGGGCCATTGGCGCCGGTCAGGCCGCTTTGTGCGAGGTAGACGCGCTCGCCACCGTTGTCGAACAGCTGGAACGGAATGTCCGGATGATCCTGGCGACGTGGGTACTTCGGCAGGTTCAGCTGGACGATGTCACCACCGACTGGATCGATAGCCAGTTCCAGGACATCGGTCTTGACCCGGATCAGATCCTTGCTGAGTGCTACGGGTGCCAGTTCGGCAGGGCTCGAATCAGCGTTGGCGCTAGGGACATCGGCGCTCGCGCCGTTGTTAGCGGCCGGTACGCCATCGGGCAAGCCCGGAGCAACAGTGCTGGCAGCAGTATTCTGAGTCGGCAGGGCAGCCTGGCCGTAGTCATCGTTCCACTTCAGGACCATGACGTAGGACACGATTGCCAGGGCGGCGATCAGGATCGTGCGTTTAATATCCATGATTACTCGGCTATCGAAGAAGTTCGGGAGGAAGGCGCGGGGGGAACAGGATCGAAACCGCCGTCGTTCCACGGATGACAACGCCCCAGGCGACGAACGGTTAGCCACCCGCCACGCAGAAGGCCATGGGTTTCAATGGCTTCGTAGGCGTAACAGGAGCAACTGGGGTAGAAACGACAGTGGCTGGCCATCAGAGGACTGATGGCGTAACGGTAAAACTGGATCGGAACGAGGGCCAGTTTACGCATTTTGACTGTCTACCCCTGCGGAATCGGCGTTTGCTGCGGGAGAAGGCCGGCTGCGCGCCAGGCGTTTCCAGAGCTTGCCAAAATGTTGGTGCAATTCCGGGTTTTCTATCTCACCCAATCCCTTGCGCGCGACGATCACTATGTCCAAGCCAGCGAGCAGGTGCTGGTTCAGGCGGAAGGAATCGCGCATCAAGCGCTTGAGGCGATTGCGTTGAACGGCGAGCTTGACGCTCTTCTTGCCGATCACCAAGCCGAGACGTGGATGATCGAGACCGTTCTCGCGAGCAAGGATCAGCAGGTTTTTCCCTGGAACCTTGCCGGTTGGGGAGTCGAAGACCGCTTTGAAATGCCGGGGTGTAAGCAGTCGCTTTTCCCGACTGAAGTCCTGACTCACCACCTGTGCCGAAAAATCAAATGGCCAGACGCTTACGGCCTTTGGCACGACGACGCGACAGAACAGCACGGCCGTTCTTGGTAGCCATACGGGCACGGAAGCCGTGGGTGCGAGCGCGCTTGATGGTGCTTGGTTGGAAAGTACGTTTCATGGCGTGTTACCTGGGTTTGTCGACAACGGGCCGGAATGGCCCCCTTTTTAAGAGATCGGCGATTCTAGAGAAAGCAAGCCAATAGGTCAATTTCCAACCAGCCATTCCTTATGGAAGGTCGTCGAAGGGGTCCTTCAGGTTGGTGCTTGATCGAGCAGACAAACGGACGACAAAATGAAAAAAAAGAAGAGACATATAAAAAGCTTTTCTGAAGAACTTATAAATCTTAAGTGGATAAGTATCTGTGGATAACCATCTAC
The DNA here is from genome assembly GCF_021602025.1 of Pseudomonas ceruminis. Classification (GTDB taxonomy): domain Bacteria; phylum Pseudomonadota; class Gammaproteobacteria; order Pseudomonadales; family Pseudomonadaceae; genus Aquipseudomonas; species Aquipseudomonas ceruminis. The sequence continues at coordinate 121,605 of NZ_BQHW01000019.1, forward strand.
AGCCCTTTATCCGTAAGGTGTACAGCGTTCCAAAACCTTGTCCACAACAGGTGCTGTGCTTGTGCTGCGCTTGAACACAACCTGTGGATGAATAGGGCGATTATCCACAGGTGAGTTATCAACAGGGCTGACCCCAGGGTTGTGCATAGCCCTCACGTGCGCTTATCCACAGACCTTATGCACAGTGCTTGGGCGCCGTTTTGGTCGCTAAATGGCTGTTTTGGCATGGGTCAGAATGTTTCCACATGTGGATAACTGATCGTTCCACCGGTACAATGGCGGTTTGTTTTTGCCTCATCCGGCTTTCAAACTCAGGGGATATCCGTGTCAGTGGAACTTTGGCAGCAGTGCGTGGAGCTTCTGCGCGATGAACTGCCTGCCCAGCAATTCAACACCTGGATCCGTCCGCTACAGGTCGAAGCCGAAGGCGACGAGTTGCGCGTCTATGCGCCTAACCGTTTCGTTCTTGATTGGGTGAATGAAAAGTACCTTGGCCGCCTGCTCGAGCTGTTGGGCGAGCAAGGCAATGGCATCGCACCTGCCCTTTCCTTATTAATAGGCAGCCGCCGCAGCTCTGCTCCGCGGGCAGCGCCCAACGCCCCAGTCAGCGCAGCCATGGCTGCTTCCCTGGCCCAGAACCCGTCGCAGCAGCCAGCTGCGCCCTCTGTCGCGGCAGCCGAACCGGCCGCTGCGGCGGTAACCGAGCCAGTGCTGGTCAATGACATCGGTGAAACCTCGTCGCGCGAGAGCTTCGATGCGATGGCTGATACCGCTTCGGTACCTGCTGCGAGCGGCCGTACCGAACAGCGCACTGTCCAGGTAGAGGGAGCGCTCAAGCACACCAGTTACCTGAACCGTACATTCACCTTCGAAACCTTTGTCGAAGGTAAGTCCAACCAGCTGGCTCGAGCTGCGGCCTGGCAGGTCGCCGACAACCCCAAGCATGGCTACAACCCACTCTTCCTTTATGGCGGCGTGGGTTTGGGCAAGACGCACTTGATGCACGCTGTGGGTAACCACCTGCTCAAGAAAAACCCGAATGCCAAGGTGGTCTACCTGCATTCCGAGCGTTTTGTCGCCGACATGGTTAAGGCGCTTCAGCTGAACGCGATCAACGAGTTCAAGCGTTTCTACCGCTCGGTCGACGCGCTGCTGATCGACGACATCCAGTTCTTTGCCCGCAAGGAGCGTTCGCAGGAGGAGTTTTTCCACACCTTCAACGCCTTGCTCGAAGGTGGCCAGCAGGTAATTCTTACCAGTGACCGCTACCCGAAAGAGATTGAGGGCCTCGAGGAGCGGCTGAAGTCGCGCTTCGGCTGGGGTTTGACGGTGGCCGTGGAGCCGCCCGAGCTGGAAACCCGCGTGGCGATCCTGATGAAAAAAGCCGACCAGGCCAAGGTCGAGCTGCCGCACGATGCGGCGTTTTTCATCGCCCAGCGCATTCGTTCCAACGTACGTGAACTGGAAGGCGCTCTGAAGCGGGTGATTGCACACTCGCACTTCATGGGGCGTGACATCACTATCGAGCTGATTCGCGAATCGCTCAAGGATCTGCTGGCGCTGCAGGACAAGTTGGTGAGTGTGGATAACATCCAGCGCACCGTGGCCGAGTACTACAAGATCAAGATCGCCGATCTGTTGTCCAAACGCCGCTCGCGTTCTGTTGCACGCCCGCGTCAGGTGGCCATGGCGTTGTCCAAGGAGTTGACCAACCATAGTCTGCCGGAAATCGGCGACATGTTTGGTGGCCGTGACCACACCACCGTGCTGCACGCCTGCCGCAAGATCAATGAACTGAAGGAATCCGACGCGGACATCCGCGAGGACTACAAGAACCTGCTGCGTACGCTGACGACCTGATGGCCGGCGGCGCAGCTATTTAAAGGCAAGGGACTAGACCATGCATTTCACCATTCAACGCGAAGCCCTGTTGAAACCCCTGCAACTGGTCGCCGGTGTCGTCGAGCGCCGTCAGACCTTGCCGGTCCTGTCCAACGTGCTGCTGGTCGTGCAAGGCCAGCAGTTGTCGTTGACCGGTACCGACCTGGAAGTCGAACTGGTAGGCCGCGTACAACTGGAAGAGCCAGCCGAGCCTGGCGAAATCACCGTGCCGGCGCGCAAGCTAATGGATATCTGCAAAAGCCTGCCAAACGACGTCCTGATCGATATCAAGGTCGATGAGCAGAAGCTGTTGGTCAAGGCCGGTCGTAGCCGTTTCACCTTGTCGACCCTGCCAGCCAATGACTTCCCGACGGTGGAAGAAGGCCCAGGCTCGCTGACCTGCAACTTGGAGCAGAGCAAACTGCGCCGCCTGATCGAGCGCACCAGCTTTGCGATGGCCCAGCAGGATGTCCGTTACTACCTCAACGGCATGTTGCTGGAGGTGTCGCGCAACACCCTGCGTGCTGTGTCCACCGACGGTCACCGGCTGGCGCTGTGCTCGATGACCGCACCTATCGAGCAGGATGAGCGTCATCAGGTCATCGTGCCTCGTAAAGGCATTCTGGAACTTGCGCGCCTGCTTACCGACCCAGAGGGTATGGTCAGTATCGTATTGGGTCAGCACCACATCCGTGCGACCACCGGCGAGTTCACCTTCACGTCGAAGCTGGTCGATGGCAAGTTCCCGGACTACGAGCGCGTACTGCCTAAGGGTGGCGACAAGCTGGTAATCGGTGACCGTCAGGCGTTGCGCGAGGCTTTCAGCCGTACCGCGATTCTTTCCAACGAAAAGTATCGTGGTATTCGCCTGCAGTTGGCCGCTGGCCAGTTGAAAATTCAGGCCAACAACCCCGAGCAGGAAGAAGCGGAAGAAGAGATCAGCGTGGACTACGACGGTAGCTCGCTGGAGATAGGCTTCAACGTGAGTTACCTGCTGGACGTCTTGGGCGTGATGACGACAGAACAGGTTCGTCTCATCCTGTCGGACTCCAACAGCAGCGCCCTGCTGCAGGAAGCCGGCAATGACGACTCGTCCTACGTTGTCATGCCGATGCGTCTGTAAACCGTAGCAGGCCCAATGTCCCTTCGACGTATCATGGTCACCGCGGTGCGCAACCTGCACCCGGTGACCCTCTCGCCCTCCCCCCGCATTAACATCCTTTACGGCGCTAACGGCAGTGGCAAGACCAGTGTGCTTGAAGCTGTGCACCTGCTCGGGCTAGCGCGGTCGTTTCGCAGTACCCGCTTGAACCCGGTTATCCAATACGAGCAAGCAGCCTGCACCGTGTTTGGTGAAGTGCAGTTGGCCGAAGGCGGAACCAGTAACCTGGGTGTCTCGCGTGAGCGGGCGGGCGATTTTACTATCCGCATTGACGGGCAGAATGCCAAGAGCGCCGCTCAATTGGCTGAGCTGCTACCGTTGCAGCTGATCAACCCCGACAGTTTCAGGCTGCTGGAAGGTGCGCCGAAGATACGCCGGCAGTTTTTGGATTGGGGAGTGTTCCACGTGGAACCCCGCTTCATGCCTGCGTGGCAAAGGCTGCAGAAGGCGTTGCGGCAGCGGAACTCATGGTTGCGTCATGGTACACTTGACCCAGCTTCGCAAGCCGCCTGGGACCGGGAATTATGCCTGGCCAGCGCGGAAATAGATGAATACCGTCGCAACTACATCAAGGCCTTGAAGCCCGTCTTCGAGCAAACCCTGAGCGAACTGGTCGAGCTGGACGGGTTGACCCTTAGCTACTACCGAGGCTGGGACAAGGACCGGGAACTCAACGAAGTACTCGCCTCCTCTCTCCTTCGCGATCAGCAGATGGGCCATACCCAAGCCGGTCCACAGCGTGCTGATCTACGTCTGCGTCTGGCTGCCAATAATGCAGCCGACATTTTGTCACGTGGCCAGCAGAAGCTAGTGGTTTGCGCATTGCGCATTGCCCAGGGCCACCTCGTGAGCCAGGCTCGACGCGGCCATTGTATTTATCTCGTTGATGACTTGCCGTCCGAGCTGGATGACCAGCATCGCCGCGCACTGTGCCGCTTGCTTGAAGAATTACGCTGCCAGGTGTTCATCACCTGTGTAGATCACGAATTACTGAGGGAAGGCTGGCAGACGGAAACGCCAGTTGCTTTGTTCCACGTGGAACAAGGCCGTATCACCCAGACCCACGACCATCGGGAGTGAAGGCATGAGCGAAAATCAAACGTACGACTCTTCAAGCATCAAGGTGCTGAAAGGTTTGGATGCCGTGCGCAAGCGTCCCGGCATGTACATTGGCGACACCGATGACGGTAGCGGCCTGCACCACATGGTCTTCGAAGTGGTCGACAACTCGATCGACGAAGCCCTCGCCGGGCACTGCGACGACATCACGGTCATCATTCACCCGGACGAATCCATCAGTGTGCGCGACAACGGTCGCGGCATTCCGGTTGACGTTCATAAGGAAGAAGGGGTTTCTGCTGCCGAGGTCATCATGACCGTGCTGCACGCCGGCGGTAAGTTTGACGACAACTCCTATAAGGTTTCCGGCGGTCTGCACGGTGTAGGTGTTTCGGTTGTAAACGCCCTTTCCGAAAAGCTGGTACTCACCGTTCGCCGTAGCGGCAAGATCTGGGAGCAGACTTACGTTCATGGTGTTCCACAGGCGCCGATGGCCATTGTGGGTGACAGCGAAACGACCGGTACCCACATTCACTTCAAACCTTCGGCTGAGACCTTCAAGAATATCCACTTCAGCTGGGACATCCTGGCCAAGCGGATTCGTGAACTGTCGTTCCTGAACTCGGGCGTTGGCATCCTGCTGAAGGATGAGCGCTCGGGCAAGGAAGAGTTCTTTAAATATGAAGGTGGCCTGCGTGCATTCGTTGAATACCTGAACACCAACAAGACTCCGGTCAACTCCCAGGTGTTCCACTTCAACGTTCAGCGTGACGATGGCGTGGGTGTTGAAGTCGCCCTGCAGTGGAACGACAGCTTCAACGAAAACCTGCTGTGCTTCACCAACAACATTCCACAGCGCGACGGTGGTACCCACCTTGTCGGCTTCCGCTCTTCCCTGACCCGTAGCCTCAACAACTACATCGAGCAGGAAGGCTTGGCCAAGAAGAACAAGGTCGCCACCACTGGCGATGACGCTCGCGAAGGCCTGACCGCAATTATTTCGGTGAAGGTGCCAGACCCGAAATTCAGCTCCCAGACCAAAGACAAGTTGGTTTCCTCGGAGGTGAAAACCGCCGTGGAACAGGAGATGAACAAGTACTTCGCTGACTTCCTGTTGGAAAACCCCAACGAAGCCAAGGCCGTTGTCGGCAAGATGATCGATGCCGCCCGTGCCCGCGAAGCGGCGCGCAAGGCCCGTGAAATGACCCGCCGCAAAGGTGCGCTGGATATCGCTGGCCTGCCGGGCAAACTGGCTGACTGCCAGGAGAAGGACCCTGCCCTCTCCGAACTGTACCTGGTGGAGGGTGACTCCGCAGGTGGCTCGGCCAAGCAAGGCCGCAACCGTCGCACCCAGGCGATCCTGCCGCTGAAGGGTAAGATTCTCAACGTCGAGAAGGCACGCTTCGACAAGATGATCTCGTCCCAAGAAGTGGGCACGCTGATCACCGCTCTTGGGTGTGGTATCGGCCGCGAAGAGTACAACATCGACAAGCTGCGTTATCACAACATCATCATCATGACCGATGCTGACGTTGACGGTTCGCACATCCGTACCCTGCTGCTGACCTTCTTCTTCCGTCAGTTGCCCGAGCTGGTCGAGCGCGGCTACATCTACATCGCCCAGCCACCGCTGTACAAGGTGAAGAAAGGCAAGCAGGAGCAGTACATCAAGGACGACGAGGCCATGGAAGAATACATGACCCAATCGGCCCTCGAAGATGCCAGCCTGCACTTGGACGAATCGGCCCCAGCCGTTTCCGGCGTACAACTGGAGGCCCTGGTCAACGAATTCCGCAGCGTGATGAAGACTCTCAAACGTCTGTCGCGTCTGTACCCGGAAGAGCTGACCGAGCACTTCATCTACCTGCCGGAAGTTACCTTGGAGCAACTGGGTGATCACGCTGTCATGCAAGGCTGGTTGGCCAAGCTGCAGGAACGCCTGAACAACAGCCAGAAGTCAGGCCTGGTTTACAAAGCCAGCCTGCGCGAAGACAAAGAGCGTAATGTCTGGCTGCCGGAAGTGGAAATCACCTCCCACGGCCTGGCCAGCTACATCACCTTCAACCGCGACTTCTTCGGCAGCAACGATTACCGCACCGTGGTCAACATCGGCACCAAGCTGTCCAGCCTGTTGGGTGAAGGTGCATACGTTCAACGCGGTGAGCGTCGCAAGGCGATCGTTGAGTTCAAGGAAGGCCTGGACTGGCTAATGAACGAAACCACCAAGCGTCACACCATCCAGCGATACAAAGGGCTGGGTGAGATGAACCCGGATCAGCTGTGGGAAACCACCATGGATCCGACCGTGCGCCGCATGCTGAAGGTCACCATCGAAGACGCGATCGCTGCCGATCAGATCTTCAATACCTTGATGGGCGATGCAGTTGAGCCGCGCCGCGACTTCATTGAAAGCAACGCGCTGTCGGTGTCGAACCTGGACTTCTGATCAGGTGTAGGTTCACAGAAAAGCTGCACGCTTTCACAAATAGATGACCGGCCGGGCTTCAACCATGGCCCCTGTCGGTCACCATCAAGCCCGCCTTCGCGGGCTTTTTTTTGCCTGGAATTCCTGCCGGGGCGCCCTACTCCGCTCATTGGAAAATGATGCAGATGGGGGGATTTGAGGAAGTGATTTGATGGGGCGCTGGAAGTGCTGAGAGGGTCGGCGGGCGGATCTGAGCAGCAGAGAGATTGAGAGGACTTTAAAACTAATATTTGAACACCTTAATAGTTAATTAAGCGTACGTGTTAAGTATTAATTTGAACAATTTAGTATGGAAATGGAATTTGGTGGAAGTTGCCATTTTGGATTTTTTGTAGATTTCGAAGGGATGTTGGAATAAGATCTATGACCAACTTTTCCGCTTTGCACTGAAGATTTTCAGCCAAATCAGCTGTTTGAAGCGAGAGCTTCAGACCTGATCCAAATTGCTCCAGCGATCACGAAGTGGCCGTTTAGAAATAAAGAGAGCAAGCCGATTGCTTTAGATTCTGATCAGTCATGAGAGTCATGACCAATGAGAGAAAAGGAGACCTGAAAATGTAGAAAAACGCGATCAATCCCGAGAGGACTGACCGCGCTTAGCGAAGCAGACTTGCGTCCTCAGAACCCGCAATGTCTGCTTTTTCGAAGCGACTGTCAATCCTCTCCCATTTTTTCGACCTTAGCGAGGTTACTCGACGGCACAGTGTTGCCTGTCGAAAGGCCTCACTTCGCCCGCCCTGCGCCTTGATTTTTTGGCGCAGCGTCGGCGCTCGTTTCGAGATTTTCGGAGGTGTTTCATGACAGTACGAAAGGTGGTCACGCGGCGGTCCAACCATTACCGCGGCTACTTCCCATCGCTCAAAAATAAAAAGCCTGTGCCCTGGGAGTCCCAGCTCGAAGGCGCTCTTTTTCGGCTTCTTGAGCTGTCTCCTGCGGTCATCGGCTACGTCCCGCAGCCCAGTGAGGAACGTGTTCCATCGCTCCAGGGCTACTTCAAATATTACCCAGACGTACAGGTTTTCCTCGCGGATGGGCGCGAGTGGTGGTTTGAAGTGAAGCCTCACGACCGACTGAAGATTGCCAGCGTCAGGCAGCGACTGGATGCCGCTGAGCGCTACTTCAACGCCACTGCCCGTAACTTTTCGGTGATCACTGAAAAGTTAATTGAAGCTGAACCCCTGGCTACCAATCGTAACCGTCCGGCCATGTCATCTACCCAGCCCCGCAAAGCCAAGACATCGAGTGCACTCAAATTTAAGTGAGCACCAGATCTAGCCTTTAAACGGGTATTTCATGCAGCCAACACTCGGTTCCTATT
>NZ_BQHW01000020.1 GCF_021602025.1 Pseudomonas ceruminis
CACCCGACCTCGTCAGACATTGGGCTGGAAATTCCCTGTTGAAGTGTTGACGGATCATCTGCAACTGCTGGCAACCAATCGGCTCAACATTATCAACTGACTGTTGCACTTGGAACCTGAGGCCGCCTAGTCGGCAAGCGCACACGAGTGTAGCTCACGCAGAGGAAGCAGCTACAGCTCTTGATGGAATTGGCCAACGTGTTAACGAAATTACCGACATGAACGCGCAAATAGCGACTGCGGTCGAGCAGCAGGGAGCAGTAAGTGAAGACATCAACCGCAGTATTAACAATATACGCGATGCTGCTGATACCAATGTACAGACCGGGCAGAATAATTTGCAAAGTGCGAAATCTGTCGCTCAGTTAACTAGCGCTCTGAGCGAACTGGCAAAACAGTTTTGGGAAAAACGAGGATAACGCTTTTCAGTATCTCGACAGGGATAACTTACTTTACCATCGGTTATCCCTTTTAGCCGCACAAATTTTAGCCATGGCTTTTCAGGAAGTCAGGGCTATCAGAATGGCCTTAGAAAGCCTAGTCAAAGAGCTGTCACGAGAACACCGTTAGCTTAGCGTACGATTTTTTCCGAATTCTGCGGTTCCCCCATCAAGGAGCGTTCGCAGGTCGCCATCAATGAGGGCGAACCGAAGAGCAATCCCTGGGGCGGCCAACTGGTGGGTGGTCCGACCACAGCCAGTACCGGCAATAATGTGGACGACAATATGTCGTTCAGCCAGTTTGCCTGAGTGCGCCTGACGGCCGCCTGATGGCGGCCTTGCTGCGATGAACATGCACCGCAGGGCATATGCCCTGCCGGCGCATGCCATGGTCAGCGCAGGGTGTAGCCGTTGTCGACGATCAGGTCCTGCCCGTGGATGCCCCGTGCGCCCAGCGACAGCAGGTGCAGCATGGCGTCGGCGATCATGGCGGGTTCGAGAAATGCCCCATTCAACAAACGCTGTTCCACTGTCTTGGCCACCGCCGCCAGCGCGTCGTCGCTGAGTTGCAGGGTGCCCCAGATCGGTGTTGCCGTGGGCCCTGGCGATACCATGTTGACCCGGATGTCGTCGGCTGCCAGCTCGACGGCCAGGTTGCGCGCAAAGGCTTTCAGGGCCGCCTTGGAGGCAATGTAGGCGGCGAGGCCGGGAAAGGTTGCCTGCGAGAGAAAGGTGCCGGTGAACACGACCGAGGCTGGGCGGGCCAGGTGGGCTTTCAGGCTGGCCAGGGTATTGAGCGCGCCCGCGCCATTGACGGCCCATTGCCGCTCGAAGGCTGCGGCATCCAGGCCATCGGCCAACTGGGCGATCCCGGCATTGGGGGCCAGGTAGTGTATCGGGCCCAGGGTGTGCGCATACCGGGCCAGCCTGGCGAGGTCGTCGGCGCGGCTGATGTCGCCTTCAAGCCAGGTCAGTCGTTCTCCGTAGTGTTCCTGCAAAGCCCCCAGCTCACCCTGGTGACGGCTCATGGCCAACACCCTGGCCCCGGCCTGGAGCAGGCCGGTCGTCAACGCGTAACCGATGCCCGAGCTGGCACCGGTGACCACAGCCAGGCGATTGTCGAATTCGTTGTGCTGCATGGTTTGTCCTTGCATTCAGTGGGTGAGCACTGTGCTGAACACAAACCATGCCAGTATATAAGTTGTTTAAAAACAGTAGGTTGTGATTTTTGTTGTCGTTATGACCTGGAGTTTTTGTGGTCGCGGTGACTCATCGGTGGTCGCGATGACCCGGCCAGGCGAGCGCATTGCCTCCAGGCTCGTTCCGCATAGAATGCGCAGTGGGGACAATCGGTAAAATGTTCTGCACGGACGGATAAAACCACTGTGCGCATTCGCGGCAGGATAACAGCCATGCCAGGCGCCTTTGTGGCGTTCACGCGTTGAGGGCATCGAGGCGGAGGCGCATGGCGCGCTTCCCGTAACCAGGGGGCATGTACAGTGATCAAGCTATCGAAACGCCACGGGCACCATCTTTTTGCGTTGTTGCAGTCGGCCATTACCTGTGCGATTGCCTCGGCAATTGCCAGCCGTCCGCTGTTTCCCGTGGAACGGTTCATGGGGCACTGGTCGAAGGCCTGGGTGTTGTCCTGGCTGATGATGATTCCGGTGGTGCTGTTGATCGCGCCCTGGCTTCGGCGCCTGGTCAATTACCTGACCGACAGCGACAACCTCTGAGCCCACCGCGCAGCGATGGCATCGGCGGGCCTGAGTGAAAACGCCTACAGGGTGAAAAACGATGACGGCACTCGCGAGCGTTTCCGTACGCCGGGGCAAGCCTTCTCGCCTGGGGAACAGGTACGCATCGACGGCATTCGCCTTGTTCACTAGCAGCCCTGGCCCGAACGGCGCCCCGGCCATCATCCATGGGCGCCGTTCGCGCGGACAGCTTCAATCGAGCAGCCAGTCGCTCATCTCGCCCAGGTCACGTACTTCACGGGTCGGGGTGGCGCCCAATTCATCGAACACGGCCCCCTGACGATTGACCCAGCACACCGGAAAGCCGAAGTGCCGGGCGCCGGTCGCATCCCAACTGTTGGACGAGACGAACAGCAGCCTGTCCCTGGGGATGGCCATGGTTTGTTCGGCCAGGCTGTAGACGCGGTTGTCCGGCTTGAACACCTTGACCGTTTCGACACTGATCAGGTGGTCGAATGCCCAGCCCATGTCCGAGTGGCTGACGACCTGCTCGATGGAGTGGTGCGAGCCGTTGGAGGCGATGGCCATGGGCAGGCCGCTTGCTTTCAGCCGCCGCAAGGCCGCGGTCGTGTCCGGGTGGGGAGCCAGGTGCAGGTAGGCCTGGCCGAGCTGCCGCAGAGTGGTTTCATCCGTGGCGAGCCCCAGGTGCTTGCAGGTGTAGCGCAGGGCTTCTTCGGTTCGTTGCTCGAAGCTGGCATAGCGGCCCATGAGGCTGCTCAGCCAGGTGTATTCGAGCTGCTTCTGTCGCCACAGGCGGGAGATGGCCTCACCCTGGCCCGGGTAGGCGCTTTCGCAGGCCTGGACGACGGAGTGCACGTCGTACAACGTGCCGTAGAGATCAAAAACGATGCCTTCAATGGGTTGCATGCCACACCTCTCTGGGGATCGTGTCCGGGGGTCAGCGTGCGCTGGGCACGCTGACCCGGTGAGGCTTACGCCGGGTAGTTGGAGGGGAACAGCGCGCGGCGCATCTGCTCGTCGAGGTCTTTCTTGAAGGCGTGGTCCTTGCCCACTTCACGGGCACGGGCCGCCGCCGGGCGCGCATCGATGGCCTGGAACCAGCGCTGGATGTTGGGGTAGGCGGCCAGCGGGTCGCTTTCGCCCTTGAGCACGCGCGAGGCACGGTCGATCCAGCCCCAGGCTGAGATGTCCGCCAGGGTGTAGCTGTCGCCCACGATGTAGTCGCGCCCGGCGAGGTGCTCATCCAGCACCTGGTAGTGCCGTTCGGCTTCGCGCCGGTAACGGTTGATTGCATAGGGGATGCTCTCCGGCGCGGCATACTGGAAGTGCACGGCCTGGCCGGAGAACGGCCCGATACCCGTGGCGATGAACATCAGCCACGACAGCAGTTCGGGTTTGTCGGTCGGCGCGCCCATGAGCTGCCCGGTCTTTTCGCCGAGGTAGAGCAGGATGGCGGTCGAATCGAACACCCGTGCCTCGCGGCCACCGGGGCCTTCGCTGTCGACGATGGCCGGGACCTTGCCATTGGGGTTGATGGCCCGGAACTGCGCGGTGTGCTGTTCGCCCTTGCCGGTATCGAGAGGAACCAGCTGGTAGGGCAGCCCGGTTTCTTCCAGAAACAGGGCGACCTTGGCCGGGTTGGGCGTGGGGTGGTAGTAGAAATGAATCATGCGGGTGGGGTCCTGTCTTGTGTTTTAGATCGTTCGATCTAGAATAGGGCCGTCTACAGAAAAAGGGCAACACCTGTGTTGGCCTGGCAATGGGAGTACGGATGGCTCGGCCAAGAGAGTTCGATGAGAGGGCGGTGCTCGATGCAGCCGTTCAATGTTTCTGGGCCCGTGGCTATGAGGCCACTTCGGTGCGTGACCTGGCCCAGGGCATGGGGCTGACCAGTGCCAGCCTGTACAACGCTTTTGGCGACAAGCGCTCGCTGTATCGCCGTGCGCTGGACCATTACGTCGAAGAGGGTTTTGCCGACCGGGTGCGGCGATTCGAAGGCGTCCTGCCGCCGCGCCAGGCCATCGGGGCGTTCTTCGACGAGATACTCGAACGCTCGCTCAACGACCCCCAGCACAAGGGTTGCATGCTGGTGAATTCCGCCCTTGAGGCCTCACCGGACGACCCCGACTTCCAGCGCGCCGTGGCTGCTGTCCTGATACAGATCGAGGCCTTTTTCCGGCGCTGCGTGCTGGCCGGCCAGCACAGCGGCGCCATTACCTGCGCGCAGCCGGCGGACGATCTGGCGCGCCTGCTGCTGGGCATTCTCCTGGGCGTTCGCGTCCTGGCCCGAACGCGGCCGGAGCGTGAACTGCTCGAAGGCATGGTACGGCCAGCGCTGACCCTGCTTGACAGTCACTTGAACCTTCACGGGGACCACCAACGATGATCGAGCTCTACTACTGGCCAACACCCAACGGCCACAAGATCACCCTGTTTCTGGAAGAGGCCGGCCTGGACTACCGCATCCACCCGGTGGATATCAGCGCGGGCGACCAGTTCAAGCCCGATTTCCTCGCGTTCTCGCCGAACAACCGCATGCCCGCCATCATCGACACTGCGCCGGCCGATGGCGGGGAAGCAGTGACGGTGTTCGAATCCGGCGCCATCCTGCTGTACCTGGCGGAAAAAACCGGGTTGTTCCTGCCCACCGACCTGCGTGGCCGCAAGACGGTGACGGAATGGCTGTTCTGGCAAATGGGCGGGCTTGGGCCGATGGCCGGGCAGAACCATCATTTCGGGATCTATGCACCGGAAAAGATCCCCTACGCGATCAACCGCTACGTCAACGAAACCAACCGCCTCTATGGCGTGCTGGATCGTCGCCTGGCGGACAGCACCTTCGTTGCCGGCGAGCAGTACAGCATTGCCGACATGGCGTGCTACCCCTGGATCGTGCCGTGGAAGAACCAGCAGCAGAACCTCGACGACTTCCCCCATGTGCGCCGCTGGTTCGAGGCCATCGCCCAGCGCCCGGCCACGGTCAGGGCCTACGCCAGGGGTGAGCCGTTCTCCAGCCGCCCGACGGTGACCGAGGCGGGCAAGAAGATCCTCTTCGGGCAGACGGCGGGCAATGTACCGGCCGGGCAATGAGCCCCTGAGCCTGCCGTACCTGCCGTAATAGCCTTGATGCATTCAGCCGTGGGCCTCGGTTCCTGCCCCTCTCTCATAAACGGTAGAGGGGCACGGAGCGCCCACGACCTGAAGCGCACAGCATTGCCTGCGCCAGTCGCATTCAGCGAATGCGCAGCAGCCTGTCCAGCGACCACGCCCCGGCGCCCCGGCCGATGATGACCAGCAGCAATCCGGCCCAGGACAGGTGCGTTGGCCAGGCATCGGGGTAGACGAATACCTGGATGACCGCAGTCATGCCCAGCAGCGCCAGGGCAGACAGGCGCGAGAACAGGCCGACGATCAGCAGCAGCGGAAACACATGCTCGGCATAGGTCGCCAGGTGGGCGGCCAGGTGCGGTGACAGCAGCGGCAGGGCGTATTCGCTACGAAACAGCTCATAGGTACCGGGGGTGATGGTCAACAGCCCCTCGACCTTGGTGCGCCCCGAGAGAAAGAAGATCGCCGCAACGCTGATGCGCGCCACCAGGCTGAGCGTCGAGTCGCTGATCAAGCAGGTCGCAACCTGGTCCCAGCGTTGACGCACTGTGGCGCGGCTGTTGTTGGACGACGGCTGGGTGATATCCATGGCTATTTCCTTCATGCAAGAACAAGGGGAGAGAACACGCGGGCACCCAGCAAGCGGCTGAGCAGGTCGGTAAAGTCCAGGTCGCCTTGCCGCTGCAAGGCCAGGGCCGAGGCCCGCTCCAGATCGTGTCCGGCAGCGCAGGCGTCCAGAAACACGCAGCCAGCGGGTTCGAGCGCGTGCCAGGTGACGCCATCGCAATGGCCCACCAGCAAAGCGCCTTCGCCCTGCCAGGGCAGGTTGTCAGGCAGGTCCACCCCTTCGCGGTTGCAGCGCCAGAGGCTGTAGATCGGTTGCTCGTCGAACCACCGCCAGCGTGCGCTGGCGCGCGGGCGCAGGTGACAGGTTGCCAGTGCCTCGGGCGACACGCCGGCCAGGCTGGCAAGTTCCAGCGCGGGCTCCTGCACGGCACAGAAGGCCTCTATCCACAGGTAGTCGAGTTGGGCCACCGGGCCCAGGTAGGGCAGCTCCCGGGCCGGCTCGAAGGCCGCGAGAAACGCGGGAAAGTCCGCCCCGTAGAAGATCAGGCGGGCATCGCTTGGTGCGCAGGCGTTGGCATGAACGACCGCCGCCGCGCGCAGCCAGTCACGGCCGACCAGGCGTTCGACGCTGGGGAAGTTGTCACACAGCGCCTCGACGCAGCCCTTGAGTACGGTATTGCGGTACACCTGAAAGCCGGGTTGCGCGGTGAGGGCGGACAGTTCCGGGGCGGCACGTACCTGCAAGGCCTCGATGAAGGCGTCCTGGAAGTGTTCGAGACGTCTGATCATTGCGTCGCTCCCAGTCGGTCGAGCATGGCCTGGGCGTGCGCGCGTTCGCCGAGCAATGCCGTGAACGCGGGTACGTTGTCATCGCGCTCGATCAGCGTCGGGCGCGGGCCGATGCGCTGGATCAAGCGCTGATACAGGGCCCAGACCGGGTCAGCGACCGGGGCGTCGTGGGAGTCGATGAGCAACGCACCGCCGGCGTCATGGCTGTGCCCCGCCAGATGAATCTCCGCGACGGCCTGGCCCGGGAAGCGATCGATGTAGGCGGCCGGATCAAAATCGATGTTGTGCGCGCTGACGTGCACGTTGTTGATGTCGAGCAGCAGGGCGCAACCAGTGCGCTGCGTCAGCTCGGTGAGAAAGTCGATTTCATCCCAGTCGTGGCCGTCCAGGTGCAGGTAATGGCTGGGATTTTCGATGGCAATGCTGCGCCCCAGGGCATCCTGGGTACGCTGTATGTTGTCTGCGATGCGTACCAGGGCCTCGTGGCTGCGCGGGAATGGCAACAGGTCCGGGTAATAGTGATTGCGCCAGGTGGACCAGGCGAGGTGTTCGGATACCAGCGCCGGTCGCACGTGGTCTGCCAGCCTGCGCAGGCGCTGGAGGTGCGTCGGGTCGGGGGCGGCGTCCGCCGCCAGGGACAGGGAGACCCCGTGCAGCGACAGCGGATGCCGTTCGCCCACCGCTTCCAGGTGGGCCAGGCGAGCACCGCCAACCATGTAGTTCTCTGGGTGGACCTCAAACCACAGCCCGGCTGCGCTGCAGTCCCGGGCGGCGTCGTAGTGCTCGGCCTTCAAACCAAGGCCGGCACCCAGTGGCATAGGAGCGTGCATGATCGGCGGCGCCTGCGCTCAGGACTTGATCGGCGTGAGCGAGCCCATGCCCTTGGGGGTCTTGATCGAGGTGCAGGTGCCTGCCGGGACGTTCTTCCAGGCATTGCCCTGGTAGTCGACCTTGGAGGTGCCGGCGCAGCTGGTGCCGGCACCGGCGGCGCAGTCGTTCTTGCCGGCCAGGGAGACGCCGTAGCATTTTTCCACGCTTGGCGTGGCCTGGTTGTCGGCCATGGCGGTGGATGCAATGGAGGCGAGGGCGAGTGCGGCGGTAGCGAGGGCGAAGCTTTTCATGGTGTATCTCCGTGAGAGGCTCAATGGCCGCCAGCGCAACGTGACGGTCCGACCAGTAATTCGCTCTGGCGGCGCACTTGGTTACAGCACATCGAATATTTCCTTCGACGTGCTCACGCTCGCCGCCTTGACGCCTGCCCATGCCCCGGGGGCGCAACCACCTGGTGCTACAGCGCGGGAAAATTCACCCAGGCTGTAACCGTTACCCCCTTGGCAGCGAACTACCTCCACAGGGCCTGGCCGGTGCCAACGGCACCGCGCTCGGCCGCACATGGCTTCGATGGCCGGGCGCCCGCTGGTGCCAAGGCCCGCTTGGCATCGGGTAGCAGAGGTAGTTGGACGATGAGGACTGACGAGCTGATTACCCTGCTGGCGACCGGTGTGCCGGCGGTCGACAAGCACCTGTTCGGCAAGCGCTTTGCCCTGGCGCTGGTGGTCAGTGTCCTGGGGGCCGCGTTGCTGATGACCCTGCTGTTCGGGGTACGTCCCGATCTGGCGCAGGTGGCTCGCTTGCCGCTTTTCTACGCCAAGCTGGCGTTGCCGGTCGCGTTGCTGCCGGGGGCGCTGTACCTGACGCGGCGCACCGCGTGTCCGGGCGGGCGGGTCGGCGGCGCCTGGGTCATGCTGTGCATACCGTTGCTGGTGCTGTGGTTGGCCAGTGCCTATACCCTGCTGGAGGCACCGCTGGCCGCCCGCTTGCCATTGACCCTGGGTAGAACCTGGAAGGGTTGCCCGTTCAAGATCCTGCTGCTCTCGCTCCCCGGTATCGTTGCCTTTTCCTGGGCGCTGCGCGGCCTGGCGCCCACCCGGCTGCCCCTGGCCGGGGCGGGTGCCGGTGCATTGGCCGGTACGCTGGCCACCCTGGTCTATTGCCTGCACTGCCCGGAAATGACCGTGCCGTTCTGGGGCGTCTGGTATGTGCTGGGCATGGCCCTGCCCACCGCATTGGGGGCGTTGCTGGGGCGTTGTGTGTTGCGCTGGTAGGGGCTGTCGGCTCAGGCCGGGCCACGGGCCGGGCTGAATTGCCGGGCCAGGCGGGCGAGCAGGTCGGTATCGGGTTGGGGCGCAAGGTCGTCCGCGCTGCCGGTTTGCCCGGTTGCACGCAGTGCCAGGGCAGCGTCCGGGGTGGGGCGAACCAACTCGTAGCCGCTGGCGCACGAAGGGCAGAAGACATGATCGCCCTCGACGTGAGCCTGCTGTAGGACCACGGTAGGGCCGCACATCGCGCAGCGACGCAGGGGAATGCCCGCGTCGGTATGCCCCATTACGGCGTCGAGCAGGCCCTCGTGCCCCAGTTCGATGAACAGGCGGCCATAGTGCGTATTGAACTGCGTGCCGAGGTTCTGACCGATGATGCCCAGCGCCCTGTCCAGCGGCATGCCCGGGCGGTAGGCGCGGGAGCTGGTCATGGCGTCGAAGGCGTCACAGATACCGGTAATGGCGGCCATCGTGGAAATATCCGCTGCGCCGAGCCCGTGGGGATAACCGCTGCCGTCTGGGGTTTCGTGGTGCGAGGCCACGGCATCCATCACCAGCGCGGCTATCGGATGGGTTTCGAGCATGCGCCGGCCGATTTCCGGGTGCGTGCGGATCACCGCGTATTCGTCATCGTTCAGCGGGCCGGGCTTTCTCAATATGGCATCCGGGATGCCGACCTTGCCCAGGTCGTGAACGAAACCACCCAGGGCAAGGCGCGCCACCTCCGCTGGTGCGAAGCCGCTTTTTTCGGCCAGCAGCGCACAGTATTGGGCAACGCGCCAGAGATGGCCGCCGGTGTAGGGATCGCGGGCTTCCACGACCCAGGCCAGCGTCAGCAGGCTGGACAGCAAGGCTTCGTCGATGACAGGGCGCGCGGGGCGCTTGCCCAGCAAGTGGAGAATGTTCATAGGCGTTCCTTGGTCGGGCCGTATGGTTTCAGTCGAATGCCTAGAACGTGAAGTGCCGTATCAGCTCGTTCAGTTCTGCGCCCAGGCTGGAGAGCTCCTGGCTGGCCGAGGCGATGCGAGCACCCGCCTTGGTCGAGTTTTCGGTGATGCTGCGCACGGTGGTGATGTTTTCGTTGATATGCTCGGAAAGCTGTGTCTGCCGGTCTGCGGCGACGACGATCTGTTGGTTGGCCGCCTGGATCGACGCCACCGACTCACGGATTTCCTCGAGTACATGCCCGGCGCTGTGCGCAAGCTGCACGCTGGTGTGGCTCATGCTTTCGCTGCGCTCCATCAGCGTGGTGGCTTCCTGGGTGCCGGTGTGCAGGGCATGGACCAGCGCTTCGATTTCCCGCGTGGAACTCTGGGTGCGCTGCGCCAGCGCCCGCACTTCATCGGCGACCACGGCGAACCCGCGCCCCGATTCACCGGCGCGGGCGGCTTCGATTGCGGCATTGAGCGCCAGCAGGTTGGTCTTGTCGGCGACGTCACGAATCACGTTGAGTACACCACTGATGCGCTCGCCATCATGGCGCAGGCGGGCCATGGCCTGGTTGCACACCTGCACATTGCTGGCCAGGGCTTCGAATTGCTCGACCGCTTCTCTGATGACCCGGTCGCCCTCGACGCTGCGGGCTTCGGTGGTGATCGCCAACTGTGAGGCCTGGCGCGCGTCCTCGGCCACATGCCGGGCGCTGGCGACCATTTCGCCCATGGCCGTCGCCACCTGTTCGGTCTGGTGGCGCTGGTCGCTGAGCCCGGCACTGCTGCGGGTCGCCACGCCCGACAGGTCGGTCGCCGATACCGTCAGGCGTTCGGTGCTCGCACCGATATGGCCTATGATCTGCCTGAGATGACGCGCCATTTCCCGCATGGCATCCATCAACTGACCCAGTTCATCGTGCAGGCGATGGTCCAGGTTGCCGGTGAGGTCCCCGGCGGCGATGTGCCGTGCCAGGGCCAGGGCCCGATGCAGTTGCGGCACGATCTGCCGGGTGATCAGCCAGGCGGCGCCGAGGCCCAGCAGCAATGCCAGTGCCTGGGCCACCAGCAGTTCGCCATGGGCGGAGCGCACATCGGTATCGCGCCCCTGCACCTGTTGCTGGTAGGCGATCGTGGCGAGTCGTTGCAGCTCCTCGGAGTGTGCGAGCAGGGTCTGCTTCACCGATTCGCTCTGGCTCACGCTGCTTTGCAACTCCTTTACCCGGTCCTGGTAGGCCAGCACGGCCCGCAACCCTTCCACCAGTTGCGCCTGCAGGGTGTCGTTGGGTAGCCGCTCCCACAGTTCATTGCCGCGATTGCGTATGCTGTCGGCGGTCTGGGCCACCCGCTGTTCGCCTTCGGCTGTGGGGCGGGCGATGTAGCTCTGGACCTGCTCGCGCAGCCGGGAAATGATGGTTTCGAGCTCAACGATCATGCGCGCCCGCTCGATGCTCTGCGGGTCGCCGCCCGGCAGCAGGTCAAACAGTGCCTGGCGGACATTGCCGAAGTGCTGCTCGATGGCCTCGATGGCGGGGAGCATGGCCTTTTCTGCGCTTGTCGCCTGGTGGCGTGCCGTTACCAGCTTGTCGAATGCTTGTTCGTAGTCTCCCGCCACGGCGCTGATGTGATCCAGGGTTTCGCTGGCCTCGGGGCCCAGGCTGGCGCGGATTTCATTCACCCGCGCACCCAGCTTCTCGACCTCGCGGGTGTAGGCCTGGGCAGCACTGCTCTGGCCATTGCGGTCGAATTCGTTTTCCTTGAGGCGAACCGCCGCGATCAGGGTGGCGAGAGAGGCACTCTCGACCAGCGCTTCGCTGCGGTCGGTCAATTGATTGATGCTGCGCAGGGCGATCCCGGACAGCGTGATCGATAGCAGTAGCACCGCGCCAAAGCCCAGGGTCAATTTGCCATGGACTGACTTACCGAAGAACCGACCCACTACGGCGAACATGCTGAACGCTCCCTGATCGTTGAAACGGCCTGGCGCGTTGCCTGTCGTATCGGCAAGGCGTCAGGGAATACACAACGTTGGTGCTTGCATCCCGCCGGGCTGCGGCCTGCATGGGCGCAGCGTGGTGACGGGCAGGCGGTGCTAAAGCGGTGCGCCGGCCACGCCACGCATCGGTGCCGTGCGGGCGTGGTCGGCAACCCCGTGGGTCAGGACTTGATCGGCGTGAGCGAACCCATGCCCTTGGGGGTCTTGATCGAGGTGCAGGTGCCTGCCGGGACGTTCTTCCAGGCATTGCCCTGGTAGTCGACCTTGGAGGTGCCGGCGCAACTGGTGCCGGCACCGGCGGCGCAGTCGTTCTTGCCGGCCAGGGACACGCCGTAGCATTTTTCCACGCTTGGCGTGGCCTGGTTGTCGGCCATGGCGGTGGATGCAATGGAGGCGAGGGCGAGTGCGGCGGTAGCGAGGGCGATGCTTTTCATGGCATATCTCCGTAATGGACTGGATGGCCGTCAGCTCGGTGTGACGGTCCGACAGGTAATTCGTCGTAGCAGTCGATACGGTTACAGCGCGGCAGAAAAATGTTGAGATTTCTTTCGGTGCACCTGCGCCGATTGAAACCTTTGGCGTTGCGGCCGATATGATGCAGTCTGGGCTCAATGAAAAATATCCACCTGCGGTGTAACTAAGGCGGCCAATGGAGCGAACTACAAGCTATGAGGTCATGGCCACGCGCGAAGAGCGCCTGCAGTCATTGCTTCTGGGTGGGTTGGCTGGCGACGAGGCCGCATACCGCGAATTCCTCACCGCGCTCAGTTCGCACCTGCGCGGTTTCCTTCGCCGACGCCTGGCGCAGCGCCCGGGAGAGGTCGAGGACCTGTTGCAAGAGGTACTGCTGGCCGTGCACAACGCAAGGCACACCTATCGCGCCGAACAGCCGCTGACCGTGTGGGTGCAGGCGATCGCCCGCTACAAGCTGGCCGATCACTTCCGTGCGTTCGCCCGCCGCGATGCGCTGTCCGATTCGCTGGACGAAGACATGTTCGAGGTGGAGGATAGCCGCCCGGCGGAGGCCCGGCGTGATCTGGGCAAGCTGTTACAGCACCTGCCCGAGCGTCAGCGTCTGCCCATCATTCATGTGAAACTGGAAGGCCGTTCGGTAGAGGAAACGGCTCAACTGACCGGTCTTTCCAGTTCTGCGGTCAAGGTAGGTATCCATCGCGGCCTGAAAGCGCTGGCGATGGTGATCAGAGGTAAACAGAGCCATGAAAACGGATGACCTGATTTCCATGCTTGCTGCGGGTGAGCCTGCAATGGACAGGCTGGCCATGGCCAAGCGTTTCGCCCTGGCACTGCTCGTCGGCGGTGTCGCGGCAGTTGTGCTGATGGCGTTGTATTTCGGGGTGCGGCCAGACCTGGCCGAAGTGGCGCGCACACCGGTGTTCTGGGCCAAGCTCGCCTTGCCCGGGAGTCTCGCCCTGGGCTCGTTGTGGCTTTCCACGCGCCTGGCTCGGCCGGGTGTCGAAGGCGGTGCGGCCTGGGCGTCGCTGTGTCTGCCCATCATCGTTGTGTGGCTGGCCGCGATAGCGGCCCTGTGGCAAGCACCGACCGAGGCACGCATGCCCATGCTGCTGGGCATAAGCTGGAAAGAATGCCCATTCAACATCGCGATGCTTTCCGTGCCGGGTTTTATCTCGGTGTTCTGGGCCTTGCGTGGCCTGGCCCCGACCCGTCTGCGCCTGGCAGGCGCAGGCGGCGGCCTGCTTGCCGGCTCCACCGCAACCCTGGCCTACTGCCTGCACTGCCCGGAAATGGAGGTACCGTTCTGGGGCGTCTGGTACCTGTCCGGCATGCTGCTGCCCGCCCTGTTCGGCGCTATCGTCGGCCCCTACCTGCTGCGCTGGTAACGAACCCGCCCGGCGCACACCTGCTGCCGGGCCAGGGCGCCGGGGCTGCGCAGGCGCGATGAACACGGCGGCAGGGCTTGAATGACGCCGCCCCTTGGGCTCACCCTTTGCACCTGCCAGAAACCACCACCCACCCGCAGGAACCCCGATGCAACCCACGCCTCCCCAGCTGATCCGCGAAACCTTCCCCGTCGGGCCTTTGCAGTGCAACTGCAAAGCCTGGCGTCATGCCGGGGCCTTAAAGTACAGCCTGTAAGCGTTAAATCCCTTTATTTCCCTGGGCTGCGTCGGCGCTCTCGATAATCGTCGATCACGCTGAATCATCATTATTCACAGCTTCAGTGTGACAAAAGTGTGCCATGGTGGTTGCGCGGATGACTGCCAATGATTAGTCTGAATACGAACGCGCCGGCGAGGTACGAGAAATGCCCTGGCCTGAGGCCCCCCACTATCTGTTAATGGTGTGGCAGCCGATGAAGGTTAGCAGGGTCCCTCGGCCCGGCACCGTGGCAGTAGTAAGCGGACGAGACTGTCACGGAAGAAAGGATGCCCTCTCTCGGGGGTAATCGCCTGATTGACACCAAGCTACCGGCATTGATGGGGCCGGAAAATAATCGGCGCGGTGCGGAGGAAAGCGTGGGCGACTGTGGGTACAACCCCGCGTCTGGATGATCGCATCCTGGAACTGAAGCAGCAGTTCCACTTGCTCAATCACCAGCGCTGCCGTGGACCCATCCAAACCTGACCTTCTGGTCGGGCGAGGATGAATCATGTCGCTCGAAAAGCTTCTCACCGTTACTGATCTCGCTGAGATCCTAGGCCGGTCTACCGGCACCATCAAAAACCAGCATTCAAAGAATCCCTCGCGCTTGCCTCCTGTTTGCCGCATTCCTGGTGCAGGCAGACTATTGTGGCGTCGTGCGGATGTTGAGAGTTGGCTGCAGCTGCATGTTGTTCAACTCGACTTAATTGACTCTGCTGGGCCTGTCGCAAAACGAAAGCCTGGTCGACCTCGGAAGTCCGAGCGAATGACTCAGCGAGGAGGCACTTATGCATAAGTGCCATAAGGTCACAAAGTCCAATAGCCTGATCGCAGCAAGCTATAGATTAACTCTCAATGAACATCGCCTAGTCTTGGCTGCTATTAGTCAGATTGATCCCAGAAAACCGTTACCTCGTCCTATTCGGGTTTGCGCTCATGATTTTGCAGAGTTGTATGATGGGGTTTGGGGAGCAATGGAACAGAAAGTGCACTTAAGCCCTACCAGCGCCGTTCAGAGCCTTCTTCCCAGGCATCGGCTTCGATAAAGCAGTTGCGCATGTCGGCTTCCTGGCTGATCTCGGTCAGCAAGTCATGCACGGTCTTGTCCAGCTCATCGTCGCTCCGATACGGAATGGCCAGTTCGTAGTTGCCCGACTCCAGCCGTTTCATACTGTAGGGCTCCAAGCAGTAGCGCTCGATATTTTCCTTGGCCCGTTTCCGGCCGCGAACGAACTTGCTGTTGTTCACCACCGCCAGGCGCAGCGTGACGGTGGCCACCTGCTCGGCGGCGGGCTCTGCCGGCGACGCGACATTGCGTTGCTGACCTCGCGGCTGGGCGCTCTTCTGGTGTGCGCCGATCTCAACACCACGATGGCGCAGGTAGCTGTACAGCGTGCTCTTGGAGATGTGTAACTTCTCGCCGATGGCGCTGACGCTCAGGCGGCCCTCGCGGTACAGCGTCTCGGCCGCCATGGAGGTGGCCTCGGCCTTGGCTGGGAGGCCCTTGGGACGGCCACCGATCCGGCCCCGCGCCCGCGCGGCCGACAAACCCGCCTGAGTCCGCTCGCGGATCAGCTCGCGCTCGAACTCGGCCAGCGAGGCAAACAGGTTGAACACCAAGCGACCTTGGGCGTGGGTGGTGTCGATTGGGTCATTCAGGCTCTGCAAGCCGACCTTGCGCTCTGCCAGCTCGCCGACCAGCTCGACCAGGTGTTTGAGGGAGCGCCCGAGGCGATCCAGCTTCCAGATCACCACGGTGTCGCCCGCTCGAACATGGGCTAGCAACTTGTCCAACTCCGGCCGGGCGCTTTTCGCGCCGCTGGCGATGTCTTGATAGATGCGTTCGCACCCGGCCTGTTTCAGGGCATCGACCTGGAGGTCGGCGTTCTGATCCCGAGTGCTCACCCGCGCATAACCGATCTTCATCAAAAGTACCGTTTACTCGACTACGTTAGTAATAGTTGAACTTTGATTAAGCGTACCAGTTATTTGAACCGTAGCGCAGGTAGGTTAACCAGCCGATTCCTGTCCACTTAAAGTTCGGCAAAACGAAGGTTTTTTTGAACCATTGCATAGCCCTTTGTGATTGGCGTATAAACACACAAACACCTACTAGCGGGGAACGCCATGAATACGATTCGCTGGAATGTCGCCGTCTCGGCCGACACCGACCAGTCGCTTCGGATGTTTCTGGCCAGCCAGGGCGGTGGCCGGAAAGGCGACCTGTCGCGCTTCATTGAAGAGGCGGTGCGGGCCCACATCCTGGAACTGACGGCCGAACAGGCCAAGGCCGCTAATGCCCATCTGAGCGAGGCAGAGCTGACCGAAGCGGTTGACGAAGCGCTCGACTGGGCACGTAAGCGCTGATGCGGGTCGTGTTGGATACCAACATCCTGTTCAGCGCACTGATCTCGCCGCATGGCGCGCCCGATGCGATCTACCGTGCCTGGCGGGCGGCGCGTTTCGAGGTAGTGACCTCGCGGATGCAGCTCGATGAAATCCGCCGAGCCAGCCGCTACCCCAAGCTCCAGGCCATCCTTCAGCCCGCCAAAGTGGGAGCCATGATCAATAACCTGCAACGGGCTGTGGTACTGGAGCGTCTGACCATCGAGGTCGAAGCCGATGATCCGGATGACTCGTTTCTGCTGGCCATGGCCCTGGCAGGCGATGCGGACTACCTGGTGACCGGTGATCGCCGCGCCGGCCTGCTGCAACGCGGGCACATCGAACGCACGCGGATTGTCACGCCCGCCGTGTTCTGCGCCGAGGTGCTGTGATCGATGCCGGTCGGTTTTCTGACCCAGGAGCAACGCGACGGTTTTGGCCGCTATGTCGATGCCCCCAGTCGTGAGGAGCTGGAACGCTACTTCCACCTGAGCGACGACGACCACAAAATCCTCCTACCGCTGCGCGGCGAGCACAACCGCCTTGGCTACGCCACCCAACTGACCAGCATCCGCTACCTGGGCACTTTTCCCGACGACTTTTCAGCCGTCCCCCAAGAGGTGCTGCAAGCGCTCAGTCGCCAGTTAGGCATTACCGATCCAACTTGTATCCTGGCCTATGCCGAAACCCGCCAACGTCAACGTCATGCCGCCGAGATTCAGGAGCGTTACGGCTATCGGGTGTTTGCTGATTCCAGCGTCGGCTTTCGACTTGCCCGCTGGCTGTATGCGCTCTGTTGGACAGGGACAGATCGTCCTGGCGAGTTGTTCAATCGGGCGACGACCTGGTTGCTGACGCACAAGGTTTTACTGCCCGGCGTCACCGTTCTGGAACGGTTCATCGCCCAACTGCGCAGCCGGGTCGAAGAACGCCTCTGGCTAACCCTTGGCCGCAGTGTGAGCGAGGCGCAACGGCAGCAGCTACAGGACTTGCTGCTGGTCGCCGAAGGCAACCGCAGTTCCCGGCTGGATCAACTGCGCTCCGGCCCGGTGATGGTCAGTGGCCCCGCACTGATTCGGGCGCTGCGCCGGCTTGATGACGTGCGCGGCATCGGCATCGCCTTGCCAGCGGCGGCGCACATCCCGCCCAGCCGTATCGCGGCCCTGGCTCGCTTCGCCAACACCGCCAAGGTCACGGCGATCAACCGGCTGCCGGCGTCGCGGCGGATGGCGACACTGGTGGCGTTCGCCCTGTGCCTGGAGGCCACCGCGCACGACGACGCCCTGGAGGTCCTGGAAGCGCTGTTACGCGACCTGTTCAGCAACGCGGAGAAGGCCGACAAGAAAGCCCGCATGCGCAGCCTGAAAGACCTGGATCGCTCGGCGGCGACGCTCGCCGCCGCGTGCAAGGTCGTGCTGGACAGCTCAATCAGCGATGACAACGTGCGCGCCCGGCTGTTCAACGACCTGCCGAGGGCCTCGCTGGAGAAAGCCCTGGAAGATGTCAATGCGCTGATCCGCCCGGTTGACGATGTGTATTTTCTCGCCCTGGAGGCGCGCTACCGCAGTGTGCGCCGTTTCCTGCCCGACCTGCTCAAGCACATCCGCTTCGGCTTCAGCCCGGCCGGCAAAGGCGTGGTCGCCGGCCTGGATTGGTTGCAGCTGAACCTGCCCCGCCGGAAACCGGAGGATGACGCGCCGCAGGAGATCGTGGCCAAGGCTTGGCAGAAGCACATTACCCGCGAGGATGGCTCCCTCGACATGGGCGCCTATGTGTTCTGCACGCTCGATGCGCTGCGCACGGCCCTGCGCCGGCGCGACGTGTTCGTCTCGCCCAGTTGGCGCTATGCCGACCCGCGTCTCGGCCTGCTCGACGGTGCCGAATGGCTGGCGGCGCGGCCGATCATCTGCCGCTCGCTGGGCCTGACCATTGACGCCGGCACCACCTTGGATGCGCTGAGCGCCGAGTTGGATGCGACCTGGCAGGCGGTCGCGGCCCGCCTACCCGACAACCCCGCGATCCAGCTGAGCGAGAACGCCGAGGGCAAGACCGAGCTCTCGCTCGGCACACTGGACAAGCTGGAGGAGCCGAACTCGCTGCTGCAACTGCGAGCAGCCGTGGCTGATCTGATGCCGCGTGTCGATCTGCCGGAAATCCTCTTGGAAATCGCCGCTCGCACCGGCTTCGCCGAGGCCTTCACCCATGTGTCCGAGCGCAATGCGCGGGCCGACAACCTGGTCACCAGCCTCTGCGCGGTGCTGCTGGGTGGGGCCTGCAACACCGGCCTGGAGCCGCTGATCCGCACCGACAATCAGGCGCTACGCCGCGACCGGCTGTCCTGGGTCAGCCAGAACTATATCCGTGACGACACGCTGTCAGTGGCAAACGCCATTCTGGTGGGGGCGCAGAGCCAACTGGAGCTGGCCCAGGTCTGGGGCGGCGGCGAGGTCGCCTCCGCCGATGGCATGCGCTTCGTGGTACCGGTGCGCACCGTGCATGCTGGCCCCAACCCGAAGTATTTCGGCACCGGCCGGGGCGTCACCTGGTACAACTTGATTTCCGATCAGTTCTCCGGCCTCAACGCCATCACCGTGCCCGGCACCCTGCGCGACAGCCTGGTGCTGCTGGCCGTGGTGCTGGAACAGCAGACCGAGTTGCAGCCGACGCAGATCATGACCGACACCGGGGCCTACAGCGATGTGGTGTTTGGGCTGTTCCGCCTGCTCGGCTACCACTTCAGCCCGCGCCTGGCCGACGTCGGCGGTACCCGTTTCTGGCGCACGCGCCCGGAGGCGGATTACGGCAAACTCAACGGCCTGGCCCGGCAGTCGGTCAAGCTCGATCTGATCGCCGAGCACTGGGACGACCTGCTACGCCTGGCCGGCTCGCTCAAGCTCGGCCGAGTGCCGGCCACCGGCATCATGCGCACCCTGCAAACAGGGGATCGTCCCACCCGCCTGGCCCAGGCGCTGGCTGAGTTCGGTCGCATCGAGAAGACCTTGCACACCCTGACCTACATCGACGACGAGTCCAAGCGCCGCGCCACCCTGACCCAGCTGAACCGGGGCGAAGGCCGCCACAGCCTGGCCCGCGCCGTGTTCCACGGCAAACGCGGCGAGCTGCGCCAGCGCTACCGCGAAGGCCAGGAGGACCAGCTCGGCGCCCTCGGCCTGGTGGTGAACATCATCGTGCTGTGGAACACCCTCTACATGACGGCGGCCGTAGAACGGCTCAGGCAGCACGGCTACCCGGTGCTGGAGGAGGATGTCGCGCGGCTCTCGCCACTGATCCACGAGCACATCAACATGCTGGGCCGTTACTCCTTCGCGGTGCCGGAAGAGGTTACCCGCGGCGAACTGCGGCCGCTGCGCAATCCGGACGACGACCAGTAGGTGTAACGGCCTGGGTTCGAAATCGGCCGGGCACCGCACTCGATGCCACTTCCAGCTCAGACGGATTGCGACTGACGGAGTCCTCGGGCTCACGCTTTCTGCGACCAGCAAGAGCCACTTTTCCGGTGCAGCGCGAATTAGCCGTCCTGACGGGTACTGACCTTTTGTGTGCAGGGGTGATCAGGCTCGGATGCCGCCCTCTTATCTGCTCGCGACATGAAACGCTGATAGCACTCCAGGCCACAGAAGTGCACGACATACTCGGAACCTTCCGGCGTCAGTGCGGCGTCAAGGGGAATGTCCTTGCAGCATTCGCAGCAGCTGATGGTGGAGGTGTTGTTTGTGTTCATGATGGGGGTTCCTCCATCGTCCAAGAAAACCTAGCAACGCTTTCCCCCCGTGACTGAGCGCCGATCGACCTGCAGCCTCCCTGCCCAACTCGGCAGTGGTGGTCGCGCCGTGCTCCGAGCGGGTCACGGTCGCTTCCGAAAGGCCTGCAATGCCGCTCGCAGGAAGAGGATGAAGAAAACCGCCAGCACGAGCGTCGCGAGGCTCCACTGCTCGCTGACGAACGCGCCGGCCGCTGTCCCCGAAAGCAGCAATGCCAGCACCGGCAGATGGCAAGGGCAGGTGAGCGCGGCGAGCACGCCCCAGGTGTAAGCACGCCAGCGGAAGACCTTGCTTGACTCAACGTGATCGGCGTTACGCATAGGCAGAACCTTCGCCGGCGCAATGAGTCAGCCCGGCCAGCTGGGTTGCCACTGCGGCTAAGGCCGCCTGCCGTGCCGTGACTAGCCGGAGCAGGCACTCGACGCAGCCGATCAAGTCGGCGCCATCGTCCGCATCGAGCGCCCGGCAGAGCCGTGCCAATTCGTCGAGCCCGATACCAGACTCGAAGGCGGCGCGCACGAAGCGCAGACGCGCCAGGGACCGCTCATCGAAAATGCCGTAACCGCTCTCCGTGCGCCGCGCGGGGTGCAGCAAGCCACGCAGCACATAGTCGCGCACCACATGCACGCTGACGCCCGCGTCCTCGGCCAGTCTGGATATGGTGTAGGCATTCATCACCGACACTCCCGGTCTTCCCCGCAAACTAGGGCGCTCAGATATTTCCTTCCGGCTAGGCGTTCAGGTAGCCAGATGAGCAATGGCGTAACCCCTAGTGCCAGGAGCAACCACAGCCGGGAGTGATACTCGCCGTTTGGGGCAAACCCATAAGCCAGCAGCGCACCCAGCGCGAGCATCAGGAAATACGGCCCGGTGATGTAGCAGTGAAGGCGGCGACAGCGCGCGGCGTTGACCAGGCAGGCGCCGCCCATCACGAGTAGCGCGGCGCTCGCTGCCAGGAACAACGCAGGGCGTCGATCCGCCAGAACAAGCGCTATGGTCGCCACGACGGCAGGCAGCCCCCATAAGCTGATTACCTGCCAGGTCTTGCGCAGGCTGTCGCGACTGCCGAGATCGCTTGCCGTGTCGTTCATGCTTCAACCTCGCGCGCTCATTACCCGGCGCAGCAGGACAGCTGCTTGACGTCCTTGGCGAAGGTTTGCGCCGCGAGCTTCAGCCCCTCGACCATCGTCAGGTAGGGGAACAACTGGTCGGCCAGTTCCTGCACCGTCATCCGCGCCCGGATGGCGATGGCGGCGGTCTGGATCAGTTCGCCCGCCTCCGGGGCCACCGCCTGCACGCCGATGAGCCGTCCGCTACCTTCCTCGATGACCAGCTTGATGAAACCCCGCGTGTCGAAGTTGGCCAGTGCGCGTGGCACGTTATCCAGGGTCAAGGTGCGGCTGTCGGTCTCGATGCCGGCGTGGTGCGCCTCCGCTTCGCTGTAGCCCACGGTGGCCACCTGCGGATCGGTGAACACCACGGCCGGCATGGCGTCGAGATTGAGCTTCGCCTCGCCGCCGGTCATGTTGAGCGCCGCACGGGTGCCTGCGGCCGCCGCCACGTAGACGAACTGCGGCTGGTCGGTACAGTCGCCGGCCGCATAGATATCCGGGGCACTGGTGCGCATGCCCGAGTCGATCTGGATGGCACCGCGTTCGTCCAGCTTCACGCCGGCGCCTTGCAGATTCATGCCTTGGGTGTTGGGCGTGCGGCCGGTGGCGACGAGTAGTCGGTCGGCATGCAGCTCGCCATGATTGGTGCTCAGGATGAACTCGCCGTCGACGTGGGACACCTGGCTGGCTTGCGTGTGTTCCAGCACTTCGATGCCCTCCATACGGAAGGCTGCCGTCAGCGCTTCACCGATGGCCGGATCTTCGCGGAAGAACAACGTGCTGCGTGCCAGGACCGTGACCTTGCTGCCCAGCCGGGCAAAGGCCTGCGCCAGTTCCACCGCCACCACCGAGGAGCCGATCACGGCGAGCCGCTTAGGAATGGTGTCGCTCGCCAGCGCCTCGTCCGAGGTCCAGTACGGGGTGTCCTTGAGTCCGGGAATCGGTAGAACGGCCGGGCTCGCGCCGGTGGCGATCAGGCAGCGGTCGAAGGCGACGATGCGCTCGCCGCCCTCGGCCAGTTCCACGCTGAGCGTGCGGCCGTCCTGGAAACGGGCGGTGCCGCGTACCAGGGTGATCGCCGGCGTGCTCTCCAGAATGCCTTCGTACTTGGCGTGGCGCAGTTCGTCGACACGACCCTGTTGCTGGGCGAGCAACCGCTCGCGCAGGACGGTCAGGCTCGTGGTGGACAGTCCGGCGTCGAACGGGCTCTCGCGCCGCAGATGGGCCACATGCGCGGCGCGAATCATGATCTTGGAGGGCACGCAGCCAACGTTGACGCAGGTGCCGCCGATGATGCCGCGCTCGATCAGGGTGACGCGCGCACCGCCTTCCACCGCCTTGAGCGCGGCCGCCATGGCGGCGCCACCGCTGCCGATGACCGCCACGTGGAGCCTGTCGCCATCTTTCCCGGCGCCAATGCTGCCGCTCAACCAGCCCCGCGCCTTGTCGAGCAGGCCTGAGCGGGTAGGTGCCGTGGCGTCTTCGAACGCCGCTCGATACCCCAGGGCCTCGACGGCGGCCTGCATCTGTTCACGGCTTACGCCCTCGTCGACCTTCAGTTCGGCCTTCCCGCTGGCGTAGGAAACATCCGCCCGATGCACGCCGGGGATCTTCTCCAAGGCCTCTTTCACATGCTCGACACAGGAGGCGCAGGTCATGCCGACGATTTGTAGTTTGGTCATAGTGTTATTCCTTCATTTTGGCGGAGTCGGACAGGACGTCGGGGAGCAACGGCGGTGGGCGGGCGACACGAGATCCCAGATGGACACCCCAAACATGAGGGCCAGGCCGATATAGAGCAGCCAGCCGCTCCGCCAGCCGTGAGCCAGCATCAAATACACCGCTATCAGCACCAGGGCCGGGCCGATCAGGCCAGGCGCAGCGCGTCGCCACTGCCGGTGACTGAACCCGCCGAGGGCATTGACGAGCAGGGCCAGCCCGGCAAATAACGGCAGCAGCGTGGTGATGAACAGGCCTTCCCACTGGCTCAGAAAGCCCAGACCGATCGCGGCCCCCAGACCGGCAAGGGCGGGGAAACACGAGGCACAGCCTATGGCAGAAATCAGCACGCCAACGGACCCGGCTTTGTCACCGATCCGCGTGAACAAATTGAAAGGGTTTGCCATCGGAATGCCCGCCTACTGCTTGACGCTGGACGGGTAGCCGGCGTCCTCGGTCGCCTTAGTCAGCGCCTGGACATTGGTCTTGGCATCATCGAAGGTGACGATGGCCTCGCGGTTCTCATAGCTCACCTCGGCCTTGGTCACGCCCTCGACCTTGGTCAGCGCCTTCTTCACCGTGATCGGGCAAGCGGCGCAGGTCATGCCCGGCACCGCCAGAGTGACGGTCTGCGTGGCCGCCCAGGCAGGTGCGGCGACTAGGGTGGCGAGGGCGAAGGATGCAAGCAGTTTTTTCATGGCGGACTCCTGATCAGTAGAACAAGGGAAGGATGTAGGGGAAGCCGAGCGCGACCAGCACCAAGGCCGTTACCAGCCCGAACAGCAGCTTGTAGGTGGTGCGTACCTGGGGCACGGCGCAGACCTCACCCGGTTTGCAGACTTGAGCCGGGCGGAAAATGCGTCGCCAGGCGAAGAACAGCGCGACTAACGCCGCACCGATGAAGAGCGGGCGGTAAGGTTCCAGCACGGTCAGGTTGCCGATCCAGGCCCCGCTGAATCCCAGTGCGATCAGAACCAGCGGCCCAAGACAGCAAGTCGAGGCGAGAATCGCCGCAAGCCCCCCGGCGACAAGAGGGGCGCGCCCGTTTGATGGTTCAGACATGCATTTCTCCTTTCGAGCATGTGAGCGATGGTTTAAGGTTACTTCCGTAGTCAAGTACGGAGTCAAGCAGTATGGAAAACACTGTGGAAAGCCTGACCATCGGCGCCTTCGCCAAGGCGGCCGGGGTCAACGTGGAAACCATCCGGTTCTATCAACGCAAGGGGCTGTTGCCCGAACCGGACAAGCCCTACGGCAGCATTCGCCGCTACGGCGAGGCGGACGTGGCCCGGGTGAAATTCGTCAAATCCGCGCAACGACTGGGCTTCAGCCTCGATGAGGTGGCCGGGCTGTTGCGATTGGATGACGGCGCTCACTGCGACGAAGCGCGCGTGCTCGCCGAGCAGAAGCTCGAGGATGTGCGGGGGAAACTCGCGGATCTGCGGCGGATCGAGTCGGTGTTGGCGCGGCTGGTTCACGATTGTTGTGCGAGCCACGGGACGGTTTCCTGTCCGCTGATCGTTTCGCTGCAGGGGGAAAAGGAACTGCGCTGACTCCGCGCGTTAACCGAGGATTTCCCGATGCGTGAGGCACCTCCGGGGTCGGCTTGCGCTTGGCAAAACAGCGGCGCTCATTGAGCGCCGCTGAATGGCCAAAGGAGCACTTGCATAGGCCACAGGTTAGTACTGCATCAGCAGCTCATGTTCTACTTTGCAGGCGGACAGCCGGGCTGCGCCTCGACCCGGCCAGCCGCCGTGGCCCCCAGTTGCTCAATCTTCTTGGCGGTTTCCGCCACCAAGGCCGCCTCAGCCTTGTCGCGCATAGCGGCGATTCGCTCGATTGAACGGTCGCTCCCGCTCTCGGCCCATACGGTGGATGACAGCAGAGTCGCACCAACTATCAGCAGTAGTCTTAGGTATTTCATAACAGCCTCCTCTCGGGTTTTCTACCCACGAGCCGACTCTATCTCCGTAGTTAAGTACGGAATCAAGGAGAGATGGAGATGAAGGTCCTGGATTATGGCGCTGAGAGGAAATGGCAGGGCTTAAGTGCACTTTCTGTTCCGTTGCTCCCCAAACCCCAATCTCGGCTCGCCCGCCGCCCTGCGCTGCAGGTAAATGTAAACACGAGCAAGCTGCATGGATTTCTGGTGATTACCCACAACTCCGACGATACCGGCTACAAAATCCTGCTCCAGGACAAGGGCCACTCGGTACCAGTCAAAACGGTCGACAATGTCATCGTGCGTAAACTTGCCGCCACACTCGTTGAGCTGATCGATGACGGCACCAAGCGTGTCGAAATCCCTTCGCAGGGCCTGGCTACGAATGCTGTCATCGCAGGGGACTACCTGCTCAGTTCTTGAACGTTCCACCTGACCCACCGTTCGCGGTGGGTTTTTTATTGGGCGCTGCAAAGCATTCCCTCAGACCAAGATGAGGGTATACAAATGACCACTACCGTACAGTTCAACCACAGCTACAAGCCTCGCGGCCGCATTGTGTTTCGCCTAACCGGAGGAGGGGAGACGGCACTTGCCGGCGTGCTCCACTTCGACCCTGCCTTTGAAATCGCCGAGGGGGCCAGCTACCTGGCGCGAATCGGCGCCAGTGGGTTTGAGGTGTTCGATACTGTTGTCGACGCTGATCTACCTGCGGACCTGGCGCCCTACAATATCGATTACCACCTGCGTGCTTGCATCTGGCGGAAGCCTGTTGCCGACGGCACCCTAATGGTGAGATTCATCCGACAGTGGGCTGGCTGCCAGAGCTGGCTGGTCTATAGTTGCGCACCAGCGTCACCGATCAGCGCGGGTGCTTATTCGGCGACCGGCCATGCTTGGTTCGATGTGACAAGGTTCGAACTCTCGCCCATCGCTGCACCGGCAGAAGAGGTGGGCCTAACCATGGCACAACTGACGACCATTCCCCCGGTATGGCCCGATTCGGATCGCGTACATCACGCGTTGTGCGCTATCCCTTTAAGCTGGCGCCCAGACTACCTGGCGTATTCGAAACTGCAGGTCGCCCTCGGCCGTGGTGAATTGAGTCGAGAGGAGTTCAAGGCACATGTGCTCAACCACGAGCGGCTGAGGCACCTATGGTCGAATCCTGGTGATGATTACTTAAATTACCTGGTGCACCTCGATGACCTGGGCGGCGTCCAGGAGGTTGGGCCGTACAACAGCCAGCAATTGCTTGAACGCAAGGAGCGGAGCCGTATGGCAATGCTCGCTGCACGCTGAAGGCAACGCTACCGACCGGCCCTTGAGGCCGGTTTTTTTTCGGGCACAAAAAACCGCTGACCTAGGTGGCCAGCGGTGGGGTATTGCGTTGGTACCTCATGCAGCAAGATTGCGCGTCTGGAAAGTCACGTGGTCCATACAGGCAAACAAGCTTTGCGCTTTCTGCTGGAATAGGCACAGGGCGATTTGCTTGAAGTCAGTTTCTTCATCCCTGCTCGGTGTTGATTCGAAGGAGAAGGTGACGGTACCGCCGTATTGGCCTCGGTTGTACAGCACCTCGATGTCAACCAGCGCAACGAGGCGGCCGCCTCGTTTGATGTGCCGTCCCTCGAACTTGTATTGCTGGTGCCGTAACAGGTCACGCCCCATCTCCACGGAGATAGGTTTAATCGTCGCAGCACCATCCTTCAGCAGGGTGATTTCGAAAACCTGCAGTGCCTCCTTCATGTCGAGCGCGCATTCCACAAACTCAGTGAGCTTGGGATGCAGGCCGAGTGAAGCCAGGTGTGTGCCGTTTTCGCGGATGACCCAAACGTATCGACCGCCGACCGTCCCAGTTTTGGTGAGGTGGAGCAGGTCAAACTGGTAAAAGTCTTGTTTGAATCCACGCAGAAGGCAGTCATCAGCCTCAACGATGGCACGCATTTGCTCAAACGCTGGTTGGAATTGCATAGGGTCTCTCCTAGAAAGGCTTTTCATGATGCAAGGAGATGTCCCACAGGCATGTAGAAGGTGGATTGTAGGGCTGTGTGGAGCATCCCCTGAAGTCAGTTAAACAACCAACTACCTGGTGCCCCTCATGAACGATCCAAAAAGCTCCCTACAAGCGGTGGAAAGCCTTCTCAGTGCCGTCAACGCGCACGCCCGAGACCTCAACGACAAAGTATTACCTCCTGATGGGGATAGCTACAACGAGCTCTTGCACTTGGTCACTGATCAGTTGAATGCGATTTTGGGCGCTGCCCAGGGCATCACTGCTGATCCTGCACCTGACACAGCGAGCGCTGTAGCTAAAGCGACTCAGGTGTGTGGTTCTCCTGTTGCCATCGTGCTGGATGCCATCGTCGGCCGGCTCTCCCTAGGCAATCTCCGGTCAATTCTCCAGGCCTATGAGTGCTGCACCCAAGAGCAGCTCAACGGTAACGCAAACTCGCAGCAAATCGCTGGAAAAGCGCTCTCTGCAGCTATTTTGCGGGGTGTCGAGTCGATGGTCGCAAGTGATCGACAACACCTTGAGCTACTGCTGGCGCCGCAAGCGTGAGCAGGTAACCCCACAGCCCGGCATTTGCCGGGTTTTTTTTCGCCCGCAGGATGAGCGTGCTTCACTGCTGGCCCCAGATGAACATGGTGTACAAAGAAAACTAGCCTTATGTTTACGCGTTAAGTATCGATATGCTCTAAGATGCATGACTCAATTGCTGCAAACACACAATGGCGCCGGAGCCTTAGGGAGGGACCCAGCATGTGCAATCGGAATCTGATTGAAGAATGGTCGTGGGATGGATCATCGATCGACGGCATCAAACGCTTTGCTGCCGAGCTCGGAATCGGCCTGCAGAAATTCGTCGAGTCATTCTTCTGCGACGGATGGCCCGAGACAGTTCCAGAGCCGTACCGCGGGGTTGTTAAAGGGCCGATCAGTCGAGATTTCACGCAAGGGGAAAATAGCCTGGCAGGCCACCAAAACTACACCCACATCCTTGCAATCGACCTTGCCGGCGCTGCACTCGTGATGGATATCACCGGCTGCCTGTACACCGATGGGGAAATACAAACCCTGGTCGAGCGCCCAGCGGCAGACGCGCTGGCCAAGGTGGACGAGTACCGTCTCGGAGGGTCTGCATATCGCCCGGAGGTGCGCGAAGCATGAACTACTTGGAACGTGCAGCAGACGACGCAGGCTATCCCAACCTCGACTTTGAAGATATGTATCAGAAGGGCCTCGCGTGCTTTCAGTGGGGCCTACCAAGGCCGTTGGTTCGCCAGGCATTCAAGTACGCATGTGCAGGGTGGACTGAGCGAGACCGCCCGATCTTGATGTGGCATGTCCGTGCATTCGTCTATGGGTTGTCCGGCCGCTGTGACGGGGGAATTCGAAAGCGCCTTGCGCCGGAGGACTACCAATGGCCAGTCCCCCCCGATCCGTCCTGGGAGCTTGTGGTGTGCACCTATCCCGACGGCACTTGTGAGCTTGACCTGGTTCATCCAGTGAGCGGCCGATTCTGGTCCGAGGACAACGGTTTTTTCGAACTCCCCACCGAGAAACGCACGTTGATGAACCCTATGTGGTTCAAGTCCATGGGTTTTGACGTAATGCACATGCAGCCGGCGCTGCAGGTCCGTATAGGCGACCCTAAAAGACCCCATCTGAAGCTGGTGTGATGTAGGGACCAGAGGACCTAATCGCACCCCAGTTCCATTGACCTAGGAGATAACCGCTATGACCGATCAAGTGATGCACATTTTCGCGCCCGACCAGTCCAAGATCACCCCGTTCATTACCAAAGTGGAGATGCTATTGGGCGGGATACCTCAGGTGATGTTCCCTGACGGCACCCTACAGTTCGCTGATCAGGACCAGCGGCCAGTGATTCTATTTTCGCCGCGGTTACCCGAGCCTGAGCTGGAAGAGTTCTGCCGCCTCAACATCAAGATGTACGAGCAGCATTACCAGCAGCACAAGGAAGCCATCGACAATTTTGAGACCCGGCCTATCACGCAGTTTTGGTGATGCCCAGACCGTTGCCAGGCGGGTGGGCTAACCCAGCGGGCCAACTCGCCGTTGCAGCACTCGATCTTCCCAGGTCCATGATCCCCGATCGCGCCATTGCCCGGATTTACCGCTCTGTGTTGCACATCTCCGGTTATACAGCCAACAGGAGATTTCCCAATGCAACATTTTCAAAAAGCAGCAGTGGACCGCACCGATCGTCAAGCGATGATCAGCTTCCTGGCTGGCCATTATCGCTATGACACCATGAACTCTTGGAACCGCGCCACGAGCTACGCTCACTGCGTGAAGATCCATGCCCTTGGCCTGGATCGGGAGCAGACAGAGAAGGCCTTTGAGCTGCTCAATGTCGACTACTGGGATGACTTGTCTCTGGTGATCGAGGACTTCGTCGTGGAAATGAATGGCGAGTTCACCATCAGCAGTAATGGCCGATCGAGCGGGTATCTGGTGCTCATGAAAAGCCAATGGGAATCCACCGGCTATCAGTCCTACTGCAAAAGCTGCTCTCAGCGCAATTACCAAGCCTGTACCGAAGGTAACAATCGCTGCGGTCGCTGTGGCGCCGAGGGTGATGCAGGTCGTTTAAACTTCCAGCATCCACCCAAAACGCTTCGTGTCTCTGGCCAGGCGTTGGACCAGGATGAAGACTTCAACGAATGGTCTCTGGACCAGCTCGCGAACCGAGTAGAGGTCGTCGAGGCATTTGACAATGCTTGTGACAGTATCCGCTCAACCTTCATCGACATGCTGAGCCTGAACGTCGTCGAAGAAACAGTGCTCATTCCGCAGAAACGCTATGTGCTGAAGTCGGCATAGCACCTACGAACGCTCCATCCGCCGCTGGTCTTCGGACTGGCGGTTTTCTTTTGCCCAAAGAAAAGCCCCGACACATGGTCGGGGCGGGTAGAGCGTTATACCTCCTCGGCATCAGCCTCAGGGTCTGCGATCAGCCGCAGCAAATCAGCGACAGGCAGAGAGCAGAGCTGGCGCATGTCGTCGTTCATGTCTTCCAGTCGTTGACGCAGGCCCTGGAGCAACTCGTGGAGCTGCTTTTTCTCCAGAAGGTTGACCGCCATGACCAAGACTCGCCATACCAGCTCGGATTCTTCATCGAGAGTGTCGGTGCGTTTGCGAAGATCCGCGAAGAAATCGAGGATCTCACTGCTGTCCAGGTGGTCGTAGACGCAATCCGGACTCCAGGTGACCTCGGTACCGTAATCAGCCGCGAGCGCAGCCGTGACCTGGTCACGCAGTTGCGGCATCGAGGCCCAGTCCCATACGCCGAGTTGCGCGGCTTTGGTGAGTGTTTCCTGGACGGTGTTCAGCGTTGCAAGCATCTGCGGGAAGAGCAACCGTCGGACTGACTTCGAACCTTCCCAAACAGCTACCTGCAGGGCATTTTGCATGTTGGTTGGAGAGGACCCACGGCGATTAGCTTCCAGCAACAGCTCACGGAGCAAGGCATCGAGCTCGTTCGGCGTGCTGCAGTCGGGTTTGATTGTTGTCGTCTGCAGTAATTGCAGCGTGACCTCGCGGCCGTGAGCATCCAGGCAGTGGAACGTGTCGTCGACCCAGCGGCCAGCCGACAGTGCCTCAGCAGTGATCAGCGTCTCGCAGTTGCTCGACCACAACAGGCGAAGCAGGATGACTGTCGAACCTGATTGCTCGACCTCCGCAGTGCAGCGCGTGGTAAGCCCGGGCAGCGTCAGCTGCACGTGGGAGGCGCTGTGCAGCAGGTTGATGAAGCTGATGAGCGATACGTTGTTCATGGCGAACTCCTGAAAGTAGTTGAACTTGCCCTCAGGGATGCCACACACGCACGAATACCCCCCTCCCTTGTTCTGTGCTCTTGAAGCCGCCGGTCCCTCTCGGCCCGCAAAGCCGGCGCCAGGCACGCCCCCATTCTGTCAGTGAAAAAACCAGGCGAGTACAAATGTTCTCCACTACACTTCACCGACATGCAATTAACAGTCAGAGCAGGCCGACCTAGCTCCCGTCCATCCTGTACCTCCGGAGTCGCCCATGAGCGCTACTGAAGACCTCTTCAAACCTGACAGTCCTTCTTGGAATGAACGGCCTAAGGAGACATTCGACCACTGGATCAGCCAGCAAGCGGGCAGAGGAACCTCAGCCCGCATTCGAATATCGTCCGCGGAGGTCTATCGCTCGCAGTGGGGCCGGTTTGTCGACTGGATTGAGCAAAAGAGCATTAAATTAGACGAAGTGGATGCAAGCGATATTTCAGACTTCCTTGATAGCCTAACCCCTGAGATCGAGAAGAACGAAAAGCGAGTTAACAATAGGCCGCAGCGCGACCGGTACCGCAAGCTAATACAACGAGTGTTGGCCGACCTGTTCAAGGAAAAGGAAGAGCCAGGTTTCCTCAACCCGGCGGCGCAGGCGTTGAGGGCTGAAGGGGTCAAATGGAAGGATGTCGACGGCAACCTGCCTACCAGCTTTCTGCGGCCCCAGGAAGCCGAGCTGCTGGCCAATCACCTGGTGGCGCCGCTGACGGCACAGAACGAGCGGGGGCGGTGGCGCGAGGCGCGGGATCGGGCGATGGTGGGTCTGTGCGTGGGGGCCGGGCTCAAGGTGCAGGACATCGTCGGCCTGACTGTTAATTGCATCACCCCGCAAGCCGCCCCATGGATCACCCTTTCCTATGCGGATTCGAAGTTCGAGCACCGGACCAAGCCGTTTGACTACGCCGCCCGGGCGCTGGCCACCTGGTTGCACATCCGCCAGCAGGCCGGTACCGAGGGCGACCTGGTATTCCCCAGCGACATCACGCCGGTGATCAAGAACGGTCGCAAAATCACCTCGATCAACCCGTCGACGGTGAACCGGATCACCGAGGCCGTGATCGTCGAGTCTGGGGTGAAGGCCATTCGCGATCCTGAGCATCGAGCTAGCCCGCAGACCCTGCGTAATACGTTTGCGGCTGAGCTGTTCGAAAGAGGGGAAACGCCGGCCCTGGTGGCGGAGTGGATGGGCTTTGCACAGCCCGTGTCGGCCGAGAGGCTTTATGAGTCCTGGAAGCTGTGGCGGCAGACCATCAAAGGCACAGA
Organism: Pseudomonas ceruminis; assembly: GCF_021602025.1. Taxonomy (GTDB): domain Bacteria; phylum Pseudomonadota; class Gammaproteobacteria; order Pseudomonadales; family Pseudomonadaceae; genus Aquipseudomonas; species Aquipseudomonas ceruminis. The sequence goes on from NZ_BQHW01000020.1 coordinate 31,812, forward strand.
ACAAGGGGAGTAAGTGGGCTAGGCAGAGGCGTGACCACCTCCGCCCAAAGGGCAGCAGACGCTTACGCGGACTGAGGAGCCTCGGCCTCCACGTCGCACACGCTGATGTGCACGTGGCCAACGGCAGAGGCATTCAGAGCGATGCGGACTTCGCGGCAAACATCCTCATAGTAGGCGTCCCGCACTTCACGGAAGGCCGAGAACAATGTGAAGAGGCCAATCATAGGAACTAGCAGGTATCGCGCCACCTCAATGATTTTGGTCAACCCCGCAGTGATCTCAGCAGGACTAGCAGACTGCAACGCAAAAAGTGCTCTGGTGACTGCTTCGGGCTCCAACAATGTCGCAAGCAGCACTAAAGCGAAAACGGCCGTTGGCAAGGCTGCAAGGGCTCCGCGCAGGGTTCGAGTCAAGGCGCCCATCACAACGATCAGGGCTTTGACGTACGTCCGAGGATCTCGCCGCACGCGGCTTCGCATCTCCTGGTACTTCTCCATCGAGAGAGAACCCACCCCTACACCGTTGACCTCCACCGTGACTTGCTTCTCGCTCATGCTCATATCCTGTGCTCCTAGTGGGGATTATTGGTCGGCCGCATGGCCAACCTGAGCAGGATAGCATTTAGATACAGTCGGTGTATGTGTTCGTGTTATAGCATCTAGGCCCAGGCCCAGCGGGTGAGACGCGCCTGATTCACGAACGCCAGAAACCACAAGGCCCACTACGAAGTAGCGGGCCTTGTGGTCGCAAGTTCAACCTTTCGGTTGATTTTCCCAGCCTTTCAGGAGATTGGGTCGGTTGAGGCTTGTTCGCCTACATGGGGCCTATTAAACACTGGTTTCGCTGGCAATGCAACATGGAACTATAAAAATATGCGAACGAGCGGTCAGAGCGCCAGAAAGCCCGTAAATACGCCGTTTCCGTTGGGTATCGAGGCCAGAGGGAGTGCCTAACTACCCTCCACTCGACCCGCGAGATACTCACAGTATCGGAATGGACAAACTGAATGCATGCATTCAGAATCATGTGGCGTATAGGTACGAGTTATTGACCGCGCGAGCGCGACTTCCGCCTCAACCCAATAGGGACAACGATGGCCACCATACTCTCACACGACCAGCAGCAACGCCGGGAACACACCGAGCTCATCATGCAGCCTATAAGCCGAGCCAAGCCTCCAACCATCAGCAAAGAGTCGACGCTCTGCGAAGTATTCATCAAAGAGTTCAACCAGATCAAAGGATGGACGTGTTATCCAGAGGCTGCAGGGTTCGATGTGCTGGTGGTCAACGACGACGGCCGCCAGATCGGTGTCCAGGCAAAGCTCTCGCTGAATGCCAAGGTCGCTGAACAGATCCTTCCCAATCAAGGCGACGACTTTTGGGAAAGTCCGGGCCCAGATCACCGCCTGGTCATCGTCAGCAAAATCACCGATGCCAGTGCTGGCATTGCCAAGATGCTCCGTCGGCTTGGAGTCAAAGTACTCTGCCCATATGAGTCATGGACAGCACAAGGCTACGTGCACACGTTCGGACTTGATCATCGGCTCTTTTATGCAGAGGGCAGCGCAGGCTCTGATGAACGTATGTTCGATTGGTGGCCCTCAGTGCGCTGCCGTGTACCGGCCATCGTAACCTCCTTGCCGGCTGGAGTTCCAGCCCCGGTTCGACTCACGCCATGGAAAGAATCGGCACTGAAAGTGGTGGTCCTGATGCGTAAGCAGGGATTCATCACGGCCAAGCAAATCGCATCGTTCGGAATAGGCGTCACCGCATGGACCCAGCCGGCCGGCAGCAAGAGACCCTGGCTCGCTAAAAGCCAAATCCGCGGTCAGTGGGTGGAAACTGAACACATGCCCGGCTTCGACAAGCAGCACCCTGATATGTACGCCAAAGCGCTTGCCGAGTACGAAGCCGAGGCGGCGAAATTACAGCTGATAGCCCCAGCAGCAAACTGAATGACTGATGAGAGAAAGCATGAACTTTGAAACCCGAAAGAAAAAGCTAATGGACATAAGGAGGTGTGCGCTGGACATGCAGAACGGGACCCTTCCACCGTCCATGATGGCAAGCCTTCTCGCCTCTATTTCCACTGCCATCATTGTCGGAGTCATCATGAAACAGGACCCACTTTTGGTAGTAGGCACCAGCCTTGTGGTTGCCCTGCTGGTTTACTTTCGAGCCCCATTTTCTAAGTCGTGGGCCGAGGCTCTTGATAACCGGCTAACCGACTATGAGCCAATCGACCATGAAGCGTACGCCACTTTTCACCATGCGACACGTGAGCGGGGCGGCCTCGATCTTCCTGCGGTGTTCAGTTGGATAGAGCAGGAAATGACTGCTCTCTCCGCTATCACACCGAAAGTCCCAGATTGCGCAGCCCACAAGTTCATCAGCAAGCCAGTCAAGCCAGTGGCCAATGATCGCAGCCAGGAATAGCAGGCTATGAGCGCTCTTAGCTCAAGGCACTTGTCGTTCTAATCAGGTTCACCATAGGCCGGCCTAAGGAACGGCTGCCAATTCTCGGCTCCCTCGATGTCGACGGCCTGGCCCGCAGCGGAAATTTTAAAGCTCAGTTTTCGCTTATCGGCCACCAGAAGCCCCCTGTTTGCTAGTCCTCGGGCAATGCCAAGCACGACCAGGAGAGGAGGGTAATAACTTCGCCCGATCCATGGCTCAAATGGGTCCAAGAATTCGTTTGGCTGCTGTTGCCCCTGGTAAAGAATGCGCAGGGCAGTGAGCGACATCGGCTTGCTGGCAGGGTCAATTTTTGGTTTTTGCATAGGCAAGCCTTTCAGCACTCTGGCGACCCTCCTGCCATCAGTTGTAAGCCTGACATAAAGAGACATGAGATCGCCCAAACCGATCAGCCGGTGATCCGTGTTCAGCAAGCCGCGGCTTTCCAGGGAATGCCACGTTGAGCCGGCGCCATGACCGACCAGTTTCATCTCCGCGAGCGCGTACCGTAACGGGCCATCGTACGTCATTCTTCGGACCCGACCGTCAGGACCATATTCCAGCCACCGCCATTGGCTCGCTGGCGCAGAGCCTGGCCCAGAATTCGCCTGCTCGGCCCGCTGATCTTCGTCATACGCCACCACGAGGTAGGCACGCTGGCGCTCGTTGAGCGACTCAGCGATCTCGGTTATTCGGGTGATCAGCTTTTCCTGGGCCATGATGCTGCTGAAAATTTGGGCACTTCCTTAACTTAAGCACCGCCGCCGAGCTTTGCCTTGCCGGGCGATCGCCGGCCTGGCCGAACGCGTATACACCACTGAATCACAACCACCGTCTCAAACCGGGGCAGCTTTATAGCTCGATGCACACCATCTCCGGAGACCAGGTCACCCGCATAGACCTGCTTTTCCAGGAGATCAGTATGTCCAAGCAAATCCAAGCAAATCAAACTGCAGTTCTGGTCGCTGACCGTGAGCAAGGTACGATCCTCGCCGCACTTCGCCACTACCAGGAGTTCCTCCGAAGTGGGGCGTCAGCTGCTCCGGGCCTGCTTGATATCGCAAGCAATTCCGGTCAGCTCACGCCCCTGTCGACCCAAGAGATCGAAGTGCTGTGCGAGAAAGTAAATTTCGGGTCGACCCTCAAGGAGCTCGAATCGTTCGTCGCCAACGCAAAAGCTAAGTGAAGGGTGGCGGTATGCATCCGATCATTGAAGCCTCGCGGCTTATGAAGGGCGCGCAGATCACGCGGAAAGCAGCGGTACATGCCAATGGGGGGACTATCTTCCTCTGGGAGCTCTCAACTGGTGACACCATTGAGACCATACGTTCAACCCATGGCTTCAGTTCAACCGCGTTGAAGGCCATCCCCTTTATCGATCGCGTCAATTACTACAGCGCCATGCGTGGCACCAAGGTAACTGGTAGCTACCAGCTACAAGCTTAGAAACGCTCCATCCAACCCGGCCATGCGCCGGGTTTTTTCATGTGGGTTTATAGAGAGCTGAGACTCATCTCCCGAGGCAAGTTCAACGCCTTACGGCAAGACAAGTGCCCTGGCACACCTCACATGAAAGGAGCAGGCAATGGCCACTCTCACCGCAGTTCAAGCGAAGAAGAAAATCGATGATCACCTGTTGAAAGGGGCGGGCATCTACGCCTACCACCCGAAGCTGGGATGTCGCTACTTCAAAGCACGTGTGTCAGGCGAAAAGCTGGAGGTCTGGGACGGATTCAGTTGGTTCGAGGTACCTCGCGAGACGAAGTTCAACAACGGCCATGGATCCGCGGGTGACCTGTTCACTTTTTGATTTGCCAGCAAAAAACGCCTTTCAGGAGAAACACATGAACACCCGCACCCCTATCGCGAAAATGGGCAAGAACATCAATGCTGCCGAAGTCGAATTTAAAGTCGCCCGCAGTTTTTACAAAGTAGAAGTCCCTGCCGGTACCCGCTGCTGCTACCTCGCCGGCGGAACCAACGGAGGACGCTGGGTCGTTGACGACCTGTCTTTCCTCAATCCGAACTCTGCCGTGTACCACGATGCGGACCACTACGGGATTCCGGTTCCAGAAACCAACGTAATTGAGGATCCACGCCGGACGTGAGTCGGCTGGACTCTTGCGAGTTCTCCAACTCTGCATAACTGCTTCACCCGCCCTCGAATCTATTGGTTCGGGGGTTTTCTTATGCCACCGACTGTTCCCAGGAGCTGGGCGCCGTATGAAGTGCCCCTTCCTCCGCCAGCATCTCGGCGCCTTCGCGCTCGATCGCTCCCGCAGTAGATACCTCAGGCGTTAGCGGCAGCTGGCAATCACCGCACACCAGGTTGAACTGGTCGCCGCCGAGCACAGATTTGTTGCAGCCAGCACATGTGTATTTCGTTCTGGCCCAGACTTTTTTTTGCGCGCTTCGGCGGCCAGCACCAGCAGGCCCGGCCGCACCCGCCAGATTGATGTTCAGCCCCTGATCGTGAAGCTCGCGGATGAGGAGGCTCAGGCCCCCGCCTTCGAGAAGGTAGTGCGACACCTTCTGCCCGATCACTTGGCCACCAGGCAGGCCGGTACTGGACGGCTGCAGACCGATCTCGACCATTTTATCGGCCCAGACCTGGTCGTGGTAGGCCCGCCGCGGGGGCTGTCCGGAGTGCTGCCGGTACTGATGACAGGCTTGATGCGCCAGCGATTCGATCATCTTGCTGCTCGAAAGGTGCGCCCCAACGGCGATTTGGTCCAAGGCCGGGCAGAGCTCCCCGCTCGGAAGAGCGCCAGGCCGGTAATGGCCTTCAGACCCTTGGCGTGTCGAGAATCTGATTTCACAGCCAGGTAATGACCCGGAAAAGAAGCGCTCATTGATTGCCTGATAGGCGTGGTGCAGTTGCTGCAACGGGTGAGATGGCGGCTTTGCGGTATCCATAACTCTCTTTTAATACTCGCTGCGTATAGTCACGAGTTGTCGGTATTGCTAGTATATGGTCACACGTACACATAATTCTACCGGCACCATTTATAAATCTGAGGTAACCGATGAAAAAGCTCGTTGTCGCTATCGCTCTCGCCAGTTGCTCGCTGGCTGCATTCGCCCAGGCCGAGTCGCCTGCACCCGAGGTTGCTCAGGCCCCTGCCGCAGCCACCGCTCCAGCAGCTGCGGCAGCGGCGCCAGCTGCTGACATCGAGATCATGACCGTGCTCAACACGCTCAAGGGCAAATACCCCTCCACCAACTTCACCAACGTAGAGCGGGCGCCGATCGATGGCCTCTACGAAATTACCATGGGCAAGAACATTGCCTACACCGATGCCTCAGGTCGCTACCTGTTGTTCGGCAGCGTTTACGACATGCAGACTCGCAAGGACCTGACGGCACCCAAGCGAGCTGCAGCTGAGAAAATCGACGTTTCGAAGTTTCCGCTGGCAGACGCGTTCACTCGCGTAAAGGGCAACGGCTCCCGCAAGCTCTATCTGTTCTCTGATCCTGACTGCCCGTACTGCAAGAAGCTGGAAACGGAGGTCCTCAGCAAGTTGGACAATGTCACCATTTACACCTTCATGTATCCGCTGGAGTCGCTGCACCCGCAGGCTCGCGCCAAATCTGAATCGGTCTGGTGTCTGCCTGAGGCTGGCCGTGCTGCTGCATGGGAATCCTTGGCGCAAGGCACCCAGCCGCCGGCGAAGAAATGCGATAACCCAATCGAGCGCAACATCGCGCTGGCCGAAAGCATTGGCTTCCAGGGTACTCCCGCCATGGTGAGCGAAGACGGTCGGAAGATGCCGGGGCTGGTATCGGCCGAGCGGCTCGACGCCTGGCTCAACGGCGGTTCCTGATCTCCCGCCAACAGTCTTCTCCACGTGGCCATCTCGATGGCCACGTTGGTTTCTGATCACCTGATCGTCATGAGCCCCGGGCTGGGCATTCTCATTGGAGTTGTGATGAAGCTACGCCGCTTATGCGCATCCGCTTTCCTTACCGCCCTCTACCTCGCGTCATCCACTGTTCATGCCGAAGAGCTCGGCAAGTACGGAAACACCTGGGAGATCCAGGAGCAGGATGCAATCGACATGATCCAAGGTCGGTTGAAAGCGATGGACAAGAAAGGCGAACTCGACAAGTTCTGGAACGACTACCGCGACAAGCAGTTGGCCGGAGCAGAAAACCCCAAGCCGGTACCCGGCATTGGGCCCGTCGTTGAGCCGCAGATCAGGATGTACGACCCGACCTACACGTACCCTGAGACCGTCAAAGATCATCTGGGTAACATCCTGGTGCCGGCGGGCACTCGCATCAACCCGCTGGACCACATCACCCTCAGCAAAGCGATCATCTTCATCGACGCTCGCGACCCGAAGCAGCTGCAGTACGCCAAGAAGCGCACCGATGAGCATCCCCGGGACAAAGTGATATTGGTCGCGGGTTCGTTCCTGAAGCTCAACCGGGAGTGGGGTCGCCCGGTCTACTTCGACCAGATGGGCATCCTCACGAAGAAGTTCGGGATCGAGCGCGTTCCCGCGGTCCTGACCCAAAAGGGCAGGGAACTCCAGATCGAGGAGTTGAAGCTATGAAGAAACTGCTTATGGCCCTGGGCTTTGTGGCAACGGCCCTGCTCAGTACGGTCAGCTCTGCCGATGAAGGCGTGTGCACCGGTAAATTCCCGAACCTGATTTCGGACGTCTGCTGGTCCTGCATGTTCCCGATCAAGCTTTTCGGTTCAACGGAGCTCATTTCCGATGGCCAGGAAGACTTCGACAGCGGGAACAAAAGCGCATTCTGCACGTGCGATAACCCGCCCAAGGTCGGCATTCCCACCTCGTTCTGGGAGTTCGACATGATGACCGACGTTACCACGGTGCCTGGATGCTTCCCCTTGCTCGGTGGGGTGAAAGTCAACGTAGGCGTCAACGCAGATGCATTCGGCTACATCTCTGACGATCAGAGCAGCGGCATCGGCAGCACCCGCGACTCGTTCATGCAGGTCAACTTCTATATCAACCCGGCCATGTATGTGATGGGCGCCATCCTGGACGACACGTGCATGGACAACCGCGGTATCGACGTGCCCTGGATGTCTTTCGCGGACCCAACCCACAACGATGACGAACTCGCCGGCATCCTGACCCCCTACGCGTTCCCCTTCGGGAGCATGCTGGCGATCGGGGCCATGTCCGCCGATGCCGTTGCCGCTGCTACAGGCTTCCCACTGTCCACGATCTTCTGGGCCGCCGGCTCCTACGGTCACATGTACCCGCTGACCGGTCGGAACGAGGCGCACCTGAGCATGGAGCAAACCGCCCGGCTGCAAACCACGCGAATCCTCGCGAAACTCCATGCCGCGGGTACCCAGTGGGCGGCAATGGGAGGTGACGCAATGTGCGGCTACTACCCGCAGATCATCATGGACAAGCGGCAGTACAAGCTGACTCGCCTCTACCCCAAGCCTGAGACCGCAAAAATCGCAGGCAAGTGCTGCTCTCCAATCGGGCGGTCGACAATTCTGACCGAATCGAACACTGAGTTCCCTCTCCCAGGATACAAGGACTTTGGCTATGGCATTTTCCGTAAACGCGACTGCTGCGGCGGCGCTACTCTTAGCAACTAGTTTCTTCGCCGTGCCTGCCGTGTCCCAGCAGCTGGAAATGCCTTCCAACGAAGCTATCCAGAAGATCATGCAGGAGCAGGCGGCATCTCGAAGTGCCGCTCTGAACGGGAAGATTGATCCGGTGAAGCCGGGCACGTTCAAGGCCACGGTACCGGTCATCGACGCCCCAGCGCCCACCAAGACCGAGTCGCTTGACGACGTCATTGCGCGATTCAACGCCGCAAAACAAGGTGCAAAGGGTGGCCACGGCGCGAACGACTTCATCATCTTCGTGTCGTTCTCGATGCCCAAAGACAGGCTTGAGCGGCTGGCGCAACAAGCTCGCGAAACCGGTGCTGTCATGGTCGTGAGAGGGTTCAAGAATGGCTCCCAGATGCAGACCAAACAGGCTGCGCTGGAGGTGAACAAGGCCGGTGTGCCGTGGGAGATCAATCCCAATCTGTTCAAGGCCTTCAAAGTGGAATCGGTACCAACGTTCGTCGTGGCGTCTGCAGAAGCAGAGTCCGTTCTGGACGATGGCTGCTCACCAGATGCCACCTTCACGTCGATCACCGGCGACATCAGCGCAATGTTGGCCCTGGATACCATCCGCCTCCGTGCGCAGCCTGAGATCGCAAAGCTTGCCGAGGCCAGGTTGCAGAAGATCTACAAACAACAAGCCCCTGGCACCGTCCACTGATCACGATCGAGCCCGGCATCGCGCCGGGCTTCTGGTGAAACTATGCAAACTGAACTGACCACCATTGCTTGGGAGCCTGGCTTCCAACTGAACCTGAGCTCCTGGGCTGATTTGGAGATTGCGAAGCGTCGTGGAGAAAGCCCAGGCGAACTATCAGCATGCGCTTTGAATTCCTGCATCTTCTACCTAGGCGCCTATGTCATGACTCGCGACCTGGTCGCACACGTCGAAAAGGGCATCACCTGGAACGCGCAGGTTTATGAGGCATGGAACTATGGCCGCTGCCAAGAAATTCACAAAATCTGCCGAGGGCTTGCACCATCAGATGCCGACGCCCTGTTGCATGCTAGTGGGTATGCGGACGTCAGCCTGGATGAGCTCAGCGACGCCTCGGACGAAGCAGTCCAAGAGGCATGGGCCGCGCTGTACGGCGAGTAATAAAAAACCCGGCCTCAGGAGAGGCCGGGTGCTGTAAAACGTTAATCAGCTTGAGCCAAGCGCCCAGAACCGAATGCCACACGACGGGCCACTGCATTCCATTCCTGCACAGTAACCAGCATGCTGGAGCGGGCCTTCTCGTGACCGTTTACTGTCTGGCGATACTGCAAGCGCACAAAGCCAGGCGTGACACTTGGATACCCTTCGAGCTCATACACGTTACGAAAACCGTCAACATCGATGTTGCTGGCGGTGTAGATCTGCGAGAAGAACATCCTGTAATAACCGGCCTTTGCCAGCATCACAGCAATCTCGCAGAGCAGTTTCAAGCGCATGCAGCACGCGGTGATGAACAGTACGAGTTCAAGCGACAGAGCTTGAGCCTTACGTTTGCAAACATCGGTGTCGATAGTCAGTTTCATGGTCATTCTCCCGGGTTGAGTGGCTAAGCCTTGCGTTTGCCTAGTACCCGGTAATGCACATCACGCGACTACAAATCGGATTATCCCTGTGCGGCCTCCTCACCGCCGAGCGCTTCCATGAGAGCGGGTACGAGCTTTGCCAGCACGCCGGCGTAAGTCAGAAACATCGCGCCGAATGCAGCCTCCTCTTCCTCCTCATCGGGAATCTCTTTGTTCACGTTTTCGAGGAAAACAATGCGCTTGAGTGTCGACTTGTCAGTCAGCACGAAGGACACCTCTTCATTGAACGTCATGGCCAACCGTACGGGGCGCCGACCTTCGAGGAGGTGCTGTCGGATCTCCTCGCGCTCCAGGCTGATCGAGGCGTAGCCCACCTTAGATTTTTCAAGGTCCAGCCCCTGCAGGTTGACCTCACGGTCGACCGTGAATTCGTCGGGGGATTCGTTGTTCATCAACCAGGTGGCCATCGCAGAGGAGGGGTCCATCGAGGTTCGAATCAGTGATGCAGGGATATCGATGGCGTCATGTATTTGAGTGACGACATCATCGGCTTTCGCCGGTGAGCCACAGTCGATGCCGATCAGGCCCGCCGAAGTATCGATCCACACCTTCTCAGTGCTCTGTGACTCGAATGCCCTGGGCAAGAGCTCGATAAACGCCTCTTCCTTCATCGCCTTGAGCTGGTCCCGGCTCGGCTTGTAGCCCTTCTCGGAGAGCATCTTGGCCGCCTTCTTCGCCACGTGTCGCTGCAATACAGGCTCGGGTACCTTCTTTTCTTCAAAGCACAGATTTAGCAGGATCTGCTTCTGCACCTCGAACACGAGGCCACCGCCAACCCGGGGCTCCACCCAACCCTGGGTTTTGATGACGCTACCCGTACAGGGAGTGAATGCCCTTTTTTCCAGACGTTTCGCAAGCTCGGCCGTAGACAAGCTCCAGGGCTCAGTAATCCGGTAGAGGTGAAGGTTCGAAAACATGATGCAACTCACTCCTGGCCGGCTTACCGCCAGCACAATTTGGCGCACGAAAAAGAAACATGTACGCATAATACTGGCAGATTTATAATCATGCACACACCTATCCTGCCAGTGGAAAAACCATGTCTGAATTCGCCCAGGTTGAGCAACGCCTTCTTCAACTCCGTGCAGAGGTCGCTGGACACATGGATGCGTACCACCGACTCGATGCCCCGACGATCCCGGACGGAGAATTCAACCTCCTGTTTCGTGAACTGGAGCAACTGGAAGCTGCGTATCCAGATCTGGCTACCGCTGACTCACCAACGCAGCGGGTCGGTGGCCGGGTTCTGGAAGAGTTCCTCCAAGCACAACACGATGTCCCAATGCTGTCGCTCAAAGACGCCATGAACGAGGAAGAGGCCCGGGCATTTGCAAGCTCTGTGGTGGATGAGCTGTCACAGCCGGCGGACATCGAGTTCACCGCTGAACTGAAGTACGACGGCTTAGCGCTTTCGGCTCGATACTTGGCTGGCGTCCTGGTTCGCGCAGTCACCCGCGGGGATGGAACGACCGGTGAGGATGTAACGGCACAGGCCAAAACCATCCTGAACTTGCCCCTGACCCTACCAGCGGCCACTGATCTGGAGGTTCGTGGCGAGGTTGTCATACTCAATAGCGATTTTAAGATCGTGAATGAGCGCCTCAAGAGCCAGGGCTTGAAGACCCTCGCCAACCCCCGCAACGCCGCCGCCGGCAGCATGCGCCAGCTGGACCCCAAAGTAACTGCGTCCAGGAGACTGTCTTTCTACGCGTATGGCGCCCAAGAGCTCGACGGCACCCCTGCGTTCAAGGCAACCAAACAGTGGAAGATCATTGAGGGCTTGCTGGAGCTCGGATTCAGCATTGCCCCGGAAACGACCGTGGTCCACGGCTGGGATGGCATCAAAGGGTTCTACGATGCGGTGGGTGCGAATCGCCACAACCTCCCAGTAGCCATCGACGGCGTCGTATTCAAGGTCAACTCCCTCGCCGACCAAGAACGCCTTGGCTGGAACAATCGCACCCCCCGATTCGCCATTGCGTCCAAGTACCCAGCAGAGGAGGCCGTCTCCGTCGTCGAAGACATTGTGGTGCAGATCGGCCGAACGGGGCCTGCGACCCCTGTGGCAAAGCTCAAGCCTGTGCGCGTCGGTGGCGTAGTGGTATCCAGCGCCAACCTCCACAACGCCGATCAGATCGAGGCCAAGGGTATCAAGGTCGGTAGCACCGTCATCGTTCGCCGAGCGGGCGATGTGGTACCGGAGATCGTTCGGACAGTGCCCTCGATCGGCGATAAGACCCTCTCCCACTATGTGATGCCGACAGAGTGCCCGTCATGTGGTAGCCCCCTCGTTCGCCTGCAGGGCGCCGTCGAGCTGCATTGCCCAGGTGGCATTAAATGCCCGGCACAGAAGCAGGGCAAGATCGCTCACTTCGCGTCTCGGCTGGGAATGAACATCGACAACCTGGGCGACAAGTCGGTCTCAACTCTGATCGCCGCCGGCCTGATCAGCATGCCTTCCGACTTGTACAGTCTGAACGACAAGGTCATCGCACCGCTCCCCGGGTTTGGGCCGGTCTCAGCGAAGAACCTGGTCGCGGGCATTGAGGGCTCGAAAGCTCCGGACCTTCCGCGATTCATTTTCTCGCTGGGGATCGAGGGTGTCGGCGAGGCCACCAGCAAAGCTCTGGCGGCGCAGTTCGGGTCCTGGTCAGCATTCCGCGCAGCGACTTACGCGCAACTGCTGGCCATCGCGGATGTTGGGGATGGTACCGCCACCAACATCACCCGATTCTTCGAGGATTCTACTCTCGGTGCTGAGGCAGATCGGCTGGCCACGATCACCACACCCAACGACTTCGCTGCCATCGGCGGGGCCTCGCTGAAAGGGAAGGTTGTCGTCCTCACCGGCACTTTTCCAACCCTCAGCAGAGAGGCTGCCAAAGCTCTGGTCGAAGGAGCCGGGGGGAAGGTCTCAAGCAAGGTTTCAAGCAAAACCAGCTTCGTCGTTGCCGGCGAGGCAGCAGGCTCGAAACTCGAAGCCGCCAAGGACCTGGACATCGATGTGTGGGATGAAGCCCGGCTATTGGCCGCCGCCGCGGGCTGAGTATTACAGGCCGGCGTGAAGCATCACAGAGCATTAAGATTTCATCTGGAGAACCAGAAAATGTCAGTAACTAATGGACCATACAAGCGCGATGCTAATGGAGTCGCCTATGAAGTCGACTTTGAGTATGTGCGAGATAACGTCCCGCTCGACTGGTTCTTCGAGCACATGCTCGGTGCGAAAGCGAGACCATCAGCAGGTGCAATTCGGTACAACATCTGTCCAAACCCTGAATGCGGAGCTTCTTCCGTTCACTCGGTGAAGATCAGCGTGAAAAACGGCGGGTGGCTCTGCTACTCGTGCGGTGAGCAAGGTGACGTGGTCGCTGCGGCGGCATTTTACTGGGGGAAATCTCATCGGGAGGCAGGTCTTGACCTGATGGGCGCCGATGTTGAGCTGCTGAAGCACTATGTTCCGCCCAAGCCCATGGACGCGATCCAACGCGATGACAGTGCTCTTGCGCTGGTATTGCAACGCGTCGCCGAAGCTTGCAGTTATCCCTCGAAAGATGCCCTGAAGTACTTTGCTGGCCGGGGTATATCTGAGGATGTAGCCCGGGAAGCTTGCAACCGAGGCATCCTCATCACAATCCCGAACAACCCGATGGAAGCCAAGGGGTTCTTGACTGAAGTCGCAGGGCAGGAACTGATGGTGAAAGCGGGCCTGTGGAACCCCGAAAAAAAGGCGCCAGCCTGTGCATTTCGGCCACTGTGGTTTCGGTCGCAATCGCACTGTGCTGCTGAGTTTAGGCTCATGCGTGAACCCAAAGAAGGGGAGAAGAAGGCCATGCGGTACGGCGGAAAATCTCCTTGGATCTGGGAAGGCTCTGAAAGTGAGTTCATGATCGTCGAAGGTCCGATCGACATGTTATCAGCCGTCGAAATGGGGTCGAAAAGGACGATCTTCGCGCTTCCTGGTTGCGAGAATTGGGAGCCTGAATGGTTCAACATGATGGCCAAGAAGAACGTGCTTCAGGCGCTCGATCCTGATAAGCCGGGCTTCAAGGCTGCAGAGAACCTCAAGCCAGTGCTAGTGGCTCTTGAAGCCAACCTTGGCACCTTCAATCCACCCAACCGGGTCGGCGACTTAAACGAGCAGCTCAAGCACATGCGTGGCCTCCTAAACTAACCCACCAAACCCGGCTCTCGCAGCCGGGTTTTTTTGGCTTGTTACAATGCGACCCCGGGGAGTGTGTCGGTAGATTCATAACGCGTACACATACATCAATACGGGTGATAAAATCACCGCTCAGAGAAGTGGAGCCCCCCTTTTGGACCGTCGAACATTCCTGCAATATGCCCTCGGCTTGGCCGCTTCCTCAACTCCGCTGCTCTCAAGCGCCAGCACCTTCTGGGATCAACCCAGACGTCTCTGGCTGAAGCGTGAGATCAAACCCGGGCAGTGGGAGGAGGTCGACAAGGTCTATTACCAGAACGGTCGACTCGATTGGTCCGGCTATGACCCCGTGTGCCGACTGATGCGCGATGTTCACACGGGCAAGGCTGTGCAGATGAGCCCTGTGCTCCTGGACATCGTCGCAGGAATTCAAGGTTGGTTCAAAATTCACGGGATAACGAAGCCCATCATCGTGCTTTCAGGGTATCGCGAAGAGTCGACCAACAAGAAGGTGGGTGGCAAAAAGCACTCTGCGCACCTAAGAGGTGGCGCTTGCGACCTCACAGTGCCAGGCGTACCGGTAGACTACCTTCGACGACTAGCCCTATATCTTGAGGGCGGCGGCGTGGGCGTTTACCCAGGCCGGAACTTCATTCACGTAGACGATGGAAATTTGAGGGTCTGGCGGGGATAGTACCAGGCTCTCGCTCGATGAAGAGCCTGGCTGCCCCCGATCATGCTTAGAACATGCTGGACCAGGAGATCTGGTTGACGAGGGGCTTGTGAGGGAGCAAGGCCAGGTCCACGGCCCTCAGTGCTGGGTTACGGCCGGTGAGGTACCAGCAATCATTTTGCTGACTCAGCATGTATCGATCACACAGCCGCTCCAAAGCCGAACGATAGGCCTCTGTGACATTGCCGCCGGATGCGAGTGCCAGCAGGTCAGCCGATCGAATGCCAGGCTGCCCCCACGCTACCCGAGCAAGATCGTACCCTTCATCACCGGCCAGGATGAAGATCTCATCCGCAACAGCTTCTGGCACGGGGTCGATCATGAAAGGAAACTCGACCGGGAACACGTACCAGCGACGCCAGAACTCGTAGTGGATCCGCAGACGAATGACGTCCTTGCGAGCTCCAAGCACCTCACAGCACTTATCAAATGCCCAGTCGCCAAGGGTAGGCCCGAACACCCATTGGGCAGCTGTCACATACACATCGGTCGGCAGTTTCTTCGCGAACAAAGCCTCGACGTTGGCCTTAATGATGCGAAACGCGAGACGCGTTACGCCGTCCTCGAAATCCTCTTCATCAAGCCGGCGCAGCTCATCCTTCTTCAGTTTTCGTCTTTGCGCTCCAAGGTTCGATAGATTATTGAGTGCGGCGAGCCCAAGTTCTTCAGCAAAAGGATATGACTCGACCACAGTTTCGTCAGTCCCCAGAAAATCCACTTGAGCATCGTCTGCAGCGTTATCAAGATCGAAGGCGTCAAGACCTTCGAAAAGATTGGCGCTATCAAAGCTCTCAAGCCAGTTACGAACATCGCCAGGATCAGAAAGACCGCCAGAATCGTCAGATAGAAGCTCAGATCCGAAGACATCATTTTCTTCCTCGTTGCCCAGGGGCATATCAGTGAATTCGTTCATTGGCACCACCCTTAAACCGGAACTGTTTGCGTGAATTGATCTGCGCCAGCCATTCGGGCATGCTGGCGCCTGGCCGGCCATCTGATGTCGGCCGCTGTGGCGAACCTCACTTCACCCGGGGTGGCCACACTCGCCCAGGTCACCTGGTGCTCGCCGGAAACAATCGCGTAGTCGGTGGTGCCCATCGACAAGAGTTTTTGCATCACATCCCCTGTGCCCTGGGCTTGCTCAGGCTCCGTAGGCAACAGCTGCGAATAGACCTGCGCTGCCGACTCGGATTGAGGTTTGAACAGAACCAGGTTGCGAGCTCGACTCAGGCAGGCCTCGCGCAGATCCAGAGACTCACGCCCAAGATCGTCGAGCGAACCAGCTGCAACCCATACGCTCATCACCTGCTCAGTCTGTGGCGAGAGCAGCTGCTCGATGCTCGGGTCATTGCAACCACCTGGATCGGTGAACACAGCCAGCGCAGTGGGTGCACCAGGCTCACCGATCGACCGCAGAACAGCATCCGCCAGATTCGAGATCACGATGCGGCGGAGATTGGACGCCGCCTGGCCTCGGCCGATGTAGGGAATTGCGAGATACACGATCTTTCGTGTTACCAGCGCCTCGTGCAGCACGACGTCAGGCTGGTAGCTGTTGAACACTTCACCCGCTCTACCGGCGCCGAGCATGCACATGCTCCCAGCGAGGCCCGAGAAGCGTCCTTTCAGCTTTACCGCACAGATGTCGCCAACATCATCCTGAAAGGCCTTGCAGGCCTGCTGCAGGGCTCCCAGCTGCACTGAACGAGGGTATGCAGTGGCCATGTGTTCGATCAGCGCTGAAATAGCGTCAGGCTTCATCACGAACATACCCAGATCAAGGTACGAGTAGGGCAGGCCAGCGAGCTGCAGCGAGGACACAATCGCCCGAACAAGAGCTGCGGTTGGGGTTGAATCGTGACCTGCCGTCGCATCCTGATCCGCGAGGAAATTCAAGACATGGCTCGCGACCTTGGTAGGAGCTGTGTGCAGCACCGGGTTGTAGGTATGGCTCAAGGCGGGACTACCAGGATTCACGATGAGCAGATCAGCTCCCCGGCCAACTGCAGTGCTGGCGCCGATCATCGCTCCCAAAAGTGATTCATCGACCGATGAGCCGACCACGAAGACCGCAGCGCCGGCTGCAATGCGTCGCTGAATCACCTCCCTGATCAGTTGCCCCTGGCCCTCAGTGCTCTCATCGAGCACAAGGGTATGCCCGGGCACAACATGAGCGCCCTTAGGTTCTACGTTACTCATCTCTCAGCTGCTCCTGTTGTTTCTTCCGCCCACCAGTGGGCAGCCCGCTGCCACCCAGGTACTTGTCACTATTCTTGAAGAAGTCCGCACCCTTAACGGACGGCCTGCGGAAGTGGTTGATTCGAATAGGGCCGATTTCTTTCTGCAGCTTTCTGTCGATGCTGATCATCGGCACCCGGACGTTGAAGATCTGGTCTCCGCCGTACTGGATGATGCATTCCCCCTTACCGAGCGCTTTGAGGTCATCCGGCGAGACCTTGTACTCCTCCTGCTCTCGCTCACCGACCGATATGCCGGCGGCAGCACCGGTGCCACCCTCTGGCGCCACATTGAGAAGGGGGGTGCTACTGCTTTCGTTCTGCGTACCGCTCAATGACTTCGTGATACCGATTTTCATGCCGATGAGGTCTGCACACTCAACGGCCGTGGCCTGGGTACCGATCTTGAAAAAGATCTTGGTCCAGGTGTTACCGATGACCATCTCTTTGAAGTCAGGAGAAACCACATCCAGGTTGGCCAAGGTCTGGGCTGCGGGGAACAGTGCCATCTGCGCGCTGCGCCCCTGTTCAAAGGGGCGTGCTAGCGACTGAACGGCGTAACTGCCCAGCTCATCCATGAAATTGAAATGCGGGGGGTTAGGCCGGTCCTCTTCAGGCAGCGCCTGGATCCACGAGATAGCCGTACGCAGGTCGCCCAGGAACATCTTGCCGAAGTTGGAGGCGGCTTCGTTTTTACCCATCGTCGGGAGAGCGACGTAGATGATCTTCTTCGCCCGGATTGCTTCGAACAGGTCGATCTCGGGGGCGTAGGTGTTCATCACGTCACCGAATTTCCCCGTACCGAACAAGTACATCCGGCCGGCAAGACCGCCGAACGTTTCCTTCATCCGCTTGATGTCAACCACGTTCTCCATGCCCGGCTTTCCGCCGATCTTGTATTGCTCAAGGAACAGGGAGAAGTTCTTGGTCGCCGGGTTGTGAGGCTGGGTCTTCTTGAGCAGGGTTTCCAGTTCCTCGATCGCTTTGTGGTTCATCAACAGGATCGTGAAGTCGATGAAGTTGTAAGCGAGGCCAGCAGCTTGCATTGCCGCTACGAGGGTGGTGATGCCTTGGTTCGCCGACTGTTTGTAGTGGTCAGCGCCAGGGTTATTCTCGGTAGAGGGAATGATGGACAGGATGCGGGCGGCGATCTCATCAGGGTCACCCCTGAGGATGGGGTTGTATGTATTGCTGAGTGATGGGTTACCCGGGTTCAGAATCAACAGATCCTGCTCGCGGCCCGCCCAGACGCAGTACTGGTAGATCGTTTGAATGTCGTCCGCATTCATCTTACCGTCGATGAACGTCAGGCCGCCGCCACGCTGGATCTGCTGGAACATCATCAGTTTGCCCAATACGGTTTTACCTACACCGGACTGGCCCAGGATAAATCCATGCCGCATGAAGTCTTCATCAGGGACACGTACAGGCTGTCCCGTGTCGGTAGTGAAGCCAAGCAGCAAGCCATCTCCGTGCGCCAGATCGGTAGCCGAGCGGATATTGATCTTCGACTCAAGGAGGAGCTGGTTCTTCCAGAAATCAAAGACACGGTTGCCCACGTACGCCGCACCCGCAGCCCCCATGGCGAGGGGGAGGGTGGCCGGCACAGAGCTGAAAAAAGGCGATGTCAGAAGTCCACCAGCACCGATCGAACTCAGTGCCAGGGTGTCTTTGAAGCCACCGATTTTCGAGCGAAGTATCTGATCCATACTCATGGAGGTGAGCCTTAAGCTACGCACAAAAAAACCCGAGCACCATGAGGCGCCCGGGTTGTGGGGGTTAGAGGAAAACGCTCGACTCGGAAGCCTGCGCATTGTCTTTCTCTGCTGCGGGTAAGCGCAGCAGCGGCGATTGCAAAAGCGTTTGGATTTCCATCTGCGACAGGAGCTTGTCCTGCTCGATGGTGGTCCGAACGCCTGGCACGTCCTTTACGGTCTGCCCGGTTTGAGCAATTTGATCCAGCTGATCCTTGTACTTCTGGTACCGAGATTTCTCTGGCGGTTGCGTCGATGTCTGCTGTTGGGTATCTGATTGAACAGTCTCAGCTGCACCTGTTGTGCCTCCAACTGATTCGTTTACCTGACCATGCTGGGCTTCCTCGCGGAGACCCTCGACATATTTGGTGTCATCGAATTTGCCAGTGAAGACATCGGCACTGAAGCCAAGCAACGAAAGGCATTTTGAAGTTGCGTCTGTGAGACTTTTCTTGGCGTGATCCTCATCACTACTGATGATTCCGTAGGAATCTCGCGTGATGTAGGTGGTAGCGCCGAACTGCTTCACTGAACCGCGGAATCCCTGTTGCAGGTACCACAGCTCAACGTACACCTTGTGAATGACTTCTTTACCAACGACCTGGCCATCCACAACGAACGGTTTCCCGTCCACGTACGCTTCACTGATCAGCTCGACACCCCAGCCAAGGCCAAAAGGTCCGAAAACCTCAGTAGCACGCTTGATCTGATAGATGGGCGCGATCGCGGTCCCCTGGAAACCACCCTTGTTGAAGGACTTGGTCTCATCAGGATTGGTCTTCTCAACCTTGTTCCACACCTGCAGGCCAATAGAAGCCGCGGCCTGGCCCTGGCTGGCCCACAGCGATTCGCCGTTGGCCGAGCTTTGGTGGGTTGCTGCGTCTGTTCTGGTTTGCATTTTTGACTCCTACGACTCTGCAAAGAGGGAATACCTAATGCAGGGGTATGAAGCACAGCTGCTGATAAGGTGGTGGGGCTAGACCGCGAAATCGCCAAAAGCGTTTGCAATACGTAACACGTCGCTATATTTTAGGCGCCACAAGAGGACGGTTGCAACAAAAAGCCAACTATCTGTATTATCGCTACGTGTTATTTAGCATTCCAAACCAACGAGTATCCTATGATCACCTTGAACAGAGCCATTCTGCTTGCGTCGCTTGCGCTCTCAGCAAGCACCGCGGGTGCCGTTGATGTGCGACAGGTAGTGGTTCCAGACAGCTACGGCGTTGCGATTGAGCCCGCGCATGCAGGGCACGCGCTTGTTGAATCCATTCGCGACACCCAGAAGAAAGCCGAATCTCCGGTCTGGACGGTGACTGAGCCAGCCAGGCCTCGGGCCCTGATGCCGGCAGAAGAGGCTCTGCTCGATGCAGAAGATGCAAAGATCGCCGAGGAGGCCCGTCACACGCGGACCACGCTCTACTTTGACTTCGACAAGAGCATGCCTACGGGCTGGTGGCCGCTGACCAACGTCATCGCTGACGCACTTCGCGTCGGCAGCACCATCACCCTGATCGGTTATGCGGACGAAGTGGGCGAGGCGATTTACAACCAGCGCCTGTCCGAGAACCGCGCCATCGAAGCTGCGCGTTACCTGGTTCGGCACGGTGTTAAGAAGAAAAACATCAAGGTTTACGGCCGGGGCAAGCGTGACCCTGTATCTAGCTCCGATAGCTCGATGAACCGTCGGGTCGAGGTCGACATCGTTAAAGCTGCGGGGAAACCTCTGTGAAGGAGATCGATATCCCGCGCTACGTTGACAGTCAGACGCAATTACTTTTTTGGGAAATCGATGAGGCTGCGATCTTCATTGGCTGCCTGGGCGCAGGTATCGCACTGGGGGGCTGGGCAACCATCGCTTCCCTCGCCGGCGGCTGGTACGCAGTAAAGCGGTTTAAGCGTTTCAAGAGCGGTGCACTGGACGGCATTCTGCATCACCTCTGCTACGAGGCAGGCGTCATGGGGCTGAATAAACACTACGACGACTCTTCGAAGCGCGACTACTTCTACTAAAGCTTTCGAACGACTTTATTTGTACGCGTTATGTATTCGATAGCGCTTTGAGGCCGCAATGAAGATCAAGAAAATGCAGAACACGATGGAAGGGCTGAAAAGTCTCAGAAACTTCCAGACCTTGTCGATCGCGTGCCTTTCGGTATCGGTCCTGCTGCTCACTTTCAACCAAATGGGGCAGCACGAAACCACACGTTTGGTGCCGCCGAACCTGGACAAGGCCGTGAAGGTTGGCTGGAACAACGCGGACGACGAGTACATCAAGTCCTTTGGCCTTTATGCCTCGACTTTGATGGGCAATGTCACGCCCAAGAACGTGAATTTCATTGCCGACTCTGTTAGCGCCTTCGTTGATCCGAAGATCTACGCAGACGTGCGCAAGAAGATGTTCGTGTTGGCCAACGACCCCGTGTTCGCAACGAATGCTGGTTCTGTGTCCTGGAACGCCACTGACATCAGCTACGAGAAGGAGACGAAGAAGGTTTTCATTCTCGGTTCGATGGAGTCTCGCAGCGCAACCGGCAAGCCCAAACCGGACTACCAAGTGGTCGAGTACGTCATCGAGATGCGTGCGGGCCGCCCTTGGATCACGGGTATGGACCACTACCCAGGCAGCACCCCAAAAACACTCAAGTGGCTTCAGTCTCACCCGCCTAAGCCAGCAGAACCAACCAAGGAGGCGCTTCAGTGAAACGCTCAGCCATTGCTCTAATCGTGCTGGCCACCATCCATGCATCCATCTCATGGGCTGATGGGATGGCGGAAGTAAAATTGCCGCCTGTTCCTACGGCAGCAAAACGAGTCAAACCTGTCGAAGCGCAGCCTCTGCCTGGCTTGGGCGTTATGCCTGGCGCCGAATCTGATTCGCGCACCCAGGTAGTTCGCGTGAGCTCGGACCGTAACGAAGTTATTTACGTTTCGAACATCTTGCCGAACCGGATTTCCACTCCGTTCGCTTCGCCTAAAGCAGTCGACCAGCAACCTGATGATTTGGATATCAGTACGATCGGTCAATCGCTTTATGCGACGATGAAGACGAAGGATAAGCCAGTCGCACTGTACGTGACTGGTTCTAATCCAAACGACCCGGTCATTTCTTTGACCCTGATTCCGAAGGAGCTCCCACAGCAGACCATTACGCTGCAACTGGACAAGCCGATGGTGGAAACTGGCGGTCATGCGTCCGAGAACCATGCGCCCGACAGCAACAACTACACCGATACTATTCGTTACGTGTTGCGAGAAGCAGCTCTCGGCAAAACCCCTGAAGGCTTCAGTGAAGGTCTGTTGCCTGCGTCGGCCGCGAACATTGGCAACGTAATTGCCTATCCAAAAGTTCGTTACTCCGGCCCAGAGTACGATATTTATCGTTACAGCCTGCAAGGAACGTCCAAAACCGACGTCGATCTTGATGAAGGTACGTTCTACAGCGATGGTGTCCGCGCTGTGTCTTTCTTCCCGACAGCCACCCTACGTGCCGGCATGACCACTGATGTGTTCATCGTCTCTGATAAGTCGGCTACGGGGAATTAAGCATGGCTATCAAAGACCAGCTGAAAGATAAGTGGCAAGATCTTAGCCCAGGCGTTCGATCGACAATTGCAATTATTGGCCTTTTAGGCTTCTTGATGATTGTCGGCTCTGTAATTGTTGGCAATGACAAGCCCAAGAACAATACGAAAACCGAAGGCACTTCCGACACCAAGCTGCTCTTGCCTCGTGGAGATAATAATACTCCTGAGCAGATCATGGCTAAATTGGCTTTACAGGACAAACGTTTTAAAGAGATCGGCCAATCGCTCAAGCAGATGGAGCAAGATCGCAAAGATGATCGCCTACGCGCCCTTGAAGAAGAACGACTGCGGGGGCAACGGCCTGACCCTGTTACCCAGGACACGCTTCGCGAGCTGAAGCGCTTGGGTGATCGGATGGACAAACTGGAGCTTAGCAAGGGCGGTACCGCTCCAGCTCTGAATGCTGCGTTGCCAGGCTATGAAAGCGCAGCTGGCACTGGTGAAGCCCTGCAAGAGCCGAAACCGAAGGTAGCAACCCTGCGGGTCACTGGCGGTACCCAAACGGCCCGGAATGAGGCCCCGAAGCAGGCAGAGAAGCCGACCCCGGCGATGCCAGCCGGTTCGTTCTTCGAAGGTGTGCTGCTGAACGGTATGGACGCGCCAACCAGCTCCACAACGCAGAAAAACCCTGTGCCGACGACCATGCGAATCAAGTCTGACGCCGTACTGCCAAACAAGTACAGCGTCGATGTTAAAGAATGTTTTGCGCTCGCTTCTGGCTACGGTGTTCTTTCCAGTGAGCGCGCTATGCTCCGGACAGAATCTTTCTCTTGCGTACGCAAAGACGGAAAGATCATCGAAGGGAAGATGGAAGGTTACATCGTTGGCGAGGACGGGCGGGTCGGTATGCGTGGTCGACTCGTGTCCAAGCAGGGCCAGATGATTGCCAAAACTTTGGTTGCCGGCGGTCTCTCGGGCCTCGCACAGGGCATGACACCACAAACAATCCCGCAGTTGAGCCTGGGTGACAGCAGCACCACTCAAACCCAAAGCGCTGACACATCGACCATTCTGCAAACTGGTGTTGCTAAAGGGTTCTCTACTTCCGCGAATGAAATTGCCAAATTCTACATGGAGATGGCTCGCGAAATGACTCCGGTAGTTGAGATCGACGCCGGCCGCAAAGTTACGATCATGCTGGTGAAAGGGATCGAACTGAAATGATGAAAGGTAATCATATGAAACGTACTGCATTAGTCGCAGCGCTGTTGCCTATTGCTCTTCTGAGTGGTTGTTCGTCCTGGTTGAATACCGCCGGCGATGACGAGTTCTCATGCCCAGGCATGCCGCAAGGCATCATTTGTAAGTCGCCAATGGCTGTTTACAAGTCCACAGAACAGAGCCCAGCGCTGACCGACAGCGATATGCCAATTGGTCAGAAGGCACCGAACGTAAAGTACGGTGACGACATGGGAAAGACTGCCGGCTCTGAGCATAACCTCAAGGTATCCAATGGTGTGCCAGGGCCAGCTGTTGCGGATCTTGCTCGACCGGTTCGAGTTCCAGCCCAAGTCATGCGCATCTGGATCGCTCCGTGGATCGACAGCAAGGACGATTTGCACTTTCCGTCCTACCTCTTTACCGAGATTCAGCCACGCACTTGGTCGTTCGGAAAATCCGAATACTCAGGCCAAGGCATGGTTGTTCCTCACCTTGAGTTAACCGCTGTACCGCCAGTCAATGTTGCCGCCCCTAAATCGGAAAACGTTGCTGCAGAACCAACCAATTACGGACCGCAAGTTACGTCGTCCGCAATCCCATCCACAACTGACATCAATCTGAACTGATAACACTGGGAGCTACACAATGACCGCACAAATCGCACAAATCGAAACCACCGCAGTAGCCGCTGCTCCATTCAAGAAAATCGACAAACGTGCCCTGGTGAGCATGGCTGTGGTCGGTCTGGCTGTCGCCGTCGACGTGACCGCCGGCGCCGACTCCACCTTCACCGAGATCGTCATCAGCCTCGACGGTTGGATGACCGGCTCCCTCGGTAAGGTCTTTGCCCTGGGTGCCCTCGGTACCGGCCTGGCAATCGGCGTGGTCAAGCAATCGGTCATGGCCGTTGTGACCGGCGTAGCCGTAGCGCTCTCTGCAAGCGTTGGCCCAGGCGTACTGACCAACATCTTCACCGCAACGCTGTAACGCCCCTCAAGGCGCACTAGGTCGCTAGTGCGCCTTTTCAACTGGCTCTGCCTGCGGGTTGCCCTCCAGGCCTTCCAAGCCTACTCAACCACCACATATGGCGAACAGTGAAATGGCAGCTTCGAAAGCGACGCTCAAAGGGGATAGAACATCCACCCCTCAAAAAAAACTCAATGTCAGGGCTATCGACCCCGACTCAAAAGTATTCTTTTGCTCCGACGGGAATGAACATTACCTCGGGGCATGTTTTGTATCTGACGCCCTGACAGGCGCCAGCTCCTCGACCGTCGACAAGCTTCAGTCTGCCCTGAGCATGAACTTCGCGGCAGGCACCTACATTCAGATCGCAATGCTTGAAAGCCCCGATGTCGGCGAATACATCGATGCCTATTTGAACAGCAAGCCAGCGCTGAACCCGATTCTCAAGGCTCTCTCACGCCAGCACGCCAACCTGATTAACGGTGGCGTTGATAATCCGCTGGTTCAGCGGAGTGGTGTGATGCTGAATCGTCAGCGCGTCATCGTGACCGTGAAGTTCCCTTGCCGCACCGATAGCCCCGATGACGCAGACATCGCGGCGACGAAAGAATCGGCCGACCGGGTCACGGAAGCGCTCAAAGCAGCGTCGCTGAATCTGTTCCAGCTCGATGCAGTTGGCTATCTGGTGCTCATGCGAATCCTCACGAAGCTGTGGGATGCTCCTCGGTCGCACTACGATGAAGATCAACTGATCAAGGACCAGGTCTACTACCCTGGCGACTCCATCAACTACGATGACCCGTCGACCATCAATTTCAATGACGGCGCCCACTATGCGAAAGCGCTGAGTGTCAAACACTTCCCTCAGAAAACCAGCCTCGCAATCATGAACCACATGATCGGCGACCCGAACGGGCTTTCGAACCAGATCACCGACCCGTACTACATGGTGCTGACCATCCACTACCCTGACCAGGTCGTGAAGAAGGACGAAGTCAAGCAAACGTCCTCGATCATCAACCACCAGGTCTTTGGGCCCACAGCTCACCTGATACCCATCCTCAGCTACAAGAAAAAGGGCATCGACACCCTGGTTCATGAGATCGACGGCAAGGGTGCGATCATCGTTGAGGTGAACTTTACGATTTTCCTGTTCTCGCGTGACAAGCAGCGCCTGAACAAGTTGTCCGCGGGCCTGCAGGCTTACTACACCTCTCTGGCTTTCGAGCTCCGGGAAGACAGGCGCATCCTTGAAGCTCTCTGGAACAACCTGCTGCCACTCAATACGTCCAATGAAGGCGTCAAGAACCTCTATCGCTTCCATACGATGGCAGTGCGACATGCCTGTCAGTTCCTACCGATACTCGGCGAATGGACAGGTAGCGGCATGGGTGGGGCAATGCTGCTGCTCACGCGCCGTGGCCAGCCTGCTTTGGTTGATCTGTACGAGTCGAGTACCAACTACAGCGGGATCATTTTTGCTGAGGCCGGCGCTGGCAAGTCGTTCTTCACACAGAAAATCGCCGCCGACTACCTCGCTGCAGGCGCAAAATTGTGGGTGATCGACGCCGGCCGGAGTTACCTGAAGCTGTGCAAGATGGTTGGTGGCGAATTCATCGAGTTCAAGCCTGAGTCGGATGTATGCCTGAACCCGTTCACGCATGTTGAAGACTTGCACGAGGAAATGGACATCCTCAAAGCCACCATCGCCAAAATGGCCGCACCGGAGGACACGCTTAACGATTACCAGCTGTCCCGTGTCGAGCAGGCCATTACCAGTACCTGGGAGAAGTTCGGCAACGCCGCAAATATCACCGCTGTTGCAGACTGGTTCATCAATCAATCGGATGACGAAGAGTGCCGGCGCTTGGGCCGCCAGCTGTTCCCGTTTGCCGGTGGTCAGTACACCAAATGGTTCGATGGTGAGAACAACCTGGACATGAGCAACGCGTTCATCTGCATGGAGCTGAGCGATCTGAAGGGGCGCCCAGCTCTTCAGCAGGTGGTCCTCCTGCAGTTGATCTCGCGCATCAACCACGACATGTACAAGGCGCAGCTGGGTGAGCGAGGCCGGAAGAAAATCCTCATCGTCGATGAGGCCTGGGAGATGCTCGACGATCCAATGATGGCCAAGGCCATGGTTGCTGCTTACCGCAAAGCGCGGAAAGAAGATGGTGCGGTGCTGGTAGTAACGCAGGCTATTGGCGACGTCTATGCGTCGAAAAACACCGAGGCAATCGCCGCAAACTCGGCCTGGCAGTTCATCCTGCAGCAGAAGTCCGAATCGATCGACTCGGCCATCGACAGCAAGCAGTTCAAGATCGAACCTTACGGGGCTCACATGCTGAAGACGGTACACACCATGCCCGGCAAGTACAGCGAGATTATGGTCAAGCGTAGCGAAACCGATTGGGGCATCGTGCGCCTTGTTGTGGATGAGTTCCACAACGTGACGTTCTCCTCGAAAGGGGCAGCCCGCAACGAGATTCTTGATGATCTTGACCGTGGGGTCGATGCGGTAGAGGCAGTGAACAATTACATGGCCCGCCAGAGCTCTGCGGCGTAATCAGGCCAGCAAGCAGTCAGCACCTGCACCATCACCACCACTGCAATAAAAAGCCCGGCCATGCGCCGGGCTTTTTATTGCGGCAAACTGATACTGTGGTCGTAGTGCTACGTGTTATGATTGCAAAAATAACTGCGCATTGAGCGCTACCTCTTTCCACCGCTACTAGGGAACGCCACGATGACTGATACAGCGAATAGCCAACAACAACAGCCAGGGGAGCAAATCCGCCCTGATGATGACCAGGTAAGGACTAAGCCAGCACAGGGTGGCAAAGCCCAGCAAGCACCTGCAGGGGTTTCCTTTCTGACATGCGCCTTCGTGGCTCTCGCTGTATCCGGCTTCACCAGCTTCATGGCTTATCACTTCGCCGGGCAGAACCTCAGTTCGGGAGCACAGGTAGTGCTGGTTGATGGCACCAAGCTCGCCAATGCGCAGATGAAGCGTACTCTCGATAAGGCCGGCTTAAGCCCTGAGCAAGCGCAAGCCGACGGCCTTGCATTCGTGACAGAACTTCAAAATGTACTGAAGGGGTACACAGATTCAGGGGTGCTGGTGATCAACTCATCGGTAGCCCTAAACGCACCCGCGGGGCTGAACGTTACCGGCCAGGTTGCACAGCACCTTGGCCTTGAGCTGGAGTGATCGCATGAACTCTAAAGCACTGGCGTCTCGACTGGTGTCCCCGCTCAAAACCCTTCGGACAGACAAAGCACGGCTTCGATTTCTTCGAAACTCGCTCATAGGTATCGCCGCTGCGTTCATCGTTGCAATTGCGGCCGTTACGACGTTTCGCCAGGACTACCGGATCGGTGTTGATCTTGCGTCAGTCCGTTGCCTGCCCTGGCGCCTGTACATGATCACTTATGGCCAGCCTGCTGACCTCAAACGGGGTGATTTCGTCGCATTCGTGCCGAAAGGCGGCCTCATGGGCGAGCACTTCGAAGGGAAGACCGTTGGAAAGATGGTCGCAGGCCTCCCGGGTGACAAGCTGGTCGTGAAGAACAACGTCGCCTACATCGGCGATCGACTGATCGGTGAGCTGGACCTTATCGAAAAGCTGGGCAAGAAGTCCGGCGATTTCGACCGTGTCATGACAGTACCGGCCGGCAAGATTCTGGTCATTGGGACTGAGCCAAGGAGCTATGACGGCCGCTACTGGGGCTTCCTAGATTCGAAGCTGATCATTGGCAAGGTAGGGCCCATCATCTGATGAAAGCTCCATTCGAACGACTCAAGCGTATGCGTACGCGTGAAGGATTACTAAAAAACATTCTAGTATCGGCGCTATTGTCTATCGCCGCCTTGCCCAGTGTTGTCTATGCGGATGTCGACAGCGGATCTCCGAGGTTCATCGAGCGCAAAGCTGAGGGGTGGTTTTTCTACAAAGATCCAAAAGAGACTGCACCGCCTCCGCCATTAATCCGTCAAGAGCCCAAAGCTCCCAGCGAAAAACCTGACTCCAAAGAACCGACAGTTCACCCGTTTTCTGTTTCGTGGCTGCGCGAAAACATGCCGAAGCTGTTGGACGCCGCGATCGACGACCCTAGCAAGGAAAACGTTGAGGCGTATCTCTACGCGCAGCGCGTGGCCATGGACAAGTCCCAGCGCTATGCAGAGATGACAACCCGTGTTGTGGCCGCCGATCCATTCCTGGACGAGAACAACCGAGTCCCTATCGCAACTTACACGAAACCATTCTTCCTGAGGAATGCTCAGGCCGGTGTAACTGAGGCACTAAAACATGTCGCGACCGTGGGCGGCTTGTGGGTTTTCTTCGATTCGAAGTGTGAATTCTGCCGACCTCAAGTGAACACCGTTCAGAAACTGGCCAAGGAGTATGGATTTGTCACGAAATTCATTTCCATGGATGGCAAACCTCTACCGAATGTAACGGAATTTGAGAAAAACACCGGGCAAGCGAGCATTCTGAACCTGCGCATCACGCCAACTACAGTTCTCGTTGTTCCTCCGAACAACTACTACATCGTATCGCAAGGGATGATGGCCCAAGACCAGCTCGCAGAGCGGATCATCATTGCAGCTGACAGCAACAATCTATTGCCGAAAGACATTGCACAGAAAATCAATACATATGATCGAGGCGTCTTGACCAACGAAGACACTCAAAAGGGTGCGAGTGATGATCCAAAGCAGTGGGTTAAATACCTGAAGGACAAACTGGAAGGCCGCTACGAAGGGGGGCAACAATAATGCGGAATATATTGAAACAGCTGGTATCGTTATTACTGGTGGCAACACTTACCATGGTTTCAGCACCTGCATCAGCTGGACTTGCTGATGCGCTTGACGGCATGTTCATGTCGAACAGCACCAGCGCGGGCGCCTTCACAAGCCAAAGCCGCGGCGGCATGGTAGGCGGTGGCGCAGCCCTTCGAAGCCCGGTTCGTAACATTAACCTGGTTGCTTTCGACCCGCCTCGATTCTCGGCCGGTTGCGGCGGGATTGATATGTTCGCGGGGTCATTCTCGTTCATCAACGCAGACGCCCTGGTTGCATTGTTCCGCCAAATCGCAGCGAACGCTGTTGGGGTTGCGTTCAAAGCCGCCATTGACGCTATCAACCCGGCTCTGGGCAAGCTGATGCAGGACTTCCAGAATAAGCTGCAAGCCCTGAACCAGATGATGAAGAACACATGCGCTGTGGCGAACTCCATCGTCAAGTCGTTCACAGATCCATCAGCTCGAAAAGAGATGGTTGACCAGGCATCGACGGCGGCCTCGGCAGCAACTGGCTCCTTCTCTGATCTGTTCGCTGGTTTGACAGATCTATTCAGCTCTCCGAACAGCAGTTCTGACAAAGGCACCAATGACGGAAGCTGCGAGGAGTGCGGCAACCCTGTTTGGAAAGCCCTTACCGACACCTCATCAGGCCAATACCTGGGTAACCCCGACACTGGCGAAGCTGACAGCAATCTCGCTAACGAAGTTGTGATGAGCATGATTGGCGCAGTAGTTATGACTGCGCCGGACAGCTCCTCGAAAAACTCTGACGGTTCTGAAAAGCCTAAGGTTGGTCAAATTTATAGCCCAACCTTGACACTGATGAATTTCAAAAACGGCTCAAGCTCCAACAGTACGCCGCTTAAACTCCTGCATTGCGACAACGGGTACGACCGCAACAAGTGCACTAGCATCAACCCCAATAAGACATTGAGCTTTGATGGCACCTTGGGCTACACCAACAAAATGCTGTTCGGCTACGCACAAGGCGCGACAAGTGGTACAGCTAGCACTTCGATTGTAGGCAAGCTTACAAACTGCACCAGTAACTCTTGCGACTTCACTGCAGCACAAAAACAGTTCATCAACTCTGTCAAAACACCTGCGCTTGCCTTGATTAGAAAGGTACAGCAATTCCCTGGGGCAATTCAGGGTGTTGCGGAACAAATGGCGCCAATCATCGCAAATGAACTGGCCCTGAAATATGGTGAGGCTGCTCTGTATGCAGCGAACCAGACATTCAACGGAGTTAAAGGCATCAAACCTGACTTTGTTGACCAGAACATTAACAAGCTCGTTCAGGAGCTCGCAGCCATCAGGGCGGAGGACGCAAACTTCCAACCAAGGGTTGTTGCTACCGAGCAGTGGATTAAGATGATTTTAACCAGCAACCCAGCGATCTTTGTTAAGCCGGGCCTCTAGGGATATATTATGGACTTCACTGTATTTGTACTAGGTGATGTTTCGACTTTTTACAATACGCTCAACAGCGTAGCGATGATATTCAACGCCAAGGGTTTCATGACTGGCGTGTACCTCGTTGGTGGGTTCATTGCGCTGATCTCAGGAATTATGTTTGTAATTCAGAAAGGCGCTTCGGAACAGTTCATCCCTGCAAACGGACCTGTGGGTGGCCTGTTTGGCTTCGCCATGATGGTTGCGTGTTGCACCATTAAGGCCGATGTGAAGATCGAGGATATCTACACAGGGACGGTCAACAAGGTTGATAACGTCCCCCTTGTAATCGCGGCACCAGCCAGCTTGTTCACAACGACAATGTACGGACTGTTTGAAAAAATCAACACAGCCTACCAAAGCACCTCAGGGAGTTACATGGCCGTCACTCAGAATGGCTTTGTCACTCCGTTGAAACTGCTTCTTACACTGCGCAAGGGTGTGGAGAATGTTGACCCGTACCTTGTGGCCAGCTTGAAACAATACATTATCGACTGTGTTCCTGGCTCAACGACATTCAGCATTGCGGATTTCCAAAAATCCACAAATATTGTTTCTTATGTATTAGGCCATTCCCGCGGCACGGGCCTTACCACCTATTGGGATAACGTCAATATTGGAGGCTCCGCTCTTTCTTGCCAGGAAGCACAGACCAAGATAGCACTCAAGGTTGATGCGTTCCCATCCTCCGCAGCCGCGAAACAAATGATCAATGCCGGCATGAAGGTTAAGAGCCCTTCGGGCAGTGCTTACACGCCTGACGATGTTAGTGCTGCAATTACCAACCTGGTGCCTTCGCTGTGGTCTGCCGCTCAAAGCGCTGATGATTTCATGGTGAACGCGCTGTTCTACAACTCTGTAGTAGGGACATACAACTGTCTAGATAGCGTTTCCGATCAAAACAGCTTCAATCTTTGTATGACATCGTTGACTCAGCAAGACGAGCAGTTCCGCTCCGATGCTGCGGCGTCTGGCAGTTTCTTTGCAAAGATCATGACACCGACAATGGTCTTCCTTCAGATTCTCTTCTTCGGCTTCGCGCCCATCGTCATCATTTACAGCCTGTTTAAAGGGGCTGGATCGCTGATGATGTATGTAAAGTTTCTGGGGTTCGGGATATGGACTACTTCCTGGCTGCCATTTTCCGCTGTGATTCAGATGTACATCCAAAACGATGTCGCAGAGAAACTGACTGAGTTCACAGAAGCTGGCCTAGTACCGAGCAACATGAAGGCGGTCTATTACGATGTTCTTGCAACTAGGCTGGGTATCGCATCGGATATGCTGGCCGCCACACCACTCATTTCTGCAGCAATGCTTGGCTTGACTGCTTACGGCATGGTAAGCCTTGCCAGCCGCTGGTCGGGGCGCGACCACAATGACGAGAAACTTCAGTCTCCTGATCTTGTAAAAAATGGGGCACATGTCGATGTGGCAAGCCGTAACCAGTACCAGTCAGAACATTCCGGCAGTGTAAATAACGGTCTGTCACTCAATGGCGCCAACTGGAACACGGCGGATCTAAAAAACACGCTAAGCACTTCCACCCAGAGTGCCTTCGGTTCCGACCATTCTAAGCGCAGCGAGAGCTCCTCAGCTGTCGAGGCCTCACTGCGCCAAATGTCCTCCTACAAATCCGGTGACAGCTGGACAGATCAGCGCATGCAATCGCTCGATCGCCAGCACAGCAATATTTCCCAGCAGGCGATGAAGCTGGGGGATAGCATTGGTCAGGCCTTGGGGTTCACTGGGAAGGAGATGAATTCCTTCAAAGAGGCGTTCGACGCGAAGGTGGGTTTCAGCGGTATCTTCGGCGGTGTTTCTGCTGGCATTCAGAACGCCACTGGGAAAGATATGACCAAGTCTCAGGCCTCAACCATTGCATCCCAGTTTGGTTCAGAGATCTCCAAAAATGAAAGTGACATGTCCGGGTGGAAGGCCTCAGTTGCTGATACGTTCTCTCATAGCACTGGCAGAGAAGCCGCAACTGAAAACGCCTTGGGTCGACGTCTGAGTGCAACCACCGCCGACACCCAATCGTCGTTCAATCGCTTCCAGCAAGCTACATCAGCGGAGGCCGGCGTTTCCGCAAACGCGAAGATCAGTGAGGAGACCACCGGCGGGAATCTCACCCGATCGCAGCAGGGGATGCAGGCGCTCAATCAGGCAATCGCCGGGCTCAGCGATTCGCAGCGCAGTGAATTCAACAAGAAATTCCCCGAGCTTGAAACCCGCTATGCCCAGCAATCCACTGGCATGGTTGGCGCTCGTGAGTCAGCCCAGCTGTGGGCCCTCAAGTCCATTGGGGCGGACACAGAGTTCGCGAATGTCATTTCGGCTATGACTGGAAACGTTGTGGGTGGGCCGAGCGAAGGTGATGCGGCCAAATTCCAAGGCGTAGGTGGGCGAGCAGCCCAGGTCAGTGACAACCCAGCCGGTCAGGTTTCTCGCGCTAACATCGGCAACCCGTCGACCAATGTTCCCGGGGTCAATCCGAATCAGGTCGGCCCTACTGGTGCTCCACAACCACAAGAGCTCAGGGAAGTCGCATCTGGAATGGATCCATACCGTTCCTACGAGGACCGCGAGACCTATGTATCGTCGCAAATGCCAAGCAGCCATGCCAAAGCTCAAGAGCAGATGCGGGCGGGTAAAACAGCACTCGAAAATGCGGACACTACCCTTTCCCCTGAGCAGATCCGCGACACAATGTCGGTCAAGCCAATCACGAACACCATGGTCGGCGTAGGCCAGGCCGAGCAGCAATGGGAGCAAGAAAACCCTAAAACTGCGATGGCCGTTACGGCAGCGACTATGTTTGTGCCAGGCGCAGGATGGGGTGGAGCAGCTATCAAAGGGACTCAAGCGACAAGAGCGGTTCTGGCAGCACGCAGCGCTGAAACTGCCTTGAAAGCAGCTGAAGCCGGTACCGAAGTTGCTCAGGCTGCACGCGTGGTCAATGCAGCTGGGCACGAGGTACCTGCGCTGCTTCGTGGCCAAGGCCAGGCTTCGCGGGTCGTGAACGCCGAACATGTGGCAGAAGCTGCTGAAACTGCGAAAGCCGCTGCAGCTACTGCGAAGACTGCTGGCCGCGAGGCCGCAGCCGCCACCAAGCTTGCTGGCAACGTTTCGGTTGTTCCAGGGATGATGATCGCTTCCGATCACATGGCAGACAACTACAATGCTGATGTGGCCGCCAACGGCAAGCCTGAGCGCTTTGAGCCCGGCTCAAGTGTGCGCTCAATGCTCCAGAGTGATGGCGCCACACCTGGCCCTCAAGCACAGAGTGGTCAGCCGCTTGTGACCCCAATGCCGGCGCGCGCCGACGCTCTTGCTCCCCTGGGCGGACACGCAGGCAACTTGATGGCTGCCCCGGGCGAAAATACGCAAGCTGCAGCCCATGGCCAGCCACTGGTCACACCAATTAATGCAAACGCTGAAGCGCCTGCCCCAGCACCAGCTCCAATACGACAGGAGGCGCCCCATGCACAGAGCAGTCAGCCTGTAGCAGCGGCAGCGCTCGCCGGGGGGGAGGGCAACGCACCGATCCGCCAAGACGCTGCACCTGTTCAAGCCAGCCAGCCCGTGGCGGCCGCAGCGCTGACCAGCGCCGAGGCACAGGCACCAATCCGTCAGGACGCTGCACCTGTACAAGCCAGCCAGCCCGTCGCGGCCGCAGCGCTGACCGGCGTCGAGGCTGCACCGATCACAGGTCACGCAGGGGAGCTTAGAGCGGCCCCAGGTGAGGGGCTCATGACCGCGGGGACTAGTCAGAACCTGATGGAGCCCATTGGTCACGCGTCCACCGCCGCTCACACCGGTCAACTCCATATGGGTTCGCAACCAGCCATGGCCGAGTCCCACACTGAACTACAAGCGGGCGAAATGATGACGGCATCGGGTGCTGGTTTGATGACTGCTGGTGCCCAATCGCAGGCTAGCGCTGGGCTCTCAGCAGGTGAGCCACAACTGTCCGGCTCAGATAATGGGTCAGGTAGCCCATACGGTGAAGGCATGATGGGAGCTGCGGATGCTTACGAGTCGCCGTTCAGTGGAGGAGGGAAGCCGGCACCCGTTACGCGAGTGATGACCCTGGAAAACACCGTTGTTACCCCGGAAGACAAGGGTGATGACGACGCCAAGCCGCCGACGACGAGAGGGGGCAAAAGCTAACTACAGCTGAAAAAGAAAGCCCGACTATGCCGGGCTTTCTTTTTTGTAACGCTGCCCGCCTTCGGACTGTACAGCTCTTCTTTGTAGATAGGATCCCTGGCACCGGGCTGGCCGCCAAAATGCAAAACCCCCGTGGGTACGGGGGTTTCCTGTTTTGACAATCTTTCCTGGCAGAACCAACCGTGGGCTGGGTTATTGCTCCAGCATCACCTTGGAAATCATGCCGTTGGCCAGGTTCATGTAGAGCGCACTATCGCCGGAAACATCGTCAGGTGTGATCACGTACTTCCCATTGATGACCATGGAAGGTGTGGCATCAACTCCATATGTGAGGAGCTTGGCAAAAGCCTTCTCCAGCCGCTGCTGAGTGACGTTGTGCCAGGCTTCGTTGAACCCCTGAACGTTCGAGATCGCTACAGCTTTCGTCCATGTATCAGGGCTCTCCATCGGCATGCCATTCTGCTGGATCAACGTATAGGCCGCCGACATGAATGCGTCGAGTCGGGCTGGATCTGCATCCTGGACAGCAAAAAATGCACGAGCAGCAATGTAATTGGCTTTGTCGGGGACCGCTACGGGAAGGAACTCAGCGGACCAGCCAGGCGGCATCGTTTTGGCCCACCGAGCCAAGGTCTGATCGTATGAAGCACAGACTGGACACGCAAAGGAAAAGAACACGATGACCTTGTGACTGTCTTCAGCCTGGGCCGCAACCTCTCTATACGGCAGCGACGGCAGCGACTCCTGTGCTAAGGAGAGGACTGGAGTTGCCAGCAGGGCTGCCATAGCCATCCGCGCAATAAACTTCTTCATATAAACTTTCCTTGCTGATGAGGTTCTGCTCGATGAGCATGTCGAAGATTGACTCTTGATTTCGCTCAGTGCGCCACAGCTCGACAGTATCCTTCAGTGCCCTGAAGTTGATTTTCCGGGTCGCGGCCAACTCATTCAAAAATTCCACCGCCCCCTCGGTGTAACCAAGAGCGTTCACCACGTCATCTTGTGACACAAGCGCCAGATCAATGAGGGCTTGCCCGAACTTTTTGACCTTGCCTTCAATCGTACACCGCAGCTGAAGTTCAGCTGCCTGATTTGCCTGCGTAAAGGTAATGAGGCCCTGAGCGATTAGAACATCACCGATGCGCCTAACCGCTGGCTTCACAGAATCATCTTTAATTAAGGTCCGTACCCGTCCCAAGGTTGTCAAGCCATCAGTTACCATCCGCACAGCGGATTGGCCTAATGTGTCGAATTGGCTCTGCCGTGCAGCAGCGTTCAACACAGCCATCTCTCCACCGCCACCGATAATGGCTGCACGCACTGATCTGTCTGATCTAATAAGCTCAATGATGGGGCATTTACCTGAAAACGAATCTTTCGAAGGCGCAAATGGAATATTGCCTGTGACAGGCGGCAGCCCATTCTTTTTCAACCACATGCGCTCTACGTCATTAATAGGTAGCCATTCGTGTTCTATATCAGTCCGAAGAGTCTGCACAAGTCGCTGAGCAATCACACCAATGAGTACAGACGCAAGTGTTTGGGCATCGACCCCAAGATCAACGATGCGAGGTACAGCTTGTGCTGCACTATTGGAGTGCAATGTGGCAAAGACCAAGTGGCCGGTGTTTGCAGCCTGAATGGCAATCTGTGCGGTTTCCTGGTCACGAATCTCACCAATCAGAATAACGTCCGGATCCTGACGCAACAGGGCCCGTAGACCCAATGCGAAACTGAGCTGGGGCGTTACGTTGATTTGGACAAAGCCCTTAACTACATACTCAACCGGATGCTCGATAGTACAGATGTTGAGCGTACCGTCGTTGATGGCATTGAGTGCTGCGTACAGTGTCGTGGTTTTACCTGAGCCGGTTGGGCCGGTGACAAGGATCAGCCCTTGAGGTTCGTTGATCATCTCGCGGAATGCGTGCTCGACCAGAGGCGGCATTCGAATTCGGTCAAGGCTCATCGACGCGTTTTCTTGGTCGAGCAACCGGCATACGATTTTTTGCCCATTGTGACTTGGAACCAAGCTCACACGGACCTCCAACTCCAGTCCCGGGTATCGCAATCCGATACGACCATCGAGGGGGATTTGATGCTGCGAGAGGTCCATGGTGGCCCGCGATCGAATTTTCGTATCGATCATTTTTCCCATAGCAGGCTCTACAGTTTCAAAATGCCTCAGCTGACCGTCTTGCCGTAGCTGAATATGCACGTGACCTTGAACCCACTGGAAGTGAATGTCCGGGACTTTATTCTCGGCGGCCATCCTGAACAAGTCGTTCAAATAGGTTGCCGCCGGTTTATCTGCCGGGGAGTTGTAAATAAAAAGATCTGGTTCCTTTGCCACAGTCAGCTCCTATTTAGCCTGGCCGGTAGTGCAGTTGAGTTCTGGGCCATAGAACAAGCGCGAAATGAAACTTTGCACGGATTTATCAGCCGCAATGCTCCAAATCAACAAGTCAATACGCGAATCTGTACTAAGGTAGTTCGTACCTGCCCAACGAACTGCATCAAAAACAACTCGGACCGGTAAAGCGCCACGCTCGACGCGTTCACACGGTTCCTCCGGGGATACCGTGTACAAAATCCAGCCAAATAGAAGAACAGCAAAAAAACTGCTGAATAGCTGTTTCATTTACAAACCACCGTAGTTATTCATGACTTTCTGAATGTAAATCCGCTGACTTTTCTCATTAGGGCTGTTGTATGCGCCAACCGCTTTCCAAACATGGCCGTGTGAAGCGATGTTACTTGCTAGGATCCAGGCGCCGACATTCGCGCTAACACAGCGATCTAACAGCTCCTTCTCACCAATACCGTATTTCGATAGCTTTGGAAGCCAAGAGGAATTGATCTGCATCAATCCGATATCCCAGGTCCCATCGCTATTTTTTTGGCTCACTACGTCTGCTTTGCCCGGTCGGTTCTCGGTGACCTGAATGGCGCGGAGTAGCTTCTCGCTGACCCTATATCGCGCAGCCGCCTCGGCGAAGCAGTCCGCGTGGGAGGTCGTAGGAAGCCAGGCCAATGCACCTA
The DNA here is from genome assembly GCF_021602025.1 of Pseudomonas ceruminis. Taxonomy (GTDB): domain Bacteria; phylum Pseudomonadota; class Gammaproteobacteria; order Pseudomonadales; family Pseudomonadaceae; genus Aquipseudomonas; species Aquipseudomonas ceruminis. The sequence continues at coordinate 69,539 of NZ_BQHW01000020.1, forward strand.
TCAGGAGAAAAGGGAGGGATAGTTTTTTCATGCGCTAGAGAATACATTACGCGTACCAATAAACAAGGTGTATCCGCTAATGCATTCACTGAATCGACTGCCGATCCTGTTGGCGCTCCCTCTAGCGTTCGTGAGCCTCACCTGTGCTGCAAGCAGCGCCCAAGACACGTCAGCAGCTGCATACTTCAGCAACGAAGCAGCAGCAGGGGGCGCCGACCTCCCAGACATCTCCACTGCTATGAAGGGCCTCCTTTCAACCGCCCGGGAGGGTGGCGAAGTACTTCGGACTTGGGCAGCCTACAAAGCTGGGGACAAAGCTGCACTGCCGAAGCTCTTCGAGCTCGCCCAAGGCGGGAATAGCCGAGCACAGAACGTAGTGGGCTATCTGCTGGATCACGGTGAAGGGGTCAAAAAAGACAGCGCCGCCGCTGCAGCATATTTCTCTGCCGCCAGCTCTGACTACCCCCTTGCTCGGTACAACCTGGCAGTACTTACTTTGCTTGGCCGCGGTGTACCGAAGGACGAGACCAAGGCGATGGAGATGTTTGAGTCGTCAGTAAAGGACGCGTCTGTCGATCTTGCAGCTGTCCGCCTGTCGCTCTACTACCTCAACAAAGGCGACCATGACAAAGCCTGGACATGGGCAAATGAGGGCGCCAACCGTGGCAACGTGACAGCCTACTACCTACTTGGGCGGATGCTCTACGAACGCGGGGGGTACCAAGAGGCATACAACTGGCTGACGAAGGCAGCGCAAGCAAGCGAACCGAATGCACCCGCCATCCTCTCTGCGATGTACAAAAATGGCCAGGGGATGAATCAAAACGTGAAGATGGCCGCATCCTGGTGGATGATCTACGTCGGTCTGAACAAGGGAAAACCGGGCATGAACTCAGCGGGAATGTCGTCCTTCGGACTGACCGCCAAAGAACAGAATGACGCAACCAGCTTCGCAACCAACTGGCTATTGACACACAAACACATGAAGCGTCCTGACTACGACGCCACGCTGCTCCAGGCCAACAGAAACGACAAGTCGTGAGTCCATACGTACAGAGCTGTAGATAGCAGACCTAGCCCCACTATCGGCCACGAGATGAGGGCTATCCGCCAGTCTGCCCTCGATGGCCAGCAGTGCAAGACAATGGGACCTGCGAGAATCCACCAGGCCAGGTCCTCAAAAGCCAGTCCCCCTACCTGATTCGTGGTGCGCCATGAGGCGAGCGCATAGAGGACTGGCAGAGCTAACAAGGGTGCAAGAGCGGTAGCCCAAGCATTCGCCCATGTCAGGCGCTCGAACTCCACGGACCCAAGGATAATTTGATTTCCTTCTCGCCGAGGTATCAGGGTCATTCCAATGGGCCTAGCCCTTGTGAGGTAGCCCACCGCGAAATGGAAGAGTTCATGGCTGAAAACACCAACCGCCCTGAGCAGAGACGCTGCAAGGGATCGAGGTGGCAGCATTCGCACGACAAATGCCATCACAAGCATTGGCACCAGGTAACCCCCAGGGCTTGCCAGCAAAAAATTCTCCAGAGCACTGTATCGCTCCATAACCATCCATCATCCCTCGCGCTAATGAAATCCCATGAAAAGCGCTTTCAATACTGACAGTATTATGCTTATGTGTCATGCGCAGACGATGTACGCAACCATGTGTCATGCGATCGGCGTTTCTAAATTTCGACAATGCTCAGGCCGATCTGACATTGAATCAAGTGCGGTACATGAAGAGGCCAAGCAATCTCAACCGGGCCGTGGGCAGGGGTAGCGGATTGGTACGAGATGGCCTGTTGGGTCCGCATTGTCGCAGTCATGCTGGAAAGGAAGTCCTCACCATCCAGCATCCGATAGCAAGGTGAATGGGATGAAAAAAGGAAAACAACGGGTGCTAACTCTGGCGGGGTTATTGGCCGTAGCCGTTGGTGCTTTAGCCGACCCGCACTCGGAAGGTACCGAACTTGGAAAATCAACTTTAGGTAAACTCTCCTCTAATGTGACTTCAGCTAACGCTAAATCGATGCCTTTTTACACTGACACACCATCGCAATCCTCTCAATTTGGCAGCAGCTCACTTTTCACTGTTGGTACAAGCCGCATCAATAGTTGTAAAACTGAAGCTGACGGCCCTGATGCGATCGCGAATCAAGAGTGTGATGCAGTAAACTTCCTAGCAAAGAACCCATATGAACGCGTTAAAGTTGATGTCGACGAAAATGATCCGATAATCAGTGGCATTGGCGAAATCATCAATAATGCAAAACCCGATGAGATCACTGAGAGCTGCGGCACGAAGACGACTACTACGCCAGACATTTACTCAACAGAAGTGTGCAACGAGTACAACCTCAGCGATCAAAAAATCTGTTCAATGGGCCAGGTTGTGGACGTTGACACAAAGGCCAACTTCCAATGCAATGTCACCCAGAACGCACTAGAAACGGTATCGTGCGACAAGTACCTTGTGCTGTCCTGCCAACCCCCAATCGCAGGCTGCACAGGATCAGGCATCGCCGTAAACTCCGCAACGATCAGTAATGGCGCCTATCAGTTTACTCTGGTCGGCTCTGCCCTGACGATCGTCAATAACGTCACGGCCATCAATGAAGTGACAGAAGCAGACTTTAACTTTTCCATCGCAGGGCTTGACCGTGTCGATGAGTTCTTCATCAACGCCATACATTCCGACAACTATGTAGGCATTGCAGTCAATGGCATCTTTATTGGTGTACACGGCCGTGCATTTGGAGGCTGGAACGCGAATGCCACTAAGCTGGTTCAAGACACCAATTACAGCCCTCCTCATGCTCGGTGGAGTGACAATCCCGCCGACCACTACAAAGCAGAGACTGGCAATAATCTCAAAACAAGCGAGCATATCGACTTGATTCCATATTTGCGAGAAGGCTCGAACGTTATAAATATTAAAGTTCTCAATGGTAAAGGCCCAGGCTATGGGATGGTTTATATCACAGCGCACCAACAGTGCCCTCCAGAATGCGAGGAAACTTGGGTTGATCAGTGCTCATCGTATGAACAACGTTCGCTATAAACCCTCACCACTGAACTACCCCGCGTATCAGCGCATGTAACCCGACCAAACGTATGCTTATGAATCAGAAGCCCGCAGATCATCTGAACTGAGGGCTTCTTTGAGCGTAACCGGCGCCAGATCACTTGCGGATACGTTCCCGATGGCTAGTGGCGTTCAGCCGGCCTCCAATCTGCCAGATTGATTTCGATACCAAAGTGCCTTACATTTACGTGTAAAATACTGTCAGTATCCGGGAAGCCGAAATGCATTTCAGAGCCAAGCTGTTGTCCCTGTGCACCTCCTTCATCGTCCTCGCCGCCGCCCCATTCGCAGCGCACGCCGACACCTCAAAAGAAATTCTGATCGAAGCTGTGAAATCCGGACATGCATCCGCTGAGCTAACCGGTGACCAGGCTGACGTCTGGATGGCTCAAACCCATTCCCGTGAACCGATCATGGTGGAAGCCAAAGTCGTAGAGCAGTTGAAGCAGCCAGGCTGTGCTCGCGTAGCCATTCAGTTCACCCAGCAGATGGTACCGAAAGTCAATGGGGGGTCCGGACCACTTGAAGTTGGCTGGGGGATGAACGTCTGTGAGGACGGAGCGCCACCGGCAGACCCGAGTTTGTTCACTCAAGAACCGCAATCGGCGACCAAGGTCAACAAGGTCCAGTCCAAATGAAATCCAGAATCAATGGCCTGCTGACCTTGGCCGCGGCTCTCGTGCTGTCAACCACAGTTGTGGCTGATCCACACTCTGAGGGGACAGAGCTCGGCAAGGCAAACCTCAGTAAACTTTCCTCCAACGTGAGCTCATCCAATGCGAAGGCGATGCCTTTCTACACAGACACGCCATCGCAGTCTTCACAGTTCGGCAGCACATCACTATTCAACGTCGGTACCGCACGGATAAACACGTGCAAGACAGAGCCAGACGGCCCCGACCAGATCGCGAACCAAGAATGCGATGCTGTCAACTTCTTGGCAAAGAATCCCTACGAACGAGTCAAAGTTGATGTCGACGAGAACGACCCGATCATCAGCGGGATCGGTGAAATCATCAACAATGCCAAGCCAGGCGATATCACTGAAAACTGCGGTACCAAAACCACAACCACCCCGGACATCTACTCGACGGAGGTATGCAACGAGTACAACTTGAGCGAAGCAAAATATTGCTCAATGGGTCAAGTCGTTGATGTCGACACAAAGGCAAATTTTCAGTGCAATGTGACACACAACGCTATCGAGAACGTCACGTGTGACCGTTACCTCACCATGGCCTGCGAGCCGCCTATTGTAGGATGCGACAACGGAGGTATTGTGCCAGGAACCACACAATCCGACATGTACACTTCCTGGAAGCTGGCCAACTCTAACGGTACCTATGCGCTTCAGTTCGGCTCCATCGGTGACAACTACTGGCGCGATGGTATTTATCCGCGTTCGCTTGAGTTCGAAGTCAAAGACCCGACAATGCTCACCGAGTTTACGCTCGCATCCGTGTACTACGACGACTACATCCTGATCAAAATCAACGGTACTTATTTGTTCAGTGGTCCTTATGGCGGTACTGAGCTGTCCCTTTTCAGCAACGGCAAAGTTAACATCGGTGATGGAGTACAGCGCAACCGGGAGCTTGGTAAAAGCTGGGGGGCGAAACCAAACATCAATCTGATTCCTTACCTGGTGGCTGGTGTCAACAAGCTTGAAACGATCACAGCTGTAGGTGGCGGAGGCGAAACTTACATCACAATGTACGCTCGGATGCTGTGCAACGGCCCCTGCACCGAAACATGGACTGATCAATGTAGCGCGCTGAATGCTCGCGCTCAGTAGGGGTTATAACGGATGAGTATTAGAAACGTTTGGAAGAAACTGATTCCGCTAATGGTGTTAGTTTTTTTTGCAACCTTCTCCCATGCGGCTGACTGCCGTAAAACAGGGGAAACATGCGTAGAGGGCGCCGAAACCCGAAATATTGCGGGCAACTTAATCTACAAGGCTTGTTGGCGATATAGATCTACATACGAATGCGTGAAGCCTGACTCTGTTGATTATTGTGCCGCCATTTCGAAGGTCGCTGGCTGTTATCAAACCTCAACATCCTGCATTTCCACCGCTTGGAACGGCACGTGCCTGGTCGAGCAGCGAACTTATCGTTGCGACAATCCGGCCACACCAAAGCCGTCCGACACCATACAGTTGGACGACACCCATACGATTATCCGCGACGAGCTCGACACCAGCCAGTGCGACCCACTCGCTACAAACCCGCTGTGCTATATCGCGTCGCACACGTGCGTTGAGGGACCGGAAACCCGGGTCATCAACGGGTTGCCGGTCTATAAGGCATGCTGGAAATACAAGGACGACTATTCCTGCATCAACCCTGACAAAAAGAACGACTGCCAGCAATACGAGGACAAGGGCTGTAAGAAAATCGACCAGACGTGCATCGAGAGTACCGATCCGATCGGCTGCGTTATGTCCCAGATCACCTATAGTTGTATTACCAAAAAGGGTGAGACGACCACCACCGAGGATTGCAGCACGAAAGTCTCCTGCTACGAGGGTGTCTGCTGGGACACCAGCTATCCATCTGATAGCGATTTCGCCAAAGCTGTTGCAGCTAAAGAGGCAGCTCGTGAAGCCGGTGTGTATGGTTCGGACGGCGAACTGTTTGGCGGTGAAGATGAATCCTGCCGAAAAGGGTACGGTGGTATTAAAAACTGCTGCGGTAAAAGTAGCGGAGCTGAAACCAACTTCTCCATTATGGGCCAGGCAGTCTCTACTGTCGGAGGAGGCCTAGCTAGCTATGGCTCGAAATACATGTATGACTTTGCGTACAACAACGTCGAGTGGGTAAAACAAGGTGCTTCTGCTTTGGGGGCGGCGGCGCCATCTGCGCCAACACTTAGCTTCAGTGTCTACGGCTTGAGCTATGCCGTCGGTGGAACCATCCCTGCCACAGGTATGCTTGGTGGCCCTGTTTATGGCCTTGGCGGCGGCTTTTACTTCGACCCGTACAGCTTTGCGATTGCTGTCGCAATTCAAGTAGTAATGGAGCTCAAGTCCTGCGAGCCAGAGGAGCAGCAACTTGGGATGCATCGTGGCGCAAACCTGTGTCACCTGGTCGGTAGCTACTGCTCTAAAAAAGTCTTTGGTGCATGCCTCGAAACCACTGAGGCGTACTGCTGCTACAACTCTGTGCTTGCAAAAATCATCAACGAACAGGGCAAGCCACAGATAGGGAAGGGCTGGGGAACACCCGAAAGCCCTAGTTGTGGCGGATTTACAGTGGAGGAGTTCCAGCAAATTGACTTCTCAGCACTCGACCTCTCCGAGTTCGTAGATGATGTCATGAATGCAACCGTTCTTCCTGAGGTCAAAAACATTCAGGATGACATCTCACAAAAAGCCAGCGACAACACATACAACTAAAACGGAAACCCTCTAGAGCCCCGCAAATTAGCGGGGCTTTTTTTTGGCTGGGTGTGTCCGGGCAACCGATTAATACACGGCCTTGTGAAGGAAAAGAGAATGGGGCTTAAGAGATGATTTACACGGACCTATAACTGCCAATCAGTTTTTTTCGCCGCCGTTTACAAACCCGTGTGGCACATCCCGTGAGTGTAAAGCTAACCCAAGACCCATTCAGGATTGGATCACACCGTCTCGGCCGTCGCCGTCCTGTGCTCTTTCTAATTCGCACTATTAAAGCGAACAACTGACTTAAGGATAAAAATTATGAATAAAATTATCGCATCTCTGCTGATCGTCACTACTGCTGCAATGTCTGGTTGCGCCTCGAACATGACGAACCGGGATTACTCCCAAGCAACTGCCATGCAGAAGATGAAGGTTGAACTCGGTGTCGTCGACTCTGTTCGTGATGTCAAAATCAATGGGAAGCCCTCGCCAATCGGCGGCATGGCTGGTGGTGCCTTGGGCGCTATCGCCGGCAGCAATGGCGGTGGTGGTCTGGGACAACTGGCCGTGATGGTCGTCGCAGGTGCAGTTGGCGCCGCCATTGGTGCTGCGGTCGACAAAAAAGCCCACGATGCTGATGGGGTCGAGATCACCGTTAAAATGACCAGTGACGGTAGCTTGCAGGCGGTCACCCAGGCAAAAGATCCAGCTGAAACCTTCGCCCCTGGTGATTCGGTTCGCTTGATCACAGGCCAAACCGGCGACTCTCGGGTCAGCCACTAATGTTCCACCCAGCCCTAGACGACATCATTCGTCTAGGGCTTTTTTGTGCCGGCACCGGAACCAAGCGAGTGCTATTTGATTCTCTTGAGTTATAGTTACGCGTGACTATTCATATTCGATCATCAACCGCGAAATCAGATTATGCATGACATAGGCCGCCTCACACGCCTGGGGTTCACATCGCTGCCCGAGTGCCTTCTGACGGTACCGAAGGAATACAGGGATTTTCACGACCCCATTGTGGTGCTTCCCTTGCCTGACACTGGCGAAGCCTCGTACATGGCGCTCACCCTAATCGAGCGATCGATCTACGATCGCACCGGTGCGCCCTTGCAAGAGGCCAAAGGGGCGTTCCGCGGATTCGTCAAAGTGGTCGACGGGCGAGGTCAGCGTCTGCACATCAGCTTGATTGGTAAGCCTTCGATCGAACCCTGGATGGCGTACGACTTTGGCGCGACGGTGCACACCTACGGCGAGGTGGTCACCTATGAGGGCCGTCCCTCCATGTCCAACCCAATGGTCATACCCCCTGCGATGATTGGACGGGTGATGCCCGTCTATCAGGGAAAGCAGAATCAGGTGAGTGCTGAAGTTCTTGGTGAGGCCATCACCGCAGCGATGGCACACATCAACGAGGCAGCCTGCCTGCTCCTAGAACAGGCCCTGATGCACGAAGATGACTTCCGGAAGCTGACAGGCCTTGTCGACCCTGCTGACTTGCTGCGTAACCTGCACACGCCTTTGTCAGTGCGTGAGGGAGACGAGGCGGTGAGGATTGCCAAGGCCGTATGCATACAGGCGCTTGTTAATCGCGTTGAGGCTCATCGCAACCGACCAGCAGTGAAAGGAGCCCTCCTCCGAATCGACCGAGTCCAGGTTGCTGATTTAATCAGGCGTGCTCCTTTCTCGCCGTCTGCCGACCAGCTTCAAGCCATCGACGAGATCGTGTCAGACCTCAGGTCGCCCTATCCGATGCAGCGTGTCCTGTCGGGTGATGTCAGTACGGGCAAGTCATTCACGTTCATGGTTCCAGCTGCGGCAAGCTACCTCGCGGGGGCAAAGGTTGCCATCATCGCGCCCGGGCAAATCTTGGCGCAGCAACTGGCGGCCGAGTTGAGCAGCCTCTTCTACGAAATCCCCGTTGTCACTGTTGTCGGTCCGGTGGGCAAGACCAATATTGACCTGTCTGCGGGAATCGTTGTCGGCACCACTGCTGTGCTTTCTGCCGCCAAAAAAGCGGGGATAGTCTTCGACCTGGTCATCGCTGACGAGCAGCAACGATTCTCTGTGGCGCAACGGCAGAAGCTCATCGCGCCCCATACCAACTTCCTTGAATCAACGGCAACCGCGATTCCCAGAACGGTTGCACTGGTCAAGCTCGGAGGCCTGCCAATCTCAATTCTGAGGACCACGCCGGTACCGCGGGAGATCGTAACAAGGATCATCACGCACAACGCTAGGCAGAAGTTGCATGATCTCGTTATGCAGATCATCAAGCAGGGCGGACAAGCAGCGTTCGTCTATCCCGTCGTCAATGGTGAGGCTGAAACTCGCAATGCCGTGGAAGCCGCCTACGAGCGATTCAGGAGGAGCTTGGGAGACGACGTAGGCCGGGTCCATGGGGGAATGACGGATGACGAAAAGACTGACGTCATAAACAAGATGAAGGCCGGGCAACTGAAACTTTTGGTCGCCTCCACTGTGATCGAGGTAGGCGTTACCTTCCCCGGTCTGACTTTGCTAGTTGCAGTGAGCCCCGAGCACTTTGGTGTGGCTCAGTTGCACCAGCTCCGTGGTCGGGTAGCTCGTAAGGGGGGGCGTGGGTTTTTCATCATGTATCTGCCGAGCCCCATCAAACAGTCAGCGTCATCGCGCTTGCGACTTTTGACAGCCTGCAATGATGGGTTCGTGCTCGCCGAGAAAGATGCGGAGAGTCGCGGCTATGGTGATCTGAGCCTAGAGGGTGAAAAGCAATCTGGTGCCAATCGACCGTTGTTCTTCGGTTTACGGCTAAGTCATGGTGAAATCATGGCTGGCGCAGTCAAAGCGGGCCTCATACCGGCTCAGGAATAGGACAGGGGGACAAATTGGCCGCGAAATCAACACCGCTCGCTGTCAAGGTAGCGATTTACCAGCGACTACTCTCCGGGGACATAGCCCGCGACGTCGGCCGCATGTATGTCATCAGTATGCCAACCGTTTTGAAGTACGCTAATGATGCGGTTGCGGAGCTGCGCCTGCTTGAAGCGGTCGAGAGCTCTCCCATCCTGGTGGGCTTCTTAAGCCGCACCGTTAAAATCCAGTGCTACCAGTATGTGGATGACGAGGTAGTACGAGACCTGATGGCCCCGATCCTGGAGCCCTACCTGGGCCAGGCTGAGAAAATCAACTTCGCAAGCCGGGAGAGCGCTGATCAGCCATTGTCGACCCGCGTAAGCCGTACAACTGAAGAAGATTTTCAAGCGATCGTAGCTGAGATGTCGCAGTCATCCCACCCAGGCCTTACATCGTCGGCACTCCTACGTGACATTGTTGAGGACTACATTGCCCGGTACAAAGCCAACGGCCGGCCCCTACCACCCACCTTGGTCCACCAATCACAGACGCCGGCGCCAGTTGAGCCTGCAGCCCCAGCCCTCGATGGCAAAGCTCTCATGAAGGACCTGCAGTGCGCTCTTCGTGAGCAATTGCAAAAGCATGGTATCGAACTGCCACAGGGTGACGATTGATTTTCTAATCACGTGTCAAGCATTCCCCTTCGTAAGGCAAAGGCATCGCCGATGCCGTCACTCAATAGAAGGGGATATCCATGGGTCTCGCTCAAGCGCAGCTTCCTGCAACGTCCAAAGTCTCGATGCGTCACATTTACCTCTATACCCATCTGCTGATCGCGGAAGCGAACAAGCTGGGGCGACGGGTGCGTGTCATCTGGGCCAACATTAAAACTGCTTCGATTGGCCCGGATCAAAAGGTTGCTGGTGGGTTACTTCTGACCTTGCCTCTGACCGCTGCCATGGGTACTGATGAAGATCTCGAATTGATCCAAGGTCTACTCGACCATGAAATTCTCTGCCACGGCCTGCACACGGACTTTTCTGTTTTGATGAAGCCAGATATCTCCGGAACACTGCTGAACGTTCTAGAGGATCCCCGCGGCGAGCTATTGGCAAAGCCCCGCTTTCGTGGTGCCAACGCGAATATTCACAACACCTTAAAGATCCTGGTGAAAAGAGGAGTTTTTCACGGTCCAGTCGCTGGCCAAGAAACACCTCAGTCAATTCTCGTTGCCTGGTTGGTCACTGAGCTTCGTAGTGAGCTCCTTGAACAAACCTGTCTGAAGGACTTCGCTATCGCGTATCGCGCACTGGCTATTGCAACGTTCGGTGCACCTTTGGTTGAGCAAGTGAAGGCGATTGCTGTAAAGGGCTGCAATGCATCAGACACTCAGGGTGCGAACCTTGCAGCGAATGAGATTGTGGATCTACTCCAACTGACTAAGGACCAACAGAAGAGCCCCCCGCAACAAGGATCTGGTAGCCACAACCCGCAAGGTGAACCTGGTTCTCCGGGGCAACCAGGTAGTAATGGCCAACCCAGTACTCCCGGTAACATCTCCGACGCCATAAACCAAGTGCTGAACGCGAGCCAGATTGATTGTGGAAGCTATGCAAAAGGGTTAGAAGATGTCATCTGTTCCAGCCTGCCTGGCGTGAGTCAGAATCGGTTGGGAGGCTATCAGCCAGACGCCTCAAACGAGATGAAGGAATTGAGTCTTTCAAAGTCTGGTGGCTCATTTGAAAATCGTAGCCTTCTTCGGGCTGGCGCTCAGAAGACAGCTGCAATACTCTCAGCGACTTTCGAGGAACTCATAGAAACAATCACCCAAAATGAAGTATGGGCTGCAAGTGAAGGAAGGCTCAACACTCGAAAACTTTGGCGATACGCAGTGGGAGACGACCTAATCTGCACCAGAAGAAAGCAAGCGGAGGAGATTGACACCTGTTTCTACCTTTTGGGTGACGAAAGCTCTTCCATGGACAATAAATTTGGACCAATTCCAAAGAAGGATGAGAGTGACGATCGGATCTCAGCACAGGAAGCTTGCAACCGGGTTTCGGTGGCAGTAGGTGAAGTTTTGAATAACTCGGCCATTCCATTTGGAATTGCTACCTACAACACAGTAGTTCGTGAATGGCATGGGTTTGAAGAGAGCTGGGCCGGTACATTGCAACGGTACAGCCCTGAGCCCAAAAATGGTACGAAAACTCACCTTGCTGTGGTCTGGGCGCTCAAGAAACTCATCGATCGACCGGAGGCCCGCAGAATTCTGATTGTGGTTACTGACGGGGATCCTGGGAATAGCGATGTGCTGCGTTCAGCCGTTGATGAAGCAATGCTGATGGGCATCGAAGTACGCTTCGTCCTGATCGGTGATGGGTACCATAAACGCTACGCTGACCTGGGTTTGGCCTGTGGAGTGGCACAATCCGACAAAGACCTCGCGACAGCCGTTTTTGCAGCGTTGAAGCAGGGTATCGTATAGAGCCAAAACGAAAGACCAGCCGGACTCCTTGGAGTCCGGTTTTTTATGTTTCTACTCGCGTGTTAGGCATCCCCTTGTACCAGGCCTTCGCAAGAGGCCATCCATTGCCTACTGGGGATTTGACCATGACTGCTTTCCAACACATCAACGACCCGCAACTCGACGCTGGAATCGACACCCTCAATCCAATTGAAGTCCGTTTAGCACCAGAGGTTTTCGGTACAACAGCACCATTTTTCAATGGAATGCAGACCAAGATCTTTGCTGAAACACGCTTCACACCAAAAATCGTACCTTACAGCTTCGACGATGAATTGCTTACGCGCCTGATCCTTTGGGCAGCTTCAGCAGGACTTCCACAGGACTTTTTCAAGGCATCCATCAAGAAAGCGACCTACATCTACGGGCCAACCGGCGCCGGCAAAACCACGTTAGTCGAGGCCTTTGCGTCCCGTACGGGCAGGTCGGTTTTCACCGTTCAATGTTCCGAGGAAACCACTCTTTCTGACCTCTTCGGCAGTTGGAAATTGTGCGGCCCCGAAGGCATGAAGTGGATCTATGGGAAGGTGTGCCAATGGGCTAAAACCCCCAACTCCATCCTGCTCTTGGATGAGTTCGATCAGTTACCACCACAGATCCAGATGGGTCTCAACGGTATTCTGGATGGCAAGCCGATCTTTCTTGATCAGACCAACGAAGTGATCCCGATTGCTCCTGGATGCTTGATCGCTGCTACTGGCAACACAAACGGCCAAGGGTCTGCTGGCGGCAAAGGCGGTAGCGCTACTGGCTACAGGGGTACCAAGAAAATGAACATCGCGACGATGGACCGCTTCAATTCGATGTTCTGCACCTACATGGAGGAGGGTCGTGAAGCCAACCTCATTGTAGACCAGACGAATACTGATCCACTGGTTGCAAAATCCATGGCAACCCTGGCAGCCAAAGTTCGGGCGAACTTCATCGCTCTCAACGAGGATGCTGGGGCAGGGGGGATGGCCTTCAACTTCACCATTACAACCCGTAATGTGCTGAACTGGGCGATGAACTACAAGCTCCTCATGCAGATGGGCAAAACGACTGAAGAAAGCCAGAAGCTTGCTCTGCAAGTGACAGTTCTGGACTTCGCACCGCACGATGAGGCTGCTGCGATCCTGAGCACCTGGTCGACGATCGTCGGAAAAGTCTAACGCTTCACCATACCCCGGCTCGCCGGGGTTTTTTCGTTTATGGGTGCCTGTGAGGCATCTCCTGTCACTGGGTCTTTCGCAAGGGACCCGCTCTTTCAATTTCAGGAGAACCACCATGAGCACTACCAAGCAAACCGATGAATTGGGCATCAGCATCCTTCAGGATGTAGTGCTTTTTGACGTCATCATTGGTGGAAGCACCGGTGAGAAAACTGTAGATGGGGATGACTTCATCCGCGAGGTCGGGCGCATGCTGCCGTCGGGCGCATTCGCTTGGGTTAACAAATACCGATCGGAAGCCAAGCGAGAAATCCTTAAAGTAGGGGTTTCTCGAAAGGTAAACAATCGTATCCGCGGATACTTTGTACCCACCCAACACGCAGACGAGCTTGCAAAAGTGCTGCATGCGATCAAAGGAAAATATCTGGTTGAAAAGGCTTCCTTCCTAAACACTTTACCGGACCTGGTGGAGAAGTGGGCTAGCTCTCCTGCAAACGCGGTTACAACACCAGGTGGTAAATCCCGTGCAGATTTGATCCGCCAGCATGCTCCACAGGCACAAGTGCTCGAAAGACTGTTGACCTTTGACACTTCGGCGATTCGTATCAGCAACACCAGCTACTTTGGCGAAGAAGATGCACTTCAAACGGAAGTTAAAGGCTTAGTCGGCCAGGCCGCTTTGGAGATCGCGGAAGATGTAAATCGCTCCTGGACTCGCAAGGGCAACGGCAAAACGACGTCGAGAATCCTGGGTTTGATCCGTCGGGTTCAGGACAAAGCTGAAGCTATGAGCGTTCTTTCAAGCAAATTCTCTAACTTGGAGAAAATGTGTGCATCGGTGTTGGCTGCTGTTCCGAGCGGACCGAGCATTGAAGGGGTTGCTTACATCCAAGTATCTGGCTTGTTGTCCTTCTGCATGGATCCTGAAAAAATCCTTGGAGAACATGCCACCGAGTTTGATCCTTTGAATGTATCGGCTTCTGATTCAGCGCCGGCTGTTGCTGACGATAACGTCTTCTTCAGTAGCTCAGCATCTGCAACTATTCATCCTCAAGCAGAACAAAATGAAGTTACCATCGTTCCTGAGGTCTCTGTGATTCCGCCACTTCCAACTGGTCGCAAGACAGAGGAGAACCTCTTCTTTGCGGCTGAACCTGAAAAAACCCTGGTAGAGCCTGAAAAGGTTGTGCCATCGGACACCACCTCGCAGCCACCATCGGCTCCGTTCATCTTCTAACCCAAAAAAAACCCCGGTCAATGACCGGGGTTTCTTTATTCCCGCAAATTAAGCCACCGGCGGCGGTTGCACACCAGGCAGCTCGATTTCGGCCTTAGCCAACAGCTGGCGCCCAGAGAGCTGCTCATACAGCAACACCATGGTCATGCGAACGGAGAGAGGCGTTTGCGCCCATTCATCCGGCTTCGGGATATAGCCCGCCCAGGTAGGATCACTACCCATCTTCTCGATCGACAGCCAGAGCTGCTCATCAAGATCTTTCTTGTACACAAAATCTTCTGGCGTGAAGAAATCAGCCAGGTTGTAAACCTGGATGAGGGGGAGGCCAAGGAATTCAGCCACCATTTGCAGCTTTTCCTTACCCAGCGATCGTATCTGGCGGTTCCCGTTAGCCAGGGAGTTCCAGTAGATGACCGTGATACCCATGACATCGGCAATTGCACGATCAGGTAGTCCACGATCGATGATCACCTTTTTGATCATCTTGACGAGGCGAGAGCCCGGCATAGTGTTCCGAGTTTCGACTGCTGCATGTCCCTTATCTTCTGGTACTGCTGTTTTGGCCTTGGCAGAAGCACGAGGCCTCTTAGGCGTAGCAGCCTGAGGGGCTTGCGTTTTTGCAGTAGGCTTTTTAGCTACCGGCTTCGCCGCAGCTTTTGCAGCTGGTTTTGCTGGTGCTTTGGCGGGCGCTTGAGACCGCCGTCCTGTCGATTCACTTGCGGTCTTGTCGCTAGCTTTGGGCATTGTGCGGCTCCAGGTTGGTCGCGGCGTCTAACACGATTCAGGACGCTCCCTAAACAAATAAAGCAGAGAAATCCAGTATAAATTTAAAAAAGATTCTACACAGTTAACAACAAGATTCAAATCTCTTGTTCCGGTGGAAAAAGAGACTTTTGGGCTGGATGTGCCCCCTTGCAGGTAGCTCTGTGACCGCCAAGCACGCGACAAGTGCATTTTGATTCGCCTTGTATTATTGGTACGTGTTGCGTATTCTTGAGAAAACCAAGCCATTCACGTATCGAGGTACTCAATGCTGCCCCAGGACGCAAAGCGGAAGCCTGACTCCTATTCGTATCCAAACGGGATGCTCAACTCTGGCTACATCGCCGGCGTCCTGCGGTTGAATGATCCGGTCAAGGGGATCTGCTACATCCAGCAGACCCGGGCGGAAAACCACATGCTTCCCATCCACTACGATCCCAAGAAGTCGCCGATCCCCAAGGACATCAAGGAGTGGGACCTCATCATGGCGTTCGTTCACACCGATGGCGCCATCGAGGGTGATAACCGTATTGCACGGGTGAAGAGCATCCGATTCGAAGCTCCAAACCTGATGCACCTTGGAGGGCGTTTTCGAGACGACTTCATGCGGAAATGGGATGTAGCCGTGCACGCAGCGGCAAAGGACTCCGGTACTCCGGATTCTGTGGCACAGCTGGAGAGTCTACCCAGCGCTGGCACAGAAGACCGTCTCAACTCGTTCGATTGGAAGGCAATGGATCTCAACAAGAACGCCTCGAACCAGATCCGTATCGCAGGCTTCATTCAAGCCAAGTCGCTGGAACGCAACCGCAAACATCCCGTAGACGGTACTCCAATCAACGACCGCCTGGTCGTGCTGATTCGGCAGTCGAAGGACACCGATGCCTGCATCCCTGTTCGTTGGTACGGCCGTAATCTGCAGCCGCTGTCTGAGAAACTCGCCCGCGGCATGCCTATCATCGTCAACGGCGAATTCCGTATGGACGTAAAGGCAATCTCCCTGCCGGATGGTGAAACAGGGATCGCCGAAGTGTCCAAAATTCCGTTCATTCAGGCCAAGGACATGCCAGGCCCTGTGCTCCCGGACTCTGGCCACATCAAGATCGTGCCAAGCTGGGCGGCTGAGCTCTTCAAGGGCCACGGTACCCAGGCGCCGCAGCCGAAACAAGGAGATGCAGAGCGCAGCGCCATGTTCGCCTCGGCCTTTGGTTCCGACTCGGCAAGCACGCCTGCAACTCCAGGTGAGCAACAAGACGCATAGCAGCGGCCGCCTCACCTCGTTCTGTGAAGCCATCGAGATCCAGCACTGGAGTCGATGGCTTTTTTGTTTCTCACCCAGCAGCCGTCTGGCTAGGCCGGCAGCTTGGAAGAAATGTAATTCTGCACTGGAAGGCTAGTCCGCATGGGCAAGACACTGATCATCACTGAAAAAGCAACCGTAGCGGTCTCAATCGCGCAAGCGGTCGGAGGATTCAGCAAGGTGGAATCATGGCTGGAGAGCGAGAACGCTATTCTTGCCCCCGCTGCCGGCCACCTGGTTGAAATCCATTCAGAGGAAATGGCCAAGGGAGGGCGGGACATCGGCAATCTGCCTGTGATCCCAGATCAATTCGACCTGAGGGTCATTGAGCCAAAGGCCAAGTTCTATAACGTGCTGCAACGCCTAATGCGTCGGCCTGACGTCACCGCTGTTGCGAACGCGTGCGATGCCGGCCGCGAGGGCGAGCTCATATTCAGGCTCATCTACAAAATGGCTGGATGCACAAAGCCAATGCTTCGGATGTGGATGAGATCCATGGTCGATGACGCTATCCGGCAGGCGTACAAGAACATGCAGCCAGGCGCAGATTTCGACAACCTCGCCATGGCAGCAGAGATCAGAAGCGAAGGCGACTTTATCGTCGGCATCAACGCGAGCCGGGGTATCTCACGCCTCTATGAGCGAGAGACTGCTAAAGCCGAGATATTCCCGCTTGGCCGCGTGCAGACCCCAACGCTGTCCTTGGTTTGTGCTTTGGAGCTGGCAATTTTGACCTTCCGGCCCATGCCCTATTGGGAGGTTCACGGGAGCTTTGGGGTTGCTGCTGGTAAATACACCGGCAAGTGGTTGGCACCACAGACGACTGAGCAGAAGGGTGGCTCCCAGCACCGGATCATGGATCGAGCAAAAGCCGATGCTTTGATCAGCAAGTGCTCTGGAGTCGCACCGAGCAGTGTGGTGGATGAAGTCAAGCCGGCCCAGACGGGCCCTGGCAAGCTGTACGACCTCACCTCGCTGCAGCGAGAGGCGAACCGCAAGCTTGGGTTTTCTGCAGCATACACACTGGAGATTGCCCAGAAACTTTACCTGGAGCTCAGCCTCACTACTTACCCGCGGACTGACTCTGCCTACCTTCCCGATGACGCAATCAACGACACGAAGAAGGTCATGGGAATGTTTGCTGGAACCCCCTATGCAGATCACGCGCAGCGCGTGCTCGATGAAGGCTGGGTACGACCCAACAAGAAGATTTTTGACTCGACGAAGGTGTCGGACCACTTCGCTATCATTCCAACCGGAAAGCGAGCTGGGGACCTGGAGCCGGACGTTCAAAAAATCTATGACATGATCGTCAAGCGCTTCATTGCCGTGTTCCATCCAGCAGCTGAGTATTCGGTGACTGTCCGGCTTACGACGGTGGCTGACGAGCTCTTCAGGTCGACAGGTCGTGTGCTTGTGTCCCCAGGTTGGATGGTGGTTTACGGAGCCGGGATCGTCGAGGACGTAACCGATCAAAATGGTGACTCCGACGACAAGAAAGAGCTCGCACGGTACGTCAAAGGAGAGTCAGTCACTCCGCTGGGCATGGAGCTGAAGATGCTCAAAACCAAGCCTCCAGAACGGTACACCGAGGACACGTTGCTGGGCGCGATGGAGACGGCAGGGCGCCTGGTAGAGGATGAGGACCTTCGTGAGGCGATGAAGGAGCGGGGGCTGGGTACACCGGTCACGCGCTCTGCAATGATCGAATCGCTCCAATCCACCAAGGACGGCGCAGGCCGAAAAAAAGAGCCCTATCTCATCCAGCAGAAGAAGTACTTTGCTCCCAGCGCAAAGGGGATGACTGTCTACCGTTTCCTGGTCGACAACGGCATCGATGCCCTTACGTCGCCAGTTCTCACCGGGGAATGGGAGCACAAGCTCCGTCAGATGGAAAAGGGGGCGTACAAGCGTGACGCTTTCAAATCCGAGCTTGCAGAGTTGACCACGGAAATCCTCGACTCCATCAAGAAAAAATACGCAGGTGTCCAGGTCAAGAAGCTTGGCGCTCTCTGCCCCACCTGCGGCGGCGCAGTTGAGATCCAGGCCCGAACGTTCATGTGCGAGCGGCAGTGCGGATTTTCCATATGGCGGGAGATTGCCAGTCGCATGCTGAAAGTATCGGAAGCAGAAACCTTGCTCCGGGACAAGGTAGTGCTTGGGCTCAAGGGCTTTGTCAATCCGAAGAAATCCACCAAGTTCGAGGCCGGGCTGAAGCTGCTCGACACAGGCAAGGTCGAGTTTTACTTCGACCCGACGGCGAATACCCGGGACTCCAAAGGTAATGTCGTTTCCTGCCCGAAATGCCAAGGCGGCATGCGCAAAATCAAAGTCCCCAAAGGGCACTTCTGGGCCTGCGTTGATCGAGAGCAGTGCAATCACACCATGAACGATCGCGACGGCGACCCAGTGGAGCGGCCGAAGTCATTTCCATGTGACCTCTGCGGCAAACCCATGTACCTGCGGAACGCTGAAAAGTCTCCTTTCTGGGGTTGCAGTGGCTTTGTGAAGGGGGGCGGTGGGTGCTCCAACACATTAAAGGACAATAACGGGGCCCCGGTTCCGAAGGAACAACCAGCCAGTTCAGACGGGGCGCCGTCACCTACGGTCCAAACAGACAGCGGAGCTTTCCTGTGAACGCCAACAACAAGGTCATTCGCGCAACGGCCATCGTGTTCGGTTTCTGGTGGCTTCTGCTTACGGCCCGAGCCTTTGGCGGTTCTCCCATGGAGTTTTTAGAGAACTGGCCTCTGGTGGGCTATAACGTCTCACACTGGATCCTGGGCGTTGTTTCCGGTCTGATCATCGGTGTCTGGTTTATCTGGTTCACCAGGTTGTCAGCACTGAACAAGCTATACGCCGGCAAGAAAGGAAACATCCTCAACGGCGCCCGATCGACGCTCGGCAAGGTTCCCATGCCCACCTCAGCGCTACCTCGCATCGAGGTAGCGTCAAAGCGTCTCCCCATCGGCAGTGAAAAAGTGCTGGCTTGGGTTGCTGCCAATGAGAAGAAGTGGCCGGCACATGTAGCGTTTTTCTGGGCTATTTGGGACACCTATTCCGCACATGCGCACTTCCCTGCATCGCATCGCAAGGGGGGGCACGGAAATCGTCGGCTTTGGGAGCATTGTCTGGCCGTGGCAGATACCGCACTGGAGGATGCTGGCGCATACGTATTCGACGGGGTTTATGTAAAGGCCAGGGGCAAGCCCAAATTCAAAATCATTGACCTGAAAAACAAGGAATATCGGTTTGACGCCACTGATCCGCTGATCCCCATTCTGGGCCTGGCGCATGACATCGGTAAGCTGGAAGCCTATGAGCTCCTACCCGACGGCAGTGTTAAGACCCAGGAGGAGGTTGGAGCGCTCACACCGCAGGATGACAACCGGATCCAGCACGATGCCCTGGGTGCGAGAATTCTTGCACGCTTCCCGGAATACTGGGCCTTACCTGCACGCGATCGACAAGCAGTGAACCTGGTCATCGCCCACTACCACCACCCAAGCGATTTCCCGGTTGACCGCAATGGCCTCAGCCTGGACGACCGCATGACGGCGCTCATGGAGTTCCTGATCCTGGTTGACAAAAAGACCGGCATGGCCGAGTCGAGCATCACCGAGACGCTGAGTGATCACGAGATCTCAGAAGACGAGTCCAATGCCATTTATCACAGCTTCGTCGAGATCATGACGGAGTACGGCAGAGTTAACGGCACCGGTGACCAGGCCAAAGATTCCACGCTGAAGATTGCTCAGAAACACGATGGACTGATCGTCATCCGGGAAAAGGACCTTCGATCTCTCATCTTGGCCAAAATGGGCTGGTCGTTGGAGGAGGGTGATGGTCGGTACCGAATGACCCTCAATCTTATGACGACGCTCCAAGAGAAGGGGCTGCTGTACTCGCGACATAATCACGCCGACATGAGCCGATTTTTGCCGATGTACTCGGTATCGTTGCGCAACGCACAAACGGGTGCTCACCTCACGACCTGGGAACCTTGCATTATTGTCGTGCCAGTTGCCACCACCCCCGAGCTTGCGGGCCTCAGTGGATTACCCAACATGGGTACTAAGCTGGATATCGAGCGCCCATTGTTCACGCACAATCTGGGAATCACTGAAGCAGATGCGCTTCGGGAGATCGTTGCCCGTGGTTTCAGTGCTGAAATCGCCGCGAAGATGAACATCGCCGGCAAGCAAGAAGTGAAGCCACAACCAGCACCAGCACCAGCACCAGCACCAGCACCAGCACCACAAGTTCGGGCTGATGAAGGATTTAGTCAACCCATAGCTGATACCGCGAGTGTTCCTCAACCTAATGCTCCAACAGTCGACTCAACCGAGCACGCAACATCTGCGCTCGCCGGCGCTGCAAGCGGTGATTCCGAGCAAAGTGACGTTCCAGGGACGCAATCCGGTATCTCCGCTGAAGCGCTAGCGGCGCAGGATGATGACCCGCTCATGAGTGGTGGTGCAGATGACGACTTGCTAGATGAGGACCTGCAGAGCTTGTCGATTAGCTCGTTCGGTCCCGGGCAGGAGGTGGAACTGGAGGAAGATTTTCTCGCCATAGAACCTGGGCACTCAGGGAGCGATGACGTCGATGATGTGGATGATGTGTTCGGCGCATTCGCGCCCAGTGAATCCTCGATCGTGGACACAGCCGAGCAAAGCGTGAATTCAACTGCAGGAGAAGAAGGGCCGGGCGCTTCGCTCATACACAATGATGGTGATCTAGGCGTACCGGCGCCGGCACCTGTGGCGGTAGCCATACCTGATCCTGATGCAACCCCAACGAAAAGGATAAGCCCTGCTGCCGAATCCGCAGCGCTCAGGGCTCTTGAAGAGGCAGGCGCCAACTTCACTGCATTCGTTGCACCAAGGAAGAAAAAGCCAGGCCCTGCTGAGCAGCTAGAGGGTATCCGCGCAGCAGTAAAAGCGGAAGAAATACCGATTTGTGGGACAAGAGATGGGTTTGATTACGTGTTGGAGTCAGACCTGATGGTCTACGACCCAAAACTGAAATTGAGCACGCTGATTCGGGCGGGGAAGTTGCCTACCGTCGAGCCTAAGCCAGGCGTGGTAATGGTGGGCATTCCGATGGCGCCGATGCAGCTGGACCTTTGACGAGCTGCCGGCTCTGATCATGACTCCCTGGCTGACATCAAGAAAGCCAGGGAGCCATGATCAGTCGTAGGTCTGAGCGTACTGCTTTTCGGTCAAACGGCTCAGCAGTTTGAAATAATTTGCTCGCGTCGACTGATCAAATACGTCGGTTTGAACTGAGAGCATGTCCAACGCAGCTGCATCCTCTCCTTTGCCCGAAGTGAAAGGAAGTGGAGCTGTGGCATAAAACACATTGCCGTTACTAGCCTGGGCCGCATCCAAGACGGCTTTAACTTCCAGGTAGCGCGGGTAACGAGTAGCAGTAAGGAAATCCCCATCATAAACGTCGAGCTCGCCTGATTGGTCCTCGACCAACACAGCCATCAATGGCCAGTTGTTTTCGGAGCCATCCTTGCGCGAACCGCCCGTATCTGGGCTAGCAAAAAAGATGACCTTACGAAAGGTGTTGGTGGCAAACACCTGCAGAAGCGCTGCCTCGTTAGATGCACTGTCCGTGCATGTCTTGCGGTTAGCCATAAAAAGTCCTCATCTAAAGTAGCACCACGCGGTGCGTTATTGGGGTTTGGGGAGCAATGGAACCAAAAACCAACGTAAGCCCTACCAACGCTTTTCGGTGTCTTCTTCCCAGGCGCCCATCTCGACAAAACAGTTGCGCATGTCGGCCTCCTGGCTGATCTCGGTCAGCAGGTCATGCACGCTCTTGTCCAGCTCATCGTCGCTCCGATACGGAATGGTCAACTCATAGTGGCCGGCATCCAGCCGCTTCATGCCATAGGGCTCCAGGCAGTAGCGCTCAATGTTCTCCGTGGCCCGCTTCCGGCCGCGCACGAACTTGCTGTTATTCACCACCGCGAGGCGCAGGGTGACGGTGGCCACCCGCTCGGCGGCGGGCGGCTCTGCCGGCGACGCGGCCGAAGGCTGCTGGTCGCGTGACCTGGCGCTCTTCTGGTACGCGCCGATCTCGACACCACGGTGGCGCAGGTAGCTGTACAGCGTGCTCTTGGAGATGTGCAGCTTCTCGCCGATCGCGCTGACGCTCAGGCGACCTTCGCGGTAGAGGGTTTCGGCCGCCATGGCGGTGGCCTCAGCCTTGGCTGGCAGGCCCTTGGGACGGCCACCGATCCGGCCACGCGCCCGTGCGGCCGACAGACCCGCCTGAGTCCGCTCGCGGATCAGCTCGCGCTCGAACTCCGCCAGCGAGGCGAACAGGTTGAACACCAGGCGGCCTTGGGCGTGGGTGGTGTCGATGGGGTCATTCAGGCTCTGTAAGCCGACCTTGCGCTCTGCCAGCTCGCCGACCAACTCGACCAGGTGCTTGAGGGAACGCCCAAGGCGATCCAGCTTCCAGATCACCACGGCATCACCCGGCCGCACGTTGGCCAGCAGTTTGTCCAACTCCGGCCGGGCGCTTTTCGCGCCGCTGGCGATGTCTTGGTAGATGCGTTCGCACCCGGCCTGTTTCAGGGCATCGACTTGTAGGTCGGCTTTCTGATCCCGAGTGCTCACTCGCGCATAACCGATCTTCATCAAAAGTACTGTTTACTCGACTACGTTAGTAATAGTTGAACTTTGATTAAGCGTACCAGTTATTTGAACCGTAGCGCGGGGAGCTTAACGAACCGAGCCATTCCTCGATAGAGTTCGGCAAAACCTTCGTTTTGTCGAACCATTGCATCGCCCTTTGTGATTGGCGTATAAACACACAAACACCTATTAGCGGAGAACGCTATGAATACCATTCGCTGGAATGTCGCCGTCTCGGCCGACACCGACCAGTCGCTTCGGATGTTTCTGGCCAGCCAGGGCGGCGGCCGTAAGGGCGACCTGTCGCGCTTCATCGAAGAAGCGGTACGGGCACACATCCTGGAGCTGAGCGCTGAGCAGGCCAAGGCCGCTAACGCCCATCTGAGTGAGGCAGAATTGACCAACGCGGTTGACGAAGCGCTCGACTGGGCACGTAAGCGCTGATGCGGGTCGTGTTGGATACCAACATCCTGTTCAGCGCCCTGATCTCGCCACATGGCGCGCCCGATGCGATCTACCGTGCCTGGCGGGCGGCGCGTTTCGAGGTGGTGACCTCGCGGATGCAACTCGATGAAATTCGTCGAGCCAGCCGCTATCCCAAGCTTCAGGCCATCCTACAGCCCGCCAAGGTGGGCGCCATGATCAATAACCTGCAACGGGCTGTGGTACTGGAGCGCCTGACCATCGAGGTCGAAGCCGATGATCCGGATGACTCGTTTTTGCTGGCCATGGCCTTGGCGGGCGATGCGGACTACCTGGTAACCGGTGATCGCCGCGCCGGCCTGCTGCAACGCGGGCACATCGAACGCACGCGGATCGTCACGCCCGCCGTGTTCTGCGTCGAGGTGCTGTGATCAATGCCGGTCGGTTTTCTGACTCAAGAGCAACGCGACGGTTTTGGCCGCTATGTTGATTCGCCCAGCCGTGAAGAGCTGGAACGTTACTTCCACCTGAGCGATGAAGACCGTGAAGCCATCCAGGTGCTGCGGGGTAACCATAACCGTCTGGGTTATGCCGTTCTGCTGACCACCGTCCGCTTCGTTGGCGTTCTGCCGGACAAGCCCGCCGCCGTGCCGGTGGAAGTCCTGCAGGTGCTTTGCCGACAACTGGCGATTCCAGACCCCGACTGCCTCCAGCGCTATAGCGATCATCGCCGCTGGATACATGCCACCGATATTCAGAACCGCTTTGGCTATCGTCATTTCACCGATCCGGGCATCGGCTTTCGCTTGAGCCGCTGGCTGTATGCCCTCTGCTGGACGGGCACCGACCGGCCGGGAGTGCTGTTTGAGCGAGCCACCTCGTGGCTGTTCACACAGAAAGTCCTCCTGCCTGGTGTGTCTCAACTAGAGCGCTTTATCGCCCAGTTGCGCAGTCGGGTCGAAGAACGCCTCTGGTTTACGCTGGGCCGCAGCGTGACTGAGGAACAGCGATTGCAACTGCAAGACTTGCTGACGGTGGCCGAAGGCAACCGCAGCTCCCGGCTGGATCAATTGCGCTCCGGCCCGGTCATGGTCAGTGGCCCCGCGTTGATTCGGGCACTGCGCCGGCTCGATGACGTGCGCGGCATCGGCATCACCTTGCCGGCGGCGGCGCACATCCCTCCCAGCCGTATCGCCGCCCTGGCCCGCTTCGCCAACACGGCCAAGGTCACCGCGATTAATCGGCTGCCGGCGTCGCGGCGGATGGCGACACTGGTGGCCTTCGCACTCTGCCTGGAGGCGACTGCGCACGACGACGCACTGGAAGTCCTGGAGGCCTTGCTGCGCGACCTGTTCAGCAACGCGGAGAAGGCCGACAAGAAAGCCCGCATGCGCAGCCTGAAAGACCTGGATCGGTCGGCCGCGACGCTCGCCGCCGCGTGCAAGGTCGTGCTGGACAGCTCGATCAGCGATGACAACGTGCGCGCCCGGCTGTTCAACGACCTGCCGAGGACCACCCTGGAAAAGGCCCTGGAAGAGGTCAACGCGCTGATCCGCCCGGTAGATGACGTCTATTTTCTTGCATTGGAAGCGCGCTACCGCAGCGTGCGCCGCTTCCTGCCCGACCTGCTCAAGCACATCCGCTTCGGCTTCAGCCCGGCCGGCAAGGGCGTGGCGGCTAGTCTGGAGTGGCTGCAACTGAACCTGCCGCGCCGGAAGCCAGAGGATGACGCGCCGCAGGAGATCGTGGCCAAGGCTTGGCAGAAGCACATCACCCGCGAAGATGGCTCCCTCGACATGGGTGCCTATGTGTTCTGCACGCTCGATGCGCTGCGCACGGCCCTGCGCCGCCGCGATGTCTTCGTCTCGCCCAGTTGGCGCTATGCCGACCCGCGCCTTGGCCTGCTCGACGGTGCCGAATGGCTGGCGGCGCGACCGATCATCTGCCGGTCACTGGGCCTGACCATCGACGCCAAAACCACCCTGGACGCCTTGTCCGTCGAGCTGGATGCAACCTGGCTGGCAGTAGCCGCGCGCCTGCCCGACAACCCGGCGATTCAACTGAGCGAGAACACCGAGGGCAAGACCGAACTGTCGCTCGGGGCGCTGGACAAGCTGGACGAGCCCTGCTCGTTGCTGCAACTGCGGGCGGCCGTGTCTGACCTGATGCCGCGTGTCGATCTGCCGGAAATCCTCTTGGAAATCGCCGCCCGCACTGGCTTTTCCGAGGCCTTCACCCATGTCTCCGAACGCAATGCACGCGCCGACAACCTGGTCACCAGCCTCTGCGCGGTGCTGTTGGGCGGGGCCTGCAACACCGGCCTGGAGCCCTTGATCCGCACCGACAACCCGGCGCTGCGCCGTGACCGGCTGTCCTGGGTCAGCCAGAATTATATCCGCGACGACACCCTGTCAGCGGCTAACGCCATCCTGGTCGGAGCGCAAAGCCAACTGGAACTGGCCCAAGTCTGGGGTGGCGGCGAGGTCGCCTCCGCCGATGGCATGCGCTTCGTCGTACCGGTGCGCACCGTGCATGCCGGCCCCAATCCGAAGTATTTCGGCACCGGCCGGGGTGTCACCTGGTACAACCTGATTTCCGACCAATTCTCCGGCCTCAACGCCATCACCGTGCCCGGCACGCTGCGCGACAGCCTGGTGTTGCTGGCGGTCGTGCTGGAACAGCAGACCGAGTTGCAGCCGACGCAAATCATGACCGACACCGGGGCCTACAGCGATGTGGTGTTCGGGCTCTTCCGCCTACTTGGCTACCACTTCAGTCCGCGGCTGGCCGATGTCGGCGGTACCCGCTTCTGGCGCACGCGCCCGGACGCGGACTACGGCAAGCTCAACGGGCTGGCCCGCCAGTCGGTCAAACTCGACCTGATCGCCGAGCACTGGGACGACCTGCTGCGCCTGGCCGGCTCGCTCAAACTCGGCCGGGTGCCGGCGACTGGCATCATGCGCACGCTGCAAACGGGAGATAGACCCACCCGGCTGGCCCAGGCGCTGGCCGAATTCGGGCGGATCGAAAAGACTCTGCACACGTTGACCTATATCGACGACGAGTCCAAGCGCCGCGCCACCCTGACCCAGTTGAACCGAGGCGAAGGCCGGCACAGCCTGGCCCGCGCCGTGTTCCACGGCAAACGCGGCGAGCTCCGCCAGCGCTACCGCGAAGGCCAGGAAGACCAGCTCGGTGCTCTGGGCCTGGTGGTGAACATCATCGTGCTGTGGAACACCCTCTACATGACGGCGGCCGTGGAACGGCTCAAGCAGCACGGCTATCCAGTGCTGGAAGAGGATTTGGCCCGGCTATCGCCGCTGATCTACGAGCACATCAACATGCTCGGGCGGTATTCCTTTGCGGTACCGGAAGAAGTTGCGCGCGGCGAGCTGCGGCCACTGCGTAATCCAGACGACGACCTGTGATCCCCCTAAACGCTATGAGCAACACCCAAGCTGCTGCTGGATCGGCGGGCACTTCACCGAGCCGAACGAACAGAAAACGCAGCAATCCCCTGGGTTGGGGCGCAGCAGCGCCTTGCAGTTGCTGCACTCGTAATAGAACTGGCAGGCGTCCGTGGGCATGGTTTCCGGCTTGGCGAAGCCGCAGCGCGGGCAAGTCAGCACGGACTCAAGGACAATGGCGCTCATCGTGACCTCACTTCTGCACTGTGGAGGGGTATCCCGCGTTCGCGGTCGCCTCAGTCAGTGCCTCGGGCTGGGCCTTATCGGGATCGTAGGTGACGGTCGCCGTCTTCTGGTCGAAATTGACCTGGACGTCACTCACGCCGGACACCTTCTCCAGCGACTTCTTGACCGTGATCGGACAGAGTCCGCACGTCATGTTCTGCACGTCGAGCGTGACGGTTTTCGGGGGAGCCGCCAGCGCCACGAAGGGCAAGGCGAAAAGCACGGCGATCAGCAGTTTGCGCATGGTTAATCTCCTTCAGTAGAACAGCGGGGCGAGCCACGGCACGGCCAATAGGCCGAGCAGCAGCACGCTGACGATCCAGAACACGAGTCGCTGTCGCACGAGCGTGCGCGGATCGGCGCAGGGTGTACCTGGCGTACAAACCTGTGGCACCAGGTAGAGCTTGCGGAATGCCAATCCCAGGAACAGTAGAGTCAACCCGATGAAGAGGGGGCGTAGTGGCTCCATCATGGTCAGAGCGCCCACCCACGTACCGCCGACACCGAGTGCCAACAGCACCAGTGGCCCGACACAGCACACCGACGCACCGATGGCGGTCAGCGAACTCGCGACCAGCGAGCCTTTCCCGGTGAGTTGCATCCCCATTCCCATCTCCTGAGCCTGATTGCCTAGGTGCTATTCTAAACTCCGTACCAAAGTACGGAATCAAGGAGAAAGTGATGGCCACAGAGCTGACCATTGGCAAGCTGGCAGACGCCGCCGGGGTGAACGTCGAGACGATCCGCTACTACCAGCGACGCGGGCTGCTGGATGAACCAGCCAAACCCTTGGGTGGCCATCGGCGCTATCCGGTGGACATGGTGAAGCGACTGCGTTTCATCAAGCGGGCTCAGGCGCTGGGTTTCACGCTCTCGGAAGTCGGTGGACTGCTGACGCTGGATGAGTCGTGCGCCTGTGCCGAAACGCGAGCACGGGCTGCACGCAAGCTCGCGTTGATCGAGCAGAAGATGGCCGACTTGGTCGTCATGCAGCAACTGTTAGGCGAACTGGTGCAGCAATGTGATGCGGGAGACGGCGGAACGATCTGCCCGATCATCGAGGCACTGATCAGAGAGTAATGCCTGGCGGGTGAGCTGGAGATCGGAAAGCCCCTTTACGGTGGGATTCAGAGCTTACGTTGGTTTTTGGTTCCATTGCTCCCCAAACCCCTTATTAAACTACCACCCTTCATCCGAAAACCACAAGAAATACTTGACAAATTGACAAAATGTCAATTCAGCAAACTATTCATCCGTGCCAGAAGCTGCTGCTTTACCACCTCTAAAGCCTTCCAGCAGAGCGGCCTGCAGGGTTCTGTTCAGTTCACGCAGCTCCTTGTTCTGTGCTTCTAGGGCGCTCAGGTTCTGTTGGGTAACCTCCAGACGACCGCGGGTCTCAGCGGCATCGTCAGTGGCCTTCGAGCGCTGAATCCGCAGCTGGTCGATGAGCGTCAAAGCTTGCTGCAGCTCCTTGCCGACCTTCTCTGTTTTGCCTCTCTCTTCATCCCGAACCCTGGCGGTCTCCATCATCAGGTGGTTTTCGGTTCTCTCAAGGTGCTCCTCCGCGGCAATCCGCGCAGTCTCGGCCTTCGCACGTGCAGACTCAGTCGCATCGTTTGCTGATTGGAGCTGCTGCTGAAGGCGCTCAAGCTCTCCGCGATGCATGTCCTGGGCACGCTCAACTACGCCACTGTGCACATCCTGCAGGCGCTTGATTTCCTCACCATGAGCCTGACTTGCGGCAGTGAGTCTCTTGTTGAGATCTGCGACCTCAGCTTGAAGTTGCCGAATATAAGCACTCGACTGATCCAGCTGATCGGTCAACCGCTCCTTGTCCGCGATGAGGCCAGCGAGCTCTCTGCTCTGGGATTCAAGGCTAGCAGTAGCTGCCCGCTCATTGTCCTGCGCCGCCTTGGCGGCATCAACGGCAGCCGCTGTCGCCGTCTCAAGCGCTTTGCGCTCAACCGCATGAGTCTCCTCGGCCGCCTTTAGAGCGACATCCCAGATCTCATCAAGCTTTTCGCACACTGCGTTTGGAACACCAGGTCTTCGCAGCCTGGCGCTCAGAATAGGGCCGGTCTCACTCCAGAACCTTTTGATTTCCTCGTTCACCAGATTGGGCGAGGCTTTGAGGTCATGGTGAATGTATATGCACTCGCGAATTTCCGCCTGGCGAACCTCGCGACCCGCATCAAGCAGCTCTCTCGCGTAAAGGTGGACAAGATCTCTGGTGCTCAGCCTTTTGTCAGATGGGAGTCCGGTGTTGGCCATGAGGCGTATCCTTGGAGATAGGGTCGGGAGACTAGGAGCCGGCGACCTCGGCGAGGGGCCAGTACGTGCCTTGGCCGCTCCTCACAGGGAGGGGGCTGGCCTTAGAGGGGAGCATACACTCACGTCTCTAAAACAACAAATTCGTATTGGATATCATACGTAACGTATCCGAAAAATGAAAAACTCGTGAATATCTCCGATTATCACGAGTTTTTTCAAGCAAGAAAAAACGCCCCTTCAAAAGCCCATCGCTATCAGTAGCTGGCTTTTCAAAGAGGCGTTTTTGATTACTCGTTAACCCCTATGAACAAAGGGGTTCTGACAAATTTGCTTGCGCTGGAGATCAAGCATCAACGTCAGCCATAAATGCGAAGCCACGGCCAAAAATGCGAAAGCAAGGCAGCACCGGATCTGCGGGGCACCATAGCTGAAACGAACCATGGACACTTTTCAAACCCTAGCACAGAGCGGCCGCAACCCGATCATTGCCCGATCAGCTGCAGAAAACCTGCTGTATTGGCAAAGCCTCACTGATGCTCCTGGGTCAAACGCCCAGGCAAAACCGTCTTGTTGAGCAGTCTGGCGCCGGCGGTGATCCAGACGTCTGAGGCATGGCTGCCAACGGCGGGAAGTAATTCGTGAACTTGGAGGATGAACGCAACGGTCCAGGAATCAGTTCCGGAAACGTCCTCAGTATTACTTCCGAGGACAGAGCCCCACGGTACCTTGCTCATAAGCCGCGGCGACCACTGGGATGTACGGACCCCGAAGACGCTCCTACGTCGATTCTGATCAATTCGCAGGGGCTAACATCACCAGATTTCACACAGGAGCACGTAAAAAATCCATCTTCTGGGCTCATCTCAGGATTCAACGGGCGCAGCCAACCTGGCTCATCCAACTACTTGATTTCATCGTTAATGCCCCTAAAATCAGGGATTTCACAACAAAAGACTTGCGCTGTGGATCAAGCCAAAAATGCAAAGATTTCTCGTGGGCTGCTGCTCCTGCGCCCTGGGAAGCTGTCCCGAGATGACTTCAAGCAACTGATCCTACATAAGGGTTGGCGCATGGCTGATGTGGCATGCCGTTGGTCAATTCGTCCAGAGCACATGAGCCGCATCGCTGCCGACGAGGACAGGGACTTCAAATGGGACGACCTGGCCCGGGCTTTACCAACGCTGAGCCCAAACGAACAGGCTGCGGTGAAAGCAGCTCGCATGGTGCTGGCGCCACCAGCCAAACGGCAGCGCAAGATCACTCAGGTGCAAGATGCACCGATCGAGGTGCCAGTAGCGGTCGCAAGCTCTGCAGCTGCTGATAAGCCCTTCACTTGGAATCATGATGACGACGAAGATGACGAAGAGTTCGCAGGGGTCGCCACAGACGGCTATCGCTGGAGGCGCTACCTATCCCGCGGTGCCGAGCTGGTCGTCGACAGCGAGATCGACAACTTTGCGACGTTCGGGTCCATTCTGGTAGTGGTTGCAACACGGGAAGGTGTCGATTCGGCTGGAGGCGTACAGGAAGAGTACCAGTGCGAAGCACCATCAGGCTCGCAGCGATGGTTCGAGCCCGATGAGATTGACGACTGGCTTGTCTACAACGGCAAAACGCGAGACTTACGATGAACACGAACACTCCAGCCATACACAGAATTCCGTACCTCCAGGCCAAGTCAGAAGTTGCGCTGCTTGATCGCGAGCCTGTCGACGTCATTGACCAGGTCGATGTGATCCAGGCAGATAACGACATCGAAGCAGCTTGGATGTGGCTCCATGCCAAAGGAACGAACCCTAAGACTAAACGGGTTATGCGGAAGGAAGTGGAGCGGTTCATCCTCTGGGCATTGCACACCCTGGGTAAACAGCTCTCCCAAATAACTGTGATGGACATCACCCAGTACATCGGCTTTATGGCTGACCCACAGCCGGCTGAGGTTTGGGTATCGCATACAAAGCACAAGCGCTCTCATCCAGACTGGAGACCGTTCGCTGGACCACTTAGCAAAGCGTCGCAGCAGTACGCCCTGATCCAGATCGGCAGCATGTACAAGTGGATGATC
This sequence comes from Pseudomonas ceruminis, assembly GCF_021602025.1. Taxonomy (GTDB): domain Bacteria; phylum Pseudomonadota; class Gammaproteobacteria; order Pseudomonadales; family Pseudomonadaceae; genus Aquipseudomonas; species Aquipseudomonas ceruminis. The sequence continues at coordinate 100,925 of NZ_BQHW01000020.1, forward strand.
CAGGGTGGACGCCTTAAAGCGAACCCAGTGTCGCTCGTGGCCAAGCCCCAAGTCGACGTCGACTTGACGATCAAACGGCTGCTTCCCGAGGCAGCCATAGGCTTGGCATTTGAGGCTATCGCAGCTACAAAAAGCCCACTCAAACGAGCTCGCGACCATTTCATGTTGAGCTTGTTCTACATGACCGGCGTGCGAACGTTCGAAGCGACCGGCGCTACCATGGGCAAAATCCGGCGATCAGCAAGCGGTACTCTGTGGTTGGAGGTGCTGGGCAAACGAAACAAGGTTAGAGATGTGCCGATATCCGAAGACCTCTATGAGGACTTGTTGCAGTATCGCCACGCGTTCGGGTTGTCACGTGAGGTGCCAGTGAAGGACACAACCCCCCTCCTCCTCGCCTCGAACTCAAAGCTCAAACGCGCGCATAACGACACCATTTTGAAAGCAGTCAAAGAGATCATGCATCGTGCTGCAGCCCTGGCAATAGAGCGCAGCCAGTTCGATTTGGCCGATCGACTTGAGGAGGCCTCAACGCACTGGCTCCGCCACTCGTGCTTCAGTCACCTTGCCAAAGCTACTGGTGACCTGGTGATGATCAAGGCTCTGGCTGGTCACAGCAAAATCGAAACCACCAGTCGTTACCTGCATACGGAGGACGACGCTTTGCATGCGGGTGTCGTTCAAACCCTAAGCACCCCTCGACTACACCGGTAAATATCTCCAGGCCTCAGTGTTGTTGAATCAGTGACGGTGGCTGCCAAGGCCACCCTTCGCTGATGGCCCGGCTGCTGTGAGGGATGAAGCATCGTCCGACCATTTTCGACGAACAACTCTCATACCTGCAGTGTACGTCCTCCGCATAGAGCCCTCTCCGTTACGACGGACATCTGAGCGCCCTACCCTCGATATTTTTGTCGCTAAATCAGTTAATTACCCAAAATCATCTGGTTGACAGCGTTTGAACCCAGACACTACCAGATGACAGATTTCAGTAAGTGTTCTATCTCTATCAGGTAGAAATGCGTTTTTTCTTGTCTGACCGTATGGATTCGTATGAAAATGCGGCCATCCTACCTACCTGACCTCGGTAAACCACATGACTTCAGCTGCTGCGCCACTCGATCAGTACATCTTCACTGATTTCACTCAGCTAACCTTCACCCCACAATTTGTGGCTGAACGCTTGATGATCAGCACGCAGACACTCAAAGCCATCGAGAAGGAACACGACCTCAACATCGCACGTGTCGCACGCGGATCCGTAGAGGTCAGGAGCTACACGCTAGCTGACATGTTCCTGATTGCGTCGATTCGTCGTGCAAATGGGAACACTAAAGGGTTTTCGAGACCAATCACCTGCTCGACTTACGTCCAAAAAGGTGGGACCGCGAAAACTACCACCACTTGCAATATCGGCATCGAGTTCGCTTTGGCAGGTTTCAAGACCCTGATCATTGACAACGATCCTCAAGCCGACGTGTCCAGCATGCTGGGCTATGACCCTGACCAGACTACCGAGGAGCTTGTAGAGCTTGGCCTTCCTGCTGACAGAGCAGTAGAGGGCCACCTCGGGAACCTGATCCGTCTCGGAAACTTCCCAGAAATGACCCTGGACCAAGTGATCAAAAAACCATTTGGCGAGCACGGCCCCCACCTCATCCCAGCTTACGATTCCTTGGACGATATGGACGTTGTGCTCCGTAACGCCCAGGGTGCCGACTTCCGGTACTCACTGTTCATCGAACGAGCTCGCAAAGGTCAGCTCCCTCACTGCGACTTATCAAGCTATGATGTGATCATCATGGATAACGCACCTTCTGGAACCATGCTATCCCGGAACAGCCTGGCCGCAGCTGATTTCCTGCTGTGCCCAATCCGTATGGACAAATTCTCCTTCCGTGCGCTATCTCGACTGGCCCACAAGATCAATGAAATGAGCACCGATTTCGGTCGGGCTCCAGAGATCGTTGCAGTTCCCACCATGTACATGCGCAACCGCCCCCGCCTACAAGCGAACCTCGCTCGCTTGTCCAGTTTGTTCCCAGGGAAGGTTACGGAACAACCGCTCTTCCACTCCGAGGACTACTCGAAAAGCCTGGAAGACGGCGTACCTCTTTCCCTCTGGAAACAAGGTGGTGAGAACTCTTTGGTCGCGTTCCGCAATGTGTTCGAGGAAATGGTTGGCCGAATCAAAACAGTCCTGGAGAAGGGTAAATGAGGAGTTCTAGCCCGATCGGCAAGCCTACTGTGATCGCGCCGGCGGAGGGTTCGTCTAGCATCCAGGGCGTACATGTTCCGAAGGTTATTCCGGAAGCTAACCTCCGGCCGATGAGCGAGGTGCTCAGTTCTTTGCACCTTGATGAAGAAAGGGACAGTTCAGCGGAGCCGCTGGAACGTGCACCGGTTTCTGATGCTGATCACGTTCACCAGCCGGGCTTGGATGACATTTTCTTGAGCGGCGAGCGCTTGCCAGGCGAGGCAAAGTTCTTGCAATTGACGCTCATACGCCGCGGGAAGTATCAGCCACGCCGCAAATTTGACCCCGAGAAACTCGGCCTTCTCGCGAACACGATTGAAGATAAAGGCCTCAACAACGCGATTATCGTTCGCCCTCTTGCTGACGGTACTTACGAGCTTATTGCTGGTGAGCGCCGGTTCCTGGCTCATGAGCTGCTCCGAAAAGCCTACATCTACGCGCTCATCCGGAATCTGTCGGATGCGGAAGCGGCGATCTTGTCCGTTACGGACAACGATGCCCGGGAAGACCTTACTGAATTCGAGCGTGGTGCAAGTTACAAGAAGCTTCTCGATGACAAGGTTGTACAGTCCCAGGCGGAGTTGTCCCGCCGTGTCGGTCGAAGCATGGCCACGATCAGCCGCTGCCTTGCTTATTTCAAGTTGCCTGAGGGTGTCATTTCACTGCTGGAAGAAGATCCTGACCTGATTGGTAACAGGGTTGTCTCCGATATGGTTGCTTTGGCTGACAAGGGACATATTGAAACCGTTCTGGCCGCCGCAAACCGTATTAAAGAAGGTGCATCCCAGGACAGCGCAATCAACTGGGCCAAAGGTGAGATTCGGCGCAAGACATCACCTCAGGCCCCTGTTCCTCCGCGGCAAATCGATTACAAGGAACGCACCCAGCTGGATGCCCGTATCGATGGGCGCAAGTTGATTCTCACTCCTCCCAAAGGCATTGATCCCGCAGAGGTCCTCGCATACATCGAGGAGATGCTCAAAACGCGTAGTTAAAATCCCTTCCGCCGCCGGTCCCTCCGGCGGCAAGGCGCCCTCGCCTTTCCTTTTTTAATCCACTGATATTGTTGAGTTTTTCGTAGTTTCACTGTGAAAAGCTCGGTCTCGGATCACATCACTTCTTGTCCTCCTGGCTATTTTTCACAGTGAAAAATAACGCCCCCTCCTAGGCGTTTCACTGTGAAAAACTAGCCCCTATTCCCATCTCAACTATGTAGCAGCTCCCTCCATCAGCGCTCACTACCAACTGCGCACTGTGCAGTGTTTACTATGCAGTGCACACCTCACACTGCTCACTGCTCACTGCGCACCGCATAGCCAGCTCATTTGCTGGATGAATGAAGTCACGCCGTCATGCTTTTCACTGTGAAACGCTCTAGCAGCCCTTCTCCTAGCCAAACCATTTCACAGTTCGACGCGCTCCCGCCGATTGCTGTAATGCGGGTCGTTTCACAGTGAAAAGGTAATCGGCTTCCACCTGCTCTCTTCCTTCTCCGAGTCGTGCCCAGAAGTCTCGTTCTGCTCCTGCGATCCAGACATCACCGGCGCAGCTGGCAAGTTGCCGAGCACCGACCCATCCCCACTTTTCACGGTGAAAAGTGCGCTCGGGCACTTGGACGGAACTCCTTACCAAGACGGGTGCTACCGGACATCTTCTAGGAGACTCAAGTTATGAGCAGCCGACTGCCGAGTTGAATAGCCAGCGTCCAGGAATGTGCATGTTGTGAATGCCCATAGATTTCCGCCTCCCTTTTCACGGTGAAAAGACTACGGGTTGCTGGTCTGGGGTAGTGCCTGCAGATCCAAAGGAAATGGACATGAGTGATCCGACTTTGCGCGCCTGGCTTCAATCTGGCATCGAGCTTTTCACGGTGAAAAGCCGCGGCCCCCTTCATATACGGACAGGTTCCGGGTTTCTATTTCACTGTGAAAAGCTTCACCTCGGTGAGGGAACTCATGGATTCAAAACGCAGCTCAGTACGTAAACAGGTATCGAACTGTCCTGGCTTAATCAGCTCCGTGGTGCAATTCGCGCCACTGGCGGCATTCCGACGTTTTCACAGTGAAAACCCGCGGGGTGGCACACCATTACGAGCGGTTACCGCGAACTGCTCTCCACCATGCCCAACGGTCATAGGGGATGCGAGGATCGACAGGGTTAACGGCAGTGCATTAAATCCGTGCCGGCTGCTGGATCAAGCTGTGCGTTTCACAGTGAAAACACTCACAACCAAGAGCCCAGATAACGGGCCAGCTTGTTAAGAACCTGCTGCTTTTGGGTTCATACAGCGAGGGTCCCGAGTCGATGGTCATGCCATTGAGCTGTGCCCCGCTGCACGCGGTGACCACCGCCGTTGCCCGTAGCGTACTGCCCCAGGCAACGGCGGAAAGAGGCGGATCACCGGCTACCTTTGATACCGGGGCGGGTTCGGTTTGAATCAAGGCCGGCGACATGATGACGACTCTCCGGCCAGGACCAGGCGAAGCGGCTTTAAGGCACGGTCAGGGCTGTTTTCTCGCGCAGCGTTCTGCCTTCGTATTTCTCGCGGAAGCGGATCCGGCCGGCGGCGCAATTCGGGGCAGCACGTACTCGACGAAATCATCGATGCCATGGGTATAAGTGAGTGGGCGCGATGTTGACGCTATCGGCGGGTTCCTCTTCGACCCAAGCCTCCATCTTGTCGCCCACGTCCTGACCGGTGCTGACGATGGCCAGGTGCTCCTGGGCCTTCCAAGCGATGCGCTTGCACAGCTGAAGAATGCTCAGGCCTTTTCGCTGGGCGGTCTCGTAGTACATCTGCGCGGTGCTGCGCAGCCCGACGATCTCCAGGTTCGATTCCGGTACCGGGCCGTCAATCAACTCGCGTGGTCATTTCACTGTGAAACGTAGGGATGAAACGAGCTCATAAATTAGCCATTTCACAGTGAAAATCAGGCCCCCGGTCATCAAGGACTTTAGGTGAAGTGCATAGATGAACCGCCCAATTGTTCTCGCCTGCCCAACGTAACCAGTACATAGACGGTGCGTATGCTTGGCCTGGCATGGGGTCCTCCTTTGATTTGTAGAGTAGAGGGCGTGGGGCAAGCAGATCAATCTGTTACCATAGGATTCAATAAAAGTACGTTTACGTGTTATGCGTCGAATACAAAACCATGTGCTGCATAACAGCAGTGCAAGCTATGGCGCATACGCCCCCAAAAGATCAGGAGAAACGCATGTCTATTGCACTGGTATTGAGCGAAGGCTCCGGAACCATCTTCGAGAACAAGAACCGCACATCTGATGCAGCACCCGTGATGATCGGCTATATGGAGTTCCCGCTGAACAAGGAGCGCAGCCATAAGCTGAAGCTTGAGGTAGCGGTCTGGCTCAAGCAGAAGAACGGCTCGAACGAGAAGTTCTACTCACTGTCAGTAGGCGGGATCAATGCCAGCCTGTTCAAGGAAGCTGACAAGAAGGAAAAAGGTCCCGACTACGCGGGTAGCTTCGGCTTCAACCACGAAATGCGCATTGCAGGCTGGCGCAAAGACGGCGTGGATGGTGGTGCACCATTCATCAGCCTTTCGGTTACACCAAAGGTTAGACCGGTGAGCCAGCCGTCGCCAGCAGCTGACGCTGCTGCGCATGCAAACCCAGCTCAGGATGGTCTAGTGGATACAGGTGATCCTCGGTTCCAATTCTGATAACCCCAGACCCCGCTTAGCGGGGTTTTTTTTTGCCTGTTCATTTCCGCAGGCAGCTTCGAAGTCGAATCACGAGGTACTGGCCCTTCATCTCAACGGCAATGGACCTCAGCTTACTACCCAGGCTTAACCGCTGTAGGAGGGTGACTTCCGCGAAGCGGTCGAAAGCTCAAACTCTGACTGCAATTGGGCCTTCACAGCGTCATTGGCGCTCTCTGCCATATGTGACCAGGCCGCCCACAACATACGGCCCACATAATCATGCAGCCCTTCATTACTGGTCTTGGGTACCGTGTAGGCAGGCACTGCCGGCGCGAGGCCAGTCAAGACTGCAACCGATCAAGACCAGGGCCATGCTGCCCATACCCATAGAGAGAGCGTGTTCTGCGCACCTGGTTACCGCCCGGGCTTTAGCTGCGTGCGGGCTCGCTCGGTCCGACTGCCATTTAGGAGGCCTTGCCAGGCCGAGCAGATACATTATTCCCGCCAATTAGGCCGGCAACACGGCTGTTCCCGATAAGGCCACGGGCACTCTGGCAATGGTGTCCTATTCCCCCGTTATCGCCCATGCTCGTTCCATCAGACGCAGCATGAGCCTGACATCTTGTTTCGTAGCCTGGTCGACTCGATCGCCCCCCTTTTTCTCTCTGTCATGGCTCAAGTGACCCAGGGCTCTTGATCGAGGTGACCTGCTGGGACCGCCTGCAGTGTTTTCACGTGAAAACCTCATGCCGCCAATTGTGCCATGGCTAGAGGTGGCGTCCTTCGTAGGCGCGGACCTCCCTGGACCTGGCTGTCTGATCACAGGGCGAAACAGCGAAATGTGCCATCTCTAGAGGCACGACAGATCGAAATTGCCCAAATGTGCCATGGTTAGTGGGCAAAATTGGGAAGCCGTCCGAAATGTGCCATCTCTAGATGAGGTAGGGGCAGTGGCCACCCAGCCAAATGTGCCACGCTTCGAGTGTCTCCCCATCAGTCTTATGCCACTTTTCACAGTGAAAACTATATCAACGATGCCGATCGCGGGCTTCGTTCAACTAGTTCAAACAGGTTGAGTCATTATGCGTCGTGGCAATCCACTATTAGGGGGGGCTAAGGGGGGAGTCGCACCTCCCTAGAACATCAATTGTGCCATCGTCAGGGGGAGGAGGGGTTCTGTAGGTGTCTGATAAGGCTGAAGAAACGAAATGTGCCATTGTTAGAGCACTGCTAAAGCAATTTCGGCAGATCGCTGCGTTCGTGTGCCACGAATCGTGCTGAAGAGTGCCATCGTTAGGGAGGGTGCCGATGCGAAATCGATCATCAGTAATGGCTGGAAAGCCCGTATTTACTGGGATTGGCCCAATTGTGCCATTGCTAGGAAGCCACAGGCCTACCAGTGGCACAATTCACGAGATCGCCTAGCGATGGCACAGTACGGGTCTAAAGGTGGCACATGTTTCTAAGGATGGCACCGGAGCCATCTACCGCCGGCACATTAGTCTCGGAGGATGGCACTGTTTCCCCTGGAGATGGCACAGAAAAATGGCTAGAGCCCTTGTGTATCAAGGGTTTGAGTGATTCACTAACAAAGCTTTAAAAAAGCAGTGAAAACAGAAACAAGCTGTTGTAGGTTTTTTGCTATCGCTTTTTTGAGTCAAAAGCGAAGGGCAAAAGCGGTACCTAGGGATGGCACAATTGGGCACTGACGTTGGAACCGTATTTTCGTTGACCAGAAGTCATACGTTCGAGTAATGTGCCACCACAGTCACCGATGGCACAATTCACATGGACTCAGAAACCCCCACACCGCGAGCTCCGAGAGCAAAGCGTACAGCCGGAGCGACAACGGATACCAGTCCAGCTAAACGCAAGAGGGCACCCAAGCTCCAGGTCGTTCGTGATGTAGAGCCATCCAAAGCCGTAGAGCTGAAAAAGGCAACCGAAGCCCTCTCGATGCGAAACGTCTCTGCCGCCAGTGACTTCACATTCCTTCAGCGAAAACTCTACAACACCCTCCTTCAATTCGCCCAGCAGCGGCCGAGAGAGGAGATGGTTCATGAGATCCCGATCAAACAGGTCGAGGACAACATTGGACACACCACGTCGAACAGCCGTGATTACCTCAAGAAGGTACTCGTGAGCATGTCTCAGACCCAGGTGGAGTTTGACTACAAGGGTGAAAGCCCTGGGCGCAAGAGCGAATGGGGCATCGCAAACCTGATCGCTGAAGCCTACATCTTGGAAGATGGCCAGACCCTTCGCTTTTCGTTCCCACCGGATCTGAAACGCCGGCTACTCGACCCAGCGATCTTCAACTTGATCGACTTGCGGATGCAGTACCACTTCTCCAGCTTCTCTGCTCTCACTCTGCACGAGATCACGTCTCGCTACCTCGGCTCACCCATGGGAGAGACGTACCGTGCACATTGGTCTGAGTGGAGCGTTGTGCTGTCAGGATCTGCTACGCCACATGCCGAATTTCGCGACTTCAACAAAATGCTGGGTCGCGCAATCGACCAGGTCAACAGCATTGAACGCAGATTCCGCATCTCACCGCACGTCACAAAGCTAAACCGGAAGATGGACAAGCTTTGGTTCAAGCTGGAGACACTGATTCAGCCTGGCCTAGACCTTGGACCATCACCAGAGCTGGTTAGCCAGGACGTGTCAAAGCGCCTTAAAGCACTGTCCTTGAGTCAAAAAGATATCGATGAGCTTGGCATGACTCACGATGAAGAGTACCTGCTTGCGCAAGCTGACTACACCGAGGCACAGATGCGCAAGGAAGGGGCTAACGTTGCAAGTCCAGCGGCATATTTCAAGGCTGCAGTAGCCAACAACTACGCCAAGGCGCCAACTCAACAGAAGGCCGCGGAACCAGGCAGGGGCAAAAAGCCAGCCGCCTCTAAAACCGGTGAGAAGTCGAAGCCGGCGCAGGCGCCATCGCAAGCGCCGAAAGCAGCACCATCGAACCAAATGGCAGACCTGCTGGAGCAGTGGGGAGCAGCTCAGCGTGAAGCTATTCGCGCCCAGTTCATGGAACTGTCGGACGAGCAGAAGAAAGAGCTTGCGGAGAAATATGAGACCGAGCTGCGCAAAGACGATCTGGCCTACTCGCAATACCGGTCGAAGGGTTTGAACACGATGGTGATCAATTGCTTGGTAGCGATCCAGTTCCAGGAGCGTTTCCCTGAGACCCCAAGCTCGGAAACACTCCTGCAATTCTTGCTGGGTGGAGCGAAGATCTAAAGCTATCTGTGGCCGTTCGAGGACGGCTGCGGGGCTATCTGTGCGGTGCGCTGGACAATGTTCAACAGCGTATCAGCGGAGAGGAAAGGGGAGTTCTTCAGCATCTGCTCAATGAGCAGAGTCACCACGCCAAAGCAGTCGCCTGGCCCGATAGGCACCGATCGAGGTGGCCGGCCTTTCGTATTCACTGAGAGAAAAACCTTCCCGGGCTGATTCTCGATCGTGAACCACTTTTCGTTTTGTGCACCATGCCCTTTCCCATCAAACTTTGTCTGCATTTGCATGAAGGTCGCCAGCACGCCAGGCAGCTCGCGTCCAGATAGCTGAATGCTGATCTTGTCAGACCAGTTGAATCTCTTGGATGCGGTCGACTCCGCGGCTTCGATCCTAATCGTGTGCTCACCGCCCCTGGTCATATCGGACTGGAAGCAAACGGCGACCTTTCCGCCGTACACGTGCCGAGTAACAAAGGTCTTCTCGCCTGCAGGCTCGCAGGCATTGTCGGAAGTGACAGGCTCCTCGGCAGCCTCAATATCCGCAGCTTCGATCAGCACCTCTGGTTCCAGGGATGCACTGTGCTGCGAATGAGCGTTCCGGTAGATTTCGCACAGAGACTGACCAACATCTGAGTCTACGTAACCACCATTGGCCCATTGTTTGAGATCTTGAGAGAACTGCGGGCCCTCGGATTTCCCAATGCTGATCAGCACTGGGAGGGATGGTTGTGGGAGCTTGGCCTGGAGGATGCGCTCGGTACACCCTGGTAGAATCGTGAAGAAAACTCCACGAAGATAGTGCAGGGCTGAGTTGTCGCCGGCTTTTGCCCGATCGATCGCGTCGGTGAGGTCATCACCCTCTGATTTGTAAACCTCATCGAGCACTTCGATGTCGGGTGCAGGAATTCGCAAACTAGAGAGCTTGGCAGATGCAGACTGGGCATCGAAACGCATAAAGAAGAACCCTTGGCTCAGTAAAATACCGTTCGTAGCCTTACGGATACTAGCAATAGGGTCTTTTCTTATCAATACGTGTTATATCCCATTTGGGAATAACTACGCAAAAGATACTACAGGATGTCTATATCCAGGGCTTTGTTTAGCTCGTCTTCAATGTCGACGGAGCAGCCATCCAGCTGGAAATCAGATTTCGCCAGTACGCCCAACGCCATCATGATCACTGGGGTTCCGAGATCAATACGCTTTGCTACGATCCTGATAGCAGCAAGATCGCGGAGGGAGGGCTTAGGGCGACCTGTGCGCCACGAGTTGAGCGTCTCATACGGCACATCGATTTTCTCGGCGGCCTCCTTCAGGTCTTCTGACCAAGTGGCTGCGATCAGTTCATCCAGAATGAAAATCGGGGATGAGGCGACGTCTGCCTTCGTGACCTCTTCGAAATAGGCCGCGGTCTCATGGCTCTGGCTGACAGCTTTCGAATTGAACACCGCTGACTGCTGAATCAGACAGTAGTCCGACCAGCGAAAAACGTCCGCCATCTGCAGAACTCGGAACCCCGAGCAATGAAGAAATGCAGCAATAAGGTCGATTCGTTTTCGATCCAGTACGTCATGGAGGGGGCGCGGTTTGGCTTTTGACTCATCCCCAAAACAACTGGCCAGCGTGTCTGCGGTGAAACCACAGGCCTTGCTAGCCTCTTGGAAGGGGAGCGATAGCAGTTCAGATCTATCGATTATGGCCTGATATAGGCGGAGCCCTGGGTTCACTACAAATCCTTCTCTCTTAACCGATCATCAGCACTGATTCAGACACACGTTGTCGGCAGCTATCCAACAAATCATGAGAGAGGCCAAGAGATTTTGCTATCTCTGGGTCCACCCAGTCTGCGAGTGATGATCTATCCAACCCCATAACCACGCCATAAGCATAGGTCGAGGATACTGATAGCAATTGGCCAAGGATATCGGGTAGGGGGGATCTATTGGAATACGTGAGCAACGCTTTTTGGATTGGGGTCGGGAATTTCCAGCGCTTCAGCAGCTCTGCTCCAACCTCAGCATTGTCAAATCCAAGCTGCGCCTGCTCGACAGGACGCCGGCCGACAAGATCGAATGCATCAACGGATTGAACTACAGTGCAGGCTTCATCGGGCATTACCAGGTGAATGAGTAGAGCGCCTATGCCTTGCATCAAACCCGTAGTGAAAGCGATATCCCGTTCTGCACCTATGCTCTCCGCCAGGGCAGATGCCATGAACGCAGTATGCAAACCCATTTTCCAGTAGGTCGGCATATCAATGCCTGGTGCGTCCGGCAGCGCCTTCAGTAGGCCAGTCGTGATAATGGTGGTACGGAAGTTGTGTATGCCAATTGTAGATATGGCATCTTCGAGACGGGAGACAGTTCCGCTGCGTCCGAAATAAGCAGAGTTGGCCGTGCGTAGTACTTTTGCGGCGAGAGCCTGGTCAAGGCTCACTGCTTTCACAATGCTGGACAACGGCACTGAGAGATCCCTAGACATCGCTAGTAGCTCCATAACCACCGAAGAGATCGTGGGTAAGGCTGCGGGATTCTTGAATATTTTTGCTAGGGCTTTCATAAAAAGTCTCAGTGAAATTTTGAGCCATCTATCCGTAGGTAGAAATTCAAATTGTAACGTCTTGAACAGGCACGGTCATTAATGATTCAAGAATTGGAAACCTGCGCCGATAGTGTCAAATGGCCAAAAAAAAGTAATTTCAGCAATCCGTAACGCGGAGATGTACGTCACCTGTATTGATTAAATTTTGATAGTATTTTTCGTTATTGGTTCGTGATTTCATCTTACACACGCATGTGACACATCCCCTGAGGCAAGGCAGTTAGGCGAAAAGCCTCAACAGCACACTCTTTCAGGAGACCCACATGATTTCGTACCCACAACATAATCAAGCGCAAACTCGTTCCCTGCTGATTTCCGGACTGTTCCCCAATGGGGAGCCGTTCGCGGAAGAGGTCCAAGCCGATTCTTCCTACGTAGCCCAGATCAAGGTGCTCGCCCAGTGTCGCTATAGCGATCTGGGTGGTGACCTGGATGTCACCGGGCTGACAGATGCTGCCACTGGGTCATCTGTACAGGACTCGCTACTGTCGGCCAAGCAGGACCTCCTCAGCGAAGTAGAGGCTGTCGAGTATGTGATTCACACCGTTCAAAATTCCCTCAATAATGGCCGCACGTTTTCAGCTGGTTCCACCAGCGAGTTGCGCGCTTACGTTGAGTTCTTCGACCTCATCCTATCCGAGGCCCCTCATGCGTTTGACGGGCTATGCTCCGGCGATCGGGTGGCAGATGATGAGGAAATCACCCTTGATTTCGAAGATTCCAGTTCCGCTGAGTTTGCGCTCGTGCCGGCAGATGCTTTGCTGACGCTGGCCACCTTGGCGCTGGGGGAGGGGAGGGCTGTTGCCGCTTATCAGGTACTGACGATGGCGAGCATCACCCGTGTTGCATTGAGCAAGGCCTGCATTCGGGCCTTGGTGTAAAAAAGACCTTCTGGATACCCTCCAGAAGGTCTTTTTTTTACCACTGCATTTTCAGTTGGTGTAGCTCACTGATGCGCGCATGCAACTGGTCCTGGAAGTGAGCTACCTGGCCTCTCAGAAGCACCCAAATGCTCGTAAAGCAGTCACCCTCTACCCAGCCTGCCCTTGCTGGATCAACGATGCAGCTGATGGTGCCGGTGAGGTCGGATGCAATGAAGCTCAACCAAGTCTCCCCCTCAATGAGTGCGCTCTTGGGTGGCTCTGAAATCAAGTAGACGCCCTCGAAGTTACGGCCGGCAAGCAGTGTTGCAATGTGGTGGTGGCGGCCGCTTTCTGCGTACTCATCAGCGTTGCAAATCATGGAATTTCCGTCGACTCAGTAGAAAAAGAACAGCACCTAGGGTATAGTAATTTTTATGCAAATTAGTTATAGATACTTGTTTGCTGAATTGTACACCAATGAGGATTACGCATGAGCAAGTTGGCTGAATTTCGTGCTGCAGAGAAAGCACTGCAAGAGCAACTTTCTGCTTTGGAAGCGCTGAAAAATGATTCAGGGCTGCAACGTGAGATTGAGTTCGAAGAAAAGCTCAAAAGCCTGATGGAAGAGTACGGCGCGAATTTGGGCAAGGTCATCGCCATACTTGACCCGGCTTCAAGTCTGCGCAAAATCAATGCACGGCCAGAAGCCGATCGTCAGCAACGTAAGCCACGTGAGGTCAAGGTCTATAAAAATCCCCACACCGGTGAGACTATCGAGACCAAAGGCGGCAATCACCGCCAGCTGAAAGAGTGGAAAACTCAGTATGGTGGTGACGTCGTCGAATCCTGGAAAAGCTAAGCCCCATTAGCTCTTCACAAAACCGGCTTCTGCAGCCGGTTTTTTTTCGTCCAAAAAAAACCCGCATAGATGCGGGTTCTTATTTAAGTGCGCTCTGCTTGAAGCCGCTGCTCTACAGCTTTTCTCATGCGCATTTCGTAGTCGATCCGCTGCTCATAACGAGCCAGGGCCGTTGCATCGGGTTTGGTCTCGTTGTTGCGCCACCGGTAGATCGTCATTTTGGTCACCCCAAGTATGGTGGCCATGTCTTCGTCTTTCTCGGTATCGATGGCGAGGCGAGTCATCCATTCAGCCAAGATGACGTTCATGTCCCGGTCGAAACGCAAAAGGCGTTCTCTCCGGTGCGGCTCCTCTGCCAGAAGACCCCGAGCCTTTTCCATTACCTCCGTGGGCACCGACGCAGTCCGGCCATAGATGTAGGAGGAGAGTCGAGGGAGACCGATGCCCAGGGCAAAGGCGTAGTCTTGATTGCGTAGGCCCAGGTCAGAGCCGATCTTCACCAGTTCTTGCTGATCAACCGAAAGCTCGGCCCGGCTTCCGCCGCGGGGACGCTTCACACCAGCATCAGCTGGCTTGGATCGCGATGAAGTGTCCGTATCGTTTTCTTGGTCGTCCGTAGGCTGAGGTTGTACAAGGCGTACCATTGGATCTTGATCCATGGCATAGATGCCGGAACTGGCCACTGTTTGTTCTCCGTTGATCACCCGTTTAAGTGCTGCGGCCATTTTAATGGTGGCAGCTTCTGTATCGATATCTCGATCGTGGTCTACTTCTACCTGGTCGGCTAGACCGACTTGCTCCAGTTCCTCACCCTTCTCTTGCATGTCCTCGATGGAGCGATGATTGATCATCAGCTTCTGGCGATCTCGCAGGACTTCTCGGCTGACGTTGTGCGCCACAGCGTACACAACCGCATAGACGGCATCCTGATCTTCAATCTTAGCCAGCATAGAGCCGAAGAAGACTTCCAGCGTCCTTTGCAGGACCTCTTCAAAGTCGCTGAGTTCGCACTTGTTTTGACGGAGCTTGACCCTGCAGATTTTGCGAACGCGCTCATCGCGATCCATCTCGAAGGCCAGACGGTTCACAAACTTGCGTGAGCGGTCCACATTCGAGATGTAAGTCCCGCACAGCTTTTCAAAGGTCGAGGGGGGGCCGGATGGCTCGGAGGGGGGGAGTGACTCGATGTCGGTGTCTTGCACAAGCCCTGAAGCAGTCTCTTGCTCCAGGGCATCAATCTTTTCTACTGCCATAAAGGGCTCGTTGATTTATCCAACCTACGCAGCCACGGTATCCACAGATCGGTCCAGTTGAGGGAGAGCGACACTCCTGAATTGCGCCAGCGAACTGGACACATCGAGGAGGACATTGATGCCGGCGGCCAAGATCTCAGTCTTGATCTCAGGGTAGGCACTCATCGCGTGCTCGATCCGCTCACCTACTTTTCGGATCTGGTCCGCTTGGCTTAGATCATCCACCCCGAACACTGTGCTGGGGTTCTGACCAGGTTCCACACCAAGGGCGTCCAGGCCGATTTCGATTGGGGAGTACTCGTGGATCATGAAGCATTACCTCTGGTAGCGACCGCATAAGGCCGCTTTTATTGATTATACGTACGTGACAGAGAACGTCAATCAAATCCATAACGCGTAAGTGGAAGACTGGTCCGTTTCAAATCGTTGTACTGTGCATTACGCAGGCATGTGATTGGTGATGCAGGGGCGAGTGATCAGATGCAGGTAGCCTGGATTGCCCGCTCGAAGCCGGACAATGCCGCGTGAACCTCAGTCATATCTGATGCAAATGTTGACGCGATAACGACGCCAGCCAGAAGAATTTCAGTCTTGGCTTCTGGGAAGTCTGTCATTGCTTTGAGCATGCACTTGGATGCGCATTTGTTAGAGCAGCTTTTATTGAATCGTGGGCAGTGCGGTTTGCCATCGGTTGAGAGGCAACCCAGCGACGAAAGACCGATTTCCGTAGCTCCCTGGTATGTGTCAAAGCTGAAAGACATGCTGTGTCCCTAATTCCTATCTAGTCCGTTGATTGGCGATGCGGGACAAATTATAGGGACGTGTTGTTATGAGGGTCAACAAATCGGCGCCAGAAAAGTTCCCTAAAAAGTGCGGTTTAATGCGTGCAAAATTTGGTCTGCACGATTTTTCGTATGCAAAAATGCAGCTCAGGCCTTGGGTGGGTGAAGTGTAATCTATTTGATGAATAAAAAAACCAGCGCCTTAAATAAGGCGCTGGTTTATGTGATGCAGTTAAAGAAAGACGTCTCCATCAGGAACAATGAGAATGTCTTCTAACGTGTCTACTATGCGGGTTTGATCTTCGAACAGGTCGCCCATGGATCCAATAGTAGGAGCTACATTTTCCGGGATCAGTTGCTTGACCCTTTTGGCTACGAGTGCACATTGCACGGGTTTTGGCCGCTGTTTACTGGTGGGTGGACTGATGCCGTTTCCTTGAGGAAGATTCTTGAGATGTGCATCGTTTCTTCTTTTAGGTGGGTGCGGAATGTCGCTAAGGTCATACGCCTTCGGCGTATCCCGCTTGCCTTTAGTCTGTCCTGTACGTTCGTGGTCGTATGTCCGTTTTGGTTTAAATGAAGCATTGTCACTTTTGGTATGAATAACCGGCCAATATGTGAAGCTTCCTGTTTTCCACCAAGCAATCACTGGTACACATATAACAAACGTCAATGTGAATAGCGCTAGCTTATGCGATGCACCCGTAGCCGCCACCAACGCGGTGTAGATACAAACTACTACAAGCCACGCGGATACATGCCTATTGATACGTTTCATTTGGTCTCCCAGGTTCGCTTTATGAGAGGGGATGCCGCACACGCCTGTGCAAAACAGGCAAAAAAAACCCCCGTTTCCGGGGGGTGTAGCGTTAGAAGATGAACTCCTTCCTCAAGGTTTGTACCGCTGGTTTAGGTGCTGGCTGTCCAGTTTGCACGGTGGGGGATACCGATTGAGGCAAAGTCGCCGCCGGCAAGTTAGGCATCGTCAGGGGTGCATTGAACTGATCACGAACAGTCACATGTTCTACAGAGGGTTTCCTGTAGACATCGATTTGGCTTTCAGTCAGGTCTACGCCGTGTGCTTTGAGCAAGGCGCGCCAGTCGACAGATCCTTTACGTGTGGAAAGGTGAACAGAGACACCTTCACTTTCATGTCGCTTGCGGCCTGGCGGCATCTGAGAGAGCAGCACAGCTCGGGCTGCTTCCTCTCGCGCTGTGGCTTCCTGAAATTGCCGGTTTGACAGCCGCCAGGCGGCCGCTGCGGCTTCCCATTCATCTGTACTCCATTTGCCTGTTTGGAGCCGGTGCCAGAAGTCGAGCTCGCCTTTAAGTATTTGATCGATCCGCTTCTGGTTACGCGGGACTTTGAGCAGCACGCCTTTAGACCCATCGAATGAGTAGTAGTGGGCGAAGCTGGCTTCAGCAACAAAGATCTGGTGCTGAACCTGGTCCACATACTCCGGTGGGACGATTCCTTTGAGAGCAAGCCCATGAGCTGTATCCCCTGGACATTTGATCTCGACCGGTATCCCCAGAAAGGGATTGAACCCGTCTAGCGATGCCCTGATAAATGGGATCGAGTCACTCTCGGCAATGATGGGCGTAACCGTGGTACCGGTGTGCTTTTCATAAGCCGCCCTAGCTATGGGTTCCAGCTGATGACCCCTGGCTCGAATACGATCGACGTAGGGGTTTGGCGGCGGGGGAGGCCCGATGCCCAGGCGGAGTCTGAAAAGCTCATATGAACTGCGGAATTTTGACGTGCCCATGATCTGGGGCGCCTCGCTAGCTCCGATTCCCTCACGACGCCATGCAAACCAAGCAGCGGAGTTTTGCTGAGCAGCTGGACCCGTGATGATGCGCATTGCCATATCGCAATCTCCTCTAAAAGTGACCTGCACCGGAACAGTGGAAGGCCTGATAACGGGAGATGCGTAACGTTCTTGCAGAAACTAGATGCCTTGGACTGGCGTCAGTGAGAGGGGGATTTAAGTAAGGAAGGTCTGAGGAGAAGGGACTGGAGCAATGGTGCTAACCTTGAAGACCGGCTGCTAGGCAGCCGGTAGCGTACAACAGCGGTGTTACTCGCCGATCCTCATCGTGCGGGGAAGGCCCAGCATGGCGTTCTGCATACGGAGATCATTCAGCGAGATCGAGGGGTCTGAAGTCGCTGCAGCTGAACTGGCGCAACCCCGGCCGGTTAAGCAAACCGTGTGAATCACCAGGTTCGTCCCCGCGAGCTTGTCGACGTTCTGGCCGCTGGTGGTCTGTGCTGCATCGGATGCTGCGGTTAGGCCTGAGGCGACGTTGTTCCCAACCATCCCAGAGTCGGTGCAATTGTTCAGCAGTGAGCAGGTCGCGAGGGATACAGCCAGAGAGGCACCCGTGGCAACAGCATTGCCCACTGCTGTGTGAGCTTCCTTGTACTGTGAGGCTGGGCCCGCATAGACCTCGCTGATTGTGTACGTGACCTTGGCATCACCCGCAGTCTGGTTGTAGCCAGCTTTCTTGAGAGCGTCATTCACATACGCTGTCATGTCACCAAGGGCGGCGTCCTCGGTCACGGCCTTGACAGGCACACCCTCTACCAGGCGCCCGTTGATCTGTGCTGCTTGAACGCGCACCGGGCCTTTCTCAACGGTGATTGGCTTCGCTGCACAACCAGGTAAGGCGATGATGACGCAGGTGGCAGCTAATGCCGCGATTGCTTTATGGATCACGTGAGCCTCAGGGGGTTGAATAACATGTAACTATAATACTGATGGGTGGCCATGGAGGCTAGTGGCAAAATGCTCATGCAGATGGGGCCGGGGCTGCCGGCGGCGCAAATAGCCATCTGCGTTAGTTGCGAATCGCTGCACCGCTAGTCGTCTCAACGAGCTGCAGGAGGGGGATCGGCTAAAATTTCTGGTAGTGCGGAGAGGTAGAGTAGGCCATGAACAATAACGTCTTCCACAGCGCCACCATCAGGGGTCAGCTTTTCGAGGCCTCAATGATTTACGAAGGCCCCTGGATTTCATTAATCACCCCACGGTCGGCCGTCCATGATGGTGTGCACCTCGGGGTGTGCAACATCGTTCAGTTCGATCCTACTAGCTATAGGTGCCATGGGTTTGGGTGGTACATCGTCAAATATCGCAGTGAAGCTCGGGTATTTCTCAGGGGGTTCACTATTGACGATGCCCGTGCCTTATCGGATGAGTTCGGGATCAAGTTGCTGGACCACGGGGGCTGGGACAGTCGAACGCTTTTTTATCGCAGCAAGGCTTGGGAGGGATTGAGAGCCTGGGTGAGATCGCATCCGAGAATTGCGAAGCGTTATGCAGCTGGTACTAACCCTTACCTTTCAGATTGGTATCTCAGAGCTACTAGCGAAGAAATGGTGCCATTGCCGCTAGGGTAGAGCCAAGATGGTAGTGGCGTGTGCGATCCTCATCTCGTGGCCCCGGCTCCCAGCCGCTCGCCCCCTCACATGTTTTTACCGAGGTTGCAATGGACAAATCGGAAATGAGCAGGCTTTTGGAGCTTCAAGTGCAAGAGAAGCTGAGGGATGGCTATTCAATAACCACCTATGCGATGGACGCAGCTGGTCGGGATCGTGTGAGGTGTGGGATTAAGACCAAAGGTCATTCCCTTCCCAACGAGAATCATGCGGCGGAGGACTGGCAGGAGTACATCGGTAAACTGGAGACGGGGGCGTACAAATCGGTAGTGAGGACAAAAGTGATCGAGACGGGCGACTCTCCAAACATCGATCAGTCTGCCGGCGGCAGTGGTACGGTGGGTCTGTGGAAGGCCCGACGTCACTGAGACAGTGGAGGCTAATACGCCTCTAGACGTAAGGGCTAACAAAGGCGCCCGCGGCGAAAAAAAACTGGGCCTTTGATATACAAAGAGCCCAGTCCTGGTAACCACAGCTGCCGCGGCGCTGTAGGTGGAGAATCCACCGTTACCAAGACTGAGCTCACCTCTTTATCGCCATTAGGATAGTCGACAGCAGTACGACGTCCTGCTTGGCTAGCTTGCGAATCCCCACCAGTTGCACCTGGCTGCTATGTGAAGGACATACGTCCGGGGAAGTCATTTGCGCTGCTCACGTAGTGGTGAGCGACCTGAGGGATAACCGCTTCGACCTAATCGTCCAGCTGTGTTGTCAGTTCCTGGGAGAAGCCCGGACTCGACTATTGTCTGATCTCAAAACTGGCGGTGCATCACCGAGTCGAGAACACAGAGGCAAACACAGGGGATGCATTAGGGAGCGGAGATATCAGGCGGTATGTGGGTAGTGCGCTAACCCGTTACCGTGTTGCTGACTACAAAGGAGGCTTCGCGACCTCGGACCTGACTGGCTTCTCCAGTGGGAGTATCCGTTAACTTTGCCTCAGGTAATGTTCAACATGGGCTGATAAACACCATTTCTATAATCGAGTAGGAGGCGGTTTCACAACCGCCGTCCTCTCACACCACCGTACGTACGGTTCCGTATACGGTATGCGTACGGCCAAGTCATCTACCCAGCCCTGCAAAGCCAAGACATGGTGTGCACTTACATTTAAGTGGGCACCAGTTCTAGCCTTTTAAGCGGGTATTTCATGCAGCCAACACGCCGTTCCTAT
>NZ_BQHW01000021.1 GCF_021602025.1 Pseudomonas ceruminis
CTCTCGGCGGGTTTGCTTGCGCTTGCCGGCGTACTCAAAGTCGGAAAAGCTCATCTGGCTCATGGGCGGCTCGGATCAGGTGTTGCGGGGATTCTCGCATAACTGAAGGCTTGTTCGGAGATTCCCTAGGACGAGTCGAACTGGGGGTCTACCAATAGTCATTTTCATGCTCCAAGGCTCCAATCGGCTGATGTGGCCGAACCTAACGCGGAACAGGCAAGACTGCGTCAACAGTGCATCCCTGCACACCAGACACCAGGCAGATCTTATGCCTCTCAATCTGGTGGTAGCCAACGATGTACTTCTGCCCTGCCCCTTTTGATCACGCCGAACCCTCAAAGACCTCCATGCCAAGCGATGGCATGCGCTCACTCATCCCGGGTTCGGCGATAGGCCCTAGCGCGTCATTGAGAGAGGTCTTAGAAAGAGCTCATCTCGGCCAATTCATCTTTGATTGTCTGAAAAAGACCCTCAACATCCAGGTCGGCGTCCCGCGTGACGTATGTGGCTACGAGGATGGTGAGCGGGTGCACGTCGAGCGTACCTGCTAGCTGATTGATTTTCTCCAGCGTAGGGCTTTTCAGGCCTCGTTCCAGCGAGCTGAGATACGTACGGCTGCTCACGGTAGAGAAATCCTCTTGGGTGAGATTTCTGCTGTTTCGAACCTTTTTGAGCGCAAGGCCGAACGCGATGCTGAGTTCCAATTTTACGTTCCCACAAAAGGAACGATGAAGCGCTATCGAATCCTATAGGGCTACAATCTATAGTGTTCATTTTAGGGAGGTTGCCATGTTCACTACCTATCCGCGCGCGGAAATTGCGTTCGACCTGCCAGATGAGCCCGCGTCACCCGCCGGACAAAGGGTGTGGAGCTTCGTTGAGCAGGAACTGATAATGCCGTGGTTTTATATGCAGGTTGTGCATAGGTCGGGGCGTGAAAATTTTGCCAGCATGCTAATGATGTACCATGCACATGAACTGAAACAGTTCATCGATGCGCAGTCGGATCGTGTGTGGGTTGAAGAGGTTCAACTGGTAACCCCTCCCCACGTCAATAAACAATCAAGCTGGCTCATGGAGCCACTGACGATGGCAGGGATCGCTACCGACCCCCAGGACGGATCAAACTTTCTCGTCTATCAAGTGGCAAGCGGGACCATTTATTCGCTGAGGGACGATCTTGATAAGAATCTGGCGCCCTATAGCATTCTGTTTTCGTCTGAGCGTGACCTCCAGCGCTAGTCAGCTCTTGGAGACGAGATAGGAAGGTCAAAGAGTATTCCATCATTTTGTGGAACCTGTGCCGGGATCGGCGATGACGGAGATATTATGAAAGGGCGCCGTAAGATCAAAACCTCGAAATGGAAGCTCCAAGCGCAATTTATTCAAGAGGCCAAATCTATCTTAGAATCTGAATCCTATGCGTGCCGGAGTGGAAGATTTCTCTCAAAAGCAGTAGCTGCTGGTCGGGATGCCGAACCAGTAGGGTTATTGGCAGGACCCACAGAAAAGATGCGGTGAGCTAAGCCTGGTAAATGCACAGAAGCGCTGTGACCGCATCTGTGGCTGATCATTCCCGTGAAAACCGGCCAATACCTTCCGCATCCAGTTGGGCATCTTGCAGGCCATGAGCTCGCTGTATTCTTTAGCGCTAAGCGAGCAAAGGATCTTACCGATGACTTGGTCAGTCATTCCTTCTTTCCCAAGATAAAACAGCGCAGTCAAGGCTAAACCCGCTTGGGTCCCAGCTTGCTGGAGACGTTGCCAAGACGAATGACGCAGCCGAACTACCGCGTTACCCATCTTGATTTCTCGTGTCGACCCGCTGGTGTAGTAAGTTGGTAGAACCTGCATCTGGGTGCTAAGTCCCAGTCTTCGTACAGCTTCCACGCCATGAATCTGAATTGTCTCGCCGCTGGCCTTTGCAACCGTTTCCATGACTGTAATCGGATTAGCTCGGACATTCCTACCAGTGTACTCACTTATCTTGGGCCGCATGTAAATGCCGCGAGCCACGCGCTCCAATAAGCCGCTGCGCGTCATCCGAGACAGTGCTTTATTAACCGAAGTGCGAGAGCCCTCCTCTGCAAAAAGAGCTTTGTTAAAGGGTTTTCCCTTCCTCATGTGCTTGACCCGTTTAGCAATAGACTCAGCGACAGACATGGATGGCTCCAACTCCCGAATTTCTGTATGGACACGCTAAGCGATATGCAGGCTACTGTTTGGGCTAGGCACTATTCCATCAGAACATTAACTGCAGTTTAGGTGCGCCTGCACATGGGCAAGCGACGAATCACCTTCTTCAAAGGTGATCTGGCATACGACCTTCGGTGCGGGACGTGATAACTGATTCACACCTCCTTTTCGCTAGTTGGTGCGCAGCTTATTATCCAATTGTAGAGGTCCTGAGCGCCGGCGCTGAGGCAGCGGCTGAAGCTGCTTTTGCGTGCTTTCAATTCCGTACTCAGCCAGCAGGCTCTTCACGGTGGCGCCCTTTATGAAAAGGGCATGCATCTCGCAAATCTGATCAATCGAGAGGTGCGAGAGTGCTGGATATGGCGCGGCGTATGATATCGATGCCGACATTTGACGCGTGATGAGAATACCTCCAATCCATCCCACCGGATGTTCTTTTTCGGGGGATCTCCATTGGTATCTCTTTACACCCCTGAGCGTGCAACGACATCGCGCTTGATATTGTGTATCCTGAAAAAGGTTGCTCCGAGATTTGTTGGCGATCAGCCTCCCCTTGGAGGCATTCGATAGCCCGCCTTTCAAGGCGGGCTTTATTTTTCAATCGCTGTGCAGGCCTAAGCTCTGGCGCGAGCTCATACAATGGGATTTAGGTGCTCAGCGCGTGAGCCCAAAGGCGCCTCGAAAAGGTGGCCTACTGCAGCTTAGAATCGCTCTCCCACGCAGCCAGCGAGAGATGAGCGTTGACCAAAGCATCGACCACAGCTCACCCTTCTACGAAAGATCGCCTATTCGCGCCACCATGCATAAATTGGAACTTGCTGTGCCGTCGCGGTCAACGGCATAACCTCCAGTCGGCCCTGATGCATCTCTGTTGCCTCCGGCCAGTTGGTCAGCCATGCGATACCCAAACCGCTGAGCGTGGCATCTAGCATGGCTTCCCCATGAGCCACCGTATGCCGCGGCTGAATTACGACCCTTTCAAACGAGCCTTATGAATCAGTGACCTGACACGTCAGTGCCCACTCAAGCGCCCATTTCGGCGCGTAAGGTCAAGAACCGGATCCTAGTTGGCTACTTGGAGTACATAAGCATCGTTCGCAACCTTCACTTTGAGCTGTTCCCCGATCTTGACGAATTCTCTCTGAGCGAAAGTATCGATGATGATCTCCCCCGCCAATGCTTGTATTTGCTCTAGACCAGCGGGAGTTAACCATATGAAACACCCTTCCCCCCAGGTTGCCACGCTGTTCAAATCGAGGGGGCCAGCGTCTTGCCACCATGCAACCCCAGCCATGAGTGCCGACGCGTTATCAACGTAAGTCCAAGGGGACTTTGACGAAGCCGACCATCCCAGGCGCAGCAACCAATTGGGGCACAGGGTCAAATTGTGTTCGAATTTATCTGGCGAGTGCGAAGAACTACAGTAGCGTCGAATGAAATTCGGCGAGCATTCATTGTCGAGCGCGACCTCCTCACCCAGCCAGACGACCCCAGGCAGAGAGGCGAACAGCTCCTCAAATCGTGGTTGACCGTCGAGTACTGCCGCGCGGAGCCGCAACTGACGGAGCCGGTACTGCCGCGGTTGCTGCGTTACGAACTTAGAAACTTCGGCGAGAACTAGCAGGTCCTGATCCGCGGGCCAAACTGCTACATCATGCTTTACTTGGTCCAACCACAATTGGTCTCTAACCCGCCAATCTAGGTGTTCAGCGCTAAGCTGTCGGGCAATTCCTCGTGGCCGAACGCCGATCGGTCTCATCGGCAGCACCGGCACCGAGGCATTGAGTTGCTCCAGTAAAGCGGGTACCCGAGATCCTGCTATCAACCCCGCCTGGTACAACTCCCCAGCCACGTATCGTAAGGCGGTTATGCCGGCCCACGCCTGCGGTTTGACATAGGGAATCCTCATTTCCAAATCTTGCAGGTGGCTACGCGAGGCGGTGTCTGCTGCTTGCCCAAAGCTGCCCAGGCCGCCCCACTCAGTAATAAACATCGCCGCCCGATGCCTAATATTAACCTCCTCAATCCCCGTGACTTTAGACAGCATTTTAACGACCGAGATAAATGGCAAGGTCCACCCCATCGGATCCTCAATCCGCATTGTTCCGGCCATCTTATCGATCAGCGTCAAGCTGTCGTCGGCATCATCGTCCAAGGTCAATTGATAAACCAGTGGAAGGGTGACCCGGGGCACGGATACCGACAGTCCCCATTGCAATGCCAACTGCCTGGCCGCAATAGCGACGCCTAGGTCACCGTGGTGCGCCAGCGCCGCGACTCTCGCACCCAGTGTGGCAGCTAATCTGGACTCGTTAGCCAACAGTAATGTCTGCATGGCTTGCCATGGCTCATCCAGCGTACCTGCCAGCAACCGATCCATTGTCAGGCAGAATGCTTGCTCACCACTTCCTGATTGCGCGGCCAGCCGCAACGCGCAAAGCTGAGCCTGACGCCTCACACAGGTGATGGGCAGTCGCAGCGCCTGATGCAACAGTTCGGCAAGCACTTGGGTGTCATCCAGTGCAGTTTGTGAAGGTTCAAAGGGCTGTCCGAGTTGGAATTCGCGGGTGCTTTGCAGTTGTTCAGCGACCAAGTCCCAAATAGCGGCCCAGTCGGGCTGCTCACTGATGATGGGCAGAATATCCTCGATTTCGGCGAGCAAGATCATGCTGCCATCCTCGCCCGTAATCAGTGAATCGACGAAGCTGGCAAACGCGACAGGGTGCGTGGAAACTCCATCCAAGGTGAGGCGCGCCTTGAAGTAATAATACTGCTCTCCGCCCATCCATTGACTCCACGAGCGACGCTGCGTCTCGACCGCCTCGTCACTATTCAGCAGGCGTCGAGCATGCCCAGTATTACCAGCTTGTACGAGGCGCTCTACCATCATGTAACGGCAGCGCTCCTTCGATCGAAGCAGTTCCCATTGCTCGAACATCGCGACAACCTGATCAAGCGGGGCAGCCTCGGCGAGCGCAAGGAACCGATACGGTGCTTCATAGCTGAGGTTTGCAGTTTCGGCCTCAAAGGCCTGTTGTAGTTCATCGAGACTGCATGCGTCATCGTATCGCTGCCGACTACTGTGATCGCGCGAAGGAGGCGCATCGGCTTCCCAGCGTTGAACCGCGAGATCCAGGATCTCACTCGCATAACCGTAGTGCTTAGCTCGCTCATGCAAGCGCTCGATCAAGGTAAGGCGCAAGTGAGCTGCGCTGTTCCGCTCGATCGCCTGTTGCAACTGGGCTACGGAGTCCGCAAGCAATCCCGTTCCGCCGGCCATCAACGCGACATCGAGAAACGCTCCGATTTTTGTGGCCGGACGATAATGCGGCTCTTCGTAGTAGGGTAAGACCAACTCACACCACGCGCTTATCGCTGCAGGCTGCAGCTCCGGCGAACGACGCAGCATTTCGGTCAAGAGCACGTCCATTCGATTCGGCCAGCCGATCAGGCTCCACGACCCAAGTGCCTGCGAGATCTCGTAACCCAATTGCGGACTGTCGCGCATACCCTCCTCAATCAGGGTATGAGCTATACGACAGGCGGCGCTGAACCCTTCGGTTTCACTCATACCTTGCACTTGCCGCATGAGCAGTTGAGTGCGTGCAGCGCGCTGCTCCGGCGCTGCCGCATTGGCGCGGGCCAGCACGGTGCTCCACAGCGCATACTGGGGATCCTTCCGCGCAGCGAGCGCATAACCCAGCGAATGTGCTGAAAGGTTCGCCAACAACTGGCGGGCGCTGTAGTCGTCATCAATCCTGGCGAAGGCTGCCACCAAATCAGCCAGTACATCCAATTGCTCGCTAGGTGTGTTCTCGACCAGTTCATTCACCAAGCGATGCAGGCGCTCTGATGCGCCTTGTCGATCGCCATCGACCGCGTAGGCGGCAACGGCAATCTCTCGCCTGAGCAGAGAGGTCGGATGCGTTGTTATGTCTGCAGCCAACTGATCGAGTGCGTCAAGCATCTCGCGAAACTCGCTTTCTCGGCAGACCGCCCCAATTCGGATCAGTTTTCGCGCCATCACCGGCGCCACGGTAATGGCTAGGTGAGTCAAGGAGTAGTCGGCGCCATCGCGTGACGGCAGACGCAGGACGTACTCCATGGCACGCCGGCACAAGTTCAGCGCCCGGCCCGGTGCAATCGGCGCGATGTTGCGTTGAACTTCACCTGACAACTCGCCCACCTGGGTTGCAAGACTCTGCAGGGGACGTAGCAAGGCGTGCCTGGAGGGGGCAACCGGAGACAGAGGTTTGCCTAATAAGCTTGCGAGCTCAGCATGCTCAAGCACAGCCTCCACTAGCCAGGAGGCGGCATGATTGTGCAGCTCATCATCGCCCATCGCCATGGCGGGGGGGACGAGACGCTCGAATAGAACGCTTGCTCGGGCGAGATCACCCGCTTGAGCCGCTAGCAGCGCCATGGTCCGTAAATGCGCATTGGGCAGCTCGGAAAAGTCACGTTGCAGCTCGGCCAGGCGGAAGAGCGTCAGGGCTGCACATTCATCCCCTTGCTGCAGACAGCTCAATCCCGCATCGACCATTAACGCCGCTGGCATCGACACGGTGAAATCCAATTGCTGTTGCAGCTCAACGAAATCGATGTCCGGTTGATGCTGCATTACCGCCTGTGCTAACTGCAGTTTTAGCCTGACACTGATCGACTCTTCGAGGGCAACGGATGCAACGTAAGTGGCGTCAGACTGACTTTCAGCCTCAAGGTGCGTAATTGCGTGGCGTATTTGCTCAAAATCGCGGAAATGAAAAACCCGCCGAGCCCACTTTTCGAATTCCGCCACATTGTGAGCATGCCCGTAGTGCTCGAATCGCGACGTATGCAGCTGCGACAAAGGCTCAAGGTGTTCAAAAAGATTTTTAGCCCGATCAACATCCCCCAGGGCGAGAAAGGCATCGACAACTTCGTACCCTTTGGCAGGGAAATCACGCACGAAGGCACATGCTGCATTGAGCTCTCCGGCGGCCAACATGGCCAGAGGCAGTTGCTCGGCATGCTCGAGCGCAGTGGCGCGGCGCCCCACCTCGTCTCGACACAATAGCAAGCGGGTTACATCGGTAGCGTCACCCGTGCGTGCAGCGAGCAGGCCCAAACGGATGTCGGCTTCAATCTCTGCAAAGCCACGTCCCTGGCCGACATGCTGTCGGAAATATATCGAAGTCTCGAGTGGTATGCTGCCATAGCAGCTGAAAACCTCGTACTGAAGGGCGACGTGGCTAAAGGGAGGAGCGCGTTTGGATCAAGGGCCCTGGCGGCTCCTTCGCCTGCTACGGATTAAATTCACTAGAACCACCTTCCTGGTGCAGGTTTCTGAAATAAATACGACTGAAGACCGCTGCGGTAGAAACAGTCTAGGCTGAGAAATATCAGGCTGCGCGTAGCCAGCAGAGAGATTCCAGAGTTCTCGTAAGAACTTGCCATCTGCGGGTAAGACCTTCGATCATTTGGTCTCGTGACCCTATCCGGTGACCGATCAGGCCAAGCGCTCGCGGCCAGGCCAATCCTATAGATGCAGGCCCCTCCTGTAATTATGGCACTCCTAGGTGGCCGGGCACATCAAGGCCGACCCTCTGCTGATCATGACCACATTGATCTTGCACACCATCATCATGATGCGCAGCCGCATGCAAACAAGCCTGAGCCAGGGGAAACGGCAACATGCGGTCGATACCATTCTGTAAATAGGTCGATAGACCCTGTTCGATGTATCTGACCAGTTTTTCCGCCACCTCGAGGCCGATGCTGGCCTGCGCCTCGACGGTGGAACCGCCGATATGGGGGGTAAGAATGACGTTGTCAAAGCCACGCAATGGCGTCGTGAACGCTTCGTCGCTCGAGCGAGGTTCCTCTGGGAAGACATCGACAGCAGCGCCCAGCAGATGCCCATCGGTCAACGCGGCGGCCAGTGCTTGCAGATCGACCAGGTTGCCGCGGGCGGCATTGAGCAGGATGCCGCCTTTCTTGATCGCACGGATCTCGCGTTCGCCCATCATCAGTCGGGTGGTGGGCGTTTCCGGCACATGCAACGTCACGATGTCGCTGGCAGCCAGCAGTTCGAGCAACGACGGAATCTGCCGTGCGTTACCCATAGGCAGCTTGGCGTGCACGTCGTGGAATAGCACCTGCATGCCCAGGCTCTCGGCCAAGACCGACAACTGAGCGCCGATCGAACCGTAGCCGATGATCCCCAGCTTCTTGCCACGGATCTCGAAAGCGTTGACCGAGTTCTTCAGCCAGGCACCTCTATGACAGGCTGCATTCTTGGCAGGAATGCCGCGCAGCAGCAGGATGGCTTCGGCCAGCACCAGCTCGGCCACTGAGCGGGTATTGGAAAAAGGCGCATTGAAGACGGCGATACCGCGCTGACGCGCAGTTTCGAGATCGACCTGGTTGGTGCCGATACAGAAGCAGCCGACAGCGACCAGACGCGGGGCACAGGCCAGCACGTCTGCGGTCAGTTGGGTCCGTGAGCGGATGCCGATAAAGTGCACATCGGCGATCTTCTGCTTGAGCTGGGCGTCGGACAGTGCGCCGGTGAGATACTCGATACTGTGGTAGCCCGACGACACCAGGCTATCCACGGCCGAGGGATGGACGCCCTCCAGCAGCAGGAAGCGGATCTGGTTTTTGTCGGCAAACTGTATAGTCATGGGTGTCGTCCCTGAAATATTCGAAATAGTGAAAGCAACAGGTGCCCTGCCTTTCGGGCTTAGGCCCGCTCAGCGATAGATCGCGTCGACGATCGAGTCCGCCAGCGCTCCCCAGGCGCCCGCCACCGCGGTGTTGGTCAGCGCCACCAGGCTCATTCGGGCCTGTGGGTCGACCCAGTAGTGACAGCCGTACAAGCCGCACCACCCCCAAGTGCCCGAAGCGTGTCGCTGTCCTGCTGCCTGCCGATCGGTCAGCACTGCAGGCCCCAGGCCGAAGCCCCAGCCCTGGCCACGGCTGGCCATGGGCAGGCCTTTCAGGGCATCGGTGGTCAACAGTGCAGTGCTCTGCGGAGTCAGCAGCGGACTGCCGCCAAGGCGCAGGCACTCAAGCAGGCGCAGGTAATCGTCGGCGGTGCCGAGCAGGCCTGCGCCTGCCGAAGGCCATGCGTCTGCACGCCGAGCCCTGCACGCCGAGACTTGGGCGCAGCCAGTATCGAGGACCAACTGGTCGTGATCGGAGATGGGAACCGGCCTGCCCTGCGCATCCTTGTAAGGACGCGCCAGTCCGGCGGCGTACGCGAAGCCGGTATGTCGCATGCCCAGCGGCTTGGTGACCCACCGCGCCACGGCCTGGGACAGGCATAGCCCACTGGCCTGCTCGATCACCGCCCCCAGCACTTCGGTGGCCAGTGAATAACGCCAGCGCGTGCCGGGTTCGAACAGCAACGGCACCTCGGCCAGCCGTCGCAGGTTTTCCGACAAGCTGAAAGACACGTCGTCCAGACCGTCGGATATGCCCGCTTGCGCGTAGTGGTTAGCCGTCGCCATCTCAAAGCCGTAGCCCAGCCCCGCGGTATGCGAAAGCAGATGGTGCAGACTGATATCCGGCCTGCGACCATCGGCCAGCCGTGGCCTGAAGTCCGGTAGCCAGGTATGCACCGGACCGTCCAGCTCGACGCATTGCAATTCCGCCAACCGCAGCGTGACCACCGAGGTCAGCAGCTTGGTCAGTGACGCCAGTCGAAAGACCGTGTCGCGCTGCGCCGCTTGACGTCCTTCACGGTCTGCCCAACCTCGGGCACTGGCATAGCGGACTTCGCCCTCCTCGGCCAGCAGGAGCACACCGCCGACGATGCGGCCGCTGTCGAGCTGGTGGCGCCATAACTCGTCCAACCGGTCCATTCTCACAGCCCCCGAAGGGCGTGGCAGAAGATGCGCTGATAGCCCTGTGCATCATGGCGGATCGGATTGGTGTGCGAGCAGCCGTCGGCGAACGCCATCCGGCCGATCAGCTCGGCATCCCGGTCGTCGATGCCCAGCATGCTCAGGTCTGGCGCGATGCCGCTTTCTTCGCGCAATGCCAGCAACCAGTCCAGTACGCCGGCGAAGCCCGCAGTCGGTAAGCGCAAATAATGCGCCAGGTCGCTCATCTGGCTCTGCAGCGACGATTGGTTGGCGAGCAGTACATAAGGCAGCAGGATCGCATTGAGCAGGCCATGGTGATGGTCATACAACGCGCCCAGCGACTGGGCGATGGCATGCACTCCCCCCAGGCCACGCTGGAAGGCCGCCGCACCGAGGCTGGAGGCTACCAGCATCTGCTCGCGCGCCTCCAGATCTTGACCGTCGGCCACCACCCGGGGCAAATGGCGATCGATCATCTGCATGCCTTTGACCGCCACCGCTTCGGCCATGGG
The DNA here is from genome assembly GCF_021602025.1 of Pseudomonas ceruminis. Classification (GTDB taxonomy): domain Bacteria; phylum Pseudomonadota; class Gammaproteobacteria; order Pseudomonadales; family Pseudomonadaceae; genus Aquipseudomonas; species Aquipseudomonas ceruminis. The sequence continues at coordinate 10,559 of NZ_BQHW01000021.1, forward strand.
ATGCCACACGGGCGAACACCAGGCTTCCAGGCAATGAGTCAATGCGTCCATACCCGTGGCAGCAGTCAGGTGGCGCGGTAAGCTCAGCGTCAACCTGGCGTCGAGAATCGCCACCCTGGGCATCATGCGGATATGCAGCATCGTGCGCTTGACCCGCGCCTGCTCATCGGTGATCACTGCCGCGCGCCCGACTTCCGAGCCGGTGCCGGCGGTGGTCGGCACGGCGATCAGCGGTGCGATGCCGTTGGGGTCGGCGCGCAAATGGTTGTCACCAATGTCCTCGAAATCCCACAAGGGCCGGCGCTGCCCCGTCATAAGAGCCACAGCTTTGGCCGCATCCAGTGCCGAGCCGCCACCGAAGGCGATGACGCCGTCGTGCTGACCGGCCTTGTAGGCCTGCACACCCGCGGCAACGTTGTCGCCTGTGGGGTTACCCTTGACCTGGTCGAACAGGGCACAGTGACCTAGCGTGCGCTGGCAATCGTCAAGGGCCTTGAGGATCATGTCGCTGTGCCCCAGATCGCGGTCGGTGATCAGCAGCGGCCGTTTGATGCCGCTTGCGCGACAGGCATCGGGCAGTTCGCGCACGCGTCCGGCGCCGACGCGGATGGAGGTCGGGTAATGCCAATTGCTGGTATGCATCGTGGTTCCTTGATGAAAAGTGTTTGTGAAGGCCTGATCTGAGAGACCGGCGCAGCCACCCGCGCCTCTGCTGGAGGCGCAGGCGGTGATCGATTAATTGAGCCAGTAGGTCTGTATCAGGCCAATCAGCAGGCGCAGCCCGAACGCGACCATGAGCAGGCCGGTGATGATGTCGATCGGCTTTTTCATGCGCTGATAACGCACACGTACGGCCGGGACCGAAAACAGGGTCGCCAGCAGCACGAACCAGGAAATGGCCAGCACCGCGATCAGCGCGACTCCGGCGCCGCGCACCCACATCGGCAGTTCGGGTGCCGACACCGTGGTGAACACGCTGGTGTAGAACGCCAGGGCCTTGGGGTTGGTCATGTTGGTGAGCAGACCAAACCGGTAGGCACGGCTCAGGCCCCCGATGTCCAGCGCGTCGAGGTTGCGGGGGGCCGGCGGTTTTCCGGGGCTGCGTAGGCTCTTGCTACCCAGCCAGATCAGGTAGGTGCCACCGAGCACCTGCAGGGCCGGCTGCAGGAACGGCAGCCGCTGGAACACCAGCCCCAGGCCTGTGGCCGCGAGCAACGCCCAGACGATGCTGCCGGAGGCCACGCCCAGGCCGGCGCAGATGCCCTGCTGACGCGACTGGCCGATGGACAGTTGCGTGATGACTAGGAAGTTCGGACCTGGGCTGATGATCAATACGATGAATGCGCCGGCCAGGGCCAGCAACAGGGCAAATTCATGGGTCATGGGATACATGGCTGCTCCTAGAGGCAGTTGACGGAGGTTTGGAGCTGTGCGCGGGATTGCTGCATCAGCCGGGTCAGGCAGTCCTGCACGGCCCTGCGCGCCTGCAGTGGGGCCAGACAGTGGGGATCGGGCGTCGGGACGTAATGGTTGTAGAAGGTGCTGCCCTCCACCGCTGGGCCCAGTAACCAGAGTCGGTCATGGACGGTGCCATCGGGATAGCGCGCCCGCCCCATCGGGTCGACGTCGACGCCGTCGGCAGGCTCGGGGTGCGCCGCGCGAATCAGGCCCTGTTCGAGCAGATCGGCCAACAGCGGGTGATGGCTGGCGGACAGCCCGCTGGGCAGCGCCCGCGCCTCGATCAGATGGTCCACCGTCAAGGCAGGGGCCTGGTCGTCATGCAGTCCATGCAGGCTGAGGATGCCGTTTCGGCGGCGTACCCGCTGGGGGGGTAGCACCTGAAGCACACCGGCGTCTAGCAATGCCAGCAAGTCTTCGTAGCGCTCGCTTTGAGGGCCGCCGACCAGGCGATTGGAGACTCCGGCAAAGAAGCGGTAGAACGCTAGGGTCGAGTGCGCCTGGAGCCCGCCGTGGTCGACGACCTGGCGCAACAGATCGCGGTAGTCTCGCCAGACCTCCATCGCCTGAGTCAGCGGACTCTGGGCACGGCCCAGACGGCTGCGAATCAGGTCCTGCTCTATCCAGTGCCTGTACCAACTGACGTAGCCGTCAGCCCTTCCCTGCCAGTGACCAACGGCGTGCCAGCCGGCAGGATCGAATTCGCCCCAGTCAAGCGCCAGGCGCGCGAAGAGTGCCGAGCGGCGCTGATCGTTATCAGCCGCCTGCAAGTCTCGCTGCAACTCGGCCAACTGCTCGGGCGCCTGACACCTGACAGTGGCTTGGTAGAACACTGCGCGCATCTCGTCTTCGATCAACGGCAGCACCTGGGCGACGAAATCCAACTGGCACGACTGCCCTCGCAGTCGCTCGACGGCCGCAGCCGTGAAGAACAGCCGCGGCCACGGCTGATGGCTGTCCACCCCTGCCGCCGGGCGCGCATGGTAGGGCAGCCCGCTGCGCGAGAACAGGTAGAGGCTGGGCTCCCGACCGCTGGCCTCGTAGCGCCAGCCCGCCAGGTTATCGGCCGCCACGAAACGACCGCCCCGCCCTTCGGTCAAGGCGGCCAGTGTGTCCATTGCCGTGAGCCCCAACCCCTCGACGGCCACTCGCCCACCTGCCTCGGTGGGCAGAGACGGCGCCTGTGCATGACCGCAGGTGATGAACAGCGCGTCACAGCTTCGGGCCTCGCCAGAGGACGAATGGAGCGTCCAGCCCGCGCCATCGGGCAAAGGCGTGGCGCGGCTCACCCGTTCGGCAAAATGCCTGACCTGCAGGTTGTCAGGGCAGCGCTGCAACAGCCAGCGGTAGCTAGCCTGCAGGTATAGACCCAGCAGGCGACGCGGTACGAAATCACCGAACGCGACCGGTCGTCCCGTGGCATCGGGACTCAGATGCCCGCGTCCATCCAACCGGATATCCTGCTCGTGGCACCACTGCAGAAAAGTCGGTCCGGCCGTGGGGGCTAGCGGGTGGGCGCCGCAGAAGGCCGACAATTGACCCGCCATGGTGTTGAGCATCAGATAGTCCGGTTGCGTTTGCGCATGCAGGCCGGCCCCCGGTGTTTGCGGATCATGGAGTGAGAGCTGCATGACCTTGTCGGGATTCGCCTGCGCCAGCGCGATGAATTGCTCCAGAAGACTCAAGCCGCGTGACCCCATGCCGACGATGGCTGCGCGTAAGGCGACCGGTCCGGTAAAAATGCGAATGTCCATGGCGGTCACCAGCGGTTGGGTTCGAAGAAGAAATTCGGGACCGCTGTCGCCATCTGCCGGGAAAGTGCCTGCCGATACAATCGCTGACCTAGCGCCAGGTCGAGCACGCCCAGCCCGAAGGGCGAAAAGATAGTCGGCTTCTGCGGATCAAGCTCGACGAGCCCGCGCATGAGCTGAGCCAATGTCCCGGTAAGGAAGCTGCGGTCCTGATAATGCTCAACGGCTCTTTGCGGGGAGGTTCCCGCCTTCAGGCAGTGCTCGACGTCATCGAACAGGTTGTTGGCCTGGGCGATGACGGCAGGCCCGAGGTCGCGCAGCGAAATGTTCAGCACGACCTGGCCAGGCCGCAGAGCGGCGTCCAGCACATAAGGTTCGGACGCCGTGGTGGCGAACACCAGGATGTCGGCCTCCAAGGCCTGGTCCAACGTCACCGCCCGCGCCTGGCGACTGTGCTGTTGACACAGGTGGTCGAGCATCGCCTGGACTGAATCGCGATGCTGGTCATGCACGCCGATGTGCTCGAAGGACCACCCATCTGCGATGAACAGATCCATCAGGTTGCGCGCGATGAAGCCCGAACCGACGATCGCCAGACCATTGGCCCGTCTCGAACGGCCATTGGCCCAGTAGGCGCCGAGCACCGCCGAGGCGGCAGTACGCATCGCGCTGATGCGTGAGGACTCCAGACAGGCGTACGCATAACCGGTGCGCGGATCGTTCAGCAACAGCACAGCTGATGCGCGTTGCAGCCCCGTCTGCACATTCCCCGGGAAACTGGAGATCCATTTGATACCAGTGACCGGCGCCTCGTCGTCCAGGCTTGCCGGCAGGGCGATTATGCGGTTGGCCGGTTGCGAGGGGAAACGCAGGAAATAGCTGTCAGGGTTCACCGTGCAGCCGGATTCGTGCGCCAGGTAGGCCCGGCGCACGTCTTCGATGCAGGCCAGCGGATCCTCGGCCAGCAGGTGCGCTATGCACTGACCATCGACCACGTGAAAGGCTGCCGAGTGCCGAGGCGCGGGTACCACGGAGCGTGATGCTGGGGCTGGCGTCAGCCAAGTAGTGCGATCAGGATGGGTCGTCAGATCGTCCAGGGTCATCTCCAGCACCTGCCGCCCAAACCGTTGCTCCACCCAAGCGTCGTCGTACAGGGTGTCCAGGTAACGCTCGCCCCAATCTGGCGACAGCGCGACTACTACCGCGCCCGGCTCAATGCGCTCGCGCCAGGCGTGCACTGCGGCGACCACTGTTGCCGTGGAACCGCCCACCAGCAGGCCGCGGTCGCGTGCCAGCAAGCGCGCCATGGCCACCGTCTGTGTCTCGGTGACCATCTCCAGAGCATGGATACCCGTCGGATCGAAGATCGGAGGGCGTTGGCTGGTGCCTAGCCCGGGAACAAAGCGCCGCCCTGCGGGGGTGCCAAAGGTCACAGAACCGACGCTGTCCACGGCGATGATCCGAGTGTGCGGAAAATGTTTCTGGAAATACTTTGTGCAGCCCATCAATGTGCCGGTGGTGCCCGCGCCGACGAACAGGTAGTCGATATGCGGGAAGCGTTCCGCGATCGCAGGTGCCGTGGTACGTGCGTGCGCCTCAGGGTTGGCAGCGTTTTCGTATTGATTGAGCCATAGGTAGCGCGAATCGCCAGCGAGCAGTTGGTGAATCAGGGCGATTCGCGTGCCAAGAAAACCGCCGTTGGCGTCGGTGCGGTCGACCTCGATCACCTCGGCGCCATAGATGCGCATCAGTTTGAGGCTGTGCCGCGAACTGTTCGGATCCACGACGCAGGTGAAATGCAATCCTCTGGCGGCGCAGAGCATGGCCAGTGCCACGCCCAGATTGCCGGAAGATGACTCGATAAGCCGGCTTTCGGGCTTGATCAGGCCTCTGGCCTGCAGATCATCGATCATTCCGCGAGCGGTCTTGAGCTTGATCGAACCAGCGGGGTTGAAGCATTCCAGCTTCAGGTGGAAATCCGCACCGATCCCGCAGACGTGCAAGAAGGTGTGGTCGTGTACCAGGTCTTCGACAGACTGGCTCGACACGGGGCACAGAGACGATAGGCTCATGGTCGACCCCTCACTGTGCCAGCGCGGTGACGTGCACCGCCTGACGCTGGGGTTGATCGACCAGTCCTTGGGCGATTCGACCGGCACGCAACGCCATCATCGAAAACGACTGGCTGTCGCTGATGCCATGGCTGCGCTCGGACAGCCCATTGACCCACAGTCGCACCTGGCAATCGTCTCGCGTCTCAATGCGGTAGTCGCGATCGATGGACAGGCCACCGTCCTCGCCACTGGCTAGCCAGGGCTGCAAGCCGGCCAGCAGCGACGGCACCTTTTCCTGTGCGTAGCCGGTCGCCAGCACGATCGCATCGACCTCGATCTCCCGCTGACGCTGACTGAAGGTGTCGATCAGCGTGACTCGATAACCTTCCCCAACACGGGATACTGCGCTGACCTGGTGATAGCCATAGGTGAGCAGGCGCTGGCGGCCGGCAATCGCATCTTCGTACTGCAGCGAGAACAGCTTCTGGCTTTCGTCCGGGTCGATGCCGGCATAGTTGCTCGAGCGACTGTTGTCCAGGAAGCGTTTGCGCGAGGTGCTGTCCAGGCTGTGGAAGTAATCGACGTGATCGGGACCGAACACGCGGTTGGGGTATTGACCCAGCTGGGTGAGCTTGAAGCCAGCGCTACGGTGCAGCGAATGCACTACGGCCTGGGGATTGCGGGTGAGCAGTTCGAGCACAGACTCACTGGCACTCTGTCCCGAACCCACAACCAGCCAGCGTTTGGGCATCTGGTCGCCGAAAGCGGCCAGGCGACTCAGGAAATGCGATGTATGGAACACGCGTGCGCCGGTCATTGCCTGGAATTGGGCCGGGATGTTCGGCACGCTGCCGCTGGACAGCACCAGTCGGTTGGTGGTGAACGTGCCGCGTGTGGTTTCCACGCGGACCTCGCGCAACTCGCCGTCTTCGCAGACCGGAAGAATCTCGACGACGTGTGTGTCGTAGTGCGTGTGACCGTCAACCTGCCGCGCCACCCAGGTGATGTAGTCCGACCACTCGTGACGACTGGCCGGGCGTCCCAGCAGGCCAAAGTCGAACATCCGCCCCTTGTCCTTGAGGTACATGGCGAAGGAGAAGCGGCTACGTGGGTTGCGTGGTGTCACCAGGTCACGGAAGACGTGGTGGTTGATATCGGTGCCGTCAAGCAGCAACTCGCGATGCCATTGGCAATCGGTGGCAGCCTCCAGGAAAGCCAGATCAAGATCGCCCAGAGACTCGCGTTGCTCTCTCGCATCCTCCAGCACACATGAAAGAGCGACGCCTGCCGGTCCAAAGCCGATACACAGTGCGTCGCGTCTGATGGTATTGCGCCCCATATGAAAGATCCTTTTAGCAACGTGGGAAATAGCGAGCAGCACTGCCCAATCGCGAGCAGCTGACTGGTCGTGTGAGGGTTGGTTGACAAGGGGTCGGTTGCCCGTCGCAGAGCGCGGCCCCGATTGCGCTTGATCTACGTGGGTGGCGGTTCCAGCCCCCGCTGGCCCACCCGCCAGAGACGGGTGGCCGAACCGAGGTATTCACCGCGCTCGAACAGCAGCGGCTCATCGAACGTGGCCAGAAGCCCTTCTTGCAGCTTCTGCAGCAACGCCTTGCGACTGGGCCACGGCTCGGGAGCCAGACTGGCGACTAAACGCAGCAGGCGCAGGCTTTCCTGAAGATAAGTCTGCGTCGGGCCAGCGCCAGGGTCGGTGTCGAAACCGATCACCCAGGTCTGCTTATCGTCGAGTTGGGCAGCGCCAAGGTGAGCAGAGGCGGCATCGTCGGTCAGGACCAGAGGCCAGCGCTGGCCGGCACGACGGCGCGACTGCCAGTGCTCGCGGCTGGGTCGCAGACGCCCGGCGAACACCTCGACATCGGCATGGCCCGGATCATCGCTACGGGTCAGGGCGCAGCCAGGCATCGCACGTACGATGGCCGCCGCCAATGCCTGGCCATGGGCGCTGTCGTCGGCGGACACATATACCCGTCGCCAGCCTTGGCGATACACCCAGGTCGTCAGATCCGCCGCAATCTGTCGATCAGACGGGCACAGGCGCAGCACGTTGTCGTAGTCGGTCAGTCGATCCACCGTAGCTGCCGGCGTGATCAATGCGATATCCGCTGCCCGGTATAGCGGCGCAGCCGCCAGTGCAGCATCGGACGAGAAGTGCCCGATTACCAAATCCACTTGGCGATCGATCATGTAGCGTGCCACTTGCGCCCCCCTAGCAGGATCGGCGCCGTCGTCGCACCAGTGCCAGCACACCTGGTCCAGTGCAGCGAGCTGGTTGCGGCTCGTGGCGATGGCGTGCAAGAAGGTCCGCGCATGAGGCGTCACTTCTGGGTCGAAGACCGCACTGACCCCCACCTGCAGTCTGGGCTTGAGGATGTCAGGCGCCATGGCTGCCGCTCCTCTGCTCCGCACCCCTCGTCAACAGCGCACGGCGGACACTCAGGCCGCGCCATCTGGGCTCCGGTTCGCTGGTCACGCCGCTCAGGTAGCGGCCGATCTGCTCGGCGGCGATTTCAGCGACGGCAGGCGCGAACTTGAAACCTACCCCCGACATGCCCGTGGCCACGTACAGCGCCCGGGTATCGTCCACGAAACCGAGCACCGGTCGGCCATCGGCACTGTAGCAGTCGAAGCCCGGGAGGATGTCGAGCACGCGAGCCTTGGCCTGCGGGCGCAGATGGCTTATCCGCTGGCAGGCATCGAGCATATGGCGGGCATCGGGGCCTGCAAGCTCCTCAGGCAAACTCGCTCGGTCGCGAGGCTCGCAGCCACTCTGCACGATGTGTCCACTCAATGCGATGGCGTAGCTGGCCGTCGGGGCGTCGATCACTGGTAGCGACCAGTCCTGATCAGTGAGCACTCGAGCGAGCGGAATGGCGCGGGTCTGCAGGTCCAGTTGTGGCAGCAGACCAGTGGTCCATGCGCCGCAGGCGAGCACCAGCAGGCGACAGCGCAAGCGCTCACCGGTCAGGCTCAGGCACGCCGAACCATCGGCCTGCCAGTCGATGTCCTGCACCTGACAATGCTCCAGCACCAGGCCCTGCTGACGGACCAGGCCGCACAGGCGCGCGGTGATCTGACGCACATCTGCCGTACACGCCCGGGCCTCGAACAGGTCAGCCCGGTCTGCACGGGCTTTGTAGGGCCCGTAGCCCTGCACCCTGTGCATGGGGTAGTCGGCACTGGCGTAGCGCTCGATGGCCATGTCCAGTGCCAGCTGCTGCTCGAGCCCTGCGCGATAGAGCACACCGCTCTGGCGCAGCGCGCCGGCATAGGCGCTGGTGAAGACCGGCCCGGCCATCGCCTTCAGCGCACGGGCAGTCATTTCCATCAACAGCGGGTCGCGGTCATAGAGACGGATCAGCCCTCCCGAATAGGCACTGGCGCCACGGCTGGCCGGGCTACCCTGATCGATGAGCGCCACGTCCAGCCCCTGACTGGCGAGCTGAGCGGCGAGGCTGGCGCCGGTGATACCTGCGCCGATAACGGCCACCTGAAAGTCGATACTCATGTGTGTCGCGCCTCAGATCGAGTAGTCTTCGGTGGGGCCGGACAGCACCCTACTCGTCACGCGTGCTTCATCCAGGCCATAGACCTGAACGATCCGCGCCGCCATATCGGGGATGAGCGCCTTGCCCATGACTGCGATCAACGCAGCCCAATGCGACACCGTCCGTGCTTCCTCCAGCCTCGAGCGCGTAATAGCGATCACGTCATTGAGCACCTGTGCCATACGCCTGATGGAGAAGTGCTTCACCTGCGTCGCTCTGAGCCACTGTTTGCGCAGCACTTCGACCAGCTCGTCGTCGGCTGCATGACCTGTATCCGCGGCAGCGTCGCTGCTGCTCGCGCCCGCCGCGATCAGGGCGGGGAAGAAGGCTCCGAAGGTGTCTTGCCGCCAGCGCTGGAAATGCGCCAGACGAAAATCGCCTTCGCTGCACTCCGGAGAGATGCTAGCCAGGTACAGCCGGGCGCTGTCGGCACAGGCCTGATGAACCAGATCGCTGATCCAGATGGCATGGTTGCGGCTGGTGGACAGGTTCAAGCCATCGAGCTTCAGGAACTGGTTGGGCATGAAGTGCTGGCGTACGTGCAGACCGTCGAGCGTTGCCAGTTGCGCCGGGTACACCACGCAGTGACTGAATACGCAGTCGAAACCTAGGAAATTCACCAGGGTACCCTGACCCGAGCGCCAGTACCGATTGAACAGATCAGGATCCTCGACCCGTTCGGCATACTCACGAAACGCAGCCATGTATCCAGCCAGCCCCATGAACCAGGTATGCACCCGGCAACTGCCGTCTGCGCTCAGATCCAGGCCGCTTTCGCCTGGGCGGGTAACACCCCAGTCGTGCAGATGCTCGAAGGTCTCCTCCAGCCAGGCGTCGAGCGGCGCGCGCCAGTGACGACCGAGCAGGTTCTGACGCAAGTACGCTTCGAAGTCGCCGAGCTTGAGAAAAGCCCGAGGGGCGGTTTTGAACACCGGCGGTTTCTGGCACAGCTTGCAGTAAAGGCCGCCCATCTGCGCTGCATCCGGCGCCTGGGCACAGTTCTCGCACTGGCTGGGGTCGGAGTCGTGGCCACAGTAGTTGCAGGTACCGCGCGCAAACGCTTCATAACCCCAGGTGTCGCAACTGGCGCAGTAGGGCTCCAAGCTGTCGCGGAACGTGAGGGCACCCGCCTCGCGAAGCTGGCCGAACACCTCGCTCACCGCTTCACGGAAGTAGCGGTTGTCGTAAGGCCTCATCCAGTTGTCCGGACAGATGGCGATCGCCGCCAGCGAAGCGGTAATGCGATCAGTGTTACGTCGAGCTAACTCAACAGGATCGATACCTGTTTCCAGGCCTTTGCGCAGCATGTATGACTGATAATCGTCCGAATAGGACACCAGTACACATTCGTGACCTTGCTGGCGCTGCACGCGAGTGAAGACATCGGCGCCAAGGAAAGGGCCGGCGATGTGACCAATGTGCAAGTCGCCATTGGGCGTCGGCGGTGTGACGGTGACAATGTATTTGGCCATTACCAGCACCCCGTGCTGTCGTCGTGATGCGCGACGAAATCATTCACGTAATTCATGTCCCACCAAATCACGTAGAAGTGGAAGTCGGCATCCGAATCATTGATCACGTAGTGGTGGGTATGCTTCGGGATCGCTGCGATGTCACCTCTGGCGAAGGGCAACTCGCGATCGCCGATGACCAGGCGGGCCTCGCCTTCCATGGCGATGAAGATTTCCTGGTCGATTTGCGTATGAGTGGCGCTGCGGGTGCCAGCACGTACGACGCACCAGCCGCCTGCGAACGGCATCGGGTAACCCTCCCAAGGCAGCAGACGACTACCGTCCAGGCCGAACTCCGGAACTAGCGCGTTGAAATCGATCCTGCGATGAATATCGAACTTTTCCATGCTCAGACTCGTGTGTGGGTGTTGGAGCCGAGCATGGATCCAATGATGGCAATCCGCTATCTGATGCCTCGATAGCTCAGGGGTGACGCATCGGATTCTCGAATGCGGTGAGCTGAGCGCAATGGCAACGAGCGGCCCTGGCCAGCTTGCCTGAAAACGCGGCCGGCCCCGGGAGGCGTTGATCAGTACGCAGACTGTGCGCGGGGAAAGAAAATGCTGGAACATCAATGGATCGTGGCCGGCTGCGAGAAGGCCAATGGTGTGGCTGCACATTGCATGCAACCACTTCGGCCCCTTCTGATGGCGATCTGGATAAGCCTACGGGCCTCAGACACGGTGATGGTCAGGCGAGCTTCAACGCCTCCAGCACCGCAATGGCCGCGTTTGAGAGCAGAGAGATCGGTCGAGCGATCACACTGATGCGTCGGGCGACCGGTGCCGGGAGGGGCAGGTACTGCACCCTCGGATCGAGATCAGGTAACAGGGCGCTGGGCAGTACCGAGAGATAATGGCCGTCGATCACCAGCTCGAGCAAGGTTTCCAGGCAGCTGAGCTCGCCGCGATGACGCAAGCGCAGTTGGTCTGTGAACAGTTGGCTGTGCAGTCGATCGATGCCGGCGTGACGCCAGGCGACGTAGGGCACCGTCTGCGCGATCTCGATGAGGGTACGGCCCGCCTGGCTTGCGCTCGGAACGATTAACCGGTAATCGTCGCACCAGTGATGGTGCTCGACATAACGTTCGTCCAGAATGGTACTGGGTTGAATCAGGATATCCGCCGTACCGCGCCGCAGTGCCTCGAGGCTGGGCTGCAGATCGTCGTCATGGCGCACGCTCAGTTGCAGGTCAGGGTATCGCTGGGCCAGATACTCCATGGCCGGCTTCAAATTGGTTTCCTGCATATGGGCGCTGTAGCAGATGTTCACACAGCCGCTGACTTCTTTTTTTTAGCTGCGCAAGTGTGGCAAGCATGACGCTCAACGACTGCGCGATGATCTTGCCTTCTGGTGTCAGTACGCAGCCGGTGCGACTGCGGATGAACAGGCGTTGCTCGAAATGATCCTCGACCTCTTTGATCGCGTAACTGATGTTGGATTGACTGCATCCCAGGATAGCGGCGGCTTCAGAAAACGACCCATGCTGGGCAACCGTTTGAACAACCTTGAAGAATTGAGTTTTCATGTCTTGCTGAACTCTGGCTCGGGCTCAAGCCTGCACGGAAGGTGTTTGCGTAGCCTCAGCGAGCGAATGCCGGCCTTGCACAGCACCCCTGACTGCGACTGTTCTTTTGGGTGGACGATCGAATGCTTCGCCTTGTGCGAGGCTTGATATCAAACGTTACGACGTCGATAGACAGCCGGATCGTGCTCAGCGAAGCGGGTATGTCGTGGACGAGAGGCTCAGTTGTTTTCAGTCCAGTCGAAGTCCATCTGCAGTGCGGTGCGTTCGGCCAGGACTCGGCTGTGAAGGCGTTCGACCAGATGCAGGCTCATGTCGATGCCAGCTGAAATACCGGCCGAGGTAACGAAGGCGCCCTGATCGACCCAGCGCAGAGTGCTCAGCACTTCCAGCGCCGGGAACATCTCCTTGAGATCGCCGATGTCCTCCCAGTGCGTGGTGACCTGCAGTCCGTCAAGCTTGCCAGTGCGTGCAATCAAGAACGCACCCGTGCAGACCGCCGCCACAACGCGGCAGGGGTGCGATTGTTCGCCGATCCACTGGATCACGTCGTCCTTCTCGAGCTCGGCGTTCACCACCCCACCTGGCACGATCAGGCAATCCAGGTGAGGGTGATCTTGGAGGGTGAAGTCCGGTTCGATCTTCAAACCTGCCCGGGCACACACAGGTTCGCGGTTGCGGCCGATGGTGAAGACATTGAACAGCGGCTGATCGCCGCCGTTGTTTCGTCCGTGCATGCGAGTCGCCGTGGTAAAGACCTCGTAGGGGCCGGCGAAGTCCAGCACTTCGACGTCGTCGAATACATAGATACCAATGTTTAGGGACATACCGGGAAACTCCTGAAGTGTGGGTTTGGCGTGATGACAACGGCCACATTACTCAGTAGGATCCTGGGCAACCACTGTCGGTAATGCCAATATACGGTCACATCCCGCCATGCGAAATCATCTTGTCGTTGCGCTCATCTACAACCAGCTCTGCACTTTCGAGTTCGGCTGCACGGTGGAGGTGTTCGCCCTGCAGCGTGCAGAGCTCGGCGTGCCCTGGTACGACTTCGGGACGCACGCAGTCGACGACGGGCCCATCGCCGCAGCGGGCGGCATCACCATCACGCCCAGCGCTAGCGCGGACCTGCTGGAACGTGCCGATACCATCATCGTGCCGGGCTGGCGCGGTGTGGAAAGCGCCGTACCGGACTCGCTCATCCAGGACCTTCGAGCCGCCCATGCGCGTGGCGCACGCCTGTGCTCGATTTGTACCGGGGCCTTCGTGCTCGCCGCCGCCGGCTTGCTCGATGGCCACAAGGTCACGACTCACTGGCGCTTCGCCGACCTTCTGGCCAGCAGGTATCCGCAGCTGACGGTATTGCCCAATGAACTTTACGTCGACGAGGGCAGCCTCGTGACCGCCGCCGGCTCGGCGGCTGGCCTGGACATGATGCTGCACCTGGTGCGCAAGGATCACGGTTCCCGGGTCGCCAATATGGTCGCTCAGCGCATGGTGGTACCACCGCATCGCGAAGGCGGCCAGTCGCAATACGCCACCCGACAGCTGGTCAGCAGCAGTGATGCGCCCATCTCCAGGGTGATGGAGTGGGTGCGCAACGATCTGCAGCGCCGCATCACTGTCAAGGACATGGCCGACAAGGCCGGGGTCAGTACCCGCACCCTGCACCGGAGCTTCATGCACTCGACAGGGCTGACGCCCTGTGACTGGTTACTGGGCGAACGCGTGGCCTATGCCAGGGAATTGCTGGAGTCTCCCAAGATACGATTAACCGAGGTGGTGGAGAAAAGCGGGTTCGGCTCTGAAGAGTCCTTCAGACGTCACTTCCGCAATTTGGTGGGGGTCAATCCCACGCGTTACCGTCGTCAGTTCGTGCAGCGGCTATAGTCGCTCTGCTTCGCCGCTAGATAGCGGTCGATGCTTTGCTCGATCTGCTGCATCAGCGCAATTGACCTGGGTCCGTGACAGCGTAAGCTATTACCGCACCTGACACCTTACCGATGGAGCCCGGATGGCTAATGAGGTGTCTTCTGAAGCGATGCGGCTCGTATTGCTTCTATACGCAAACATTTCCTGACTTAGTACCACCTGCACTTGAACCTACTCAATGAAGGCAACCGACAACTGGGAAGTACGGGCCGCAGCGTGAGTAAGGCGCGTACCTTCAAAAAGTAGTCCATCCTCCCATGTCCCTTGGCGGAAGGCCTGTTTCGCGCCCTTTGGGTGGCTGTCATTCCTTGCCTTTCCTCCTGCCTCCTCATTACCCGCGGGCGGAGCTTCGTGTAGTGGTCTACTAACCCCGGACACCCATTTAGGCGAGAATGCTCGCCACAGAGAGGTGTCCGATGACCAAGCAACGCCGTACCTTTACCCCTGAGTTCAAGCGCGAAGCTGCCTGCCTGGTGCTCGATCAAGGCTACAGCCATGCCGAAGCGGCCCGTTCGCTCGGCTTGGTCGAGTCGGCCCTGCGTCGGTGGGTTAATCAGCTTCAGCAGGAGCGCGGCGGCATCACGCCGGCCAGCAAAGCGCTGACGCCAGAGCAGCAAAAAATCCAAGAGTTGGAAGCCCGGATCACGCGCCTTGAACGCGAGAAATCGATACTAAAAAAAGCTACCGCGCTCTTGATGTCGGAAGATCTCGAGCGTACGCGCTGATCCGCCAGCTCAGCGATCATGAGCCCGTTGATTGTTTGTGCGAAGTGTTTGAAGTCACTCGCTCAAGTTACTACGCACATCGTCACAGAAGGCGAACTCCGGACGTTGAACGACAGCGGTTGCGCAGTCGAGTAAATGAGTTGTTCACGCGAGGGCGAAGTGCGCCCGGCAGCCGTAGTATCAAGGCAATGCTGCAAGAAGAGGGTGAACAAATCGGGCGGTTCAAGGTACGCAGCCTGATGCGTGAGCTGGCGTTGATCAGCAAGCAGCCAGGATCACATGCGTACAAAAAGGCCACAGTGGAGCGGCCAGATATTCCGAATATCTTGAACCGAGCGTTTGATGTCGAAGCGCCAAATCAGGTTTGGTGTGGCGACATCACCTATGTCTGGGCACAGGGCAAATGGCACTATCTGGCAGTTGTCCTGGATCTCTATGCACGCAGAGTAGTGGGCTGGGCCTTATCAGAAAAGCCGAACGCAGACCTCGTGGTCAAAGCGCTGGACGTGGCTTACGAACAACGCGGAAAGCCTCAAGGACTACTGTTTCACTCCGACCAGGGATCGCAATATGGCAGTCGTCAGTTCCGCCAGAGACTGTGGCGCTACCGCATGCGCCAGAGCATGAGCCGCCGAGGCAACTGCTGGGATAATGCACCGATGGAGCGAGTATTTCGCAGCTTGAAATCAGAGTGGATACCGACCACGGGCTACCTGACCGGGCAGCAAGCTCAACGAGACATTAGCCAGTACCTAATGGGCCACTACAACTGGATCCGACCCCATCACTTCAACGATGGACTGGCTCCGGCGAAAGCTGAAGAAAAACTCAAAACCGTGTCCGGGATGAGTTGACCACTACATGTTTTGGACATCATTGAGAGCTACGGAGGCAGAAGTGTTCTCCAAGAGGACGCTGATAGCTACCGCAGGATCTGGAAAATCAAGGCACGCCTCAGGGAAAAACTTGAAGGTACTTATGGAGGGGTTCCTTCCTCCAAGCCTGAGGTGGAGTCGCCGGTGATGACGATGGACTGGTCGACCTTCTACGTTGCGATTCAGAAGGACAAGATACACGGTTTCGAAGATCGCCTGGCCATGCTGGATCAGGTCGCCAGCCACTTCACCAGTGCGCAGCACTTCAATGACATCCCACTGCAGGCGCGGCTTGGAATTGCAGGCCTCAGGAGCACGGACATCGACCATCCAGAATGGTTTGGATCAATGACTGGAGCGGGCAAGTTCTACAGCTTGATGAACGCTAGCGCACCAGCCTTCTCAATAGCGCTGGACGCTATTCCTCTCAAAGGGGCGGTGACCAAAGATCAGTACGACACCTTCATCAGGGAGTTCATCAAGGGGTTTCCAGCCGGCAGGCATGGACTGGGTACGGCTACTCGCCTGCTTTCCATGAAGCGCCCCGATGTTTTCTTGTGTGTCGATGCACAGAATAGAGGTCAATTGGCACGAGATGTAGGCATGGTACGAGCTGACAAGCTCGACTATGACCGCTACTGGCCAGAAGTCGTGGAGCGTATTCAGGAAGCACCATGGTGGAAGTCACCTATGCCCAGCGGCGGTAACGAAGCTAAAGCTTGGCGTGCACGGGCAGCCATGCTGGATGCAATCTTCTATCAAGAAAAGAAAAAATGAATGCGCCTTGTTGAGCCGGACGTAGGGCCCATCCCCATTGCGGAGAATCGGAAACCTGGCTGCCGGCGCCACCCTCTGCGCTGATTACGCGTAGACGGGAGGGGGCGCCCACACCCAGTTGAAATGCAGCGCTGGAACGCCCCAATCCCTTCTATCCTAATGCTCATCGGGTATTTAGAATTCACGACCCTGCGCCCTATAGTCTGGTTTTTTCAACTAAACGTTCGGATCTTTACTGTGGCCAAATCCACTTCGCTTTTTGAATCGTTACGTCAGGAAATTGATGAGTTGGCCTTGCAACTCGGTGTGAGCTCTATCCTTGTCATGCGTTCTCTGCCCCAGCACATGCAGGTTTTGGCTTCGGGTGGGCGTCATGAAGACACCTATCCCATTGGTGCCGAGGGCAAGAAAAGCACTTTGGCCCACAACGGCCAGGCGCTGTATTGTGAACGCGTGGTGGATACCGACCAGCCGCTCTATGTCAAAGACTCCCGCCTGGAAGCGGACTGGGCGGGCAATGAAGATGAAGTGGAGTTCGGCTTGAGCAACTATCTGGGCTATCCGGTACACGGGCCGGATGGTGAGGTGTATGGCACCGTGTGCGCTTTGCACGAAGAGGCCAAGGAATATACCGCCGAAGAACAGGCCGCCCTGGATGGGTTGCGCAAGAAGGTTGAAGCACTGTTGGCGCTGGAGTCCAAATAATCCCGGTAGGGCGAAACCTAGGCAGAGGCTTGCCAACAACGTTCCTCCACCTGCACTAAAACTCCACCTTGCCCCGCCCCGCCTTCACGGTGCTGCGCCTGGCTTTTCCTTCGAGGCGGCGGGTCTTCGAGCCGAGGGTTGGCTTGGTTGGGTGGCGTTTTTTCTGGGTCTTGCCGGCAGTGATGATCAACTCGGCAAGACGCGCCAGTACATCAGCACGGTTCTGCTCCTGGGTACGGTACTGCTGGCCCTTGATGATCAACACACCGTCGCCAGTGATACGGCTGTCACGCAGCGCCAACAGCCGCTCCTTGTAAAACTCGGGCAGCGATGAGGCCGGGATGTCGAAGCGCAGGTGCACGGCGCTGGACACCTTGTTGACATTCTGCCCACCCGCGCCTTGAGCGCGAATGTAGGTTAGTTCGATGTCGGCATCCGGCAGATGCACGTTATTGGAGATGCTCAGCATGACATGGCCCTTGTAATCACCCGCATTATCACAGGCTCCGCTGCTCTCCCATAGAACAACACACAATTTCTTGTCCGCAGGCTACCAGGTAACATTGCTCGAGGTGCGTTCCTGCGCCAGGTGTTCACGATGTTGGGACTTTTCTTTCACTCAATTTTCACGCCGTCTGAGAGAAATTCAAGCTATCCCTACGTGATAGACCTTGCCCGCCTAGCAGCGGGCTTTCTTTTGCCCGCATTTCTTGCTTCGCCAGGCCATTCGTCTGCTGGACTGTCTGCTTGCAAGCCTGGGGTTGTCCTCTAAGGACACCAGCCAGAGCCTTTCTCATGCGACAGTTCCTGCCATCCATATCCCTTCCGCTAGCCTGCAGCCTGCTGTGGGCTTGCACTGCTGCTGACACCAACTCGCCGGTCGAGACACCCGGCAGGCCAGCGTCGGCGACTACCCAGCTGCTGGAAGCCGGCGCAGCGGCGCTGCAGGTCAAGCCTCCCATTGATGCCATCAACGCGTACCTGGATGGTTTCCACTTCTACAACGGTCATCCCGACGTGCAGATGGAGGCTCATCACTACTGCTCCATCCTCAATGAAGATGTTATCCAATGCGTCATCTTCGACGGCAATACAAAGGATGCGAAGATCATGGGCATTGAATACATCATCGACGAGAAACTGTTTGCTGGGTTGCCGATCAAGGAAAAGGCGATGTGGCATAGCCATGGGTATGAGGTTTCTTCCGGCCAGTTGGTTGCCCCAGGGATTCCTGCGCCTGCCGAACATTCGCTCATGCAGCGACTGGCACATACCTACGGTAAAACCTGGCACACCTGGCATACCGACCAGGACAAGACGCTCCCTGTGGGTGTTCCGCAGTTGATGATGGGCTTCACTGCCGACGGCCAGGCAGACCCGAAGATGGTTGAGCAACGCAACCGGCGCCTGGGAATAGATCCAGCCAAAACCAAAGCTCAGCGGGCCGACATTCGAAAACCCGCGGCCGATCCCGATGCCGATGGCTGGCAACGGGGCAATATCATCCAACTCGAAGACCCAACAGGCTCACATCTGCATCGTCCTGCTCGCGCGACGCCGACGACGACCAACAGCCGTGCGAGCGAATGACACATCTCAGTAATCAGTGGAGAGTAACCGCATGACAGATCAGATTACTCAGCTCGACGAGGACCTCAAGGTGCTCGACCAGATCGCCGATGAACTCGAACGCCAAGTAGCACCGTGCCCGGTTACGCGTCTTTTACTGCTCGCCTGGCTAACCGAGTGGGTGCGAGGCCGGGAAAGCCAGGCAGGCTTGGCGCAAGATCGGTCTTCCCTCCCCCAACCCTTGAAAACGGCCTATGCGGCGTGGATTCACCAAGGCGGCGGTCGCTAGCGATGGTCTTATCAGGCGCGTCCAAGCACGCTATAGATCTCGCAAACCACCTGCATCGTCGCGGCTTCAATCGTTCCTTCATTGCGGCATAAAAACCACCCCTGCTCCGCAACCGCCTGCTCGAACGCCTGGGTAGACGCTACCTGTTCTTCAAGCCTGAACATCACCGTACTGCTCAACCCCCGCCGGCGTGCCATTGCCCTCGCCCATGAAATCTCAGGGTCGGTGACAACACCGACGTGCAGGTCTGGCACCCGCACGTTACGCGACAGGTTCAACTGGAGAATCTGCGTAAACGGAACGATCCGGCGAAAGGCGGCTTCAGACGGGTACCAGCGGTCAATCAGGATGATGCTGTCCGGCGGCTGCTTAGGCAGCACTTGCTGGGAAATCCAATGGCGGCTGTCAGCGAAGCGTTCACAGACTTCCACTTCCAATTCGCGAGAGGGGTGGCGCACCAGCGCATTGACCAGCGCCATGGTATCCCCCCTGAAAGGATCGCTTTTACTCTCGCTCAGGCGGATCACCTTCCTGTTGTCTGCCCTCAATGCTTGGGTGATGGCCTCCAACAGCGTGGTTTTGCCAGCCCCTTTGGGCCCATCTAGTGACACAAACAGCGGACGATTCATTTTCAGGCAACGCGTGGAATAGGCAGTGCTGACCACTCTACCCCATCCTTACATCAAGCAATAAAACTCACTGACCTGCGCCACGATTTCACCCCTCGCATCATACAAGCGCGCTTCGGGCGTCAACGCGATCGACCGCGCCTGAAGCACATAACGTTGCCCCGCCGCAAAATGATCGTAATTCACCGTCAAGTAGCACTCCCGCACGGATAGCCCGCCCATGATGCTCATCCCACCGCCGCCGGTGGCGTCGTAGTCGAACCTGACAATCAGCTCATGCCTGCCAGGGGTGACCTGAAAAAAACGCCCATCACTCAGCCGTTGCTCGTCCAGCCGCTCAGCCATCAGCACCCTGTCGTTGGGGAACGGTATGGACAGATCGACCCAGGCCATCCCTGGATCGGCGGCTGGCAATGGCGACTGGCACGCCGCCAGGACGCTGGCGGCGACTGATAACACTATCCGGCGCATGATCGATGCCCTATGCATTACTACGTCAAGCGTAGCCTTGGCAAAACATAACATTGTCAGGCCCTACGCGATTGCAACACCGCCCTCAGGAAAAAAAAGCAGGATGTTGTGCGCAGAATTCGTTTGAGATGCACGCCCACTTTGTCCATGGTTGCCACCCTGATAGCCATTGCCTGAAAAAAGGCTACAGGGCGTGGACCCAGGCACATGACGATGCCTGTGTGGGGGGCGACAGGTGCTGCCGGCGTTGAGTCAACGCATGCGGCGCAACCGTTGCCAACTCCTCCCAATAATAAGAGAGAACAAGGAAATGCAATCCAACAGTCTCAAGCAAAGCCTGAAACAACGGCATATCACCATGATTGCCCTAGGTGGTGTGATCGGTGCAGGGCTTTTCATGGGCTCCGGCAAATTGATCGCCGCTGCCGGGCCTGCGGCAATCCTGTCGTACTTCATCGGCGGCCTGGTGGTCACCCTGGTGATGTTCATGCTGGGCGAGATGGCCTGCCGCAACCCAGATGCAGGCTCGTTTTCAACCTACGCCAATACCTACCTGGGGGACTGGGCGGGCTTTGCCGTCGGCTGGCTGTACTGGTTCAAGTCGATGATGACCATTACCCTGGAAGCCGTGCTGCTGGGCGCCATCCTGCATGATTTTCTGCCGTGGCTGCCGATCTGGGCCGGCGCCTTCTTCATGCTGGTGACCTTGATGGCGAGCAACGCCTATTCGGTCAAATCCTTTGCGGAAATGGAGTATTGGCTGGCGGCGATGAAGGTTGCCACCATCGTCATCTTCATGGCGCTGGGCATCTCGATCCTGCTCGGCATGCACAGTGACATCCCCTCCCCTGGTTGGGTCAACCTGACCGCTCACGACGGGTTCATGCCCAACGGGCTGTCGCCCGTGATGGCGGGCGTCGTCGTGGTGATCTTCTCGTTGGGTGGCAGCGAAATTGCCGCCGTTGCGGCCGGTGAGTCGGAAAACCCTCGCAAGAACGTCATTCGCGCCATCAAGAGTGTGATTGTGCGGGTGATGCTGTTTTACGTCGGTTCCGTCTCGATTCTGATCCTTTGCCTGCCCTGGACGGACACGGACAACCTGGCCTCCCCGTATGTTTCGCTGTTCAGCCTGGCTGGGTTCAGTGGCGCCGCGGTGGCGATGAAGATCGTGCTGTTCATCTCGTTCATGTCGGTGATGAACTCGTTCATGTTCTCCAACTCACGCATGCTGTTTTCCCTCAGCCAACGTGGGCATGCGCCAAAGCTGTTCTCGCGCACCACGTCCAAAGGAGTGCCGCTCAATGCGCTGTTGCTCAGCCTGAGCATTTGCTTGTTGATTCTGACGGTACACTTTGTCAGTGGCGGCGACTTGTTCATGACCCTGGCCAAAAGCAGCGGAACATTCGTGATGATCGTGTGGGTCTTCATCATCATCGCCCACTTCGCCATGCGCTGGAAAACCCGGCATGAAGCGGTTGATCCGACAGCCTTCCGGGCGTGGTTCTTCCCCTATGCCAATCTCGTTGCCTTGCTGGCACTGCTGGGGGTGATCGTTACCCAAGCGTTCGATCCGGCATCGCGGTTCCAGTTCTGGTTCACCACCGTCACAGCACTGGTTGTGGTCGCCGCGTATTTCGTGATGCGCAGTCGATTGGGGGAGAAGTCGGTGGGCTATGCAGGCTAGCGCCAGCCACACAAGACGCTCGTTCGGCCAAAGCAGATGGAAAGAGTGCCACACCGCCATGACAAAGCTGCACCCACCGCCCTTGGGCGCTATGGTAGGTGTCATCTCGCACCATCTGCCACGGAGGCGGCCATGACACTTTTTTGCCGGCTTAGCTTGTTGATCCTGATCGCCGGTACGCTGCTGGGCAACATCGTCATTGCCAGTATCGGGCTGGTTGGCCTGTGTGGCGCCGCCGTTTATATCGACATCCGTAAGGATGCTGCCGTACCCACGCCCCGCGAGCCGGAGTTCCTGGCCTAGCCTACCCCTGACTCAACCAGGGTTGGCACAGGCCAGGGCTAGCCCGGCCTGTGCTGGCTTGGCTCAATTGTCCAGTTCATCCTTGGTAATGGCACCGCTTTGCGGGTCGACGTGGAATTCGTAACGCTTGCCGTCCGCTTTCAGGCCTTCACCCTCCCAATGGCCGTCATCGGCCTCGATCTTGGTGATCTGGGTGTAACCGGCGCCTTTGAGTGCCGCTTCGGCCTGGTCCTTGGTTACCTTCCAGTCTGCGCCAGGCTGGTCGGCCCAAGCAGAGGAAGCACCCAAGGCACCTGCCAGTGCCAGGCCAGTGAACAGTCGAGTCATCGCTTTCATTGATTACCTTCCTTTTATGGACACACTGTGAAGTTGTGACCCAAGCACCGCCGCTGCAGTTCAGCCGGCTTTCAACCATCGCAGTGGTAACAGATGCCTCCCTGCTAAATATTGGGCCGAGGTTCCTTAAAGCGTCTCGTCCGGAAAGCTGAAATTCTTTGCAGAGGGCAGACTGTGCGCTGTGTCACAACTGAACACAGAGCATCCTGTGTTCGACATGAGGTAAACGATCATGGCTAACAATCAAGACAGGGGCGCGAATCAGGGAGGCAGCGCCAGCAGCAACCAGGGCCAGACCGGTGGGCAGCCAGCGGGGGGCAATGTCGCCGGTGACCCGGGGCGTGGCGCCGACGCCGAGCAAGGCGGACAAAAAGGCGGCAAGATGCCAGATGACCAACGCAACAAGGACTGGCAGCGTTCCTCGGACGCTGGGCAGAAAGGCGGCCAGAGGACCGATGAAGGCAACATGGGCCAAGGCGCCGATGAAACGTCCGAACCTGGCAGCATGGGTGGTCAGGGCCAGCGAGGAGGCACTCAGAAGCCGGACGACCAACGCTGATACGCCATGAACAGTGCCAGGGCGGCCATGCCGCTCTGGCACGCTGGTTATACCCCCCCACCCTCGCCTATCCTGTCCCCAACGCCTGGCGCGCCGCGCCGTCGAAGGGGGCCTGCATTTTTCATGTTCGATCAACGCTCACCCTGGCATAGCCTGGCGAATTTCTGCCTGGGCATCCGTTCGGAATTCGTCGCGCCAGAACGCTTGCCCCAGCGTTTGCTGGATGAAGCCGAGACACTGCTCTCGGTGTTACTGGCCATCGCCATGGCGCATTACCTGAGGGTGGAGAACGTCGGTTGGGCGGCCTTCAGCGGTTACATGGTCATGCGCTCTAGCCTGCACGACAGTGTCTATCGCGGCGGGCTCAGGATCATCGGTACCGCCGCCGGGGCCATGGCAGCAGCCGTGCTGGCCACGCAGGTGGGGCTCGCGGGCCATTGGCTTGGCCCGGTGATCGGCCTGGTGGGTGCTTGCACCCTGTTCTGCGCCATTCGCTATACCCATGGCTATGCGTGGCTGTTTACCGGCCTGACCTTCGCCATGGTCGCACTGGCCTCCCTGGGTACCGACAACACCGATACCGTGCTGTATTTTGCCAGGACGCGGGTCGAGGAAGTGGCGTGCGGGACGGTCGCCTGCTGGTTCGTCGCCCTGCTTTCAGGGCAGACCGTGCGCCGTGCGTTACCCCGCGGCACCGTACCCACACAACCTGCGACGCCCGGCGACCCGGTCAAGGTCGACGCCAGGATGGTAATGCACGTGGTAGAGGCCGGCGTTGCCTTGGCGCTGATCCCGCTGCTGGGGCGGTGGCTCGGGGTTGATGGCCTGAGTCAGGCCGCGATCACCGTCATGGCGGTCATGATGGTGCCACCTGCGGCGCTGGCGGCTGGCGGCAAGGCTGTCACCCTGCGCAATATCCACCGCCTGGTGGGCTGCGCCGCCGGGGCTGCCTGCGCGGGTATCGCCTTGTGGTTGATGGGTTCGAACTGGCTCGCCATGACCGTGATGATGAGTATCGGGGTGATGCTGGGCAGGCACATCGAGAACAGCAACCGCTCCTTCGCTTATGCAGGGACGCAGTTTTCGCTGGTGTACCTGGTGGTGATGGTCCCGGACGCTTACCTCAATGTAAGCCCCGAGCCTGGCATCGTACGCCTGGAGGGCATCGTTGCCGGTTTCCTGCTGATTGGCCTGGTACGGCTGGCGAACCTGTTGGTCCGCCAGCGCGCTGTAGCCGATTAGCCCAGGTCAGCCGCGCAACTGGAACCACGTGGTCTTCAGGTGCGAATACTTGTCGAACGAATGCAGGGACAGGTCCCGCCCAAAGCCTGACTGCTTGCCACCTCCGAAAGGCACTGTCACATCCAGCGCATCCACAGTATTCACCGACACCGTACCGGCCTTCAGTGCACGGGCAACGCGGTGGGCACGGTTGAGGTCATCGCTCCAGACCGAGGCCGCCAGGCCGTAAATGCTGTCATTGGCCAGGCTGATGGCCTGCGCCTCGCTATCGAACGCACTCACGGCCAACACGGGGCCGAACACTTCCTCACGGGCCAGGCTCATCTCGGCGCCCACGTCGGCAAAAATCGTCGGTTCGATGAAGTTGTCGGAGCCGCCCATCGTCAGCCGTTGCCCACCGCAAACCAGGTGTGCACCTTGCGCTTGCGCCTGGGCGATGGCACGAGCGACCCGGCCGGTCTGCTCGGCATCGACAATCGCGCCCGCACGGCTGGCCGGGTCCAGCGGATTGCCCGGCCGCCAGTGGCGCGCCTTGGCTTGCAGGCGCTCGAGGAACTCATCATGGATCGAGCGCTGCACATACAGCCGGGCGTTGGCAGAGCACACCTCGCCCTGGTTGAAGAAGATACCGAACGCCGCCTTTTCCGCGGCCAGGTCCAGGTCCTGGCAGTCGGCGAACACCAGGTTCGGACTTTTACCGCCGCACTCCAGCCATACCTGCTTGAGGTTGGACTGCGCCGAGTACTGCATGAAGTACTTGCCCACCTGCGTGGAGCCGGTGAACACCAGGCAATCGACATCCGGGTGCAGCCCCAAGGCGCGGCCAGCGGTTTCGCCAAGCCCTGGCACCACGTTGAGCACACCCTCGGGCAGCCCGGCTTCCAGCGCCAGTTCGGCCAGGCGCAATGCCGAGAACGGTGATTGCTCGGCGGGCTTGAGCACCACGCTGTTGCCGGCTGCAAGCGCCGGGGCGAGTTTCCAGGCGGCCATGTCGAGGGGGAAGTTCCAAGGCACCACCGCGGCGATCACCCCCAAGGCCTCGCGGGTGATGGTAGCCAGGACATTGCCGGCAGTCGGCGCCACCTGATCGTAGAGCTTGTCGAGCGCCTCGCCATACCAGGCAAACACATGGGCCGAGCCTGGCACGTCGATGTTGTAGGCATCCATGATCGGCTTGCCCATGTTCAGCGTGTCCAGCAAGGCGAGCTCCTCGCGGTGGGCCATGATCAGCTCGGCCAGGCGCTGCAGCACCTTCTTGCGCTCGGCAGGGGCCATCCGCGGCCAGGGGCCCTGCTCGAACGCCTTGCGCGCCACGCTCACGGCCAGGTCGACCTGCGCCTGGCCGCAGCAAGCAACGCGGGCCAGCACCTGGTTGGTGGCCGGGTTGATGGCATCGAACGTCGCACCATCGGTTGCACTGACCTGGCGGCCGCCAATCAGGGCCTTGTCCGGCAAGCCGAGACCTGCCGCACGCTGCTGCCAGTATTGAAGATCGTTCATGCACACTCCTGACGACCGTTCTGCGGTCCGTTGTTGTTGTCTGGCTGGCATTCTTGTCGTAGCCGGGCGGGTGGCGAAACGAGCTTTTTCCTGCCTTCTGGCGAGGAAAAAATTAGCCCTGGATAGGCACCAGGCCCCGTGGGACCTGGGCGTCAAGCTCCCCCGAAAGGGTGATTTCGACCGCCCCCGGAGTATGGGAGCATTCGACCCGCCCCACCTCCAGGCCCTGCCTCTGAACAACTCCCTAACCAGTATCGAGCCCGCTCGCGTACTGCGGCGCCCTGCATCCCCTTTCAGGAGTTAGCAATGCATACAACAACAAATACAGCCCCTGCCCTTGCCCCTCACACCACCGGACACAGCGCTGCACCTGGCCGCTTCCGAAAATCCATGAGCATGACCGCGCTGGTGCTTTTCGGCCTTGCGTACATGGTCCCGTTGGCCGTCTTCACCACCTACGGGCTGGTCACCCAGATGACCAAGGGCCACCTGCCCACCGCCTATATGCTGACCCTCGCCGCGATGCTGCTGACCGCCTACAGCTATGGCCGCATGGTGCAGGCGCACCCTTACTCCGGCTCCGTCTACACCTATACCCGCAAGGCCTTCGGCAGCCACTTCGGCTTCATTGCGGGGTGGACGCTGTTGCTCGACTACATCTTCCTGCCGCTGCTCAGCTACCTGCTGATCGGCATCTACATGTCCGAGTACTTCCCTGCGGTGCATGCCTGGGTGTGGGTCGCCGGGGCGATTGCCCTGGTGACGTTTCTGAACTTGATCGGCATCGAGTCCATCACCCGGGTCAACTGGATCCTGGTGGTGGTGCAATTGCTGTTCATCGTCGTCTTCGTTGCCTTGTCGGTGCGCAACCTGACCACGCAGGCCGCGCCGGTTTCACTGCTCGCGCCTTTCCATCATGACGGGTTCAGCGTACCGCTGATCATGACCGGCGCCGCCGTCCTGTGCCTGTCGTTCCTGGGTTTCGACGCGGTCTCTACAATGGCGGAAGAAACCACCAACCCGACCTCGCGCATACCCATGGCAATCCTGGCGGTGTCGGTAATCGGTGGGCTGCTGTTTCTGCTGGTGTCGTACTTCGCCCAGCTGGTTTTCCCGGAGTGGGCCAGTTTTGCCGACCCGGACTCCGCATCGGTGGATGTCATGCGCCGGGTGGGGGGCGAGTTCATGGTAACGGCCTTCACCGCCACTTATGTCGCCGGCTGCTTCGCCTCGGCGATGGTCTCCCAGGCCAGTGTTTCGCGGGTACTGTTCGCCATGGGGCGCGACGGCGCCTTGCCTAAGGT
Source organism: Pseudomonas ceruminis (assembly GCF_021602025.1). Taxonomy (GTDB): domain Bacteria; phylum Pseudomonadota; class Gammaproteobacteria; order Pseudomonadales; family Pseudomonadaceae; genus Aquipseudomonas; species Aquipseudomonas ceruminis. The sequence continues at coordinate 37,327 of NZ_BQHW01000021.1, forward strand.
GTTTGGCCAGCTGGTGACGCCCAAACGTGTGCCGGCAGCGGCGATCATGCTGGTCAGCCTGCTGTCGCTGGTCGCCTTGTTCATCACCCTGGACACGGTTGCCAACATGATCAGCTTCGGCGCGCTGTTCGCGTTCTCGGCGGTCAACCTGGCCGTGGTCAAGCACTACCTGGTGGACAGCAGGCTGCGCGGCACACGCAACTGCCTGCTGTATGGCGCCGTACCGGCACTCGGGTTTCTGAGCACGATCTGGCTGTGGACCAGCCTGTCGAGCCTGTCGTTCACCATCGGCCTGTGCTGGATGGGCGTGGGGTTCGTCTGCCTGCTTGGCCTGACCCGTGCGTTCCGCGTGAAGCTGCCGGAGTTGCAGATGGCCGAGTAAGCCGCCTTGCATTGATAGGCCCGCCACATCAATGCATGCGAACTATGCACTTATCATATCAATGACCCTGCCGCACCATGCTCCCCCAATAAGAACCGTGCGCCGTGTCCCTCCGGCGCACGTCACAAAAGCGGTGTGGAGTACAGGCAATGACAGCAACAACACCCTCCGGACGCTCGCGGGCCAGTGCGATTTTCCGGGTAACCTCGGGTAACTTCCTCGAGCAGTTCGACTTCTTTCTCTTCGGCTTCTACGCAACACAGATCGCCGCGGTGTTCTTCCCTGCCAGCAGTGAATTCGCGTCCTTGATGATGACCTTCGCCGTATTCGGCGCAGGCTTTTTGATGCGCCCGCTGGGTGCCGTACTGCTCGGTGCCTACATTGATGAAGTAGGCCGGCGTAAAGGCCTGATCGTCACGTTGTCGATCATGGCCAGTGGCACCATCCTGATCGTGCTGGTCCCCGGCTACGACACCATTGGCCTGCTTGCACCGGCGCTGGTGCTGCTCGGGCGCCTGTTGCAAGGCTTCTCGGCGGGTGCCGAACTAGGGGGCGTTTCGGTCTACCTGGCTGAAATCGCCACGCCCGGCAACAAAGGCTTTTTCACCAGTTGGCAGTCGGCCAGCCAGCAAGTGGCAATCATCGTCGCCGCCGCCTTGGGCTATGCCCTGAATCAATGGATGGCGCCCGCCATGATTGCCGATTGGGGCTGGCGTATCCCGTTCTTCGTCGGCTGCATGATCGTGCCGTTCATCTTCCTGCTGCGCCGCAACCTGGAAGAGTCCGAAGAGTACGCCGCGCGCAAGCATCGCCCAGCCATGCGCGAGGTGTTCCGCACCCTGCTGCAACATTGGACCACCGTGCTCGCCGGCATGCTGATGGTGGCGCTGACCACCACCGCTTTCTACCTGATCACCGTGTATGCCCCAACCTTCGGCAAGACCGTGCTGCACCTGAGCACCGCTGACGCCCTGCTGGTAACGCTGCTGGTGGGTGTGTCGAACTTCATCTGGTTGCCGCTGGGCGGCGCGTTGTCCGACCGCATCGGGCGCCGCCCGGTCCTGATTGCCATGACCCTGCTGGCCCTGTCGACCGCTTACCCGGCACTCACCTACCTGGTCAATGCACCAAGCTTCGGCCACATGTTGCTGGTGCTGCTGTGGCTGTCGTTCATCTACGGCCTTTACAACGGTGCGATGATTCCTGCGCTGACCGAAATCATGCCGATCGAGGTCCGGGTTGCCGGCTTCTCGCTGGCCTATAGCCTGGCCACCGCAGTATTTGGCGGCTTCACCCCGGCGATTTCGACCTTCCTGATTCAATACACCGCAGACAAGGCCGCCCCCGGCTACTGGATGACCTTCGCGGCGCTTTGCGCGCTGTGCGCGACACTGTTCCTCTACCGCCGCTCAAGCGGTCGCCTGCAACCTGTCATGCCTTGAGCGGGAGCACGAACATGCGCACGTTATTGCAAAGCCTTGCGCTACTGGCCGGTGCAGGCCTGGCCACGCTGGCCCAGGCGGAACAGATCAAGGTGATGACCTCTGGGGGCTTCACGGCCGCGTACCAGGCGCTAGGCCCCCGCTTCGCCCAGGCCAGCGGCAACACGCTGGAAACCACGCTTGGCCCCTCGATGGGCCAGGCCCCCGAGGCCATCCCCAACCGCCTGGCGCGCGGCGAGCATGCCGACGTGGTGATCATGGTGGGGTATGCGCTCGATGAGCTGATCAGGCAAGGCAAGGTCGACCCCGCATCGCGGGTGGAGCTGGCAGACTCCCGCATTGGCGTGGTAGTACGCGCCGGCGCGCCGAAGCCGGATATCAGCTCCGTGGAGGGGCTGAAACAGGCGCTGCTTGCGGCCAGGTCGGTGGCGTATTCGGACAGCGCCAGCGGCGTGTATGTGCAGAACCAGTTGTTCAAGCGCCTGGGCGTCGATGCGCCACTCAAGCACACCGCCACAATGGTGCCTAAAGTGCCGATCGCCTCTGTGGTTGCAAACGGTGAGTACCAACTGGGCCTGCAGCAGGTCAGCGAGCTGCTGCCAGTGCCGGGTGTGAGCTTTGTGGGCAAGCTGCCTGAAGCGGTGCAATCGGTGACCCGCTTTGCTGCGGGCATCCCGGTCGATGCACAGCACCCGGGCCAGGCCCGTGCCTTGCTCGATTACCTGGCCTCGCCTGCGGCCCAGGCCACGGTGCAGGCCACAGGGCTGGACTCGGTCAGTCGCTGACGGCGGTCTTCATCTCCACCACCAGTCGCTCCAATGCCATCGCCGCCGGGGTCAGTGTCCGCCCCCGGCGTTTGATCAAGCCAACACTGCGCATCACCTCGGGGTCAGTCAGTGGCACCCGGGTGAGGATCGGGTGCTCCGCCGCCGGCATCGCCATCAACGGCACGGCCGCCACCCCAAGGCCGGCCTCCACCAGGCCGATCATGGTGGTCACGTGGCGCGTTTCGCAGATGCTCTGGCGCTCGGGCACGATGCCACTGAGCGCCTGGTCGAGCAGGAAGCGGTTGCCCGAGGTCTTGCCCAACGAAATGTAGTCCTGCCGGTAGAACTCCTCCCAACTGACGCTGCTGCGCCCGGCCAACGGGTGATCGCGCCTGCAGGCCACCACGTAGGCCTCCTGCACCAGGGGCTCGAACTCCACGTCGGCTTCCAGGGTGCCCATGAAGCTCAGCCCGAAGTCCGCTTCGCCATCGACCACCGCGCTCAGCACATCGTGGGCGCTGGCGTCCAGCACCCGCACCTTGATACGCGGAAACTGCCGATGGTAATGGGCGATCACCCGCGGCATGAAGTAGTACGCTGCCGAGGGTACGCAGGCGACGGTGACCTGGCCCAGCCGGGTCGAAGCGACTTCGCTGATGCCCAGCAGTGCACTGTCCAGGTCATCCAGCAACCGCTCGACACTGGGCATGAAACCACGCCCGGCCTGGGTCAGGCTGACCTTACGGGTGGTGCGCTCGAACAGCCGGACGCCCAGCGCATCCTCAAGCTTTTCGATGCGCCGGCTCAACGCCGGCTGCGAGATCCGAACGGCTTCGGCGGCCTTGCGAAAGCTGCCGTGATCCACCACTGCACGAAACGCCTGCAGGTCGTTGAGATCGAAGTTGATGGCCATGGCGCGCACACAAATACCAGCGGATTGATGCACGCATTTTATGAGTCCGCACAATTAATGCAAAATGTTACAGCACCCCCGAAGAGGATCCGCTGCCATGTGCCGGCCTTCCTCGACGGACCTGTCGCGGATTGTCTATGATCCGGACTTGAACGTTTCAGCATGTTTCAGTAAGGATCCAGATGTCTGTTCAGGAATTACCACCGGTAGCCGTTTCCAAAGGCGCTATCGGCAAGATGGAAGCGGCCATGGCGTTGGGCAGCTTCGCCATTGGCACCGGCGAGTTCGCAATCATGGGGCTGATGCCGGATATCGCCAGCAACCTGCAATTGAGCGAGCCGCAGGTAGGCCACGCGATCAGCGCCTATGCACTGGGCGTGGTGGTCGGCGCCCCAGCGCTGGCCATACTCGGCGCCAAGCTGCTGCGCAAGCACATGCTGCTGCTGTTGATGGCGTTGTATGCAATCGGCAACCTGGCCACGGCATTCGCCCCTTCGTTCAGCGGCCTGGTGGCCTTCCGCTTCATCAGCGGTTTGCCCCACGGCGCCTACTTCGGCATTGCTGCCGTGGTGGCCTCGAGCATGGTGCCCAACAATCAGCGTGCGGGGGCTGTGGCCCGGGTGATGATGGGGCTGACCCTGGCGATGCTACTGGGCAACCCGGTGGCCACCTTCCTGGGGCAGCATTTCGGCTGGCGCTCGGCCTTCGTGCTGGTTGGGTTGATTGCCCTGTGCACCATTGCGCTGGTGTGGCGCTTCGTGCCGCAGCGCCGTGATGAAGCGCGCAGTGACCCGCGCAAGGAGCTGCAGGCCTTTACCCTGCCCCAAGTGTGGATGGCGCTGGCCATCGCCGCCATCGGTTTCGCTGGGATGTTCTGCGTCTTCAGCTACCTGGCGCCGACCATGCTGCAGGTGACCCAGGTTTCCCCGCAATGGATCCCCTTTGGCCTGGCTGCCTTCGGTGTGGGCGGCATCATTGGCAACATTGCCGGAGGCAAGCTGTTTGACCGCCTGCAGTTCCGCGCCGTTGGCATTGTGCTGGTGTGGTCGACAGCGGTGCTGCTGTTCTTCACGTTTGCCGCGCATTCGCTGTGGAGCATTCTGCTGGGGATCGGCCTGGTGGGCACCATGATCGCGTTGGCCGCACCGTTGCAGATCCGCCTGATGGACATTGCCCACGAGGCACCAAGCCTGGCGGCCGCATCCAACCACGCCGCGTTCAACCTGGCCAATGCGCTGGGGCCGTGGTTTGGCGGCATGGCCATCAGCGCCGGGCTAGGCTGGACCAGCACCGGCTACATCGGCGCAGCAGCGGCATTGGCCGGCCTGGGTATCTACCTGGTGGCGCGGCGCATGAAAGGCGGCCACTAGACGCCTTTCGCTGGCTGGGGCGCCGCTGGCGCCTTGGCTACCGACCAGTGTTCAGCGCATTGTGCACTGTTCATCGCCCGCTCAATAACAGGGCATATTTTTCACAATTTCCTCACTCGCTTACTACCATGTCTGCGGTAGAATCGTCTCGCACTTCTATTGCCGCGTTTAAATAAACACTTCAATTCAACATGAGATAATTTTAATAAAGGCATGCCCATAGCCTCATTAACTTTGTTTCATATGAAATCTGCCTCCCACCAATTGTAAGTTCCCTCTAAAGGCGTGGACAATCGCCCTCGCTCAACGCTGCAAGCCAGGGTTTCCATGCCTTGGCGCGATCCCATAGGGTTTTGCACCAGGCGCTTTGAGCTTTTTGAAAAATATACCGGGCAACCTCAAAGGTTTGCTCCGCCTGTGCCTTCGTCTCGAAGACAAGTCCGATAAACTTTTAGAGGAAGTTTATGAACGCGCCAGCCCCACTGATCACCTTTGATCAAGAACATATTCTGCTTACCGGCGCTACCGGCTTTCTTGGCGGCTCGGTGGCCGCACAGTTGATCGCCAATGGCCGAGGGGCCGACCTGCGGTTTCTGGTGCGCGCCGACAGCCGCGAACAAGGGCTCATGCGCCTTCGCGACAACTTGCGCCAGCACGGTGTGGCCGACAGCGACTGCCAGGCGCTGAGCGCTGAGCAGATCATCTGCGGCGATTTCCTCGACACGGGCTGGATCGCCCAGGAGCTGCCGCGCCTGATGCAGATCGATCGGGTCATCAACTGCGCTGCGGTGGCGTCATTCTCGAAAAACCCAACGATCTGGCCGGTAAACGTCGAAGGCACCTATGCCTTCGCGGAGGCCATGAGCCGCTCCCCACGCCTAAAGCGCTTCCTGCATGTTGGCACGGCGATGAGCTGTGGCCCGCAGCAGCAGTCGCCGATCAGCGAGTCGTGGGAGTTTCCGGCCGCCGAGCAGCAACTGGTGGACTACACCGCTTCAAAAGCCGAAATCGAGCGGCGCATGAGCGACCAGTTGCCGCACCTGCCGTTGGTGGTGGCGCGCCCGTCCATTGTCGTGGGCCATCGCACCCTTGGCTGCCAGGCTTCGGCGAGCATTTTCTGGGTCTTCCGCATGGGCTTCGCCCTGGAAAGCTTCACCTGCGAACTGGACGAGCAGATCGACGTCATCCCCGTCGACTACTGTGCCGAGGCGCTGATTGGCCTGACGCTCAAACCACAGCTTGAACACAACCTCTACCACATCTCTGCCGGCCACCAGGCGGCCTGCACCTTTGCCGAGATCGACCGGGCATTCGCCCAGGCCAATGGCGCAGCGCCTGTGGGCGAGCGTTACCGCAAGGTCAACGTCGATGACCTCAAGGCCCTGGCCCAGGATTTCGAAGCCCGCATCGGCCCCGCCAACCCGCGCCTGGTACTGCGTGCCCTGCGCCTGTACAGCGGCTTTGCCGACCTCAACTACCTGTTCGACAACAGCCGCCTGCTGGAGGAAGGTATCGCCGTGCCACCGCGGTTCACCGATTACCTGGATGTGTGCGTGAAATCTTCCACCGGTGTCAGCATCGCCACCCAGATGCAGTGGGACTTCAAGTAGCGATCGTGTTATTGGGTTGGCCGTTCCCCCAGGCCTGCTCATTCACAAGATTCGCCGGCCGCTGTCCGGCCAGCGCGCTCAACAGGTTCTCCACCGCACACCGTGCCATGGCCTCGCGTGTTTCCTGCGTGGCTGAGCCAATGTGCGGTGTGGCCACCACATTGGCCAAGTGCAGCAGCGGCGAGTCCACTGGCAAAGGCTCCTGCACGAACACATCCAGCCCGGCGGCACGGATGCGCTGTTCACGCAGGGCGTCGATCAGCGCCCGTTCATTCACCACACGCCCGCGCGCGATGTTCACCAGGATCGCCTCGGGCTTCATCAGCGCCAACTCTCGCGCCCCAATCAACTCTTCAGTGCTACTGCTCAGCGGCACGGTCAGGCAAACGAAGTCCGCCTCACTCAACAATGCATCGAGGCTGCAGTACTGTGCGCCATGGCGGGCGTCGACCTCAGGCTTGGGCCGCGAACTGTGATAGAGCACCCGCATACCGAAGCCCGCCGCGCCGCGCCGTGCCAGCGCCTCGCCAATGCGGCCCATACCGACGATGCCCAACGTCTTGCCATGCACATCACACCCAAAGTGCGACGGCCCCAGGTTGGCTTGCCAATGCCCATCGCGTACCCAGTTGGCCAACTCCACCACCCGCCGTGCACTCGCCAAAATCAGGGCAAAACCCGTATCGGCCGTGGTCTCGGTCAGTACATCGGGCGTGTTGGTCAGCAGCACGCCACGGCGCGTCAACTCGGCGATGTCGTAGTTATCGACCCCGACCGACACGCTCGACACCACCTGCAGCTGCGGCGCCAGGTCCAGCAGGCTGTGGTCCAGCCGCAGGCTTGCGCCCAACAGCCCGTGGGCGCCGGGCAGCGCATCGCGCAGCCGTGCCAGCCCGTCTTTACCGGTGGTGTCGACGTAGGTCACCTCAACGTGCTGGTGCAGCCGCGCCAGCAACGCGTCGGACAAACGCTTGTAAAGGACGATCCGCTTTTTCATGGCCAGTTTCCTATGGGTTCATTGCCAGGCGCTGGCGGCGGCGCTTGGCCTGGCCAGGTGCCTGAGCGGTTTTCAGAATGGCCGTGAGCGCCACTGCCGTCAGCAGCGCCCCCGACATGAACAGGTACGAAGCACCGGGCCCGCCGGTTGCCCCATTGAGGTAACCGACCAGCCACGAACCGCCGAACGAGCCCAGCGCGCCCATGCTGTTGATCAACGCCATGGCCCCGCCAGCAACGTTGCTCGGCAGAATCTCCGGCACGATGGCGAAAAACGGCCCGTAAGGGGCGTACATGCAGGCCCCGGCCACGACCAGCAGCGCGTAGGACCACCCGAAGTGCTCGCTGCCCAGCGCATACGAGCCATAAAAGGCCAGCGCGGCCACCAGCAACGGCGGCCAGACGAAGCGCTTGCGTTTTTGCAGCCGGTCCGAGGCCCAGGACACGCCGATCATCGCCAGCACTGCCGCCATGTAAGGCACCGACGCCAGCCAGCCGGCCTGGACGATATCGACGTTGGCCGCCTGTTTGAGAATCGACGGTAGCCACAGCACGAAGCCATACACACCGATGCTCCAGCAAAAGTACTGCAGCGACAGGACGATGACCTGCGGTGAGCGAAACGCCTCGCGGTAATTCTTCACCGGTTTGATGCCTTGTTGTTCAGCGGCAAGCGCCTGTTCCAGCCGGGCTTTTTCCTGTTCGCTCAACCAGCTCACCTGGGCTGGGCGATCGTCCACCAGACGCCACCAGATGAACGCCCACAACACCGCAGGCAGGCCCTCGATGATGAACATCCAGCGCCAGTCGAATTGCTTGATCAGGTAACCGGATACCACCGACATCCAAAGGATGGTCACCGGGTTGCCAAGCATCAGGAAGGTATTGGCGCGCGAGCGTTCGGCACGGGTAAACCAATGGCACAGGTACACCAGCATCGCCGGCATCACAGCGGCCTCGACCACGCCCAGCAGGAAACGGATACCGATCAACACGTACACATTGCTGATCATCCCGGTCAGGGTGGCCAGGCCACCCCAGAGGATCAGGCTGGCGAAAATCAGCCTCTTCACACTGCGCTTTTCGGCGTAGATCGCCCCCGGTACCTGAAAGAAGAAATAACCGAGGAAAAACAGCGCCCCGAGCAGCGAGGACAGCGCGGGGGTGATCTTGAGGTCATCAGCCATGCCCGAGGCAGCGGCAAAGCCATAATTGGCACGGTCCAGGTAGGCCAGGCTGTAGGTGACGAACACGATCGGGATGATGTACCACCAACGGCGTGGCGCGAGGCTTGTCGATTGCATGACTGTTTCTCCTGAGCTTGTTGTTTTTGTCGCAACAGGGCCGGCGTACCGGCGATCAGACGTTCAGGCACTTCTGCGCAGTTCGTGCGCCTCCAGCTCGTGGCGCAGCGGCAAGCCTTCCATGTCGCCCGGCGACTGCACGGCGCGGCTGCCGCACCAGTTGCCACGCACCACCGCCTCCGCCAACGGGCGGCCTTCGAGCAACGCGCTGACGACGCCAACGGCAAAGGCATCGCCTGCACCTACGGTATCCACAACGTTCACCACCGGTACCGGCGCCATCTGCCCTTCGCCACGGGCATTGCGGTAGTAGGCGCCCTCGCCGCCCAGCTTGATCACCACATGTTCCACGCCACGGTCGAGGTAGAACGCCGCAATGTCAGCCGGGGTTTTCTGGCCGCTCAGCAGGCGGCCTTCGTCAAGGCCGGGCAGCAGCCAGTGTGCCTTTAGCGCCAGCGCGTTCACTTCACGCACCATGCTCCGGTGGTCAGGCCACAGCGACGGGCGTAGGTTGGGGTCGAAAGAAATGCTGCGCCCGGCTGCGCGCATGCCCTCCACCAGCGCGTGGGACAGCGCTCTGCAGCCAGGCGACAGCGCCAGCGGAATGCCGGTAGCGTGCAGGTGGCGGGCCTTGAGCAACGCCGGGGTGAGCTGCGCCACTGAAAGGTGGCTGGCCGCGGAGTGGCGGCGGAAATACTCCACCACCGGGTCACTGCCATCGTCGCAACGGCCCTTGAGCTGAAACCCCGTGGGATGGCGGCCATCGACCTCGACGCTGCTGCAGTCCACCCCTTCCTGGCGCAGGCTGGCCAGTACGAAGCGGCCCAGCGAGTCATCGCCCACCCGGCTCAACCACCGTACCCGAAAGCCCAACCGGGCAAGGCCGATGGCCACATTGCTGTCGGCACCGGCAATGCGCTTGGTGAATCCGCCCACGCTGGCCAGATCGCCCACCTGCTCGGCTACGAACATGGCCATGGTCTCGCCGAAACACAGCACATCATGCTCAGGCATGGCTCACCTCCTTGCTCAGGCCAAGCCTGGCCAGATGCGCGACCTGGTCGCGGGTCAACGCCAGCAAGTCATCGCTGACCAGCGGATATTCCACGGCGCGCACCAGCCCAGGGGCAAACGCTTTGAACATTTCGCCCCAGGCTGCCAGGTCCGCAGCACGGGGCGCCACGGCGACCAGGCGCCCCGACGCTTCGCACTGCACTGCCTTGCAGTGCACGTAGCGTACCCAGCGGCCGAGCTGCCGGGCGGCCGCAGCAGCCGACTCGCACTGCCAGTGCCAGTTGCCGATGTCGAAGGTCATGCCCAGCGCCAGCGCCAGCGCCAGCGCCTGTGCGTCAACCTGTTGGAAAAAGTGCAACAGCGGCGCGATGCGGCCGCCATGCCGAGTCTGGTCGTTCTCGACCAACAGCACCGGGCCGTCGGCGTTGAGCCATGGCTTCAGGGAGGCGACGTCGCAATGGGGTTGGTAGTGCCCCAAGGACACCTTTAGCGCCACGGCGCCCAGCGCCTTGGCCAGCGCCAGCTTGGCAGGCAGGCGTGGGTCTGGCTGGCCCGCTGGGGTCCAGAGCTCCAGGGGGGATGAATACAGGCATTCCAGGCCAGACGCCTGAATTGCCGCAGACAGTGCGGCGGCGTCCGGGGCCTCGTCGAACAGCTCCTCGCGCAATTCGACACGCGCCACCCCAGCGGCTGCGAGCAGCCCCAGGAAACTTGCCTGGCCACGTTGCCGGACCACGCTGGCACCGTAACTGGAAAGGCTGATGGAAACGGGGTTCTTGTGCATTGTTATTGTCCTGATGAAACCGGTTTCATTTTTGTGCGCAGCAACGACCCGCGATGCTGCACGCCGTTTATTCACGTAAGTGGGTAGAACCTCGGATGATCAATTCGGCCTTGAAATCGATGCGCCGCGCTGCCCCGTGCTCGCCACGCAACCGGCCGAGCAAGCACTCGAAGGCTGCCGCGCCGATGCGTTCGGTCGGCTGTGCCAGTGCCGTGATGCCGCCACCGACCAGCGGGTACCAGTCCAGCTCATCCAGGGCGATCAGACCAACGTCCTGGAACAGGTTGCAGCCTGCGTCATGCAACAACCGGGTGACCGCAAGCGTAGCGACGCCGTTGAAGGTGAAGATGGCTTGAGGGCCGTGGCCGTTGCTGTCGAGAAAGGTACCGAGCCTGGCTGGCAGGTCGGCATCGATTTCGAGCAGTTGCTGGCGCATGCCGGCACGGCGGCTGATCGAGGTGGTGAATGCCTGTACCCGCGCCAGCCGGGAACTGGTGCCATCGAGCAGTTCGGTGACGGCAAGGATGTCGCGGTAGCCACGCGCCTGCAGGTGGTCCAGGGCCTGCTCGATGGCATCGGCGTTGTCCAGCCCGACCAGGTCGGCCTGAAGCTCCGGCAGTTGCCGGTCCACCAATACCATGGGAATGTCGCGTTGCAGGTTGAGCAGTTCGCCAGGGTGACGACCGAGGGTATTCACGATCAGGCCCTCGACGTTGTACGACTGCAAGGCCGCCAGGTGATGGCGTTCCTGCTCGTCGTCGCGGTTGGTGTTGCACACCACCAGGCTGTAGCCGTGCTGGCGACAGGCGGTTTCGACACCGTGCATCACCGCCACTGAATAGGGGTTGAGGATGTCCGCCACCAGCATGCCGATCAGGCGTGTCTGGCCGCGCTTGAGGCCTCTGGCCATCTGGTTGGGTCGATAACCCAGGCGTTGAATGACCGCCTCCAGGCGCTTGGCGGTCGCCTCGGCGAGCAACTGGCGGTCGCCGCCGATGTAGCGGGACACCGTGGCCTTGGACACGCCAGCGACGCGTGCCACTTCGCTGATGGTCACCCGCTCGCGGGGATGGGCAGGCACGTCGGTCATGGCGGATCCCTTGTGATTGTTATCGGTGCCGATGAATGAAACCGGTTTCAATACACCAAAACCCAAGCCTTTCGTCATCTACCGTTCGTCGCCATTTTTACAACCCCCGGCTGCAGGCGCGACTCAAGGCCGCGCCTACAAGGGTCGCATTGCCGTCAGCGCAATGCTTTCACATCCCCCGCCGATACCGCACTGCCCTGGTTACCCCAGCTCGTGCGAATGAAATTCACCACTTCAGCCACCTCCTGGTCACTCAAGCGCCAGCCGAATGCGGGCATGGTGAAGTTCGACGGCGCCGTATGCGTCGCCGGCACCGTGCCGCCGGCCAGCACCACATGAATCAGCGAAGTGGCATCGGCCGTCTGCACCACCGGGTTGCCCGCAAGGGCCGGGAACACGCGGGTGTAGCCCTGGCCATCGGTACGGTGACAGGCCGCGCAGTTGTCGATGTATACCGCCGCGCCGGGCTTGCTGTCGTCCCCCTGCCACAATGCATCGGCGACCTGCTTGTCATAAACGTGCGGCTGGTCGTCCGGGTTGCTTGGCGGCAACGTCTTGAGGTACCGGGCGATGGCCGTGAGGTCGGCATCGCTCAAGTGTTGCATGCTGTGCTCGACCACATCACTCATGCCACCGAACACGGCGCTGCGGTCACTGCGCCCGGTCTTGAGAAACTGCACCAGTTGCGCTTCGCTCCAGCTGCCCAGCCCGTCCTTGTGGTCACCGCGCAGGTTCTTGGCAATCCAGCCTTCCAGCGGTGCACTGCCCGCCAGGAACTGTTCGCCCTCGGCGGGGCTCAAGGCCTTTTCCTGCATGGTCAAGGCACGGGGGGTATGGCATGCGCCACAATGCCCCAGGCCCTCGACCAGGTACGCACCGCGGCTTACCACCGGGTCGGCCGCCACTGGCGCTACCCAGGCCTTCGCCTCAGGGGCGAACAGGCCGCGCCAGATCGCCAACGGCCAGCGCATGCTCAATGGCCAGGGGATATCAGTCGGTTTGTTCGGCTGGGCTACGGGCTCGACACCCTTCATGAAGTAGGCATACAAGGCACGCATGTCATCCTCATTGACCCGCGCGTAGGACGGGTACGGCATGGCGGGATACAACGTGCTCCCATCCTTGGCGACCCCCTGGCGCACCGCCAGGTCAAAGTCCTCGAAACTGTAATGGCCTATGCCGCTGGCATCAGGGGTGATATTGGTGGAGTACACGGTGCCGATCGGGGTTTGCATCGGCAGCCCGCCCGCGAAGGGTTTGCCGCCCTTGGCGGTATGGCAGGCGACGCAGTCGCCGGCCCGGGCCAGATACTCGCCCTGCTTCACCTGCGCATCGCTGGCTTCTTGCCCTTGCGCCGCCACGCTGGCGCCCAGCAGCAGGGTGGCGATCAACCAATTATTCATGTTCATCGCTCCTCAAGCCTGGACCAGCGGGCCGGGGTTTTTCAGGTATTGCTCGCGGATCGCCCGGGCCGACCAATAGGTCAGCGCCGCCACCAGGCCGGTGGGGTTGTAGCCCAACCCCTGGGGGAATGCAGAGGCGCCGGGGACAAAGACGTTGTGCACGTCCCAGCTTTGCAGGTAGCGGTTCAGCGCACTGGTGCTGGGGTCAGTGCCCATGATCGCGCCACCGTTGAGGTGGGTGGTCTGGTAGCTGGCGGTGTTGAAGTGTTCTTTGACCTTCTTGCCGAGCATGGCAATGGCCTTGGGGTTCATCGCCTGGGCAATCTTGCTGAGCTTGTCGACCATGAACTGGTTCATCTTGATGTCGTTTTCCTGCCAGTCGAAGGTCATGCGCAGCAGCGGCTGGCCATAGGCATCGCGGTAGGTCGGGTCAAGGTCCAGGTAATTGCCACGGTACGACTGATGCGCGCCATGGGCGTCCATCGACACCTGGTGGGTGTAGTAATCTGCCGTGGCCTTTTTCCAGGCGCTGCCCCAGGCGGGGGTGCCGGGTGGGTTGGCGACACCGGCAATCGGCCGGCTGCCGGCCTGGTTGACCCACATCGGTGAGCCACCGACGAAGCCATGGGGCCCATGGTCGAAGTTGTCGGCATTGAAGTCGTCGATGGCCACACCATTGCCGCCAGCGCCAATGAAGTTGTTGGTGTAGGTGTCCTTGTCGAAGAACGCCTTGACCGTGCCCATGTTCTGGTAGGCAAAGTTGCGCCCGACCACCCCTTCGTTCTTGACCGGGTCATAGGGCTTGCCGATGCCGGACAGCAGCATCAGGCGCACGTTGTTGAACTGGAAGGCTGCGAGGATGACAAGGTCTGCCGGCTGCTCGACTTCACGCCCTTGGGCGTCGATGTAGGTCACGCCGGTAGCCTTGCGCTTGCTGTCGTCCAGGTTCACCCGCAGCACATGAGCGTTGGCGCGCAGCTCGAAGTTCGGCACCTGGCGCAGGGCTGGCAGAATGTTCACGTTGGGCGAAGCCTTGGAGTACATGTAGCACACATACCCGCTGCAGAAGCCACAGAAGTTGCACGGCCCCATCTGCGCGCCATAGGGGTTGGTGTAGGGCCCGGAGGTGTTGGCCGAGGGCAGATTGTAGGGCTTGTAGCCCAGGCTGGCGGTGGCTTTCTCGAACAGCTTGGCCGAGACCACGTTCTTCTGCGATGCCAGCGGGAACGGGTTGGAACGGTCCGGCGCATAGGGGTTACCGCCCTTCCCTTCGCCGACCACCTTGCCGTTGACAGTCCAGGCCTGGCCCGAAGTGCCGAAGACCTTCTCGGCGAAGTCGAAATACGGTTCGAGCTCTTCGTAGCTCACGCCAAAGTCCTGGATGGTCATGTCTTCAGGGATGAAGCGCTTGCCGTAGCGCTCTTCGTAATGGCTGCGCATGCGCAACTCCATCGGGTCCACCCTAAAGTGCACGCCAGACCAGTGCAGGCCCGCCCCCCCGACACCCTTGCCGGGCAGGAAGGCACCCAACTGGCGGTTGGGCAGCGCGACATCGTTGACATTGTGGCGGATGGTGACGGTCTCTTTCGACACATCCACGAACAGCTTCTTGCGCACGCTGTAGGTCAGCTCATCGATCACCTGTGGGTAGCTGCCTTCGGGGTAGGTGTCCTGCATGGGCCCACGCTCCAGGGCAACCACCTGCAGCCCAGCTTCGGTCAGCTCCTTGGCCATGATGGCGCCGGCCCAGCCAAACCCGACGATCACCGCATCGACCTTCTTCATTGCATTGGCCATGCCTTACGCCCTCTCGCCACGGATCGAAACTGCTGGGAACGGATAAGGCTCGTTGCGCTCGACCCAGTCCATGAAGTCTGCCCGGGCACCGGGGAAGCCGATCTGCGTCCAGCCAACCATGCCCTTGTTGCCGCCGTGAATCGGGTCACAGAAGAACCCTTCGCGGGTGTTCTGCACCAGCAAGCTGAAGAACACCTTGGCGGGGAGTTCCTCGAATACCGCTTCACCGGCTTCGATTTTGCTGAGGAGGTTGTCTCGGGTAGCGCTATCTTGCGCGGCAAAGGTTTTGCCACTGACCTGTTTGCACCACGCGTCCGCCGCAGCAATGCCCAGGCGGTAGATCTGTTGTGGGTTGAGTTGGAGCTGGTAACCAAACTCTGGAGCGGCGTCGGCCTTGAATGGGCCTTGCATGTACCACTGCGCGCCGGTGGCGTAAGGAGTGCTCATCTGGCGATCGATGAACTCGGCAGCACCGGCCTCCAGTGCGCCCGGGCCAAGTTCGTCAGCCGGGATGATGCGCGACACCGCAGCCTGCAGGAAAGCCCATTCCTCGGCAGTGAAGAACGTGGGCTGGTATGTGCTTGCCGGTGGTGTGGCGGGCACCTTCGGTTCGTGTACCGGCTCGGCCAGCAGTTGGCCAGCACCAAGGCCGGTGCCGGCCACGGTGACGACCGGAATCAGCGTCAAGGTCTTGCGCAAGAAGTCTCTGCGCGGATTGTCGGGGGCATGTCCAGACATAGGGTTCCTCATCAGCGTAGGTGGCCTCTGGTTGCGCCATCTGGTATTCGATCAGGGGCAAAAACCCCCAGGAAGGCCACAATCTAGCTGGATCGGAAATGTTTTGAAACCGGTTTCGCCCTTTTTGGCAGTTGACAACGGGTTCGGCATGGGAGCCTTTTTTCCGCCTTATCGTCTACAAAATCACCTGTGCTGCCAGGGAGTACATTTGTACTCCTCCCTGCTTTACGGCCCTAGTAGCCAGTCATCTCCAAGTAGCCGCGCCCCTCTTCACCCACCCGTACCGGCCCCTCCCAGTACGCAAACCGCGTGCCCATCCAGGCATTTGGTTCCAGGGCATCCACTTCAACATCCACCTGCACTGAAGGCACCCGCACCCGCCAGCGTGTAGGGACCTGTTTGCCATTGTCCTGCCGTGTCCAAGCCAAGGGGGTCAACTCGATCTGCCCATTTTGCAGCCGCCGCGACTGCCCCTGGGCATCGACCCAAGTCCCGGCGCGATATGGCGAAGCTTGGTCTTCACGCACCTGGAACACCATCAACTTGGCCCCGCCCTGCAGGTGCAGCGAGAACCAGTCCCAGCCACGTTGCCCCGCGGCCAACGGCTGGCTGCTCCATTCCCGGTCGAGCCACGCCTGCCCTGTAACAGGGATGCGCTGCCCATCGCGCTGCACCTCGCCCGTCACCTGGTAAAACGGTTGGCTGTAATAGTACGAAGCCTGGCCTTGGCCAGATTTCTCGCTATAGCCTTGCGCGCCATGCAACACCAACGGACGGTCGCTGGTCAGGTGCAGGTCATAACCAAAGCCCTGGCCGCGGGCGCTCATGCGCAAGTGGTCCACACCCGCGCTGCCTTGCAACGACCAGTCGTTGATCCAGGCGTGAAAAGGTTGCGCCTCGACGCCCGCCTGGCCAACCCCACCTCTGGCCAGCGTCTCGCTGAACTGGTGGCCGCCCGGCCCGGTCAGCGCTGCGTGGCCCATCCACAGGTTGGGGCTGCTCCAGCCCGGGCGCTCGGCCCCTGGCCGCAGTGCCGATCGGAACAGGGTCCATTGCGCCCCCCAGTCACGGCCCTGGGCATCGCGCAGGTTGGCGGTGACGTACCACCATTCGATACGAAAGCCATCGTGTGCCCCGTGGTCACGGGGGAACACCAGCGCCACGTCAGGCGTCACCGGTTTAAACGCGCCCGCTTCGGCGCCCAGGCCGGCATAACCCTTGGGCGCTGGCGCAGGGTCACAACCCGCCAGCAGTAGGCTGGCAAGCAGCAGCCAGGCTTCAGCTTTCATCGGCGAACTGCCGCAACAGAGCGCCTGGCTGGCTGCGGGCCAACTGCCAGAGCGGCCAGGCACTGGCCAACAGGCTGGTCACCAGGCCCAGCATGGCCAGTTGTACCAGTTGCCCGGCAAACACATGCCAAGGCAGGCGCCAACCGAACGCCTGTACGTTCACAACCGCCACCAGGCACCAGGCCAGCAACAAGCCCAAAGGCATCGCCAACAGCACCGTGAAGCAACCCAGCATCAGCGTCTGCCCCAGGCACAACCAGGCCAGCCAGCCGCGTGGCACGCCTAGCGCCCACAGCGGTGCCAGCTGGCCCAGGCGGCGCTGGCCCAAGGTCAGTTGGCTGATGAACAGCGCCACCCCAGCCACACCCAAGGTCAAACTATTCAATGCCGCAGTAACGGCGAACGTGCGGCTGAACACGTCGGTCGACCAGGCTTTGAGGCGGGCTTGCTCGAGCACCTGGTTGTCATCCAGGGCAAAGCGTTGCTGCAGGTCGTCCTTGAGCGCCGCCCCCTGGCCGGCGTGTACCAGCACGCTCAGGCCGGCCAGGCTGGCCGCCGGCGCATGACGGCGCAACCAGTCGGCGTTGACCAGCACATGGCCCTTGGGGTTGCCATAGTCGGCGTAAATGCCGACCACCGCCATGGCCTGCGCAGGCTCACCAGGCAGCACGACGCTATCCCCGACTGCCCGCCCCAGGCGCCGTGCCAATTGCTCGCTGAGCATTGCCCCATGACCGGCCGCCAGTTGCTCCCAGGCCCCGGGAGATTGGGCCAGCAACGGCCAATGGCGGCGGTAGAACCCATGATCGGCGACGCCTTGCACCTGCACCGGCCATTGCTGCAGGCGCCACTGCGTTCGCCAACTTGGCAACACCACCTCGACCGCCGGGCTTTGCCGCAGGTGGTGGTAGAGCTGCTGTGCCTGAGCGTCGTCCCGTGGCGTGACATACAGGTCCGCCGCCAAACGCTGGTCGAGCCAGCCAATGAAGGTGCGCCGAAAACCTTCGGTCATGCCGCCGACTCCAACGCTGGCGGCCAGCGCCAGCAACAGGGCCATCAACGCCAGGCTCAAGGCCGGCAACTGCTGACGGCTGTCGGCAACGAACCATTGCGCCAACGGCCGGCGACAGTACCGTGCAAGGCTGCCAAGCATTACCGCCAGCAGCCCTGGCAACAGCAGCGCCGCTGCCAGCAACAGGGCCGCCAGCATGCCGAACGCGCTGGGCAGCGACGTGCCGAAGTAACCGCACCCCAGGGCAACCACCAACAACCCCGCGCCTGCCGCGGCTTGGCGTTGCAGCCAGGGTACCTGCGCCAAACGCCATGCCTGGGGCTGCGCCAGGGTCAGCAGCGGCAACCGTGCTGCCCGCAACACGCTGTCCAACCCTGCCAACAGCGCGCCGAGCAGGCTGACCGCAATCCCTGCCAGCCACCACTGCACCGGCAGGTGCAATTGCCCGGCTACCTGGGCACCGTACAAGCCGCGCAGGCTGGCGGCAAAATCAGGCAGCATCGATGCCGCCAGCACATAGCCCGCCGCCACACCGGCCACGCCACCGGTCAGGGCGAACACCCCCAGTTCCAGCGCAAGTGCGGCGAGCATCGTCTGCAAACTGATGCCACAGGCGCGCAAGGTGCGGATCAGCCCACGGCGTTGCTCCAGCGCCAGGCCAATGGCCGCATGGGCAATGAACAGCCCGACCACGAAGGCCAGCAAGCCGAGCGCGGTGAGGTTAAGGTGGAAGCTCTCGGTCAGGCGCTGCAGGTCACCGTCATCCGAAGGGGGCTGCAGTGTCAGGTGGCCCGCGACCTGCGCTGGCAGCGGCACGTCACTGCTGCCGAGCAACCGCGATACCAGCCCCGGGGCCTTGAGCAACCGCTGAGCCTGGCCGATATCGACCACGATCACCCCTGGGGCCAAGTGTGCGCTGGGGGTGAGCGGCGGCAGCAGTTGCCCATCGGTCGTAGCGGCTCGCTCCCCCGGCTTGCGGCCTAGTTGGCGCAGGGTGTCCGGGGCGATCCATGCCTGCCCGGGAGGGCCTATGAACACTTGCAGGTCGAAGCCTTGCGGATCAGCCCCCGCGACCCGCATGCCTGGCAGCAGGCTAAGCGGCTCGATGCCAATCAGCCTGAGCGTGAACTGAGGCTCACTGGCCAGGCGCACTTGCCCTTCCAGCAGCGGTGTCACCTGCCAACCCTGCCTGCGCAATTGCACATAGAGCGCCTGGTCGAAACGTTGCCCATCGCGCGCCACCCATTGCGCCTGGGCGGGCCCGGCCAGCACGGCACTGGCCTGGGCATAATCGCTGCGCGCCTGGGCGTTGAGTGCCTGTACCCCGGTCCACAGGGCGGTGG
Source organism: Pseudomonas ceruminis (assembly GCF_021602025.1). GTDB lineage: Bacteria > Pseudomonadota > Gammaproteobacteria > Pseudomonadales > Pseudomonadaceae > Aquipseudomonas > Aquipseudomonas ceruminis. Next base: position 56,581 of record NZ_BQHW01000021.1, read on the forward strand.
CCAGCCATAAGCCGGTAAAGATGCTGAGGCACTGCAGGCGATGGCGCCACCAGTGGCTGGCCAATGCCTGCAACGCGATCACCAGGCTGTTCATGGCGCCTGCACCCGTCCCTGGTGCAGTACACAACGGCGTTGCAGGCGCGCCGCGAGGCGCTGGCTATGCGTGACCATCAGCACGCTGCTGCCCGCCTCTTCCACCAGTTGCAACAACAACGCCAGCACCTCATCACTGCTGGCTTCGTCGAGGCTGCCCGTGGGCTCGTCGGCCAGCAGCAAACCCGGCCGGCTCGCGAGTGCCCGGCCGATGGCAACCCGCTGCTGCTGGCCACCGGACAACTGCTCGGGGTAGCGTTGCAGCAACGTCGTCAGCCCCAGCCGCGCGGCCAGGTGCGTCAACCACGCCGGATCGAGTCGCCCCGCCAGGCGGGCCTGGAACGCCAGGTTGGCGGCAACATCGAGGCTGCTGATGAGGTTGTACTGCTGGAACACCAGGCCAATGCCCTCGCGCCGCCAGCGCGCCAGGGCGGTTTCGTTGCGGCTGTCGAGCGGCTCACCGTCGATGAAGATACGCCCGCCGTCGGCGCGGTCGAGACCGGCCAGCAGGTGCAGCAAGGTACTTTTGCCGCTGCCGGACTCCCCCATCAGGGCCAGGCTGCTGCCACGCGCCAGGGTCAGGTCGACCCCGCGTAGCACCTCCAGTGTGCCCTGGGCAGTGGCGAACGACTTGCGCAGTTGCTCGACGACCAGCATCGAGGGGTTACCTTTTCCGACGGGTTCACAGTAGGCATAGCTGCAATCACCGCTTTGGGGCAACTACCTTTTGCTGCAGGTCTTGAGCATGACCAGAGCCTGAACGCGCTTGCACCGCGATAGAACGGGAAACAGGCCTAGTTCAGCAGGGCATGCTGCACCTCACCCACCGTTGCCGCCAGGCTGTTCAGGTGCAGGCTGAGCACCCGCTCCACAGGCGCCTGGTCAAGCGGCCAGTGCAGCGCAATGCTCCCTGCCAGCCGCCCCTCCACCCGCACCGGCAACGCAATCGCACGGATCAGGAACGGCAAGCGCACCGGGTACTCCCAAAACCCTTCAGTGCGCTGCCCGAAGCCCTTGTGCGCGTCCGCCTCGATATCCCGCAACACCCCCTCGTCGCCTACCCGCTCATGGGCCGCCAGGCGTTGCACTTCATCCTCTGCTAGCTCCTTCAGGCATGCCCGGCCCATCGCTGAATGGAACAGGCTGGCATGGTGCCCAACGATCTGGCAGTTGCTGGGGTAGCGCTTGCGCAGCACCTGTGGAATCGCACTCTCCATCACCTCGAGGCGCTCGCCGTCGAAGCACGAGAGGTCCGCCACCAGCCCGGTACGCTCGCTCAGGTCCAGCAACAACGGTGCTGCGCGCTCCACCAGTTGCCGCTTGAAGCGCTGCTGACCGTCGCCGAACAGGCGCCGGGCACACAAGCGATAACGCCGATCGCTCAAGCCCCGGTACACCCAGCCCTGCTCCTGCAAGGTGGCGAGCATGCGCGACACCGTGGCCTTGGGCAGCGCGGTGAGGTAATGCAGCTCCTCCAGCCCCAGCGCCTGGTGTTCACCGAGCAGTTCGACGATGGCCAATGCCCGCTCCACCGAACGGACGCCGCCGCTGTCTGGCGTAATACCCATGGGGTTCGACCTCCCTGACTGTGCGTGGATGGTCATCATGCGCAGCAAGATACGGGCCTGCCCAGGGAGTGCATCACCCCCGCAGGCACCCCGGCGGTCGCCGCTCGACCCAGCGGGTCAGCTGCTCGTGGGCGAACGCCAGCTGCAGTACCGCATGATCGGCCTGCGCCGGGCCTATGATCTGCAGGCCCATCGGCAGCCCGGCAGCGTTGAAACCCACCGGCACGCTCATGCTCGGCAAGCCCGCCAGGGTGGGACCGATCACTACCTCCATCCAGCGGTGGTAAGTGTCCATCGCCCGCCCGCCTACCACCTTCGGCCACGGCACCGCTGCGTCGAAAGGGAACACTTGGGCGGCGGGCAGCAGCAGGAAATCGTAACGTTCGAACAACTGGCTCATTGCCTGGTACCAGGCGCTGCGGTCCAGCGCAGCGCGGTACACCTGTGCCGCCGTCAACCGCAGCCCGCCTTCCACTTCCCACTGCGCCTCGGGCTTGAGCAGCGCGCGCTTGCGTGGGTCTGCATAGGCCGCGCCCAGGTTACCGTGCACCAGGAAGTGGCGATGGATGAGCCAGCATTGCCATAGACGCGCCATGTCAAAGCCTGGCTGGCACGCCTCGACCCGGCAGCCCAGCTCGGCGAAGTCCGCCAGCGCGGCTTCGCACAGGCCCATTACCCCATCCTCCATCGGCAGGTAGCCGTCATGATTCCCTAGCCAACCGACCCGCACGCCCGTGAAGTCACGCTGCAACCCGACAGCGTAGTCACGCGGCCTGTCACGCAGCGACAACGGCACCCGTGGGTCATAGCCGGCCTGCACCGACAGCAGCCGCGCCACGTCCGTTACCGTGCGGCCCATCGGCCCCTCAGTGGCCAACTGCTGCATGAACAGTTCCGGCGTCGGCCCATAAGGCACCCGCCCTTGCGAAGGGCGCAGGCCGTAGACGTTGTTGAACGCCGCCGGGTTGCGCAGCGAGCCCATCATGTCGCTGCCGTCGGCCACCGGCAGCAGGCGCATGGCCAAGGCCGCTGCAGCGCCGCCGCTGCTGCCGCCTGCCACACGGCTGTGGTCATAGGCATTGGTGGTGGTGCCAAACAGCGTGTTGTAGCTCTGCGAGCCCAGGCCGAATTCAGGCACATTGCTTTTGCCAACGATCAGCGCCCCACTCGCCCGCACCCGCGCCACGCTGATCGCATCCTGCGTGGGTACCTGTTCGGCGAACAACGGCGAGCCCAGGGTGGTACGCAGCCCGGCGGTGGCCGCCAGGTCCTTGATCGCCTGGGGCATGCCATGCATCCAGCCGCGTGACTGGCCACGGGCCAGCTGCGCATCGCATTGGTCGGCTTCGCCCAGCAGCACCTCGCCATCGCGCAGCGATACCAAGGCATTGACCAACGGGTTGAACCGCTCGATATGGCCCAGGTAGGCCTGCATCACCTCACGGCACGACACCTGGCGGGCATGGATCGCCTGAGACAACCCGTGGGCATCGAGGGCGACGATCGGGTCAATGGCTAACGGGTTCACGGTTTCACTCCCAAGTTGAAGGCAACAGGCTTGCCGGCGCGCGGTGCCTCTTTCAGGCAATAGGTGCCCAGCAATGTCAGCAGGCAGGCGAACAGTACGTAAAACGACGGTGCCACCGGGGTGCCCAGTGCCTTGCTCAGCCAGGTGACGATCAGCGGCGCGAAGCCGCCGAATACCATCACCGCCACGTTATAGGCCACCGACACCCCTGTGGAGCGCACCTCGACGGGGAACTGCTCGGCCAATGCGGTGGGTGCAGGGCCGAAGAAGCCGCCAATGGCTGTGCACAACAGCAACTGCATCACCAGCAGGCGTTCGATCGACGGCGCCGCGGCCACCCAGACATACAGCGGGTAGACCATCACGAAGAATGCCAGGGTGAACGCCATCAGCACCGGTCGCCGGCCAAGGCGGTCTGACAACGCACCGGCCAGGGGGATCACCACCGTCATCAGCCCCACCGCCAGCATCTGCACCAACAGCACCTGGTCCAAGGGCAAGCCCAAGTTTTTGTGGGCGAAGGTCGGCATGTTCACCAGCACCACATAGAACGATACCGTCGCGCCACAGGCCAGGCCCATCGACACCAGCAGGCTACGCCGATGCTCACGCAGCACCTGCCACAGGCTTGGCGCGTGGCCCTTGGCCTGCCTGCGAGCTTCGAGAAATTCCTCGGGTTCTTCCATGTGCTTGCGAATCCACAACCCCACGGGACCGATCAGCAAGCCCAGCACGAACGGAATGCGCCAGCCCCAGCTTTCCAGCGCCTGCGGCGAGCACAGATGCGTCACCAGCGCCACCATCGCCGCCCCGGAAAACACCGCCAAGCACTGCCCGACCAATTGCCATGAGCCATACAGCCCCTTGCGATGGGCCGGCGCGCTCTCCACCAGAAACGCCGTGGCACTGGCGTACTCACCGCCCGTGGCAAAGCCCTGCAGCATGCGCGCCACCACGATGAGCAGGGGTGCACCCATGCCGATGGCCAGGTAGCTGGGCGCGAAGGCGATCATCGCGATGGACAGCGTCATCAGGCGGATGATCAGTTGCATCGCCGCCTTGCGCCCCTTGCGGTCGGAATAGATACCCAGCAGTACCCCGCCCACCGGGCGCATGAAAAAGCCCACGCCGAAGGTGGCCAAGGCCATCAGCAGCGAGGCGTACTCGTCATCGGAGGGAAAGAACTGCTGGGCGATGATGCTGGCCAGAAAGCCGTACACGATAAAGTCGTACCACTCCAGGGCATTACCGATGACCGCCGCGACCACTTGCCGGGTACGCGACGCGCCTGTGTTGGAAGTCTGCATGCGGAACACTCCATCAATCTGTTGGCCAGAAACGGTTCAAGTGATCGCCCAGGCGCGATCGCACCCGGGTTCCAGCGGCAGTCGTCAATGAAGGGGTCAGGCGGGTTTGAGCCAGCGCTCGGTCAGCGCGCCCCAGTAGGCGGCGCCGGTCAGCAGAATGTCGTCGTTGAAGTCGTAGGCCGGGTTATGCACCATCGGCCGTTTCTCGCCATTGCCAATGAACAGGTAGGCGCCCGGGCAGCGCTGCAGCATCCAGGCGAAGTCCTCGCTGCCCATCAGCTTGCGGGTATTGCCGTCCACCGCCTCAGCCCCGAGCAACTCGACCCCGACCTGGTGGGCGAAGGCATTTTCCGCCCCGTGGTTGACCAGCACCGGGTACGCCGGGCGGTGCTCGATACTGGCGCTGCAGCCGTAGCTCTCAGCCTGGTGGATAATGATCGCCCGCACCCGTTCCAGGGTCTGCGCCCGCACCTGGGCGTCGAGAGCTCGCAAACTCAGGCGCAGCAGCGCCTGCTGTGCAATCACGTTGGCGGCCTCACCCACCTGCAACGCGCCGACGGTTACCACCGCCGCCTCCTGCGCATCGATATTGCGTGCTACTACCGTCTGCAGCGCCATCACCACACTGGCGGCCGCCACCAGCGGGTCGATCGTCAAGTGCGGCATAGAGCCGTGGCCACCCACACCCTCGATGGTCACGTTGAGCAAATCCTGCGAAGCCATCATCGGCCCCTCACGAAAGCCCAGGTGCCCCGCTGGCAGCCCCGGCATGTTGTGCATGCCGAACAGCGCATCACAGGGGAAGCGCTCCAGCAGCCCATCGGCCAGCATCGCCTCGGCCCCGCCCTGTCCCTCTTCAGCCGGCTGGAAGATGAGCGTCAGCGTGCCATCGAACTGCCGCGTCGCCGCCAAGTAGCGCGCTGCGCCGAGCAGCATGGTGGTGTGCCCGTCATGCCCGCAGGCGTGCATGCGCCCTGGGTGGCGGCTGCTGTAGGTGGCGCCCGTCGCCTCGTGGATCGGCAGCGCGTCCATGTCCGCGCGCAGGCCGAGCTTGCGCGTGCTGCTGCCATTGCGCAGCACGCCGACCACGCCAGTCTTGCCGACGCCGGTGTGCACTTCATAGCCCCAGTCCTTGAGCCACTGGGCGACCAGTGCCGCGGTGCGGCTTTCTTCGAAACCGAGTTCGGGGTGAGCGTGGATATCGTGGCGGATGGCGTGCAGGTCGCTGGCCACGTCGTTGAGCCAGGCCAGGATGTGCTGATGCTGCGACATGTGGAATCTCCTCGCGCGGGTGGGGTCCCGTTCTTGTTGTTCGCTGCCAGATCACGACGGGTAAGGCAGGTCGTGGTTGGCGACAGATAAGCGCGAGTGGGCCGGGAGTACAATGGAATGTGGTTCCACTGGGTGGAACCAGCCTGTTGAAAATTGTGAACACGCCCACACCTTAAACCTGTTAAACGTACGCAAACGCACGGCTTGGTTGGCAGTACAAGGTGCGTTTGTTTCAATACCCGCCTTTCGAAAATCAGGATTGAACACGATGCTCTCTTATCGCAAATGGATGGCCCTGCTGGCCACGTCGCTGACCCTGTGGATGGGCCTGGCCCACGCGCAAGCGCGCCCACCTGTAGCCGACAATGTGGTCGCCTATCAGGGCCAGCAAGGGATAAAGGTCTGGACCCTGCGCGTCGGTGAGCGCAGCGCCAACGAGGCGTTGGTACAAATCGAAGGGGTCGACCACGACTGGAACATGCGTATCCAGAAGATGTCGGTGGAAAAAACCAGCAAGGACACCCGCTATTTCACCACGGTCGATGGCCAGAGGTTCGTGGTGCTGATCATCCAGGGCAACTGGGGCGGTGAGCTGTACCTGCCCGGCGAAGCTCAGGCGCTGATGGTCGGGTATTCCGAAGGCCTGTCCAATCAGGGCAATGCCCAGGCCTTTCTCACTGACTACCTCAACGCACAGCAGTAATAAGGACGTTCCCCATGACCCTACCTGATCAAAATGACCCGCTGTCCGACCTGTCCGGCTCGCTCAGCGCTGAATACGACCAGTCCCGCGACGCCCAGCGCGACCGCGTGATCGCCGAGCTCAAACAGGTGATCGAGCGCGTGCCCGAGCAAACCGAGTTCACCAACTCACGCCGTTACCGGCTGTGGGGCCCGTTGATGTTGTTGGTGTCACTGGTGATCTTGGCGGTGACCTTCAACACGAACCGGGTCGCCCCGGTTGCCGGCGCAGCGTTCCTGGTCCTGATTGCGGCGGCCGTGACGTGGCAGCACCGCAATGCCGGTACTCAGGTTTTCATGCGCCTGACGCGTCGCCAACTGTTCGTCGATACCTTGGATGGGCCGGTCGACATGGCTCAAGTGGAGGACATCTCCGTCAAGGATGAAGGCATGGTGCTGGTGCAGACTCTGGAGATGAGCAGCGATGCCGTACTGCCAAACCACCGTGTGGCAAGGCTGCAGTTCTTTGGCAACCAGGCCGTGTCGCTGAAAAAGCCACGGTTGCAGATCCGCATCATGTCGGCCGGTCTGGCTACCGGTGGACGCAAGCTCGACACCGAGGAAGTGCTTGCACTGCTGGCCGCCTACCGCGACGCGGCCCATGCGCAGCAACAGCTGGAGCTTTTGCAAGCCCATGGATAACGCCGAGCGCGAAGCTCAGCTGGACTATCTCCAAGCGCGGGCCGACGGGCCCACGCAGGTGCTGGATATCTACGAGCATTCATTGAACAAAGCGCTGGTGTGCGCATTGTCGGGGTTGCTGCTGGTCTGCCTCGGCGTGTGGCTTGCCACGCTGCCGATGCTCTTCGGCCCACACACCCCGCAGCCTGTGAAGTGGCTGCTATGGGGCTTTGGTGTAGGGATGCTGATGGCCGGGCTGGCCGGGCTGGCGCTCGCTGAGGCGCTGCGCCGGCGCCATGGTCAGCGCGTACTGGGCGTGACACCCGACACCCTGTGCTTTGCCAACTCGCCAGCGCCAGTGCCGTGGCACAGCTTCGACGCCTTCGAGATCGACCAGCGCCACCTCAGCACGGTGCTGGTGTTCAGCGTCTCGGCGTTCAGCCATGCTCCCTCGCTGGGGCCTGCCTGTTTCAAGTCTCTGGCCGCGCCGCACGCCGTGCCGATCGCCGGTGGGCTACGCATCAGGCTGTGGCTGTGCACCCCGACCGTAGCAGGCAAGCGCGTGGACGCAGAGCAGCTGGTCGAGCTGCTGTACCCCTACCTGGAAGCAGCCCAGGCTCGACGTACCCTGGCACAGTTGTTCCCCGGCGTGGCACGGCTCGGGGAACGCACCTGACCCGCCGCAGCATGCTGAACGGCGTCGCAATTTCCCCATCAACCGCAATGTTCCTTTTTCCGGAGAATGGCCAGTGCGCCAGATAACTCAGTTACGGTGGGCACTGGCCATGCTGTTGCTTCCACTGGCGCTGGCAGGCTGGACCAGCCTGCAGGGCTGGCGTGCCGACAATGCGCTGCAAACGGCCGAAACCATTCGCCAATGGCTCGCCGTGCCCAGCGATACGTTATTGCAGCGCATTCCCAAACGTGAACGCAATGAAAGGCTCCGCGAAGCGGATCGTCGCGAGGCCTTTCAACGCCAGGTCGATCTCGCCGATGCTGACCGTGCTCAGCTGGGTGCCCGTCAGGCCCTGGCGGCATCGAGCCACTGGCTGGCTATTGCCGCACTGCTGACCGGCGCAGCCGCCTGGCTCATGCTGCGAATTGACGCCTGGCGGGCACGCGCCTCGCGCGACTTCCTCCATCAACAGCTCTCCCGCAGTTGGCATCGGCTGGGACAATGCCTGACCGCATACACCGCGCTGCTGGTAGGGGCGCTGGGCCTGTCGGCGCTTTACGAAATGAGCTGGGGGTGGAGTCATTACCACGAGGGAGGCCTGATCATTCTCGTGGTGGTACTGCCGATGCTGTCGATGGTCTGGATCGGTGTGATGCTGATTCTGCGCCTGCGCACCCGCTGGCGGTTGACCGAAACACCTTCCTGCGCCTTCCTCGGCCGCCCATTGACCCGCCAGCAGGCACCCGGCCTTTGGGCCTGGGTTGAGCACTTGGCCGCGCAACTAAACGCCCCAGCGCCTGAGCACATTGTGGTCGGCATAGACCAGTCATTTTTCGTTACCAGCACGCAGGTGGTGCTGCAACCCTCCGGGGAGGTGCTGAACGGACGCACGTTGTACCTGCCATTGACCTATCTCTCGGCCCTCAGCCAGCAAGAGACTGCCTCGATCATCGGTCATGAACTGGGTCATTTCAGCAGTCGAGATACCGAGCGAGGCAGTGAAACCAGCGCACGTTTCAGCTTGATGTACACGCACTTCTCGAGCATCGCCACTGCCGAAGAGGCGCCCTCCTGGATCGAACGCCCCACGCTGTGGATGACCGGGCATTTTCTGCACCACTTCCAGATTGCGGTTCATCACTGGAGCCGTGCCCAAGAGTTGGTAGCGGACCGGGCCGGCGCACAAGTGGCCGGTGCGCGCACGTTCTGCCAGGCACTGTTGCGGGTGATTGCCCTGGACAACGAAATCGACACGCTGCTTCACGGGCCGCGGCGCGACCATCTGGTCCAGGCGCTGGCACAGCATCTTCAGCATCACCGCTTGCACCTGAGCGAACAGGCGCTCGAGATCGCCATCACCCACCCCTTCGACACACACCCCGCCACTGCCGTGCGCTTGCAGCAACTGGGCGTGACCCTTGACGCCCAGTTGCTGGCCGAGGCGACACGCGCACCGACCGAGTCGGATAGCCGTTGGTTCAACCAACTGCTAGGCAACCTGCCCGCTCCCGAGGCGCTATAGGCCTGGCTGTTTTCTCTGCGTCCCCCGCGCTCTGAAGATCGCGGGGGGGGGGGGCAGTGTGGTCAGGTTGCTGAGTGGGTCGTACTCATAATCCAGCGCACTTAGGGCGTAAGTTCCTGCGTCAGGCGTCCCAGCAGGTCGTAGCGGTAACTCAGCTTTTCATCCGTGATGCCCAACTGTGAATCGCCCCTGGTTTCGTAGACACCTTCAAGCCTCATAATGAGGCCCAAATAGGAGGTGTCATGAGTCGCCAGCGTTACCCCGAAGAATTCAAAATCGAAGCGGTCAAGCAAGTGACCGATAAAGGCAAACCTGTCGCCGAGGTCGCCCAGCGCCTGGGGATGTCCGTTCACAGCCTTTACGCCTGGATCAAGCTCTACAGCAAACCTCAAGAGCAGCGTCAGCAAGACGATGATCAGCAGGCCGAGTTGCGCAAGCTACGCGCCGAGCTCAAACGCGTGACGGAAGAGCGAGACATCTTAAAGAAGGCCGCCGCGTACTTTGCCAAGGAGTGCGGCTGAAGTACGCCTTCATCAAGACGCACTCGACGGATTACCCGGTGCGGCGCCTTTGCCCAACCCTCAAGGTGCATCCCAGCGGCTACTACGCTTGGTTGGCTGAGCCTCAATCTGCCCGAGCAAAAGAAGATCACCGTCTGCTTGGCTTGATCAAACATGCTTGGCTCGAAAGCGGAGGTGTGTACGGCTACCGCAAAATTCACGATGACCTGCGTGAGCTGGGAGAGACATGCGGGCGAAATCGAGTCGGTCGTTTGATGCAGGCAGAGGGGGTACGTTCACAAACGGGCTATCGCCGTCGTCCTGCGTTTTATGGCGGAAAGCCAACAGTGGCATCTCCCAACCACCTTGCGCGGCAGTTCAAGGTCAGCGAGCCGAACAAGGTCTGGGTGACAGATATCACTTACATCCGCACCTATGAAGGATGGCTTTATCTGGCGGTAGTGCTGGATCTCTTCTCACGCCAAGTCATTGGTTGGTCAATGAAGCCAAGGATGTGCAGCGACGCGATGTTGATGGCCGTTTGGCGACGCAAGCCACAGCAGCAAGTGATGATTCACTCAGACCAAGGCAGTCAGTTCAGTAGCTCCGATTGGCCAAGCTTCCTTAAGGCCAACAATGTGATTAGCAGCATGAGCCGACGGGGAAACTGCCACGACAATGCCGTAGCCGAGAGCTTTTTCCAGCTTTTGAAGCGGGAGCGAATCCGACGAAAGATCTACGCAACGCGTGACGAAGCCCGAAGTGATATTTTCGATTACATCGAGATGTTCTATAACCCTAAACGCCGACACAGCAGTGCTATGCAGCTGTCGCCGGTAGAGTATGAGAAACGCTATTTTCTGAGCTTGGAGAGTGTCTAGGAAACCAGGGGCGATTCAAAAGCCTTACGAATCCGCCCCTCAACTGCACTGATAACAGGCGTAATAGCCGGTGGCTGCTGGAAAGTAATTAGGTTTCTGACATCATCTCCTGAGCCGCCTAGCTGACGGCCCAATCAGTGGCCGCGAGCCCTGTTTGGGCCTGCTCCGGTAATGAGCCCTGAAGGCTGTATGCCAGGATTTCCATGTATACCTTAATTGATATAACTTGCATCGAGTCGCGCTTGCGTAGCTTTTGATATCCTCACGCGCGGCAATGAGCTCGACAAAATCCCTACTGCAGATTGAAACGAATCTCAATGAATTGGGGCGTTTACCGCCCCACATATACCATCTCCTATTTTAAAGAGCACGACCTCTATTTGACCTGTAGAACATACACATTTTGGCGTTAAAGCGCATCCAATTAAGCATGAGCTGCCCCACCCGGCCACGAGCTCACTTAACGTCGACAAAACCTATAACTTGATCAGCATATTTTTTTGCATTTGGAATTTTAGATTTTTTTAAATATTGAAGCAAAGGCTCGACCCCTTTGATAGCCAAAGCGTACTCTATAGTATTGGTAACAAAAAGGCCTTGCGAATACTTGCCTACCTTGAGTGTTTTGCTTCTCTCATCATCAGGGGGAGCCAGTCCCGGAGAATACTCTTCATCCTCTTCATCTTTGGCAAGTGCAGACAGTTTAACGATAGAATATTGTTTTATGGCGTCATATTTATCGCTCATAAAAACCATTATATCTTGAGCGCTTAGACCCGCTCTAACTAGCTTCGCTGCATCGAGCCTTGCGAAGACCTCCGCATATTCTGGCTCGATCTCAATTCCACCGACGCTAGTTAATTCCGACATCATTTTTTGATAGAGCTCAGAACTAACAATTTGCACCAAATCTGAATAAGCTTCGATCACCATATATCAACTCCTTTAATAACGCGAATCAGATCTGACCCTACATGTCTAAATTGGTCTACTGCCTCATGCTCTCACGAAGTAAGTGCCAGCAAGTTAGACGGATCATGCCCCCCCTGCGCCACCCACTCGCTGCGGGATATCATTATGATGTAACTCCATACTCATTTCTTTTATGGAAATCTGATCTGATTTCCGGGAAATTACTTCTACCGTCATTTTAGGAGCTTTACCGTCCGCCATCCGGGCGAGGTTTGCTGGAGAGTATGTACGACTTGGAGCTTTAGCTTCCGCTTTCCAATAGTTTTTACGGCCAGTGCTCTAGCACTCCCACCCCCAGGGATCAATCCATCCAGTCGGACTCGGAACGTAGCTATAGAGATTAAAGCCACCATCTAAACCAATTGGATCTTGAGTGACGAAACGTCCAACTCCAGAGTCGTAGTACCTAAATGTGTTGTAGTGCAGACCTGTTTCAGTATCTAAATACTGGCCTTGGAATCGCAGATTCTGCTCGACTTCATTGATCGTCAGCTGCTCAATCGCTCCCCAGGATCGATAGGTCGCCTGCCAGACAATCTCACCCTCGCTATTGCTCACTTCTAGGGGCGTACCGATCTGATCGGTATGGAAGTAGTAGACCTTCTGCGCGCCCCCTTCCGCCTGATCGACCCGTGCCAACGGCGCATAGCTGTCCGGCTCATAGAAATACAGAATGCTCTGCTCAGGCGTCTCCTCACGCAGCATCCGCAGCCCTTGCCAGAGGAAGCGCTTCTGCTCCTTGATGCCGTTGATCTCCGACTGCTTGGCAACCCGCCGCCCCAGGCTGTCATACCGGTACTGCCCGGTGCTTTCCAACTTGCCATTGACCAACGTCTCAGCGCGAACTAGCCGGTTCTCACAGTCATAGCTAAAACTCTGAAGCTTGCTATGCCCCGAGCGCTTCTCGATCAGGTTGCCCTACGGGTCATAGCGATACTCCTGATCCCGCCAACGCTTGATGCGGTTGTCTTGGACCTTTTCAAACTGACGCGCATTGAAGTCCAAGCGGTTGGCTGCAGCGTCATAGCGGAACTCTTCGCTTCCCACCAACGAGCCGGTATCACGGCTGTGCAACTGGCCGTTGGCTTCGTATTCGTACTCGATCTCCCCGCGTAGCTTGTCCAACGTACGCACCAGCTCCCCGGCCGGGTCGTACTGGTAACGGCGGTGAATCGGGTTGTACGCATGTTCCACCAGCAACGACGTATTGATGCCGGGGTTGTGCACTTGCGATAGCTTTTCTGCCGGCAGGGTCGATGCAAACTGCCAGGCCTTGCGTCCCATCGCATCGTAACCAAAGCAACTGGTGAGCTTGCCCTGCGTGCGGAACACCTCGCGGCCCAGTACATCGGTGGCCCAGCTGGTGCGCTGGGCGAAGTCGTAGCGGAAATGGTAATGCTCGCCGTCGCTGGTCCAGTGCTCCACCACCCGGGGCTTGTCGCTTTGGGTTTGCCAGCGGTACTCGCAGATCAGACCAAGGGCGTTGCTGTGGCGGACCATCAGGCCTTCGCCGTAGGCGAAGCGCCGCGCTGAATCGCCGTTGCGGTTGATGACTTCGTTCAGCTGGCCGTTGTCGTCGTAACGGTAGCGCACGAGGGTTTCCACGGCTTGCTGGTCGACGATGCGTTTGACTTCGGTCAAGCGACCGAGCGGGTGCTCGTAATGCAGGTGCACCCGCACACCGCCGGGCGCGCTGATATCGGTCAGGCGCTGATCGGCATCACGGGTGAAATGCAGGTAGTGGCCCAGCGCGTTTTCCAGGCGTACAGCGGTACAGCAGTGTTGTCGTCCGGTACTTCACCGAAGTAGAAGAACACATTGTCCAGAGTCTGCAGCAGGTAGTGGCCGCCTGCCGTGCGGACCAGATGGATTTTCTCGTTCGGGTTGTAGATGCTTTCGCCCGGCTCAAGGTCAATGAACGGAACGCTGCGCCCCTGGTTGTCGGTGTGATACACGAAGCCGCCGCTGCGGCGCAGGCTTTGCTCCCAAGGCAGCACCCAGCCTTGGCCCAGCACGCTGTCGATAGCCAGGTCGCTGGCATAGAAGCGTGGCCACTCGATTGGCATCATCCCGGGCAGGACGAAATCCGTTTCGTTGACCAGCAATTTGCGGTCAGTCGTCATGTCCAACGGATTGCCGGTCAGGTCGCCGATCACCTGGCGGGCGACGGGTTCGGCCACATAACGGCTGGCGACTTCGCCAGTGACGAAGCCTGAAATTAACTTGAGGGCGCACGGCATGATGATTTGATGCCGGTCTTAACTCAATAAGAAAGCATTCGCAATGATGCCTAGCTAAGTGAGGCGCGTAACGCCTCACTTTATTAACTTAGAATGTTAAAGATCATTTATGCTACTTTCACGATAATTTTTACCAATGAGTAGCTCTATGCAACCTCAAATCAAGCTAGTTAGAAGCGGAATATCATAATCCTTGTTTTTTACAATTTTTTTAGATTTTAACGCCTCGCTTAAATCAACCAATCTTTCACCCCGACTTAAGCTTGCGGCGCAATGTATAAAAACTGCAGAGTAGGCGTAATCATCGGGTGATGACAAAACATCCGTAATCGTCCGATTAGTTGGAGAAATACAAGCTAGAATTTTCGGAATGTAAAAATCCTCCAACACCGCTTGAATGTGCGCACACACTTCGCCAACTACATTTGGGGCTGGCGTTTTTATCGCCCCACCTAGATTGCCACTGAGTTTTTTATCTTGCTCACCCGACGAAATAAAAGAAAAACACGACTCATTGAACAAATTACTCTTATACGGAGGAGCAAACTTAGACGAACATTCAAATATCGCACCCCCATATACCATCCCACCTAAAATGTAAGAATCAACCCGAGACAGGTGCTCAAAAAAAAGCTCTGCTACATTTTTTTTGTTGTACTTGAATTTTAATTTGTTTTTTGAGGCCGTAACGCCGTCAAATTTGGACGCTGCTAACTTAAGCACTCTTAGCAATTCCAACTCAAAAATATCGCGATCATCAGGACTCATATACTACCTATACTTAAGAACATTGAACACTGCATCATGAACAGCACCTTTACCCCCAAGCAGCTTACCACGCGCGCTCTTAGTATCAATCTTTAACTTTGCAGTGGTTCCACTTGACGGCTTAATAACCCCACCACCTAGATGCTGAGTTGTATTCGCGGGATTGCTCATATCGAACACGCCGGATGCTTTCTGATTTTTGGTTAATGAGCCCGAACCCTGTTTAACTTCGAATATATGCAAATTACCTTGAGCATCTCTAGCAACGAAGTCAGCTCTCACTCTACTTCCGTTTACTTTCATCGTCACTTCCTCAGCGACAACTTTAAACCCATTCCGCTCTAGGTCATGCATCGCCTTGGTACGACCTTTATCGCTGCTAGCAGCGCTTTTGCATAGACCCAAAGGATCAATCCAAATCACGGCACTGGGAGCGTATAAGTATAAGTTGTAGCCGCCTTCCAATCCGATAGGATCTTGAGTAACAAATCTACCTAGATCCGAATCGTAGTATCTAAAAATATTGTAGTGAAAGGCCGTCTCTTCGTCTAAATATTGCCCTTGGAAACGCAGATTTTGCTCAACTTTATCTACTGATATCTGCTCAACCGCTCCCCACGACCGATAGGTCGCCTGCCAGACGATCTCGCCTTCGCTGTTACTCAACTCCAGCGGCGTACCGATCTGGTCAGTATGGAAGTAATAGATCTTCTGCTCGTCCCCTTCCGCCTGATCCACCCGTGCCAGTGGCGCATAGCTGCCGGGCTCGTAGAGATAGAGGATGCTCTGCCCCGGCGTCTCCTCACGCAGCATCCGCAGCCCTAGCCAAAGGAAGCGCTTCTGCTCCGTGATTCCGTTGATCTCCGACTGCTTGGCAACCCGCCGCCCCAGGCTGTCATACCGGTACTGCCCGGTGCTTTCCAACTTGCCATTGACCAACGTCTCAGCGCGAACTAGCCGGTTCTCACAGTCATAGCTAAAACTCTGAAGCTTGCTATCCCCCGAGCGCTTCTCGATCAGGTTGCCCCACGGGTCATAGCGATACTCATGATCCCGCCAACGCTTGATGCGGTTGTCTTGGACCTTTTCAAACTGACGCGCATTGAAGTCCAAGCGGTTGGCCGCAGCGTCATAGCGGAACTCTTCGCTTCCCACCAACGAGTCGGTATCACGGCTGTGCAACTGGCCGTTGGCTTCGTATTCGTATTTGATCTCCCCGCGTAGCTTGTCCAGCGTACGCACCAACTCCCCGGCCGGGTCGTACTGGTAACGGCGGTGAATCGGGTTGTAGGCATGTTCCACCAGCAACGACGTATTGATGCCGGGGTTGTGCACTTGCGACAGCTTTTCTGCCGGCAGGGTCGATGCAAACTGCCAGGCCTTGCGTCCCATCGCATCGAAACCAAAGCAACTGGTCAGCTTGCCCTGCGTGCGGAACACCTCGCGGTGCAGGTCATCGCGTTCCATGTCGCTGATCACCTGGCCGTCCAGGTTCAGCTGGTGCAGGTGGCCACTGCCGTAGTACAGATGATTGACCTGGCGGCCATCCGGCAGGGTCAGTGTGGTCAGGTTGCTCAGCGGGTCGTACTCATAGTCCAGCGCACCGCTCGGGGTCAGCTCCTGCGTCAGGCGTCCCAGCAGGTCGTAGCGGTAACTCAGCTTTTCATCCGTGATGCCCAACTGTTTACCCAGACTGCTCGCCGTGCACTGAATACTCAGCAGACGGTCGGCCTCGTCGTACTCGAAATCCTGACGGGCATCGCGGTTGACCTTGGCCAGCAAGCGGCCAATCGCGTCACGCTCGAACAGCGTATTGCGCTCCGGGCGCTCGCCGTTTTCGCCATAGCCGATTTCGTCCAGGCGAACCAGATTACCGCCAGCGTCATAGCTGAAGCGCCGGGTCAGGTTGTCCACCCGCACTTCTTCACTCAGGCGATCCGAGGCATCGTAGGCAAAGCGGTACACCGCGCTGTTTTCGTTGACCAACGCAGTCAGGCGAATCGCCTTGTCGTACTCGTAACGAATCCACTGCCCTTTGGCATCCTGGCGGCTGATGGGCACACCGCGGGAGATAAGGCGCAGGCGGGCTGCGCAATTGCGGTACTGCGCAGCAGCAAACACTCGCCGCTTAGTTTTGAGGCGGTCTATATAGTAGTAATCAAAACTTACAATTTTAAAGAACACGCCTCATAAGAAAAACAACCACCTCCACAAGACTTCCCAACACGCCACGCTTTCCGGAGCTCAAAATTTCTTCACACGTCAGCCACTAAACATAAGTTCTTTGCCATCTCTGACCAACTTGCAGATCTCGCCTGCTAACCTTACATTCATTACCCTCCATAATGAGAGTTAATTTAAAGGAAGCGCGCAACCCTGTTTGTTTTCTGACAATCACCGAGACCGAATTCCCATTATCTTCACACACCTCAATTTCATCACTTCCAAGATCATACTCAGGAAATCTGCCGCAAACCGCATTTTCTACCCGATCATAGTTCCTCCCTTCGCCTACAACATATTTATTAAAAATCAGCAAAAGGTCATTTTTCACACTCTGCTCAAGATCCTCGCCTATGGAATCATCCGAAAAAGCCGCCAAAGTTTTTTTGTAACCAGATGACTCCCACTCATACATAGCGCGCATGAATCCCGTCAGAGCATCTTGATATTCATCTCGCAAGTTAGTTACTGAATATTTTTCCATCTAGCAGCTCACCATTTCTGAACACGTTATAAAGGACTTTGGTGTTTCCCTGCACCCGCTTCATTAGGTTTGGTAGGAGGCGGCAATGCTGCAAGAAGATTATTTATTGACATAATCACATCCCAGGAGGGTTAAGTACTGTAACATGCTCAAAAAGTCTCCCCCACAGTCAGATGTTCGCCACTACCCTACTTCGATGTTAATTACCTTCAAAAAGACCTATATATTTCAATCCGTTATAAGCAGTTTTGATTGGCTGTGACAGAATAGTGCCTCCATCAGAGTACCAAAAAATAGCATTAGCCTTTGTGACTCCCAACCTCAAACACTCTGCTTTAAGTCTATCCATATCATCCATGTCGACGGATGACTCCGTCAAAATATCATCAAGACTTACCTCGCTCGATCTTCTTGGTATAATCCCGATAAAGTCTTCGTCATACCACCTAATCCCCACATCCTTACAAAAACCACAAACCTTGTACGCCGGATCATCAAAATCGACCGAATAGTCCAATTCGAAATACTTCAAATATTCAGCTTCACTTGAAAAGTTGGCACCCACCCAAACATGTATTTTCTGATAACGCTCAATATCATAAGGATCCATCTAACACGCTCCCAGCTTCATATGTTTACGGTGATGCGCATCAATCACACTAAGCGCTTCCGTTTTACTTTGAGCCTTACTCAAATCGATGATCAACTTATTGTAGAAGTTTCTACCAGCACTACTGCCATGATGTGGTCCATCGGGCACGGGATTACCACGCCTATCTGTAACTCCGACAAAAGTCTTTAGTAGGCACTGTCATTTCTTTGAGCTCCTGCGCCGTAAACCCAAGCTCTTTGGCTTTCGACGCAATAGACACAGGAAACATTTCATGCTTTCCACCCGGCCTTCTCAACGCATCTTCAACGGCCTTTTTGTTATCGACCACATCTTGGACCGAAGCACTATTAAACCAGCTATCGAAGCCATTTTTTTCCCAAGGTAACCAACCCAATGGATCGATCCAAAGCGTTGGAGCAGGCACGTAGGCATAAAGATTAGCACCACCTCTTAGCCCTATTGGGTCTTGACAGATGAAACGACCAATCTCCGAGTCATAGTACCTGAACGTATTGAAATGCAGCGCTGATTCTGCATCGAAATATTGCCCTTGGAAACGTAGATTCTGCTCGACTTCGTTTACTGCAAGCTGATCTACAGAGCCCCATGAGCGATACGTCGCTTGCCAGACAATTTCGCCTTCGCTATTACTCATTTCTAGGGGCGTACCGATCTGATCGGTATGGAAGTAATAGACCTTCTGCTCGTCCCCTTCAGCCTGATCCACCCGTGCCAACGGCGCATAGCTACCCGGCTCGTAGAGATACAGAATGCTCTGCCCCGGCGTCTCCTCGCGCAGCATCCGTAATCCTTGCCAGAGGAAATGCTTCTGCTCGGCTGCTTGGCAATCCGTCGCCCCAGACTGTCATAGCGATACGCGCCGGTGCTTTCCAGCTCGCCATTCACCAGCGTCTCCGCCCGCACCAGCCGGTTCTCGCAGTCATAGCCAAAGGTCTGTAGCTTGCTGTGCCCCGAGCGCTTCTCGATCAGGTTGCCCCACGGATCATAGCGGTACT
This sequence comes from Pseudomonas ceruminis, assembly GCF_021602025.1. Lineage (GTDB taxonomy): Bacteria > Pseudomonadota > Gammaproteobacteria > Pseudomonadales > Pseudomonadaceae > Aquipseudomonas > Aquipseudomonas ceruminis. The sequence continues at coordinate 75,606 of NZ_BQHW01000021.1, forward strand.
CCTGATCCCGCCAACGCTTGATGCGATTGTCCTGACCTTCTCCAGTTGCCGCGCATTGAAGTCCAGCCGGTTGGCTGCCGGGTCGTAGCGGAACTCTTCGCTGCCCACCAACGAGCCAGTATCGCGGCTATGCAACTGGCCGTTGGCTTCGTATTCGTACTTGATCTCACCGCGCAGCTTGTCCAGCGTGCGCACCAATTCGCCCGACGGATCGTATTGGTAGCGACGGTGAATCGGGTTGTAGGCATGCTCCACCAGCAACGAGGTGTTGATACCGGCAGCGTGGACGCAAACTGCCAGGCCTTGCGCCCCATCGCATCGTAACCAAAGCAACTGGTCAGCTTGCCCTGGGTGCGGAACACCTCGCGGTGCAGGTCATCGCGCTCCATGTCGCTGATGACCTGGCCGTCCAGGTTCAGCTGGTGCAGGTGGCCGCTGCCGCAGTACAGGTGGTTGACCTTGCGCCCGTCCGGCAGGGTCAGTTGCCGCTGGGTTGACGTTGGATGCTCAGCAACCGGTCGACATCGTCATACGCATAGTCTTGTCGCGCATCGCGGTTGAGCTTGGCCATCAGACGGCCAATCGGGTCGCGTTCGAACAGCGTTTCGCGCTGGGGTTGTTCACCGTTCTCGCCGTATCCGATTTCGTCCAGCCGGGTCAGGTGGCCGCCGTCGTTGTAGGTGAAGCGCCGGGTCAGGTTGTCCACCCGCACTTCTTCAATCAGCCGGTCCGAGGCATCGTAGGCAAAGCGGTACGGCATGCTGTTTTCGTTGACCAACGCGGTCAGGCGCACGGCCTTGTCGTACTCATAGCGAACTTGCTGACCTTTGGCATCCTGGCGGCTGCTCGGCAGGCCTCGGGCGGTGCGCAGCAGGCGTGTAGTCTGGCCCTTGCCATCGGTGTGGCTCAGCACCTGGCCGTAGACGTTGTAGGTAAAGGTCTCTGCCGTGCCGTCCGGATGGTCGATCTTGACCACCTCCCCGTCCGGCTTGCGTTCCAGCGTGGTGGTTTGCTTCAGCGCATCGGTCACCGCCACCAGATGCTGGCGCTCGTCATAGCGGTAGTAGGTGCTCTTGCCCGAGCAGTCCTGAAAACGCTCGACCTGGGCCAGGGTGTTCCACCACAGGTACTTGGATTTGTACGTCGCATCGATGATGGTGTGCGGCAGGCCATCTTCGCCGTTGAGGTACTCGGTCATCTGGCCCAGCGCATCGAACTCGGCCAGCAGGTTGCCCTTGTCGTCGTAGCGCGCCTGCCACGTGCTGCCGTCCGGGTGGGTGACCTTGGTCACCAAGGTAGTCAGGTGGTGGTATTCGTAGGCGATGGTGCGGCCCAGCGGGTCGGTTTCTTCGAGCAGGCGGGCGAACTCGTCGTATTTAAAGTGCAGTTGGTTACCGTCCGGCAGGGTCAGGCCGACCATGTTGCCGAAATCGTCCAGGTCGATGGCGTAGCGTTCGCCGCCGTAGTCGCGGCAGGCGATGACGCGGTGGTCTTCGTTGTAGTGAATCTCCAGCTCGCGGCCCAGCACGTCGGTGGCCCAGCTGGTGCGCGCTGCGAAGTCGTAGCGGAAGTGGAAGTGCTCGCCGTCGCTGGTCCAGTGCTCGACCACGCGCGGCTGGCCGTCGAGGGTCTCCCAGCGGTAGTGGCAGCCCAGGCCAATGGCGTTGCTGTGGGTCACCATCACGCCGTCGGCGTAGCTGAAGCTGCGCACGGTGTCGCCGTTGCGGTTGACCACGGCACTGAGCTGGCCGTGTTCGTCGTAGCGGTACTGGGTCAGCGTTTCGACAGCCTGGTTGTCGACCACCCGCTTGATGTCGGTCAGCCGGCCGAGGGGGTTGTCGTAGTGCAGGTGCACGCGGGTGCCACCGGTGGCGCTGATGTCGGTCAGCGTGCCTTGTTCGGTGCGGGTGAAGTGCAGGAAGTGGCCTAGAGCGTTTTCGATGCGCTGCAGTGGGACATCGGTGTCGGTGTCCGGCACTTCGCCGAAGTAGAAGAACAGGTTGTCCAGCGTCTGCAGGATGTAGTGGCCGCCCTCGGTGCACACCAGGTACACCTGCTCGTGCGGGTTGTAGATGCGCTGGCCCGGCTGGATGTTCACGAACGGGACTTCGCGGCCCTGGTTGTCGGTGAGGTAGACGAAGTTGCCGCTGCGGCGAAGGCTTTGTTCCCACGGCAGTACCCAGCCGCGGCCGAGCACGCTGTCGACGGTGAGGTCGCTGGCGTAGAAGCGAGACCATTCGATCGGCATCAGGCCCGGCAGGCTGAAGTCGATTTCGTCGGGGATCAGTTTACGGCCGGTGGTGAGGCGACCGGTTCGACCACGTAGCGGCTGGCGACTTCAACAGCGATTAAGCCTGCGGTGAACTTGAGGGCACGCTACGATGGATTTCTTGGCGGACTTAATTTGTTACGGAACGTTCACGATGACGATTGGTTATCGTGAGGCGTTATACGCCTCACGATATTAATTTAAAATTTTAAAGATCGCGTGATGCTCCAATCCCGCACCACAATCAGCTCTCACCTGCACTCAAATCGCCGCTTATAACATCAAGCAATCTTAAAGCAGAAGCACTACTTGACTGCCAGTGAATATCTTGCTCAAGTAAGTATGCAGCTTAGATATTTCGTCCTTCGTCACTCCATGCCCCAGCGGGAATTCACCAACAATTTTGGCTCCGCCAAAGTGATCGACGAATTTTGGCTTTACAAGCACCTCCAGATAATCCTGATTCAGAACAACAGCTTTAATCGCGTCGGCTGCTTCATATTGAGACTTGCCAGTTTGTAACCCAATGCATTGATCTACAGTTTCATTATCTTCATCGTCTAAGCGACTTATTATTATGAAGTTTTGAGGATCGAACGCATCGTCGCCCAATGCCACTGTTAGAACAGCATCTTCCTCATAACATTCGACTGTCGCAACCATGAATTTAATCATATTGTTCTACTCACCCACACCCAGCCCCAAAGATCCTACCAACATTCTTCGCCTTAGCGGCCGAGGCCGTTGAAAGTTCAGGATTCTGCCGTGCCATCCGGGTGGTGGCTACCCAGCACTTCGCCGTCGGGTTATCCCTCCAGCGTAGTGGTCTGGTTCAGCGCATCGGTGACGGCGATCAGGTGCTGCAGCTCATCGTAGCGGTAATAGGTGCTTTTGCCCGAGCAGTCCTCAAAGCGATCAACCTGGGCGTAGGCGTTCCACCACAGGTACTTGGACACGAAGTGGGCATCAATGACGGTGTGCGGCTAGCCGTCTTCCCCGTTTAGATACTCAGTCTTGTGGCCCAGGGATCGATTTCGATTATCAGGTTAACATGGAAAACGTTGTTCTTGATAACCTTCAGGGAAAACATTCACTATCCGAACCAGCTCATCACCGTTATATTCAAAAACAACCTCGAACTCGGAGAACTCGCTATTTGAATGCTCTTTTTGCCGTACTTTTATTTTCTCCAGCTGTGTACTGGAGTACTCATATAGCGATTCGCTACAGCCAAACGCCCCCCAATTAAAATCTCGAGATATCAGCCCCCCCTCGACCTCAGACAACAAGATATTTCTCAGCTTACCGACGCTGGTAAAATGTATACGTTCAATCGAGCCATCGTTATATTTATAAAACTCTTTACTCACTATATTTTCTGACTGGCCATACACTTCCACAAACAGGATACGCTCGCCTTCATCGAGATGATATACGTGCGTATTTTTTATACTTGCAGGTAACTTTTTTAACACCCTACCCTTTTTAAAACCTGCGCGCTCAATCTCATACGGGCAGATGTTATAAAAAGGCCCTTTGGTTATTACTTTTCTAGATACCTGTGACAGCGCCTCAGACAAGTAATCCGCCATAAAACTAGCGGAATTGGATTCAATTCTTTCAAATTTCTTTTTAAGGTAATTTAATTCGCCCACCAAGTCACCTCACTAATCAAAACAAACCACGAGCGATTTCTGAGTTAATTTTATTCAGCTCACTCAAGAAGTCAGTGCTATTATTTACTGAAATTAGTCTATCATAAACCTTTTGCTTGTAGGCGTTCGTATGGATGCTCGCGTGATTAGGCAGCGTACTACCTGCAGGAAGTTTTACCTTGCTATTAGATGGCAAGAATATTCCATTTTCCGATGTATTAATGTCGATATCTAATTTATTCATTTTAGTTTGAAGAGCAACCATCCGCACATCTGTAGAGTTAGACATCACAATATGGTGAGCCGAATTCTTGAAAGCAGGCTCGGACTTGCCTGCCGCAACCATATTTGCTCTGAGAGCTTTAGCATCAGTCGAACATGTCAACCCCCATGGATCGATCCACACCACGGAGTTCATAGCGTATTTATAGAGATTAAAACTGCCACTCAGGCCAATTGGATCTTGAGTAATGAAGCGTCCAACTCCAGAGTCGTAGTACCTAAATGTGTTGTAGTGCAAGCCAGTTTCAGCATCAGAGTACTGGCCTTGGAAACGCAGATTCTGCTCGACTTCATTGATCGTCAGTTGCTCAATCGCCCCCCAAGACCGATACGTCGCCTGCCAAACAATCTCACCCTCGCTATTGCTCATTTCTAGGGCGTACCGATCTGATCGGTGTGGAAGTAGTAGATCTTCTGCTCTTGTCCCTCCGCCTGATCAACACGAGCCAACGGCGCATAGCTGCCCGGCTCGTAGAGATAGAGGATGCTCTGCCCTGGCGTCTCCTCACGCAGCATCCTCAGCCCTTGCCAGAGGAAGCACCTCTGCTCCGTGATGCCGTTGATCTCGGATTGCTTGGCTACCCGGCGCCCTAGGCTGTCATAGCGATACGCGCCTGTGCTCGCCAACTTGCCGTTGACCAGCGTCTCCGCCCGAACCAGCCGGTTCTCGCAGTCATAACTAAAGTTTTGCAACTTGCTGTGCCCCGAGCGCTTCTCGATCAGGTTGCCCCACGGGTCGTACCGGTACTCCTGATCCCGCCAACGCTTGATGCGGTTGTCTTTGACCTTTTCAAACTGACGCGCATTGAAGTCCAAGCGGTTGGCTGCAGCGTCATAGCGGAACTCTTCGCTTCCCACCAACGAGCCGGTATCACGGCTGTGCAACTGGCCGTTGGCTTCGTATTCGTACTTGATCTCCCCGCGTAGCTTGTCCAACGTAGGCACCAGCTCCCCCGCCGGGTCGTACTGGTAACGGCGGTGAATCGGGTTGTACGCATGCTCCACCAGCAACGACGTATTGATGCCGGGGTTGTGCACTTGCGACAGCTTGTCGGCGGGTAGCGTTGACGCAAACTGCCAGGCCTTGCGCCCCATCGCGTCGTAACCAAAGCAACTGGTGAGCTTGCCCTGGGTACGGTACACCTCGCGGTGCAGGTCATCGCGTTCCATGTCGCTGATGACCTGGCCGTCCAGGTTCAGCTGGTGCAGGTGGCCGCTGCCGTAGTACAGATGATTGACCTTGCGGCCATCCGGCAGGGTCAGCGTGGTCAGGTTGCTGAGCGGGTCGTACTCATAGTCCAGCGCACCGCTCGGGGTCAGTTCCTGCGTCAGGCGTCCCAGCAGATCGTAGCGGTAACTCAGCTTTTCATCCGTGATGCCCAACTGTTTACCCAGACTGCTCGGCGTGCGCTGAATACTCAGTAGACGGTCGGCCTCGTCGTACTCGAAATCCTGGCGGGCGTCGCGGTTGACCTTGGCCAGCAAGCGGCCAATCGCGTCACGCTCGAACAGCGTATTGCGCTCCGGGCGCTCGCCGTTTTCGCCATAGCCGATTTCATCCAGGCGCACCAGATTGCCGCCAGCGTCATAGCTGAAGCGCCGGGTCAGGTTGTCCACCCGCACTTCTTCACTCAGGCGGTCCGAGGCGTCATAGGCAAAGCGGTAGGCCGCGCTGTTTTCGTTGACCAACGCAGTCAGGCGAATCGCTTTGTCGTACTCGTAACGAATCCACTGCCCTTTGGCATCCTGGCGGCTGCTGGGCAAGCCACGCGAGGTGCGCTGCAGACGCGTGGTCTGGCCTTTGCCGTCGGTGTGGGTCAGCACCTGGCCGAGGGCGTTGTAGGTAAAGGATTCTGCAGTGCCATCCGGGTGGTGGATACGCAGCACTTCGCCGTCGGGTTTGCGCTCCAGCGTGGTGGTCTGGTTCAGCGCGTCGGTGACGGCGATCAGGTGTTGCCGCTCATCGTAGCGGTAGTAGGTGCTTTTGCCCGAGCAGTCCTCGAAGCGATCAACCTGAGCGTAGGCGTTCCACCACAGGTACTTGGACTTGAAGTGGGCATCGATGATGGTATGCGGCAGGCCGTCTTCGCCGTTGAGGTACTCGGTCTTGTGGCCCAGGGGATCGATTTCGGCGATCAGGTTGCCCTTGCCGTCGTAGCGGGACTTCCAGACGCTGCCATCGGGGAACTGGGTTTCGGTTACCAGCGGGGTGGCGAGGTGGTGCTTGTAGCGGATCGTGCGGCCCAGGGGGTCGGTTTCTTCGACCAGGCGGCCAAAGTCGTACTTGAGCCTCGAGGCGATCAAATCAGGCGTAAATGTTGACACCAGGAATAGAATTTAAGATGACTTACCATTAGCCATGAAATGATAAATTGTTAAAGAGCCGAGAACGCACGTCATTCTATATCATTGCATATAAACTAAACGATTAGTCAGCAATCCAACCCCCTAATTACTCCAGCCCACCTAAATGGCCGACGAGGTCGATCTCTTGATGGATCAGCTGCATAGCTCAATTCAGTGCGAACTATGTGGCGGTTCGCCTCCTCAATTAGCCCATGTAGTCATATCATAATCCGAGACGCTATTGTCGCCAGACAGCATGAAGTCCCAAGCACTGGACGCTTCTAGGCTCATGTCGCAGCCCTTGCAACCCAAAGATTCACCGCCTATGGGCGCCACAGCACCCAACTGTTTGAACACAACATTTAAATGGCAATACCCCACAGACCACCTTCCTAAGAAGTACGGATCAACGACTTTGGACCACGCGCATTTATCCCCATAATAGGATTCAGATACATATTATCCTAAACGCAAAGCACGCAGCATTCCGTGCGGCAATGCTAAAGTCATGCGACCTATAAACGAACTTATCCTTTGGAAAACTTTTAATCGACTGCAATACTGCCTTACTAACTCTGAGGCGCGAACCCACTAACTCTTTGGGCGACTTACGGAATACTGTGAAAGGATCCTGTTGAGTAGGCGAAGTCGGAAGCCACTCAAGATCCTTGTAAAAACCTTCGAAATCGCTTTCAACAGGCTCTAGGATAATCTTAAATATACTCTCCACATAAACCACTCTACTTTTTCAAATCCGAGGCGCAGCCCATTTTTAAAAAAATTCGACACACCCCACTTCATCAATTTACTCATCAACATCAAACATATCACATTCATCTTTCATCTTTCATCTTTCATCTTTCATCTTTCATCTTTCATCGGAGTTACGAAAATCACTACGCTGCACTTGTACTTCTCCAATCATAATCATAAATTTTCGTTGCAGCAAAGGCATCTGACTACAATTAAAACCAGCAGCAAGATCGCAACTCCGGGAAAGAGAAAGCCAGTGCGTGCCCTGAGAGCACATGCTGAAACAACAAAACCAAAAGCGGACCCGAAGCACACTTCTTAAGGCAGCACGTACGGCACGTTCTTTAGCGGGCGATTACTACATACATCTTAGTAAGTTGCGCCGTATATTTTTTTGCTCCTGGCATCCTAATAGCTTTAAGATAACCTTCAAGCCCACTGGGATTAAAAATCAGAAAGTGTAACTCAATTAAATAAATGTTTAGAAAATTCCGATAGAACGGATGCGTTTCTAAAACAAGATCATCCTCATCCTCTGGATTTCTACCTTCTTGCTCATCAGCACTGCCGCCGAGCGCCTGAAGTTTCGCACCTACATACTTCCGAATCAGATCAACATTGGACGCGATAGCACCTAGATCCGCCGGCTCCAAACCAGCAGCATTGAATTTATTGGCATCGTGTTGAAGAACTACATCTGGAATTGCATCAGAATTTACAGGCAGGCGCAGCGATCCAGCTACATCTTCCAGCAAACTTAGGTAAACATCAGCCTCCACCCAAGCACGAACGTTTTCTACACTTACCATATATCAAGCCCTCTAATGATCCGGACCAAGTCACTTCCGGCATGCCTGAACGGATCCACTGCTTCGTGTTCCCATGGAGTCAGCGCATCCAGATTTTGAGTTTTATGCACACCATCCCCACCAATCCGCTGCGGAATATCTCTGTGGTGGAGCTCCATTGAAACATCTTTCGTCTGTGGAAGGCCCGTCCTTCTATTGATCACTTCTACAGTAATCCTAGGTGCCATGCCATCTGCCATTCTAGCCATATTCGCTGGAGAATATGCCTGAGTGGGCGTTTTCGCCTCCGCTATCCAGTAATTTCTCCTAGCGCTACTCCAACACTCCCACCCCCACGGATCAATCCAGGTATTGGGATTAGGCACATAACGATACAGGTTTAATCCGCCATCTATACCTATAGGGTCTTGAGCAACGAAGCGTCCGATCTCAGGGTCATAGTACCGAAAGGTGTTGTAGTGCAGTCCATTTTCAGCATCAGAGTACTGGCCTTGGAACCGCAGATTCTGCTCGACCTCATTGATCGTCAGTTGCTCAATCGCCCCCCAAGACCGATACGTCGCCTGCCAAACAATCTCTCCCTCGCTATTGCTCATTTCTAGGGGCGTACCGATCTGATCGGTGTGGAAGTAGTAGACCTTCTGCTCTTGTCCCTCCGCCTGATCAACACGAGCCAACGGCGCATAGCTACCCGGCTCATAGCAATACAGAATGCTCTGCTCAGGCGTCTCCTCACGCAGCATCCTCAGCCCTTGCCAGAGGAAGTGCTTCTGCTCCGTGATGCCGTTGATCTCGGAGTGCTTGGCTACCCGCCGCCCTAGGCTGTCATAGCGATACTCGCCTGTGCTCGCCAACTTGCCGTTGACCAGTGTCTCCGCCCGAACCAGCCGGTTCTCGCAGTCATAGCTAAAGGTTTGTAGCTTGCTATGCCCCGAGCGCTTCTCGATCAGGTTGCCCCAAGGGTCATAGCGATACTCCTGATCCCGCCAACGCTTGATGCGGTTGTCTTGCACCTTCTCAAACTGTCGCGCATTGAAGTCCAAGCGGTTGGCTGCAGCGTCATAGCGGAACTCTTCGCTTCCCACCAACGAGCCGGTATCACGGCTGTGCAACTGGCCGTTGGCTTCGCATTCGTACTTGATCTCCCCGCGTAGCTTGTCCAACGTACGCACCAGCTCCCCGGCCGGGTCGTACTCGTAACGGCGGTGAATCGGGTTGTACGCATGCTCCACCAGCAACGACGTATTGATGCCGGGGTTGTGCACTTGCGACAGCTTGTCGGCGGGTAGCGTTGACGCAAACTGCCACGCCTTGCGCCCCATCGCGTCGTAACCAAAGCAACTGGTGAGCTTGCCCTGGGTACGGTACACCTCGCGGTGCAGGTCATCGCGTTCCATGTCGCTGATGACCTGGCCGTCCAGGTTCAGCTGGTGTAGGTGGCCGCTGCCGTAGTACAGATGATTGACCTTGCGGCCATCCGGCAGGGTCAGCGTGGTCAGGTTGCTGAGCGGGTCGTACTCATAGTCCAGCGCACCGCTCGGGGTCAGTTCCTGCGTCAGGCGTCCCAGCAGATCGTAGCGGTAACTCAGCTTTTCATCCGTGATGCCCAACTGTTTACCCAGACTGCTCGGCGTGCGCTGAATACTCAGTAGACGGTCGGCCTCGTCGTACTCGAAATCCTGGCGGGCGTCGCGGTTGACCTTGGCCAGCAAGCGGCCAATCGCGTCACGCTCGAACAGCGTATTGCGCTCCGGGCGCTCGCCGTTCTCGCCATAGCCGATTTCATCCAGGCGCACCAGATTGCCGCCAGCGTCATAGCTGAAGCGCCGGGTCAGGTTGTCCACCCGCACTTCTTCACTCAGGCGGTCCGAGGCGTCATAGGCAAAGCGGTACGCCGCGCTGTTTTCGTTGACCAACGCGGTCAGGCGAATCGCTTTGTCGTACTCGTAACGAATCCACTGCCCTTTGGCATCCTGGCGGCTGCTGGGCAAGCCACGCGAGGTACGCTGCAGACGCGTGGTCTGGCCTTTGCCGTCGGTGTGGGTCAGTACCTGGCCAAGGGCGTTGTAGGTAAAGGATTCTGCCGTGCCATCCGGGTGGTGGATACGCAGCACTTCGCCGTCGGGTTTGCGCTCAAGCGTGGTGGTCTGGTTCAGCGCATCGGTGACGGCGATCAGGTGTTGCCGCTCATCGTAGCGGTAGTAGGTGCTTTTGCCCGAGCAGTCCTCGAAGCGATCAACCTGAGCGTAGGCGTTCCACCACAGGTACTTGGACTTGAAGTGGGCATCGATGATGGTATGCGGCAGGCCGTCTTCGCCGTTGAGGTACTCGGTCTTGTGGCCCAGGGGATCGATTTCGGCGATCAGGTTGCCCTTGCCGTCGTAGCGGGACTTCCAGACGCTGCCATCGGGGAACTGGGTTTCGGTTACCAGCGGGGTGGCGAGGTGGTGCTTGTAGCGGATCGTGCGGCCCAGCGGGTCGGTTTCTTCGACCAGGCGGCCAAAGTCGTCGTACTTGAGCGCCAGGCGATTACCGTCCGGCAAGGTGAAGCCCACGATGTTGCCGAACGCATCGAAATCCATGCCGTAGCGCTCGCCGCCAAAGTCGCGGCTGGCGACGACGCGGTGGTCTTCGTTGTAGTGGATCTCCAGCTCGCGGCCCAGTACATCGGTGGCCCAGCTGGTGCGCTGGGCGAAGTCATAGCGGAAATGGGAATGCTCGCCGTCGCTGGTCCAGTGCTCCACCACCCGGGGCTTGTCGCTTTGGGTTTGCCAGCGGTACTCGCAGATCAGACCAAGGGCGTTGCTGTGGCGGACCATCAGGCCTTCGCCGTAGGCGAAGCGCCGCGCTGAATCGCCGTTGCGGTTGATGACTTCGTTCAGCTGGCCGTTGTCGTCGTAACGGTAGCGCACCAGGGTTTCCACGGCTTGCTGATCGACGATGCGTTTGACTTCGGTCAGGCGACCGAGGGGGTGCTCGTAATGCAGGTGCACCCGCACACCGCCGGGCGCGCTGATGTCGGTCAGGCGCTGATCGGCATCGCGGGTGAACTGCAGGTAGTGGCCCAATGCGTTTTCCAGGCGGTACAGCGGTACGGCGCTGTTGTCGTCCGGTACTTCACCGAAGTAGAAGAACACATTGTCCAGAGTCTGCAGCAGGTAGTGGCCACCTACCGTGCGGACCAGGTGGATTTTCTCGTTCGGGTTGTAGATGCTTTCGCCCGGCTCAAGGTCAATGAACGGAACGCTGCGCCCCTGGTTGTCGGTGTGATACACGAAGCCGCCGCTGCGGCGCAGGCTTTGCTCCCAAGGCAGCACCCAGCCTTGGCCCAGCACGCTGTCGATAGCCAGGTCGCTGGCGTAGAAGCGTGACCACTCGATTGGCATCATCCCGGGCAGGACGAAATCCGTTTCGTTGGCCAGCAATTTGCGGCCTGTTGTCATATCTACAGGGTTACCAGTGAAACCGCCGATCGCACGTTCTATGGCCGGGCCAACGATGAAGCGGCCGGCAAGGTAGCTGCCCGCGATCGTCGCGCCGGTCTGCAAGGCACAGGGGCCGGCAGCCTTGAGGCCTGCCTGTAAGCCCAAACGGCCAACCGCAAGTATCGACCGGCCCATTGAAGCCGCGATCATCAGCACGTCGACGGTGACACGCAGCCATTCCGGGACTTCTTCGTCCACCGGCAGATAGCGCTGGGTACCGCCGCCGATGAAGACGTTGTTCGAGCCGCCGGAGATCTTCGCACCGCAGGTGAGCTTGTCGCCTTTGCGCGACGCCGCTACGCCGTTGATGAATACATTCGAAGACCCTTCGGCCACCAGCACCGGTGGTGGATGCTTGTCGCATTTAGCGGTGCTCAGTTCAGCATGAGCAGCATTGCGATTGTTGATGAAAACATTGGTCGAACAGCCGGCTAACTCGATCTGCCCAGCCGGTGAGCTGAACATTGACCCGAATTTCTCCCCCATCATTGGCAGCAGGCCTGCGCCCAGGCCAATAGCCGCGCCCAGCAAAAAACCGCCAAGGCCAGCCGTGCAAATCGTGAAGGCTGCGGCCGTCGCGATCGCCAGCCCAATTACCGCACCGGCAAGAAACCCGGCCAGGGCGCCAGTGTGTTCGATCTCATCACCCAACCGCGCTGCTTCAAACATGAGCTCAGTCCTGAGTAGCGTTTTCGGACGATGCCGTTGCATCCTGGCGCGGCTGGAAGCTGCTCAGAAGCTCAAGCCAGCGTTCATTCTGCTTGCCGCTGAAATCCTTCTGGCTGGTGGTGGAGAACACCAGGATTCGGCCTGGGGCGACTTCAAAAGCGGCCTGGCGCTGATACACAGGGCGGCCTTCGTTCATGTAGTAGGCTTCGATCTGCAGCCCTGGAAGGGGTTGGCTGGAGGACAACTGCGCAGGCGTTTTGCTGAGCACGGTGTACCCGCGCAGCTTGGTGGCGATCAGTTTCACCTGGCGATCGATATACGCCGTGAGGTCTTCTGCAGGTAACAAGTTGTCACGCGAAAGGGTGATATTGAGTGGTGCTGGGACATTGTTGCCCAGGATGAACATATTCACCGTTCGGTCCTGAAAGCCTTCCGGCAACGAGATAGATCCTTCCTGAAGCTGATAGTCCATTGGTTTTCAAATTCCATTAAGCGAAAAAATTGGTGGGCTTACTGTGCCGTTATGTCGGCGAGCATGGCATCGAACGCGACCAACCAGTCGGCCAGCCGCTCCTTGTCGGGGTCTATGAGCGTGGACACCTCGAACCATTGGCGAGACAGTTCGTCGCCGCTGCTGATGATCGCGCACACGGTGCGCCCATGGCGGCGCTCCTGCCCAACCGTGAACAGGTAATCCAGTGCAATCGCCGCGTGCCCCGCCAGCAAGCCCTCAGCCTCGCGCACCAGGGTCATCCCGACATGAAGATCACGCAGATTCTTCACATAGCCCTCAACCGCTTTTGCGAGGGGCAGGCCCTGAGGGGCGATTCTGCGGCGCGCGCTGAAGGTTACTTCGCAACCGGCGAATTCCAGGGTGGTGTCAATTTCGCGAAATCCAAAACCCTTTGGCACGCGCATATTGAGCCCTGCGATCTGGAACGCGTTCTGACCGACGTCCAGAGGTAATACAGGAACCGGAACAGGCATCTTGCTCATGGCTTCAGCAGCCACTCGCTCCTCCTCGGCCTGCTGCCGAGCGAGTGCCTCGGCAGCATCGCGCTTTTGAGAGAGTCTGTCGTAGATGCTGGTGGTGGCCATTGGCTGCGCCTTATTCGTTGATGTCGACGCGATCACCTTTGACGAAGGTGTTCTTACCGAGAATGTCGATCTTGTCAGCTTCGATGGTGATGCCTTGTGGGGTCATTTTGATCTTGCTACTCCCCACCTGGAGCAGGATGCTCTCGTTGGCACTCACCTGGATGAACTTGTTGTCCACCTGCAGGGTGTAGCTGCCCTCCTGGACATTCACCACGGTGTCTTTCTTGACGATCTCCGTGTGCGCCCCACCCACCGTAATCGTCCGATTGTTCCCCACATCGTGCTTCTCATCCAGCTCGATCTCGGTATCCATGTTGCGCTCGGCATGCATGATGATCTGCTCGGCGCCGGCCTTGTCCTCGAAGCGGAAGAAGTTCGCGGTACCGCCGTCGCCTTTCATGGAACGGGTGAGGAAACCACTCTGGGTCTTGTTCGCTGGCAACGACCATGGGGGGATGTTGGTACCGTTGTACAAGCTCCCCATGATCAGCGGGCGGTCGGGGTTGCCGTCAAGGAACACCACCACCACCTCGTCGCCGACGCGGGGGATCAGGATACTGCCGAAGCCGCCGCTGGCGCCGGACTGGGCGACGCGGACCCAGCAGGAGCTCTGGTCGTTGAACTCGCCGTTACGGTCCCAGTGGAACTGCAGCTTCACACGCCCCAACTCGTCTGTGTAGATCTCTTCGCCGGGTGGGCCGACGACGATGGCAGTTTGTGGGCCGGTGATGCCAGGGCGCGGCGTACGGAGGGAAGGACGGAATGGAATTTTTCGGCGAATACAGGTGAAACCGTTGCGATAACCTGCCTCGCCGTCGCCGGAATAATTATTCTGCGCCCAATGATTAACGGATAGGATGAGGAACTGACGATCTTCTGCAGCGTCGTTATCATGATCGTAGTGCTGAGTCAGCTCGAAGTAGTGCCCCGGTTCCATTGCCCGACAGTTACTTTCACCACTGAAAGTTTTCCCATTTACCTCCATGGCCTCTAGACGATGCCTTGCTTTGCGCAAGCCCTCATCTGTGTCGGCGTAACCATACAATCCCTCATACTCAAATACTTCGAATTGACCGACTTCGCCCTGTTGATTAAGCGAATTCAGTTGTACCAAATGCGGATTCTTTGGCTGCTTGTAGTCAAACGACTTAAGGGTAAGCTTTGTAGGTTGGAAGCGACGCGCTGAAGACCAGGCGGTGATGGAATCAGCCGTTTCGGTGACTGAGGCGCTGTGGTAACGAATGACGGGTTGGCGCTCAAGTTGCGGCAATAGGCTGCTGTCATCGCTGATAACCATGCGGTGCCCCTCAGGATTGTGCAGGAAGGTAAAAAACAAACCCTCCTGCTCAAGCAAGCGGAGCACGAAATCCAGGTCTGATTCCTGGTATTGGGTACAGTAACTTATCGGCTTGAGTGATTTGCTTAGACGAAATTCGTGATCTGCCAGCGATAGGTAATAGGCGAAGACCTCCTTGACGATCTGCTCAGTGGTCATGTCCTGAAAAATGCGCGAATCACGACGCCGACTTAGAATCCAGATCCAAGGCACCAGCTCGGCACTGTAGTTCGCAATTCCACCATCAGCGCCAGTGTGCACGAAGTCAGAAACGTGCGCACTGATGTGTTTCGTTCCGCCATCGGCCAGGGCGATACCTATGGCGACCTTCTTTCCGATGAGTTTTTTGAGCTCGATTCGCGCATCCTGGGAGATGAGGTCCACTTGGAAGCTGAACAGCTCGGACACCGCCTCACGGCCGGTGAAGCTGAGTAGCTGAAGCTCTTGATCGGGGGGCAACGGGGAGTCAAAAGTAATGAGGCGCTGGTGCTGGGTGAGCATCGACTCGATGGCGTCCGTAATCATTAGAATGCATCCTGCATCAAGCTGGAAATCGGCTAATGAAAACGCGGTCAAACAAAGCTGTCAAATGATGCCACATGGCTATCATCCTGGAAATGCTCTGCACTCAGCAAGCTAGTGGCAGCCGCAAGCTAGATACAACCGCTGCTGAAAGCGCTATTGGTTTGCGCCGTCTGCGCCGGGCGTGTAGGCTCGCTCACGATGCCAGTGAGGCAACCTCGCAAATAGACCAAGGAGTAGCTGACCATGTTCGTGAGCAAGGTAATGCTCGATCAGTTAGCATATGAAATGGAGAAAAATAACCGCGAGATGGTGGTTATGCTCTTGAGCGATCTAAGGATAGATGCAAAAAACGTCCAAGGCACACACGCGGCTACACAACCTCCCCAAAACTGCAATCTCAATCAGCGCTACTGGCTCGACTGTGCCTGGAATGAGATGAAAACCAACTATAACGGAATCCCACACACGTTCGTCAATACGAACTGGGGCGTTCCTGCTGGTTTAGCAGCTGTCGATGCTAAAAACATTGCCATTCTATTACGCGATATCGGCGGATTCGGGACAAAAGCCCGGGTATCGGTGCGCAATGGTCAAGAATATTTAATACTTACCGGTTATCCAGGCCTCAGGAGAAAGTTAAAAGGAACACGCTATGGCGTTCGCAATGCGCAACTTCTGGAACTGGGCATAGGTAAATATGGCATTCGCGGATCGTCAATTCAAGGGTTCAAAATTTCGTGCTGGGTGGCCGTCGGGATTGAAGTAGCAGAGTGGGCATTCAACGATGAAGCTGTACTCACTGATCTTTTTGGGGGCATTGGGGTGGAACTGGTCAAGGCCGGAATCGCTACCACTGTGGGCTACGCCGCAGGGGTATTTGCAGGCACCCTCATAACCGCCGCAGCCGCACCCGTGGCAGCAGGGGCGATATTTGTTTTCATCGTTGGTTACGGCCTCAATGTGATAGACAACCATTACGGCATTAAAAACGCGGTCAAAGCTAGCCTGCGCCATGCCGTTACCCACTTCGAAAACATCCAAGCGCAAGTCACGAAAATTGACGTGGATGAAATAAAAGAAGAGGTGGAGCAAAGTATTGCAGACATGGCCGCACAAACTGCTGAATATCTCTACGACGAGGCAAAAAGGTGGGCCATTCGAAAAATACAGCCGGGCGAACTGAGATTCCCTCGCTTACCCTCCGGAGGCAATCTGCCAATGCTTAACAATTTTAAGATACCAAAAATTTGACGATATGAAAAAAAATCAAACCCACCGTCGCTCAGGCGACCCGTCGCCGCTAAAGATAAGGCTCACTGCGTTAATATTTATTCCCATGTCATTAGTCGCGTGCGGGCTGGCCTTATACTGGCTGAGCTATGACATTTTACCTCTATTCGGGCGAATTTATCGAGACGCCCCCATCGTGGAAACACCTTACTTAGGTTTTTTCTTATTAATGGGGCCACCTGGTCTACTTTATTTGATAGTCGCCTCAGCCCTTGCCGCTTGGAATGGGAAAAGATTTGACCCACCGCGAAACTCGAAGCTGTATCGATTCCAGTCACTCATGCTGGCTGTATCGATAAAAACTGCGGTATTTGTTGCACCCGCACTCATAGCCATAACCACCCTTACTTTAATGTGGCGCGACTACTCTCCATGCCCGAAGCTATTGATATCAGGCTCTGGATGGCAATTGTTCTGGGTCAACGATGATAAGGTCTGCTTCAAACCGGAATATTATATCAACGATCACTGGCCTTGCAAAAAAGAGAATGGTAAGGAAATCTGCGTACAGGCCGATGGGCGATAATCTAAGGGTATCCAGTCCATCCCGAGGCTGGGTACAAACTCCACGGCGACATTTGGCAGGTTGATGAACCACAACCTGATGTGGGAACCAGGCGGCAGTCCAGGCGCCCTCTTCACCCTAAGGGCACAAGGGCAAGGGTATTATGGACGCCGTGCAACTCGCCGTCACAAAGCTCCGTCGGCTGCTGGAGCATCACCACTGCGTAGCCGCTCGCAGCATCATGGCTGCAGACGCTGCGCAGTTTGATTGCACGGGCCGAAAACCAACATAACAAACGCCAGGTGTTCAATGCATCACTCGCCGCCCCTCGAGAACGTCCAATGTTCGCTACCCCACTAGGGTTCGCCTCCCTGAAGTTCAGGCTACTCGCCGCACTGACGCTCCTGATCTGCTCTGCCGTGGGCATATTCTCGAGCTATTGGCTAATTGCACACGTGCTGCCAATCTACGGACAGATCTGGCGCCAAGCCTCTGCCATTGAAGTGCCCTATATGGCTTTTGGTTTGCTCATGGCGCCGCCGGTCATGCTTGCGTGCGTTGTAGCGAGCGCATTCGCAATCTGCACTGGCAAAAAATTTGCACCGCCCGCCAAGTCGGGGCTTGCAAAGTTTGAGACCGGAATGATGAAAACTTCGGTTTACGCTTTAGTTGTAATTGCACCGTCCGCGGCCATTGCCACCACGCTGACACTCAACGCCCTGGACTATACAACGTGCCCACAATTGAGAAAATCTGGCTCGGCTTGGCAGACCTACTGGGTAAGCCACCCTGGTTTCTGTTTCGTGCCTGATAGTTACACAGAAAATGGATGGCCCTGCAAAATGGTAGATGGAAAAAAATTATGCCTTAACATGAATGAGTAACCACATTGCCAGCAGGCAGCGTTTGAAGCGGCTCTTGACCATGGCAGCATAGTTTTACGAGTTTGTCGAAGCGGTGATTCCGCCGGCCGCGAAACCGTTGAAAGACTGCGTCAACACGCCATTCGCGTGGGCACTGAGGATATGAAAAGATACGCAGAGGAGAAAATCACTAACTTAGCGGGTGAAATCGCGGACAACCTCTAAAACGAGGCCAAGCGCTGGGCGCTGCGAAAACTCCAACCGGGAGACCTCAATCTACCTGGTTGGCCGTCGATGCCTGAGCTACCCTCTATGCCTTCACTCCCGACTTTCAATCTGCCAAAGTTCTGATAATGACCACACATCAACCCTACGAGTTTCACGAACGCTCTCCCCACCTATTCCGTCTTGTGGCTTTTATCACCTGCCTGTTTACCATCGCTATGGGCCTGTTGTCGGGGTACTGGCTGATTAACGATGTGCTGCCATTATTCGGTAAGTTATTAAGCAACGCGCCCCTTGTGATTACGCCCTATCTGGGGTTTATGCTAATTGGCATGTGCACGGTTAGCCCCATACTGGTCATCACGACAGCCTATGCCTGTTGGCGCGCAAAGAAATTTGATCCACCCACCCATTCTCTCCTCTTCAAATTCCAATACTACTCGTACAAATTAACTCTGTGGTCAATGATCGGCATGGCGCCGGCAATTGCGATACTTGTGACACTTGGCTTATGGGGCAAGGGTTACACGCCCTGCCAAAAATTATTAATTTCGGGGTCGGCATGGAAAGTGTACTGGGTCAATGATGCACAGTATTGCTTCAAACCTGATTCTTACACCAGCGACAACCAACCTTGCAAGCGTGTAGGGGATAAGAATATTTGTCTACAGGCTGATGGGCAGCGATGATTACTCCGAATATGATAGGCACCATTTCCAATCAGAGCTGAACATGAACACTCAATCGCTAAAGCAGAAGTCACTGAAACTTCGGCTGATCATCGATAGCCTGAAAGCGCAAGATCCCGCTGCCCTGAAATTGAGCGTCGAACTTGAGCCGTTGATGACCGCGGCAGATCAGGAGTTGATTCGTACCCCGATGGAGTGGCGCGATATCCCGGGTCGCTACCTGTTTACCGAGGAAGGGCTGCGGAGATATAGAGAACTGGAACACGCTTTTGCGGAGTTTCGCATCGAATTGTCGGGCGGGGAGTCACCTACCCTGCGACGCCCGTGTTCGCGGGGCGAGCCCGCTCCCACACGGACCGCGCAAGCAGTGAGAACGCTCCAATGATCGTTAGCCCTCTAGGTATTGCCTCCTGAAATTCAGACTACTCGCCACGCTGACGCTTCTGATCTGCTCTGCCGTGGGCATATTTTCGGCCTATTGGCTAATTGCACATGTGCTGCCAATCTACGGACAGATCTGGCGCCAAGCCTCTGCCATTGAAGTGCCCTATATGGCTTTTGGTTTGCTCATGGCGCCGCCGGTCATGCTTGCGTGCGTTATAGCGAGCGCATTCGCAATCTGCACTGGCAAAAAATTTGCACCGCCGGCCAAGTCGGGGCTTGCAAAGTTTGAGGCTGGAATGATGAAAACGTCGGTTTACGCTTTAGTTCTAATTGCACCGTCCGCGGCCATTGCCACCACGCTGACACTCAACGCCCTGGACTATACAACGTGCCCACAATTGAGAAAATCTGGCTCGGCTTGGCAGACCTACTGGGTAAGCCACCCCGGTTTCTGTTTCGTGCCTGATAGTTACACAGAAAATGGATGGCCCTGCAAAATGGTAGATGGAAAAAATTATGCCTTAACACGTGCAAGGTCTGTCGCTGAGCCAGGCGGGCTTGATACGTGGCAATTCGGGTGCATCGGGCTGCAACGTGTAATCTATGCGCTGCTGCAACTGAGCTGACCATCCAGGGAGCAGGTTGCCGTAGCGCTCTGCGTAAGCGCTGAGGGTTGCATCCGGGCTTCTCAAGTCGATCATGCCTGCTCCTTGCCGTGTCTGGTCATGGTCCAGAAGCGAAGTGTCCAGGCTATCTGGCGCCTTGGCAACGATGCCAGCGGGCACCTGGCCATAGCAAAATGAAACTCAGCAAGGAACGCTGCAAGCACGTGAAAAACCATCCTGAACTGCACATCAGATCGCCCATCCTGTTCAGGCTAACAGCCATTGGCCTCGGTCTTTGCATGTTCGGTGTAGGCGCAATTGCGCTCAACGCGCTCTGGGAGGCGCTCATTCCGCTCTACGGTCGTCTTTACCGGAATGCGCCAGTCGTTGAGACGCCCCTCATGGCCTTTCTAGCGATCTCCGCGATCCCGGTCACTCCCGTGATAGTCGTGACAAGCGCGTACTGCGTCTGGACTGGCCGCAAGTTCGACCCGCCGGTGAAATCATGGCTGTATGCGTTCCAGTTGCGCTCCTATCAGCTGACGCTGGCGATGATGTGCGCTGCCCCTGTAATCATGGCTGTAACCTGCGCCACGCTGCTGGCCAAGGACTACTGGTCTTGCCCCAAACTACGGATCTCCGGCTCCGGATGGCAAATGTTCTGGGTGAACGATGAGTGCATGTGCTTCACGCCCGATTCCTACATCAACGACCACTGGCCGTGCAAAGTCGTCGGGAACAAGAACATTTGCGCTCAGGTGGACGGTAGGTAGCAATTCCACCACCTGCCGCTGAACGCAAAGCGGGTCTTACTACCCTGTGGGAGCGGCTTCAGCCGCGAAGCAAGCGACGCGGTGGATGGCACCGGCTTTGCCGGTGTTCGCGGCTGAAGCTGCTCCCACAAGGACCGCGGATCTTTACGGTTTTGAGGGAGGCGGTCACTCGGAGATAGTCGCTGCATGCGCCGTATTTCGTCGCATTGCCATCATTGGATGGCCGGGAATAAAGCGCCGCGAGTGGGATTTCACACCACCAGAAATGCGACCTGCTTCACCTTTTGATAAAGATTTTCTGATCTTTTTTTGAGACCGTTTGCTTCGCCTTGAACTCCTTACCTATGGGGCCAAACCCCTATTTTACGCGCCCAAAACGGTCGCGCAATATCATTGAGGCATCATTGCGCTGCATCACAAACCGGGAAAAAATTGCGCCCCTCGCAGGAACTTCTTTCCCTAGCGAGGTGCCCTACACGGCATTACTGGCAACACGATATTCATGTGCCAGCACCGAGATTCAAGTCCACGCCACCGGCGTATCAGGACGATTCAAAAAGGCTCATGGACGATGTACCGATGACACAGACGTTCGATGTCGAAGCACTGATCCGGCTGCGCAGCCAAACGCGGGCGATTGCCGATGCGCTCAAAGCGCAGGCGTCGGATTACCTCGCTACCATGGCGCCGCTGATTCGTCCGCAGACGCTGTTTGGCGAATACCTGCAGGGCGCCCAGCGCAGTAGTGGGCGTGAAACCCAGGGTCACTTCCAGTCGCTTATCGAACTCTACGAGCGCATCGGCTCAGCCGCGCCGTTCCAGCTGGTCAGCGAGCTGGAAGTGCCGCTCAACCTCATCAGCACCACCCCCGAACTGTTCCCCCTGGAATACGACAAGGCCCTCGTCCCGAGCGGCCAGGTCATCCGCATCACCAGCCCGGTGCGCTGGGTGGTGGGTTTCCAGGGCTTCGAGCTGGCGCGCTTTCGCACGGTCATCAACGACCCCAACCGCAGCAGCGCCGAGCTGTACCGCTTCGTGGTGCACTACCTGGTGCTGTTCTACTGCCTGAGCAAGTCGCCGGGCCTCGGCCGGCTGTTCGAAGGCCTGCGCTTCGGCTTGAGCTTCGAGCGCCTCAAGGGCCTGGGCGACCTGCCCTTCTGCGTCATCAGCTCGCCGGTGCGTTCGGAACTTCCGGACGATTCGGTCATCCGTAGCAGCACGCAAATCGCCGGTAACACCAGCTTCGAAGAGCTGGTGGGCCGCGACAACATTCTGGAAATGAACGACGAAATCCGTCAGCGCCTGCTGGCGACGATCGAAGGTCTGTAACGCGCAGGGCCGGGCAACCGGCCGTGCAATGATTCGCAGCGAACTGCTCGCACTGGAGAACACGATGGCGAAGAAGGAAAGTACCCAGCACAAACTCGACCGCGTTCGCGCGCCCCGGGTCCATATCACCTACGACGTGGACATCGGCGATGCGCTCGAGAAAAAAGAGCTGCCCTTTGTCGTCGGCGTGCTGGGCGACTTCTCCGGCAACCCGCTGGAGCCTTTGCCCAAGCTCAAGGACCGCAAATTCGTGTTCATCGACCGCGACAACTTCAACGGCGTGCTCAAGGGCATCAAGCCGCGCCTGACCTACCGCGTCGACAACACCCTGGCCAAAAACGGCACCCAGCTGGGCGTGGAGCTCAACTTCAACGCCCTGGAAGACTTCGAGCCGCAAAACGTGGTCAAGCAGGTCGAGCCGCTGCGCAAGCTGCTGGAAGTGCGTAACAAGCTGGCCGACCTGCGCAACAAGATGGGCGGCAACGACAAGCTCGAAGAGCTGCTGATGGACGTGCTGCAGAACACCGAAAAACTGAAAACCCTGGGCAAGGAATTCGGTCGCGAAGCCGCCGCCCCCGCCAACGACGGCAAAGAGTAAGCAGGAGCCAGACGATGACCGACAAGCAAACATTGCCACAACAGGACGCTGACCTGGTCGAAGTGGAAAGCTTCGCGCCGCAGGCCTCGCTGCTCGACAGCATCATTTCGCAAAGCCGTGTGGCCCGCTCCGACACCGAGCGCAACCGCACCCGCGACCTCATCGGTGAGCTGGTCAACCAGGTGCTCGAAGGCGAAATGACCCCGAGCAAAGACTTGATCGCCGTGCTCGACGCGCGCATCGCCGAGATCGACTCGATGCTCTCCGAGCAGATGAACGAGATCATGCACGCCCGTGAGTTCCAGCAGCTGGAAGCCTCCTGGCGCGGCCTGAAGTACCAGGTCGACCAGACCGAGACCAGCACCACGCTGAAGATTCACCTGCTCAACGCTTCGAAGAAGGACCTGGTACGCGACCTCAAGGCCGCCAGCGAATTCGACCAGAGCGCGCTGTTCAAGAAGGTCTACGAAGAAGAGTACGGCACCTTCGGTGGCGCGCCGTTCGGCATGCTGATCGGTGACTACGAGTTCAACCGCAACCCCGAAGACATGTACCTACTCGAAGAGATCTCGCACGTGGCCGCTGCGGCCCACGCGCCGTTCATTTCGGCCGCCTCGCCTGAGCTGTTTGGGTGGGACTCGTTCACCGACATGTCCGGCCCGCGCGACCTGGCGAAAATCTTCGACACCGTCGAATACGCCAAGTGGAAGTCGTTCCGCGCCTCGGAAGACTCGCGCTATGTCGGCCTCACCCTGCCGCACGTGCTCGGCCGCCTGCCGTATGGCCCCGATACCACCCCGGTGGAAGAATTCAACTTCGTCGAGAGCGTCGACGGCCGTGACCACAACAAGTACCTGTGGATGAACGCCGCCTACGCCCTGGGCACCCGTGTCACCGACGCCTTCGCCCGCTACGGCTGGTGCGTGGCGATCCGCGGGGTGGAGGGTGGCGGCCTGGTCGAAGGCCTGCCGACCCACACCTTCAAGACCGACGACGGCGAAATCGCCCTCAAGTGCCCGACCGAAATCGCCATCACCGACCGCCGCGAAAAAGAGCTGTCGGACCTTGGCTTTATCCCGCTGGTGCATTGCAAGGGCACCGACTACGCCGCGTTCTTCGGCACCCAGTCGGCGCAGAAGCAAAAGCAGTACAACACCGACATCGCCAATGCCAACGCACGCCTGTCGGCGCAGCTGCAGTACATCTTCGCCACCTCGCGCATCGCCCATTACATGAAGGCGATCATGCGCGACAAGATCGGCAGCTTCGCCTCACGCATGGATGTCGAGCGCTTCCTCAACCAGTGGCTGGCCAGCTACGTGCTGCTCGACGACACCGCCAGCCAGGAAGCCAAGGCCAAGTTCCCGCTGCGCGAAGCGCGCGCCGAGGTGTTCGAGGTGCCGGGCAAGCCTGGCGTGTACAAGGCCGTGACCTACCTGCGCCCGCACTACCAGCTGGACGAACTGACCGCCTCGCTGCGCCTGGTAGCCGAACTGCCACAAGGCGCGCGCGGCTGAGCCGGCCTACGTGTTCAAGGATGACACATGAGTAATCAGGCCCGCTTGCTGCCCTCGCTGCTCGACCGACTGCTGGACGACCGTCCATACCAGTCGGCCGAGCCCGCCTTGCAGCGCACCTGTTCGCTGGCCGAGTACAAGGCCAGCATCGTCCGCGACCTGGAGGTGCTGGTGAACACTCGCCAGTCCCTGGTCGCCGAAGAGCTCGACGGCTTCAGCCAGCTGGGTGGGTCCATCCTTGAATACGGCATGCCCGACTTCATCAGCCGCAGCGTGCTCGACCCGCATGACCGCCGCCTGATCCAGCAACAGCTGGAGCGGGCGATCAGCACGGGTGACCGGCGTTTCCGCCGGGTGCGCGTGCAGCTGTTGGCCCAGCAGAACGGCCATCGCATGTTGACCTTCCGCGTGGACGCCGTGTTGCGTCTGCAGGACATCAGCCGCCAGGTGTCGTTCGATGCCGTGCTGCAGGTCAACACCCAGGAATACAAAGTGCAGAACCTCAACTGATGCTCGACGAACTGCTGCCCTACTACGAAAAGGAACTGTCGCACCTGCGCTTCCTCGGCCAGGAGTTTGCTGCGCAGTACCCGAAAATCGCCTCGCGGCTGCTGATCGAGGGTGACAACTGCGAAGACCCGCATACCGAGCGGCTGATCGAGGCGTTTTCGTTCCTGTCGGCGCGCGTGCATAAAAAGCTCGATGACGAGTTCCCCGAAATCGTCGAGTCGTTCCTTGAGGTGCTGTATCCGCACTACCTGCGCCCTACTCCGTCGATGTCGATCGCCGAGCTGAGCCTGGGCAAGCACGAAAAAGTTACCGAAGCCTATTGCGTGGCTCGGCATACCGAGATGCACGCCAATGCCGTCGAAGGCGTGGTGTGCAAGTTCCGCACCTGCTACCCGGTGGAGCTATGGCCGATCGCAGTGCAACAGGCGTCGTTCGGTGAGATGGAGCGTTCGGCGTTCAATGGCCACAGTGCTGACCTGGTGGCGCGCCTGCGCATCCGCCTGCAAGCCACCGGTGATGCCCTGTTCGGCCAGATGGAACTTGATCGTTTGCGCTTCTTCCTCGATGGCGAAGCGACGCTCATGCACCAACTGTACGAGCTGTTGTTCAACAACCTGGCCAAAGCCACGCTCAGCTTCCAGGATGAAGGCCGCAACCGCGAAGTCGCGCTGCCGGCCGATGCCTTGAAGGCCGTGGGCTATGCCCGCGACGAGGGCCTGGTGGACTATTCCGAGCGCTCGTTCCTGGGCTACCGCCTGCTGCACGAGTACTTCACGTTCCCCGACAAATTCATGTTCTTCGACCTTTGCGGGTTTGCCCGCATCCTGCAGGGCAAGGCCATCGAGCAGGTCGAGATCAACTTCTATTTCAACGACTACGACCTCAGCGAGCGCCTGTCGCGGTTGACCCAGAACATCGGCCGCAACAACTTCAAGCTCAACTGCACGCCGATCATCAACCTGTTCCGCCAACAGGCCGAGCCGATCAAGCTCACCCATACCCAGCACGAGTACCCGGTCACCCCGGACATTCGCCTGCACAACGCCGCCGAGGTGGTGTCGATCGACCGCGTGCGCCGCGTGCGCAAACTGGGCGGTATCGACCACGTCGGCACCTGCCAGCCGTTTTTCGAACCGCGTGGCGAGCAAGACCCGCACAACAGCTACTGGATCGCCCGCCGGCGCAACCAGGGCGATGCCACCGCCATGAGCATCCGCGTGGTCGACCGCGACCTGGAGCTGATCGACGGCAACAGCGACACCCTCAGCATCAGCCTCACCTGCAGCAACCGCGATGTACCGCTGATGCTGCCGTTCGGCGGCGAGCGTGGCGACTTCAACATCCCGGCCAACTCGGTGATCAAGGACATCCGCTGCCTGCGCAAACCCACCGCCACGGTGCGCGTCCCGCTGGGCAAGGGCCTGATCTGGCGGCTGATTGCGCACCTGTCGCTCAACCACCTGTCACTGGTCAGCCAGGGCCGCGAAGTGCTGCTCGAACTGCTGTCGCTGTACAACTACCGCAACGTGTCGGCCATCCGCAAACAGATCAACGGCATCAAGGCGATCAGCAGCGAACCGGTGGTGGCACGCATCGGCCACCCGCGGCCGAACTTCGTACGCGGCGTGGGCATCACCCTGACCTTCGACGAAAGCCAGTTCACCGGCAGCGGCGTGTTCCTGTTCGGCATGGTGCTGGACCACTTCTTCGGCCAGTACTGCTCGATGAACAGCTTCACCCAATTGACCTTGCGCACCCACCAACGAGAAAAGAGAGTCGTCCAATGGCCAGCCCGTACTGGCGATCAGCCCCTGGTCTGATCGATCAAGCCAGAGCCGAGCCGCACCGATTCGAATTCTTTCAATTGGTGCGCTTGCTCCGCCTGCATTACAGCCGCACCGGGCGCATGGACCTGGCAACCCGGCCGCACGAAGACCCGCTGCGTTTTCGCAGCCAGTTGTCGTTGGCGTTCCCGGCCAGTGAAGTCAGCGAACTGCACTTCGAACGTGAAGGCAAGGTGTCGACGGCCGGCCTGCCGCTGTCGGAAGTGCAGGTGACCTTCATGGGCCTGGTCGGGCCGTCGGGTGTGCTGCCGCGGCCATACACCGAGCTGCTGCTGGAACGCCACGTGCAGTACCGCGACGATGCCGCCCATGCGTTCCTGGACATCTTCTCGCACCGCATGACCACGCTGTTCTACGAAGCCTGGCAAAAGTACAAGTTCCACATCGAGCACGAGCGCAACGGCACCTCGGGTTTCGATGGCTACCTGCTCAACCTCGTCGGGCTGGGCCCGCGTGCGCAGCAATTGAAGTTCGAGCAGCCGCAACCTGTGCTGCGCCGCGAACTGTTCAGCTACTTTGCCGGGCTGCTCAGCCAGAAGCCGCGCAACGCGCTCAACCTGGAGCGCATGCTGGGCTTCTATTTCGGCTTGCCGATCCAGGTCAAGCAGTTCGCCGGCCGCTGGCTCAAGCTGCAGCCCGAGCAGTGCACTCAGCTTGGCCGCAAGAACGCCCAGCTCGGCCACAGCGCCGTAGCCGGCAACCGCGTGTGGGATTACCAGTCGTGCATCCGCATCGACCTGGGCCCCTTGGCCCTGGCCGATTACCAGCGTTTTCAACCGGGCACCGAGTGCTACAACAAGCTGGTTGAGCTGGTGCGCTTCTATATAGGTGCCGAGCTGGACTTCGAAATTGCCCCTCGCCTCAAGCGCGAGGCCGTGCCGCGCGCCCAGCTGGGCCGCAGCGGCAATGTCGCGCTGGGCTGGCTGGGCTGGCTCAAACGCCCTGGCCGTGACGCGGAGCCTTCGCGTTGCGCCGTCTTCCACATTCCTTACGATGGGGTCGCCTTGTGAACCTGAAGTCTCTGTTCGCCAAGCTCAACGAAACCAGCCGCACGGCCACTGAAAGCGCGGCGGCCCTGTGCCTGTCGGAGCACCACTATGACGTCGAGGTCGAGCACCTGCTGCTGCAACTGCTCGACAACAGCGACAGCGACCTGCCGGTGATCCTGCGCCACTACGATGTGGTGGCCGAGCGTCTGCAGGCGCAACTGGTCACCGCCCTGGGCACCTTCAAAAAGGGCAACACCCGCACGCCAGCGCTGTCGCCGCACATCACCCGCATGATCGAACAGGCCTGGGTGCTGGCCTCGATCGAGTACGGTGTCGGCCAGGTGCGCAGCGCCCATCTGCTGCAAGCGTTGCTCGACGACGCCGAACTGCGCCGTGTGGTAATCGCCTCTGCACCGGAGCTGGAAAAGGTCAACGCCGACGACCTGCGCCTGAACCTGGCGGTACTGGTCGAAGGCAGCGCCGAATCGAAGCTGGCAAGCCCCTTGGCCAGCCCAGCTGCGCCGGTGACCGGCGCTGGCAAGGTAGGTGGCAAGACCCCTGCCCTGGACCAGTACACCGTCAACCTCACGCAAAGCGCCCGGGACGGCCGTATCGACCCGGTGCTCGGCCGCGAGTTCGAAGTGCGGCAGATGGTCGATATCCTCACCCGCCGCCGCCAGAACAACCCGATCCTGACCGGTGAAGCCGGGGTCGGCAAAACCGCTGTGGTCGAAGGCCTGGCCCTGCGCATCGCCCAGGGCGATGTACCGGCGGTGCTCAAGGACGTGGCCCTGCACACCCTCGACCTGGGCCTGCTGCAAGCCGGCGCCGGGGTAAAAGGCGAGTTCGAAAACCGCCTGAAGGCGGTGATCGAAGAGGTCAAGCGCAGCCTGCACCCGATCATCCTGTTCATCGACGAAGCCCACACCCTGATCGGCTCGGGTGGCCAAGCCGGGCAGAACGATGCCGCCAACCTGCTCAAGCCAGCCCTGGCCCGTGGCGAGTTGCGCACCATCGCCGCCACCACCTGGGCCGAGTACAAGAAGTACTTCGAGAAAGACGCCGCCCTCGCCCGCCGCTTTCAGGTGGTCAAAGTCGAAGAGCCTGACGAAGACAAGGCCATTTACATGCTGCGCGGCCTGCTCGGCAAGATGCGCGAACACCACAAGGTGGCGGTGATGGACGAAGCGCTGGTACAGGCTGTGCGCCTGTCCAACCGCTACATCACTGGCCGCCAGCTGCCGGACAAGGCAGTCAGCGTGCTCGACACCGCCTGCGCGCGCATCGCCCTGGCGCAATCGTCGCAGCCAGGTGCATTGGAAGACAGCCGCCGCCACATCGACAACCTGCAGGCCGAAATCGCCGTGCTCGACCACGAAGCCGGCAAAGGCCACGACCATGCTCGCCGCCTGGCCGAGCTGCAGGCCGCCCTGCAGGCCGAGCAGGCCCAGGAACAGCGCCTGGCCGCCCAATGGCAGCAAGAGCTGGAACTGGTCGAGCAGCTCAAGGCCCTGGACAGCGCCAAGCAGGCCGATGCCGAACAACTCAACGCCCTGCGCGCCGAACTCAGCACTGTGCAAGGCGACCAGCCACTGGTGCACGCCTTGGTCGATGCCGGCGCCATCGCCCAAGTGATCAGCGGCTGGACCGGCATCCCCCTGGGCAAGATGCTGCGTGACGAGATCGACACCGTGCAGCGCCTG
Source organism: Pseudomonas ceruminis (assembly GCF_021602025.1). GTDB lineage: Bacteria > Pseudomonadota > Gammaproteobacteria > Pseudomonadales > Pseudomonadaceae > Aquipseudomonas > Aquipseudomonas ceruminis. Next base: position 104,657 of record NZ_BQHW01000021.1, read on the forward strand.
CCAGCCCTGCTCGGCGAACGGGTGCTGGGCCAGGACCACGCCCTGCACGAGATCGGCAAGCGCATCAAGATTTCCCGCGCCCGCATGGAAGACCCGAACAAACCGATCGGCGTGTTCCTGCTGCTCGGCCCCAGCGGCGTCGGCAAGACCGAAACCGCGCTGGCCCTGGCCGACACCTTGTACGGCGGCGAGCGCAACCTGATCACCATCAACATGTCCGAGTATCAGGAAGCCCACACCGTGTCGAGCCTCAAGGGCTCGCCGCCCGGCTACGTCGGTTACGGCGAAGGCGGCGTGCTGACTGAGGCCGTGCGCCGCAAGCCGTACAGCGTGGTGTTGCTGGACGAGGTGGAAAAGGCCCACCCCGACGTGCTCGAGCTGTTCTTCCAGGTGTTCGACAAGGGCGTGCTGGACGACGGCGAAGGCCGTGAGATCAACTTCCGCAACACGGTGATCATCCTTACCTCCAACACCGGCACCGAACGCATCATGCACACCTGCCTGAACGCTGAAACGCTGCCCACGCCGGAGGCTATCGTCGAAGGCCTGCGCGATGAGCTCAACCGAGTGTTCAAGCCGGCCTTCCTCGGCCGCCTGAGCATCGTGCCGTTCTACCCGGTACAGGACCAGATCCTCGAGCGCATCGTCGCGCTCAAGCTCGACCGCATCGCCAAGCGTTTTGCCCGTAACCATCAGGCTGAACTCAGCTACGGCGATGCGCTGGTCAAGGCCATTGCAGCGCGTTGCACCGAGGTCGACAGCGGCGCGCGCAACATCGACAACATCCTGTCGCGCACCTTGATGCCCGAGCTGGCCCAGCACGTGCTCGAGCGCATGGCGCAGGACGCACCGATCGAACGCCTGACGATCGAGCTGGGCAGCGATGGCGATTTCGCCTATCGCCTGGCCTGAATCAGTACCTGGAGGTTTAGCCGTCATGCAACGCAGCCACACCACACTCAAGCGCCTCAGCGCTGTCGCCCTGCTGCTGGCACTCGCCGGCTGCGGGGTCACCGACCGCATCGGCAAGCGCATGGACGACAGCTGGGCCGCTGACATGCTGGCCGACAGCGAGAAGGTCATCCTGACCTCCGATGGCGGCAACCAGCTCAACCCCGATGCCGAGGGCAAACCGTTGTCGGTGGTGTTGCGTGTTTACCAGCTCACCGACCTCGAACGCTTTGCTGCCAGCGATGCCGACACCCTCTGGGATGCCCCGGAAAAAGCCCTGGGCAACACCCTGGTGGAGGCCCGCGAGCTCACCCTGCTGCCGGGCATCGGCCAGGTCGACCAGTGGCCGCTGGCCAAAAGCGCCCGTTACGTCGGTATGGCTGCCTTCTTCCGCGACGACCAGGATGCCCGCTGGAAGGTTGCCTTCGACGCCAACTCGCTGCGCAAGGACGGCATCTGGTTCTCCTCCGATGGCCTGCGCATTCTCGTCGACAAGACGGCAATCACCGCCGTGCGTGGCGTGGACGTGCTGAACAAGCCGCCCACCGCCGAGCAAGTGGCGGCCGCCCAGGCCAAGGACGCCGCACCGACCATCAGCGACAAGGTGCAAGACGCGGTGATCGACAAGGCCACGGACGCTGCCGGCCAGTCGGCGCGAAACGCCATGGATTCAAAATTCAACTCTTTAGTGGATAGCGTCAAATGAGCAAGCAGAGCCGAGTGATGTGGTCAGAAGGCATGTTCCTGCTGCCCCAGCACTTCCAATACCAGGATGAGTTCCACCAGCACCAGCTGGCCGAAGCGACGCTGCGCGGCACCCCGTTCCATTGGGGCGTGCAGGCGTTGCAGGTGGACGAGGATGCCCTGGCCAACGGTTCGCTGCAGCTCAAGCGCCTGAAACTGGTGTTCCCCGACGGCAGCCTGTACGACGCACCGCAGCACGACCCGCTGCCGGCCGCACGCGACCTCAAGGACCTGCTCAAGGCCAACGACCTGAAGGTTTATGCCGCACTCAAACTGCCCGAGCCCTTCGGCCTCAACTATGTCGAGGATGGCCAGGAGCACAAGGCTGCGCGGCGCTTTCGCAAACAGTTCGATACCCTGCCCGACCTCAACGAAGGCGAGCTGGAAAACGAAATCACCAGCCTGCGGCTGAACGTGGTGCTGCTGGTGGACGGCGACAGCCTTGATGGCTACAGCCATTGCCCGTTGGCCAAGCTGACGCGCAACAGCATGGGCGGTTTCAACCTCGACCCGCATTTCGTTCATCCCACCCTGCACCTGGGCAGCCACGATACCTTGGCCGGCATCGGCAAGCGCCTGCTCGGTGCCCTGCAGGCCAAGAGCAAGGCTCTGTCGGGCCGGCGCCGAGAACGCGCCGACCAGATCGCCGAATTCGGCTCCAGTGACGTGACCCTGTTCTGGCTGTTGAACACCGTCAACCGTGCCCACCCACAACTGGCCCACTTGCTGGCCCACCCGCGCCTGCACCCGGAGCGCCTGTACCTGTTCCTGGCGGACCTGGCCGGCGGCTTGCTGACCTTTACCCTGGACACCCAGCTGAGCGATGTGCCCGATTACGACCACCACGACCCGGCGGCCTCATTGGTCAAGCTCGACGAAATGATCCGGGTGATGCTCGACAACGTCGTGCCCAACCAGTGCATCGTCATCAACCTCACGCAGACCAAACCGTCGTACTGGCAAGGGCAACTGCGCGACCCGCGCCTGGCCGAAGCCGACTTCTATATCTCGGTACACGCCGACATGCCCGGTGCCAGCCTGCTGGAACTGGTGCCGCGAGCGTTCAAGGTCGGCTCGCCGGAAGACATCGAGGTGGTGGTCAACAGCGCCATGCCGGGGGTCACCCTCAACCATGCCGCACGGCTGCCCAACGCCATTCCGGTGCGCCTGGACAACCAGTACTTCGCCATCGAGCCACACGGCAATGTCTACGAGCGAATGATGAACGCCCAGACCATCTGCTTCTACGCGCCCAGCGCCTTTACCAACCTCAAGCTTGAACTGATGGCGGTGCTCAAATGACCGAAGCCGTATTGCAGCAAGGCGCCGTTGCGGCCGCCGACGACAAACCAAAGCTCAAGGACCTGGTCCAGGACTTCATCAGCATGGCGCTGATCGTGCGCCGCGGCCGCCAGGTCACTTCGGTGCAGGCCTTCGAAGGCAGCGTAGAGCGCTTCTTCGCCAACCTGGAGCGCGATGCCCGTGCCGCCAACTACAGCGTCGAGCAGGTCAAGGACACCCAATACGCGCTGTGCGCGTTCCTCGACGAAAGCGTGCTGCGCTCGGGCGATAGCGAGCTGCGCCGGCACTTCGAACTACAGCCGCTGCAGTTCCGCTACTTCGGGGTGCACCTGGCCGGTGAAGGCTTCTTCGAGAAGGTCGACGCCCTGCGCGCCGACGTGAAACAGAACCTCGATGTGCTGGAGGTGTACCACCTGTGCCTGGCCCTGGGCTTCGAAGGCAAGTTCAGCCTCGGCCAGAAAGACCAGCTGCGTTACCTGGCCAATTCCCTGGGTCAGGACATCGCGCGCTACCGCAAGGCGCCCAAGGCCCTGTCGCCCGACTGGGCCCTGCCCGACCAGGTGTCGCAGATGCTGCGCCACGAGGTGCCGCTGTGGGTGTACCTGGTGTTGATTGCGCTGGTCTGCGTTGCGGTGTACCTGACGCTCGACTGGTTGCTCGACAAGGACGTCGCCGCCCTTTCCGAACAAATCCGCCAGCTGTTCAGTGCCTGAGCCCATTTCAGGTAGCCGAGTCAGGAAGACATGAAAACATTACTGCGTCTGTTGAAGAGTTTCTGGATTCTCCTGCCACTGCTATGGCTGGTGAGCTTGTTGATTTGCTGGCTGGTAGCCCCACTGGTGCCGTGGCTGCGCCACCACGTGCCTGAAGCGTTGGCCATTATCAGTGCCTGCTTCTTGCTGGTGATCGTGCTGCGCCAGTACCAACGCATCCGCGCCGAACAGAACCTGGAAAACCTGCTGCAGCTTGAGGTCGACCGCTCGTGGAACGCCACGGGCGAGTTCCGCGACCAGCAAGTGTTGCGCGAGCGCCTCAAGCACGCCATCGCCATGCTGCGCACCGACCGCTCCGCCGGCGGTGGTGGCAAGGCGGCGCTGTCGGACCTGCCCTGGTACCTGGTGATCGGCATGTCGGCCGCCGGCAAAACCTCCCTGCTGACCCACTCGGGGCTGTCGGCGAGCATTGCGACGGCCAACGACAGCGAAAGCGGCACCCAGCACTGCGACTGGTACTTCAGCCCCGACGCGGTGATGATCGACACGGCGGGCCGCTACCTGCGCGACGACCAGTCTGCCAGCGAGTTCTCGGCCTTCTTGCGCATGTTGCGCAAGCAACGCGGCAAGGCAGCGATCAACGGCCTGGTACTGGTGGTCAGCCTGCCCGAGTTGCTGGCGGCCAACAGCGACGAGCGTAACGCCCTGGCTGCACAACTGGTGACGCGGGTCGAGGAATACGCCGAGTGCCTGGGTACCAACCCGCCGATCTACCTGATGCTCAGCAAGACCGACCAACTGCCAGGCTTCAACCAGGCATTCGAAGGCCTCGACCTGCACCAGCGCCAGCAGCCACTGGGCATGACCTTTGGCCTGTCGGAGATCCGCAACAACGGTTTGCACAGCGTCATCAGTGCGCGCCTGACGAACCTGCAGAGCCACATTCGTCAGCATGTTGATGCGCAGATGGCCAGCCTGGGCGCCGATGCCGACAGCACCCTGGTCAACTTCCCGCAATACTTCGCTGCACTCAATGGCGTGCTCGAGCAGTTTCTCGAACACTTCACGCGCAGCCAGCACGGCAGCGCCCCGCTGCTGCTGCGCGGCCTGTACTTCACCAGTGCACTGCAGACCGAACAGCAGTTGGGCCACGTCTATGAAGACGCGATCGCCGACAGCTTTGCCCTGCAAGCGGCCTATGATGATGGCGCGCAGGCCAATGGCAAGGCGCCGGGCAACCGCAGCTACTTCATTACCGACACCTTCCGCCAGGTGATTTTCCCCGACCGCGACCTGATCCTTTACCAGTCGCGCCTGGGCCGCCAGGCCGCGTTCAGCCCGCTGCTGCTGGGCCTGGCCGCTGCCGCCGGGGTAGCGTTCATCGGCTGGCAGGCGCTGTCGTTCGCCAACAACCGCCAGTGGCTGGACAGCCTGCGTGGGCAACTGGCCGAGATCGAGCAATCGGCTGACCGCGAACAACTGCTGGCAGCCGGCAAAGGCCTGGAAGTGCTGCGCGGGCAGATGGCGACGGTCGAAGCTCACCGGCTGCAGGGGGTGCCGCTGCAGCTGAGCGCCGGCCTGTACCATGGCGAAGCGATCCACCAGGTCGCCCGCGCTGCTTACCTGGCGCAACTGCGCAGCCAGGCACTGGAGCCGATTGCCCGCAATCTGCAGGTACAGATGCGTGCCTTCAACACCTTTGCCAGCGGTATCAATCAGGAACTGGAATTCACCCCGGCACCCAAGAGCCGCAATGGCAAGCCACTGGCGCCACGCCTGGCGGCCAAGGCCCAGGCCGCGCTGAACAAGTCCCGCGCCGGCGCCTACGCCGCCAAGGTCAACCTGGCGACCGCCAGTGATGCTGCCGAGCTGTCCGCAACCACCGGCGGCCTGTCGCTCTCCGAAGAGATGCTTGGGCGCCTGGATGAGCAACAGGTCGCGTCGATCATCGAGGCCTACAACACCCTCAAGCTGTACCTGCTGCTGACTGAGCCGCAGGCCCACGCGGACGCCGCCTTCGTTGCCGCCAGCCTGCCACAGGCCTGGGCCGCTGCCGCTTCCGAAGGTACACCTGCAGACGAAGGGGTTATCAGCGAGAACGCACCGCTGTACGTGCAACTGCTCGAACAGGGCCAGGCCCCGTCGCTGCCACGCAACGCACAATTGATTGACGAAACCCGGCAGAACCTCAAAGCATTCATGATTTCCAGCTCGCTGGTCGACCGTGAATACCTGCGCCTGCAGCTGGAGTCGAGCCGCCAGTTCCCGGCCCTGAGCCTCAACGACCTGGTGCCGATGCCAGGCCGCACGCTGCTGTACAGCTCGGCGGGCGTGCCGGCGATCTACACCCGCCAGGGCTGGGACACCTTCGTCAAGCCTGAACTGATCAAGCTGGTGTCGGCCAACCTGCGCAACGATACCGATTGGGTACTCGACGGTGAAGGCGGCGATGCCATCGTGCAGAAGGCCAACTTCGTGCGCGAGTTCATGACCCGCTACAAGCGTGACTACACACAGGCCTGGTACAAGATGGTCAACAGCGTCGGCGTGCGCCACTTCGCCGACCTGGCTTCGGCCACCGAGCACCTGGGGCTACTCAGCGACGTACAGAACTCGCCGGTGAAAAACCTGCTGGCCGCGGTCAATGACAACACCCAGTGGGACCTGCCGACACAGCGGGAAGCCACGCCTACGGGCAATGCCCGCGTGGACGGTTTCTGGAGCAAGGTCAGCGGCCTGCTCGACGACGCCAAGGACACCGTCCCGGACGCCGTGGCGCCGAGCCTGCCAGCGGTCGACGACGGCAGCCTGGCCAAACGCTTCGAACCGGTGGCGCGAGTGTTTGCCGCCAACAACGCCGAAGGTGCCGACAGCACCATCATGGACCGCTACCTGGCCGCCCTGCGCAAGCTCAAGGTGCGCATGAACAACATCCAGCGCTCGCAGGACGTCGGCAAAGGCAGCAAGCTGCTGATCAGCGAAACCCTGGAAGGCCAGCCGAGCGAAGTGACCACCGTGCGCAACTACGTGGAAACCAGCGTCGACACCAGCCAGGATGGTCTGTCGCGCTCGCTGCAGGGGCTGTTCAGCCTGCCGATCCAGTACGCCTGGGAAACCCTGCGCGACCCGGCCGGCCAACAGATTGCCAAGGCCTGGGCACAGCAGATCGCCAAGCCCTGGGAGCAGGTCATGGCGCACCGCTACCCGATCGCCACCGGCAGCCGCAACGAGGCGTCGGTCAAAGACCTGCAGCGCTTCGTCGACCCCGACAGCGGTCTGCTGCCGACCTTCAAGCGCAATGAAATCGGCAACCTCTCCGGCGGTGAAGGCCTGGGCCTGAGCAACGGCAAGGCGCCGGCCCTGGTCAACCCTGGCATGCTCAACAGCATCGACAAGGCCAGCGCTGTGGGCCAGGTGATCGCCAGCCTGTCGGACCGCGACAACGGCTTCGAAATCATGCTCGAGCCGTCGGCCAACTTCACCGACATCGTGTTTACCCTCGACGGCCAGGAACAGCACTACCGCAACGGCCGCAGCAGCTGGAATCGCTTCGCCTGGCCGGGCACCAGCAACGCACCGGGCGCACGCCTGGACGTGGTGACACTGAGCGGCGCACGCCTCAACGTGTTCGACTTCCCGGGCCGCTGGGGGCTGCTGCGCATGAACGAAAGCGCGCGGGTGGACGACCTCGACGGCATCCAGCAACGCTTTAGCTGGAACACGGCCAATGGCCGCGTCAGCCTGGTGGTGCGCAACTTCGGCGGCGTCAAGCTGACCGACCTGGGCGACGTCAAGGCCTTGAGCGCGCTGAACGGCGCCGGCAGGGGCGCACAATGATCGGTTGCTTCGGCAAGCTCCCGTCGAGCGCGGACTTCGTCAGCCTGCATGGCGCGGCGGAGGAAGTCTGCGAGTTCGACGCCTGGCTGCAGGCCTCGCTGGCGGCGATGCGCCACCGCGAGGACTGGCAGGCGTTGTTCGACGCGCTGCCGATGTGTTTCTTCAGTTACCGCGCGCGCAATGGCAACCGGTTGCTGGGCGGCCTGCTCAGCTCCCGCGATGCCAGCCAGCGGCGCTACCCGTTTTTCATCTTCCAGGTGCTCAAGGGCCAGGAGGGTGAGGCGCTGCTCAACCCGTTCACCCTGGGTGAGCTGTTCAGCGCACAGATCAAGCCGCTGCTGCACCAGGCGGTGCAAGGCACCGAGCCCGCTGCCGTGTTCGAGCGCATCAAGGCCTTGCGCCCCTTACAGGCCCAAGACCTTGACCTGTTCCGCCGGGTGCACGCCAAGTTTCTCCACGATTTCAGCTTTGCCGACGTTGCCAGGGCGCTGCACGGTTCCTGGCCCACCTTTGACGGCGCTACCGCGCTGGCACGCTTGCAGCTTGCACACGCGTCGCTGCACAGCGACTTCGAGGGCGCTATCGAGTTGCCTCTACCCGCCGAGCGTGGTCTGAAAAACCCGACCGCCGACCTGTGGCTGACCTGGCTCACGCGCATGAGCGGGCGCCAAGGTGCGCCGGCGGTCAGCCTGCTGGCAGACGACTTCATGCACCCACGGCTGCTGTGCTTCCCATCGCGCCATGCCAATACGGCCTATCGCCTGCTCAGCGGCACTGCCGATGCCCGCCAGCACCTGGAACTGCTCAGCCCCTTGGCGCAACCGGCCCGCGCACACGATTACGACCGACCTCTTGAACACGTCATCGACCAGTTCGTCGATACGCTGGATGCGACGCCTGTATGAACAAGATCAAGTACTACTGCCTGCGCTACCAACCCTACCTGCTGGGGCTGGCCTTCTTCCTGGCGATTTTCGTGGTCTGGGCCATTGGCCGGGCCCTGGGCTTCGCCTCGCTGCACAGCCTGCTGGCGGGCATCGGTGTGTTCCTGCTGCTGTCGGCGGGCTATGTCCTGCTGCTGTACCGCGGCGCCGGCCAGCACCACAACCTCGAGGCGTTGCTGCGTGATGACGCCGACCAGGCCGTGCTCAACGCCACCCCGGCCGACCGCGAGGAGGTCAGCCTGCTGCGCGAGCGGCTGCTGCAGAGCATCGAGCGCCTGCACAGCAACAAGCCACGTGGCACGCCAGCCAAAGACGCCCTCTACGCCCTGCCCTGGTACCTGGTGGTGGGCCAGCCCGCCGCTGGCAAGAGCACCATGATCCTGCAATCGGGGCTGAACTTCCCCTATGCCGAGCGTGAAGGCGCACGGGTCGCAGGCCTGGGTGGCACACGCAACTGCGATTGGTTCTTCAGCTCCGAAGCCGTGCTGCTGGACACCGCCGGGCGCTACATGAACAGCCCTGAAGAAGCCGGCAAATGGCGCGGTTTCCTGCAGCTGTTGCGCCAGCATCGCCAGCGCCGCCCGCTCAATGGCTTGATCGTCAGCGTCAGCATCGCCGACATCCTGCACGGCTCGGCCGACGATCAGGAGCGCGTGGCCAAGCGCTTGCGTGAGCGCATTCAGGAAAGCTGCGCGTTGCTCGAAGTGCGCCTGCCGATCTACCTGGTGTTCACCAAGTCCGACCTGATCCCGGGCTTCACCCCCTTCTATCGCCAGCTGGACGACGCTGCACGTGGCGAGGTAATGGGCAAGACCTTCTCGCACAAAGGCTTCGAGCAGGCCGACTGGGGCCAGCGCTTTGGCAAGGCCATGGACGAGCTGACCGGTTACTGGCAGCAGGTCGCGAGCCAACAGCTGGTGCAGCAGGACATCCAGGTCACCCGGCAGAACGACGCGGCCTACCGCTTCCCGCTGGAGCTGGCCGCGCTCAAACCGCGCCTGCAACGGTTCGTTGACAGCCTGCTGCGCGCCAACCCGTACCAGAATGCCGAGCTGCTGCGTGGTTTCTACTTCACCGCCGCGCTGGAAGCCGACGAGGCCCAGTGGGGCAGCCACGGTGAGCATGTGGCCGAGCGCTTTGCCCTGGCCCATGGCGAGGGTGCCGCCCAGGTCGGTAGCCAGCCGGCGCCGCTGTTCATCAACAGCCTGTTCCGCAAGGTGATCATCCCCGATCAGCACCTGGTGGCGCTGTACACCAGCAACCGCCGCGAGCGCCGGCGCAAGGCTGCCTGGGTGGGGGCCGCCAGCCTGGCGGGCTTGCTGCTGTGCAGCTTGTGGGGCTGGTCCTATTTCAACAACCGCGCCACGCTCGGCAGTATCGCCGGCGAGCTGGCCCAGGCCAAACGCGATGACCAGGCCAACCCCGGGCAGTACGCCGCCTGGCACAGCCTGGACCGCCTGCGCTTCTGGGCTGCGCACTACTACCAGCAACACCACGAGCAGGCCGTGCCACTGGGTATGCGTCTGGGTCTGTACCAGGGCCATGCGGTCGAGCCGGTGCTGCGCACTCGCTACTTCGCCACCCTGCAGAACGTGATGCTCAAGCCCACGGCGGACAACCTCACCCGCACGCTGTACCTGCTGACCACGCTCAAGGTGTACCAACGCAATACCCGCGAGCTGCAACCGGTCACCGGCGTGGACAGCGTCGAGGCCGAGGCCCTGCCCCACGACAACCGCGCCCAGTCGATCGCCGATTTCGGCAAGGCAGCCCTGGACACCTACGTGATGCTGTCGCCGGCGCAGCGGGAAAAGGCCGACCCGGCGTTCCTCAAGGCGCGCCTGCCAGACTACTGGTACCCCGCCATCGCCCGTCACACCGGCAAGAACATGGTCGCCGCCGGCAGCGACAACACCGCCAGCCAGGACTACCAGTACGCCAGCCGGCAGATCGTGTTCTACAGCGACCAGATTCGCGAACCGGACGTGCCGCGCATTCTCGACAATGCGTTCTTGATGTCCAGCTCGCGCAACTACATCAACAGCCTGCTGACCCAGTCGCTGCGCTCGATCGAGACCATCACGCTGGAGTCCGACACCCTGTTCGCCTTCGCCCGTGCCGACTTCCAGAGCCTCAAAAGCGAAGGCCAGAGCCAGCTGAGCGCGATCGCCAACAAGCTGCTGAACACACCGAACATCGGCAAGATCATCATTTCTGGCCATGCCGACCAACTGGGTGACGCGCAGGGCAATTTGCAGGTTTCCCGGCAACGGGCGCAAACCATCCGCACCTACCTGGTCGGCAAGGGTGTGCCTGCCGAGCTGGTAACCGCCCAAGGCGAAGGCAGCCGCAAGCCGCTGGTCAATTGCGACATGCAGCAAGCACGGGCACAGCTTATCAAGTGCCTGGAGCCCAACCGGCGGGTAGAAATCGAAGTGCGTGGGCTCAACTGAGGCCGCGCCGCAAGAACCGGCCAGCCGGGCCTCACAGGAGGAGGCCCGGCTGGCGGCAAGCTACCTCTGCTGACGCCGTCAGAGAGGTCAACACGAAGGGACGCATGAGCGACCTTTAATTGATGTTAATGGAGAGTTTCACAATGGCATTTGACGCGTATATCCAAATCGACGGCATCCCGGGCGAAGTTCTGGATGAAAAACACAAGGACTGGATCGAAGTGCTGGGCTACGAGTACGGCGCCACTCAGGCCACTTCGGCTACTGCAAGCTCCTCGGGCGGTGCGTCCTCCGAGCGCGTGGCGCTGAGCGACTTCAAGATCCGCAAGGCAGTCGACAAGGCTTCGGCCAAACTGTTCGAACACTGCTGCACCGGCAAGCACATCGCCAAGCTGAAGCTGAACGTCAACCGTGCCGGTGGTGACAAGGTCACCTACCTGACCATCGACATGGAAGAAGTGGTGGTGTCGTCGGTCAAGTTCGTGGCCGGTGGCAACCAGGGCGGTGAAGACAAGGCGGTCAGCGACCTGCCGATCGAAGAAATCAGCTTCAACTTTGCCCGTATCAAGACCACCTACACCCAGCAGAACCGTACCGACGGCCAGGCTGGTGGCAACATCGTCGGTGGCTGGGACCGCACCGCGAACAAAGTGTTCGCCTAAGCACTGGCTTGGCATGGGCCGCACATGCGGCCCATATCCTGCGGCGTGCCGGGGCTTCCGGCACGTTGCTTCCCCCCTGATCAGAGTGCTTTATGCCTGAATTCCTCAACGACCTTTCGCTGGCCGAGCTGGCCGCGCCGATCGACGGTGGCAGCGGCGAAGACTTGAGCTTCTCTGCCTTGTTCGACCAGATCAAGGAGGCGCGCCGGGCAGACCCTGACTACCTGACCCAGGGCGACTGGCAAACCGACTTGAAGACTGCCGACTGGGAAAAAGTCATCAACCTCTCGGCCCAGGGGCTTGCACAGCAGAGCAAGGACCTGATGCTGGTCGCCTGGCTCAACGAAGGCCTGGCCCAGCGTGACCATTTCGAAGGCATCACCTTCGGCCTCACCCTGACCGAACGGATCCTGGAAACCTTCTGGAGCACCGCCTACCCGTCGCTCGAAGATGGCCTGGATGAGCGTGCCGCACGGTTGTCCTGGCTCAAGACCACGCTCACCGACATTACCGGTGGCTTGCCCATTACCCAAGGGCAGAATTTCGGCGTGCTGCGTTACGACGAATCACGCCATGTAGAAAACCTCGCGTTGCAAAACCCCAAGGCGATGCAGACCGCGCTCAATGAAGGCAAGATCAACGCCGAGATCTTCCAGCGTTCGGTGGTACTCAGCGATAGCGATTACCTGCGCAGCAAAGCCTTGCAGATTACCGCCAGCCTGCAGGCCTGCCAGCGCCTGCAAGCGACCACCGACCGCCTGTTCGGCGCCGAAGCGCCCAGCTTCGCCAGCCTCGCCGACATGCTGTCGCGCGCCAGCCAGCTGGCAGAGAAACTGCTCAAGGACCGCGGTATCGAGCTGCACCCTGCAGCCGCTGCGCCGTCAGAACCTGTTGCAACCCCCAGCGCTGCGCCCACCGAGCCAGGAGAAGCGATGAACAGCCCCGTCCAGGCTGCGGCCCCCGCAGCGATGCGCACCACGCCACTGACCCGTGACGAAGCCTTCACCATGCTCGCGGGCATTGCCCAGTTCTTCAAGCAGAGCGAGCCGCAAAGCCCGGTACCCTACCTGATCGAACGCGCCATCAAGTGGGGCAACATGCCGCTGGAAGGCTGGCTGAGCGATGTGATCAAGGACAGCAACGTGGTCGATAACATCCGCGATGTGCTGGGGACGCGCGAACAGCGGTCTTGATGACTGCCGATGCTGCCTGGGGCTGAGCGGCGCCGCGATGCGCCGCTGCCCACGCCATTTCAAATGCTGTTAACTTGAGTGTCCCCACCGCCAAGGAC
>NZ_BQHW01000022.1 GCF_021602025.1 Pseudomonas ceruminis
CGCTCTCGGCGGGTTTGCTTGCGCTTGCCGGCGTACTCAAAGTCGGAAAAGCTCATCTGGCTCATGGGCGGCTCGGATCAGGTGTTGCGGGGATTCTCGCATAACTGAAGGCTTGTTCGGAGATTCCTTAGGTTTTTTAGCGCGATGACGCATAAACATAAACGTTTTTCAGTGAATGGAAGATGATGCTCGGTTGTTGCCCGAGTGTTTTTCTATACATAGTGCGTGGGGGTTCGAGTGGCCGCTAAATTTACTTTCTTCCAAGTCGGTAACGGGGATATGACCCTCGTGCGCTTGGCAGATTTCAACGTCACAACCATCTTGATCGATTGCCATATTCGGTCGAAAGCTGATGACCCCAATGATGACACCCCCGATGTGGGTCGGGCGCTGCGTGAACGGCTGTTGCGTGACGACAAGGATCGTCCTTACGTTGACGCATTCATGCTGAGCCACCCCGATAAAGATCACTGCGGTGGGCTGAGCAAGCATTTCTGGCTAGGTCACCCCGACCACTACCCGGATGACAAAAAAGATCGCTGGGAAAAGCGCATCATTATCCGAGAGCTCTGGTCATCGCCTCTGGTTTTCCGCCGGCGGTCAAAGAACCACACGCTTTGCGATGACGCGAGCGCTTTCAACAAAGAGGCGCGTCGGCGTGTCCAGCATTGGCGTGATCACCGCTGGGCAGCGAGTGGCAACCGCATCAAGATTATGGGTGAGGATGTCGACGGCAAAACTGATGACTTGCGCTCGATCTTGGTCAAGTCAGGCGAATGGTTCAGCGATATCGATGGGGCATCATCGTCTGTCTTCAGGGCCCAACTCCTGGCTCCTGCACCTCATGAAGATGACGCGGCGCTGGAGGAAGAGCTGACCAAGAACGAGTCGAGCATCGTCATGAATATGCAGATCTCGCCGTCTCAGTTCAGCAGCAAGCGTACCCGGTTCTTCGTCGGTGGTGATGCCGAGGTTCTGGTCTGGGAGCGTATGTGGAAACGCTTCGAGGATGACCCAGAAACGCTCGCTTACGACTTGCTCCTCGCGCCTCATCACTGCTCGTGGCACACCCTGTCCTGGGACAGTTGGTCGGGCAAAGGCGAAGACGCCAGGGTGTCCGAGGCTGCGCGCAATGCTCTGGGCCAGGCAAAGCAGGGAGCGACAATTGTCTCCAGCAGCAAGAAGATCGTTGACGACTTCAACGATCCACCTTGCATCCGCGCCAAGCGTGAATACAGGTCGATTCTGCGCCCAGTGGATGGGTGGTTCGCCTGTACGGAAGAGAACGGCTCCAAAGGCGTGCTGGAATTGGAGTCGGCCTCTGACGGTACGGTGATCAAAGCTGCGGTAGCGGTTACCGCAGCTGCGACTTCGGCTGCGGCTGCTGCAGCCCCTCGCGCGGGTGTCTCCAAAAAATGACCAGTCTCTATGTGGTGGGTGAGCCAAAGGGAGAGCAGCCTGAGCCTATTCATGCTTGCACCCGAGCCTTGGTGAAAGCGTGTAAAACGTTTTCGGGCGTCGAGCTCCTGGAGCTTCGCCAAGAAAGCGAAGCCGGCGGTGTGACGGAGTACGTCGTGATCGAGGCGGGCGACGGAACCATCGTTGGGGCCAATCCAGGTGGCATCCATCGCGTAGAAACTTTGGCCATTGCAGTCAATCCACGTCTTCGCGTTCCAGTGACTGTTCATGCGCTACGGCAGGACTTCCCAGGGCTTTCACATCTCCATCGCTCAACGCCTGGCATGCCTAAGGTGCTCTGCCTGTACGACGTCGATTGGAGTGGGGTCGAGCGAGTCTGGACAGCAGAACGGTTTCTTGAGCGCTTGTTCTGGTGGCTGCGCCAGTCATCGGAGCTGCGCCTGCACCGTGATGATCAGCCGCTGGAACAGTTGTTTTACACCAGCCCTTTTCAGCTGATTTTGCCAGCGCTAGATCTCGCGAAGTTGGCCAGTGGTGAGAGTCAGCTGCGCATCGAGATGACTGACAATAGCGACAAAATTACGCTACGTGCGGTTGTGGAACCCCAGGCCTCAAAAAAGCGATCCAGCTACAAGCTGATCAATATCATGGTGCCGCCCGTAGAGCCGAGCTCGGTGGTCATGTTCCCGACCAACCTGGGTGAACTACATAACCAGCTAGTGGAGTGGGGCAGCGAACTCTGCAGGCAGCTGGCGGATTCTGTGCGAGAGGCGGGCTCTCAGGGGTTAAGCAAAGCATCTCAAGCCGACAAGCAAGGAATGCTGATCCTGGTTTGGGTACCCAGGCTTCGCAACGGTGAGGTCGAGCGGATGGATGTCAAAGGCTACATGCTGGAGATCAATCTGTTTGACCTCGCGGCTTCCTTCGAGATGCTCGCTCCGCCGACGCCCCAGGGAATTTACTATCCAGCAGTGCAGCTTGGAGGATACACGGGGGAGCTTTGGAAAGGCCTTGGCATTCTTCCCGTGGAGGTTCGAGCCTCACTGAACGCGGAGTTTGCTCGTGACTTATCCGCAGTGGATCCTGCCACCGCTGCCTTCAAGGGCGTACTCGCCGGGACGGGAGCGCTTGGGGGCATGCTTGCAGACATCTGGACTCGTTTGGCCTGGGGTGCCTGGACGTATGTAGATCCGGATCTGCTGTTACCCCACAACGTGGTCAGGCATATAGCAGGGGATAACTTCGTTGGCTTCCGCAAAGCGAATGTGCTTAGAGAAATGATGGGACAGATCTATCCTGCTGAGCCGATGCCTACGGCTATCTCAACGGACATATTGGCCGATGATCAGCGCATCCATGAGGCTATCGAGCACGCTGACCTGTTGGTCGACGCAACGACGACATTGGCTGCGCCTCGTGATTTGGCATTGAGAAACCACAGGGCACGCATCACTAGCGTCTTTCTCTCGCCGTCCGGGTTGTCGAACGTCATTCTGCTTGAAGACTCGGCACGCACGCAGCGCATTGATGCGCTGGAGGGGCAGTACTTCCGCGCTGTTCTCAACAGCACCTGGGGCGAATCCCATCTCCTGAACCACTTGGGTGATAGATGGGTGGGCGGCGGATGCCGGGATGTCTCGTTCCGTATGTCTAACGAAAATATTCATGTCCATGCAGGTCTGATCTCGCGTCGCTTGCGCAAAGCGGTTACCCAGGCTGAGGCCCAGATCCTGATCTGCACGATGGATGAGGAATCAGGCAGCGTTGACTCCCACCAAGTTCAGGTGCACCCCGTTAACCAAGCAACAGTGGGGGAGTGGACGGTCAAGTATGACAGCGGGATCACTGACAAGATCAAGGCCCAGAGGCTTGCCGCCTTACCTAACGAAACCGGAGGGTCGCTGCTCGGCATCACCGATCTCAAGACGAAGACCATTATTCTGGTAGATACCCTGCCCCCGCCCCCAGACAGCGAGTCGAGCCCGACTCACTTCATCCGAGGTAAGGAGGGCCAATTGGAAGCCCTTAAGAAAGTGCATGGCCTGACTGCCGGGATTGTCGATTACGTGGGAGACTGGCATTCACATCCCAATGGTTGCTCCGTTCAACCAAGCACAGACGACCGGGTTTTGTTCGCCACTCTCATCAGCAGAATGCAGGTGGAAGGTCTTCCAGCTGTGATGCTGATTGTTTCGGATAAAGATTTAGGAATCTACGTCAGCTAAAAATAAACAATATCGGTTTTAACTCTCCGTCATTTCGGGGCGAAACAAGCGCTTCGTCTTTGATGTTTCTTGCATGATTTTTTTGCTGGGCGGTTGGCCGTGGGCGCCGTCCTGGCTTGAGAGTTGATGAATCATTTACATAAGGGGGGGGTATGCCGGTTATAAAAAGTCTTTCAGTGGGTACAGGTGACATGTTCTATATAGTCCATGGCACCGACAGTTTCACCATGATTGACTGTAATCTAAAAGCGGATAACGCAGACGAGATCATCGCTGAGCTGAAGCAGGTCTCTCGCACCAAGAGCATGAGTCGGTTCATCTGCACGCACCCCGACGAAGATCATTTCCGGGGGATCGAATTACTGGACAAAGCACTTCCGATCCAGAATTTCTATTGTGTGAAAAACGATGCCCAAAAATCGAATTTGACCGACTCGTTTTTGCACTACCAATCTCTGCGTGATGGGGATAAAGCCTTCTATCTTGAGAAGGGCGTCCGTCGTCGCTGGTTGAACGCGAGCGACGACACCCGTCCAGGAGCTGGCGTCCAAGTCCTTTGGCCTAATGTTGACAACCCAAACTACGTGGCTGCGTTGCGCAAGTGCGACGCAGGCGAAAGCCCTAACAACGTCTCCTGTGTGCTGCGGTATGCGCTCAAGGGAGGTGCCAGCTTCATGTGGCTTGGAGACCTGGAAACGGAGTTCATGGAGAGCATCTTTGACGACATCGAACTTGAGAAAACCACTGTCGTATTCGCGTCCCACCATGGGCGTAAATCAGGAAAGATTCCGGATTCGTGGCTGGAGAAGCTTGATCCCCAAATCATCGTAATTGGCGAGGCGCCTAGCCGGCACATGCATTACTACACCGGCTACAAAACGATCACGCAGAATCGAGCAGGTCACATCACCATGGATTGTGCGGACGGGTATGTTCATTTCTATGTGACGAATTAAAATTACGTACGTGATTTTCTTAGCGATGAAACTCAAAGCAAGTTCCCAGGCTACATTGGCTCGCTTGAAGTTGAAACGGAATACACCCTCTGAGGAATCGGTATGGACTTCAGCAAAGTTTTTGATCCTTACAAGTACGGAGCTCGGGTCAAGCCTGCCCTACTGCTAGTACTGCCGATTGTCATCTATGTGATGGCTTTTTTTGAAGCAGCTCGTTCGTGGGGTGGGGTACTTTCATCCTTCTTGGTAGCATTTGGGGTGATCGCATTTGCGGCCAGTCAAATGTCCAGCAAGGGAAACAAACTTCAGGAAAAGCTGTACAAAACCTGGGGTGGTGCACCCACGACCATCGTCCTCAGGCACGCTGATGACACCGTCGAAGGCCCTACGAAAATGCGCTACATGAAGCGTTTGGCAGTTCTGGTTCGGGACTTCGTCATCATCACGGCGGAGCAGGAAAGGGCAGATCCGAAAGCCGCCGATGACATGTATCGATCTGCCACCGCATTCCTTCGTGAGCAGACGCGGGACACGAAGAAATACGCCATGATCTTCAACGAAAATGTCGACTACGGCTTCGCGCGCAATCTCACCGCGTGCAAGCCCTTCGGAATCGCGCTGACCCTCGTATGTCTCACGCTGTGTCTGATTGGCCTCTATCACACGTTGGATATGCCCTTGAAGGATCTCAGTCTTGCAGCGCTTGCCCAGCACCCTCTGCTGCTCGCGGCCACTGGGGTAGAGCTGATCATCTTGGTGTGCTGGATCGTCCTAGTGAACCATGAGTGGGTGCGTGTACGAGGCATTGCGTATGCCAAGCGTTTGTTCGCCAGCTGTGAAGAAATCAATCAAGCCGGTTAGTATCACGTGCACCCCGGCTTAGTGCCGGGGCCAACACATTTCAGCCCACAGTTAAACTTCAGGGCGACCACCGATTCGGGTAGAGTATTCGCATTCGACCACGCTGAGGAACACACATGTCTCGCCTTGCCCAATACCGTCAACTGGAGCAGCAGCTCGCAGCCCAACTCGCTGAACTCGAAGCGCTCAAAGGTTCGGGAGAGCTGCAACGAGAAATCGAGTTTGAAAACAAACTCAGGGACTTGTTGGCCACCTACGGCTTCAGTCTGCGCGATGTAATCAATATCCTGGATCCGCAGGCGGGTCGTCGTGCCGCTGCTCCTTCGGCTTCCGAGAAGGCTCCACGCCGTGCGCGTCAGACGAAGCAGTATAAAAATCCGCACAACGGTGAGCTCATCGAGACCAAGGGCGGGAACCACAAGCTTTTGAAGGAGTGGAAAGCTCAATATGGCTCGGATACCGTGGAAAGCTGGGTATCGTAATAAAACGTACGGGCAGGGGGCCATGATCGCCAACGCTGGGCTTCATTTGTTTGCTAGAACTTCTTTTCTGGTCATCCTCCCTCGGATATTTTAAAGCATAATTCCTTGACGTCTGCCGGCCTTCAGAAGAGCCGGCATGAGGGCTGTCGTCGTCGCTTTGATCCAAGCGGCCTGTGAAGGTGCTCGCTTACAGTAGCCCCAACGTATTCAATGGGTCAAACATGGCGATTGTGTCTCTTTGTAACTTGCTGTAGCTACGCTTCAATATGCGTTTCTGATTTGAAATTATACCGAAGTCCTCCAGGCGCTCTTTAAGTCGGGCGCGCTCACCTTCGCTCTCAATGCCGTATCTGAGAAGATGCGAGTATTTCGAAAGAATGGAAATCAAATCACCAATCCTTGCTGGCTCAAGATTTCCTTTATACCGCGCTTCTATTTTTAGATCATGGAGTAAGCTGTCTTCAAAGACGGATTTTTTTCGGATCCCAACTAGGCTGGGGGGCTCGCTCACTAATACCCCATGGTTCAATTGGAAGTTGTAAAGAGTGTCGAAGCAGCGATCATATGGGTGTATGTGCGTAGTTAGCGAGAATTCTGTGTTTGCTTTGAATGACTGGTTGCATTGCTTACATGAAGGAATGTGATTGTAGAACGATAATGCTAGATAAGGATGTCTTTTTTTTGAGTAAAAGTGATCGATATCGAATAACATTTTTTGGTCGACTTTCGCTTCATCGACGATTGGCACTATCCTCAGCGTTCCCTCATTACAGTACGGGCATGTGGATCCATCAAATCCAAGCTTTTTGTATCGATTTATGCAGTGGTCGCTGCTTCTATAGTTCGTATATGTGAATACGCGAGAAAGAAGACTTGGGCTGAACGATGAAGGATGGATTTTTTTGTCAACAATGGTGAATAAGTCGGTAGGATGCAGTATGGCCTTCGCGTCAGAAATAATATCGTCGAGCTCAATGGGTTTTGCAGTAATGATCCATTTTAAAACTTCGGCATCTGAAATGTGGTCGATATAAGCGAGGTGGCGTGCAGCAACATCTGCTCCAACCACAGCTATATATTCGGTTTTCAAAAGCTCAAGGCGAAAACTCTGAGTCCTAGCGATGAGAGATTTATCAGAATATGAGCCATCAGCATTTTTTGGATTCAAATCATTCCAAAGTTCATCTGCAGTTTCGTTTAGTAGGAGCTCTACGTCATTGGTTATGAGCTCCAAGTGCTTAAGGATGTTGATCATTGGCTATAAATTCGCTTTATTAGATGGGAAGTTATGAGCTCATCATCAATAATTGAGGCCGCTTGCTGGAGTTTTACAAGTTCTTGTGGTGTTATGTCGTCGCTATCAAGGGTTGAAAGAATTTTTGAGATGTATTTGGACGATATGTTGCCTGACCTTTGCCCGTTGAGACCAAATGTGTAAGCGTAGATGTCAAACAAATTGGCGCCAAAAGTTTTCAATGCATCAGTACGCAGCTCAGGGCCATTCTGAGAAAGTGGCGAAGGTAGCGTAACTAAGCATTGGCTAGGCAAGTCGCTGACCAAGATCGGAGAGTGGGTGGTTATTATTATCTGAATCTTTTGTTCTGAAAGCTCTGGCAAGCATGTTATCAGCCGTTCCATGAATTCGACTTGCCATTTTGGATGTAAATAAAGATCCGCTTCATCAATGCACAGCAGAGTGCCGCTATTATTTTTTGCTTTACCAACTTTACTGAGGGTGCTCCAGATCGCACTGAACATGTTCAGGTATGCTTTTTGACCTGAGCTCACCCCTGTCCAGTTCATTGAGCCGGACTTGATTATTCCAATGATCTCGGATAGCTCTAAGTAGGGTGATTGTTGGTTGTTGTTGAAGTCCAGTGTAAATGTGTATCTGCTACTTTTAATGGAGTCGTCAATTCTTATGTTCATTGAGCCTAAGTGGAACTCCAGAGCAATGACGATGTCTATGAGTCTAGATATGTCGCCATCATACCCACCTAGGGTAAGGTTTTTGTTACTAATGAAGTAGTCGCGGGCCACTTGGAGCGCTTCTCTCATTGTGAGATCTTCATGGCCAGGGTTGTATAGCGCTGAATCAATTTGTTGAGTGAGGCTTTTATTCTCTCTATGCTCTGCTAATACTTGATATAAGACCAAGCCTTGAATTGCTATTGCGGCAAGCTGAGCTTCGGTTACCCATGTGCGTTTCCGCAACATATTTTGAAGGGTGGAAATTTTGCTTATCAACCCATTTGTGTTGTGGATGCGATCGTTGTTTGTTGCGCGAACTGATCTGTCAATTCTAAGTTCGAAAGTTCTCGGGGTGTCGATTTTAATTTTTGGAAACTGACTTGAGCGTATGAATCTAATTTGGGTTGCAATGTCTGAACCTGGTTCTTTTTTTTCAAATATGTTTTTTTGCGATTGTGCTTAAGGTTTGTGGATATGTCTTGTACGTACTTTCCTAGGTCTAATTGGTTTTCATCAAAGACGTTTGAAAAGTAAATTACAGTGAGGTCTTTGAGATCCTTGTGGTCATCTCGTCGTTGGGCTGGAAAATCTGTATTTATTTCATTGTTAGTATTGTTTATGTAGCACAGTTTTCCACGAGACTCATATACTATTATTGAGGGGGTTTTAATTCTCTCGCTCGACTTTAAGCTTAAACAAGTAAGCTCCAAGGCGTTGGTTTTGCCTGCTCCGTTTATTCCCAAAATTGCAGTTGCGTCTAATATATTGTCTCCCAGCAGTTCAGGAGGGAGTTCGGCTTGTTTACATCTGCTCAGTTTATGGGTCTCGCTATCGTAGCGGAATTTAAAATCATTGCGCAGATTAATTCCAAAATCATTCAGATTTTTAAAGTTTTCAACCCATATATAGCAAATTCTCATTTGAGAGCTTTTCCTTGCTGTTGAGCTCGATTAATAGTGTACGGCGACCACCGCCTATCGCGCCAAGATAGCGGATGGCCATGTCGTTGTCTAATAACTAGGGGCATCTTGCAGAGAAGTAACTTCTACCGGTTTTTAGTGGCCAATAGGAATTGCCACCTGCCTATTGCTTTGCCAAATCGCCTGCGAGCATGATCACGAGCGCGACTACCCATGCAAAGATGGGGCGGTCAATGAAGAAACGGGACTTTGGAGACGACCTCAGGTGGCAGCGGTAAGAGAGATGCTCAAGATGTCGCTGGACACCTCGCTCGCATTTACCTTGCTGGTGCTGCGCACCTGTTGAATGCCTTCAGTGACAACACGCACATCAGGCTCCATGCCATCGCCTACCAGGAAGGCATTGCCGACCGTACGCAGGGGCTGGATCTCTCGCAGCTCCACTGAGTTATCTGGTTTGACGGTCTAGGTATTGGCATGACCTCAGGTGTCGAAAATGATCGCGGGTTGTGGAACAAGCTTGGCGGCATCGCGCACGCCTTCTTTCAGCTGTGCGTGAACGAACAAGCCTGGGAGCAAGCGGCCAGGAATTTGGGAATTCCGCGCGCAGCGTGACGGAGCCGGTATCTTCATCGACGCTGACTTCCGAGAATTTGAGTTTTCCGGGCTGCGCATAGCTGCTGCCGTCGTCGAGGGTCAGCGTACCCCAACATAGAGAACTGTAAACTGTTCCAACCTTTTTGACTTTAGAGGTGGCGAGATCCTATGGCGCGCGATGACTTCAAATTGAGCACCATCAAAAAGCTTCGAGATAGGGTCGCACATCGGTGCTCGAACCCGAGCTGCAGAGTCGCCACATCAGCCCCACAGGATGAGGAGGGGGTGACCAATGTCGGTAAAGCGGCGCACATATGTGCCGCCTCGCCTGGCGGTGCACGCTTCGACGCTGGCATGACCAGTAACGAGAGGAAAGCCTTTTCAAATGGCATTTGGCTCTGCGCGAATCATGCAGATGAAATCGACCGGGACTTCAACACCTACACGGTCGAGTTGCTCAAAGCGTGGAAGAAACAAGCCGAAGCCACTGCTAAGGCCGAGCTCGGCAAACGCCAGCCCTCAGCTCAAGACGCACCCGATCTCTTGGCCATGACCCTGACGGGATTGCCAAAAAGCTTCTTGCCCGCTGCGATTCAGAATGCCCATACAGCGACTGCACAAGTCCTGTCACAGACTGATCCTCGCTTCGATGTCATCACCAAGTACGATCCTCACCACGGTACCGTCTTCCAAGTGAATGCGAAGGAAAACGTGCAGCTTGCTATGACGGTAGGGGGAAAAGATGCCCCAGTGGCTGCTACAGGTTTCAACGCGCTGTTTGAGCATGGCCAAAGCCTAGAGCTGGACATGACCAACGTCGCCATCCAGGGATCGCCACTGTTCGACGCGATCGTGGACATGACCAAGGGCGCGGGGGGAAAGATGCAGATTTTTCGCCCTCCTACCCGTGTGATCCAGAAGATCATTCTGACGGATCCGGACACCTTTGAAACGCTGGTGTTGGACGACATGCCTGGAGAAATCGTGTGGGGCTCCAAGTCGTTCTGCCTTAAGGGCGAATCCATGGCTGGGATGCTCAAACTCGTTGCCGAGGTCGACGATGGGGGCGCGGTTTCCAATGTGAACTTCAACATCAGCGTTGAATGCTGGCAGTCGCGCCCGGTCAACCAACTGCCCTGGTTCTCGAAAATCGCGCAATTTGCTGAAGCTGCGCTCAACGGATGGAAGGTCTCCCTCATAGTTGAGCTCGATGGTGAGCGACTTTACGTCATGTCGATCAATTTGCGGCCTGAAGGCTTCAAGCGACTGACGATCCTGATGACCTATTTACAGTGGGCGAGGCGCCTCACGGAGTTTCTGGGTATATCGCTCAATGTTGACCTGACCTCTGGTCTTACAGATGAAGACTACGTTGAGCTGAAAGACAGCGTGGATGCCATTGATGGGTACTACAAGCCGTTGGAAAGCATCAAATTCCCAATTCGGAGTTCGACGAGAATGGGGGAAGACGAGGCCAGCCAGTTCCAAAACCAGCGATATCGCTTCAAAGAATTCGACGCCACGGAGCAGAAAGGCATCAACGTATTTGGCCAGGCGGTTTCTTTACCCCCGGTTCACATCCTGATCAGGAACGGGCTCTTGGAACTGGTGAGGTACGAGAATACGATCGCCAGCTTTCATATCTATCCACTGGACGACTTCGACGCGTACTGCCGGTTTGCACAGAAGCCATGAGGATTTCTGCGTATCGCGCTAGAAGAAGGCTTTCCCTCGTCTGCGTCCGGGCAATTCACCTCGCAAGAGTCAGGCTGGCGTCCACTGATGCCGCAGCCATTGCCCAGTCGCGTCAGCACGTCTTTGGGCTAAGCGGGTCACGCCCACCCGACAGAAAGGTTAACGAAAGCCTGGGTGCGAAAAAACTATGAACATTGTGCCGGCGTGGGCGGGCATGGCTATCGGTTTGCTAAGGGCTTCGCGGAGCGGCGAGGGGCAGCGAGTAAAGGGACGGTAGCGACAGGCGACTGAAGGCTGGTGAGTAAACGGAGGAGGACAATCCACTTGGCGTTCAAGGCAGACTTGGGAAGGGGGCTTAGTTTTTTTCGAGGACAGCTGACCGCACCCATGTAACGCTTGGTTAAGGGGAATAGGGAGTAAGTGAGAGGGAGCCAGATGCTCAAGATCAAGGGTTGGAGCGGGTAGAGGGAATCGAACCCTCACCGATAGCTTGGGAAGCTATAGTTGTACCATTCAACTATACCCGCTTATTTCAACCTGCTAGCGCGGCTACGGTAGGCCACCTGGGGTGGCTCCGTCAACAGCTCGTGGGGTGGATCCTTTACTCACTAGGACGTGTTGTCCTATAAGAACCCTCAACTAAAGCTTGGGAAGCTTTCGTTTTGCCACTAAACTATACCCGCATCTAAGCTCGACTTTTTACCAGAACGCCGTCCGAAATAGAAGCCCCAGTTATAAAGCAACGCTAAAAAAGCTTTCGGCGCCCCTTGCCCGCAGGGTCATGGCTGGGGGCGCCGATGCGCTCAGATGGCCCATGCATGCTGCCCTTGAGAGGCATACGGGTTGCGTGCCCGGGATTCCCGCACGCTCGGCTTGAGAAACCCGAGCAGGACGCTGCGGGTGTCTTCGCAGGCCGCCTTGTTCTCCATGTCGAGGAAATGGCCAGCGTCGCGGATCACGCTGAAGTGGCTCTTGCCGACATGTTTGCCGAACTGGCGGGCGTCCTCGGCAGTGGTGTACTCGTCACGGTCGCCGTTGATGAACAGTACCGGAATGTCGATATTGCGCGCACCTTTCAGGGCCCGGTCCAGGTCATGATGCAGCACCTGGTTGATGTGGAAGTGCATCTGCGCATATTCGTGGCTGTCCAGGCTGCTGACATGCCGGTAGTTGAAGCGCTTGAACAACGACGGCAGGTGTTTGCCGATGGTGTCGTTGACCAGGTTGCCCACTTGGTAGCGATCGCAGGCGGCCAGGTACTGGCAGCCGCGGTCCAGGTAGTCGCGCATCGGCTCGTTGATCACCGGCGAGAACGAACTGACCACCGCCTTCTTCACCTGCCGCGGCTGGTGCGCCAGCGCCAGCAGGGTGCAGGCACCGCCCCATGAGAACGACATTACGTGGTCGGCCTGGAAATGCTCGATCAGCTCAAGGAGGATATGTGCCTCGGTCTCCTTGCTGATCAGCCGTTCCTGGCGGTTGTGCGGCTTGGACTTGCCGGCGTACGGCTGGTCGTACAGCACAACGTTGAATTGCGGGTGCAGATTGCGCACCGTCTGGGCGAACGAGGCCGTGGTGGCCAGCGAACCGTTGATCAGGATGATCGTTTTCTCGGCTGCATCCGCGCGATAGAACTCCGTGTAAACCCGATACTGACCTTGGATATCAAGTACAGCGATTTCTGGCCTCATGTCATCGACTCCTGGCGCAAAAAGGGTATTCGCGTCACCTAGGGTGCACGTTCTTTATGACAGGTAGGCAGTTGCCTGAAGAGAAAACCGGGCCCTGTGTCGATCCTTGGTACAGATGTCGACGGTATTGTTTTGACGGGCAATTCGCCGTGCCCCAAGGCATCGAGGCTTTGGGTGGCCGGCAAAAAGGTGTCTGGGTACGCAGTTGTGACTGGCTGGTCACGCGCGGACTGACAAGCTAGGAGTCAAGCAGCGGGTGAGGCTTCGTGCAAGTGGCGCTGGGGGGAAAATGTGACGTTTGCCGCTGGGCGGTCGTATGACCGCTCTGCGCTGTTGGCTGGGCTTAGACAGCGGCTACTTCTTCGGCCGATAACGCCCTGAACTGCCCGGCTGCCAACCCAGGGTCCAGGCGTATCGCCCCCATGCTTTCCCGATGCAACCCCACTACCTTGTTGTCAAACTGCCCGAACATGCGCTTGACCTGGTGGTAGCGCCCTTCGACGATGGCCAGCCTGGCGGTGCGTGGGCCAAGGATGTCCAGTTGGGCGGGCAGGGTGGTCAGGTTTTCGAAGGCAAAATAGAACCCTTCGCGAAAACGGGCGACATAGTGCTCGCCTATTTCGTCCTCGGTTTGTACCAGGTAATGCTTGGGCAGCTTGGTCTCTGGCTGGGTCAGGCGCCGCGACCATTGGCCATCGTTGGTCAGGATCATCAGCCCGGTCGTGTTGAAGTCCAGCCGGCCGGCAATGTGCAAGCCTTCGCGCAGCCCTGCAGGCAGCAGGTCCAGTACGGTGCGGTGCTGCGGGTCGTGGGTGGCGCTGACACAGCCGGTTGGCTTGTGCAGCATCAGGTAGCGCGCCGGAAGGCCCGCCTGCAGCAATTGGTCGTCTACCTCGATACGGCTGAATTCGCGCACTTCAAGGCGGGGGTCGGCTACCGCTTCACCGTCCACGCGCACGCGCCGCTGTACCAGCAGCAGGCGTACTTGCTGGCGGTTATAGCAGGGCAGGTTGGCAAGGAAGCGGTCGAGGCGCATGGCGGGAGCAGGCCGAAGGACGCAGGGCACGCAGTCTAGCGTTTTTCACCTGCGGGCGCATCCAGCTGGTCCAGCACCTGGGCGCAGCGCGGGCAAAGGCAGGCCTGGTTGCGCAGTTCGGCAGGCAACGCCTGCAGCACCGCCGCGTCGATGGTCACGGTGTAGCACCAGCAAGCCTCGGTGGCGCTGCGGGGGGTGGCCAGGGTGCACTGGTTGAGGGCGCCACAGGCGGGGCAGTGCTGGCTGTCATTCATGGTCGGTTCCGGGTGTTTCACTGCAAGTACGGTTACGGCCGGCCTGCTTGGCTCGGTACAGCGCACGGTCGGCGCGCGTCAGCAGGGCGTGCAGGCTGTCACCCGGCTGCAGCGCACTCAGGCCAATGCTGGTGGTCAGGCGCAGCGGCCGTTCGTCATAGCTGAAGGTCAGTTGCTCGGTACGCCGACGGATCTTTTCGGCGACGTCGATAGCGTGCCTGCCGTCGGCCTCGCGCAGCAGCACGATGAATTCCTCGCCGCCCCAGCGGCACAGTATATCCGACTGGCGCAAGCTGCCTTGCAGCACATTGGCGAACTGGCGCAGCACTTCGTCGCCTGCCAGGTGACCGTGGGTGTCGTTGAGCGCTTTGAAGTGGTCGAGGTCAATCAGCAACGCCACCAGCGGCGCGCCGTCGCGCTGGGCTTCCTGCAGCGCTTGTGCCGCCAGCAGGTCGAAGCTGCGCCGGTTGGGCAGCCCGGTGAGGCTGTCGAGGGTGGCCACGGCCTCGATGCTGGCCTGGTGACGCCTGAGCATGGCATGCAGCAGCGTCAGTACCACCAGGGTGATCATGGTGCAGATCGCCAGGTTCAGGTAAAGCGAGTGGCGAATGCGGTCCAGTGCGCCCGTTTCGCGCTTGTCCACCAACAGGTACCAGTCCAGTTCCGGGAGGTGGCGCACGTTGAGGAAGTGGCTATGGCCTGCGCTGTCCCGGTATTCGTGGCTGCCCTGTGCGGGGACAGGGTGCTGCGCCAGCAGCTCGCTCAGTTCGGGGTTGGCCTGTAGCGGTTGCCCGGCCCTGAGGCCATGTGGGCCGCCGCCAGAGCCAGTGAGCAAGACCGTGCCTTTGGCGTCGGTAAAGAACACCGAGCGCTGATAACGTTGCTGGTAGGTGTCGATCAGGTTGACCACGGCCTTCACACTCAAACCGACCCCGGTCGCGCCGATGAAACGTTGCTGGTAGTCCAGCACCCGGTAATTGATGAACACCGTGAGGCTGTCATGGTTGGCCATGTCCAGGTCGACGTTGATTTCGTAAGGGGCCTTGAGGTCACGCACGCGGAAATACCAGGCATCACGCCAGGTGCCTGGTTCGACATGCTTGAGCACACCCCGGGCCTGATAGTAGGTGAGGGTGCGATCGGAGACGAAGAATGAGGTGAAGGTGTCCTGCTGGCCCATGACTTCGCCAAGGAAGTGCGTGATACGCCGAGGGTCCTGTTCACCGGCAAGCACCCAATCGCGCAGGAAGGTGTCCTGGGCCATCATCGAGGCGATCAACACGGGGCGAATAAGGTCTTTCTGGATTTCGGAATAGACCGTGTCGGAGGTCAGCGGCAGCTCGGTATTGACGATGGCGTCGCGGATCGCGCTGCGGGAAGCCCAGTAGCTGAGCAACGATGTGGCCAGAAAGCCACAGGCCAGCAACATCAGCAGGGCGAGGATCAACGAGCGCTGCGAAAACAGGGCGGAGCGTGAAGGCATGATCGTCCCGTGATGTGTGCCGAGGCCTTCATTCTAGTGATATGACCCGAAAAAGACTGCAGATTTTTCGGGGTTATTTCGAGCTGTTTCTATTTGTTGCTGAAAGGGCACTGCACCTTGTTGCAACGGTCTTATTCATTGTCGACGAACGCTTTTGAGTCGACGCTCGCCAGCGCCGCTGTTCGGGCACCCCAGCGGTCCAGGAGGCCGCCATGTTCTATCGAATGCTGTTGATCGCCCTGTTGGGGCTGATGACATCCGCCTGTGTGCCCTACTACCAAGGTGGCACCTATTATCGTTCCGATTATTACACCACCGATCGTTATGTATCGCCTGGGTATTACCGATATGACCGTTACTATGCAGTGCCGCAACCGCGCTACTACTACCAGCCGGCACCGCGCTATTACCGGCCCGCCCCGGTGCCGCAATACCGTCCCTATCCACAGCCGGGGATGAACCAGTGGCATGGCAACCCGCGTTACGACTATGGCAATCGTCAGCGTTATGACTATGGGCGCGATCGGGACCGCCATGATTACCGTAACGACAGCCAGCGCTATCAGAACGACCGTTGGCATTCAAACGGGCGCGGCAATGGCAACTGGCAGCGGTGAACGTTGAAGGGGCGGCACAGCAGCCCCGTCAAGCCAGATCCGCCAGCGGATGCCGCCCCTCCCACACCTTGGCGAAATGCGCCTCAACCACCGCCGCTGGCACCTGGGCCACATCCGGCCAGTGCCAGCGCGGCTGGTTGTCTTTGTCCAGCAAGCGGGCGCGCACCCCCTCGCTGAACTCTGGATGACGGCAGCAATTGAGGCTCATGCTGTATTCCATCTGGAAGACCTGGGCCAATGACAAGTGCCGTGCCCGGCGGATCTGCTCCCACACCAGGTGCGCCGTCAGCGGGCAGCCTTCGTGCAGCCGCTGGCCGGCCGCAGCGAGCAGCGGGTCGGTGTGGTGTTTCAAACTTTCCAGTGCACGCCATGCGGCAGCAGGTTCGGCGACATCAAGCAGTTCGTCGATCACCTGACGCCTGGGTAGCCATTGGGCCGGTGGCAGTTGCGCACAGGCGCGATGCTGTTCGGCCTTGAGCAGGCTGTTCATTTGCAGATCGGTCCGCTCCTGCCAGTTCAGTTGCAGCAGCTCATCGATCAGGCCTTCCTGTTGATGTTCGCCCAACAGGCGGTCAGCCAGGCCAAGGTCCAGCGCATCGCGGGCGTTGATCGGCGCACCGGTCAGCCCCAGGAACAGCCCGAGCTTGCCGGGCAGGCGGGCCAGGAACCAGCTGGCGCCAACGTCGGGGTAAAGGCCGATGCTGATTTCGGGCATCGCCAGGCGGCTACTGGGGGTGACGATGCGCACGCCAGCGCCTTGCAGCAACCCCATGCCGCCACCCAGCACATGCCCGTGGCCCCAGCACAGCAGCGGCTTGGGGTAGGTGTGAATGAAATAGTCGAGGCGGTACTCGGCAGCGAAGAAGGTGGCCGCCAGTGGCGGCACGCTACCTGGATGCTCACGGCATGCCTGGGCCAGCGCCCGTACATCGCCCCCGGCGCAAAAGGCCTTGGCGCCATTGCCACGCAGCAGCACGCAGACGATGCCCGGATCACGGGCCCACTCGTGCAAGTAATCGCCGAGCACTTCGATCATCGGCAGGGTGAGGGCATTGAGCGCCTTGGGGGCATCCAAGGTGGCAATGCCGATGCGGGCGCCATCGGCGCCGGTCAGTACCTCGCAATGAATGGACATGGACTACCTCGCGCAATTCATCCTCCCAGTATGGCCTGCCTGGCCGATCATGCAGGCCGGATCGATTGACAAGCACGGATGCCTTACCTAGTGTCGCGCCATTGATTACGGATGGCCCCATGACTGACGACGATCGCATCAAACTCGAGCCCAGCTGGAAGGCCGCGCTGCGTGCCGAGTTCGACCAGCCCTACATGCACCAACTGCGTGAGTTCCTGCGCCAGGAGTACGCCGCCGGCAAGGAGATCTACCCGCCGGGGCCGCTGATTTTCAATGCGCTGAACTCCACGCCACTGGAACAGGTGAAAGTGGTGATTCTTGGCCAGGACCCGTACCACGGCCCCGGCCAGGCCCATGGCTTGTGTTTCTCGGTGCAGCCAGGCGTGCCAGCACCGCCTTCGTTGGTGAACATCTACAAAGAGCTGCAGCGCGACCTGAACATCCCCATTGCCAACCATGGCTACCTGCAGAGCTGGGCCGAGCAGGGTGTATTGCTGCTCAACACGACCATGACTGTCGAGCGCGCCAATGCCGCGTCGCATGCCAAGAAAGGCTGGGAGTTCTTTACCGACCGGATCATCCAGGTGGTCAGCGAGCAGTGCCCGAACGTCGTGTTCCTGCTGTGGGGCGCCCATGCACAGAGCAAGCAGAAACTGATCGATGGTACCAAGCACCTGGTGCTCAAGTCGGTACACCCGTCGCCACTGTCGGCGTACCGAGGGTTCCTGGGTTGCGGGCATTTCAGCCGGGCCAACGGCTTTCTCGAGCAGCGTGGGCTGACGCCGATCAACTGGGCGCTACCGCCGCTTTGAGCGATGGCCCCATCGCCGGTAAACACCTCCGGCGATGGGATAAGCGCTCCTCAGCCCTGATCTTTCACCCAATACCTGAACATCGGCTCGGCCAGAAATAGTACGAACAGCAAGCGCATCACCTGCAATGCCGTCACCAAGGGCACCGACAACTGCAGGGTCTCTGCCGTGAGGCTCATTTCGGCGATCCCGCCGGGCATCATCCCCAGGGTCAGCGAGCGCAGATCCAGCTCCGTCATCACACTCAACCCCCACGCGGCACTGCCGGCAACCAGCATGCACAGCGCCGTGCTCAGCAAGGTGCGCCCCAGAAACGAGGGGGCCCGGCGGAAGAATGCGCGGTTGAAGTGGCAGGCCAGCCCGCTACCGATCAGCCATTGGCCAATCTGGC
Source organism: Pseudomonas ceruminis (assembly GCF_021602025.1). Lineage (GTDB taxonomy): Bacteria > Pseudomonadota > Gammaproteobacteria > Pseudomonadales > Pseudomonadaceae > Aquipseudomonas > Aquipseudomonas ceruminis. The sequence goes on from NZ_BQHW01000022.1 coordinate 18,546, forward strand.
TGGCTCCGTTGGGCAAAGCAATCTGCAAATTGCCCGCAAGGCTTAACGTAGCCGCCACCAGCAATGGCCCGAACAGCCAGGGGTTGGGTTGGCGCAAGCGCTGCCATAGGAAACCGACCGCCACCCCCAGCGGCGCAATCACTGCAAGCCAGCCCCAACTCACACTCCCGGCGTGATTGAGCGCTACCCCGTCACCGATCAGCAGCTTGAACAGCGCCGGTACGCACAGCACCACCGCCAGCACCCGCAGGCTCTGCGCCGCCGCTACCTGGCTGAGCACTGCGCCGTTGCGCGCACCCAGGTTGACCATCTCCCCGGATCCACCAGGCATGCTGGCGAAAAACGCCGTGGCGCGGTCTTCACCGGTGCGCCGCAGCAGCCACACACCGATCACGCTGGACAGTGTCGTGAACAACGCCGCACAGAAGATCAGCACGAAATGGCTAGCCACTTGCTCGATCACCGCCGGGGTGAAGTGCAGGCCGATACCGAGCCCGATGATGCATTGCCCGCATTTGCGGCCATTGGGGATTTCTGAAAGCTGCCAGGGCGTCAGGCAGCGCACCAGGATGATCGCCAGCAATGAGCCGACCATCCATGGCAGCGGCCAACCGACCCAGCTGGCGAGGTACCCGCCAGCAAGGCCTACCAGCCCTGTCGCCCAGAACAGCGGCAACGACCGATCAGGCATCGGCCATCGCCCGGCGCTGCAGGCTGCGTTTGCGCCAGATGCGCAGCAGCGGCAGGCAGAGCATGCACACCACCAGCACCCAGACGCCCATGCTGATCGGGCTTGACCAGAGGATGCCCAGTTCTCCGTTGGAGATGGACAGCGCACGGCGCAGGTTCTGCTCCATCAGCCCGCCGAGGATGAAGCCGAGCAGGATCGGCGACAGCGGGAAGTCCAGCTTGCGCAGGATGTAGCCCATGATGCCGATGCCGACCATCAGGAACAGGTCGAAGGTGGTGGCATGCACGGCGTACACACCGATCGCGGTGATGATGGCGATCACCGGCACCAGCGCCCAGTTCGGCACGGCGAGGATACGGGTGAAGATGCGGATCATCGGGATGTTCAGGATTACCAGCATGATGTTGGCGATGAACAGCGAAGCGATCAGGCCCCAGACGATGTCTGGTTGCTGTTCGAACAGCAGCGGGCCGGGGGTGATGTTGTACAGGGTCAGTGCGCCGATCATTACTGCGGTGGTGCCCGATCCAGGCACGCCCAGGGTCAGCATCGGCACCAGGGCGCCACAGCACGAGGCGCCGATGGCCGTTTCCGGCGCTGCCAAGCCACGGGCGTCACCCTTGCCGAAGTTGCCCGAGGTGCCGGCAATGCGCTTTTCGGTCATGTAGGCAACCGCACTGGCCAGGGTGGCGCCAGCACCGGGCAGCACGCCCATGATGAAACCGAGCAGGCCGCAGCGGATATTGACCGCGAACACCGACGCTGCTTCCTTGAAGTTGAACAGCATGCGCCCGGTTGCCTTGACCGCCTGGTGGCCATGGTGCGTCTTCTCCAGCAGCAGGAGAATCTCGCTGATCGAGAACAGGCCCAGCACCAGCACCACGAACTGGATGCCGTCGGCCAGGTGCACGCTGTCACCGGTGAAGCGGTACACGCCACTGTTGGCATCGATGCCCACTGCCGACAGGAACAGGCCGATCAGCGCGGCGATAAAGGTTTTCAGTGGTTTGTCACCGGCCATACCGCCGAGGCAGACGATGGCGAACACCATCAGTACGAAGTACTCCGCCGGGCCGAAGGCAATGGCCCATTTGGCCAGCAGTGGGGCAAACAGCACCATGCCGCACGTGGCAATGAACGCACCGATGAACGAGCTCCAGGCCGACAGCGACAGGGCCACGCCGGCCAGGCCCTTGCGGGCCATTGGGTAGCCGTCCAGGGTGGTCATCACGGTCGAAGCTTCGCCAGGAATGTTCAACAGGATCGAGCTGATGCGCCCGCCGTATTCACAGCCCAGGTACACCGCGGCCAACAGGATGAGCGCCGACTCCGGCGGCAAGCCGAGGGCGAAGGCGATGGGGATGAGCAGTGCCACGCCGTTGATTGGGCCCAGCCCCGGCAGCAGGCCGACGACGGTGCCGATCAAGGTGCCCGACAGGGCGGTGACCAGGTTGTACGGGCTCAAGGCCACGCCGAAGCCCTGGCCCAGGTAGCTCAAGGTATCCATGTGTCAGTTCTCCAGTACGCTCAGCAGGCCAAGGGGCAGGGGCACATCCATTACGCGGTCGAACAGCCAGTACAGGAACAGGCTCATGCCGACCACCACGACGCTGCTGAACAGCCAGCGGCCGCCATACAGGCGGGCCATGGGGATGCCAACCAGGATGGCGCTGACGATGAAGCCCAAGGTTTCGAAGGTGCTGGCGAAGAGGATCAGCAAACCGACGCAGGCGGTGATCTTCAGCAGGGTTTCGCGGTCAAGTTCGGGCTCGTCGTCCTTGCGCACGATCGGGGTCGGGCGAATGGCGAGGTAGAGCAGGCCAAGGCCCATCAGGCCGAGCATCAGCAATGGGTAGGCGCGGGGGCCGACCGGTTCGTAGGAAAACGCGGCCTGGTAGGGCCAGGCCATGACGGCCAGGGCGGCGCACACCGCCAGCAGAGCCAGGGCGAAGATACGTTGCAGGATCATGAGTAAATCCTCATTGGGCGCGGACTTTGTGGGAGCGGGCTCGCCCCGCGAATACCGGCACCGCGGTGTCAGTTTCGCGGGGCAAGCCCGCTCCCACAGGGATCGGTTCAGGTAATCGGCGATTTACTGAATCAGCCCAAATTCCTTGGCCAGTGCCTTGTAGTCCGCCACCTGTTTCTTCACATAGCCATCCAGCTCTTCACCGGTCATGGCAAACGGGAACAGCTCACGCTGGTCACGCAACTTGGCGAAATCCTCGGAGGCCAGCATCGAGTCGAACGACTGCTTCCACCAGGCGTAGTCCTCATCGCTCACCTTCGGCCCAAGGTAGAAGCCGCGCACGACTGGCCAGACAATGTCGTAGCCCTGTTCCTTGGCGGTCGGTATGTCCTTCATTTCCGGCTCGTCCAGGCGCTTTTCCGCGAACACCGCGAGGATCCGCATGTTGCCGCTCTGGATGTGCGGCATGGAGTCGGAAATATCGGTGGAGCCGACCTGGATATGGCCACCCAGCAATGCGGTAGCGATTTCGCCGCCGCCTTCCAGGGCAACGTAGCGCAGGTCGCGCGGGTTGATGCCTGCGGCCTTGGCGATCAGCGCGGTCTGCATCCAGTCCTGGCTGCCGACGGTGCCCCCCGATCCGATTACCACCTTGCCCGGGTCTTGTTTCAGCGCCGCAACAAGGTCATCAAGGGTTTTGTAGGGCGAATCGCTTTTCACCGCGATGGCGCCGTAACTGGTGCCGACTGCGGCCAGCCATTTCACGGCGTTTTCGTCGAAGCGGCCGAACTTGCCCTGGGCCAGGTTCAACAGCGAACCGCTGGACCAGGCCACCAGGGTGCCGGCATCGGCCGGGCGCTGGGCGACCACCGCGTTGTAGGCCACTGCACCGACACCGCCGGGCATGTAGGTGACCCGCATCGGCTTGCTGAGGATCTTTTCCTGCACCAGGGCGCTCTGCACCAGCTTGCAGGTCAGGTCGAAACCACCGCCAGGCGAGGCGGGGGCGATGCATTCAGGGCGTTTGGGTTCGGCAGCGAACGCGTTACCGGCCAACAGCAGGCAACCGGTAGCCAGGACGAGGCGGCGCAGTGAAAAGGTCATCGTCTATCTCCGTGAACGTTGTTGTTATGGGTTACCACAGGGCCACGCTGTAGCTCACCAGCAGCCGCACCTCGTCCGCGTCGCGGGCGAAGTTCGAGCGGAAGGTGGCATTGCGCAGGCGCACGGCGACGTTTTTCAACGGGCCGCTTTGTACCACGTACTTGAATTCGGTATTGCGCTCCCACTCTTTGCCCTCGCTGCCATCGGCGCGGCTGACGTTGTCGCCGTTGATATAGCGGGTCATGAAGGTCAGCCCCGGGACGCCGAGCGCCGCGAAGTTGTAGTCGTAGCGCACTTGCCAGGAGCGCTCGTCGGCACCGGCGAAATCGTTGATCTGGACGAAGTTGACCAGGTACGGGTCGGCGCCATCGATATAGGGGAAGGCACTGTCACCCGACAGGTGCTGGTAGGCGGCGCTCACTTTGTGGCCGGCCAGGGCGTAGCTGAGCATGCCGTTGACGGTGGTGTTGTCGATCTTGCCGGCCTTGGCCTGGCCCTGGTCGTCACTCACCGCCAGGCGCAGGTCGGCGCCGAAGGTGCCCGGGCCCCAGGGCTGGGTGGCGACCATGCCGAGGAAGTGCTGGCGGTAGATGTCGTCCAGCTGGGCGAAGTGGTAGCTGCCGGTGATGCGATCGGTGAACTGGTAATCGACACCGGCCAGGTCGAAGTGGTCGGCCGAGAAGGTCCCGCCGAAGCGACCGTTCTTGTTGTTCAGGGCCAGGTCTTCCCAGTTGGTGTCGTTGCGGTCCTTGACCTTTTCCAGGCGGCCGCCGGTGAAGGTGAGGTGCTTGATCTCCCTGGAGGTAACCAGGCCGCCCTCGAAGGTCTGCGGCAGAATGCGCCCATCGTTGGGCTGCAGGGTTGGCAGTTCAGGGATCAGCGTACCGACTTTCAGTTCGGTGCTGGAAACCTTGATCTTGCCGGTCAGGCCCAGCTTGGAGTACTCGTTGGCGGCCTTGCCATCATCGTGGGTGGGCAGCAGGCCGGTGTCGGTGCGGTCGGGGCTGGAGTCGAGCTTGATGCCCAGCATGCCCAGCGCGTCCAGGCCAAAGCCCACGGTGCCATCGGTGTAACCGGACTCGAAGTTGAGCATGAAGCCCTGGGCCCATTCGTCACGCTTGGATTGCTGCGCGCTGGTGCCATCGCGGAAGTCGCGGTTGAAGTACATGTTGCGGGTTTCGAAGGTTGCCGTGCTGTCTTCGAAAAAGGCGGCCTGGCTCATCGGGGCGACACCGGCAAGTGCAAGGGCACTGGCGATGGCAGAAGGGCGTGCGGACAGGGAACGGGTAGGCGCGAACGCCTGCGGCTGCGATGACAGCATCGGGTTGACTCCGTTTATTGTTCTTATTCGTTGCACCTTGCTGGTGCTTTTTTCGGCGCGTGGAGCGACCGTGGTGCGATGCTAGGTAACGAACCTTTCACTAACCTTTCAGCGAGAAAGGTTTGTTACAAGGGCTTCACAGGCCGGGCGACAGCGGTACACTCCGCGCCACCGTCCCACCCGAGCAGGGGAGAAACCGATGCGTGTGCTGCTGGTCGAAGACCATCTGCAATTGGCCGAAAGCGTGGCCCAGGCCCTTAAGAGCCTTGGGCTGACCGTGGATGTGCTGCATGACGGCGTGGCCGCCGACCTGGCCCTGGCCAGCGAGGAGTACGCCGTTGCCGTGCTCGACGTCGGCCTGCCGCGCATGGACGGTTTTGAAGTGCTGGCGCGCCTGCGTGGCCGTGGCAAGACCCTGCCGGTGCTGATGCTCACCGCGCGCAGCGATGTGAAGGACCGGGTCCATGGGTTGAATCTCGGGGCGGACGATTACCTGGCCAAGCCCTTCGAACTGACCGAGCTGGAAGCGCGGGTAAAAGCCCTGCTGCGGCGTAGCGTGCTCGGCGGGGAGCGCCAGCAGCGCTGCGGCCCGCTGGTGTACGACCTCGACACACGGCGCTTCACCCTCGGCGAAGACAACCTGACGCTGACCTCTCGCGAGCAAAGTGTGCTTCAAGCGCTGATCGCCCGCCCTGGCCGGGTGATGAGCAAGGAACAGTTGGCCGCCCAGGTATTCGGCCTGGATGAAGAAGCCAGCCCGGATGCCATCGAAATCTATATCCACCGCCTGCGCAAGAAGCTCGATGGCCAGCCGGTTGCCATTGTGACCTTCCGCGGCCTGGGCTACCTGCTCGAGCACCGTGATGCGGGATAACGGCAGCCTGCGTGGGAGGCTGGTGGGCAACCTGGCGCTGCTGTTGGTGGTGCTGATGCTGGCCAGCGGCCTCAGCGCATACTGGAATGGCCGCGAAGCGGCCGACACCGCCTATGACCGTACCTTGCTGGCCTCGGCGCGGACCATTGCCGCGGGCCTGTCCCAGCGCGACGGTACCCTGAGCGCGGATGTGCCCTACGTGGCGCTGGACACGTTCGCCTATGACAGTGCCGGGCGTATCTACTATCAGGTGCTGGACATCAACCAGAAGCTGATCTCGGGCTACGAAAAACTTCCGCCGCCGCCGCCTGGGACGCCGCGCACCGATGACTATCCGGCGCTGGCACGGTTCTACAACGCGACCTATCTGGGCCAGGACGTGCGCGTGGTCAGCCTGCTCAGGGCGGTGAGCGAGCCGAACATGAATGGCATGGCCGAGATCCGCGTGGCCGAGACCGAAGAGGCACGGGTGCGCATGGCGCGTGGGTTGATGGCCGATACCTTGCTGCGTCTGGGCATGCTGGCGCTGGGGGCATTGGTGATGGTGTGGTTTGCGGTGAGTGCCGCGCTGCGCCCGTTGGAGCGGCTGCGCACGGCAGTCGAAGAGCGCCAGCCCGATGACCTGCGTGCGTTGCCGGTGGTGCAGGTGCAGCGTGAGCTTGGCCCGCTGGTGCGCGCGTTGAACCACTTCACGCAGCGGTTGCGTGGCCAGTTCGAGCGCCAGGCACAGTTCATCGCCGAGGCAGCCCACGAGTTGCGCACGCCGCTGGCAGCGCTCAAGGCGCGGGTCGAATTGGGCCTGCGTTCGCAGCACCCCGACGAGTGGCGCCAGACCCTGGAGTCTGCGGCCCAGGGCACCGATCGCCTGACCCACCTGGCCAACCAGTTGCTGTCGCTGGCGCGGGTGGAGAACGGCGCCCGGGCCATTGCCGAAGGGGGCGCGCAGCGCCTGGACCTGAGCCAACTGGCCCGCGAGCTGGGGATGGCCATGGCGCCGCTGGCCCACAACCGAGGTGTGGCGCTGGCACTGGAGGCGCAGGCACCGGTCTGGCTGAAGGGCGAGCCGACCTTGCTCAACGAACTGTTGAGCAACCTGGTGGACAACGCATTGGCGCATACGCCGGCAGGGGGCAATGTAATCCTGCGGGTGTTGGCCCCTGCAGTGCTCGAGGTGGAGGATGACGGGCCGGGAATTCCCGAGGATGAGCGCGAACGGGTATTCGAGCGCTTCTATCGGCGCAGTGCCCAGGGGAGTGGTTTGGGCCTGGCCATCGTCGGGGAGATCTGCCGTGCGCACCTGGCCCAGATCAGCCTGCATGACGGTGAGAATGGCGGATTGAAAGTACGGGTGAGCTTCATAGCGGATTGACGCGCAGCAAGCTCAGCGCAACATACTCCGCGCTTCCAGCAGCTCACCGATCTCCAGCTCGGTGCCAAACGGCAACCCCAGGTGGCGATAGGCTGGCAGCGCCGCCAGTGGCCGGCTGCGCCCACGCTGGCTGAGGCAACGGGCAATCTGCACCACGTCGATGTAGTCGACCTTGGTGGTGCAGCGGTCCAGGTCCTGCACCTGGCTTGGCAGGTTGACCAATTGCTCCGGGAATTCCCATGCGGAAAGGATCTTGTCCCCCAACACCGGCTGGATCTGCTCGATCACATAGTGCAGGCAGACCGGATCGGAGAGCAGCTCGTTGTGCTCTTCGGCATAAATCAGCACCGGTAGCGCGCCGATCTGGTTGACCAGGCCACCCAGTGTCGCCTGATCGGGTTTGAGCTGCGTGTAACGACGGCACAGCTCGTAACTGATGCCTGCCACTTCCAGGCTGTTGGCCCAGATATCCCGCAGCTTTTGCTCCACCGCAGGCGAGCGAGCATGGAAGATCTGCTCGATTACCAGGCCGATGGCCAGGTTGCAGCTGTAGTTGATGCCCAGGCGGGTGATGGCAGTGTGCAGATCGGTAACCTCGACCGCTGCGCGCAGCAGCGGGCTGTTGACTACCTTGATCAGGCGTGCCGAAAGGGCTGCGTCGCGGCCGATCACTTTGCTCAGGGCGGCAACGCTGATCTCGGTATCCTCGGCGGCTTCGCGGATGCTCAGGGCAACTTCCGGCAGCGTTGGCAAGACCAGGTCATCGTTGTCGATGGCGGTGAGCAAGTGCGCTTGAACCATCTCGGCCAGCTTGTTCATGAACTTCTCTGTTGCAGTGGTGCGACCCCGCCTTGGGCGGGGCGGGCTGGTCAGCGCTGGATTTCCCGGTCGCGGTCCAGTTCGTAAGGCAGGCTCAGCACTTGCAGGCGTGGGCCTTGCAGGCTGCCCAGGTGCAGGTTGCCGTCTTCCACCGCTTCGGCAGTCAAGACGCCGAGCAGTTCGCAGCCCTGGCCCGTGCTGGCGGCAATGACCACTTCACCGACCGACGAGCCGTGAGTGGGCGAGAATATTTCGGCACCTGGGGCAGGGACGTCTTGCTGATCGAGCGCCAGGCGGTACAGACGACGCTTGAGTTTGCCCAGGTACTGCATGCGGGCGACGATTTCCTGCCCGGTGTAGCACCCTTTCTTGAAGCTCACGCCATCGACTGCCTGCAGGTTGATCATCTGTGGGATGAACAGCTCGCGAGTCGGGCCCATGACCTGGCCGATGCCGGCACGGATCTGCCCCAGCAACCAGTCATTGAGGCTGCCTTCGGGTAAGGTGGCGGCCAGTTTTTCGCGCACGCCGGCCGCCTGGTCGGCTGGCACCCACAGCTCGGTGCGACCGTCCGAGACGGCAATGGCGATCAGGCCTTCATGGCGCACGGTGGCGCCGGCGTTGGCCGGCACCTCAAGGCCCAGTGCCTGTAACGCCGTGGCACCGCCCTGCAGGCCGAAACGTGCCCAGGCGGCACTTTCATCGCAGAGCGTGGCCTTGGAGAAAACGGCGTATTTCTTCAGGTCGGCCAGTTGCGGCTCGAGCAGGTCGCTGGCCATGGCCAGCAGGTAACCGTTGCCCTCGGGCAGAATGCGGAAGCTCGACTGCATGCGGCCCTTGACCATGCAGCGGGCGCCCAGGCTGGCGTGCTCGAGGCTGAGATAGTTGATGTTGCAGGTCAGCTGGCCCTGCAGGAACTTGCCGGCGTCGGAGCCGCGGACGGCGAGGATGCCCTCGTGGGACAGGGGGCTGAAGAAAGCGGAATCGGCCATGGGTCATCGCGGTGGCTAAAGACTGACGGCCATCATAGAACGCCAGTAACAAAATAGGTAGGTGACTAGACCAACGCCCTGTGCCGCTTCGTTCGCCTGGCTGTATACTGGCCGCCCATTCGAGGAGGGCCCCATGGTCGAACAAACTGAACTCAACCGGCTTTTCTGGCACAGCCGCCGCGGCATGCTGGAACTGGACGTACTGCTGGTGCCATTCACCCAGGAGGTCTACCCGAGCCTGAGCGAAGCCGACCGCGAACTCTATGTTCGCCTGTTGAGCTGCGAAGATCAGGACATGTTCGGCTGGTTCATGGAGCGTACCGAGTCCGAAGACCCGGAGCTGCAGCGCATGGTTCGCATCATTCTGGACCGTGTCCAGCCCAAGTGAGTGCTTCGAGTGCCGTTGGCAAGGCTCGCGCCTGTTGCTGACGGCCTACCTGGCTTGCCAGGTGCCAGCGTGGCTTGCCGTATGGGCGAGCCCGCTGCCTGGTTGGCTGGCCCCTTTCGTTATCGCCGCCTGTATTGCCCACGCGTGTTGGGCCATCCCCCGACGTATCCTGTTGACCCATGAGCATGCCGTTGTCGGCTTGCGCCGTGATGTGCGCGGGTGGCAGGTGCTTAACCGTGCCTGCGGGTGGCAGCCGGTGCGCCTGTGCCGGGACAGCGTGGCGTTGCCGGGGCTGGTGGTGTTGCGCTTTGAGCGGGCGGGGCGATGGTTCGGCCAGAGCCAGTGCGTACTTGGGGATGCGTTGGCGGCGGATGCGCATCGGCGATTGCGGGTGCGGTTGAAGTTCAGTCGGCGACGCTGGGCCGAGGTCCGTGGGGCTTAGGTCACGACGGTATTACCCCGAGGGCAGGGGGCGCGAAGCGTTCCCCTGCGTTGCGCGGTATCCGATCGACTTCAGAGTGGGCTGAGGATGGTGTCCTGGGCCTCTGGCAGCATCCCAGGGTAATCCAGGGTGTAATGCAAGCCGCGGCTCTCCTTGCGCTGCATCGCCGAACGAATCATCAGCTCGGCCACCTGGGCCAGGTTGCGCAGTTCGATCAGGTCGCGGCTGACTTTGTAGTTGCTGTAGAACTCGTCGATTTCGTCCAGTAGCAGGCGAATGCGGTGCTCGGCACGCTGCAGGCGTTTGCTGGTGCGCACGATGCCCACGTAGTCCCACATGAATCGCCGAAGCTCGTCCCAGTTGTGCGCAATGATCACGTCTTCATCCGAGTCGGTGACCTGGCTGGCGTCCCAGCAGGGCAGGGCGCTGGGCATGCCGATCTCATCAAGGTGCGCCTGGATGTCCGCTGCAGCGGCGCGGCCATAGACGAAGCACTCGAGCAACGAGTTGCTGGCCATACGGTTTGCACCATGCAGGCCGGTGAAGCTGGTTTCGCCGATGGCATACAGGCCGGGCACGTCGGTGTGGCCCCGGTCATCGACCATTACCCCGCCACAGGTGTAGTGGGCGGCCGGTACCACGGGGATCGGCTGGCGCGTGATGTCGATGCCGAACGTCAGGCAGCGCTCGTAGACGGTGGGGAAATGGCTCTTGATGAAATCGGCCGGTTTGTGGGTGATGTCCAGGTACACGCAGTCCACACCCAGGCGCTTCATCTCGTGGTCGATGGCGCGGGCCACGATGTCCCGTGGCGCCAGCTCTTCACGCGGGTCGAAGCGTGGCATGAAGCGTTCGCCATTGGGCAGGCGCAGCAGGGCGCCTTCGCCGCGCAAGGCCTCGGTGATCAGGAAACTCTTCGCCTGCGGGTGGTACAGGCAGGTCGGGTGGAACTGGTTGAACTCAAGGTTCGCCACCCGGCAACCGGCACGCCAGGCCATGGCGATACCATCGCCGCAGGCGCCGTCCGGGTTGCTGGTGTACAGGTAGACCTTGGCCGCACCGCCGGTGGCCAGTACGGTGAAGCGCGCACCGTAGGTATCCACCTCACCCGTATTGCGGTTCAGTACATACGCCCCCAGGCAGCGATCACCAGGCAGGCCCAGGCGGCGCTCGGTAATCAGGTCGACCGCCACGCGCTGCTCCAGCAGCTCGATGTTCGGCCGCTGGCGCGCTTGTGCCAGCAGGGTGGTGAAGATGGCCGCCCCCGTGGCATCGGCGGCATGGATGATGCGCCGGTGGCTGTGGCCGCCCTCACGGGTCAGGTGAAATTCGAAACCGCCATCGTCAACGCTGTAATGTTCATCGCGGGTAAACGGCACGCCCTGCTCGATCAGCCACTGGATGGCTTCGCGGCTGTGTTCGACGGTAAAACGCACTGCCGCTTCGTTGCACAGGCCACCGCCAGCGTTGAGGGTATCCTCGACATGGGACTGCACGGTATCGGTGTCGTCCAGTACCGCGGCCACGCCGCCTTGGGCCCAAAAGGTCGAGCCATTGGCCAGGTCGCCCTTGCTCAGGACGGCGATGCGCAGGTGGCTGGGGAGGTTCAGTGCCAGGCTGAGACCGGCGGCGCCGCTGCCGATCACCAGGACATCATGTTGGAATTGTTGGCTCATGTCGGGACACTAGTAATCTTCGAAGGGGGCGCGGCACAATAGTCACGCGCAGATGGCATTGTGAAACTATCGTGAATAGAGGCCGGGCTGTCTTTATAGCAGCCTGCGGTGGCCAATTTCCATGCCACCTGTGACGTAACGGCAATCTTCGTGGGAACTTTCCGACACGGCTGGAAATCCTATGAAGGCTGCCCGCACGCCAAAATTTGCCGCGGCGACGCAGGGCGGCAGCTCTTTGGGGGCTGACACTTGCGTATCGGAAAAATGATTATCGACGCAACCGGCCGTGACCGCGCCGCGTCTTCCGTGCGAGCCGACCAAGGGCCGCAGGAAACTTGCTTGGAGGGGAGAACTTTTGCGAAAAGCCCGAGTCTATGGTTGCAAGCCTGAACGAAGGTTGTTGCAACGCTCCTTCGAGTTCACTGAGGAGTGTTCATGCTAACCCAGGAAGAGGATCAGCAGCTTGTAGAGCGCGTACAGCGTGGTGACAGGCGAGCGTTCGATCTGTTGGTGCTGAAGTATCAGCACAAGATTCTCGGGTTGATCGTGCGGTTCGTTCACGATACCCACGAGGCCCAGGATGTGGCGCAGGAAGCCTTTATCAAGGCTTACCGTGCGCTTGGCAATTTTCGCGGTGACAGTGCGTTTTATACCTGGCTGTACCGCATCGCCATCAACACGGCGAAGAACTACCTGGTGTCCCGTGGAAGACGGCCGCCAGACAGTGATGTGAGCTCCGAGGATGCGGAGTTTTACGACGGCGATCATGGCCTCAAGGATCTCGAGTCCCCAGAGCGCTCGTTGTTGCGGGATGAAATCGAAGGCACTGTCCATCGCACCATCCAGCAACTGCCAGAAGATTTGCGTACGGCCCTGACCCTGCGTGAGTTCGATGGGTTGAGTTACGAAGACATTGCCAGTGTCATGCAATGTCCGGTGGGTACCGTGCGCTCTCGAATCTTCCGCGCTCGGGAGGCCATAGACAAAGCCCTGCAACCGTTGTTGCAGGAAACCTGAGACAGCGGCGACAGCCAAGAGAGGAACCGCCATGAGTCGTGAAGCTTTGCAGGAATCGCTGTCCGCGGTAATGGATAACGAAGCGGACGAACTGGAATTACGTCGGGTATTGAACGCCGTCGATGATGCCGAAACCCGTGCTACCTGGTCGCGTTACCAGGTGGCTCGCGCAGCGATGCACAAGGAATTGCTGCTGCCCAAGCTGGATATCGCCTCGGCGGTGTCTGCTGCATTGGCTGACGAAGCCGTGCCGGCCAAGGTCAAGCAGGGCCCATGGCGCAGCCTCGGTCGCCTGGCGGTTGCCGCCTCGGTGACTGTTGCGGTGCTGGCCGGTGTACGCATGTACAACCAGGATGAGATCACCGGTGCTGAGCTGGCTTCCCAGCAGCCTGCCCAACAAGGCCTGAGCATGCCACAAACTCAGGGCCCTGCTGTATTGGCAGGCTATAGTGAAAGCAGTGAGCAACCGACCGGGCCGATGGCCAACGGCGTGCTGCAGAACCAGGCCGGCTGGGACCAGCGTTTGCCGGGCTATCTGCGCCAGCATGCGCAGGAATCCGCGCTCAAGGGCACCGAAACCGCCTTGCCGTATGCCCGCGCCGCCAGCCTGGAAAACCGTTAAGTAAGGAGGATCATGCGCGCGCTACCTCTCCTGTCGCTGCTGATAGGCAGCTGCATGACGGTGCCAGCGTTGGCGGCCAACTCCTCGCCCGAAGCGAGCGAATGGTTGAACAAGCTGGCACAGGCCGAGCAAAAGCAGAGTTACCAGGGCTCCTTCGTTTACGAACGTAACGGCAGCTTCTCTTCCCACGACATCTGGCATCGCGCCGAAGATGGCAAGGTCAGCGAGCGGCTTCTGCAGCTCGACGGCACGGCCCAGGAAATCGTGCGCGTGGATGGTAAGGTTCAGTGCATCAGCGGCGCCTTGGCCAGTGGAATGAGCAGCCCGCCCGACGCTGCCCCGCGCATGCTCGATCCCTTGAAACTGATGAGCTGGTACGACTTGAGCGTGCAAGGCAAGTCGCGGGTCGCCGGGCGCGATGCCGTGATCGTCACGCTGAGTCCCCGTGACCAGCACCGCTATGCGTTCGAACTGCACCTGGACCGTCGCACCGGTTTGCCACTGCGGTCGTTGATGCTCAACGACAAGGGGCAACTGCTCGAGCGCTTCCAGATGACCAGGCTCGATACCGATCACCCGCCCACTGCCGAAGACCTGCATGCCAGTGCGGCGTGCAAGCCCGTGGAGCGTGTGGCCAGTGCCAGCATGCCGGCTGTCGCCGGTTGGCGTTCGGACTGGCTACCGCCTGGCTTCGAGCTGATCAACAGCACCGTGCGGCATGACCCTTCGCGCAATAGCACGATCAGCAGCTTGATGTACGACGATGGGCTTGCGCGATTCTCGGTGTTCCTGGAGCCGGTCAAGGAGGACTCGGGGGCCGACGTGCGCACCCAGCTTGGTCCGACCGTGGCCGTTTCGCGTCGGCTGAACACGCCCAAGGGCAAGATCATGGTGACTGTGGTGGGCGAAATCCCGCTGGGGACTGCAGAGCGCGTAGCGCTATCGATGCGGCCTCAGGATGCCCAGGCTCGCCAGTGATGGCGCGCCTTTTCGGCTTATGCCAAGGTGCGCGGACATGCGGCTGAAATGAAATTAAAGCATTGTCATTTGCAATCCATCTGTAAATTTTCTATAGGTCAGGCTTCTTGGAGTCTGGCCTTTCCTGCTTCTGCAGGGGTCTTACGCTAACTACGCTCGTTGTGACGGGAGCCGTATGTCAATACCACGCTTGAAATCCTACCTATCGATGTTCGCCGCCGTGCTGATGCTCGGTCAGGTGCTCAGCGCCCAGGCCGAGGAAGCCCTGCCGGACTTCACCACTCTGGTCGAGCAGGCCTCGCCGGCAGTGGTCAACATCAGTACCAAGCAGAAACTGCCTGACCGCCGCGTCGCCTCCGGGCAGATGCCGGACCTCGAAGGCCTGCCGCCGATGTTCCGCGAGTTCTTCGAGCGCAACATGCCACAGCAGCCCCGTTCTCCGCGTGGTGATCGCCAGCGTGAGGCGCAATCCCTGGGCTCGGGCTTCATCATTTCCAGTGACGGCTACGTGTTGACCAACAACCATGTGGTTGCCGATGCCGACGAGATCATCGTCCGCCTGTCGGACCGCAGCGAGCTGCAGGCCAAGCTGGTCGGCACCGACCCGCGCACCGATGTGGCGCTGCTCAAGGTCGAGGGCAAGAACCTGCCAACCGTCAAGCTGGGCGACTCCGAGAAGCTCAAGGTGGGCGAGTGGGTACTGGCTATCGGTTCGCCGTTCGGCTTCGATCACTCTGTGACCAAAGGTATCGTCAGTGCCAAGGGCCGTACCTTGCCAAACGACACCTACGTGCCGTTCATTCAGACTGACGTGGCTATCAACCCAGGCAACTCCGGCGGCCCGCTGTTCAACATGAACGGCGAGGTCGTGGGCATCAACTCGCAGATCTTCACCCGTTCAGGTGGCTTCATGGGTCTGTCCTTCGCCATTCCGATCGATGTGGCCATCGATGTGTCCAACCAGTTGAAGAAAGACGGCAAGGTCAGCCGCGGTTGGCTGGGTGTGGTGATCCAGGAGGTCAACAAGGACCTGGCTGAATCCTTCGGCCTGGACAAACCGGCTGGTGCCCTGGTGGCCCAGGTCCTGGAAGACGGCCCGGCAGCCAAGAGCGGTCTGCAGGTGGGTGATGTGATCCTGAGCATGAACGGCCAGCCGATCATCATGTCGGCAGACCTGCCGCACCTGGTCGGCACCCTGAAAGATGGCGCCAAAGCCAAATTGGAGATCATTCGCAACGGCAAGCGTCAGAACCTCGACGTGACCATTGGCGCGATGCCCGATGATGATGCCGACGTTGGTACTGGCACCGGTGCGGACGGCAGCGCCGAGCGCAGCAGCAACCGCCTGGGCGTTTCCGTCTCCGACCTGACCGCCGAGCAGAAGAAATCGCTGGAGCTCAAGGGCGGCGTAGTCATCAAAGAGGTCCAGGATGGCCCGGCGGCCCTGATCGGCCTGCGTCCGGGTGACGTCATCAGCCACCTGAACAACCAGGCGATCACCTCGGCCAAGCAGTTCACCGAAATCGCCAAGGACCTGCCGAAGAACCGTTCGGTGTCCATGCGCGTGTTGCGTCAAGGCCGCGCAAGCTTCATCACCTTCAAGTTGGCTGAATAAGCTGGGTTGTAGGCAGGAAAGGGCAGCTTCGGCTGCCCTTTTTCATGAGCGTTCACAATTCTTTGCGGGCGTCGGCCTGTATCGTGCGTCAGAGGAATCTCCCATATCCCCGCTGGTTGAGGTACAATTCCCGGCTATTTTTCGGCGGGCGTCCCGGCTCGCAGCCTTTTCGAGTGTTGACCCGTGAGTGATTTGAGTCATATCCGCAATTTCTCCATCATCGCCCACATCGACCATGGCAAGTCGACGCTGGCCGACCGTTTCATCCAGATGTGCGGTGGCCTGACGGCACGCGAAATGGAAGCCCAGGTCCTCGATTCCATGGACCTTGAGCGCGAACGCGGGATCACCATCAAGGCCCACAGCGTCACGCTCAATTACAAGGCGCAGGACGGCAAGGTCTACCAGTTGAACTTCATCGACACCCCCGGCCACGTCGACTTCACCTACGAAGTCTCGCGTTCGCTGGCCGCCTGTGAAGGTGCGCTGTTGGTGGTGGACGCCGGCCAGGGCGTCGAGGCGCAGTCCGTCGCCAACTGCTACACCGCCATCGAGCAGGGCCTGGAGGTCATGCCGGTACTGAACAAGATGGACCTGCCCCAGGCCGACCCGGACCGCGTCAAGGACGAGATCGAGAAGATCATCGGCATCGACGCCACCGACGCCGTGGCCTGCAGTGCCAAGAGCGGCATGGGCGTGGACGAGGTACTCGAGCGCCTGGTGCAGACCATCCCCGCGCCCGAAGGCAACATCGACGCGCCGCTGCAGGCGCTGATCATCGACTCCTGGTTCGACAACTACCTGGGCGTGGTCTCGTTGGTCCGTGTGCGCCACGGCCGCGTGAAAAAGGGCGACAAGATTCTGGTCAAGTCCACCGGCAAGGTGCACCTGGTCGACAGCGTCGGTGTATTCACCCCGAAGCACACCCAGACCGCTGACCTCAAGGCCGGTGAAGTAGGCTTCATCATCGCCAGCATCAAGGACATCCACGGTGCACCGGTCGGTGACACCCTGACCCTGTCCACGACCCCTGAGGTCGAAGTGCTGCCCGGCTTCAAGAAGATTCAGCCACAGGTCTACGCCGGTCTGTTCCCGGTCAGCTCCGATGACTTCGAGGATTTCCGCGATGCGTTGCAGAAGCTGACCCTGAACGACTCGTCGCTGCAATACATGCCAGAGAGCTCTGACGCCCTGGGCTTCGGTTTCCGTTGCGGCTTCCTTGGCATGCTGCACATGGAGATCATCCAGGAGCGCCTGGAGCGCGAATACGACCTGGACCTGATCACCACCGCCCCCAGCGTAATCTACGAGATCGAGCTCAAGACCGGCGAAACCATTACCGTCGACAACCCGTCCAAGCTTCCAGACGTTTCCGCGGTTGCCGATTTCCGCGAGCCGATCGTCACCGCGACTATCCTGGTACCGCAGGAGCACCTGGGCAACGTCATCACCCTGTGCATCGAGAAGCGTGGCGTACAGCGCGACATGCAGTTCCTCGGCAGCCAGGTGCAGGTGCGTTACGACATGCCGATGAACGAAGTGGTACTGGACTTCTTCGACCGCCTGAAGTCCACCAGCCGCGGCTATGCTTCGCTGGACTATCATTTCGATCGCTACCAGTCGGCCAACCTGGTCAAGCTGGATGTACTGATCAACGGCGACAAGGTCGATGCCCTGGCATTGATCGTGCACCGCGACAACGCGGCCTACAAGGGCCGTGCGTTGACCGAAAAGATGAAGGAACTGATCCCTCGGCAGATGTTCGACGTGGCGATCCAGGCAGCCATTGGCGGCCAGATCATCGCCCGGACCACCGTCAAGGCGCTCAGAAAGAACGTACTGGCCAAGTGCTACGGCGGCGACGTCAGCCGTAAGAAAAAGCTGCTGGAGAAGCAGAAGGCCGGTAAGAAACGCATGAAACAGGTGGGCAACGTGGAAATTCCACAAGAAGCCTTCCTCGCCGTGCTCAGGTTGGATAGCTAGGTCCTATGTCGCTAAATTTCCCGCTGTTGCTAGTCATCGCCGTAGCCGTCTGCGGTCTGTTGGGCTTGATCGACCTGCTGTTCCTGGCTCCGCGCCGGCGTGCGGCAGTCGCCAACTACCAGGGCAGCGTCACCCAGCCAGAAATGGCGGTGGTCGAGCGCCTCAACAAGGAACCGCTGCTGGTCGAATATGGCAAGTCGTTCTTCCCGGTGCTGTTCATCGTGCTGGTACTGCGCTCGTTTCTGGTGGAGCCGTTCCAGATCCCTTCGGGGTCGATGAAGCCGACCCTGGAAGTGGGCGATTTCATCCTGGTGAACAAGTTCTCCTACGGCATTCGCTTGCCGGTGATCGACAAGAAGGTCATCGAAGTGGGTGACCCGCAACGCGGTGATGTGATGGTGTTCCGCTATCCAAGCGACCCGAACGTCAACTACATCAAGCGGGTGGTCGGCCTTCCGGGCGACCAGATCCGCTATACCAGCGACAAGCGCCTGTATGTCAATGGTCAGCCGATCGCCGAGCAACTGGTGGGCGCCGAGCCAGGTACCCTGGGCAGCGCCGAGCTGTACAAGGAAAAGCTGGGTGAAGCCGAGCACCTGATCCGCAAGGAAATGACCCGTTATCGCATGCCGCCGGACCAGCAGTGGACCGTGCCGGCCGGCCATTACTTCATGATGGGCGACAACCGCGACAACTCCAACGACAGCCGCTACTGGGATGACCCGAACATTCCCAAGGAGCTACACGGCATGGTTCCGGACCGGAACATTGTCGGCAAGGCCTTCGCGGTCTGGATGAGCTGGCCAGAGCCCAAGCTCAGCCACCTGCCCAACCTGTCACGGGTCGGCCTGATCCATTGATACCCATCGGCGCTGTCCTGAAGACAGCGCCGAATGCATTTCTGACATAGGCTGTGTTCTCAGGGATCGAGAGTTTCGCCGCTCGCCGCGACGGACCACAGCCAAACAGTCTTTCAGGATGTTGATTTGAACAACGCGTTGAACAACCAACGGGTGGCTGCATGAGTGCTTCCCTTGCCCGTCTCGAGCGAAAGCTCGGTTACACCTTCAAGAACCAGGACCAGATGTTGCTGGCCCTGACACACCGCAGCTATGCCGGGCGCAACAATGAGCGCCTGGAATTTCTGGGTGACGCGATCCTCAACTTCGTGGCGGGCGAGGCGCTGTTCGAGCGCTTTCCGCAGGCCCGCGAAGGCCAGCTGTCGCGCTTGCGCGCCCGCCTGGTCAAAGGTGAAACCCTGGCCCGTCTGGCCCGCGGTTTCGACCTGGGTGAGTACCTGCGCCTGGGCTCTGGTGAGCTCAAGAGCGGCGGGTTCCGTCGCGAGTCGATCCTGGCCGATGCCCTCGAGGCCCTGATTGGTGCCATCTACCTGGATGCGGACATGCAGACCGCCCGCGAGCGTATCCTGGCGTGGCTGACCGACGAATTCGAAAGCCTGACCCTCGTCGATACCAACAAAGACCCGAAAACCCGGCTGCAGGAGTTTCTGCAGTCGCGCAGCTGTGAGCTGCCGCGTTACGAGGTGGTGGACATCCAGGGCGAACCGCACTGCCGCACCTTCTTCGTCGAATGCGAAGTGGTGCTGCTGAACAACAAGAGCCGCGGTCAGGGTGTGAGCCGGCGTATCGCCGAGCAAGTCGCCGCCGCGGCTGCATTGATCGCCCTGGGCGTGGAGAATGGCAATGACTGATAACAACCCGACCCGCTGCGGTTACGTGGCCATCGTCGGCCGTCCCAATGTGGGCAAGTCGACCCTGCTCAACCACATCCTCGGCCAAAAGCTGGCGATCACCTCGCGCAAGCCGCAGACCACCCGGCACAATATGCTCGGCATCAAGACCGAAGGCGATGTGCAGGCGATCTACGTCGATACCCCCGGCATGCACAAGGCCAACGACAAGGCCCTGAACCGCTACATGAACCGTAATGCCTCGGCGGCGCTGAAAGACGTCGACGTGGTGATCTTCGTGGTCGACCGTACGCGCTGGACCGACGAGGACCAACTGGTGCTCGAGCGCGTGCAGTACGTGACCGGCCCGGTGATCCTGGCGGTGAACAAGACCGACCGCATGGACGAAAAGGCCGAGTTGATCCCGCACCTGCAATGGCTGCAGGCGCAGTTGCCCAATGCCGAAATCGTGCCCATTTCCGCTCAGCAGGGGCACAACCTCGAGTCGCTGGAAGCGCTGATCGCCAAACACCTGCCGGAAAACGAGCACTTCTTCCCCGAAGATCAGATCACCGACCGCAGCAGCCGCTTCCTCGCCGCCGAACTGGTACGTGAGAAGATCATGCGGCAGCTGGGTGCGGAGCTTCCGTACCAGATCACCGTGGAAATCGAAGAATTCAAGCAGCAGGGCCATGTACTGCATATCCATGCGCTGATCCTGGTCGAGCGAGACGGCCAGAAGAAGATCATCATTGGCGACAAGGGCGAGCGCATCAAGCGTATCGGCTCCGACGCACGCAAGGACATGGAAGTGCTGTTCGACGCCAAAGTCATGCTCAACCTCTGGGTCAAGGTCAAAGGCGGTTGGTCCGACGACGAGCGTGCGCTGCGCTCGCTGGGCTACGGCGACCTGTAAGCCCCCCGCCCGGTGCCTGGGCTGGCCTCTTCGTGGGGCGAGCCCGCTCCCACAGGGGGCGCGCCAGATCTGCGTCTGAGTAATCGCTCATGGAACAACCTGTCGGCCAACCGGCCTACGTGCTGCACAGCCGTGCCTACAAGGAAACCAGTGCGCTGGTGGACTTTTTTACGCCGCAAGGGTTGATGCGTGCGGTGTTGCGGCGCGCACGGGGCAAGGGCGGCAGCCTGGTGCGTCCGTTTGTACCCCTGGAAGTGGAACTGCGTGGGCGCGGCGAGCTGAAGAACGTCGGGCGCATGGAGAGTGTTGGTATTGCCGCTTGGCTGAATGGCGATGCGCTGTTCAGCGGGCTCTACCTCAACGAACTGCTGATGCGCCTGCTACGTGCGGAAGCACCGCAACCCGAGCTGTTCGAACACTATGCCCTGACCTTGCAGGCACTGGCTGCCGGGCGTCCACTAGAGCCGCTGTTGCGCTCCTTCGAGTGGCGCCTGCTGGAGGACCTGGGTTATGCCTTCGCGCTTGATCACGATGTCAACGACGCGCCCATCGAAGCCGATGGCTTATACCGTTTGCAGGTCGACGCGGGACTTGAACGCGTTTACCTGATCCAGCCGGGCCTGTTCAACGGCGCCGAGCTGTTGGCCCTGGCCCAGGCCGACTGGGAAGCACCCGGCGCCTTGCTCGCGGCCAAGCGCCTGATGCGCCAGGCACTGGCGGTGCACCTGGGGCCAAAACCGCTGGTCAGCCGGGAACTGTTTCGCAAGCGTTGAGCACGTCGTATGCTGTGTGGCTAAACCTTCAGGAGAGCCTTTCGTGACTCACAGCAACCGCATGCTTCTTGGCGTCAACATCGACCACGTGGCGACCTTGCGCCAGGCCCGCGGCACACGCTACCCGGACCCGGTCAAGGCCGCGCTGGACGCCGAGGAAGCGGGGGCCGACGGCATTACCGTGCACCTGCGCGAAGACCGCCGGCACATCCAGGAGCGCGACGTGGTGCTGCTCAAGGATGTGCTGCAGACCCGCATGAACTTCGAGATGGGCGTCACCGAAGAGATGATGGCCTTTGCCGAGAAGATCCGCCCAGCGCACATCTGCCTGGTACCTGAGACCCGTCAGGAACTGACCACCGAGGGTGGTCTCGATGTGGCTGGCCAGGAGGCGCGGATCAAGGCTGCGGTGGAGCGCCTGTCGCGTACCGGCGCTGAGGTGTCGCTGTTTATCGACGCAGACGAGCGGCAGATCGAAGCCTCGCGTCGTGTCGGTGCGCCGGCCATCGAGCTGCACACCGGGCGTTATGCCGACGCAGAAACCCCGACCGAAGTGGCTGAAGAGCTCAAGCGTATCGTCGATGGCGTCGCCTTTGGCGTTGGTCAGGGTCTGATCGTCAACGCCGGTCATGGCCTGCACTACCACAATGTCGAGGCCGTGGCGGCGATCAAAGGCATCAACGAGCTGAACATTGGCCACGCGCTGGTGGCCCACGCGCTGTTCGTCGGCTTCAAGGCGGCAGTGGCGCAGATGAAGGCGCTTATCGTCGCGGCCTCGCGCTGATCGAAGGCGTCGTTGCCGGTCTCTTCGCGGATGGCTCACGAAGGGGCCGGGCGACAGCCCGTCTATTCAGCCCGGAACACCAGAGAGAATCGCGTAGGCCCGGTTGGGCTGCTGTTCACCTCAACCCGCCCACCATGCAGTTGCATGATCGATTTCACGATCGCCAGGCCCAGCCCCGTGCCGCCTTCAAGCCGTGAGCGGCCTGAGCCTGCCCGGTAAAACCGCTCGAACAGCTGGGGCAGATGCTCATCGGCAATCCCCGGCCCCAGATTCGACACCGATAGCCATACCTCGTCGCCCTGCCGTTCGATGTCCAGGCTAACGGGGTGGCCCTCGGGGCTGTGCCGAATTGCATTGCTCAACAGGTTCGACAGCGCCCGTTGCAACATCAGCCTATCCGCCAATGCGGTCCCCCAGCCTTGCAGGTGCAAGGTCAATGCCTTGTGTTCGGCACTGAAGGCAAACAGCTTCATTACCTGGCTAGCCTCATCGGCCAAGGCCAGCGGTTTGAGCGCCACCGCTGTTTGTGGTTGGCTGACCTGGGCGAGGAACAACATGTCGTTGATGATGCGGTTGAGCCGTGTCAGTTCTTCGATACTGTCTGCCAGCACTTCGCGGTAGTTCTCGGTATCACGTTCGCGCGCCAGGGTGACCTGGGCCTTGCCCATGAGGTTGCTCAGGGGCGTGCGCAGCTCGTGGGCAAGGTCGTCGGAGAACTGAGACAACTGTTGCACGCCCCGATCCAGGCGGTCGAGCATCACGTTGATGCTTTTGGCCAGTTCGGCCAGCTCCACCGGCAGGCCGCTGTCCGGCAGACGGTGCTGCAGGTCCTGGGCCGATACCTGCCCGGCGATACGCCGAAAGCGGCGCAGGGGCTTTAGCCCGCGCTGCATCAGCCACCACGCGCCAGCGCCTATCAGCACCAGCAGCAGCGGCACGGCAAGCAGGGTGGAGTGCAGGTACGCCTGGAGCAGGGCACTGTCGTCGGCACGGTTGAGCGACATCATCACCCGCACCGGGGTATCGTCGCGCAGGCGCATCTGCCGGGTCACGGTCAGGATCTGGTTGCCCGCGCTGTCACGCCATTGGTGATAGCTCAGGCGTGTATCGGTGGGCAATTCGCCTACGCGGGCATCCAGGGCCGGGCCCAGGCTGAGCAGGTGAGGGTGCCGCCCCTCGAGCGCCAGCACGCTGAGGCTGAGGTTGTCGTGCCCCATCACCAGGTCGAGCAGCGGGTGGGCGCGTGTGCCCAGGTCCTCGCTGCGCAGGTCGACCCGCAGGTTGTGCTCCACCTGGAGCATCTTGCGCGCCAGGTCCTTGTGGGCGCGGCTGTCCAGCTCGTGATCGAGGGCCAGCACGGCCAGGCAGGCCAGCAACAGCACCAGGGCGGCGCCCATCAGCGTGACGCTCAGACCAAGGCGCAAGGACAGGCTGGCCTGCTTCACAGGCGTGCTTCCAGTACATAGCCAACGCCACGCAGGGTGTGGATCAGTTTGTCGTCGAACGGATCGTCGATCTTCGCCCGCAAGCGGCGGATGGACACCTCGACCACATTGGTGTCGCAGTCAAAGTTCATGTCCCACACCAGCGAGATGATCTGGGTGCGCGACAGCACCTCGCCGCTCTGGCGCATCAGCAAGTGCAACAGGGCGAACTCCTTGGCCGTCAGGTCGATACGCTGGCCGCCACGGTAGGCGCGGTGGCGACCGGGGTCCAGTTCGAGGTCGGCGACGCGCAAGGTGCTGGGCTGCAGTTGCTGATCGTTGCGGCGCAGCAGGCTACGAATACGGGCCAGCAGCTCGGGAAATTCGAACGGTTTGAGCAGGTAGTCATCGGCGCCCAGGTCCAGGCCCTTGACCCGGTCTGCCAGGCGGCCGTGGGCGGTGAGCATCATGATGCGTGTCGCCGCCTGGGCGCGCAGCTGCTGCAGCACGCTCCAGCCATCGAGCCCAGGCAGGTTGACATCGAGGATGATCAGCTCATAGGGCTGCTGGCGTGCCAGATGCAGGCCGTCGATGCCGGTGTGGGCGCAATCGACCACGTAGCCGTTTTCGCGCAGGCCTTGTTGCAGATAGTCGGCGGTACGCAGTTCGTCCTCGATGATCAGTAGGCGCATTGGGGGCTCGGGGTGCTGAAAGAGGGGGGATTCTTGAGCCTGTAGGGGCTTCAGGGTCAAGCAACGGGATGTTACGGGATGAGAATGGCCTGGCGGCGCAGATAACAGATTTGTAACGCCTATGTTATCTGGCTGTTCACCCGCGGGCGTGCCAGCGACAGCGGCCAGACCCGTTGGCACGGGGCACATTGCAAGACTGTAATGCCCGCCTCACCTTGGCGTTAGCTGCGCCTCAATAGGATGGCCTCATCTGATCGGTTATCACGAGGCAAGCACGATGAACCTGAACCAATACCTGCTGCTGGCGATCCTCACCCTGGGTAGCGCCGGCGCTCATGCCGAGGGTGGCGCAGAACGCTCTCGTCAGTTCTGGGAAGCCTTCCGCCAGGACCAGGAGCGCTTGTACGGTGACAAACAGCAGGCCGTTGCGGAGCGTGAGCGCAAGGCGCAGGACAAGGTCCGCGAGGTGGCCAAAGACTAGCGCAACACCATCTGCGATGTATCAGCTCCTCGCCGCAGGTGTATTCAGGCGCCCCAGGGCGCCCTTTTTATTTGCGCGCCAGCAGTGTGGCGCGACGTGGGGCAGGCAGCCCTTCGACGGTCTTGCTGTGATCGTTCGGGTCAAGGAAGTCAGCCAGCGACTGATAACGCATCCACTCGGTACTGCGTTGTTCTTCGATGCTGGTGACGCTGACATCGACGCAGCGCACATCACTGAAGCCTGCCCGGCGCAACCAGCGCTCCAGCGCTGGTACCGAGGGCAGGTACCAGACATTGCGCATCTGCGCGTAACGGTCCTCCGGCACCAGGACCTGCTGTTCGTCGCCTTCGATCACCAGCGTCTCCAGTACCAGTTCGCCGCCTTTTACCAGGCAATCCTTCAGCGCCAGCAGGTGCTCGATGGGCGAGCGGCGATGGTAGAAGACGCCCATGGAGAACACGGTGTCGAAGCCTTCGAGGTTGGCTGGCAGTTCTTCCAGGGCGAAGGGCAGGTGCCAGGCCGGCAGGTCGGGCAGGTACTGCTGCACAGCCTGGAACTGGCAGAAGAACAGCCAGTTGGGGTCGACGCCGATGACCATGTCGGCGCCCGCGCCAAGCATGCGCCACTGGTAGTAGCCATTGCCGCAGCCCACATCGAGCACGCGCTTGCCCTTGAGGTCCAGGTGCGGGCTGACCCGTGACCATTTCCAGTCCGAGCGCCATTCGGTGTCCACGTGCACGCCGAACAGGTCGAATGGGCCCTTGCGCCAAGGTGACAGGCCCATCAATGCCTGGCGCATCTGCGCGCGGGTGGCGTCGTCGCAGGCGCAGTCCAGGCGTAGGCCGTCCACCAGGTCGATTTCACTGGGCTGCAGTGCCGGCAGGGCCTCGAGCGCGCCGCGCCAGCGATCGAGGTCGCCGTGGCCTTTTTCCAGTTTGGCGTGCAGTTGTGCTTGCAGGCCTTGCGACCAGGAAGCCAGGGGCGTACCCGCCAGGCGGCGGACGAGGGGGGACAGATCGATCATGGCAGGGCTATCAGCGAGGCAAAATTGAGGCATTGGAACCACGGCACGACCTTGGAGAAGCCCGCTGCGCGCAGGCGCTCGCTGTGGGCTTGCAGGGTGTCTGGCTTCATCACGTTCTCGATGGCACTGCGTTTCTGGGCGATTTCCAGTTCGCTGTAGCCATTGGCACGCTTGAAGTCCAGGTGCAGTTCGTTGAGCAGGGCCTGCTCTTCGTCATCGGCAAAGCGCAGCTTTTCCGAGAGAATCAGCGCACCGCCGGGCAGCAAGGCCTGGCGGATGCGGCTGAGCAGTGCCAGGCGTTGTTCTGGGGCGATGAACTGCAAGGTGAAGTTCATCGCTACCACCGAGGCCGGTGCGAAAGGCAGGGTCAGGATGTCGGCTTCCAGTACCTGCACCGGCAACAACTCCTGGAACATGGAGTCCTGGGCGGTGAGGTATTGGCGGCAGCGTTCGACCATGGCGGCGGAGTTGTCCACCGCGATGACCCGGCAGCCGTCACTGCGCACATGGCGGCGTAGCGACTGGGTGACGGCGCCCAGCGAGGCGCCCAGGTCATACAGGGCAGTGTTCGGCTGCGCAAAGCGCGCCGCCAGCACACCGAGGTTTTCGACGATGGTCGGGTAACCAGGCACCGAGCGCTTGATCATGTCCGGGAAGACGCGCACCACATCCTCGTTGAACACGAAGTCGGGCACTTGCTCCAGAGGCTGGGCGAAAAGGCGGTCGGGTTGTTTGCTCACGGTGGGTCCAGGCAGCTGGCAATAGGCAGGGCCGGCATTCTAGCCAAACCGCGCCAAGGATGCATGATTGGCTGACCAGCGCTGTGCGTTCAGTCGACGCGAATGGCGCAATCGAAGGTCTGCACCGGGCGCACTTCCGGTGCCCAGGGTTGCTGATAAACCAGCACCAGGTGGCCTTCGCCGGCCGCACGGGCCTCGAATCGCCAGGTGGAAAGCCCGGCGTTGCCGACGATGCCGGCCTCCTCGGGCGCGCTGTAGACCTCGGGGCCGAGGCTGCGCAGGATGCTCGAAGCCGGGTTCTGCACCAGCCAGCGGTAACCCGTGGTGGGGTTGCTGGGCAGGGTCAGCGTCAGTGGCTGGCCGACCTGCAGGCGCTTAGGGCATTCGCTTTCGGCGTCCAGTTCGACGGGTTGCCTGGGGTGTTGGGCACAGGCGGTAAGCAGGGCAAGGCTCAGGGGAACGAGCAGACGAGGTGCAGTCATGGTAGCTCCTTAGGCTGGCGATGGCCTGAGGATAACCGAAGCGGGTTCAGTTTTGTGCTGCCTGGTTCGGCCCCGTCACGGTAAACCCACGCCCACTGGCACTGCACAACAGCGCTGGGCCCGTAGGCGCGCGTTTACCCGTGAAGGGCCGCATAGCGGCCCGGATGCATCAGAACAGTACCTTGGCCACGTCGGCAAAGCGCTTGGCGAAATGCACGGTCAGCCCATCACGCAGGTAGTCCGGCAACTCTTCGAAGTCCCCGCGGTTGGGTTCCGGCAGAATCAGCTCGAAGATCTTCTGCCGCCGCGCTGCAATCACCTTCTCGCGCACGCCACCAATGGGCAGTACCTGGCCGGTGAGGGTCAGCTCGCCGGTCATCGCCACCCCTTTCTTCGGCGCCTGGTCACGGGCCAGGGACAACAGCGCACTGGCCATGGTGATGCCAGCACTCGGGCCGTCCTTGGGCGTAGCGCCTTCGGGCACGTGCAGGTGGATGAATGCTTCGTTGAAGAAGGCCGGGTCGGCACCGAACTGCTTGAGGTTGGAGCTGACGTAGCTGTAGGCGATCTCGGCCGACTCCTTCATCACGTCGCCCAGCTTGCCGGTGAGCTTGAAGCCGCGGTTGAGGGTGTGGATGCGGGTGGCTTCGATCGGCAAGGTCGCGCCGCCCATGCTGGTCCAGGCCAGGCCGGTGATCACTCCCTTGCCCGCCAGCACCTGCTCGCTGCGGAATACGGGGATGCCCAGCGCGGCCTCCAGGTCCTTGGTGCCGATCTTGAGTTTGGCGTCAGGGTCTTGCAGCAACTTGACCACCGCCTTGCGCACCAGCTTGCCCAGCTGTTTCTCAAGCTGGCGCACACCGGCCTCACGGGCATAGCCTTCGATCACGGCGCGCAGGGCGCTGTCGCTGATGCTCAGGCTGGTCTTGGCCACGCCTGCCTTGTCCAGTTGCTTGGGCCAAAGGTGGCGCTTGGCGATGGCCAGCTTTTCTTCGGTGATGTAGCCGGAGAGACGGATGACTTCCATGCGGTCGAGCAATGGCCCAGGGATCGAATCCAGGGTGTTGGCGGTGCACACGAACAGCACCTTGGACAGGTCCAGGCGCAGGTCCAGGTAGTGGTCGAGGAAATCGACGTTCTGCTCCGGGTCCAGCGTCTCCAGCAGTGCCGAGGCCGGGTCGCCCTGATAGCTCTGGCCCATCTTGTCGATTTCGTCGAGCATGATCACCGGGTTCATCACCTCGACGTCCTTCAGCGCCTGTACCAGCTTGCCGGGTTGAGCGCCGATGTAGGTGCGGCGATGGCCTTTGATCTCGGCCTCGTCACGCATGCCACCCACGCTGAAACGGTAGAACGGGCGGCCGAGGGATTCGGCGATGGATTTGCCGATACTGGTCTTGCCCACGCCGGGTGGGCCTACCAGCAGCACGATCGAGCCGCTGATCTCGCCCTTCCAGGCACCAACGGCGAGGAACTCGAGGATGCGCTCCTTGATGTCATCCAGGCCGGCATGGTGCTGGTCGAGCACCTTGCGGGCATGCTTGAGGTCGAGTTTGTCCTTGCCATAAACCCCCCAGGGCAGGGCGGTGGCCCAGTCCAGGTAATTGCGGGTGACGGCGTATTCGGGCGAGCCGGTTTCGAGGATGGCCAGCTTGCCCATCTCTTCGTCGATGCGTTTCTTGGCCTGCTCCGGCAGGGTCTTGCCTTCCAGGCGCTGTTCGAACTGTTCAAGGTCGGCGCTACGGTCATCCTTGGTCAGGCCCAGCTCCTGCTGAATGACCTTGAGCTGCTCCTTGAGGAAGAACTCGCGCTGGTGTTCGCCAATCTGCCGGTTGACCTCGGCCGAGATCTCATTTTGCAGGTGCGCGACCTCGACCTCCTTGCGCAGCATCGGCAACACCTTCTCCATGCGTTTGAGCATGGGCACGCAGTCGAGCACTTCCTGCAACTGGACCCCGGTGGCGGAGGTGAGCGCTGCGGCGAAGTCGGTGAGTGGCGAGGGGTCGTTGGGGCTGAAGCGGTTGAGGTAGTTCTTCAACTCTTCGCTGTACAGCGGGTTGAGCGGCAGGAGTTCCTTGATCGCATTGATCAGGGCCATGCCGTAGGCCTTGACCTCGTCGGTGGGTTCGGCCGACTGGCGAGGGTACTCGACCTCGACCAGATAGGGGGGGCGATGGTGCTTGAGCCAAGTGCGGATGCGCACCCGGGTCAGGCCCTGGGCGACGAACTGCAGCTTGCCGTTTTCACGGCTGGCGTGGTGCACCTTGACCAGGGTTCCATACTCCGGCAACGCCGAGGTGTCGAAGTGGCGGTGATCCTCTGGCGGGGTGTCCATGAAAAACAGCGCCAGCGAGTGATGCGGGGTTTTTGCCACCAGATCGAGGGTTTCCGCCCATGGTTCTTCGTTGACGATCACCGGCAGCACCTGCGCCGGGAAGAACGGGCGGTTGTGGATCGGGATCACGTAGACCTTGTCCGGCAGTTGTTGGCCGGGCAGGGCGAGGGCATGACCATGACCGGCTTCGGTCTTGGCATCGAGGTGTTCGACTTCGCTGCGTTCGTCGGGTTGTTCCGGGAAATCTTGCTGGTCGCTCATGGGGCACCTGCGTGAATGGCTATGGTGCTTAGATGGGGCGCGGGGGGATGGGTTTCAAGCTTCATGTTTCAAGCTGCAAGCTTCACGAAAAAAGCGGGACCGTGCAGGCCCCGCTTTCTCGTGTAGCTATCGCTTAGTCAGGCAATTTGTAAGCGATGATGTAATCGCCCATCTTGGTGCCCAGCGAGCCGTGGCCACCGGCGACGATCAGTACATACTGCTTGCCGTCCTTGCCGGTGTAGGTCATCGGTGTGGCCTGGCCACCTGCCGGCAGGCGGGCCTTCCACAGTTCCTTGCCGTTGTTCACGTCATAGGCGCGCAGGTACTGGTCAAGCGTGCCGCTGAGGAAGCCGACGCCACCGGCGGTGACGATCGAGCCGCCCATGCTTGGCACACCCACCGGCAGCCCGATCGGTACCGGCGTGCTGTCACGGGTAGTGCCGTTCTTGCGCTTCCACACCACCTTGTTGGTGAACAGGTCGATGGCGGCCACATAGCCCCAGGCTGGTGCCTGACACGGTACGCCCAGCGGCGACATGAACGGGTGCATGATCACGGCATACGGCGCGCCGGTGTTCGGCTGCACACCGCTGGTTTCGCTCTCGCGCTTGCTGCCTGCGGCCACCTGCTCACGCGGTACCATCTTCGACACGAACGCCATGTAGTTGGGGGAGGTGAACAGCAGTTGGCGCACCGGGTCGACCGAGACGCTGCCCCAGTTGAACACGCCGACGTTGCCTGGGTACACCAGGGTGCCCTGTTCCGACGGCGGGGTGTACTGGCCTTCATAGCGCAGTTCGCGGAACTGGATACGGCACAGCATCTGGTCAAACGGGGTGGCGCCCCACATGGCTTGTTCGGTCAGTTCCGGGCCCAGCAGGTTGAGGTCGGAGCGGGCCTGGGTCGGCGCCGTGTGGTCGCCCTTGACCGCGCCTTGCGGCACGGGGATCTCGCGGATCGGCACGATGGGCGTGCCATCGCGGCGGTCGAGCACATACAGGCTGCCCTGCTTGGTCGGTACGATGATCGCCGGCTTGACCCCGTCCTGGGTCTTCAGGTGTACCAGGGTCGGCTGGCTGCCGACGTCCATGTCCCACAGGTCGTGGTGGGTGAACTGGTAGTTCCAGCGGGCCTTGCCGGTGGCCAGGTCCAGGGCGACGACGCCAGCGCTGTACTTCTCCGCGCCTGGGGTGCGATCGGCGCCCCACTGATCCGGGGTCTGGTTGCCCAGGGGCAGGTAAACCATGCCCAGGTCTTCATCGACGCTGGCCAGGGACCACATGTTGGCCGAGTTGCGGCTGTACATCTTGCCTGGCGCCAATGGCTTGGTGTCGTCCGGGTTGTTGCTGTCCCAGTTCCAGACCAGGCGGCCATCGTGCACGTCATAGGCGCGGATCACGCCGGACGGTTCGTTGGTCGACTCGTTGTCGGTAACGTGGCCGCCGATGATCACCAGGCTGCGGGTGACCGCCACTGGCGACGTGGAGTAGTAGCCACCGGCAGTGAACGGGCCGATACCGGTCGTCAGGTCGATCGCACCCTGGTTGGCAAAACCTTCGCAAACTTTGCCGTTGTCGGCGTTGATGGCGATCAGGCGGGCGTCAGCGGTGGGCAGGTAGAGGCGGCGTGGGCAGGCCTGGGCCACGGCCTGGCCGGCGTCCGAGACTTTCGGCGCGGGGCTGCCGTCACGGCTGACATAGGCGTTCTCGTCATAGTACGAAACGCCGCGGCAGGTCATGTGGGCAAAGCCCTTGAACGTGCCCACCGGGGTTTTGATCTGGGGGTCGAAGCGCCAGATCTCGGCACCGGTATCTGGGTCCAGGGCCAGCACCTTGCTGTGGGCAGTGCAGGCGTAGAGCATGCCGTTGGCTTTGAGCGGCGTGTTCTCGTTGGTCAGCTCGACTGGATCGTTGTCGGTGGGCAGGTCACCGGTACGGATGCGCCAGGCTTCTTCCAGGCGGTAGGCGTTCTGCGCAGTGATCTGGCGCAGCGGCGAATAGCGATCGCCGTGCTCGGTGCGGCCATAGGCCTGCCAGTCGCCATCAGGCATGGCAGGGGCGGCACTGCCCATTTCACTGTTGTCGCGGCCCAGCTCGCCAAACACCTCGCCGGGGTGGGTGAATTGGCTACCCAGCGCACAGGCGCCGGAAGCCAGCACGGCAACGCTGAGCAGGGCAGTGTTGGCCTTGGCGGCCGGCCCGATCAGCGGGCGGCGCGCCCACGGCAAGAGCAGCACCACGCCGATGGCGAACCAGAGGGCCAGGCGCGGCACCAGTTGCCACCAGTCCAGGCCCACTTCCAACAGCGCCCATACCGTGCTGCCAAGCAGCACCAGGCCGTAGAGCCCCAGGGCGATGCGGCGCTGGGCCAGCAGCAGGATGCCCGACAGGGCAAAGCCGACACCGGCGATCAGGTAATAAAGCGAGCCGCCTACCTGGCTCAGCTTGATGCCGCCCGCTAGCAGGGCCAGGCCCATCAGCAACAGCAGCACGCCTATCAGGCGCGGTAGCCAGCGGCTTCCATTCTTGGCACCGTCAGTGCTCATCGTATGTTCTCCGTTAGGTGAGAGGTTTGTCAGAAAGTGCTCTGGATCTTCAGGCCGCCGATCAGGGCGGCGTCGACCTGCGACACACCGCCCGGATGGCGGATGTACTGCAGGTTCGGGCGTACCGTGAGCCAGTTGGCCAGGTGGATGCCGTAATAGAGTTCAGCGCTGTATTCGGTGTCCTGCACCGGCAGGAAACCTGGATTGTCGTAGTCATAGAAGCCGGCGGCCTGGTTGGCCAGGCGGGCGTTCTTGCGGTAGGCGGGGTTGGCGTGCACGCGGGCGAGGGCGAAACCGATGTCGTCCTTGGCGCGGGCGTCGAAGGGGCCCTTGTATACCAACCCTGCTTGAACATAGTTGTCGATGGCATTGGTCTTCTTGTCGTGGACCGTGGCGTTGGCGAACAGGCTCAGGCCGCGCGAGTGGTCAGAGGCCAGCGAAGTCACCTGCTGCTGGGCGCCGATCCAAAGGCCGTGCTTGCTCGAACTGCTGCGATAGGCGGCGCCGCTGATGGCGGCCGGCTGACCGTTGCTGTCCTTTAGAACATCCTGTGCCTTGGCATTACTGTAGTAGTACCCGGCGCGATATTCCCCTTTAAGGTCATTGACCGTCGGGCTCCACACCAGTTCGACCGGCATCACGGCGCCCTGGGTGCCGCTGCCGCTGAGCTTGAAGCCATTGCCCGACTCGAGGTTGGAGGGGTTCTGCTCGAACACACCGACCTGTGCGTAGAGCTGGTCATTGAGGTTGTAACGCACGCGCAGGGCCCACTGGCTGACCGGCCAGTTGTACCAGATGCCCCCGACCCAGTTGCCCACCTGCGAGCCGCAGAAGGCCAGGTTCTGGAAATCACAGGGGAAGCTGTTGAAGTCTTCGCCCTCGCCGAAACGGCCGAATTTCACGTCCAGGGCGCCATCGAAGTACTTCTGTTTGACCCACAGTTGGGTGAGCCGCCAGGTTTGTCCACGGCCCCAGACTTCCTGGGCCGAGGTGAAACCGCCGACACGCGGATCGTTGATGCGGTCATTGCTGATGTTGTTGCCGTGGCGTTCGGTGATGGTCAGCTGCAACTCGGTATCGTGCCACCCGAGGATCTTTTCCAGGTCCAGGTGGCTGCCGAAGGTGAACTGGTCGCTGTAGCGTGCGCTGCGATCGTGGTCGTAACCGCCGTGCAGGTTGCTGCCCATTTCGCCGGTGTAGCCCAGGGTGAAGTCGTAGCCTGCTTCCAGCAGCGTGCTGCGGGTGCCACCCCAGTCCCCGAGCATCCAGGGGGAGTCGCTGGCGAACGGTTCGCTGGCGCTGGCAGTGGCGGACCAGCCCGCAGCGAGTGCGATGAGGGCGAGTCTGGAGTAACGGGTATCGGGCAGTTGAAACATGAGATAGCGCTATCTTTTGATTATTGAAAAAACGGCAAGCGCACCGAGGAGGGGCTCTTCGATGAAAATGGCAACAAGGTATGCGGGATGAAGCGATTCAGCTTGCGGCGGGGAGGATATAGGGGAAGTTGTAAGAAAAAAAGACAAATTGTCGCAGTTGATTATTACAGGGGTGGTAACAGTCGCGTGGGTGCAGGGCCAACCCGCCCCCCAGGTTCACTGCTGCAGCCGTAACGCCAGCGTGCCTGTGGGAGCGGGTCGGCCCGCGAAGGGGCACTGCGATCAGAAGGACGTACGCAAGCCGACCTCCACACTACGCCCTGGCGCCGGTGCGATATCACGCAGAATCGAGCTGGCATAGCGCACCGTCTGGTCCGTCAGGTTCTCCCCGCGCACGAACGCAAGCCACTGGCTTTCGCCGATATCGAAGCGATAGCCGACGCTCGCCCCGAGCGTGGTGTAGCCATCGGTGCTGGACTCGTTGTCCGGTTTGCGATGCTGCGAAGCGGCATGTTGCACATCGACCCGTGCCTGCCAGCGGTCCAGTTCCCAGACCAGGCCGCTGTTCAGGCGCAGTGGCGCGATGCGTGGCAATGGCTCGCCGCTGTCCAGATTCTTGGCGCGGGTGTAGTCGCCGGACAGCTCCAGGGCGAAGCTGCCGTATTGGTTCTCCAGCAGTTTCCACCGGTCCTGGGCCTCAATACCGTAGAAGCGTGCCCGCACGCCCTGGTACTGGTACTCGGGGAAACCACCGTCATCATGATCATGATCGTGGTCGTGATCATCGCCATCGTGGTCGTGGTCATGCCCTTCGCGCAGGTTGCCCGTGCCGATCAAACCGATGTAGTTGCGAAAGTGGCTGTAGAACACGCCCACACTGCCCTTGTGGGTGCCGTTATCGAAGCGCAGGGCCAGGTCGCTGGAGATGGCCTTTTCCTTGTTCAGGCTTGGGTCGCCGACTTCAAACGCCCCGGTGGCAACGTGGGCACCGTTGGCATACAGCTCGTAGAAGGTTGGCGCGCGTTCGGTGTAGCCAAGGTTGGCAGCCAGCGACCAGATCGGATCGAGCTGGTACACCGCCCCCGAGGACAGGCTGAAGGCGTTGAAACTGCTGGCGCTGTCGGCGCCGATGAAGTTCTCGTTGCCCTTGGCATCGGGGTCGACGCGGGTATGTTCCAGGCGTGCGCCCAGGCTCAGGTTGAGGCGCTGAGTGGCTTGCCACTGCTCGAGCATGAACAGCGCCAGGCTGTCGGTATCGGTGTGCGGGACGAAGGCCTCTTCACCCAATGCCGAGAACTCGTTGCGGCTGACCTGGGCGCCAACCACACCTTCCAGCGGGCCGAGCGGTTGATGGCGGGCCTCGATGCGCGCTTCGTAGCCTTTGTTCTTGAAGGTGGTATGCACCTCGCCTTCTTCGATTTCGCTGTGCTGGTAGTCGGTGTAGCCCGCATCGACCTTGACCGAGCTGAACGGGCCGTCCAGGTCACGCAGTTCGGAGGCGAAGGCGTAGTGGTCCTGTTTCATGTCCAGGCGTACACCGGGCTCGGCGACCGAACCGTAGTTGCTGTCGTAGCGGCTGTAGGAAAGGCCTGCATAGCCGTGATCCCAGTGGTAGGAACCGCCTACTGCGCCACCGTCCTGGCGCCCGTCGCTGTTCTCCAGGCGGTGCTTGCTACCAGGCTCGTCGGCGTCGCGCACATTTGCGCTGCGGGCGTAGCCGGGGATACGCAGGTCGTTGAACTGGCGGCTGTTGGCGTCCAGGTGCAGGGCGAACGTACCGTCGCCGGCTTCCAGCTTACCTGCGCTGCTGCGGGTGGTGTCGGCGCCGCCGTAGCGCAACTCCCCGGCACCGTGGATGCCCTCGATAGGGGAGTCGGGGATACGGTTGTCGAACGTGTTGACCACGCCACCGATCGCATTGCCGCCGTACAGCAACGCGGCGGGGCCACGGACGATTTCGACGCGTTCGACGGTGACCGGGTCCAGGGGCACCGCGTGGTCGTAAGACAGCGACGAGGCATCCAAGGCGCCGACGCCGTTTCGCAAGATTCGAATGCGATCGCCGTCCAGGCCGCGGATCACGGGGCGGCTGGCACCGGGGCCGAACCAGGTGGAGGCCACTCCGGGCTGTTTGTTGAGGGTTTCGCCCAGGCTGCCGTGCTGTTGTTGCAGCAGCTTGTC
Organism: Pseudomonas ceruminis; assembly: GCF_021602025.1. Classification (GTDB taxonomy): domain Bacteria; phylum Pseudomonadota; class Gammaproteobacteria; order Pseudomonadales; family Pseudomonadaceae; genus Aquipseudomonas; species Aquipseudomonas ceruminis. Next base: position 54,110 of record NZ_BQHW01000022.1, read on the forward strand.
ACCTTCGAGCACGGTGCTCGGGGCGGCCAGTTGGCTGTTGCCCAGTGGGTTGGCTGTGATGACCTGGGGTTCGAGTTCCACGGCCTGGCTGGGCGATGACGCCAGCCAAAGGGCGATGGCAAGAGGGGAGAGGCGTAGCGGGCTGTGCATGGGGCTGTGACGTTCCTTGGCAGATGCTTTTGTGTTGTTACAATATAACATCACTATTTCAGCACAGAGGTTTCGCCGTTTGCCAGCAGTTTTTGTAATCGGATCAGCTGTGCCCCTTGGCCACTACACTCGTGTAAGGTGCGCATCTTTTTCAACGCGGAGCACTGGCATGAGCACGGCCCAACACAACGCGCTGCACGGCAAGACCCTCGAACAGATCCTTACCGAGCTGGTGGCGCACTACCAATGGCAGGGCCTGGCCGAGCGCGTTGATGTGCGCTGCTTCAAAAGCAACCCGAGCATCAAGTCGAGCCTGACCTTCCTGCGCAAGACCCCCTGGGCGCGTGAGAAGGTCGAGCAGCTGTACGTGAAACTGCAGCGACAGGCCTGAAATGGCGCGTCATCCCTGGCTGACGTTGCTTGCTGTGCTGGGCTGGCTGGGCCTGACGGTGCAGGTTTACCTGGTGCTGGTGGCGCGTTGGCAGGAACAGGCCAGCCTGATTGGCGGCCTGATCAATGTGTTCGGGTACTTCACAGTACTGACCAATACCTTGGTAGCGACGGTGCTGAGCTATGCGGCTTTCGGGCGTGAGTCAGGCGCCAGGCGGTTTTTCCTGTCACCCTCGGTGAGCTCTGCAGTAGCCGCCAGTATCGTCCTGGTGGCGCTGGCCTACAGCGTGCTGCTGCGGCATCTGTGGCACCCCGAAGGGTGGCAATGGCTGGCGGACGAACTGCTGCACGATGTGATGCCTGTGCTGTACGTCCTGTACTGGTGGTTCGAAGTGCCCAAAGGCCGCTTGCGGCTTTGGCACTTGGCCCTGTGGGCGCTGTATCCAGCGGTGTATTTCGGCTATGCGCTGTGGCGGGGGAGTGAAATTGGCGTGTATCCCTACCCGTTCATCGATGTGGCAAACCTGGGGTATGGGCAGGTCATGCTCAATGCACTGGGCGTGCTGGGAGGGTTCTGGCTCATAGCGCTGGTGTTGTTGTGGCTGGATCACTGGCGCGGGCGGACATTGCACGGCGTGGCTTAGCCGTATCCGCCCTTTTTGCGGGCCAGCGCTTGCACAAGGGCGGGGCTGTAGGCTGTTTACGCGTCGTCTGCGGTCCCATCCGCTCGCCAGTAGGCTGCGGCCTTGAGCGCCTCTTCGGAAACGCCTTTTTCCAGCAACAGCGCCTTTGCCTGGCGGGTCAGTGATTTTTCCAGGGCCACCCAGCTGTACAGCTTGCCGCCGGGCAGGGGCAACCCCTTGAGCAACGTCAACAGATCTTCCTCTCGCTTGACCCAGATGACGTCCACCTGCGCCTTGCTCTGCAAGGGCTGGCGCTCCTGCTCATCCTCGATCTGGACCACCGCCAGCACCTGACGGCCGGCCGGCAGTTCCTCAAGGCGCCGGCCGATGGCAGGGAGGGCGGTTTCGTCACCGATCAGCAGATAACTGTCGAAGATATCCGGCACCACCAGCGAGGCACGCGGCCCGGCAATGTTCAGCGTTTGCCCCGGTGCCGCCTGGGCGGCCCAGGTCGACGCAGGACCGTCGCCATGCAGAACGAAATCGATGTCCAGTTCGTTGGTCACCAGGTCGATTCGCCGTGGCGTGTACTCGCGCATGGTGGGGCGGGCACCGCCATCGCGGCCCAGGTTGCGGGCGTCGATGGCCTGCTGTTGCTCGGCAGTTTCGGCGAACAGCAACTTGATGTGGTCATCGCTGCCCAGGCTGGTGAAACCCTCCAGCTCCGGCCCACCGAGAGTGATGCGGCGCATGCGCGGGGTAAGGTCGGCCACCCGCAGGACCTGCAGGCGACGTTGGCGGATCTCGTGGTTGACGCGGTGAATGGTGTCACTCATGGGGGATCTCCCTGACAGGGTCGGCCGGCCCGGAGGCGATGGCCTTGGCAGTGTCGTTGAGCAGCGTGCGGACCCGCTCGATTTCCTCTGGGGTCCAGCGGCCGCTGTGCATATGCAGGGCATGGCGCAGGTTGCCGACGGCTTCATGGATTTCTGGCGGGCGGTCGTGGCCACGCAGGGCGCGCTTGCTGACTTCGATGCGCATGCGTACGCCATCCAGGGCCACGGCCTGTTCGGCCAGGGCGCTGCGGCCTGTGGCGGTGATGGCGTACAGGCGTTTGCTGCCCACGGCCTGGCCACTGATCAGCTCAGCTTCCTCCAGGAAATTAAGGGTGGGGTAAATGACCCCAGGGCTCGGCGTGTAGCTTCCCTCGAACAGGTTTTCGATCTGGCGGATCAGGTCGTAGCCGTGGCCAGGCTGCTCGGCCAGCAGGGCCAGCATCAGCAGCTTCAGATCGCCCGGGGCGAATACCCGCGGGCCGCGCTCACCCCGGCCGGGGCGGCGTTCGAAAAGATCATGGGCGGAATGTTCGCGCATGTAGATTGGCTCCATCTGTTTCGATATATCGCAAGATATTACTCAAGATATATCTAAAGACAAAACCAAAAATGCGGATGATTATCATCTATATGTTCGATGAGTCACCTGAACGCATCGCCACCTGCGGTGGTTTGCATTCGTTCGGGTTGCCCGGTTCAAGGTACGGCATGAGGATCGGAGCCATGCCCTTGAGCACCTGCACCGGTAGGGCCGAGGTGAACTTGAAGGCCTCCGCCGAGCGCCCTGGGACGAAGGCGGTCAACGTGCCGAAGTGGTTGTCCCCGAGGAAGAACACGAACGTCGCGGTGCGGTTCAGCGAGCGTGAGCCGATCAGCCGGCCACCGGCACCGAAGCTCTCGATGCGGTTGTCACCCGTGCCGGTCTTGCCGCCCATCACCAATGGGGTGCCATCATGCAGCTTGAAGCTGCCGGAGATACGCCGCGCGGTCCCGGCATCCACCACTTGCGACATCGCACCCTTGAGTGCCCTGGCCACTTCCACCGGGAGAATCCGCTGGCCCCGGTCGGGGTCGCTGTTCAGTTTGGTTTCGTAGGGGGTATCGGAGGCAAAGTGCAGGGTGTCGATGCGCAGGGTCGGCAGGCGCACACCGTCGTTCTGGATGATACCGACCAGTTCGGAAAGCGCCGCCGGGCGGTCGCCGGAGCTGCCAATGGCAGTCGCCAGCGACGGTACCAGGTGATCGAACGGGTAACCGACACGTTTCCAGCGCTGATGAATGTCCAGGAAGGCTTCGATCTCGACCATGGTACGGATGCGGCTGTCACGGGCGCCCTGGTGGCGGCTTTTGAACAGCCAGCCATAGACTTCCTGACGCTCGAACCGGCTGGCGTTGATCATTTCGGTCAGCGTGGCACTCGGGTGCTTGAGCAGGTAGCCAAGCAACCAGAGGTCCAATGGGTGGACCTTGGCGATGTACCCCTGGTCAGGCAGGTCGTACTTGCCCGGGCCGTAGGCCTCGTACATCTCCACCAGGCGGCCGTCGGTGAGTTTGCCCAGGGCGACTTTGTCGCCCTTGCTGTGCGCACGGACAAAGGCGTTGAACGTTTCCTGGCCAGCCTCGGGGAACAGGTACCGGTGCACTGCCGCCAGGCGCTGCGGGGTGACACGCATGCTGTCGAGGAACGTATCCAGGCGCTGCTGCGAGGTCTTGCGCTGGTATTTCTTCCAGAAGCGCATCAGGTAGTTCGAACCTTCCTTGTCGGCAAAGCGAGCGAGGTACTCCTGGCGGCGCGGGTCTGTGTCGTCCTTGAGCAGCGGTACCCGGTTGAACGGTTGCTGGTAGGTCACATAGCGCACCAGGTCGCGCATCAGGCGGATGAACGGCAGGTTGATCGATTCGCGCAGGGCTTCCTTGAGGGTCGGGTTGCGGCTGTTGTCTTCCTTGCGGAAGTTGTTGAACACGTGCATGCCGCCACCCGTGAAGAAGGCTTCACCGGTGTTGGCCGAGTATTTGCGTTCCAGCGCCGCATCGAGCATGGCGTCCAGACTCTGGTTCTTGCTGTTCTGTGCCAGCCACTCGAGTGACCACTGGGTGATGCGGTCAAGTTCGGCGACGTCGACCTTCTTCAGCTCGGCAGCGGGTTTGCCGGCGTACTTGTCATGCAGCTCGGCGATGATCTCCAGGTAGGTGGTGAGCACCCGCAGCTTGGCGGTCGAGCCCAGCTCGAGCTTGCTGCCCTCGTTGATGTCAAAGGGCTGGTCGGTACTGTCGGTCTGCACCCGCACTCGCGAGCCGTCGGCGGTGCGCTCGAACAGGGTGAAGCTGTAGCGCACCTGATCGGTGGTCTTGGCGGTCAGCAGGCGCTCGCCGATCAAGCCGATCTGGGCGGCAAAACCGGGGTCGGAGAGGTTCTTCAAGTACTGGCTGACCTGCATCTGAAGGTCTGCCTGCAATGTGCTGGTGGCCGAGAGGTCGAGGCGGTCCAGGTCATACAGTGGGCGGTTGAGCATGGCCGCCAGGCGATTGCGCGCCAGGCTGATGCCCTTGTTGGTGATGATTGGCACGATGGTGGGTTGTGCCACCCAGTCGCGGTAGACCGCTTTGCTGGCCAGTGCAGCCTCGGCCAGTGAGCGGTCGATGATACCGTTGGCGGCCAGTACGCGAATGTGCGAATCGGTGAGCTCGGCCAGCTCGACCCGGCCCTTGGACAAATAATGCGAGGGGCGGCGCTGGGCGATCATCAGCGACAGGACCTGGCGCAAGGCCAGGCCACGTGCGGCCAGGCTATCGGGGTCGGTCGCGGTGGCGTTGAGGGCCTGGTTGACCTGGCTGAAGTCGGCGCCGTACCACACGCGCAGGCCTTCGGCCATGCCGTGTACCTCGCCATGGCCTGGCACCGCTGACAGCGGCACGCTGTTGAGGTAGTCACGCACGATGCGCTGGCGGGCTTCGGTGGTATCCGGGCCGCCCTGGTAGGCGCGCACGCTGGCCGAAATCATCTGGCGGATCTTCTCGGCGCCGGACACCGTCAGGCCATCGGGGGAGTGGCGGTATTTTTCCAGCTGAGTGGCCAGGGTACTTCCGCCCGCTGACTGGCCAGGCAGGGCCAGGTACTTGGCAATCTGGCTATAGGCCGCCTTGGCGAAGCGTGGCCAATCCACCGCCGGGTTGTTCTTCGGGTCCTTGGGATCAAGCAGGTCGCGGTTTTCGATGAATAGCAGGCTGTTGACCATCACCGGTGGAATGGCCGCAAAGTCTGGATACAGATGTTGCGGGTAGTTGTACTGGTACAACGTCTCGCCGCGGCAATCGGTGATCGACAAGCCGGCCTGGATTTTCTCGATATAGGGGACAAACAACCCATGGTCGACATAACTCATCAAGGCTGGCGAAAACCTCACCTGCTCGCTGATCAGGTAGTCGCGCTTGAGCAGGCGTGGCAGAAACTCGCCCAGTGCGCTGTAGCCCAAGCGTTTGTCGAAGGGGCCTTCGCCGGGGTAAACGATGGCGTCGCTGGGGCCTGGCTGCAAGGAATAGGTGAGGGTGGTGGCCAGCTTGCTGAATTCGCGCGACTGCACGTCGGAGGTGCGAAATTCTTCATAGGCGGCATAGCCGATGACAGCGATCGCCACCAGTACGATCAGCAAGATCAGCCGCCACCAAAGCCGAAGCTGGCGTGGGGACTTTGGCTGCGGCGTCTCGGCCAGAGGCGTTTCGGGTGCTTCCATTCTGGTTGGTTCCGATTGCCACAATGCGCCCATAGTCTTCTATCCGGCCAGGTAATTTCGTCTTGCTTGTCTGAAGCTTAGACGTTGACGGGGAGAGGTGAAAAATTTGTAGGAAGTGTGAAAAACCGCAGTCGGATATGCGGCTTTGGTGTGGGTTTCATCCGGTGTCGATGTTGTTAGGGTGGCTTGCCGGCGATAGGGTTCGCGGCAGGTCCAGAAAACTTGCTGAATTTTCCTGTTTATATAGCGAAAACCCCTGCGGTCGGCTTCCTATACTGCTCGGCCCTTCGCCCCTGCCGGCCGCTCTATTCCGGCATACGGGCCGGCCCACAAGGCCGGCCTGGCAAGCCAACGCCACGCCTATCGGCATGGCCGGAGCTGCACGAAGGTAAAATCCAATAACAAAATGAGGTTGTATTGCTATGCCAGTTGGCAACCACTCTGCCCATGGCGAGGCCACCCAAGGCGGCCCGCTCAAGCGTGAACTGGGCGAACGGCACATCCGTCTGATGGCGCTGGGCGCCTGCATCGGTGTCGGCCTGTTCCTCGGTTCGGCCAAAGCCATTGAAATGGCCGGCCCCGCGATCATGCTTTCCTACATCATCGGCGGCCTGGCGATCCTGGTGATCATGCGTGCCCTCGGCGAAATGGCCGTGCACAACCCTGTGGCGGGCTCGTTCAGCCGCTATGCCCAAGACTACCTTGGCCCCCTGGCGGGCTTTCTGACGGGCTGGAACTACTGGTTCCTGTGGCTGGTGACCTGCGTCGCTGAAATCACCGCCGTGGCCATCTATATGGGCATCTGGTTCCCCGATGTACCGCGTTGGATCTGGGCCCTGGCGGCGCTGGGCAGCATGGGCGCGGTCAACCTGATCGCGGTGAAGGCGTTTGGCGAGTTCGAATTCTGGTTCGCCCTGATCAAGATCGTCACCATCATCGCCATGGTGCTGGGCGGCATCGGCATCATTGCGTTCGGCTTCGGCAACGACGGTGTTGCAGTCGGCATCTCCAACCTGTGGAGCAACGGCGGCTTCATGCCCAACGGCGTTACCGGTGTGCTGATGTCGTTGCAGATGGTGATGTTCGCCTACCTGGGCGTTGAAATGATCGGCCTTACCGCCGGTGAAGCACGCAATCCGCAGAAAACCATCTCTCAGGCCATCGGTTCGGTGTTCTGGCGCATCTTGCTGTTCTATGTGGGCGCACTGTTCGTGATCCTGTCGATCTACCCGTGGAACGAAATCGGCAGCCAGGGCAGTCCGTTCGTCATGACCTTCGAGCGCCTAGGCATCAAGACGGCTGCTGGCATCATCAATTTCGTGGTCATCACGGCGGCACTGTCATCCTGCAACGGCGGCATCTTCAGCACCGGGCGCATGCTCTATAGCCTGGCGCAGAATGGCCAGGCGCCGGCCGTGTTCGCCCGTACCTCGAAAAGCGGCGTGCCGCGCAACGCGCTGCTGCTGTCCATCGGTGCCCTGCTGCTGGGCGTGCTGGCCAACTACCTGGTACCGGAAAAGGTGTTCGTCTGGGTGACCTCGATCGCGACCTTCGGCGCAATCTGGACCTGGGTGATGATCCTGCTGGCCCAGCTTAAGTTCCGCGCCGGGCTGTCCACGGCCGAGCGCAAGGCCCTGAAATACCGCATGTGGTTGTGGCCGCTGAGCTCCTACCTGGCATTGGCGTTTCTGGTACTGGTGGTAGGGTTGATGGCGTACTTCGAGGATACTCGGGTTGCCCTGTACATCGGCCCGGCGTTCCTGGTGTTGCTGACGGCGTTGTACTACACCTTGCGCCTGGCACCGAAACAAGAGCAGGCGCTGGCCAGCAGCGCCTCGTGATATGAACTGCCCGGGGCCGCTCAGCGGCCCCAGGCATCGTCAGGCCGCGACCTCACTGTTAGGCTCGAAGCTGTCAGCCCGGGCCAACTGCCACATCCGTGAATAGAACTGCCCATCCACCTCACCGGTGAGCAACTCCCCCGGTTTGAGGAACACATGCATCTGCGAAAACAGCTTGATCTCGGTGGCTGAGACGCGCCTCACCAAGTGCTTGGCCTCCAACTGCGCCGGATGTTCCAGGCCTGCCGCCGCAAGCATTTCGGCCAAGGCCCGCAAGGTGTTGTGGTGGAAGTTCAGCACCCGCTGGGCCTTGTCCGGTACCACCAGTGCACGCTGGCGCAAGGGGTCTTGAGTCGCTACGCCGGTCGGGCATTTGTTGGTATGGCAGCTCTGCGACTGGATGCAGCCGATGGCGAACATGAAACCGCGTGCCGAGTTGGCCCAGTCGGCACCAATGGCCAGCACGCTGGCGATGTCGAAGGCGCTGACGATCTTGCCGCTGGCGCCTAGCTTGATCTTGTCGCGTAGATTCAGGCCGACCAAGGTGTTGTGCACGAACAACAGGCCTTCACGCAGCGGCACACCGATGTGGTCTGTGAACTCCACCGGCGCAGCCCCGGTGCCACCTTCCTTGCCGTCGACAACGATGAAGTCGGGCAAGATACCGGTCTCCAGCATGGCCTTGGCAATGCCCATGAACTCCCACGGGTGGCCCAGGCAGAACTTGAAACCCACCGGCTTGCCGCCGGACAACTCACGCAGCTGGGCGATGAACTGCATCATCTCGATGGGCGTGGAGAACGCCGTGTGGCGTGACGGCGAGATGCAGTCCTCGCCCATGAGCACGCCACGGGTTTCGGCAATCTCCTGGGTCACCTTGTGCTTGGGCAGGATGCCGCCGTGGCCCGGCTTGGCACCCTGGCTCATCTTGATCTCGATCATCCGCACTTGTGGGCTGCGCGCCTGGGCGGCGAAGCGCTCGGGGTCGAAGCGGCCATCGGCGGTGCGGCAACCGAAGTAGCCACTGCCCAGTTCCCAGACCAGGTCGCCGCCGTGCTCGCGGTGGTAGGGGCTGATGCTGCCTTCGCCGGTGTCATGGTGGAAATTGCCCAACTTGGCACCCTGGTTGAGCGCGCGGATGGCATTGGCGCTGAGCGAGCCGAAGCTCATGGCAGAGATATTGAAAATCGACGCCGAGTAGGGTTGGCTGCACTGCGGCCCACCGATGATGATCCGGAAGCTTGCCGGGTCGGCCAGCGGTGCCGGGCGCATGGAGTGGCCAATGAATTCGAACCCGGACTCATACACATCGATCAGGGTGCCGAAGGGTTTGTCAGAGGCTTCGTTCTTGGCCCGTGCATACACCAGCGAACGCTGAGCGCGCGAGAAAGGCAGGGCGTCGCTGTCGGCCTCCAGCAGGTATTGGCGGATTTCCGGGCGAATGCCTTCGACCAGGTAGCGGATGTTGCCAAGGATCGGGTAGTTGCGGCGCACTGCATGGCGCTGCTGCAGCAGGTCGAACAGGCCAATCAGGCTGAGCACCGCTGTTGCCAGGGTGAATGGCCACAGCCATTCGTGGTGGAGGAACGGCAGGCTCGCCAGGGTGAACAGGACACAGGCGGCGAAGAAGGCGTAGCGACTGAGAAGTGACAGGCTCATACGGGGTCCTTACGATGGCGCGGTCAGGCTCAGGGGCCTGGGGCAAACCCCGACCATAGCCCGGTTGCGCGCCCCTGAAAATGAAATTCGGGGTATCGAAAATCATTCTCAAAGGTGACGTTCGCCTGACCGGAGCGGCCCACCCTCGCGCAGAACAGCGCACGTCAGACCGTACCGCGCAACAATTTTTGCCGCCATGACGCCTGTTCGTCGGCCGCTGCCTCGGCCAGAAAGTGGTAACGCCCGGCAACCTTTACCGCTACCGGCACGCCGTCCTGGTACAACAGGCGGTTACCGCCCACGGCCGGCACTTTCGCCCCAGGCAGCAACGAGCCGATCAGGTTAAGCGGATCGCTTGCACTGACCACCACCAGCGCACCCTCCCGTTCCCGGCGCCGCACCTGCCGTAGCAGCCCCACCGCCTCCGGCAAGGCGAACTGTTCCCCAGCCAGCCCAGCGATGAAACGCCCTCCGCGAATTTCGCCACGCGCCTCCAGCCGGTGATAGCAACGCAGCAGGTCACGCCAGGGCGGCAGCACATCGCTCTCGCGCTCCAGCAGTCGCCAGCAGATCACCCCATAACGGCGCAACAGGCTGCGGGCGATGTGCTCCAGGCGCTGGTTGTCGTCCACGGTGGCATTGCCCCGGCGCAACAAGGCCCAGCGCCCGGCGTGGACCATGCTGCTGGACATCGGCGGGTGGCCGCGCCGGCTGTTGCGTGACGAGCGTTTTGCCGCCGGGGTGATCAGGCTGCGCAACCCGGTATAACTGTCGGCGCCCACCAACCCGGCGCCCACCAGTGCCTGCAAGGCCGTTTCCAGCTCGCTGGGCAACAGGTGGGCTTCGTGCGTCAGCTCGTCGAAAAACAGCGCACCTTGCTCCTGCAGCACATGATGAACGCGCTGCGCGCGCGGGCCGAGCCCCTCCAGCGCCGGTACGGGAGCAAGGCTGCGCCAGGTGCCCAGATGTTCTCGGGGGAGCAGCACCAGCGGTGTGCTCGCCAAGGTGGTGCTGGACACCGTCGACGCCAGCCGGCTCCAGGCAAACTGCCCGCTGCGGCAGGCGTCATCGAGCCACTGCGCGCTGTAGTCCTTGACCCGTGCCGGCAGCAGCTCTGCCTCCCAGGCGCCGGCTGCAGCGGGGAACCCCTGCAACTGGCCCAGTACCTCAACCACTGCCTGCGGGCCGCGCAGCCCCTCGTTCGCGGCCACGTGCTGCCAGTCGAACAGAAAGCGCATGAAGTCTTGCAGGCTGACCGGCTCGATTTCCCGGCGCAGGCGTTTGACGGTGTAGCGATGGATACGCGCGAGCAGATGGCGTTCGCACCATTGCTGCTGGTTCTCGCCTGGGCTGAAATGGCCGCGCAGGACATAACCTTCGCCTTCCAGGTGCGCCAGGGCCTGTTCGATGAGAGAGGTGGGCTTGCCGAGCGGTTCGGCGATTTGCGCCAAGGTCAGCGGGCCATGGCCGCTCAGGCGCGAACGCAGTAACTCGCCCACGGCGATGTCCGGGTCGATGGCCTGATCGAAACCGGGAAGCACCTCGAGGGCAGGCGCCAGGCGTGAGCCTGGATACAGCGCTAGCAGCAGGCTCAGGCGCTCGCGTGCCAGCCACAGCTGTTCAGCAGGCAGGCGCAAGGCCCGTCCTGCCTTGGCCAACTGCCTGAGCAGCACGCCCCAGGTGGGGTTGGCCTGCACCTCACGCTGGCTGATGGCGCCGAGGCTCATCAAGGCTTCGTGCATCTCGTCGACGTTGCCCGGTTGCGGCCATGCCTCTGCCTCCACAGCGGCGATGGCATCGGCGTCCAGTGCTCCAAGGTCGTCGGCGCTGTGGACTTCGTTCCAGCGCCGATTGAGCACCGCCTGTGTGCGGCGTTCCTCCAGCGGGGCTTCATCGAGGAAGGCGTAGGGCCTGGCATTGAGGATGGCCGATGCCAGCGGTGAAGGAGCCGGCAAGTCGCGGCTGAGCAGGCGTACCTGGCCGTTTTCCATGCGCCTGAGCAGCGCCAGCCAGCCTTCGCTGTCCATGGCTTCGTGCAGGCAATCATCGAGGGTCTGCTCGATCAGCGGGTGATCGGGGATCTGCCGTTCGCCCACGATGTTTTCCAGGCAGGCGATCTGGTCGGGGAACACGGCGGCAATCAGGTCCTCGCTCTTCATACGCTGGATCTGCGGTGCCACCTTGCGCCCGCCTACATAGCGCGGCAAGGCCATGGCCACGGCAGCGTTCCAGCGCCAGCGCACACCGAACAAGGGGGCGTCGAGCAGCGCCTGGACCAGTACCTGCTCGGCGGTACGGCTGGACAGGTAGCGCCATACCTCGTCCAGTTCAAAGCTGTGGCTGGTCGACAGTGACAGCACGATGGCGTCTTCGCTGGCCGCCGCCTGCAGCTCGAAATTGAACGTGCGGCAGAACCGTTTACGCAGGGCCAGGCCCCAGGCACGGTTGATGCGGCTGCCGTAGGGTGAATGAATGATCAACTGGGTGCCCCCGGACTCGTCGAAGAAGCGCTCCAGCACCAGGGTCTGTTGGGAGGGCAGGGCGCCGAGCACTTCTCGGGTTCTGCCCAGGTAATCGAGCAGTTGACTGGCGCAGGCCTCGTTCAGGGCGAAGGTGGTTTGCAGCCAAAGCAGCACCGCTGCGAAATCGCCGCCACACCTACCCAGTCGCTCATCGATACGTGCCTGCAGGCGGGCGACGGCGGCAGACAGCTCATCGCTGCGCCCCGGCGCTTCGCCAAGCCAGAACGGTATGGTAGGTGGCAGGCCCTGGGCGTCTTCAACCCGCACCCGGCCTGGCTCTACCCGCACGATGCGATAGGACGCATTACCCAGCTGGAAGATGTCGCCAGCGATGCTCTCCACCGCAAAGTCTTCGTTTACGCTGCCAATGTTCAGCGCCTGTGGCTCGAGCAGCACGGCGTAGTCAGCAGTCTCAGGGATGGTTCCGCCACTGGTCAGCGCGGTCAGCTGGCTACCCCGTCGACCGCGCAACGTGCCGCTGACCGCGTCACGGTGCAGGTAGGCGCTGCGTACTCCCTGGCGGCCGTTATAGCCTTCGGCGAGCATGCGCAGCAGCGCCTGGTAATGGTTGATGTCGAGTTCGGCATAGGGCGTGGCCTGCCGCAGGCAGGTGAACAGCGCCTGTTCCTGCCACGCCTGGTTGCTGGCCTCGGCGACGATCTGCTGGGCAAGCACGTCCAGGGGGGCCTTGGCGATGTGCAACTCATCGAGTTCACCCTGACGTATGCAATCGAGCAGGGCGACGCACTCGATCAGGTCATCCCGCGAGGTCGCGAACAGGCGTCCCTTGGGAACGCCATCGACCTGGTGCCCGGAGCGGCCGACCCGCTGCAAAAAGGCGGCGATCGATCCTGGGGAGGCGATCTGGCACACCAGATCGACATCGCCGATGTCGATGCCCAGTTCCAGCGAAGCAGTGGCCACCAGTACCTGCAACTGGCCATTTTTCAGGCGTTGCTCAGCGTCCAGGCGCAGTTCTTTGGCCAGGCTACCGTGATGGGCGGCCACGGCTTGCGTGCCCAGGCGATCGCTGAGGTGCCGGGTCAGGCGCTCGGCCAGGCGGCGGGTATTGACGAACACCAAGGTCGTACGGTGCTCACGGGCAAAGGTGGCCAATCGGTCGTACACCAGGCCCCATACATCCGTGGCCATCACCGCGCCAAGTGGCACGGGCGGCACTTCGATGGCGAGGTCGCGTTGACGTGCATGGCCGATATCGACGATCGCGCAGGGGCGCTGGTGGCCTACCAGGAATTGCGCCACGCGCTCAACCGGGCGCTGGGTGGCGGACAAGCCGATGCGCCGCAGTGGGCGCCCGCTCAAGGCCTGCAGGCGCTCCAGGGTCAGGGCTAGATGGGCGCCGCGCTTGTTGCCGGCCAAGGCGTGGATTTCGTCGACGATCACGGTGTGCACGTGGGCCAGACCCTGACGACCTGAGGCCGAGCCCATCAGCACATAGAGCGATTCGGGTGTGGTCACCAGGATGTGCGGCGCCCGTTTGCGCATGGCTGCGCGCTCTTTCTGCGGCGTATCGCCCGTGCGCACGGCTGTGGTGATGTGGGGCGCCCTCAGCCCCTGTACTTCGAGTGCCTGGCTGATGCCTTCGAGCGGGGCCTGCAGGTTCAAACGGATATCGTTGGACAACGCCTTGAGTGGCGAAACATAGATCACTTGGGTTTGTGCGGGCAGTTCACCGCCCTGATCGAGGCCCTGGCGCAAGAGTTCATCCAGCACGGCAAGGAAGGCGCTGAGGGTTTTGCCTGAGCCAGTCGGGGCAGCCAGCAGCATCGACTGACCGGCGTGAATCAGCGGCCATGCGCGCGCCTGGGCGTCGGTGACCGTGGCAAATCGGCGACGGAACCAGGTGCCGACGGCAGGGTGGAACAGTTCAAGCACCGGGTGCTGTGAGGCGGGCAGGTTCATGTGTTGGTTATGGCGGGTTGGCGGCAGGTTGGCAAGGGGCCGTTCGTCTGCGAGGCAGGTTGTCCTGTCCTTGTCAGGTCATGGACCACATGGGATCCTCTCAACCTTTTCCAGCGAGTCCCTTCCATGCGCAAGATCATTCGCATCGCCGCCGCCCTGCTGATCGACCCTCAGGGGCGCACCCTGCTGGTGCGCAAGCGTGGCACCCAAGCGTTCATGCAGCCTGGGGGCAAGATCGATGCAGGGGAAACGCCCGTGCAGGCCTTGGTGCGCGAGCTGCATGAGGAGCTCGGCCTGCACATCGACCCGGCGCAGGCCATTGCGCTGGGCCAGTTCAGCGCCCCGGCCGCCAACGAGCCAGGCTTCGCGGTGCAGGCTGAACTCTTTCGGGTCGATTGCGCCGAGGCCGTGGCCCCGGCGGCGGAAATCGAGGAAGTGATCTGGCTGGCCGCCGACCAGGCGGTTGAGCTGGCGCTGGCGCCGCTGACCCGCGACCTGATCCTGCCGCTGTTCCGCCAGGCGGTCAGCGTACCGCGCTGACCCCGTCGAGGGTGGCGAAGGAGGTGTCCTTGGCCGTCAGCAGGAAGTCACGCATGTACGGCGCATCCAGCATGTCGGTGCGTACTGCGGCATAGAGCGTGGCGAACAGGCCTTTCTCGCCCAGGCGCTTGCCCTTCACATACCCGCGCGAGCTGTACTCATGCAGCGCCCAGTGCGGCATGCCGCATACGCCACGGCCGCTGGCCACCAGTTGCATCATCATCACTGTTAGCTCCGAGGTACGCACGGCCGCTGGCTCGATGTCGGCCGGCTCCAGGAAGCGGGTGAAGATATCCAGGCGATCACGCTCCACCGGGTAAGTGATGAGGGTCTGCTCGATCAGGTCCTGCGGCACGATGTAGGGTTTGCTGGCCAGCGGGTGCTGGTTGGCCACGGCGAGCATGGCTTCATAGGTGAACAGCGGCACGTAAGTGATGCCGGCGAGGTCCAGCGGGTCAGACGTCACCACCAGGTCCAGGTCGCCACGGGCAAGGGCTGGCAAAGGGGCGAAGGCGAAACCAGAGGCCAGGTCCAGTTCCACTTCCGGCCAGGCATCGCGGAACTGGTCGATGGTCGGCATCAGCCATTGGAAGCAGCTGTGGCATTCGATGGCCATGTGCAGGCGCCCGGCAGTACCGCCGGCCAGCCGCGCGATATCGCGCTCAGCGCCGCGCAGCAGCGGCAAGGTGGCGTCGGCCAGTTGCAAAAGGCGCAAGCCGGCGCTGGTGAAACGGAGCGGCTTGGTCTTGCGCACGAACAGTGGCAGGCCCAGACGTTCCTCCAGCTCCTTGAACTGGTGCGACAGTGCCGACTGGGTCAGGTGCAGGCGTTCAGCGGCCTCCACGAGGCTGTCGGCCTCGCGCAGGGCATGAAGGGTTTTCAGGTGGCGGATCTCCAGCACTACAGGCTCCGGGAGAAAAAGTGGAAGGGGCAGGGATGGAGTTGAGTTTCTCTCATGTTACCTCGGCTGTCGACTAGGCCTTTGGTGCACCGCTCGGCGGGGGTCATCAAACTGTCACCAAACTGTGGCAGCGCGCCTGAATAAAAGTCATCAGACTCACGCTCTACTGGGGATCTGCATTCTGGTGTTTCTTTCATGCGGGCTTTATTGCTGTTTTTCTTCTTCCTTGTCAGCGTGCCAGCGAGCTTCGCCGATCAACGTTGCGACGTGCAGGGTGCGGTACAACGGGCCGATCTGGGGGATGTGAGCCTGGTCTACCAGAGCATTGGTGCGCCCCGAGATCCGGCATTGCTGCTGGTCATGGGCCTGGGCGGGCAACTGATTCATTGGCCGGACGATGTGGTCGAGGCCTTGTGTCGCCAGGGTTTTCGAGTCATCCGCTACGACAACCGCGATGTCGGCCTGTCACGCTGGAACCAGTTGCCCCCCTCGGCCAACCTGACCGTTGAACTGTTGCGCTACAAACTTGGGCTGCCGGTTGCTGCGCCATACACGCTGACTGACATGGCGGGCGATGGCCTTCGCCTGATGGATACCCTGAAGATTCGCCAGTTCCATGTATTGGGTGTGAGCATGGGCGGCATGATTGCGCAGCACCTGGCGGCCATGGCGCCGGAGCGGGTGCGGAGCCTGACGTTGGTGATGTCCAGTTCGGGCGCCGCTGGGCTGCCGGCGCCAAGCCCGGCGCTGGTGCAACTGCTGGCACGGCGCAGTGCGCCCAACCGTGCAGTGGCCCTCGAGCAGCAGGCCGACTTGCTGGCCGCCCTGGGCAGCCCACAGGTGCGGGACGACCGCGCAGTTCTGCTGCAGCAGGCCGCGGTAGCGTATGACCGCGCGTTCAACCCGGAAGGGGTCAAGCGCCAGATCATGGCGATTCTCGCCGAGCCGAGCCGGGTGGCGTTGCTCAACCAGTTGCGAGTACCCACCCTGGTGGTGCATGGCACGGCCGACCCATTGTTGCCGGTGATGCACGGGGTGCACCTGGCGGCGCACATCCAGGGCAGCCAGTTGCGGCTGATTCCAGGCTTGGCGCACCGTTTCCAGGAGCCGTTCAAGGCGCCGCTGCTAGGGGCTGTGTTGCCTTACCTGCAAGCACACCGGCAGGACGTGACGCACATCGCCGGTCTTTGACCCTTGCGCTGGCTGCTTCGCAGGTCACCCGCCCCTCGAAGGGTTAGGGTTGCCAGCGAAGTCGCGACAGTGGCTATCAGCCCAGGCCGTACTTCTTCACTTTGTCGAACAGGGTGGTCTTGGCCATGCCCAGCTCCTGGCTGGCCTGGCTGAGGTTGCCGCCTGTACGTTGCAGGGCATCGCTGAGCAGATTGCGTTCGAAGGCTTCCACCGCCTCGGCGAAGCCCAGCCCTTGGCTGGCCCCGCCGCTGGGGCCTTTCTTGAAGGGCGGCAGGCCCAGGGCAAAGCGCTCGGCAACGTTGCGCAGTTCGCGCACGTTGCCCGGCCAGTCATGGGCCATCAGGCGCGACAGGGTCTGGCTGTCCAGCGCCGGGGCCTCGCGGTCGAAGCGCAGTGCCGACTGCTGGAGGAAGTGTTCGAACAACTGCAGGATATCTTCGCGGCGCTCGCGCAGCGGCGGCAGTTCCAAGGTCACCACGTTCAGCCGGTAGTACAGGTCGCTACGGAACTGCCCGCTCTGGCCCAAGGCATCGAGATCGGACTTGGTGGCAGCGATCACCCGGCAGTCCACCGGGATGCTCTGGTTCGAGCCCAGGCGCTCCAGGGTGCGCTCCTGCAGCACGCGCAGCAGTTTGATCTGCAAGTTGACCGGCATGCTTTCCACCTCGTCGAGGAACAGCGTGCCGCCATTGGCATGTTCGATCTTGCCGATGCGGCGCTTGCCCGCCCCGGTGAAGGCGTTGGCCTCGTGGCCGAAGATCTCGCTTTCAAAGAGGTTTTCCGGCAGGCCGCCACAGTTCAGCGCCACGAAAGGCTGCCCCTGACGACGGCTGAAGTCGTGCAGGCAGCGAGCAACCAGTTCTTTGCCGGTACCCGTCTCGCCTTCGATCAACACGTTGGCCGACGTATCGGCCACATTGGCGATCAGTTCGCGCAGGTGTTCCATAGCCGGCGAGCGGCCGATGATGCGGCCCTCCAGGCTGCTCTGTTCGGCCAGTTGGCGGCGCAGGGCGACCACTTCGCGTGACAGCCCGCGCTGTTCGAGGGCGCGGCGCACCACGTCGACCAGGCGCTCCGGCGAGAAGGGTTTCTCCATGAAGTCATAGGCGCCGTTGCGCATGGCACCGACCGCCATGTCGATATCGCCATGGCCGGTGATCAGTACCACGGGCAGGCTGCGGTCGCGCGCCTTGAGGCGGTTGAGCAGTTCCAGGCCGTCAATACCCGGCAGGCGTATGTCGCTGACAACGATACCGGCAAAGTCATCACCGATGCGTTCCAGCGCCTGCTCGGCGCTGCCGACACCCTCGCAGGCGATGTCTTCCAGGGCCAGCGCTTGCTGGCAGCCGAGCAGCACATGCGGGTCGTCTTCTACGATCAGGACGGTAAGAGGCGCTTGTTTCATGAGAGCTCAGCCGATTCGTTAGGGGCGCAAACCAGAGGCAGGACGAGGACGAAGGCCGTGCCGCCAGTGGCGGGGTGCTCGACGTTCAGGCTGCCCTTGGCGGCGGCGGCAAGGCTCGCCGACAGGGTCAGGCCCAGGCCCAGGCCGTGTTCGCCGGGTTTGGTGGTGAAGAAGGGTTCGAACAGGTGCTTGCGGGTTTCGGCGTCAATGCCGTGGCCATTATCGCGCACCCGCAGGCGGTATTTGTCACCCTGCAATTCGCCTTCCAGCCATAGCTCAGGCAGCGGCTGGCTGGCCATGGCATCCAGGGCATTGCCGATCAGGTTGACCAAGATTTGCTCCAGGCGGGTCTGGTCGATGGCCAGTTGCTGGTCGTCGAACAGGTGGTGCAACTGCAGGTGGCAAGCACTGATGCGGTTGGCCAGTACTTGCAGGGTAGCTTCCACAGCCTTGGCCAGCGAAGCCTGCCCACCGTCGTCGCCGCGCCTGGCGAACGAGCGCAGGCTGGCGGTGATTCGCCCCATGCGGTCGATCAGGTCGTTCATGGTGCGCAGGTTGGTACTGGCGGTCTCCAGTGCACCACGCTCCAGAAAACGCACTGTGTTGCCAGAGAGCGTACGCAGCGCAGCGAGCGGTTGGTTGAGCTCGTGGGCAATACTGGTGGACATTTGCCCGATGGCCGCCAGTTTACCGGCCTGCACCAGTTCGTCCTGGGCGTAGCGCAGGGTCTGCTCGGCATGGCGACGTTCACGTATCTGGCCCTTGAGCCGTTCGTTGCTCGCGCGCAGGTCGGCGGTGCGCTCGGCGATGCGCCGCTCCAGCTGGCTGTTGGCTTCTTCCAGGGCCTCACGCGCGGCCAGCCGCGTGGCAATCACCTTGCGCCGCTCGTTCCAGGCAATGCCCAGGATGGCCAGCAGGGCGAACGCCACACCCACAAGGATGCCCTGTACCATCGATTCGCGGCGTAGGTCCTGCAACGGCGTGAGTAGGGTGAAATGCCACGGTGTATCGACCAGGCGCCGCGTCTGCGCCAGGTAGGTCACCTCATAGGGCCGGCCATGGGCGGTTTCGCTGTTGGCCGGGAAGGTCAGTTTTTCCACGCCATCGGCTAAGGTCTCGCGTGCCAGTGGTTGCAGCTCATTGAGCGGCCACCAGTAGTATTGCAGGCTGCGCGCCAGGCGCTCCTTGATTTGCGGCGTCAGCGGGCGCACTGATTTGAGCCGGCGTGCCGGGTCGCTGGAGAGGATGATGATGCCGTTCTCGTCACTGACGAAGGCTTCCAGGCGGGCGCGCTGCCAGCGCTCCTCCAGGGTGTCCAGGCGAACCTTGATCACCGCTACGCCAATGATCTTGCCGTGTTCTTCCAGGCCGTGGGCCAGGTAATAGCCTGCCTCGCCCGTGGTGCTGCCGATGCCGTAGAACCGGCCCGGTTCGCCACGCACCGCGGCCTGGAAATAGGCGCGGAACGACAGGTCCTCGCCGAGGAACGAGTCGGCATCGCGCCAGTTGCTGGTGGCCTGGACCCGGCCATTGGTGTCGAGGACGAAGATCGCCCGGCTACGGCTGCGGCGGTTGAGGCCTTCGAGGTATTCGTTGACGGTTTGGCGGTAACCGTTGTCTGGGTCTGTGAGCAGGTGCGAGACGCTGTCTTCCAGCTCGAGCAGGCTCGGCAAATAGGTGTATTTGCTGATTTCGCTTTCCACCGTGCGCGCGTGCAGCTCCAACTGGCGCTCGCCATTTTCACTGAGGGTGCGGATGCCATTGCTTTCGCTGATCAGGAAGCCGGCCAGACCTAAACCGACCATCAGCAGGACGATCAGCGGCGGCAGCAGTAATTGGCGAATCAGACGGGATTTCACGGCAGGCTTGGCAGGGAGAAGTAGCGAGGGGTCGCATTTCATCACAGTGGCCTTGTCACGACCAGCATCCGCTGCCCGGCGAGGGCCTGGGCAGCGGGTACTGTGTGCGACTTAGTGTTGCAGGATCTTGCTGAGGAAGTGCTGGGTGCGTTGGTCGCGCACGCTCTGATCACCGAAGAACTCTTCCTTGGTGCAATCTTCGATGATGCTGCCCTTGTCCATGAAGATGACGCGGTTGGCCACTTTGCGGGCAAAGCCCATCTCGTGGGTCACGCACATCATGGTCATGCCTTCATGGGCCAACTGCACCATCACATCCAGTACCTCGCTGACCATTTCCGGGTCCAGCGCCGAAGTGGGCTCGTCGAACAGCATGACGATTGGGTCCATCGCCAGGGCGCGGGCAATGGCCACACGCTGCTGCTGGCCGCCGGAAAGCTGGCCAGGGTGCTTCTTCGCCTGAGCACTGAGGCCTACCCGGTCGAGCAGGGCCAGGCCCTTCTTGGTGGCTTCTGCCTCGCTGCGGCCCAGTACCTTGCGCTGGGCGATCGTGAGGTTTTCGGTGATGGTCAGGTGCGGGAACAGTTCGAAGTGCTGGAACACCATGCCCACCCGCGAGCGAAGCTTGGGCAGGTTGGTCTTCGGGTCGGCGATGGAGGTGCCGTCGACCACAATGTCGCCCTTCTGGAAGGGTTCCAGCGCGTTGACGCACTTGATCAAGGTGGACTTGCCCGAACCCGAAGGGCCGCACACTACCACCACTTCGCCTTTCTTGACCTCGGTGCTGCAGTCGGTCAGTACCTGGAAGTCGCCGTACCACTTGTTGACGTTCTTGATGGAAATCATACGGTGATCCTTTTTTGCAGGCGCTTGACCAGCCACGAAGCGGAGAAGCTGATAAGGAAGTAGACGACCCCGGCGAAGATCAGGAACTCATGGGAGCGCCCGATGATGTCGCCGTTGGAGCGTGCCGAGTTGAGGAAGTCGACCAGGCCCACGGTGTACACCAGCGAGGTGTCCTGGAACAGGATGATGCTCTGCTGCAGCAACAGCGGGGTCATCTTGCGAAACGCCTGGGGCAGGATGATCAGACGCATGGTCTGGGCGTAGTTCATGCCCAGCGCTTGCGCGGCACCCATCTGGCCCTTGGAAATCGACTGCACGCCGGCGCGCACGATTTCACAGAAGTACGCGGCCTCGAACATCATGAAGGCCACCACGCAGGAGGTGAAGGCCCCGACCGGGGTGTCTTCACCCGTGATCCAGCGCAGCACGAAAGGCACTGCCAGGTAGAACCAGGTGATCACCAGCAGCAGCGGGATCGAGCGGAAATAGTTGACGTACGCGCCTGCCAGGCGCGACATCAGCTTGCTCGACGACAAGCGCATCAGGGCCAGGACGGTGCCCAGCACGATACCGCCAACAACGCCCATGACCATCAGCTTGAGGGTCATGACCATGCCTTCCCACAGGGCAGGCAGGGCCGGGATGATTTCGCTGAAATCCATGTCCATTTACTTGCCCCCCACGGAAATCAGGCCCGGTACGGCAACTTTCTTCTCGACCAGGCGCATGAGCAGCATCAGGCCCATGTTCAGGGTGAAGTAGATCAGCGTGGCCAGGGTGAACGCCTCGAACAGGTTGGCGGAAAACTCGGCCGTCTGCTTGGTCTGTGCCAGCAGCTCCATCAGCCCGATCAGGGAGGCTACCGACGAGTTCTTGAACACGTTCAGGAACTCGGACGTGAGCGGTGGAATGATGATCCGATAAGCCTGCGGCAACAGCACGTTGTTGTAGATCTGCGGCAGGCTGAAGCCCATGGCGCGGGCGGCGGCTTCCTGGCCACGGGGCAGCGCCTGGATGCCGGTACGCACCTGTTCGCAGACCCGGGCGGCGGTGAACAGGCCCAGGCAGACGACGACGCTGATCAGGGCCGAGGTGGTCGGGTTGAGGTCTTGCTTGAACCATTCCTGCAGGCCTTCGGGCAGCAGGTCCGGCACCAGGAAGTACCAGATGAACAGCTGCACCAGCAGCGGCACGTTGCGGAACAGCTCCACGTAGGCGGTGGCGATGCCTGATACCAGGCGGTTCGGCACGGTACGCATGACACCGAGGATCGACCCCAGCAGCAGCGCGATGATCCAGGCAGTGATGGAGATGGCGATGGTCCAGCCCAGGCCGGTGATGTACCAGTCCAGATAGGTTTCGCTGCCCACACCGGTGGACTTGAAGAACACGCCCCAGTCCCAGTTGTAATTCATCGGGATTTCCCCTCAGACGGTTGTTTCACGGGCACCTTCGAGCATCCGGGGGCGCAGAGCGCCCTCGGATGAAAGGTTAGACACTAATGAGTGGCCTGCAGAAATGATTCGTGCGCTCGCGCACCAGGCCACTAGCTGAGGATCAGGACTTCTTCTCGTCCGCCGCCTTGTCGGTCGGCTCGGCGATCAGTTTTTTAAGCTCGTCGCTCATCGGGAACTGCAGGTTCAGGCCCTTTGGCGGGATTGGCTGCTGGAACCACTTGTCGTAGCTCTTGTTGACTTCGCCCGACTTGAAGTAGCCCACGATGGCGTCGTCGACCGCTTTCTTGAACTGGGCGTCATCCTTGCGCACCATGCAGCCGTAAATTTCGTACGACTGCGGGGTACCGGTGATGACCCAGTCGGACGGCTTGCGCGCCTTGGCCATTTCACCGGCGAGCAGGGCGTCGTCCATCATGAAGGCCACGGCGCGACCGCTTTCGAGCATGTTGAAGGCTTCACCGTGGTCCTTGGCGGAAATCACGTTCATCTTCATCTGCTTGTCGGCATTCATTGCCTTGAGGATGCGCTCGGAAGTGGTGCCTGCAGTGGTCACCACGTTCTTGCCGGCCAGGTCCGGGAAGTCCTTATAGGATGGCTGGCCATCCTTGACCTTGGTCAGCAGGCGGGTACCCACTTCGAAGATGCCCACCGAGAAGCCGACTTGCTGCTGGCGCTCGACGTTGTTGGTGGTGGAGCCGCACTCAAGGTCGACCGTGCCGTTCTGCACCAGCGGGATGCGGGTCTGGGAAGTGACGAGGTTGTACTTGACCTTGATGTCGGTGCCCAGTTGCTTTTTCAGGGCTTCGACGACGGCCAACTGAATGTCATGGGAGTAGCCCACCGGTTCCGGCTTGCCAGCCAGGTAGGAAAATGGAATGGAGGAGTCACGGTGCCCCAGGGTGATGGTGCCCGAGTCCTTGATCTTCTTCAGGGTGCCGGTCAGCTCCTCGGCCATGGCCGGCGAAGCGATGACTGCAGCCGCGATGGCGGCGCCCAGCAATTGACGAACGATACGCATCAAATTTTCCTCGACGTGTTTGTTTTTTTTATGGAGCCGTTGGCGGACTCTTTCGTTCAACGAAGACAGCGTGAAGCGCTGTGCATTCGGCTTCCAAGTGTAGAGCATGACTCGTGCCAAGCTCTGCCAGTGATCATAACCCCCCGAAATGCCTGGGCATGAACCCTATGTGAAGGTTTTTCCGCATTCATGCGTGGTCGGAAGGCCGAATGAGTGCGTGTATCGCGTTCGGCAATCCGAACGCGTGATGTACGCCTATCCGTGCCCCTCAGCATTAAGTAACGCCACTGCGATAAACGGACCTGTTGAGCTTGCAGTCCCCTCAACAGGAGCCTTTGTCGTGTCTGCCATTCCGATACCTTCCGATTCCGTCGATGCCTTCATTGCCCGCCAGCTTGCACCCTGGCTGAGGACCGCCGATGTCGACCTGCTTCTGACGTTCCACAGGGCGCTGCACGCCGAGCAGGCAGCAGCGGAAACTGTCAAAAACAAGCTCGCCAGCCTCCCCAGCCTGGAGGCCTTTGCCTCGGCGGTTCTGGAGCAGGCACTGCGAACCCGTGGCCTGGTGGATGTCGATGTGCGAAGCATGCAGGTCTGCATCGAGCAGGATGTGCCCATGCCCAGTGCAGCGCCGCGGCTGTATACGCCCTGGAGGACACTGCGCAGCGTGCAACCGTTGTTGACGGCCGCGATGCACAATTTCCATGAAGATGAGACCTCGCCGTCACTTCGCAGGCGGGCGCATCTGCAGGACGCCAAGGGGAGCAGGCTGCCAATGACGTTCGAGGCGTTTGCCCGCTGTTGCAGGGCGTTGGATATCGGTGGGCAGTATCAGCAGCTGCTGCGTGCGCAGCTGTTTCCAAAAAGCAGACCGCCTGCGCCCAAAGACTATGCCCACGCAGCCGTCGAGCGCATGTTCGAAGAAAACCTGCGCGCGAAAATGGACGTTGCGGTGCGGATGGCCAGGATCAAATCCGAGCTGGACGACGTCGACTACCTGCGCTTGCTGCCTGTGTTCAATGCCAAGGCTGTCGTGCCGGCGGTCAGTGGTGTTGCCACACCGCGTCAGCTGTACCTGTTGGGCAAACGCATCCACGGGGTCGTTGCCTGGGAAATGCGCGAACACGGCGCAGGGCCACTGGTGCGAATCATCAGCTGGATACCGCAGGACCCGTATCGGTCTGTGACCAGCCATGGCGCCTGGGCCGATTTCTACCAATGGCTGGCCAAACGGCTGCGCGCGCCCCATTACCGTGACTTTTTCAGGCGTTTCATCAGTGAACGTGATCGGCCGGCCTTCACCGCTACCCTGGAGCGGCTTATCGAAGCGAGCAGTCCCCAGGCGCCCGCCGAGTTGGATGGGCGCAACTTTGCGATCGATGAGCCGTTGTTCGCCTACCTGCGCCGCTTGCAGGTGGACAAGATGCTCGACGACGCACGTGTCCTGGCGGTACCCACTGCCGACGAGACCGCTATCGAGCGCCATCAGCGGTTGGAGGCCTTCAAAAGCGCAGGGCTTGATCTGCTCAACCTGTCAGCGCTGTTCATCCCGGTTCTACGGGGAGTGATGCTCGCCGTGGCAGCGGTGGATGTGGTCAGCGAGGTGTATAAAGGTTATGCCGATTGGCGCATCGGTGACCGTCAGGGGGCCTTGGATCATCTTTTTGGCGTGGCGCAGAACCTGGCAGTCGGGGCAGTGGTGGGGGTCGCGCAGGTTGGGGTAGGGCGGGTACTCGAGCGTGTTCCGTTTGTTGATGCGCTCACGCCCTTGCATGAGGGCGAGGGCCGATCCAGGCTGGCGCACTGGCCGGTCTCGGCGCATCACCTTGATGGCAGCGGCGCGCTTGTGCGCAGGTTTGGGGGCGATTTGGCGCAAGTGTCCGACCAGACCGCGGAGGCTGTGCTGCGCATCACCGGCCTCGAGCCGGATCAGGTTCGCCACCTGCATCTGCAAGCGGCGCCGGCCCCCGCTCGTTTGCGCGATGCCCATGCGCGCTACGCGTTGCATGACCTTCAGCCGCTTTTGCGGGGGGCTGCATTCGAGCGAGCGCTGGCCACGCATCAGGGGCAAGCATCGGGTGCAGGGGCCCTGCTGATCAGGGCATTCCCAGGCTTGTCCGTGCCCGGCGCCGAAGAAGTCCTTGCGCAGGCCAATGGTGAACAGATCAAGGCGCTGCTGGTCAGCGGCAGGGTGCCGTTGGCAATGGCCGAGCGTGCCCGCTGGTGCGTAAGGGAGAGCCGCCTGGACCGCGCATTGTTGGGGCTCGAGCACGTCGGCGCTGTCAATGCTGACAGTGAGCGCCTGGCGCTGGCGCTGATCGATGAACTGGCGCCGTGGCCGGCGTCGGTGCGCATCGAATTGCGCCAGGAGGAAGTGGGTGGCCGCTTGTTGGCAGCCAGTGGAGCGCCCGACGCAACGCACATCCAAGCCGTTATCCAGACTGCGCAGGGCTATCAGCTGGCTGACGGTAACCCGCCAGTGCTTGGCCAGGGCTTGTTGACGTGCTTGATCCGTACCTTTGATGAAGGTCAGAAAGCCAGGCTTGGCGGGGGGCAGTTGAGTGCCGGTGAACTGGGCGAGCGGCTTTCTCAACGGGCCAGCGCTGATCGGGAAAATACAGCGAAGTTAATGGGCCTTTTGCCTATTGCGGAACGCTATCGCCCGCCGCAGCGAATAGTCGACGGCCGCATCGGTTATGCGCTAAGTGGCGGCGGTGAGAGCAGCCGCCAGGCTATCCGCCGAGGTATACATGAGATTTTCCCGACCTTGACCGACGCCCAGCTGGACGCTTACCTGCGCGACCTGATGAACCGTCGGATCGGGTTGTGGGACCACTTGAGTACCCTGCAGCAGCAGTTGGAAAGCTTGCGTGAGGCGCTTGACGCCTGGCAGCGTGAGCGCGTGAACTTCATGGATGGGCTCAGGCGCCAACGTGTGGCCAACCAGATCCGCCGCGCCTGGCGGCGCAAGACGGCTGGCCTGGCCGGGGACGATTTTGTACTGCATATCGAGGGTGAACAGGTGGGCAGCCTGCCGCGCTTGCCGGCAGACATCCACTTCACGCATGTTCGGCGGTTGACATTGCGCAACATGAGCCTTGAGCAGGTTGATGAGGATTTCCTGCGCAGGTTTACCCAGCTTCGTGAACTCGACCTGCGGGATAATCAGTTGACCACCTTGCCGGTTGGGCTGGAGCGTCTTTGCGAGCTACGCCGGTTGCACCTGGCGGGTAACCAGATAGTTTTTGATGCCCCCGACAATCAAAGGTTGGCCAGCCTTTCGATGCTTCAGCAGCTCGATCTCACCTATAACCCGCTGGGCCAAATTCCCGATCTCTCAGGGTTACGGCACCTGCGCGAGGTCTCACTGCGCGCAACGGGGCTGTCCGCCGTACCCGACGAAGCCTTGATGCCCTGGCGGGGCCTGGTGGATATTCGTGAGAATCAGATTCGCCAGGTAAACGGCGATCTGCGTAGTCTGGGCGATCGATTACGGCGCCTGTCGTTGCATGACAATCCCCTGGATGAAGCCAGTGAGGCCCTGGTTGCCCGCAGCAGCAGTAATGATGTGACACTGCGGCGCAGTTCGTATCGTCACGCCATCGCAGACGGCAATTTGCAACAGCAATGGCTGGGTAATGCAGCGGACGCCTTGCGCGATCGGCGCTTGCAGGTCTGGACGCGTTTGTCCGAGGAGCCGCAGTCAGGGGACTTGTTTCGCTTTCTCAGGGATTTTGCCCACTCGGATGACTTTCTCGATCACCCGCGCTACTACCGCGCCAGGATATGGCGAGTGCTGGAGCTTTGCGCGGATAACACCGATGTGCGTGAGGCTGTGTTCTGGCAGGTACGAGGGCCCAGGACCTGCGAGGACCGGCTGTTGCTGATCCTCAGCCAACTGGAGGTCAGGGCTCATATTGCCTTGCACACGTTGGAGGCTGGCGCTGCGCCCGCCGAAGTGACCTTGTTAAACCTGGGGCGCTCGCTCTATCGTCTGGACGAGGTTGACAGCATTGCCGCTCGGCATATCGAAGAAATGCGCCAGGACCTTTATGCCGCTGTGGATGACATCGAGGTTTACCTGGCGTATCGCGTCAACCTGGCCAACAGCCTGGGCCTTCCGGCTCAGCCTCAGCACATGAACTATCCCGAGCACAGCGGCGTAACGCAAACACGGATCATGCGTGCGCGCACGGCGGTACTCGCAGGCGAGAACATCGACGTGCTTAGCCATTCACTGGCACAGCGTGAGTTTTGGCAAGGGTATGTGCGAAATCGCTACCCTGAGCGCTTTGAAGCCCTCGCTGCGCCGTTTCATGAGCAACTGGAGGGGTTTGAGCGCCAGGTGGGGGAGGCGGGGGAGCAGCTTTACCTTGAGCGCGCCGCAGCCTTGATGGCAGAGCTGAACACCCAAGAGCGCGCGCTGTACCTGGAACTGGCCAGGGAAGCGTACGCTCGGGAGGTTTGAGGGCAGGCGACCGCCAGGTCGCCGCGCAAGGTTCAGGCGGCGTCGCTGCGGACGTCGCCTTGTGCAAGGTAATCAGCCAGGGCGCGTTGCTCGTTCTCGCTGGTGAACAGACCCAGTTTGGTCCGCCGCCAGAGGATGTCCTGTGCACTGACGGCCCACTCGGTTTTGCGCAGGTAATCCACTTCCCGGGTGAACAAGCCGCCGCCGATCGCCTGGCCCAGATCGTTCGGGCCGTTCACGCCCTCCAGCAGTTGCCAGGTGCGGCTGCCGTAGGTCACCGCCCAGCGCTTGGCGATATCCGGCGCAAGCCATGGGTGGCGCGCGAGCAGTTCGTCGATCAATGCCTGAGGCGTGCTCATGCCCTCGCCCCCAGGCAATGCGGCGCTGGCTGTCCAGCTTTTGCCCATCTGGGTGAAGAACGGCTTCAGTTCTGTCATGGCCGATTCTGCAAGCTTGCGGTACGTGGTGAGTTTGCCGCCAAACACCGACAGTAACGGCGCCTGGCCCTGAGCTGCGGAAAGGGCAAGGGTGTAGTCACGCGTGACCGCGGACGGGTTGTCCGATTCGTCGTTGCAAAGCGGACGTACACCGGCGTAGGTGTGCAGGATGTCGCTGCGGTTCAGCTGGTGATTGAAGTGTGCGTTGACCACCTTCAGCAGATAGTCGGTTTCCTGCTCGGTGATTGCCACCTTGGCGGGATCACCGCTGTATTCGCGGTCTGTTGTGCCGATCAGGGTGAAGCGGTCCAGGTACGGAATGCAAAAGACGATGCGCTGGTCTTCATTCTGCAGAATGTAGGCATGGTCGCCTTCATAGAGGCGCGGCACGATGAGATGGCTGCCCTGGATCAGACGAATGCCGTACGGCGCGTCGAGCTTGAGGTCGTCCTTGATGAAACTGGCAACCCACGGGCCTGCGGCGTTGACCAACGCCCGGGCACGAATGCTCTGCTGGCTGCCATCAGCATGCTGCAATTCCACTTGCCACAAACCGTCCACACGCTTTGCGCGCAGGCAGCGGGTGCGGGTATGGATATGGGCGCCGTGCTCACGGGCGGCCATGGCATTGAGCACTACAAGGCGGGCATCGTCCACAGCGCAGTCGGCGTACTCGAAGCCACGGGTGATGGACGGCTTGAGCGGGTAGCCAGGGCCGAAGCGCAGACTGCGCGATGCTCCCAGGCGCTTGCGTTTGCCCAGGTGATCATAGAGGAACAGGCCAGCGCGGATCATCCAGGCTGGACGTAGGTGCGGGCGGTGCGGCAGCACGAAACGCATCGGCTTGACGATATGCGGCGCCTTGGCCAGCAGCACTTCGCGTTCGGCCAGGGCCTCGCGCACCAGACGGAACTCGTAGTGCTCCAGGTAGCGCAGGCCGCCATGGATAAGCTTGCTGCTGGCCGAGGAGGTGTGCTGCGCCAGGTCATCCTTTTCGCAAAGGAACACCTTCAGACCGCGCCCGGCGGCGTCGGCAGCAATGCCCACGCCATTGATGCCACCGCCGATCACGGCGAGGTCGTAGCAGTCGGCGAGGGGTGGCTTGGACGAAACGGGCTGGGACACGGGCAAGGCCTCCTGGGGCTGTTCACATCGAATATGAACATTGATGTTCGTTTTCGAAAATATTAGCGCAACAGCAAGCCGGTCGCCAGTCAGTCTTTATAGAAAAAACTGATCGGATGACAAAGAAATGAACAATATCGAAAATGGCGGGCCATTGGCTGGCCCGCTTGCGTTCAGACTACGTCCAGTCGGATCTTGTACTGGTTCAGCAGTTGGGACAGGGTCGGGGTTGGGGGCTGGTCGGTCACCAGGCAGTCGACGAGACTGATCGACCCCAGGCGAACCATGGCATTACGCCCGAACTTGCTGGAGTCGGCCGCCAGAATGACCTGCCGCGCATTGGCGATGATGGCTTGGGACACCCGTACTTCCTGGTAATCGAAGTCCAGCAGGCTGCCATCTTCATCGATGCCGCTGATGCCGACCAACGCAAAGTCGACCTTGAACTGGTTGATGAAGTCGACGCTGGCTTGGCCGACCACGCCACCGTCGCGGCGCACCGTGCCGCCAGCCACCAGCACGTCGAAATCATCCTTGGCCGCCAGGATCGAGGCTACGTGCAGGTTGTTGGTAATGACTTTCAGATGGCTATGGTTGAGCAGTGCCCGGGCAATCGATTCGGTGGTTGTGCCAATGTTGATGAATACCGAGGCATGGTCGGGAATCTGCTTGGCCACGGCTTCGGCGATGCGCTGCTTTTCGTCGCGCATCTGGTCGGCGCGCATGGCATAGGCGGTGTTCTCGACGCTGGAGTCATATGCGGCGCCACCATGGTAGCGGCGCAGCAGGTTGAGCTCGGCCAGCTGGTTGATGTCGCGACGAATGGTTTGCGGGGTGACGATAAACAGCTGCGCCATTTCCTCGATGCTGACATAGCCGCGTTCGCGCACCAGCTCGAGAATTTGTTGTTGGCGGGGGGGCAGATTCATGGGCGGTCCTTTTGGGCTGCCGGACAAATTCTGCAATGATGCCGTAGGAAAGGGATGACGGCCAGTAGACTATAGGGCCGCTTCGCGGCCCCATTACCTAAGATCAAGCGTCGTGATCTTCCCAGTCCCGGGTACGGTCGACCGCCTTCTTCCAGCCGGCGTACAGTTTCTCCTTCTGCGCCTCATCCAGTTGTGGGCTGAACTCGCGCTCGATGATCGCCTTGTCGCGCAGCTCTTCCAGTCCGCTCCAGAACCCACAGGCCAGGCCTGCCAGGTACGCGGCGCCAAGGGCAGTGGTTTCGCGCATTTTCGGGCGCTCGACGCAGGTGCCGAGGATGTCGGCCTGGAACTGCATGAGGAAGTTGTTGGCCACTGCACCGCCGTCTACACGCAGTTCGGACAGGCGCTCGCCGCAATCCTGTTGCATGGCATCGAGGACATCGCGGGTCTGGTAAGCGATCGACTCCAGCGCGGCGCGGATAATATGGTCGACCTTGACACCTCGGGTCAGGCCGAACAGCGCCCCGCGGGCATACGGGTCCCAGTAGGGGGCACCCAGCCCGGTGAATGCAGGGACCAGATAAACGCCATTGCTGTCCTTGACCTTGCTGGCGAAGTACTCGGTATCGAGTGCGTCGTTGACGATCTTCAACTCGTCACGCAGCCACTGCACGGTAGAGCCGCCGTTGAACACTGCGCCTTCCAGCGCATACGCCACCTCGCCTCGTGGGCCGCAGGCAATGGTCGTGAGCAAACCGTGGGACGATCGGACCGCCTTGTCGCCAGTGTTCATCAACAGGAAACAACCGGTGCCATAGGTGTTCTTGGCCTGGCCAGGTTCCACGCACATCTGCCCGAACAGCGCCGATTGCTGGTCACCGGCGATACCTGCGATGGCGATGCCGCTCTTGGTGTGGCCGTAGACTTCGGAAGAAGGGCGCACCTCGGGCAGCATCTGACGCGGGATACCAAGGATCTGCAACAGCTTGTCGTCCCATTGCAGGCTATGGATGTTGAACATCAGGGTGCGCGAGGCGTTGGTGTAATCGGTGACATGCACCTTGCCGCCGGAGAACTTCCAGATCAGCCAGGTATCGATGGTGCCGAACAGCAACTCGCCACGCTCGGCGCGTGCGCGGGCGCCCTCGACGTTATCGAGGATCCACTTGAGCTTGGTGCCGGAGAAATACGGGTCGGTGACCAGGCCGGTGCTCTCGCGAATGTAGTCCTCATGCCCGTCACGCTTGAGTTGCGCACAGATCTCAGTGCTGCGTCGGCACTGCCAGACGATTGCGTTGTACACCGGGCGGCCGGTTTCCTTGTCCCACACCACCGTGGTCTCACGCTGGTTGGTAATGCCCAGCGCGGCCACCTGGGCATGGCTGATACCGGCCTGCGCCAAGGCTTCGACCATGGTCGCGCTCTGCGTGGCGAAGATCTCCATTGGGTCGTGTTCGACCCAACCGGCTTGCGGGTAATGCTGGACGAACTCGCGTTGGGAGGTGCCGACCACATTGGCATCGCGGTCGAAGATGATGGCCCGCGAACTTGTGGTGCCCTGGTCCAGGGCGATGATGTAGTTCTTATCCTGGGTGTCTGTCATGGTCGTAGGCCTTGCATAAGGGGGAGGTCAGGGCGCCAGCGTCAGTTGGCTTGAGTATCGCCCTGGCGATTGTCGTTTGTCTCAAGGTTCTCGCCTTGCACCTTCGGCAGGTTGCGGGCGATCAGGCCGCGATAGAGCGCGGCGCCCAGGCAAGCGCCGAGGATCGGTGCGAACACCGGAACCAGGAAGTAAGGAATGTCCCGGCCGCCGGTAAAGGCGATTTCGCCCCAGCCGGCCAGGAAGGTCATCAATTTTGGCCCGAAATCGCGGGCCGGGTTCATGGCGAAGCCGGTCAGCGGGCCCATGGCGCTGCCGATCACGGCGATCAACAAGCCGATCAGCAGTGGCGCCATGGCGCCGCGGGGCAGGCCGTTGTTGTCGTCGGTCAGGGCCATGATCACCGCCATCAGGATGGCGGTGATCACCACTTCGACCAGGAATGCCTGGCCGGTGGAAAGCGAAGGGTGCGGATAGGTGGAGAACACCGAAGCGAGCTCCAGGCTCTGGCTGCTGCCGCGCAACATGGCGTGGGTGTGTTCGAAATCGAAGAACAGGCTGCTGTACAGGGTGTAGACCAGGGCCGCACCGCAGAATGCCCCGCCGATCTGGGCCAGCAGGTAGAACGGCAGTTTGCGCTTGTCGAAGCTGGCGAACAGGGTTAGCGCGATGCTGACCGCGGGGTTCAGATGCGCCCCGGAAATACCCGCGGTGAGGTAGATCGCCATGCTTACGCCGACACCCCAGATAATGCTGATTTCCCACAAGCCGAAGCTGGCGCCCGCCACCTTGAGAGCGGCGACGCAACCGGTACCGAAGAAGATGAGCAGTGCGGTGCCGAGGAACTCGGCCAGGCATTGGCTGGACAGCGTGGGTTCGCGTAGAGCAGTCGTCATGTGTGACCTCGTTTTTTTTGTTGTGAGGCGCGTGGCGCTCGACAGCAAAGCCCGGTGTCTATCCCCATTGACCCGGGCATGTGGAATGCACCCAAAAAGTGCACCATTTATTCAGAAACGAAAAAATATAGACAAGAAACGCTTATGTCAAAGGTCGAAAGTGAACGGTCGGTCACGTTCTGGGCGCCCGCTCGCTCCCTGAGTCCGCGTGCTAGAGAGGCGCGTCAGATGCAAACTGGCTGGGATGTGGGATTTGTCCTAAAGTAGCCGCCGATCTGTCCCAGACCGGAGTACTGCATGACCCCCGCCCTCGATCTTTTGAAAAAGGCCCGCGCCGAACATCGCGTGCACAGTTATGAACATGATCCGAAATCGGCGTCATATGGGCTGGAGGCGGCAGAAAAGCTTGGGCTGGACCCCCAGCAAGTGTTCAAGACCTTGCTGGCCAGCAGTGAGAAAGGCGAGTTGCTGGTGGCCGTGGTACCGGTAGTGGGGACGCTGGACCTCAAGGCCTTGGCCCATGCCGCAGGCGTGAAGAAGTGCGAGATGGCTGACCCGGCGGCAGCGCAACGCGCAACGGGGTATCTGGTGGGTGGGATCAGCCCGTTAGGGCAGAAAAAGCGCCTGCGTACTTTTATCGATGACTCGGCGCAAAATTTTGCAACCATCCATGTCAGCGCTGGGCGGCGAGGGTTGGAGGTGGAGCTGGCTGCGGCGGTGCTGGCTGAGCATACCCAAGGCACATTCGCTGGCATCGGCCGGGGTTGAACGCTTCGGGGCTGCGCGGCAGCCCCGGCGTCCTGATCAGGTCGCTGCGCTGTAGCGGCGCACGCCATTTTCCTGTCGAGGCAGCTGGGCCGCGACACTGCCCGGTACCGGGAACAGCACGAGGTGGTCGGCCTTCACGGCGATCCCGACATCGTCGCCCACCTGATGGTCGACATGGCTCGGGAAGATTGCCTCCAACTGGCTGCCGGTCGGCAACTGCAGGCGGTACAGCGTCGAGGCGCCGAGGAAGCTCTTGCCAACGATGTTTGCCCGCAATGTGCTGTCTGCGGCATGAACGATGTCGTCAGGGCGCAGCAGGACGTCCACCGAACTCCCAGGCGCCATGATGTAGGCACGGTTACCACGCAACTCGCCGAGCTCGGTATTGACCGCCTCATGGCTACTCATCTGGCCGCGGATGAAGTAACCCTGGCCGATGAAACTGGCAACGAACGGCGTTTGCGGCTCATGGTAGAGGTTGTAGGGCGTATCCCACTGCTCGAGGCGGCCTTCCTTGAACACACCCACATGATCGCTGACCGCGAAGGCTTCTTCCTGGTCATGGGTAACCAGGATCGCACTGGTGCCACGGCTCTTGAGGATGTCGCGGACCTCATGGCTCAGGCGCCGACGCAGCTCGACGTCCAGGTTGGAAAACGGCTCATCGAGCAGCAGCAACTGTGGTTCAGGTGCCAGCGCCCGGGCGAGGGCGACACGCTGCTGCTGGCCACCGGACAACTCGTGCGGGTAACGCCCGCCCAGGCCGCCGAGCTTGACCAGTTCAAGCATCTCCTCGACCACCTGCGCCTGGCGCGGGTGCTTGGCGATGCCGAACGCAATGTTCTGCGCCACGGTCAGGTGCGGAAACAGGGCGTAGTCCTGAAAGACCATGCCAATCCGGCGTTTCTCCGGGGCCTGGGTGAAGCCAGCGCGGGAAATGACCTCGCCGGCCAGCTGGATCTCGCCTTCATGCACCGGCTCGAAGCCGGCGATGGCGCGCAGGGTGGTGGTCTTGCCGCAACCCGAAGAACCCAGCAGGCAACCGATGTCGCCTGCGTTCAGGTGCAGGTTGAGGTTCTGGACGATGCGCTGGTCGCCGTAGCCGCAGGCGAGGTTGCGCAGGTTGAGCAGTAGGGGTTGACTCATGCGTGGTGGTAAGCCGGTTCTACAAGGAATTCGAGAAGGGCCTTCTGTGCATGCAGGCGGTTTTCAGCCTGGTCCCAGGCGACCGAACGTGGGTCGTCGAGCAGGTCATGGCTGATTTCCTCGCCGCGGTGGGCGGGCAGGCAGTGCATGAACAGGGCATCGGGTGCCGCCAGGTCGAGCAGTTCGCGGGTAACCTGGTAAGGCGCAAAATGCGCCAGGCGCCGTGCAGTTTCCTCCTCCTGGCCCATGGAAGTCCAGACATCCGTGGTGACCAGGTGTGCACCGCGCACCGCTTCACGCGGATCCCGCACGATATGCACATGCTCACCGCCCAGCGCCATGAAGCGTGGGTCCGGGTCGTAACCTTCCGGGCAGGCGATACGCAGCTGGAAGTCGAACTGACGGGCAGCCTCGATGTAGGAGTTGCACATGTTGAAGCCATCGCCAATCCACGCCACGGTCTTGCCCTGGATCGAACCGCGGTGCTCCAGGAACGTCTGCATGTCAGCCAGCAACTGGCAGGGGTGCGACTCATCGGACAAGCCGTTGATCAGCGGCACGCGCGAATTGGCGGCGAATTCGGTAAGGGTGCTGTGGGCATGGGTGCGGATCATCACTGCATCGACCATGCTCGAGAGCACGATGGCGCTGTCGCTGATCGGCTCGCCGCGCCCCAGTTGGGTATCGCGTGGGGACAGGAAGATGGCCTGGCCGCCAAGCTGGATCATGCCGGCCTCGAACGACACGCGGGTACGGGTCGAGGACTTTTCGAAGATCATGCCCAGGACACGGTTTTTCAGAGGCTCGAACAGCACGCCGCGCTTGCGCAGGTCCTTCAGCTCGATGCCTCGGCGGATCACACCGAGCAATTCGTCGGTGGTGAAATCCAGCAGGGAGAGAAAGTGCCTAGCGCTCATGATTAACTACCTTATCTGCAACGGTATGCAGGTCGACCGTATGGTTTTTTTTGACAGCGGGAGTGACCTGCGGCGTAAGCCGCACGGGGCGGACGTAATAGGGAAAGGCGCAATACTATAATTAAATGTCGCCTGAAACCAAGAGGGGAAACAGCTGCTCTGTTGCAAAGGGTGTCATTACCCCTTGAGCCTGCGCTGTTTTTTATTAATTACAGAAGGTTGTACACGGCTTGCTGGCAATTTGGCAAATGGCTGTCGCAAATCGTGCGACTGATGTCGGGGGATTCACGCTGCAAAGTGCGCTGGAGCCGGTGTATGGGCAGGGCGCATAGTCGGCGTTGAACAACAACAAGGCAGAGGCGGCCATGACCCAGACCCTGCACCACCGTGCCTGTCACCTGTGCGAAGCGATCTGCGGGTTGAACATCGCAGTCAACCGTGGCGATGACGGGCGTGAGCGTATCACCTCGATCAAGGGCGATCCGTTGGACCCGTTCAGCCGTGGCCATATCTGCCCCAAGGCCGTCGCCCTGCAGGACATTCAGGACGACCCGGACCGCTTGCGCCAGCCGCATCGGCGAGTCGGCAGCCAGTGGCACGCCATCGGCTGGGATGAAGCCTTTGCGCTGGCGGCCGAGAGGCTGTGGTCGATCCAGCAGGCCCATGGCCAGAACGCCATCGCCGTTTACCAGGGCAACCCCAGCGTGCACAACTACGGCTTGATGACCCACAGCAACTATTTCCTGGGCCTGCTGAAGACGCGTAACCGCTTTTCCGCGACGTCGGTGGACCAGCTGCCCCAGCACCTGACCAGCCACCTGATGTATGGCCACGGCCTGTTGTTGCCGATTCCGGACATCGATCATACCGATTTCATGCTGATCCTCGGCGGCAACCCGCTAGCCTCCAACGGCAGCATCATGACCGTGCCGGATGTGGAAAAACGCCTGAAGGCCTTGAAGGCCCGTGGCGGGCAATTGGTGGTGGTGGACCCAAGGCGCAGCGAAACAGCGGCCATGGCCGACCGTCATTTGTTCATTCGCCCCGGTGGCGATGCCGCGTTGCTGTGCGGGCTACTCAACACCCTGTTCGACGAGGGGCTGGCGCGTGGCTCGCATCTTCCGGCCAATGGCGTAGAGCAGGTACGTGAGGCGATTGCCCCGTTCAGTGCCGAGGCGATGAGCCCCCTGTGCGGTATCGACGCTGTCAGTATTCGCCAACTGGCGCGGGACTTCGCCGCCGCCGACAAGGCTGTTTGCTATGGCCGCATGGGCGTGTCGACCCAAACCTTCGGCACGCTTTGCCACTGGCTGGTACAAGTGATCAACCTGGTCACCGGCAACCTCGACCGCGAAGGTGGAGCGCTGTGTACCGAACCCGCCGTCGACCTGGTAGCCAGCACTTCAGGTGGCCATTTCAATGTCTGGCAGAGCCGCGTCTCCGGCTTGCCCGAGTACGCGGGCGAGCTGCCTGTGGCGGCGTTGGCCGAGGAGATGTTGACCCCCGGCGCCGGGCAGGTACGGGCCCTGGTGACCGTTGCCGGTAACCCGGTGCTGTCCACCCCCAACGGCCGACAGCTGGATACAGCGTTGCAAGGCCTGGACTTCATGCTCAGCATCGACCTGTACATCAACGAGACCACTTGTCATGCCGACCTGATCCTGCCGTCCACTTCGGCATTGGAGAACGACCACTACGACAGCACCTTCAACCTGCTGGCCGTGCGTAATGTCACCCGTTTCAATCGGGCGATCCTGCCCAAGCCACAAGGTGCGCTGCATGACTGGGAAATCTTTGTGGGCCTGGCCCAGGCCTTCGCCCGCCGTGCAGGGCTGGCGCTCAAGCCGACCGTGGCGCCGGCACAGATGATCGATGCGGCGCTGCGCAAGGGCCGTTATGGCGACGCGAGCAGTTGGCAGCTTTCGCTCGACACATTGGACACCCACCCGCACGGTCTTGACCTCGGCCCGTTGCGTGCAAACTTGAGTGCGCGCCTGGCCACTGTCAGCAAGGCCGTCGAGGTGGCGCCGCAGATCATCCTGGATGATTTGCGGCGACTTGCCGCGCAAGCACCGGCAGCGCCGGGGGAGCTGTTGCTGATCGGTCGCCGGCATGTGCGCAGCAACAACTCGTGGATGCACAACTTCCATCGCCTGATCAAAGGCAAGGCGCGCCATCAATTGCTGATGCATCCACAGGACATGCGTCAGCGGCTACTGGAGGATGGCCAGCAGGTGCGCATCCGCTCACGCACGGGCACTCTCGAAGTGGAGGTGCAGGCCAGTGAAGAGATGATGCCGGGTGTGGTCAGCCTGCCGCATGGCTTTGGCCACGGCCGCCAGGGCGTGCACTTGCAAGTGGCCCAGGCCCAACCTGGCGTCAGTGCCAACGACCTGACCGATGAGCGCTTGCGAGATGCCGTGTCAGGTAACGCTGCACTCAATGGCGTGCCTGTGCACGTCGACGCCGCCTGAGCAACGGCAAGGCCGAGCACGGCGCTCGGCTTTCCGATACAATGCGTCACCGTGCCGACGACTACGTCGGAAAGTTCAGCCGAGGTGCTACATGGATATCATCGAAACGATCAAAGAGCAGATTGCCAACAACACCATTCTGCTTTACATGAAAGGCTCGCCGAATGCCCCGCAGTGTGGCTTCTCGTCCCGTGCCTCGCAGGCCGTCATGCAGTGCGGCGAGAAGTTCGCCTACGTCGACATCCTGCAGAACCCGGAAATCCGCGCCAACCTGCCCAAATACGCCAACTGGCCGACCTTCCCGCAACTGTGGGTCGCCGGTGAACTGGTCGGCGGTAGCGACATCGTCCTCGAAATGTTCGAGAAGGGTGAGCTGCAGACCCTGATCAAGGAAGCCGCCGCCAAGGCCAAGGCTTCCGAAGCCTGATTTTCTGGCAGGCAATAAAAAACCCGCTCAAGGCGGGTTTTTTATTGCCTGCGAAAATTACTCTTCGCCCATCTGCGACTGCAGGTAGTTCTCGATGGTGATCTTGTCGATGAGGCTCAATTGGGTTTCCAGCCAGTCAATGTGCTCTTCCTCGGATTCGAGGATGTCTTCGAGCAGATCACGCGAGCCGAAGTCGCCGACGGTTTCGCAGTGGGCAATAGCGGCTTTGAGATCGATCAGGCCTTTCTGTTCGATCTTCAGGTCACACTCGAGCATTTCCTTGGTGTGCTCACCGATCAGCAGCTTGCCCAGGTCCTGCACGTTGGGGATGCCTTCGAGGAAAAGAATACGCTTGATCAGTTTGTCAGCGTGCTTCATCTCGTCGATGGATTCCTTGTACTCGTGCTTGCCGAGTTTGTTCAGACCCCAATCTTCGTACATGCGTGCGTGCAGGAAGTACTGGTTGATCGCGACCAGCTCGTTTCCGAGGATCTTGTTGAGATGCTGGATGACGCTTACGTCGCCTTTCATTGCGGGTTCCTGCCCTGTAGAAGTGTGCCAATACAGGGAAGTTTGAGCCCGATACTAAGGGCTGTCAAACCTAAGTTCTTGAATAATAAGTGAAAATTAATAGGAATAAGAATGTTTGTGAACCGCGTTGGAGCGCTAACTTATTGAATTCTAGGCATAAAAAAACCGGACGCGAGGTCCGGCTCTTTAAATTCGGCATTATCAAGCGGCAGTAAATTCTACCGGATAGGGCAGGGCGGCTTGCTGACTCACCTGAAGCTCAGTGAGGGTTTCACGGACCACCTGCTTGGCCAGGCAGGCACATTTACCACACTGGCTGGCGACATTGGTCGCGGTTCGAACTTCCTTGTAGCTGCAGCATCCTTCATAGATCGCATCGCGGATCTGTCCGTCGGTCACGCCGACACATAGACACACATACATAAAGTCGGACCATCGCTGGTTGAGTCGATGGGTTGGAGAGTAATGGTAATGAGAATGCTTGTCAAAACACTTCGTCAGAGGGCCGTGCTTGAGCGACCGGCGGTTGGATTCGGCCTGTCATGAGAAGCCGTGTATGATGGTCGGCCTTTGTTGGATGTCGGGCAAGCCCGCCTTGGCCTGGCAAACGGTTCTTCACCCTCATCAGGAGATTACAATGAGCGTACTCGTTGGCAAACAAGCCCCCGACTTCACCGTGCCGGCTGTGCTGGGCAACGGCGAAATCGTCGACAGCTTCAACCTGGCTTCGGCCATCAAGGGCAAGTACGGCCTGGTGTTCTTCTACCCATTGGACTTCACCTTCGTCTGCCCGTCCGAGCTGATCGCCCTGGACAACCGCATCCCTGACTTCCAGGCCCGCAACGTTGAAGTGATCGGTGTGTCGATCGACTCGCACTTCACCCACAACGCCTGGCGTAACACGCCGGTCAACAACGGCGGTATCGGCCAGGTCAAGTACACCCTGGCGGCCGACATCACTCACGAAATCTGCAAGGCCTACGACGTTGAGTCCGAAGGCGGTGTGGCCTTCCGTGGCGCCTTCCTGATCGACACCAACGGTGTGGTTCGCTCGCAGATCGTCAATGACCTGCCACTGGGCCGCAACATGGACGAGCTGCTGCGTCTGGTCGATGCCCTGCAATTCCACGAAGAGCACGGCGAAGTCTGCCCGGCCAACTGGAAAAAAGGCGACAAGGGCATGAACGCTTCGCCAGAAGGCGTTGCTGCATACCTGAGCGAGAACGCTGGCAAGCTGTAATTGCCAAGCGCATAAAAAAACCGGCCTTGGTGGCCGGTTTTTTTATGCCTGGAATCCAAGGGCTCCAGTGAGGAGGGCCTCGACTCAGTCGTTGAAGTCGCGCCAGCCGCCCATTTCCTTCCAGCGGTTGACGATGCCGCAGAACAGCTCGGCAGTCTTCTCGGTGTCGTAACGCGCCGAATGCGCCTCACGCCCATCGAAGTCGATGTCGGCGCTCTGGCAGGCGCGTGCCAGCACGGTCTGGCCGTACGCCAGGCCAGCCAGGGTGGCCGTGTCGAAGCTCGAGAAGGGGTGGAACGGGTTGCGCTTGAGGTCGTTGCGCGCCACCGCCGCATTGAGGAACCCGAGGTCGAAGCTGCTGTTGTGGCCGACCAGAATCGCCCGTTTGCAGCCGTTGGCCTTGAGCGCCTTGCGTACGCCACGGAAGATATCGGTCAGCGCGCTTTCTTCACTCACCGCCATGCGCAGAGGGTGATCCAGCTTGATACCGGTGAACTCCAGGGCAGCAGCTTCGATGTTGGCGCCTTCGAACGGCTCGACCCGGTAGAAATACGTGTGTTCGGGGAACAGGAAGCCTTTCTCGTCCATGCCGATGGTGACCGCGGCAATTTCCAGCAGGGCGTCGGTGGCGCTGTTGAAGCCGCCCGTTTCGACATCGATCACTACCGGCAGGTAGCCCCGGAAGCGCTCGGCCATTGGGTGGCGCGAGCCGCTACCGGGCTGGTTGTCCTGGTCGTCTTCGTAAAGATCTTCGCTCACGCGTTGTCCTCCAGCAGGCGCCAGCGCAGTTGCTCACCCGCACGCAGCGGGATCACGGTCTGCTCGCCAAACGGCAGGCTCTCTGGGGCGGTCCATGCTTCGCGGACCAGCGTGATGGTGTCGGTGTTGGCTGGCAGGCCATAGAAAGCCGGACCGTGCAGGCTGGCGAAGCCTTCAAGCTTGTCCAGCGCATTGCGCTGTTCGAAGGCCTCGGCGTACATCTCGATGGCCGCGTAAGCGGTGTAGCAGCCGGCACAACCGCAAGCCGCTTCCTTGGCATGACGGGCATGGGGGGCCGAGTCGGTGCCAAGGAAAAACTTCGGGTTACCACGGGTGGCCGCATCCAGCAACGCCACCTGATGGGTGTTGCGCTTGAGGATCGGCAGGCAGTAGAAATGCGGGCGAATGCCGCCAACCAGCATGTGGTTGCGGTTGTACAGCAGGTGTTGTGCGGTGATGGTCGCACCGACGTTGGCCGGGGCCTCGGTGACGAACTGTGCGGCATCGGCGGTAGTGATGTGCTCGAACACCACTTTCAGCGTTGGGAACCGTTCAACCAGGCGGCGCATGTGCTCGTCGATAAAGCGTTTCTCGCGGTCGAACACGTCGATCTCGCTGCGGGTCACTTCGCCATGCACCAGCAATGGCATACCGACTTCCGCCAGGGCCTCGATAGCCGGGAAGATGTTGTCGATGCTGGTGACGCCCGAGTCGGAATTGGTGGTGGCGCCGGCCGGGTACAGCTTGGCGGCGTACACGATGCCGCTGGCTTTGGCCGCGCGGATGTCCTCGGGGCTGGTGCGGTCGGTGAGGTACAGCACCATCAGCGGCTCGAAGTGGCTGCCGGCCGGGCGGGCGGCAAGGATGCGCTCGCGGTAGGCGCCAGCTTCGTCGGCGTTGCGTACCGGTGGAACCAGGTTGGGCATGATGATGGCACGGGCGAAGGTACGCGCCACATCGCCAACGGTGTGGGGCAGGACGGCACCATCGCGCAGATGGATGTGCCAGTCGTCGGGACGCAGGAGGGTCAGGCGATCGGACATTGGGGATTCCAGGCGGGTCGAACTCAGGCCCCAATGCTACCGGAAAACCCCGATTCGAGCACGGCTATCAAGTTTTCCAGTCTGCGTCCGATAGCCTGCTGGTAAGCCGTCAAAATTAGTGGAGCCGCCCGTGCGCCAGCGTTACCTAGCCCTGTTGACCCTGCTCACCAGCTTGCCAGCCGGTGCATTGACCTTCCAGACCCGCATGGAAAACATTGCCTGGAAAGTCGAGGGTGACCAGTTCGAATGCCGCCTTGTCCAGCCCATCGACGGGTTCGGCAGCGGTGAGTTCGTGCGTCGGGCAGGTGAGCAGCCGGTATTCCAGCTACGTTCGGACAGTAATCTGCTGGGCGCAGGCACGGCCACGTTGCTGGCCGCTGCCGCGCCCTGGCAGCCGGGGCGTGCGGATATCAACCTGGGTGCGGTGCGCCTGGCGCGCAGCGGCGTACTGTTCAGTTCATCGCAAGGCCAGGCCAGCCGCCTGATCAATGGGCTGCTCGATGGCCGCAGCACCGTGGTGCGCAGTTACACCGGCGAGGCCGGGCGCCCAATGGAGGTCCGCGTACTGCCCGTGAGCTTTGCCAAGGCCTACAGCGATTACCAGGTATGTACCGGCAAGATGCTGGCGATGAACTACGATCAGGTGCGCCAGACCCAGGTCGGTTTCCCCGGGGGAGGCATCGATCTGGATGCATCGGCCCGAGCACGGCTGGATGTGATTCTGGACTACCTGAAGGCAGACCCGACGGTCAATCACATCGAGCTCAATGGACACTCTGACAACAGTGGCAATCGCCTGACCAACCGTGATACCTCGCGGCGCCGGGCGCTGGCGGTTGCCGACTACCTGAAGGCGCACGGTGTACCGCAAGCGCAGATCACTGTGCGCTTTCATGGCGAACGCTACCCGCTGGTGAAGAACAACAGCCCCGCCAACCGCGCACGCAACCGCCGTGTCAACATCGAGCTGGACCGTGTCGCGCCGGTCGAGCAACCGGCACCCCAGCCGGCGCAAGCCCCGGCCCCCACTCCAGCAGCGGTCGCCCCGGCCCCTGCAGCGAGCACCTCCGCCGCGAAGCCGTCCTGAGTGCGACAGGGCGTCGCGCCCTCGACAGTTACTGTCGCTTTGTCGTCAGAAGCTGTCGCCCCACTGTAAATTTATCCGCAACGCCGGTAGAATCGGGCCTTTTCCGTACAACCCCGTGGAGTGATGGCATGGCGGACGTAAAAAAGGTCGTACTGGCGTATTCCGGCGGCCTTGATACTTCGGTGATTCTCAAGTGGCTGCAGGATACTTACAACTGCGAAGTGGTTACCTTCACCGCTGACCTGGGTCAGGGCGAAGAGGTTGAACCTGCTCGCGCCAAGGCCCAGGCAATGGGCGTCAAAGAGATCTACATCGACGACCTGCGCGAAGAGTTCGTGCGTGATTTCGTCTTCCCGATGTTCCGCGCCAACACCGTTTACGAAGGCGAGTACCTGCTGGGTACGTCCATCGCCCGTCCGCTGATCGCCAAACGCCTGATCGAAATCGCCAACGAAACTGGCGCCGATGCCATTTCCCACGGTGCCACCGGCAAAGGCAACGATCAGGTACGTTTCGAGCTGGGTGCCTACGCGCTCAAGCCAGGCGTCAAGGTCATCGCCCCTTGGCGCGAGTGGGACCTGCTGTCCCGCGAGAAGCTGATGGACTACGCCGAGAAGCACGGCATCCCGATCGAGCGCCATGGCAAGAAGAAGTCGCCGTACTCGATGGACGCCAACCTGCTGCACATCTCCTACGAAGGTGGTGTCCTGGAAGACACCTGGACCGAGCACGAGGAAGACATGTGGCGCTGGAGCGTCTCGCCGGAAAACGCACCGGACCAGGCAACCTACATCGAACTTACCTACCGTAATGGCGACATCGTTGCCATCGACGGCGTCGAGAAGACCCCCGCCACGGTGCTGGCCGACCTGAACCGCATCGGGGGTGCCAACGGCATTGGTCGTCTGGATATCGTCGAGAACCGTTACGTGGGCATGAAGTCGCGCGGCTGCTACGAGACTCCGGGCGGCACCATCATGCTCAAGGCGCACCGTGCCATCGAGTCGATCACCCTGGACCGTGAAGTCGCTCACCTCAAAGACGAGCTGATGCCCAAGTACGCCAGCCTGATCTACACCGGCTACTGGTGGAGCCCGGAGCGTCTCATGCTGCAGAAGATGATCGACGCTTCGCAGGTCAACGTGAATGGTGTTGTGCGCCTGAAGCTGTACAAGGGTAACGTTATCGTGGTCGGCCGCAAGTCGGACGACTCGCTGTTCGATGCCAACATTGCGACTTTCGAGGAAGACGGCGGCGCCTACAACCAGGCTGACGCTGCGGGCTTTATCAAGCTCAATGCCCTGCGTATGCGCATTGCTGCCAACAAGGGCCGCGGGTTGCTCTAAGCTTCCCCCAAACGCATTGTCAAAGACCCCGGCTCAGGCCGGGGTTTTTTGCATCTGGAGCGTAACTGTTCAGTTCATGAGCGCCGTAGCGTTATGCGGAAGTTCACTGACCGACAGGCGAAAGCACTGGTGCTTGTTCAGGTCGCAATATAGCCAGGCACTTCCGATTACTTGCGGTTGTGCAAGTGTGCGCAATAGATGCTGCTCAATTATCTTCTGCGCATCCGGGCCACAAAGCATTATGGTTACTGGCTCTGAGGCGTTACGAGGCTGTATGAGCCGGCTTTCGGTGTTCGCCTGCTGGGGCGGGGAAAACGCCAACGTTTCAGTTAACAACGGGGCTTGAGTGGGGTCATCCTTGGCGGCGTCGTCGGGTTTATACAAAGAGCGATAGTTGAAGTTCAGTGTCAGGAAGAACAAGGCTGTCAAAAAAAAGGGAAAACCGACCAGAAACCAAGTATAGAGACTCTGGCTTTCTTCGCTGAGAAAAGGGAGGGTTGCCAGGGCA
This sequence comes from Pseudomonas ceruminis, assembly GCF_021602025.1. Classification (GTDB taxonomy): domain Bacteria; phylum Pseudomonadota; class Gammaproteobacteria; order Pseudomonadales; family Pseudomonadaceae; genus Aquipseudomonas; species Aquipseudomonas ceruminis. The sequence continues at coordinate 98,703 of NZ_BQHW01000022.1, forward strand.
GAGGACTCGATGATGCCGGCAAATATCGCGATGATCGTCAGCGGAGCTACGGGTTGGGGTGCGGGCATGGTGGCGGCCTCCTGCGTTTTTCCTATCAATACCCTACGGTACACCTCAACTAAATAATGGATTTTTTCCGCAATGGGAACTTGATCCCGGCAGGGTGGGGCGTGGCACTGTCAGGGCGGCATACAATGGCCGAGCGGCACGTGCGCTCGATAGCGCGTTGAATTTAATTTTATTTCAGCGCTGGTAAGTTGTTTTTGTAGGATATTTCCTAGATCGATGTAAGTCCCATCTATTCAGGCATTCTTGCTAAAAATTGACACGCCACTGAGTGCTCGGCTCGGTTATGGTGACACGTCGTCAAAGCAAATAATGAATGAATGGATATCGCATGAATAAAGTCCTTATCGTGGATGATCATCCTGTCATACGCTTGGCTGTTCGCATGCTGATGGAGCGGCATGGCTACGATGTGGTTGCAGAAACCGACAACGGCGTAGCAGCTTTGCAGCTGACTAGGGAGCACCTGCCCGATATTGTGGTGCTGGATATCGGTATTCCCAAGCTTGACGGGCTGGAAGTCATCGCCCGCATGGCATCGGCCAGCCCGGGCAGCCGGGTGCTGGTGCTGACCTCGCAGGCTCCAGGGCATTTTTCCATGCGGTGCATGCAGGCGGGCGCATCAGGTTACGTGTGCAAACAGCAGGAGCTCACCGAACTGCTCAGCGCCATCAAGGCCGTGCTCTCTGGCTACAGCTATTTCCCCAACCAGGCGTTGCATAAATCACGTGGCCGAGCCGGAGGGGGTAGCGAGACGGAGATGGTCGATCGCCTTTCGGCAAGGGAGATGATGGTGTTGCAGCAGTTAGCGCGGGGCAAGTCCAACAAGGAGATCGCCGACAGCATGTACCTCAGCAACAAGACGGTCAGTACCTACAAGACCCGCCTGTTGCTGAAGCTGAATGCCCACTCGCTGGTGGATCTGATCGAGTTGGCCCAGCGACACGGCCTTACTTGACCCTGTGCGCGGAAAGCCTCCGCAAGGGAGGCCTTCCGTCAGGGCTACAGGTCATAGTCGAAATCGGCGAGCTGGCGCTGCAGGCGTCGTTCTTCGAGAAGATTGTCAATGGTGCGTCGCTTGCTCAGGTTGGTCTTCGCGGGTTCTACCGAAGGCTCGGCATCGTCGTCAGCCGGGGCAAAGTCATCTTCGATCGCCAGGTCGTCTTTATCGGTACTCATAAGTCGCTCCAAGCCAAAGGGCCATTGGCCGTCCTTATAGCGAGAAAGCAGAGCCTGGTAAAAAAGATTTTTTCAATCGAAATGCTTCTGACTTCACTATCGGCTCAATCGTCAGACGTCTTGTGCTTGTACTCGCACAGGTCCTCTATCCTGCAACTGCCGCAACGGGGCTTGCGCGCCTGGCACACGTAGCGCCCATGCAGAATCAGCCAGTGGTGGGCATCGAGCAGGTAATCCTTGGGTACGAACTTCAGCAGCTTCTTCTCCACCTCAAGCACGGTCTTGCCCGGTGCAATCCCTGTGCGATTGCTAACCCTGAAAATATGCGTATCCACCGCCATGGTCGGTTGGCGAAAGGCGGTATTGAGCACCACATTGGCCGTCTTGCGCCCGACCCCGGGCAACGCTTCCAGCGCTTCACGGGTTTGCGGTACTTCGCCGCCGTGGCGCTCGATCAGCAAACGGCAGGCTTCGATGACATTCTTGGCCTTACTGTTGTAAAGCCCAATGGTCTTGATGTAGTCGCTTAACCCTTCGACACCGAGGGCATAGATGGTTTGCGGGGTGTTGGCCACCGGAAACAGCCGGGCGGTGGCCTTGTTAACGCCGACGTCGGTGGACTGTGCGGAGAGGGTCACGGCGACCAAGAGTTCGAAAGGGGTGGAATAGGCCAGTTCCGTCTTAGGGTCGGGGTTATCTTCGTGCAGCCTGCGAAAGATCTCCAGGCGTTTGGCGGCATTCATGGGGTCAACGCTTTCCTTGACGGGCAGGGCCCGGACGCAGGCAATTGTACAAGGCCAGGAGCAGTCCGAGCAGTAGCAGTGCGCCTGAGGGCAAGCTGGCCAGGTGCAGGCCCAGCCCCTCGGCCAGCCACTGCCGACTGGCACCGAGCAGCACGCTGATGAACAACAGCCCGCTCAAGTACCGGAGCAACTGGCGCCAGCGCCCTTGGTTCGGCAGCAGGCTGTCTGTCGCCAGGCATTGAACGCCGATCAGTAACGGGAAGTCGCCAAGCGACAGCGCCAGCGGTAACGCCCAGGCGCGCAGCACAAGCTGCAGGCAACTGGCAAGGGCGGCCACGATCAGCAGGCTCGCCAGCCAGTATCTGGCACCTTGGAGCTGTGAGCGAAGCGGGCTCAGCAACACCTGGTGGGCCAAGATCAACACGAGCATGCTCATGCCGATGGCCGTGCCCTGAGCGACGCTTGATGTGGCGCCCAGCAGCGGCGCAAGGCCTGCCACCAGCAAGCAGAATCTATTCATGGGCGGGGGTTCCCAGTAGCCGTGTGCGGTGCTGGTCAAAGTAGCGCAGCGCTTCCTGCTGCGCGTCGATCACTGCGCGTGAAGTCACTGTCGCTCCGGCCAGTTGGTCGAAATCCCCGTGATCCCGCCTGAGTGCCCAGCGATCAGTCAGACTACGGTTGGCGAACTGCGCCAGCCAGTTCACCTGAGCATCACTGATGCGCCCCCCCAGCCCGGGGCTTTCCTGTTGTTCGATCACCTGGGTTCCGATCAGGCGCCCGTCCGCGCTGATGGCCATGGTCAGTCGGATTGGGCCGGCATAGCCTTGTACCTGGCTTACCAGGACTATGGCTGTGGGTATAGTCCCTTGAGTGGCGCGATACGCGGCCATGATGCGGCTGCGCGGCGGTTGGTCCGCTGAGAGGGGGACAGGGGAGTCCAGCGGCTGGTTGTCATGAATGCCCGAGGGCAGAACGGCGAGAAATTGCTGTGCGTGCAAGTGCTGCTCGGCTTCTGCGATGGGAGCGCGCGTAGCCTGCCGCCAGGCCAGTGTCGCCACCAGCGCCAGCGCGGCGACTGCCAGCAGCAGCAGGTTACCGCGAGCAGCACGCGGGCGGTTCATGGCGTCGCCTGCTGACGCTGTGACGCGAAACGTTCAAGGGTAGGGGTTGCGAGGTTCATGAGCAGGATGGCGAAGGCGGTACCATCCGGGTAACTCCCCCAGGCACGGATGAGGTAGATCAATGCGCCCGCGCCAAGGCCGAACAGCAACCTGGCCAGGCTTGCCTTGGGGCCGGACACCGGCTCGGTAGCGATGAAAAAGGCCGCCACCATGGTTGAACCGCAGAACAGGTGCAGCAGCGGCGAGCCGTTGGAGTCCGAGCCTGAGCCATTCCAGGCCAGCAGGCTGAACAGGAACAGCGCTGTCAGCAAGCCCACGGGCGTATGCCAGCTGTAGACTTTGCGCTGTAACAGGAACAGCCCGCCCAACAGGAACGCCAGGTTGACCCATTCACTGCCGCGGCCGCCAAAAACGCCGAACCCTGGGTGGCTGGCAAACAGTTCGTCGATGGTCAGGCTGCGGTTGTGGCGCAGGCCGTCGAGCACCGTGGGGCTGGCCCAGGCATCAATCTGCTCGCCACCGCCAAACACCAGGTGCAGGCTGTCGATCAGACCTGTCTGTTGCCCTGGCCAGTGGTTCATTTGCAGGGGAAAGCTCAACAGCGCGAAGGCGTAGCCGACCATCGCCGGGTTGAACAGGTTGCGGCCCACCCCGCCAAAGGCATGTTTGCCCAGGCCAATGGCGATGGCCGTGGCCGTTACCGGCACCCACCAAGGCGCCTCTGTAGGCAAGGCAATGGCCAGCAGCACTGCGGTAACCAGGGCACTTGCATCGTTCAGGGTGGCAGCGACAGGTTCACGCCGCAGGCCCAACAAGGCGGCTTCGCAGCACAGCGCAGTGGCTGCGCACAATGCGAGGCTCAAGAGCATGCCCCAGCCGTATAACCAGAGTAGGGTCAGCAGGCCAGGTGCGCAGGCCAGCAACACCTGGCCCATGGCGTTGCGCAGGCGCGGGTCAGGGTTTGCCATGAATCAGGCTCATGGTGCGAACAATCCGTTGAGCCCTGCAAATGCCATGGCCATCACGCCGGCACCAAGCAGTGCGATAGGCAGGCCACGTAATGCCCTGGGCACATCAGGGTGGTCACTGCGCTGTTGAAGGTCGTCGAACAGCCCAAGGGCCAGCCAGAAACCGAACCCGGACAGTACCCCCCACTTCACTGCGGTCAACCCGCCCTGTTGATCGCCGATGACCTGCAGTGCCAAACCCAGCGCCACGATAGTGCCTGTGAAGGGCACCGTGAGGCTCACAGTGGGCCATTGAGGGCGGACCTTTGCCAGTACCTGCGGTACGCCCCGGGCAAGTAATGCCAGCCAGGGCAACAGCAGGAACAAACGCAGGTCCTGCAACTGCCATGGCACGACGATCAGCTGTTCGAGCCATTGGCCGCCCATGACCCCGAGCGCTATCGACAGGCTGCACGCCAGGCCATACACATGCAGGCGCAGCCGGGGTATCGGCTGTTGCTGCATAAGCAGATGGCTGACCAGCGCGGCACTGACCAATACCAGGACGTTGTCGTTCATGCAGATGAAGATAGCCGGGAATGTGCGGCCATGTGGCAGGAATGCAATTGCCCCGGCGCAGAGGCCGGGGCAGGGGGAGGGTTACTTGATGCGCTGGCCTGGTTTGGCACCGCTGTCAGGGCTGAGCAGGTAGATCTCTTCGCCGCCGGGGCCGGCGGCCATGACCATGCCCTCGGAAACCCCAAAGCGCATTTTCCGCGGCTTGAGGTTGGCAACCATCATGGTCAGGCGGCCTTCGAGCTTGGACGGATCCGGGTAGGCCGACTTGATGCCCGAGAACACGTTGCGCTGTTCGTCGCCGATGTCCAGGGTCAACTGCAACAGCTTGTCCGCGCCGGGCACCGCTTCGGCTTTGACGATCAACGCCACGCGCAGGTCGACTGCGGCGAAGGTGTCGAATTCGATTTCTGCCGCCAGCGGCTCCTTGGCCAGCTCACCGTTGCCGGCAGGGGCCTGCGGTTGAGCCTGGGATGCCAGCAGGTCTTCCTTGCTGGCGGCGACCATGGCTTCGACCTTGGCTGGCTCAATACGGCTCATCAGCGCCTTGAACGGGTTGAGCGTGTGGTTTTCCAGGCGCGACTGGTGGTCGTTCCAGGCCAGCGGGGCGACATTGAGAAATGCCTCGGCGTCGGCCGCAAGCACCGGCAGCACCGGTTTGAGGAAGATCACCAGTTGGCGGAACAGGTTGATGCCCTGGGCGCAGATGGCCTGGACTTCATCCTGCTTGCCTTCCTGCTTGGCCAGCGACCATGGCGCCTTGTCGGCGATCCAGGCATTGGCGCGGTCGGCCAGGGCCATGATTTCGCGCATGGCACGGCCAAAATCACGGCTTTCATAGGCGTCTGCAATCGACGGGGCAGCCGCGAGGAATGCTTCGGTCAGCTCCGGCGCAGCATCGCCGGCAACCATCACACCGTCATTGCCCTTGTGGATGAAGCCGGCACAGCGGCTGGCGATGTTGACCACCTTGCCAATCAGGTCGGAGTTGACCTTCTGCACGAAGTCTTCAAGGTTCAGGTCCAGGTCGTCGACGCCACGGCCGAGCTTGGCTGCATAGTAATAGCGCAGGTATTCGGGCTGCAGATGATCCAGGTATGTGCGGGCCTTGATGAAGGTGCCGCGCGACTTGGACATCTTGGCGCCGTTGACGGTCAGGTAGCCATGGACGTTGACTGCGGTCGGCTTGCGGAAGCCGGCGCCTTCGAGCATGGCTGGCCAGAACAGTGCGTGGAAGTTGACGATGTCCTTGCCGATGAAGTGGTACAGCTCGGCCTTGGAGCCTTCGTTCCAGAACGCATCGAAGTCGAGCTCCGGGCGGCGTGCGCACAGGTTCTTGAAGCTGGCCATGTAGCCGATTGGCGCGTCCAGCCACACGTAGAAGTATTTGCCTGGCTCGCCCGGGATCTCGAAGCCGAAGTACGGCGCATCGCGCGAGATGTCCCACTCCTGCAGGCCAGAATCCAGCCACTCGGCCAGCTTGTTGGCCACAGCGTCTTGCAGGGTGCCGCTACGGGTCCACTGCTGCAGCATGGCCTGGAAGTCCGGCAGCTTGAAGAAGAAGTGCTGCGAGTCGCGCAGTACCGGCGTGGCGCCGGAAATCGCCGACTTGGGGTTTTTCAGTTCGGTCGGCGCATAGGTGGCGCCGCATTTTTCGCAGTTGTCGCCGTACTGGTCTTCGGCCGCGCACTTGGGGCAGGTACCCTTGATGAAACGGTCGGCCAGGAACATGCCCTTCTCAGGGTCGAAGTACTGGGTAACCGAACGGGTGGCAATGTGCCCCGCTTCACGCAGTCGCGTGTAGATCAGGCCCGACAGCTCGCGGTTTTCTTCGCTGTGGGTAGAGTGGAAGTTGTCGAAATCCACCAGGAAGTCAGCGAAATCGCTGCTGTGCTCGGCCTGGACGTTGGCGATCAACTGCTCCGGGGTAATGCCTTCCTTCTCGGCGCGCAGCATGATGGCCGAGCCGTGGGCATCGTCGGCACACACATAGATGCACTGGTTGCCGCGCATCTTCTGGAAGCGAACCCACATGTCAGTCTGGATGTACTCGAGCATATGGCCAAGGTGGATGGATCCATTGGCATAGGGCAGGGCGCTGGTAACGAGAATCTGACGTGGCTCGGACATGGTGGCTCGGCTACTTATCTGGCTCGGGTAAAATTGAGGGTGATCGGCCACTATAAAGGGCTGGCGAATATATTTCACCCCAAGGACGCATCTGCTGACGATTGACGGGTTAGGATAGGCGCCTGTTTGACTATTCGTTTGCCAATGGGAGCCTCCATGAGTGCCGTCACCCGTGCCGCCGTCGAAGGCGTGCTTCGCCAGTACACCGACCCCTATCTGAACCAGGACCCGGTCAGCGCCGGCTGTGTGCGGGCCATCGATATCCAGGGCGGGCAGGTCGCTGTGCAGTTGCAACTGGGGTATGCCGCCGGGTTGTTCAAGAACGGCTGGGCCCAGGTGCTGCAGACCGCGATCGAGAACCTGGAAGGGGTCAGCTCGGCCCAGGTATCGATCGACTGCGTGGTCGCTGCGCACAAGGCCCAGGCCCAGGTGCCGGCCATGGCCAACGTCAAGAACATCGTCGCTGTGGCCTCAGGCAAGGGCGGTGTCGGCAAATCGACCACGGCCGCCAACCTGGCCTTGGCCCTGGCCCGCGAAGGGGCACGGGTGGGCATCCTCGACGCCGATATCTACGGCCCCAGCCAAGGCGTGATGTTCGGTATCGCCGAAGGCACCCGGCCGCAGATTCGCGAGCAGAAGTGGTTCGTGCCGATCAAGGCGCATGGTGTCGAGGTCATGTCGATGGCATTTCTCACCGATGACAACACGCCGATGGTATGGCGTGGCCCGATGGTGTCTGGTGCGCTGCTGCAATTGGTGACCCAGACGGCTTGGGACGACCTCGATTACTTGGTTATCGACATGCCGCCGGGTACCGGCGATATCCAGCTGACGCTGGCGCAGAAGGTCCCGGTGGCGGGTTCGGTGATCGTTACCACGCCGCAAGACCTGGCGCTGCTGGATGCGAAGAAAGGCGTGGAGATGTTCCGCAAGGTCAACATCCCGGTGCTGGGCGTGGTCGAGAACATGGCGGTGCACATCTGCTCCAACTGCGGCCATGCCGAGCACCTGTTCGGTGAGGGTGGCGGCGAGAAGCTGGCGAGTCAGTATGGCGTCGACTTGCTGGCATCGTTGCCGTTGTCGATGCTGATCCGCGAGCAGGCTGACAGCGGCAAGCCGACAGCGATTGCCGAGCCGGAAAGCCAGATTGCCATGGTTTACCAGGAACTGGCCCGCCAGGTGGGTGCACGGATCGTCTTGCAAGAAGCGGCGGCACCAGCGATGCCGAGCATTACCATTAGCGAAGACTGACGCATTTTTTGTGGGAGCGGCCTTGTGCCGCGAAAGGGGTGCGAAGCGCCCCCAAGACAGGTGATCCAACCCCCATATAGCTGGGGCCGCTTTGCGGCCCTTTCGCGGCACAAGGCCGCGCCTACACAGGCATAAAAAAACCCGCCAGAAGGCGGGTTTTTTTGAAAGCTAGGAAGCTAAATCGACTTAGGCGATTTGAACTTCTTCAGCCTGCATGCCTTTCTGGCCGCGGGTAGCGACGAAAGTAACAGCCTGGCCTTCTTTCAGGGTTTTGAAGCCGTCAGCTTGGATGGCTTTGAAGTGCACGAACAGGTCGTCGCCCGACTGAGGGGTGATGAAGCCGTAGCCCTTCTCATCGTTGAACCACTTGACAACACCGGATTGACGGTTGGACATGTTTCTGTCTCCTTGGACAAAGTTGATTACGGACAGGAAATACCCTGGCCGGGACTGAGCGCAAAGAGAGCAGAAAATTCAGCGATGGGCCGATAAGGATCGTGCATCAAACTAGAGATTCTCGGTGTCACGTGCAGCACAGTGGCGTCACCTTAACCCACTTTCCGCAACCTGCCAATCTCCAAGATGACCTTTGATGAAATTCAGATCGGCGGCGGCCGCAAGCCCCGTCCGACGCGGGATACGGTATGGAACTTTAACCGGAGCGCCGGGACCGGTAAGATGCGCCTTTCGTTTTTTCACCTCGCAACTCTCAGGACACCCCCGCCATGAGCATCAAATCGGACAAGTGGATTCGCCGCATGGCGCAGGAACACGGCATGATCGAACCGTTCGTCGAGCGCCAGGTGCGCGGCGAGCAGGACAGCCGGGTCATCTCCTTCGGCGTCTCCAGCTACGGTTACGACGTGCGCTGTGCCGACGAATTCAAGGTGTTCACCAACATCAACTCCGCCACCGTGGACCCGAAGAACTTCGACGCCGGCAGCTTCGTCGACGTCAAGAGCGACGTCTGCATCATTCCGCCGAACTCCTTCGCCCTGGCTCGTACCGTCGAGTACTTCCGCATTCCGCGCAACGTGCTGACCATCTGCCTGGGTAAGAGCACCTATGCCCGCTGCGGCATCATCGTCAACGTCACCCCGCTTGAGCCAGAGTGGGAAGGCCATGTGACCCTGGAGTTCTCCAACACCACCACCCTGCCGGCGAAGATCTACGCCAACGAGGGGGTGGCGCAGATGCTGTTCCTCGAGTCCGATGAAGAGTGCGAAGTGTCCTATAAGGACCGTGGCGGCAAGTACCAGGGCCAGCGTGGCGTCACCCTGCCACGCACCTGAGCCGACGAGCGCGGGGAATTAGTCTTCGCTTTGGCACTCCAAGTTACTGAACAGTGCCGCTGCGCATGATGCGTAGCGGCCTTGTCAGGAGTTGCCAATGAAACTCAATCCCGCAATCAGTGCGAAGCTGGCTGTCCTGCAGCCCAACCAGATCGGATTGCTGGCGTGGTCCCTGCTGGCGCATCCGCTGCCAATGCATGCCGGGGGTGTGCCGGGTCAGCCTGATCCCGATACCCCACAACCGGCCCAGCCCGGTGATACGCCCCCCATGGAGCCAGGTGAGCCGACCCTGCCGGACGAGCCGCCTCCCGCCCCCGTGGCCTGATCAGTCCTGCACGGCCCACACCTGATCTGCAGCGGCGAGGTAGATGCGGTTCCCCGGTGTGGGCTCGATGTTCCATCCGCCGGTGAATTCACCGAATGCCGGTAGCAGGCTGACCTGTTCGCCCAGTACGAAACAGGGTAGCCGCAGCCGTTGGCGTGCGCGGCCACGCAGCACGAATACCGGGTGTACATGGCCCGCGAGCACCGGGTAGTCCTGGTGAACGTCAGGTTCATGCTGCAGCGCAAACGGCCCCAGTACCCAAGGTTGGTCCCTGACCTCGATACCCAACTGAGTGGGCGGATCGCCTGCGTGGCGGTCATGGTTGCCGCGTAGCAGCACCATGCGCACATGGGCGTGTCGTGCCCGCCACGCCTGCAGCCTGGCCAGCGTGGCCGGTGCCCGAGCGGTCCGCGCATGCAGAAAGTCACCCAGGATGATCAATTGCTCGCAGTCACAGCCCGTCAGCAGAGCGTCCAGGCGCTGTAGGGTGGCGTCCGTGGTGCCACGCGGTACCGGTTGGTGCAGGGCCCGATAGCTGGCTGCTTTGCCGATGTGAACATCGGCCACCAGCAGCGCCCGCTGCGCGGGCCAGTAAACGGCACGATCAGGCATCAGCCATAGTGTCTGGCCAAAATGTTCGACGGTAAGGTGAGTGCTCATTACGTCCTGTTCGCTGCTTTTTCCAGGTCTGCGACCATTCGCGCGATGCGAGTGGCCAGTTTTTCCGTGCTCAATGTTTCACGCATGCCTTCCACCAGCAGGGTGAAGGCCAGCGGCCCTGGCCGCTGCAGGGCGTGTATGTCCAGTTGCAACCGACTCAGTTTCAGTAGCTGTGCCTGCAGGCGCTCGATTTCCAGCTCTTCGCGCAGCACTTCATCGCGGGCCTGGCCCAATAGCAGGTTGTCGGCATCGTGTTTGCGAAAGACCTCGTAAAACAGCCCGCTCGAGGCCTGGATCTGACGGGTACTCTTCTGCGCGGCGGGGTAGCCGCCAAACACCAGGCCTGATATCTGTGCGATCTCCCGAAAGCGCCGCAATGCCATTTCACCAGCGTTGAGGCTGGCCAGCACGTCGTCCAGCAGGTGGTCGATGGACAGCGCCGCGGGCAGATACGTTGCCCAGTCCACCGGGCTTGGGCTGACCAGCTCGAAGCCATAATCACTCACCGCGATGGACACCGACAGCGGCTGGTCGCGGCTGACGCGCCAGGCGATCAGGTTGGCCAGGCCCAGGTTGGCCATGCGCCCGGCGAAGGGGTAGAGAAACAGGTGCCAACCCTGGCGAGAGGCGAGGGTTTCGGCCAGCAGCGTGCCTCTGGTAGGCAAGGCGGACCATTGTGCCTGCAGTGTCAGCAAGGGCCGTACTGCGTGCATCTCCGGGCCGTCGTAGCGCCCATGGGCGGCGGCATCGAGTTTTTCCACCAAGGCCTCGGCCAGTTCGCTGGAAAGCGGCATGCGCCCGCCATTCCAACGCGCCACTGCCGCCTTGCGCGCTGTGCTGCGGCGCACGTAAGCCGTCATGTTCTCCACCCGCACCAGTTCCAGCACCCGCCCGGCGAACAGCAAGGTATCACCTGGCCGCAGGCGAGCGATGAACGCTTCCTCGACACTGCCCAGGTGCTTGCCGCCGCCGCCTTTGCTCCAGTATTTGAGTTGCAGGCTGGCATCGCTGACGATGGTGCCGATGCCCATCCGGTGGCGTCGCGCCAGGCGTTCGCTGGCAACCCGCCAGAGGCCGTCGGGGTGGGCCTGGACACGCTGGTAGTCGGGGTAGGCGCTCAGTGAGTTACCGCCATGGCAGACGAAATCCAAGGCCCATTGCCATTGGCTGTCGCGTAGCTCGCGAAACGCCCAGGTACTGCGTACCTCGGCGAGCAGTTCAGCAGGGCGAAAGCCGCTGCCAAGGGCCATGCTGACCAGATGCTGTACCAGTACATCCATGCACAGGCGGGGCGAGCGCCGGGCTTCGATGTGCCCCGCTGCCAGCGCGCTGCGTGCGGCCGCCGCCTCGATCAATTCAAGGCTATGGGTAGGCACCAGGGTAATCCGCGAGCTGCGCCCAGGGGCGTGGCCAGAGCGGCCAGCCCGCTGCATCAGGCGGGCGATGCCCTTGGCTGAGCCGATCTGCAGCACGCGCTCCACGGGCAGAAAGTCCACGCCCAGGTCCAGGCTGGAAGTGCACACCACCGCTTTGAGTGTGCCCTGTTTGAGGCTGAGCTCAACCCAGTCGCGGGTGGCACGGGCCATCGAGGCGTGATGCAGGGCAAGCTGGCCTGCCCATTCGGGGCGGGCGTCGAGCAAGGCCTGATACCACAGTTCGGCTTGGGCACGGGTGTTGGTGAACACCAGGCTGCTGGTGCTGCTGTCGAGCGCCTCGGCAACCTGATGGAGCATTTTCAAGCCCATGTGCCCAGCCCACGGGAAGCGTTCGATCGCACTGGGCAACAATGTATCGACCACCAGCCGTTTGTCCTGGCGGCCTTTTACCAATTGGCCACCTTGCGGCAAGAGGACTTCGAGCGCGTGCGGCAGGTTGCCCAGAGTGGCCGAAAGGCCCCAGGTGACCAGGCCAGGGTGCCAGCGCCGCAAGCGCGCTAGCGCCAGCTGCAACTGCACGCCGCGCTTGTTGCCGAGCAGTTCGTGCCATTCGTCGACCACCACCAGGCGCAGGTGGGCGAAGTCTTCGCGGGCTTGCGCCCGTGTCAGCAGCAGGGTCAGGCTCTCGGGGGTGGTGATCAGCGCGCTTGGCAGGCGCCGAGCCTGGCGGGCGCGCTCGGCGCTGCCGGTATCGCCACTGCGCACCCCGATACTCCAGTTCAGGCCAAGCTCGTCCAGGGGCATTTGCAACGCCCGTGCGGTGTCGGCTGCCAGGGCGCGCATGGGCGTCACCCACAACACCTGCAGCGGTGCGGGCTTGGGCCCGGTCGTGGGCTGGGCGAACGCGCGTAGCGCAGCCAGCCACACGGCGTAGGTTTTGCCGGCCCCGGTGCTGGCATGCAACAGGCCTGATTCACCACGGCCTACCGCGGCCCACACGTGCCGCTGAAACGCGAAGGGCTTCCAGCCGCGTGCGGCAAACCAGGCATTGGCGAGGTAGGGGGATGCAGGCATGCGGGCATGGCGTCCTTCAAAGGCTGTGCTTCTACAGACCGCTTGCCCCCGCCATTGGTTTTACCGGATCAATTGGCCAGTAGGTAACCGCTGCGGCAGACCTGTTCACCGGCGACATGGGCGATGACCATGCCTGCGGTGGCCATGCGGCGCACGCTGCGGGCATAAAGCAGGCCCGGTTGGCTGTTACGCACAGCGGTCACCCGGTCGGTGAGCGGGTCGATGACTTCGGCGATCAGTTGCCCGGCTTCCAGGTGCTGGCCTGGGCGCACGTGATAGACCAGCAGCCCGCCCAGTGGCGCCGATACCGGCTCGACGGCAGCCAGCGGCGTCGCCGGGTGTGGCAGTGGCGGCAAGGCCGCGGCAGGTCCTTCGATGACGCCGGCGTGGGTGAGGTAATCGAGGATCGCCTGGCTGTCCTTGCTGGCCAGCTCGTGGCTGACATCGGCCTGGCCCCGCAGTTCGACGGTGACCGAGACGCTGCCCAACGGAATCGGGAAGCGCTTGCCGAAACGTTGCTGCAGTTGCCACCAGACCAGGCTCAGGCACTCGTCGAACGATTGCCCGCCAGAATCGGTGGCCAGCAGGCTGGCCTGAGCGCCGAGATAGCGGGCCAACGGCTCGACGTGTGGCCAGGCTTCCGGGGTGGTGTAGAGGTGCTCTACGGCCTCGAAGTCGCAGTGCAGGTCCAGCACCAGGTCGGCATCGCAGGCCAGCCGCTGCAAGGTCAGGCGCTGTGACTGCAACGGGGTGTGCGCCGGATGGGCATCCAGGCCACGGCGCAGGTATTCGCGGATAAGCGCCAGGTTATGGGCGGGGTCCTGGGTCAGGTAGCCGTCTATCTGGTCACCGATGCTGTCGGAGAGGTCGACGAAATTGCGGTTGAAGTTTTCACCGCTTTGCAGCTCGAAACGGCCCAGTGGCGCATCCAGCATCACCTGTTCCAGCCCCACTGGGTTGGCCACAGGCACCAGAATGATTTCACGGCGCAGCCGCCCGTGCTGTTCCAGCTCTGCCAGGCGGCGCTTGAGGTGCCAGGCTACCAGCATGCCGGGCAGTTCATCGGCGTGCAGCGAGGCCTGAATATACACTTTGGCACCACCGCGCGGGCCGAAGTGGAAGCTGTGCAGTTGACGTGTGACCCCGGGAACGGGGCAGAGCAGGTCGTGGGTCGAATGGTGCATGGTGGTCCTGGCTGCGTGGCGAAAACGGTCTGCGACACGGGTCGGCAGAAAGATAGAAGCATAATTTTGCCCAGTGTGCCTCTTCGCAGGCGGCAACCCAGGGCGTCAGGCCAGCAGCGCCTGCAAGGTCGCCAGGTCATCGGCCTGTTCGACTGCTTTGTCCAGGCGCCAGCGCAGCATGCGCGGAAAACGCACGGCGATACCGCTCTTGTGCCGCTTTGAAAGGGCTATACCTTCAAAACCCAGTTCGAATACCAGGGTAGGCGTGACGCTGCGCACGGGGCCAAAGGTTTCTACCGTGGTCTTTCGGATGATGGCATCGACCTTGCGCATCTCCTCGTCGCTTAGCCCTGAATACGCCTTGGCGAAGGGCACCAGGGCACGTTCCGGGGTGCCAGGAGGGGCGTTCCAGACGGCGAAGGTGTAGTCGCTGTAGAGGCTGGCCCGTCGGCCGTGGCCACGTTGGGCATAAATCAGCACGGCATCGACGCTGAACGGGTCGACTTTCCACTTCCACCACAGGCCCATGTCCTTGGTGCGGCCGACGCCGTACAGGGCATCGCGCTGCTTGAGCATCATGCCTTCGACACCGAGGCTACGTGATTGCTCGCGCTGGCGGGCCAGGTCGCTCCAGTCTTCGCCTTCAAGTAAGGGTGACAACAGCACCGGGACTAACGGATGGGCCTGCAGCAACCACTCCAGTTGGCGGCGGCGTTCGTGTTGCGGGCGGTTGCGCCAGTCCTCGCCTTGCCACTCCAGCAGGTCATAGGCCTGCAATACCACGGGGGCATCGGCCAGCAGCTTCTTGCCCAAGGTTTTGCGCCCGATACGCTGTTGTAACAGGGCGAAGGGCTGCACTGCCAGGGCATCGGCTGTGGCACCGGGTTTCCAGACCAGGATTTCGCCATCGAGTACAACACCGTCCGGCAAGGCCTCTGCCAGGCAGTGCAGCTCGGGGAAGCGCTCGGTGATCAACTCCTCGCCCCGCGACCATACCCACAACTGCCCGTCGCGCTTGACCACTTGGGCGCGGATGCCGTCCCACTTCCATTCAATCTGCCAGGCGCTGGGCGGACCCAGCAGCGCCTCGAACTCATCCACTGGCGCCTGCAGCGCATGGGCGAGGAAAAACGGGTACGGTTGGCCACCGCGTTGGCGATGTTCATCGGCCGATTCGGCGGCGATCAGCTTAAGGTAGCTGGCGGCCGTAGGGCGGTGGCCGATATCGGTGTAGCCGACCAGGCGCTGGGCAACCCGCTTGGCATCCAGCCCAGCCAGCTGTGCCAAGGCCCGGGTCACCAGGAGCTTGGAAACGCCGACGCGGAAACTGCCGGTGATCAGCTTCAGGCACAGCATCAGGCTGGCGCGGTCCAGTTGTGCCCATAGCACTGGCAGGCGCTGGAAAAGCGCCTCAGGTGGCAAACCACGCAAGGGCAGCAGGTGTCCCTCGACCCAGTGGGCAAGGCCATCGTCGCTGGCGTCGCCGGTTTGGGGCAGCAGCAGGGAAATGGTTTCGGCCAGGTCCCCCACTGCCTGATAGCTTTCTTCGAAGAGCCAGTCGGGCAACCCCGCCAGGGCGCTCGCCAGTTCGCGTAATACGCGGGTGGGGACCAATTGACGTGGTCGTCCGCCCGCCAGGAAATAGACCGCCCAGGCGGCGTCCTGGGCGGGGGCGGTGTTGAAGTAGTCGCACAGGGCTGCCAGCTTGGCGTTGCTGGAGGTCGTCGCGTCCAGGCGCAGGTACAGGTCTGCAAAGGCTTTCATGCCTGAGCCTCCGTGGCTGGGGTGTCATCCTCCTCGCCGTACTCGGTCACGAAGGCACGCGCATCAAGGCCCTGTTCACTCAGGTAACGGACCAGCACACCCACCGAGCCGTGGGTGACCATCACCCGCTCGGCACCGGTCTGACCAATCGCCCACAGCAGCCCAGGCCAGTCGGCGTGGTCGGACAGCACGAAGCCACGGTCCACACCGCGGCGCCGCCGCGTGCCTCGCAGCAGCATCCAGCCGCTGGCGAACGCATCGCTGTAGTCGCCAAAGCGGCGCATCCAGCTGCTGCCCGCTGCCGAAGGCGGAGCCAGGACCAAGGCCTGACGCAGCAGCGGGTCGTTGCGGGGGATGTCGCCGGCATAGAGGGTGGGGGGCAGGTGCACACCGGCCTCGCGGTATACCCTGTTCAGCGGCTCGACCGCACCATGCACCAGGATCGGCCCGATGCTTGGGTCCAGCCCATGCAGAATCCGCTGCGCCTTGCCGAAGGCATAGCAGAACAACACGCTGCATTTGCCCTGGTCTCGGTTGGTTCGCCACCAGTTGTTGATTCCGGCGAAAATGTCCGCCTGGCTGGGCCAGTGGTAAATGGGCAGGCCAAAGGTCGATTCGGTGATGAAGGTGTGACAGCGCACGGGCTCAAAGGCGGCGCAGGTGCCATCCGGCTCGACCTTGTAGTCGCCCGAAGCGACCCACACTTCACCTTGATATTCCAGGCGCACCTGTGCGGAGCCCAACACATGCCCGGCAGGGTGCAGGCTGAGGGTGACGCCGTGATGCTGTATGCATTCGCCGTAGGGCAGGGTCTGCAGGTCGATGCCCTGGCCCAGGCGGCTGCGCAGGATGCCAGCACCTGGGGCGGCCGTCAGGTAGTGGCGGTTGCCGCTGCGGGCGTGGTCGCCGTGGCCATGGGTGATGACGGCGCGCGCCACCGGGCGCCAGGGGTCGATGTAGAAATCGCCGGGCGGGCAATAGAGG
>NZ_BQHW01000023.1 GCF_021602025.1 Pseudomonas ceruminis
AATCTGATCAACCACCGCCAATTTAAAAGACAGTGAGTAATCTCGCTGTGTGCGCTTTACACCTTGCTCCATCTGACTCTCCGGAAATTCGGGATGGGAGGTGTAAACCTTATTCAGGACGGGACAGAATCTTCGAAAAAAGACGCTTCGGCGTCTTTTTTCGTTTCCGATCATTTGTTTTTATCGTCACACAGGCCGCAGGGTGTTCACCCAGCGGCCTTTTTTGCGCGTTATTTGTAGCTTACGGTAAAGGTCAGCCCCCCCTCGGCCACGCCCGGGGTTATCACTGGTGCGCTCTGGTAGTAGCGCGCCTGGAAGTCCAGATGGGTAGTGCCGATGCTTATTGGCTTGACCATTTGCTCTGATTGCAGTGGCATGGGCGAGCCATCGCTACGCAGCAGCTGGATTTCCACCCCGGCGGCATCTGAAGCGCCACCCAGGCTAAAGCGTCCCTCGGCTGGAACGGTCGGCACCGAGCCATTGGCGCCATCCAGTTCGATGTACACATTCGCGGGCGCGGGGTTGGGAGCGCTGGCGTCTTCGCAGTCGCTGAGTGTTATCTGGAAGGGCACGGGCGGGGTCGCGGGATTTGCCCCTGTGAAATCGGCAGGGGTGTAATTGCCCAGGTTCACCAGACCGGGGCTCACTGAGTTGGATTTCAGCGAACACTGCGCCTGGTTCACCGTGGCGGTTATCTGGTACTCCAAGACCTCGCCCAGGTTATGCAGTTCCCCATGAAACATGGTGCTGTTGATGTATTGGGGGCCGGGTGCGATTGGCCCGGTCTTGATGAGCCAGGCATTGCCACGGATAGTCGACACCACGACGTTGAAAGGCTGGTCTCGCATGGTCCCCGAATAGGGTATGACAGGGGAGGTGCCAGGATCAGGGGCGAAGGAGTTGTTGGTCACGCCGTCAAAAGGCGCACCAAGCTCCAAGTACACACCAACCCCGGGGATGTTGGTTTCCAGGACGTGGCCATTGATGTTCTTGCCACCCACGGGGGGCAAGGTGCCAGAGAAGATTGGCGCGGTATTATTGAGCCTTGCCTTGGGCGGGTTGGCAGGGTCCCACACGCACGAGGCCCTGGCGCCTTCCCTGTTGTTCGCGTTCATTGTGTAGGTACCGATCACGGTACCGTCTGGGGCATCGCGGGGTACCCAGAATGTGTTCATGTCACGCACGTAGGTCATGTAGGTGGCGCTCGTCTGGAACGTACAATTGGCGTAAGCGTTGCCAGAGAACAGGCCCAGGGCCAGGCAGCAGGCGGTCAGGCGCAAGCTGCGGTCGATGTTGAAGGTGAACGCGGTCATCAGAGCATTTCCTGGGTATTGTCGCCGGGCAGCAGGGGCTGGCTGCTGGCTACGGGCAGTTGGCAGTGCAGGGTTTGCAGGCGATAGCCACCCTCTTGTGCGAGTGCTTGCGGGTCGATGTCCAGTGTGCAGGCTTTATCGCTGGCCTCGCCCCACAGCACGCGTATGGTTTGCGGGCCTGTGGTGCGGGTAGACACCAGCGCCTGGCCAGCCTGGCCGACCACACCCAGGCTCTGGCCACTGGCATCGAACACCTGGGCGCCAAACGGCACGGGTTGGTCATTGGCCTGCCGCAGGGTCAGCACCAGGCGGGCCACATGCTCGGTTTCGTAGCTGGCCTTGACCACCGCGCCGCGACGCGGCACCACTTGCTGGCTGGCATTGCCAAACACCACTTCCGGCGAAAGGTCGTCGGTTTGCAGTACCAGTGAATTCAGCCGATAGGGGCGCAGGTACGGCACCAGTGCATAACCTTGGGCATTGGTACGCGCCGAGGCGGTGCTCTGTACGCCGACGCCGGATACATCGGGCACGTGGACCAGGGCCATGGTTTCGCCCAGGTGGCTGCCAAATACCAGGCCGTCGCCATGCAGCATCACGGCACCGCTGGCGTTCACCGACATGCTGCGGTAGTCGTTGCCTTGGTTGTAGCCCATGCCGACACTGGCCTGGCTGCCCTGGTAGTTGATAGACAGCCCACCGCTGTTGCGCCCCTGGCCGTCGTTGGCCAGCAAGGTGCTGTAGCTGAGCTGGTTGTCCAGCAAGCCGCCGCTGAGGCTGGCGCGTTCGCTGGTCCGGCCATTGTTGTTGCGCACGTCGAAGCTGGCCTGTTGCTGGCGGCCAAAGTCCAGTGGCATGCTCAAGCTCAGGCCGAACATGCGGCTGTCGTCGTTTTTTGAGTCCAGGGCCTGCGAGGCAAACAGGTTGACCGCGACCTTGCCCAGGCGGGTGGTGTATTGCAACTGGTACTGGCGGCGCTGGTGGCTGGTTTGCCAGTAGGTGTCCTGAGATAAGGTCAGGTTGAGTGCGCTTCGGTCCCCGACGCTCTGGTACACCGATGCTTCCAGGCGGCTGCGGCGGTTGCCAAGGTAGCTGCTGGCATTACTGCGTTGCCGCACAGCTTCGTCGAAGTCGCGGTAGCCCTCGGTCGAGTAGCGATAACCGGCGAAGCGCACGCTGGTGCGGCTCTGGAAACTTTTGCCGTAGCGCAAGGCAAAGCTGTGGCCGTGAGCATCGCCCAGCGTGGCGCCCAGGGCGCTGGAGGAACGGGTGACATCGAACGACAACGCGCCTATCTGGCCAATGTCGCGGCCCATGCCCAGTACGCTGGCGTTGTAGTACTCGCTGGAAAGCACACCGCCATACAACGTAGTGTCCCAGACACCACCGCGGGCCAGGGTGGCCTGCCAGAACAGCGGGTCGTCGAGTTGTTCGGCGCCGTCGTAGCGGCCCACGGTCGCGCTGTAGCGCCACACGCCTTCGCGCAGCAGGCTGCCCATGCTCGAGTAGGGTTGAGTGAAGCGGCGGATCTGGCCATCGGCTTCGGTGATGACCACTTCCAGCTCGCCATGGCCAGAGCCTACGCTGAGGTCGTCGATGGCGTAAGGGCCGGGGGCAACGTAGCTGGAATAGATGGGGTAGCCATTGTGTAGGATTTCTACCTTGGCACGGCTTTGGGCTACCCCGCGGATTACTGGTGCGTAATGCTGCATTGCATCGGGCAGCATGCCTGTGTCGGACGCCACCTGCGCGCCTGTGAAGCGCACGCTGCGGAACATGTCGCTGTTGGTGAAGGTTTCGCCCAGGGTGAGGTTGGCCTGCAGGCCGGGCAGGTCGCGCTGCGCGAACGTGTCGCTACGGGTCCAGCGGCGTGCCCCATCGGCGTCCTCACGCAGTGCCTGTTTGCTGCGCAGGCGCCAGGGCCCTAGGTTAAGGCCGCTGTTCAGGTACAGGTCCTGGCTGCTGCGGCTGCGGCCATCGCGCTGGCTGCTGTGCTGGGCCGAAGCCTGATAACTGATGAAGGCGGCGTTGATGCCATTGCTCCAGCGGGCCTCGGGCACGCTGCCCGAACGGTCCTGGCGCAGGGCGATTTGCGGGATCGACAGCGACAGGTGCAACTGGGCGGGGTCGAAATCGGCACTGGCCTGTGGTACCAGCTGCGCCAGGTCCACGCAGCTGTCGTCGTCTGGCAGGGGTGATTCCAGGGCCTGCTCGCGCAGGTCGAGGGTGCGTAGCAGTTCGGCCGTCAGGCAGGGCTGCAACCCTTTGCCATTCGGGCCCTCGATGAAGTCGATGTCCTGTTCGTGCAGGGGGCTGAAGTTGAGCGAGACCTGCACCCGGTAGCGCCCCGGCGGCAAGAGTGCCTGGGTGGCTAGGTTTTGTAGCGCCAGGGTCCCGGCCTCGGCGGGCTGGCCGGGGGCCTGGCGCATGAAGCCGGGCTGGAAGGCGAGGTCGGACGGGGCTGCCAAGGCAGGGTGGGCAAGGGCCAACGCCAGGCAGCCGCCAAGCAGCGGCGGCAGCGGGGCGAGGCGCGGGCGCAACGGCAATAGCCTGCGCCGTTCGGGCTGGAGCATGAGCGTGTCCTGAGCGGCGCCGACGGACGATGCACAGGTGGGCTCGTGGCGGGCGCCTGAAGCTGGATATGGAGGTGTGTGTAGGCAGGGGTGCTGCCGGGTCACGGTTTACAGGCAGGGGCAGGGTAGGTGGGAGGGGCAGGTATGAGATGTAGGAATAATCAGCTGTTGCGAGGGGTATTGGATGCAGTGACGGTTCGGGGCGGGTAGGTGCCCGCTGCCTTTGGGCAGCGGGCTACAGCTAAAAAAATTACGGCATAAGCCCAAACTTGCCGCTACCAGCTGGCCCGTAACCCCGTCCTTTATTTCGACCTACAATGACATAGCCCCAAGGGGTTGAGGGAGGTGGTGGTGGCGTACCGGTAGGCTTGGTGATCACCTCTGATAGCCCGGAGAAGAAAGGTTTCATTTCTGCACTCGGTGCAGGGCTTACGGGTGGTCGTAGATTTGAAATTGAGCTGCTGCGCGCGAGGCTTGATACAGTTTCATTGCTGTTGGCCGGCATGTTGGCCCACCATGCAGAGCGCCACACTCGCGCAGGCGCCCGCGCCGGTGCCAGGTTCGGCGCACCCAGACTCCGCGGCGAGTTACCTCCGAGCATGCTCCGGCTGGCGCTTGTGGCTCTACTAACAGTTGCATTGGCGTTTACCGTCACATTTATATTGGAGCCAGCAGCCCCTGCGCTCTGCCCGGCACCTGTCTGGGCCGCCTTCATCCCCCCTTTCGTCGCCGCGGCTCCATACCCGGCCGCAAACATGCCGATAACGGAGAACACAGTCGCGAAGTTCTGCAGCAGGTTCGAAAGTTCCGGGTTTTGGTACATGTACGCTGTCGCCACCCCCTGCAGGACCGCAGCGGCCCCGTTGGCAGCCACGCCGATGACGCCAACGACATAGCTGGTAGTCACGCCGATGGTGGCCGGAGCCGACCAAGGCATTGCGATCGCCGATACGACGAAAATGGCGGCGGCAGCAGCGAGGCCCAGCCAGGCATACCAAGGTACCTTGGGTTTTTCTTCTATGCGCCGTTCCAGCGGTGCCTGGCGGCCACGGGTCACGGGTTCACCGCGATGGCCGGTGGGGTCGTGCCAGTAAACCGGATTGCCCAGGGCATACACGTACGGGTTGATGCCGGCCTCCTCAGGCGGCATCGAGTCTGGGCTGTGAAAGCGCATCAGGCCAGGGTTGTAGGCGCGGTAGCCGCTGCCCAGCAGGTACCAACCCAAAGCGTGCTCGCGGGCTTCGCCGTTGAAGGCCAGCAGGCTGCGCAAGGGCTGCTCGGCGTCGTCTGGCAGTTGTTCACCGTACGGGGCGTAGTGGGCATGGCGCGTACCTTCGGCATCGTACTCGGTGTTCACGCTGCCTGCATGGTCGGTAAGCAGCAGTGTGGCGTTGCCGGCTTGTTGCTGTGCCCGAGGCTGGCCACCGGCGTGCAGGTACTCGGTGAGCAGGCCGTCCTCCAATAGGCTGTCCAGGCTATGGCCCACGTAGCGGCGCTGCATCTTGCGCGCGTCCGTGCCCGAATAAAGCAGCTGATCATGCCCGTCATAGCCGTACTGTGCCGCCACTTTGCGGTTGGCATCCTGCACCTGGCTCAGGCGGCCAAGGCTGTCGTAGTACAAAGCATTGCCGCACTCATCGTTGAGCATGTTGCCCAGTTCGTCGTAGCTGAAGGTCTGTTCTTTCGCGCAGCCTTCAGAGGGCAGACTATGCGTGACCTTTTCCAGCCGGAACCCGTCATGAGCACAGTAGGTGAACTGCGCATCGTCCTGCTCGCGGTCATTGAACGTTGTGCGGCAGCGTATGATGTTGTCTACCGCGTCGAACCTGAACATTTGGGTTGTGATCTGCCGGCCGCTGGCGGTTTCGACAGGGCAATCGTATTTGGTCAGGCGGCCAAGGCTGTCATACTCGTACTTTTCTTCACGCAGTTTTTGCCCGCCTTCCCAAAGGGTTCGCGAATGCAGCATGTCGTCGTCCTGCCACACTTGTACCAGTTGGCGTGCCCTGCCGTTGACGCTCAAGGTGCGGCGGGTCTCCCTGCCCAGGCTGTCATAGTGCTGGGTGCACAGAGTGACAGGTTGCTGTTGCGCGTCGGAGTTGCTGGTGTCGCGGGTTTCGGTGGTCTCCAGCAGGCCGGTGTCTTCGGAGTATTTCAGCGTCGACTTGAGATTGCCCTGTAACACCGACACCAGCCGACCGTGCTCATCGAAGTCATAGTCACAGGCTTGGCCATCGCTGTGCTTGCGCTGTGTCGGCAGGCCTTGCCAGGACTGCTGGTAAATGACGCTGTAAGGCGTACCTTCAGTGTCGGTCAGGTGTTCTTCGCGAAGGTCGCCTTGTTCGGTGTACACATAACGGCGTTTACCCAGTGGATTGTTGGCGTGGGTAATTTCTGCGCTCTTGTCGTCATACTCGAAGTCTGCGCTCTGTTGCTCTTCCTGGTAGGTACGGCCGTCCTCGTCCTCCAGTGTTGCAACAAGCTTGCTGGGTTGCTCGGTCAGCTCTGGCTTGTACTCATAGCCGATCACCCGCTTGCGGGTGCCTTTGCCTGTGGCCTGCAGGCTGAACGCCGTGCGCGTGTCGACTAACTGGGTCGTGCCTTTATAGGTGTACTCCTCCACCCGCGAACCCACGGTCATGCGTACCAGGCGGCCAAGCCCGTCGAACTTGCGCTCGCAGAGCATCTGCTCAGGTGCGTTACTGTTCTCTTTCAACTGCAGTTCAGTGACCAGTTCGCCCATGTTGTGGGGGGCGAACTTGCGTACCAAGGTCGTGCCATCTGGCCGCTGATTGCTGGTCATGCGGCCCAAGGCGTCATAGGTGAACTTGCTGGTGCGTGTGATGACCTGGTTGTCGTCTCTCGGGTCCAGGATAGATTCGATCCGGCTCAGGCAGCGGCCGAGCCCGTCGTAGGTGTAGTCAGTGCGGCCGGCCTCGCGTGTAACCCGCTGTTTACCTCCCTCGGGGGAATCCACCTCTTCCTCCAGCAGGCGGTACTCGTAAATCGGTTTGCTGAAGCGATTGAGCTTACTGACGGTCTGTTGCAGCCTCTGCCCGGGCGCTTTTGGGCTTTCGATCCAGCGGGTGACCAGTTGGCCACCAGGCTCGAGCGGCGTAGCGTCGATACATTCCTTGATGCCGTCGGGGCGCACTTCTTCACACATTTGGCCCCAGCCGTCGTACGCGTAGCTCGACTTCAGCTCGAGCACGCGCGGCTGCGCCTTGCCGTCTTTGTCCGGCAGGTAGTCATAGCCGATTTTGCTCACCAGGCTGCCCGCCGAGTCATACTTCAGCTCGGCTACCGTGCGCGTCACGATCTCTCCTGTCACGGCGTCACAGGCTTTACGCTCTTCCCGGATGGGGCGGTGGCTGCCATCGAATACGGTGCGGGTGACGACGCCCTTGCTGTCGGTGGCTTCCTCACAACTACGTTTGCGCCCGCCGTCGTCGAGTAGCTTGTAGGCGGTGGTGCGCGTGGTGGCATAGGGGGTGCATGGGCTTGCGATTTCTGCGACTACACGGCCCAGTACGTCATGCTCATAGCCTGTGAATACGTCATTGGCATCGTGCTCCAATACCACCTGACCGTTGTGCAGGGAATAAGTGGTGGCCGTTTTTTTCACTAGCGTGTGAGTATGATCAGTGAAGGTTTCGGTGCTGCGGCTCCAGGTGAGTTGGTTATTGCCGTCCTTGACCTTTTCGTACTTCCAGTTGCTGGTGGTGATTGCACCGTTGATCTGCATGTCTTGCTGGTCCACCCGGCCATGCAGGAACGGGGTGTCGGTTTTATTCAGATAGCGGCGGACTTTGGTATTCAGCAACTGGCGCGCTTCGCCCTCGCCCTCCCCCTCGAAGATATATTCCTGTTCTAGCGACAGCCATCCGGGCATGTTCAGGTCGGGGTCAGCCTGTGGCAGTGCCGGCAGGCAGGCATAGATGAATTCACTGCTTATGATCTGGGCTAGCGGTTCGCCTGGGGTGGATGGGGCTGCAGGGTAGATGACGACGGACTCGAGATTGCGTTCGAATTCCTCCGGGTCATCCGCACCAGGGTAATAATTACGTACCATGCGTGTGCCGTCAGCTTTGAGTTCCGTCAACAAGTTGCCATGGCGGTCGTAGGTGGTTTTCGTTTGTTCCTGGTCACCTACCGTTGGGTCACCCACCTTCGTCCAGGATTTTGTCACAGTGTCTGGAAGCTGGAAGTACTCAGGCTGGTCTTTGAACGGTTTGTTATCTTCTTCGTGATACTTCGTTGTGATGGTTTCGATACAGCCATTGTCTGTGGTGATCTGGGATGTCATCAAATGGAAGCGATTAAATATACTTACGACCGTCCGGTAGGTTTTTCCATCCCGATAATGCTCGGCGGTAGAGCTGTATTCAAAGGCAGTGCCTGTAAAGCGGTAGAGTTGGTCCGTCCCGTCTTCAGCTCCATAAACCAGGCCTGTGCCGTTACCCAGGAAATTGTTGCTGGAGTATGTGTATTTCGTAAGTATGTGAGTGCGCTCGTCCCGTATATCAGGCTTGATCCAGTGCTCATCGACTGAAGGTAAATACCGCGCGATACCAGGGTACTTATGGCCCCCGGTACCTTCGTGGTAAGTGATCGTTTCCACACCTTTATCAGGGTTTTCCACGCTGCTCAAGAAGGGCAGTTTATCGTAGAGCTTGTACTTCAGCTCCCAGTATTCTTCACTTGATGTAGGCAGGGTGATTTTTCGCAGTTCATTGTCCTCCAGGTCCAGTGTGTACCGGGCCGGGCTGCTTGTCGTCGGGTTGATCGTAAACTCCGCCCGGATAGCAGTGGGGTATTTTACTTCCAGCAGTGTACGGCCAGTGTCATCGGTGATGGATTGCAGGCGTGCCTTGCTCTTGGTCTTATCGTAGTCCAGGTTGATACCATGGCCGGAAGCACCGATGACGCGCACAGGCACGGCGGTGACAGTATCATTGGTCTGGGGCTCGAGTATTTCGACCAGGCCGCCTTTATGTGCAATACGAATGCGTATTCTATCGCCTTTGCTGATATTGCTGAAGTGGAAGCTATCCAGTTTTTTTTCTGCGATAACGGGCGCATTGCCAGGCCCGTTGTCTGCAACTTTGAACGATTCACCGGTGTGTAATGAGAGCATGCCGGTGGTAATGTTGAAACTGCTGAGTTTCAGGTTCCAGCCAATACCAAACCCGTTGTTATCGTTGCTCATTGGGTTAAAGCTCAATTGCAACGGCAGGTCGGGGCCGCACAGGTCGTTGGCGTTCAACGCCGGAAGAGCAATGGATAGTGTGTACAGGCCAGTACGAGGGTCGACACTGCTCTGCATGAAACTTGAAAAATTGAAGGCATTCGATGTGGTTGCCATGGTGCGGGGTTCCTGAGTGTGCGGTATGCGTTGAATAGCCGGTGTGACGCTATGGGGCCTGTACCGGGCATCCTCAGGGGGGCGAGTTGGCGCTCCCCATCACTGCCGTGAGGGCGTCAGGCGTCATCCGAAACAAGTGGTCTGCCATGAAGGCTAGGATAAAAAAATGATGTGCACACCTGGCAGAATTACCAGGTACGCCTACCTTCGCCGCCAGGGGTGGCGTGTGGGCTACCTGTTAATTTTGCTAGTTGTGCAGCAGGGGAGACTCCTCTAAAACTGTTCTGGCGAGCAACCAAGGTGGGTGACAAGCTGGAACAGGGCCGTTAACGCTCTATTTATTTATCTACTCGACGCGTGCACCTGCTTATTCAAGCGGCGTGCAAGCACGCAACAGTTTTTAATTTTTATTCGGGATGTTTACTTTTCTTGAGTGCAGCGTTCACAGAGATCGTGCCGCTACGTTATATGGAGAACGGTTATGGCCAGACCAACACAAAGAAGCATTGCTCGAAGAGCTGGCAAAAGGCGGAGTACGTCTGCTTATCTACGCGGCGTGCAGTCCCTCAACACTTTTTGGCATTCGCGACATGAATAAGCGGCTAGATCAAGACGAGGCTCTGGAGGCGCCCACGATTGAGGGATTAACTTCATTCAATGAAATTGACCTGAATGCTTTGGGCGATGAGTCATTGAAGACCTTAATCAAGTACACGGGCATGGCGGAAAACGACTACGTGGTGGTACGTTGGTTAGGTCGTAGCGCTACCGGTGAAGCCTATGACCATACGGCGGGCTATTCGCTTCAGCGCGAGCATTTAGCAGATGGCCTCGAAGTCGAAATTGCCAACAGCTATATCACAGATGCCGCGGGGGGGGAGGCGTTTTATTCTTACACCAGTGAGGCGGATGGCGCCACGCATGAAGCAGCATCATTACGAACCTTTTGCTATATCGGGGTAAGGCCCCGCGGACAAGTTGAAACGCTGTCTGTACTGCAAGTGGTGGACTCTCATGGCTTGATTATTCAGCCTGACAACCTACCGAGTTCAGGGATGCGTGTTGTAGTGCCCCACTATCAGGCGATGCAGATAGGTGACAAGGTTACCCTGACAGTCGAATGCTATACACCGGACGATTTTCTCGACACCACGTGGAAACAAGAAGTAACCGTCGCAGGGGAGCACTTTGGAGAAAGCGCAATCAGTGGCACGGTACCCAAGGGTGACCTTGAATGGGTTGACCCAGGCTATGTACTTGCCTCTTATGAGATCGCATTTGCAGTGGGGGGGCGTTTGAAATCGCCGGTGCAACGGCTGCAGGTCGACTCCAGAAGCACTCTGCCAGGCTATCTTGGAAAACCCACGATCGAAGGGCACGTCGAAGGCGATCCGCTGGACCCGGGGCGCTTCCCCGATGGCCTGCTGGTCAAACTGTCGGATTATCCTGGCATTGCGGATTCAGATTACCTCACCCTGCAGTGGTCCATCCCCGGAGGCCAGCTGTACATGCCATCGGCGCGGGTCGACCCTAGCACCCGGGCAGCCGATTCGATCCCGTTTCATATTAGCCCGGGAATCCTGGCTGTCAGCCAAGGCACTGATGTAAGCGTGTCTTACCTGTATGGGCGCGAGGGTGAAGCACTGAGTTCAGAAGTGTTGCAAGTCGCTGTGCAAAATGCACGCGTGCTGAATGTGCCCTTGATTGAGGGCGCTACGGCGGATGGCGCATCCGACAGCGGTAATATATTGGCTGATCTGTCTGTATCTGGTGTTTACGTCAATGTGCCGCCCGGCATCACGCTGCCCGGTGAGGCGCTGCATGTGCATTGGGTGGGTATTGGGCCGCTTGGTGAATACGTGGCCAAAGAGCCCGCCTCCCCGGATAGGCCGTTGCGTTTCTTTATTCCGCCCGAACAGGTGCCTGGCAATATGGGGCGTACTCCTGCGGACACCAGTTGGAGGTTCAACGTGTTCTACAGGCTGTCGAAGGGATCAGACACGATCGATTCGATGCCTTACAGGTTGCGTATCAAGCCATTGGATAGCGCAACGCTGCCGACGGTCGATTTGACTGATGGCCCTGTTTACCTCAGCCGGTTACCTGAAGCGGGAGCCAGGTTGAACATGATTACCTGGCCGTTTATTGCCCGGGAGCAACTGCTGACCATCGTGATGGAAGGGGTGGACTCTCGGGATAACCCGGTGCAGTTCATTGTTCGGGACGAAAAGCCAATTACCGATGCCGAAGTGAGTAATGGCGTGAATGATGAAAGGTTGCCGAAGTCGGAACTCCGAAAGCTGAAAATAGGCGAGCGCTTCACCTTGTATGCTCGAGTGAGTTTCAATGGAGGAGCTTTTTATTTGAAATACCCGTCCCAGTCGACGCCCCTTAATCCGTAATTTCTTTCCGGACTGTTTGCTTTTGTTGAGCGCAGGGTCCAGAGAAATCGTGCGGCTACGTTATATGGAGAACTATCATGCCCAGACCAACACTAGAGCAATATTACAACTATTTGAAAGAGGCGCCGCGAACCCACGGTTGGGGTGCACTTTTGGTCTATGACCGCAAAAAAGCAAACCTTCTGCTGATGCAGGAGCATATTCTACGCGCTGATAGAAAGGCCTGGATCGAACCGGTATCGGGTGAAGCGCAGACGGAGAACGGCAAGTTTTCCCGGCTGTCCAACTTTACGTTCGGTCCACCAGTACTGTCGTTCGAGAACTCGAGTATAGGCAGCTCGATGGCCGCCCTGAGCATGCCAGTGGTGGGCGGCAAGCTGACCGAATGGAGCCGGGAGCAAGGTGCGCAGTTACCAACGCTGGTGGGTATCTCACACCTTGACCCGCTGAGCGCGCCTCGCGTGAAGATGAACATCAAGCTCAACGAGGGCAAAGGCGGGGTGGTTGATGAAGACGGTCGCGTGTACCTGGACTTGTCGGAGAGCAGTGCTTATTACTTTGAAGTGAGCCAATGGGAAGATCTGAACATCAAGTTGGGGGAATTGATTGAAGCGCAGTTGAAGGATCGTGAGAGGGGCGAGCAAATTTGGGAGTTGAATACGCTGGCACCTGTGGAGAGCGCATTGAACCCGACCTCCTTCAGGGTTCGCACGCACTCCCTGGGTAAGGCGGGGACCCCGGTGGCCAGTACGAACCAGGCAGACCTGGAAGAGGGTGCGGTCATTGTGGGTGTAGCGTTCAATGGCGCCACAAATGGTGGGTTTCCTGGGGGCGATGAGGACATGCCGTATTTACTGCCTCAGCGGCAGTCGGGTGATCCGTATTCTTTGAGCGTTGTTCTGAGTGACGAAACGTGGGTAAAAAACGTTCTAAATAGTTTGTTGGACGGCCTCGCGGGTACGGCTTATGTCCCCAGTGAAGTTACATACACAAAAAATTCATCGGGCTTCTACACGGAGGCGAAAGCGGGCTCGATTCGTTATCCCGAGGAATTGTTTTTTTGGATTGTTGATCTTCCATTAGTTAGGATGCGATTCCGTGTCTCTGGCGATTTGGGTCAGCTCTCATTTTCTTTTGCTCCTGGTAAAATTGATTGCACGTGGCGTTATAAAGGACGCTTTGAACACGGTACCTACATCGAGATAAATCTGAACGGTTATTGGCAGGGAAGTTATGCTCCATTGGACCTTGATGTTAGTGCATCCTGCTCCTTCTCAACAAGTATGGAAGACGGTGTAATTGTACTAACTAAGGGCCCCGTTACCGTTAACGGTGAATGGGAGTATGATCCGCGCGGTGAATATGCAGAAGAAGCAAAGAGAAAATTCACCCTTTTCAAAGACTATGTAGAGGGCCGCGTTGGGGGCGTTTTCGAGCGTCTGGCGGGAAGGCTTGAAGTTGTTGACCTCCTGCGCCTCAACGGCCTGCTCTTTCGCAATGAGCAACGCTCCGTAGCTGATACTTTCGCTAACCCTGGCGATGTGACGATGCTAGGCGAACTGGCCCCCACCCTCACTGCCTTCGCGATCGACCCGATAGAGAGAACTCTCATCGCCGGGGGCACGCAACCGCTTACCCTCACGCCCAAACCCCATGTGGTGGAATGGAGTGTCAAGGCGCTGCCAGACGATCCCGAAAAACCCGAGGGGCCTGAGCAGTTGGGTGAAATCGTCAACGACGTATACAAAGCGCCCAAAGCAGACACCATTGCTGGCACGTTCCGTCAGGTCATCATCACTGCAACGGTGGACGATACCAGCAGCAGCGCCCTGTTCACTGTCGTGCCTAAGTCCGTAGCGGTAAGGCCGATGTTGCTTAATGCATTCTATTCCAACCCCGGCCAACCGCAACGCTATGTGTTGGAGGGAGGAAGCGTCGATTCGGAATTGGTCTGGGCCAAAGGTGCCAGTTTCAAAGGTGAGCTGCGTGACCCTACAACCGGCGAATATGACGAGTTGAAGATCCCCAGGGACAAGCAAGTCAAGGTCTATGTCGCGCCCCTGAGCGACCCGGAAACTGGGCCGGTACTTGGCGCGCTCATGCAACTGGACCAGGTGCAGGTTACCGGTGGTAATCGTACCGAAACCATCGATATCACGGTGCTCTGGACGACGACTTCTGCAACGCTGAAGGTGGAGGCACAAGCAGGTGGAGCGCTGAAACTGGTGCTGGCCGTTCGGAGTTGGGGAGGAGGGGAGCAAGACCTGTCTCCTGACGAGACAAAATGGTTCGTGGTCAAGGGCAAAGGAGCCCTTGATGAGGGTGCGGGTATCTACAGCCCGGGGTCGGAGGAAGGTGACTACGTGATCATCGCCGGTGTTGGCATCCAATCAGGTAATTGGAATTACGCTGTTCTGCCAATGCCGTACACCTCTGAAGAAGCCCAGACGTTCCATGAAGTGAACCAGGCCATCAATGGCACGAACGCCAGCGCTCCTTACACCGCTGAGCAGATCGAGGCCATGGAGGTGGTGAAAAAAGCCTTCAGCAGCCTGAGTGCGGCGAGGACCTGACCATGACTACCCATACCAAAGAAGCATTGCTCGAAGAGCTGGCAAAAGGCGACAGCATGCGGGGCTGGGGCGCGGTACTGGCGCTAGGCCGTGATGCTGTCAATCATGCGTTGCAGGCTCATTTCGTCGAGCAATTCGATCAGCGGGGTGGCTTGCCGATCATCGAGGGTGAGTATTTTATCGACCCCGTCGCCCGCACTGAAAAGGTGGCCTTCGAAAACCTCACCCTGGGCCCGCCGCAGTTGTCTTTCAAAGGCGCCTCAGGTGCTTCGACCCAGGTGCGGGTGAGTATGGAGTTGCTCACCGGGCATTGTGTTTCGTCGACGATCATGTCGGCCCACGTCGAGCAATTCAGAAGAAGCCATGTACTGGAAATGGGCATGGGTTATCAGTTCGAAGTGTATGGGCACCTGAACGTGCAGCCACACCCGTACCTGGACAAGTACCAGGTCGTGCTCGACATTACCGGTGCCAGCGAAGCCACCTGCACGTTAGGCGGCACTAGCATCGCTGCGCAGAAGATGGGGGCGTTCATCCTCGAGCAGTTACAGTACGAGTGGGTTATCAACAGCCCACTGCCGGTGCTGGAATTCGACATTTTCGGGCATAGCGGCTTGTCCACCACGCGCATCGATGTGGCTGCGCAGCAAGCACCCGCCGGGGCGGGCGGTGGTACAAGCCCGGACGACGATGGGGCGCTGATGGTGCTCATGCAACTGGTTGACGGTGTCGAAGCTACCCGACCGAGCGGCTCCTGGCCTTATTTGTTGCCGCGCAAGAGTGGTACCGCCAACTACAGCAGTGCCCTATTGATCAGCCGGGAGCGGGCGCCGCTTGCCGAGAAACGCGCAGCTGTTGCACTGGAGCAACTGGTGTTGCCCGATGCAAACGTAGTCAGGCTGGAGGAGGAGGAGCATAACCCCCACGACATGATCGTTTTCGGCGATGTCCAGGCCACTGCCTTTTCCCGTCAGCCGCAACCGCGCATTGGCAAAGTGGCTGCAGGCAACCGCGCCCAGTTCACGGTCGCGAATCATTCGGTGGCTGCCTGGACAGCCCTGGATGTGCAAAACCCACGCAATTCTGGTGAGATCGAAGCTGGCACTTACACGGCGCCCGCTGCGAGCATGTTCCCGCTTCGGCAACGTCTGATGAACATCAAGGCCCAATTTGCCAATGTGCAGGAGGGGGCAAGCAAGTCGGCGTTGGTGGTCGCTTCTTCGGACGATTTGGTCATTTCGCCGCGGGTGGTCATTTGGGCCACGGGCGACGCCCCCGTCCGGCTGACCGCATCGCAGGGTGGAAGGCTGGAGTGGGAAACTGATGGCGACACGTTCGGCAGCATCGTGCGAGACCCAGCGGACGACAACGAAACGCCGCATGCCATTTTCACCCCGGATGCGCCCCCGAACCATCCACCCATTCGCCTTCAGCGTATCAAGGTAACCAACTGGGAGGAAGAGAGTGGCTACGCGACAGTGGTCATCCTAGCCATGCGCGCGCCGCGGCGGATGCAACCCTTCTACGTGCCGAACATGCGCGCTTCTGACTCGCAAACGTTCACCCTCACCGAGTCGCTCCCCGGTCAGGCCTCGGATGAGACATGGGGTGACCGCCCTGCGGTGCTGAGCACAGTGTGGGAGCTGTACGGCAAAGGCGAGTTTGTCGATGGGACGTACACCGCGCCGGAGTCGGACCCGGGTGAAGTCAGTGTGGTGGCGGGTGTTTATGACGGCCAGGCTGGCATTGCTGTTATCGAGCATGATGTTCATGCGAGCCTGTCAAATTCGATCGGCTCCCAACGCTGGAAGGCCCTGAATCACTTCAAGTTGTTCCTTAATGACACGTCGCGAAAAAAAGCCTGGGCGAATGGCAGGCAACAGGTAGCGGTCGATATCCACATCGAGACCCAACCATTTAATGATTCTGAAGGCGTCCCTATTTATGATCCGGTAAGCGATGCGGAGCTGGCAACGTTGCAGCTTACCCATCGGGATGGCACACCGATCCAGTGGTTACCTGCTGACACTGAAGTAATCCCACCGGGTGGAGGAAGCTGGGCCGCCAGTAAGTTTCGCAATCGCTTTGATTACCTACCCGCTGGCGAAGGATTGGTTTCGCCAAACGAGGCGCAAGAGGCGCAGGCGAGAAAGGACCAGTCAAAGGCGGTGGGGGTAAAGGGGAACGAGGAGGCGTTGCGCATTGTAACCGTTTACCTTCAGACCACAGAAAGCGAGATACGCTGGATTCGGGCCAAGTTTCAGAACCATGAAAACAAGACGTTCTACTCTTACGCACAAAACACCACTGATGGTGAGGTAGAACTGGGTGGGCTGGTACCCAAAAAACTGGATGTCGCAGACCTGGAGCCTTTTACGGGAAAACGCGTGGCTCAACAAGCTGGGTTCGACATCGTCGATAGCAATGGACGCCTTGTCGACGGTCACAACTATTGGCAATACACCACGCATTATTGGGCATTGCGTGCCAGGGGGCAGCGCAGTTTTGTCGATGTACGCTTCGATCATGTTTCAGTCCTTAAATACGAAAGTGAATTACTCGATGAAACGTTCGCCAGCTATGTCGGCGTTGCCTATGTGCCGCGGGTACTGCCGGGGCGCACCGCTGATCGACGCATTGAATATCAGGCTCAAATGGAGTTGTTGGCGTTGCAGCAAGCGGGCACACCCTTGAATCGAGAATTTGCAACGGGTGAGCATTTCTCTGCAGGCACATTACTGGTGTCGCTCGAACGCGTTTCGGACATGAGGTTCTGGTATGACCAGCAGGATATCAGGTGGCGTGAGGCGCTGAGCAAACCGTTGTATTTTACGCTGATCGATAACTACGGAACGCAAAGTGCGCTCTATATCAACTGGGGCCAGCAGTTGGACGATGGGTCGATAGACTCGACTGACGCCCGAAACTTTCTGCACTGGAAGTTCCAATGAGCGCGGCTGCCCCCTAAGGGGGGCGGTACTCTTCTTGAGTTAAGGAACAACAGAATGACTACGAATTCGCTGGTGCATTCCAATGCATTTAATTTCATGAGCTTCGTGCAAGGTGGCGTCGATCCACGGACGGGGCAATACAATGTGTCGCTCGAGTTGCCTACATTGGTGGCCAATCACTTGAACGGCCCCAACTTGCCCTTGCGCATTGGTTTCAACCCGATGAACCCCGAGAACTCAGGCTTTGGTGCTGGCTGGCGCTTGAACCTGAGCGAGTACGACCCGCAAAGCAACATGCTCAGCCTGCACAGCGGTGAGCGTTTCAAGGTGTTCGACAACGGCCCGGGTGAACAGCCGGTGATACCGGAGCGCAAGATCGACAGCTTTCACTTCGAGAATATTTCTGCTGGCACTACTACCCTTTATCGTGTGGCACACAAGTCGGAAATGATCGAAGTGCTTGGGTTGCACGATATCACCGAGACGGGCAAGCCGCCCGGGCAAGTGGCATTACCGATACGGGTGTTGGCACCGACCGGGCATGGTATTACTTTGGCATACCGCCAGGTGGATGTACCCTCTCCAATGCCAGGTATATCACGCAAGCGTGTGCCTTGCCTGGCATTGGTAGAAGATGACAGCAAGCGAAAACTGCTGCAAATCGATTATTCGAACCTCAGCCAGATCCTGATTACGCTCAATCCAGGCACGGTGGCCGAAGCTGTCTATACGCTGGAGTGCGACGACAGTGAACTGGTCAAGGTTATTTTGCCGACCGCGGACAAGGGGCGTTGGAAGTTCGAATACAAGACGATCGGCACGGTACGTTGCATTGAACGTTTGTGGACACCGGTCAACGGTTTTGAAGAAGTCTTCTACAAGGAGGCTGGGCATAACCTGCCAGGCGTCAGCCGGACACTGCCTCATGTAGAACGTCACTTGGTCACCCCAGGGGCCAACCAGCCGCAAGTGCGTACCGACTACATGTTCAGCTCGAACAATTTCCTGGGCAACAACACCGGTATCTCCTGGGAAGATAACGGGGAGGACAACCTTTACAAAGCCACAGGTGCGGACTATCTCTACGACGCTACAGCCACGCATTACCAGGGTGACAAACCGGCGTACACGGTCAAGACCTCATTCAACCGCTTCCACTTGATGGTCGAGCAGGTCACCACGCAGAACGATTGTATCGAAACCCAGACCCTCGGGTACCCGGAAATTGCCAATCGGCAGTTCAAGGATCAGCCCAATAACTTCCAGCTGGTTGAGACTACTACCACCTCTTGGCGCAAGGGTTTGGGCAGCCCTTCGCGCGAGGAGGTGGAAGTTACCTATTACGACCAGCATGGCAACCTGGTGGAAAAAAGAGAAGCCAACGGCAAGCGGACAGTAATGTCGTACTACCCAGCTGCCGACGACCCGGAAAAGTTCGAGCGTATGCTCAAGACCGAGGAGGTTATTCCGGGGGCTGGGGAAGCTGGCGCCGAAACGTTACGCAACGAGTATCGCTACCAGTTGGTTGCATCGCGGGATAAAGACGGGTATGCACGCGGCGCGTCATTGCGTTGCCATGAGCAGCAGCTGCGAGTGCGTGATGAGACGCAGTTGTCGGCGTTGGATACCTGCTACCACGACGAGCCCCTCAATTTGCTGGAGCATGGTCGTCCCCGTGAGCAAAAGCTTACGCTCAATGGCAAGGTAACCCTCACTGAATACGCATACAGTGAGGTCTCGGTAGAAGGCCACCCAGCAGTCCAGACTGAGGAAACCCTGACTGGCTTCGACCACGGCTCACCTTTGCCGGCCCGTGAGTTGAAGTATGCCAAGGGGAACAAGGAGGAATTGGCACGACACGCCCAGAAGGTCAGCACCTTGCAGCATTCGATACTGATTGGCGAACCGTTGCTCAATTATGACGACAATAAAGTGCAGATTGCCTACGTGTATGACGAACTGCGCCGTGTAACACGCGAAACGGTCGACCCTAACGGCGACTACGAGGCGTCACGCAACTACAGCTATTACCTGTCGTCCGATGGCCAACAGGCATGGCAGAAGCAGGTTGATGTGAAAGGGGTGCAAACGTGGAGCTACGTTGACGGGCTAAACCGTGCTGTACGGGTGACGCGCCAGGACCCGGACTTTGGCCCCACCGCAACAGCCAGGGAACAAGAACGGCTAACGTACAGTGCTAGCTATGACGCCCTTGGCAACTTGGTGAAAGAGGTCGAATACGACTGGTTGGAGCTGAAGAATCTGCCGCTGACGACCCTGTATCAGTATGACGACTGGCGTCAGCGCAGCAGTGAAATGGGGCCGGACAAAGTGCGTGTCTGCACGCAGACCGACCCGGTAGGGCTACCTGACCGCCTTGGGCCCGTACGCAAGGAGTGGCGTGAATCCATCAAGCGCAAGCTGCTCACCGGCACTACCGTTACCCGGCTGAACCTGTTCGAGCAACCCGTGGATGTCGAGCGCCTGGACAGCAAAGGTGCCCGTGTGAGTTTGCACCAGTACTTCTACGATGGCCTAGGGCGCACCGTGCGGGAAGTGGATGCACGGGGATATGAAACGGCCACAACCTACGATGAATTTGACAGGCAAGTGGACCAGACGCTGCCAGATGGTTCGGTGGTACACCGCGACTATGCGTTGCACAGCAAGGACGATTTGCCAACCTTGATCAAGGTGCTCGACCGCACCGACGGCGTGGATCACGTGCTGGGCACGCAGACCTTCGATGGTTTGGACCGCATGATCGAGTCGGTTACTGGCGGGCGCGTGCGCACCCTGCTGTATGGCATCGGGCAGCGTCAGCCAGAGGCGGTGATCACGCCAGCAGAAAACCGCATCGACTATGAATACGTTCCGCAATTGGGCGAGGAGCCATTAAGCCGCAGGACGCTCGGCCAAGCAGCGGACTATGTATACGACGAACATAACGGCCGCCTGTTGCACTGTACCGAAAACGACGAGACGCTCGAACGTGAGTATTTCAGTACCGGTGAACTGAAAGTTGAAAAGCGCCAAAACAGTGACGGTACAGACGCGTATGAGATGGTGTATGTGCACAGCCTGAAAGGCCGTATGCTGAGTTATACCGATGTGCTGGGCAAGACACAGATTTATGAATACAACCCGTTTGGGCAGTTGCAGCAGACCACGCTGGAGAACATCACCAGTACCTTCGGTTATGATGCGCTGGGCAGAACCGCCAGCATCCTGACTGAAACCGAGGACCCGGACGGGAGCGTGCGCAGCCTGGAAACCACACTGTTCTATGACGAGTTCGATCGTGAAGTTCGTCGTCGCTTCGATTTCGGCGACGCGGTGCAAACGTTGGTGCAAACGTATAACGAAGTGGATGGCATTGACAGTAAAACGTTGACAGAGGGTGAGGAAGATGGAAGGCGGCTGCGCCATGAAACCTTCGAATACGATAACCGGGCCAGGTTGTCGAAATACACCTGCGAAGGCGAGAGCGAGTATGTGCCTGTCGACCCTTACGGTAACAAGATAGAAACTCAGCTATTCCGCTTCGATGGACGCGACAATATCACCCGGGTCAGGACTTCTTTCGAAGGTGGCACGCTCGATGTCACTTATCAGTTCACCGATGAAAAGGATCCGGTGCAATTGAAGGGTATTGAAATGAAATGGGCAAAGCTAGTTGAAAACCAGGGTGTAGAGCAAGAGACTCCTTACAAGCAGGAGTTTATCGAACTGTGCTATGACCCTGACGGTAACCTGATTCAGGATGAGGAGAAGCGTGAGCTGGCCTATGACCCACTAGGGCGCCTGGCGCGGGTGCATGTGCCTGCGCAAGGCATTACTGCCAACTATCGGTATGACGCGGTGGACCGCTTGGCGTCGCAGGATGCCTGATTCGGTCAGTGAGTTATTTGATCGTTGCTAGTATGCCAGGGCCTGCACATGCGCAGGCCTTTTTTGTGGTGCGCCAGGCATGGCGCGTTGCGTGCAAGCGCAACCAGCTTGGCTGTGGTTTTGTGTGGGTTCGACATTTATTGTCAACTGATAAAAATGCCAGTTTCGTGGTTGGTCAGTAAGTGCTTAACTTTGGACTGGGTGAATGCTGCCCTTAACAATTGATATTGGCCATGGCAGGTTAAAACATGAACAAACAAGGCAGAACCTATACAGAAGCTGAAAAAACGCGCCAGAAAGTGAGGCGTGATCGGGCAACAAAGCGGGATGCCGATTCGCTTGAAAAACCGGGCATAGATTCGAGCCTGTTGGCAGACCCCGATGGTACGGTGTTCAGCGCGGTGTTGACTGAGCCTTCCAAGTCTCTTGATATCACCATTCAAGCCTGGCCGTTGCTGGGTTCCACCCCACCTAGCTTCTTTGATACTCTTGAAATTTACCACACGGATGAGAGGGGTGCGCCAACATTACTGTCAAGTGATCAGTACACAGGGACGGATGTCGGATTGTTTCCATTGACGGTTACTATAACTAAAGAGCATATTGAGAGTTGGCTGGA
This sequence comes from Pseudomonas ceruminis, assembly GCF_021602025.1. Lineage (GTDB taxonomy): Bacteria > Pseudomonadota > Gammaproteobacteria > Pseudomonadales > Pseudomonadaceae > Aquipseudomonas > Aquipseudomonas ceruminis. The sequence goes on from NZ_BQHW01000023.1 coordinate 21,688, forward strand.
TGGTTCGCAGTATTTCAGTTATAAGGTGCTTCGTTACAATGGTACAGAGACAGAGTCTGACATATTGAGTTTGATATTCGACCGCGTGCCGCCCTATGGCTATGCTGTGCCTGCGGCCATGCCTACGCTGGGTTATGATGTTACCGATGGGAATATTGATAAGGTTATTGTCACCTTGCCGGAGTACGACACTCATGCTGCAGGCGACAAGGTCTATGTCTATTGGTTAAACCATGTACCTGATGATCCTGGCTCGGTTGTGCCCGTTGTTACGGATACGGTCGATAACCTACCGAAGCAATTGACGGTGCCTCAAACCGCCATTGAGGACGTCGGGGATGGCGGTGTCTATGTGCTTTATGTGCTGGTGGACAAAGCCGGTAACATCAGCAGGCTATCAATGCCTTTGGCTGTGGGCGTGGCGATAGGCCCCCTGCCTGCCGGGCTCCAGGACCCTGTGGTGCCATTGGCGAATGATGGCCTGATTGATCAGGAAGACGCTTGGACGGGGGTAGTGGTGCAAGTTCCATCGTTCAGCAACTGGAAGCCTACGGATTGGGTGCAAGTTACCTGGGGTACCCTGGCATTGGGCTGGCGGGAGGTGGGTAGTGCGCCAAAATTTCCACTTGAATTTACCCTGTCGGGCGAGCAGTTGTGGGATCAATATGGTGCAGCGAGTACGGGTGACAAAGAAACCAATGTCAGTTATGCAGTGCGCCGCGGTACGGTTCCTCAGGGCAGTATGGAAATTGAAGTAGACGTCAATCTGGAAGTCGTCGGGCCTGTAGACCCCGGAACTGATCCTGAATGGCCGGACCCGGTTAACCCGAGGCTGGCCAAGGCTGAAGTTTATGGTGAATCAGCTAATAAAAATAAGCTGTTGCCGGTTGATGAAGGGAAAGATGCTACTGTCAAGGTAGTAGTCGATGCAACCTTGAAAGAAGGAGATGTGATCAGCCTCTATTGGGAAGGTATGCATATACAAGAGGCTGATCATGTGGTCGTGGCGGCGGAAATTGGCCACGAAATAGAAGAAGATATTCCTTGGAGCTATATCGAGGCTCGGAATAACGGAAGTATTCCGCTGCATTATGTAGTCGAACGCCCAAGCGTCCCCAATCGCGCCAAGTCGACCGCAACTATTGTCGAAGTTGAAGCAGTCATCTTGCGTCCAGATGCGCCTGAGTACCTGGGGGGGAATACAAGCGCTCCTGTTGGGTGGTTAACCTGCAACGCCTTGTATGATGATGAATACCCCAGCCCGCTGGACCCGGCAATCCGGGTTGTGGTGAAAGACCTGCGTCGTTACGGTTTGAAGGCGGGGGAAACAGTAACCTTCCACTGGTATGCCGTACATGGTTTTGCGGGCGAAGACATCATTGCGGAGACGGTATTCGACGACCCGGTCGTGCTGGAGGAAACCGATCTAGATGAACTGGTATGGCGTGTGCAGCCCTACACAGACTATATTCTTCCAATTTACAACTATAACGCCACGCTGCATGAGGGGCGTGGGCGTGTGACTTACAGTTTTGAGCTGGACGGCTCTACCATCACCTCAGAACAAGTGGAGCAAATAGTATCCATGCACAACGCTGCGGGTAGCTGCCCGCTCCGGCCCTGACGGTAGTTTAAAAGAGCCCGGGCAGTTTTGTGGCCGTTGAGATCTTCATGTTTTATTTGAGGGCTTTTCCTACAGAATTGCAGGAAATTCCTCGATAACCTTGTCGGCTATCACTTGATATTCGGCATGAGAGAGGTCATGAAGTCTATGAGAAATACCTTGCTAAGTCCAATGGCTCAAGCAGTGCGCTTGGCGCCGTTATTACTGCTGGCCAGCCCTTTTGCCGTGGCATTGACTGTCGTCGATGGTACGCGTGATATCGACAATACTACCTTGCTTGACAGCTACCGTCTGAACGCCAACGCCAGGCTCAATGCCGCGGGGGCGTCGATGCGTGAAGTGAATGTCGGTGCAGGTGCACAGCTGAACATGCAAGCAAGTACGATCGAAGCAGTTAGGGCTGATGGCATCGCGCTGGTCTCAGGCGCATCGGCCAGTGTGGCAGGCAATTCGCGAGTGGTCAGTGATCGGTTTGGCTTGCGCTTGCAGCGCAGTGACACTGCCGGTTCTTCGGCGCTGGTTTCAGACAGCTATGTCGAGGGGGGCACTGCAGGCGCGCTGGTGTCTGCTGCATCGAGTTTGTCGCTGCAACGCAGCTCCTTGGTGGGCAGTGGAACAGCAGCGGCAGCGCAGTTGTTCGGCAATGCCGAACTGAGCGCGCAAGACAGTTCGATCGTGGGGGCCAGCGACGGTTTGCGTGTGCTTGCCGATGCTGCCTTCACGGGGCCTGCAAAGGTGACTTTGGCAGGGGCGACAGTCGAAGGCCAGGACGGCTCGGCAATTGTGGTGGGCAATGCCTTGATCGGTCCGGCCAAAGCGGAAATCATCGTTGCCGATGGTTCCAGCCTGGTCGCAAGCAATGGCATCTTGCTGGATGTGGTAGGCGGTTCCGAAGCCACCATGACTGTAGACAACAGCCATCTGATGGGGGATGTACGGGTCGAAGCGGGTTCTACGGCCTCGCTGACGCTGGACAACCAGGCCAGCCTGTCCGGTAGGCTGCAGAACGTGGCCGGGTTGACGTTGAACAACCAGGCCCGCTGGAACATGGTGGAGGACAGCCAGGTGGGCAGCCTGGCGCTCAATGGCGGCGTGGTCAACTTTGGGGAGCCGGGGCAGTATCAGCGGCTCACGCTTGGCACGCTGGCTGGTAACGGTACCTTTGTCATGGATGCCGATTTCAGTACTGGCGCTTCTGACTTCCTGGAAGTGGGTAACGCCACCGGCAGTCATAGCCTGCTTGTGAGCAGCAGTGGCGCGGACCCACTGACTGAAAACCAGATACACCTGGTGCATGCGGCGGCAGGTGATGCCAGCTTCTCTTTAGCCAACGGCGCGGTTGATCTGGGGGCGTTCTCGTATGACCTGGTCCAGCAAGGTGGCGATTGGTACCTTGATGGCTCGCGCAAGATTATCAGCCCGGGCACCGCTTCGGCGTTGGCGCTGTTCAACACCGCCCCCACCGTGTGGTATGGCGAGTTGACCACGTTGCGTAGCCGCATGGGCGAGTTACGCCTGGATGACCGTAAATCCGGCGCTTGGGTTAGGGCCTACGGTAACAAATATAACGTATCGGACAGTGCCGGAAGCCCTTATAACCAGGTTCAGCGCGGCTTCTCGATCGGTGCCGATGCGCCGTTGCCGGTGGGTGATGGCCAGTGGCTGGTCGGGGTGATGGCGGGCCATAGTTCATCAGATCTGGACCTGATTCGCGGGAGTTCTGCCGAGGTCAAAAGTTACTACCTCGGGCTTTATGCTACCTGGCTGGATGCTCAAACCGGCTATTACTTCGATGGTGTAGTAAAGGCTAACCGCTTCGATAACAGTGCCAAGGTCGAGCTAAGTGACGGCAAGCGCAGCAACGGTGACTTCAACAACCTGGGCGTTGGTGCATCTGCAGAGTTCGGACGCAACATCGGCCTGGGCCAAGGTTATTTCATTGAGCCCTACACCCAGTGGTCTGTGGTTTCGATCCAGGGCAAGGACTATCACCTGGACAACGGCCTGCAAGCGCGCGGTGACGATACGCGATCAGTGCTGGGCAAGGCGGGGGCAACCTTGGGGCGTACTTTGCAACTTGGTAATGGGCAGCAAGTACAGCCCTATGTACGGCTTGCCTATGCCCATGAGTTCATTCGCAGTAATGAAGTGAAGGTCAATGACCATCGGTTTGACAACGACCTGTCGGGCTCTCGGGCCGAAATGGGCATGGGTGTGGCCATCAGTTTGAATGAGCGCATGCAGTTGCATGCCGACTTCGATTACTCCAATGGCGAGAAGATCGAGCAGCCTTGGGGGGCGAATGTGGGGCTTCACTACAGCTGGTAGGTTACAAACAAAAGGAAGGCTCAAGCCTTCCTTTTTTGTGGGTGGCACAAAGTGAGGATGCTGTGATGCGCTTTATTCGAAACTGGCTACGTGCGCGTTGGCCTGGCTTGTTTGGGACTAATCAACTTGGGCCACCGACGGCACCGATGGCGCTCCCGGATATACCAGATGGCGAGCCAGGCCTGTTGCCACTTTCGATTCTGGATAAGCCCGTCAGGATTGAGGTGCCGATGTGGCCAATCTCCCACCCATCCCCAGACACCCCCGAAGTGCTACGGTTGTACTGGAATCGCATGCAGGTTGATGAAAAACGCTGGGAAGCTGCCATCCCTGAAGATGAGCTGTTTGTTGAGGCCCCGGTTTCTGTTCTGCAGCATGGCCCTGTAGAGGTTTCTTACGAGGTGCAGGGTTACAATGGCGTTATTACACCCTCCCTGTCGTTGACGTTGACAATAGACAAAATGCCGCCGGTATTGGGGGGGGATGAGGGGCTTTTGCTTTTTGATGAAGAGGTCAGGCGCGGGGGTGTGACGGCGCGCTACCTGGAGCAGCATGAAAACATCTTGCTCGCCGAGTTGCCGCCTTACCAAAAGCCCAGCGCTGGCGATGTGATCAATTATTACTGGGACGACCAGCCATTTGCCAACGATTGGATGGGTGAATTCACCGTGGAGGAGCTTGACCAGCCGATTTACCTGCCAATTGATGGTGATGCAATCAAAGACCGCGGCGATGGCGCGCGCTATGTTCATTACCAGATTCGCGACCGGGCGGGTAATCTCAGTGCGCGCTCCAGGCCGGCTGTGCTGGAGGTTGACGCCGAACCCATTCCCAGAAACCTGCCGTGGCTTAGCGTACCCCAGGCCAGTGGTAGCGGGGGGGAGTTGTCGTTGAAGTTGGATGATTATGAAGCCCCCTTGGTGGTGATCGTGCCGGCAGATGCAGTTATCTACCCGGACGAGGTGATCACCGTGCAGTGGGGGGCGCCGGGTGATTATGGTTACTACACCACGTCCGAGCCGGAGGTGGGGACGGATGATCGGTTTGTGATTCCAGAGCGTAGTGTGTTGGCATACAGCAAGCGCACGTTGGAAGTAGGGTATGTAGTGAGTGATGGACAAGAACATTTCCCCGGCACTCCATGTAACCTGAAAGTGACCGAGTTCAAGGAGGGATTACCCCAGGTAGCGCTGGAGGGGGCCGATTCAAATGGATTCAGCCTGGGGCGGGCGCCGGAGCGGGTGCCTGTCAGCCTGGGTGTGTGGCAGGGCATTGCCGTGGGGCAGCGGGTCAATATCACGGTAACGGGCGTGCTACCGGGCGGGGCGGATGCGCCCCCTTATAATGTCCTGACCGCCCATTCGGTCACTGATGCGCAAGTGAGGCGGGGCATTGGCGCGAACAAGGATGTGACCCTCTCCAAAGCCTACCTTGCAACGCTTTGGCGTGGCCAGACGTTCACCTTCCATGTCGAGGTCAGTTTTGACGACGGTACGACGTGGATCAAATTTCCCCTCTACAGCCCTAAGCTCCTCCCGTGAGCGACCTTCACGGGCGTTCCACCGGTCGGGACAGCTCGGGCGTGAGGCCGCCGTAGTCATTGATGGTTGTGAAGACGACTTTCAGACCGTCCTGCACGGTCGAGGTTTTGAGGGGGTAGGTTTGCCTGCCCATGGGAATGGCCATTTTCCTGCCGTCTATTTTCTCACTGCCCTTGGCGCTGCGCAGGGTCAGCTGGTTGAAGGTGAAGTAGTAAGGGGAGGGGTTGTCCACCACAAGGTGTGGCTTGCCTTCGAGTGTTTGCACTGACCAGGCCAGGTCCTGGAGGTGGTCCTGTGGGCGGCCTTTGAGCTGGGTTGGGCGGTAGAAAACCTTGATGCGGGTGCGCAGGGCGATAGTCAGGTTATTGTCAGTTTTGTCGTCCGCCTGCGGGATTTCCTGCAGGTTGAAGTAGAACACCGATTCACGGTCCTGGGGCAGGTTGTTGGGCAGGCGGTTGAGCTGCACCGTCTGTTCGCCGGCCGGGTCGATGCGAAACAGCGCAGGTGAGGCGATCAAGGGCACTGCGGTGGTGTTGTCGTCTGCCTCTGTATTGATCCAGGCCTGGGCCGCGTAGGGGCGCTGGCTGGGGTTGCCGACCACGATGCTGGTGCTTTGCCGGTCGCTGGGCTGGATGACTCGGGTTGAGCTGATGGTGAGGGCGGCGTGGGCACTGGCTTGGATGAGCAAGGCAAGGCAGGTGCCGATTGCCAGGGCAAGCCTGGAGGCAATGGAGTTGGGGCGGGGCATGGGCATGTCTCTTTGCTACTTTTTGCAGGGGCTCCAGGTGCGTCCGCAGAAGCGCCTGGAGCGCAACGTATTACCTGATATCTACCGAGAAACGCACTTCCGATGCCGCGTCGCCGTCACCTACCGGTCCGGTGTTCTCGTACATGGCGTGGAAAAGCAGTTCGTTCGCTTCGGTGGTTTTGAGCGGGTAGGGCGCCGATTCCCGGCCTGGGGCAAGGTTGGTCAGGCTCTTGTCCTGAATGGCCAGTGCCACTCCGGTAGCGCCGTGTGGCTTCAGTGAGTAAAGGTTGGTGCCTTCATTGCCGTAGACCCCCGTGAAGGTGACATAGGCATCTGTGCCGGGGTTGATGGTGCAATGATCTGGGTCAATGCGCAGGGCGAACGTACGAGGGGTCGTCTGCTTGCCTGCAGTGGGGCCGAAGTACTCTGGGGGATAGCTCCCGAGGCCAATCTGAGGCAGGATGCTGCCGCCAGTGCCCGGCATGACCACTTCGATAGGGCAGGTACCGCCTGGGGTGATGGTGCCGTGGAAGTTGATATTGCCGGTGTTTGCAAATGCTGCTGTGCTCGCCAGGCCCATAGCGAGGGCGATAAGTGTGTGCTTCATTGTTTATATCCTGGAAGTGGGTAGCATTCGAACATGCGGGTGGATGTTCGGCTGGCAGGATATTCAGGGCGGGGCTTTAAGGGCTGTAGGTCAATACCACAAAAGCCATGGGAACAATGGACGAAGTAGCCGGGGCGGCGCAGCGGACCGCGCCGGTCGGTCGAGCTCAGTGTTGCGTGTTACCGCGCGCTTGGCCCAGCAACTGCTTCTGCTGGTTCCAGTCAAAGGCTTCGCCGTTCTGTTCGGCCTCGTAACGGCGTTCTTCCAGCTGTTGGTACAGCTCCAGCTCTTGGTCAGGCATGAAATGGAGGCAGTCGCCGCCGAAGAACCACAACAGGTCCCGTGGTACCAAGTGGGCAATTTGCGGGTAGCGCTGGATCACCTGGCAGATCAGATCCTGGCCCAGGTATTGGCTTTGCAGCGGGTCTTGCGGCAGCAGCGTCAGCAGCTCGTCGAAGCGTTCGAGAAACAGGGTGTGGCTTTCCTCCGGTACCTGTTCGGCTTCACCCAGGGCCACCAGGATGGTCCGCAGGTGATGCAGCAGTTGCAGGTGGTACTCCAGGTGGGGATTGACCATGGGGTGATCCTTGAGGGTAATTGAAACGGGGCCGAAGTATACGCCGGTTGTGGACCTATTGTGGAAGGTCCACCGGGTCAGTCCACTTGTTTGTCCATGATGCGTCCCTACCTATCAGTTCTGCCAGGTGCGTGACTGCCTCCGGTGATTTAGATTCAAGCCTGAACCAACGATGCGGCCTTTCAGTAGGTGGCGGCGGTGTCGAAGGCCATACAATCTTCTGAGCGAGGTTAGCACCATGGTAAGTGACAACACCCCAAAGCAGAGCGGTTCTATTATCTTCTGGAGGGGCGATAACAGTAGCACCGGGCTCAATTTGCCGGCAGAAGGAAGTGGCGAAAGCGTTAAAAAGACAGTTGTCGCCAACCACAGCGTAATTGAGATGAGCGACATCCCCTCTGCCTCGACCATCATCTTGAACTACAGAACTGCCCCGAACGACCCTACTGTGCGATCATCCATCACACTGCGTACCACCCACAAACCAGCCTCGCTCGACCGTACCGAATACAGCTATCTGTTGAATACGTATGCCGTTGGTGAGTTCGTCAGTAGCGGCTTGGGGTTGATGGTGATTGCGAAAAAGGATGGACCTCCCTCTCAGGCTGATGTCAACGCAGACCATCAGATAGATTGTTACGTTACACTTTCCAGCTCGCCGCCCAGCGCCTGAACTGGTCTCGTCCAAGCGTGTGATACTTGGCGATTGCAAGGTGCGGGCGCGGCCGGGGACGAGACATAACGCTGCGTCTTGGCCAAGCGCCGCCCTTGCACCTGAATGGCTTAATCGCTCAGCGCACCTTGCCCTCTACCGGTAGCAATTGCTCTTTGTCGAACGCGTCCACATCGATCACTACACGGCAGGCTTGCTCCGCTTCACGCAGCCGTTGCGCATCGCCCGGTTGTACTAGGCCACTTTCGACTGCCGCATCGATTATCGATTGGCCGGTGACGGTTTGCACCTTTCCCTCCTTGACGGCCTGATGCAGCACCTTGCGCACCGGCACCACCTCATCACACAAATCGCAGGCCCGCTGCAGTGCCGCCACAGGGTCACCCGCAGCCTGCGGTCGGAAGCAGCCGGCCAGCAACTCTTCCAGCGCAGGGTCGCCTTTGCTGCGTCCGATCAGTGCCGCCACTTCGGCATCCAATTCATCGCTCGGCCCTGCATGACGCCGACCGAACGGGAATACCAGCACGCGCAGCGCGCAGCCGACAAACCGGTTAGGAAAGTTGTCGAGCAGCCGATCCAGGGCTTTTTCCGCCTGGCCCAGGCATTCTTCCATGGCCCAGCGCAGCAATGGCTGCATGTGGTCCGGCGAGCCCAGGTCGTGATAACGCTTGAGTGCCGCCGATGACAGATACAGATAACTCAATACATCACCCAGGCGTGCACTCAGGCGTTCTCGGCGTTTGAGTGCACCGCCAAGCAGCATCATCGAAAGGTCCGCGAGTAGGGCAAAGGCAGCAGCCTGCCGGTTGAGGCTGCGCAAGTAGCCCTGGCTCAGTGCATCACCTGGCACGCTTTCCAGGCGGCCGAGCCCCAGGTTGAACACCAGTGTGCTGGCCGCGTTGCCGGCGGCGAACATGATGTGTTTCATCAGCAGTTCGTCGAACTCTTTCAGCGCCTGATCGTAGTCCTCACGCCCGGCCAACGCCATTTCCTTCAGCACGAAAGGGTGGCAGCGGATTGCGCCTTGGCCAAAAATCATCAAGTTGCGCGAAAGGATATTGGCGCCTTCGACCGTGATGAAGATCGGCGCCCCTTGCCAGTTACGGCCCAGGTAGTTGTTCGGGCCCATGATGATGCCCTTGCCGCCGTGCACGTCCATGGCGTGCTGGATGCACTCGCGGCCCCGCTCAGTCAGGTGGTACTTGAGGATCGCCGACAGCACCGAGGGTTTCTCGCCCAGGTCTACGGCCTTGGCGGTCAGCAGGCGGGCACTGTCCATCAGCCAGGCGTTGCCGCCGATGCGCGCCAGCGACTCTTGAATACCCTCGAACGCTGCCAATGGAACGTTGAATTGCTCGCGAATGTTCGCGTACTGGCCGGTCACCAGGCTGGTGTACTTGGCGGCGCCCGTGCCGACTGCCGGCAGGGAAATGGAGCGCCCCACCGACAGGCAGTTCATCAGCATCATCCAGCCCTTGCCGAGCATGGCCTGGCCGCCGATCAGCATGTCCAGCGGCACGAACACGTCCTTGCCGCTGTTGGGGCCATTCATGAATGCTGCACCTAGCGGCAGATGGCGTTTGCCGATCTCCACACCGGGTATATCGGTGGGGATCAGGGCCAGGCTGATGCCCAGTTCCTCCTCGTCGCCCAGCAGATGGTCAGGGTCGTAGGCCTTGAAGGCCAGGCCCAGCAAGGTCGCCACAGGGCCCAGGGTGATGTAGCGCTTTTCCCAGTTCAGGCGCAGGCCCAGCACCTCTTCACCGTTCCACTGGCCCTTGCAGATGATACCGGTGTCGGGCATGGCGCCAGCGTCGGAGCCGGCCAGGGGGCCGGTGAGCGCGAAGCAGGGGATCTCCTCGCCGCGGGCCAGGCGCGGCAGGTAGTGGTTGCGTTGTTCGTCGGTGCCGTAATGCAGCAGCAGTTCGGCCGGGCCCAGCGAGTTGGGTACCATCACCGTGGACGCCAGGTCGCCGCTGCGGGTGGCCAGTTTCATCGCCACCTGGGAGTGGGCGTAGGCAGAAAAGCCTTTGCCGCCGTACTCCTTGGGAATGATCAGGGCGAAGAAGCCGTTCTGCTTGATGTGCTGCCAGGCTTGGGGCGGCAGGTCCAGGTCCTGGCCGATCTGCCAGTCGCTGACCATGGCGCACAGTTCTTCCGTGGGCCCATCGATGAACGCCTGCTCTTCTTCGGTCAGCTTCGGCGCCGGGTAGGCCAGCAGGGTGCGCCAGTCTGGGCGGCCGCTGAACAGTTCACCGTCCCACCAGACCGTGCCAGCATCGATGGCTTCGCGCTCGGTTTGCGACATGGGTGGCAGGGTGCGCTGGAACCAGCGGAACACCGGAGCGGTAAACACTTTGCGCCGCCACTCCGGCAGTGCCACCAGGGCGATCTTCAGGGCCAGCACCACCCAGATCAGGGCCAGTAGCCAGCCAGGGGCACTGCTGAAAATGCCCATTAGCAGCACATAGGCCGCCACGATGCCGAGAATTTGCAAGGGCGCCAGGCGCCGGTGCGTGAGGTACGCCGCGCCGATCACCAGCACTACCAACCACAACAGCAACATAATCGGTCCTCCTTGGAACCAGGGGCTTGGGCCGTCCCAGACAGCTTAGACGCAATGCTGTGAACGGCAGGGTCAGAACAGTGACAGGGTGTGGCGGTGGGAGTTTCAGTTCATTGCTTGCCTGTGCCGGTACAGGCGGCGAAGGTCTGGAGTAGACTGTGCCACCTTTGCATCTCATAAGGACGTTGCCATGTTGAAGATCTGGGGCCGCAAGAATTCGAGCAATGTGCGCAAGGCGCTGTGGATCGCCCAGGAGCTGGGCCTGGACTTCGAATCCATCGACGCCGGGGGGGCCTTCGGCGTGGTCAACGAGCCGCATTACCGCGCCCTCAACCCCAACGGCCTGGTGCCCATGCTCGAGGATGGCGACCTGGTGCTGTGGGAGTCCAACACCATCGTCCGCTACCTGTGTGCCGAATATGGCGACGAGCAGGGCTGGTACCTGGACGACCCTCGCCAGCGCGCCTTGGCCGACAAGTGGATGGATTGGGCCACTTCATCCTTCGCCACGCCGTTCCGCCCGCTGTTCTGGGGCCTGCTGCGCACGCCTGAAGACCAGCGGGATTGGGTGGCGATCAATGCCGCGCAAAAGCAGTGTGCTCAATTGCTGTCGATTGCCGATCAAACCCTGGCGCATCAGCCGTACCTCTCAGGTGACCAGATCGGCATGGGCGACATCCCACTGGGCAGCTTCGTCTATGCCTGGTTCGAAATGCCCATCGAGCGTCCGGCCATGCCTCATCTGCAAGCCTGGTACGAGCGCCTCAAGCAGCGCCCGGCCTATCAGGCAGCGGTCATGACGGCACTGACCTGAACCTGCTTCGATAGTCACTATCAATACATGTAACTGTACTTGTGCGGCCGGGCCTTGCACCATGGCCGCACTCACTGCGCCAGTGATTTGCCCTGGCGTGTCCTGACCTTTCCACTCGGTACGTGACCCGCTATGAGTTCTGCCCTGTCCATCCGACAGTTGACCAAAACCTACGGTAACGGCTTCCAGGCCCTCAAAGGGATCGACCTGGATGTCGCCGAAGGTGACTTCTTCGCCTTGCTCGGCCCCAACGGCGCCGGCAAATCCACCACCATCGGCATCCTCTCGACCCTGGTCAACAAGACCAGTGGCACGGTGAACGTGTTCGGCCACGACCTCGACCGCGAGCCCTCCGCGCTCAAGCGTTGCCTGGGTGTGGTGCCGCAGGAGTTCAACTTCAACCAGTTCGAGAAGACCTTCGATATCGTTGTCACCCAGGCCGGCTATTACGGTATCCCGCCAAAACTGGCCAAAGAGCGCGCTGAACAGTACCTGACCCAGCTGGGGTTGTGGGACAAGCGCGATGTCCAGTCGCGTTCGTTGTCCGGCGGCATGAAGCGTCGGCTTATGATCGCTCGGGCGTTGATCCACGAGCCACGCCTGCTGATCCTCGATGAACCGACTGCGGGGGTGGACATCGAGCTGCGCCGGTCGATGTGGAGCTTCCTCACTGAGCTGAACCAGAAGGGCATCACTATCATCCTGACCACCCACTACCTGGAAGAAGCCGAACAACTGTGCCGTAACATCGGCATCATCGACCATGGCACCATCGTCGAGAACACCAGCATGCGCAAACTGCTGGGCAAGCTGCATGTCGAAACCTTCGTCCTCGACCTCAAGCAGGATCTGGCCCAGGCGCCGGCACTGCAAGGCTACCCGTGCCGGCTGTTGACCCCCCACACCCTTGAAGTGCAGGTGGACAAAGACATCGGCATCACTGCGTTGTTCGGCCAACTGGCCCTGCAGAACATCGAAGTACAGAGCCTGCGCAACAAGACCAACCGACTCGAGGAACTGTTCGTGTCCCTGGTGGAAAAGAACCTGTCGAAGGTGGCCGTATGAGTGTGGAACTGCGCACCAACTGGGTCGCCCTGAATACCATCGTCTACCGCGAAGTGCGGCGCTTCCTGCGTATCTGGCCGCAAACCTTGCTGCCCCCGGCCATTACCATGGTGCTGTACTTCGTCATCTTCGGTAACCTGATCGGGCGGCAGATTGGCGACATGGGTGGCTTCACCTACATGGAGTACATCGTGCCCGGGCTGATCATGATGTCAGTGATCACCAACTCGTACGGCAACGTGGTGTCGAGTTTCTTCGGCAGCAAGTTCCAGCGTTCGATCGAAGAACTGATGGTGTCGCCGGTGTCGCCCCACACGATCCTGGTCGGCTATGTGCTGGGCGGCGTGTTGCGCGGTTTGGCGGTCGGGGTGATCGTGACCATCCTGTCGATGTTCTTCACCCACCTGCAGGTGCATCACCTGGGCGTGACCGTGATCGTGGTGTTGCTGACGGCCACTATCTTTTCCCTGCTGGGCTTCGTCAACGCAGTGTTTGCGCGCAACTTCGACGATATCTCGATCATCCCGACCTTCGTGCTGACGCCGCTGACCTACCTGGGCGGGGTGTTTTATTCGATCAACCTGCTGCCACCGTTCTGGCAGGCCGTCTCGTTGGCCAACCCGGTGCTGCACATGGTCAACTCGTTCCGCTACGGCATTCTAGGGGTGTCGGATATCAGTATTGGAACGGCGATTACCTTCATGCTGGTCGCCACGGCGGTGCTGTACCTGCTGTGTGTTCGCCTGCTGGTCAGTGGCCGCGGCATGCGCGCCTGAGGCTTTTTGCTTGCGCCGGCGCCACTGCCGGCCGATCCACCAGCGCCAGTAGAGCAAGGTGGTGAAGTACGCGGCGATGCCCAATACCACCCCACATACCACCGAGCCAAGCAAGAACGGCTGCCAGAGGGTTGCCAGTTGGTCGGTGATCCACTCGAAGGTCAGGTCGTCGGGCAGGCTGCGCGGTGGCGTGCCCAGCAACCAGGCGCCGGTCATGTAGGTGACGAAGAATACCGGCGGCATGGTCAGCGGGTTGGTCAACCATACCAGGCTGACGGCAATCGGTAGGTTGCCACGCACGGGGATCGCCAGCGCTGCGGCCAGCAGCATCTGCATAGGGATGGGGATCAGCGCCGCGAACAGGCCGACGCCCATGGCCCGAGCCACCGAGTGGCGGTTGAGGTGCCAGAGGTTCGGGTCGTGCAGCAGCTTGCCGAAAAAGCGCAGGGACTTGTGATCCCTGATGCTGGATGGATCCGGCATGTACCGTTTGAAAAGTCGGCGCGGCATGTAGGCTCCCGGAGCGTTGATCGAGGCAGTATGCCTTGATTCCCTCTCGGCCTCGTTCAGAGTTTGTGACAATTGTTGAGCGAGCCAGGGCGGCAATTCGTCTATGCCTGAATAGGCAATTTCGCTTCTGGAGCTCTACCTCATGCGCACAGGGATGTCTGCGCTGGCGCTCGGGCTGCTGTGCCTGGGCTTTCTCCCCGCATTGCCATCGCCCGGGTGGCTGTTGCTGCTGGTGGTTGGCGGATTGGTGTGCCTTGGCACGCGGCTGTGGCCGCTGGGCTGCTTTGTGTTGGGGGTGTGCTGGGCCTGCTGGTCGGCGCAGCAGGCCCTGGATGACCGCCTGGCGCCCAGCCTGGATGGCCGAACGGTGTGGCTGGAGGGCAGGGTGGTCGGGTTGCCGACACGCACCGGACAAGGGGTGCGCTTTGAGCTGGCGCACCCCCAGTCGCGCCGTGCCGAGTTGCCGCAGCGCCTGCAGTTGAACTGGTTCGACGGCCCGCCCGTGCGCGCTGGCGAGCGCTGGCGCCTGGCGGTCACCTTGCAGCGTCCGGCCGGCTTGCTCAACCCCCATGGGCCGGACCGGGAGGCACACCTGCTGGCCCGTCGCATCGGTGCTACCGGCACGGTCAAGGCAGGCCAGGCGCTGCATACCGTTGCGCCGGGGTGGCGGGACGCGTTGCGCGCGCGGCTGTTGGCCGTCGATGCCAACGGCCGCGAAGCCGCGCTGGTGGCTTTGGTGCTCGGCGATGGCGCGGGTTTGGCCCGCATTGACTGGCAAGTGCTACAAGCCACCGGCACGGTGCACCTGCTGGTGATCTCGGGCCAGCACATCGGCCTTGTGGCCGGCTTGTTGTATGCCTTGGTCGCTGGCCTGGCGCGCGTGGGGCTGTGGCCTCCCCGGTGGCCGTGGCTGCCCTGGGCCTGTGGCTTGGCGCTGGCGGCTGCGCTGGGTTATGCCTGGCTGGCCGGGGGCGGGGTGCCGGTGCAGCGCGCTTGCCTGATGCTGGCGGTGGTACTGGCCTGGCGTCTGCGGTTTCGCCACGTCGGGGCACTGTTCCCATTCCTGCTGGCACTCGTTGGGGTGTTGGTGGCCGAGCCCCTGGCGCCGCTGCTGCCGGGCTTCTGGCTGTCGTTCGCGGCGGTGGCAGTGCTTGTCTACTGCTTCAGGGCGCGCCTTGGCGGCTGGCGGCCTTGGCACGCGTGGACCCGTGCCCAGTGGGTAATTGCCATCGGCTTGCTGCCAGTCCTGCTGGCCACTGGGCTGCCGGTCAGCCTGACCGCGCCAGCGGCCAATCTGTTGGCTGTGCCGTGGATCAGCCTGGCAGTCTTGCCACTGGCGTTGCTCGGTACCCTGTTGTTGCCTGTGGCGGGTGTAGGCGAAGGCCTGTTGTGGCTGGCCGGTGGCTTACTGGAGCTGTTGTTTCAGTTGCTGACGCAGGTGGCAGGCTGGCGCCCCGCGTGGGTGCCGCCAGCATTGCCAGGCTGGGCCTGGTGCCTGGTGTGCCTTGGCGCGCTGCTGGTGTTGCTGCCTTCTGGTGTGCCGCTGCGTAGCCTGGGCGGGGTCATGCTGCTCGCGCTGTGGGTGCCCAGGGAGCCTGTGCCGCACGGTCAGGTGGAGACTTGGCAACTGGATGTAGGGCAGGGCCTGGCGCTGTTGTTGCGTACGCGAAACCATAGTCTGCTCTACGACGCCGGGCCAGCGCGGGGCGATAACGACCTGGGAGCGCGGGTGGTACTGCCGACCTTGCAGAAATTGGGCGTGGGGCACTTGGACCTGATGTTGATCAGCCATGCCCATGCCGACCATGCGGGCGGTGCGGCCGCGGTTTATCGAGGGTTGCCGGTGGCTCGGGTCGTGAGCGGTGAGGCACAGGCGTTGCCGACGGCGCTGGCAGCCCAACCTTGCATCACCGGTGAAGCCTGGGAGTGGGATGGCGTGCGCTTTTCTCTGTGGCACTGGCCAGAAGGGCAAAGCAGCAACGATCGTTCTTGCGCGCTGCTGGTGGAGGCGCAGGGCGAGCGCTTGCTGCTGGCCGGTGACATGGAGGCCGGTGCCGAACAAGCCTGGCTGGGGGCCACTGAAGCGACTGCCATCGACTGGCTGCAAGCCCCCCATCATGGCAGTCGAAGCTCATCAACCGAGGCGTTCATCCGTGCCACGGCGCCGCGCGGGGTGTTGATCTCGCGGGGGCGCAACAATGGTTTCGGTCATCCGCATGCGCAAGTGATCGAGCGATACCGCAGGCATGGGCTGGTGATTCATGATACGGCAGTGGAAGGGGCGCTGCGTTTGGTGCTGGGTAGCCAAGGTGAGGTGCAAGGTGTGCGTCAGCAACCGCGTTTCTGGCGGGAAGCTGGGGGTGGCGGATAGGGCGCTGTCGCCGGTCTACCCACTGAGCGCGGTGCAGTACCGGCGAAGGTACCGGTCGGTGAATTCCCTGACCTCCGGCAGATGAGCCCCCCGCACGCCTATGGTAGAGTGGCGGCCTTTTTCCGAAGGGGCATTTAACGTGTGGGAATTGGTCAAGTCCGGCGGTTGGATGATGCTGCCGATCATTCTGAGCTCCATCGCTGCCATGGCTATCGTCGTCGAGCGCCTGTGGACCCTGCGCGCCAGCCGCGTGACCCCGCCGCACCTGCTGGGCCAGGTCTGGATGTGGATCAAGGACAAACAACTCACCAGTGACAAGCTCAAGGCCCTGCGCGCCGACTCGCCGCTGGGTGAGATTCTCGCGGCGGGCCTGGCCAACTCGCGCCATGGCCGCGAGATCATGAAAGAGTGCATCGAAGAGGCTGCCTCACGGGTCATCCATGAGCTTGAACGCTACATCAGTACCCTCGGCACCATTGCCGCCATGGCCCCGTTGCTCGGCCTGCTGGGCACCGTATTGGGCATGATCGATATCTTCAGCGCCTTCATGGGTTCGCAGATGACCGCCAACGCGGCAGTACTTGCCGGGGGGATCTCCAAGGCGCTGGTCACCACTGCCGCGGGTTTGATGGTCGGTATTCCGGCGGTGTTCTTCCACCGCTTCCTGTTGCGCCGCATCGATGAACTGGTGGTAGGCATGGAGCAGGAGGCAATCAAGCTGGTGGAAGTGATCCAGGGCGATCGCGAAGTCGAAGTGGCCGGAGGCAAGGCGTGAAGTTCCGGCGCAATCGCCAGCGGGAGAACGTCGACATCAACCTGGCGTCGTTGATCGACGTGGTGTTCGTTCTGCTGCTGTTCTTCGTGGTAACCACGACATTCACCCGCGAGACGCAGCTGCGGGTCGAGTTGCCGGAGGCAGCTAGCGCCGAACAGCCGTCGGCCGACCAGGACAAGCTGGTGGAGGTGACCATCAGCGCTGATGGTGTGTATTCGGTGAATAATCACCTGCTGCCCAAAAGCGACCTGGCCACCTTGACCGAGGCGATCGAGCGCGAGTCCGGCGGCGACAACACGCTGCCCTTTGCCATCAGCGCCGACGGCAAGACGCCGCACCAGGCCGTGATCACCGCAATGGATGCTGCCGGCAAGCTCGGTTTCAGCCACCTGCGCATGACCACTGTCGAGGCGGCCCAGGGGACTCCTTGATGGCGTTAGCCGACCGTCTGCTCGCTGCTTGGTACGCGGGGCATCCGGCCCTGGCGGTTCTGCGTCCCCTGGAGGCCCTGTACCGCCGGGTGGTGACGCGCAAGCGCAACCGCTTCCTCAGTGGCCAAAGCGCCAGCTACCGTGCTCCGGTGCCGGTCATCGTGGTGGGCAACATCACCATTGGAGGTACCGGCAAGACGCCGATGATCCTTTGGCTGATCGAGCATTGCCGGCGTCAGGGGCTGAAAGTAGGTGTGGTCAGCCGTGGTTATGGTGCCAAGCCACCGCAGTTGCCCTGGCGTGTGCTGGCACAGCAGAGCGCTGAGCAGGCGGGCGATGAACCCTTGCTGATCGTCCAGCGCACCGGCGTACCGCTGATGATCGACCCTGACCGTTCCCGCGCGGTGCAGGCGCTGCTGGCCAGTGAGCCGCTGGACTTGATTCTGTGCGACGACGGCATGCAGCACTATCGCCTGGCGCGCGACCTGGAACTGGTGCTGATCGACGCCGCGCGTGGCTTGGGCAATGGCCGGTGCCTGCCCGCCGGGCCGTTGCGGGAGCCGGTCGAACGCCTGCAGGCGGCTGATGCGGTACTGTTCAATGGTGCCAGCGCCGATCGGCCCGATGGCTTCGCCTTCCGCCTGCAGCCCAGCGCCCTGGTCAACCTGCGCAGCGGCGAGCGCCGCAGCCTCGATCTGTTCCCGGCGGGCCAACGCCTGCACGCGGTTGCCGGCATCGGTAATCCACAACGTTTCTTCAATACCCTGCTGGGGCTAAACTGGCAGCCAGTACCGCATCCGTTCGCCGACCATGCGCACTTCAGCGCCGAGCGCCTGGCGTTCAGCCCGCCGCTGCCGCTGGTCATGACCGAAAAGGATGCGGTGAAGTGCCGGGCCTTCGCCGCTGATGACTGGTGGTACCTGGCTGTAGAAGCGCAGCCTACGGCTGCCTTCAGCGCCTGGTTCGACAGCCAGTTGCAACGCCTGCTGGCTGCGCAGCGAAAGCCCTGAGCCCTTTTCTACGTTCGGCCACCTGGCCTCAAGGAAGCTTCCATGGACACCAAACTGCTCGACATCCTGGCCTGCCCGATCACCAAGGGGCCGCTCAAGCTCAGCGCCGACAAGACCGAGCTGATCAGCAAGGGCGCAGGCCTGGCTTACCCCATCCGTGATGGCATCCCGGTGATGCTGGAAAGCGAGGCGCGCACCCTGACTGACGACGAGCGCCTGGACAAATGAGCCTGAACTTTACCGTGGTGATTCCCGCCCGCCTGCGCTCCACGCGCCTGCCGGGCAAGCCGTTGCAATTGATTGCCGGTAAACCGATGGTCCAGCACGTCTGGGAGCAGGCGCGTAAAAGCGGTGCAAGCCGTGTGGTCATCGCCACCGATGATCAGAGCATTGTCGAGGCCTGCCAGGCGTTCGGCGGCGAAGTACTGATGACCCGCGCCGACCATGAGTCCGGCACTGACCGCCTGGCCGAAGTGGCCGCGCATCTGGGCCTGCCTGCCGATGCCATCGTGGTCAACGTTCAGGGGGACGAACCGTTGATCCCGCCGGTGATCATCGATCAGGTCGCGAACAACCTGGCCGCTCATCCCGAGGCTGGTATCGCTACCCTGGCCGAGCCGATCCATGCACCGGAAACCGTTTTCAACCCCAACGCGGTCAAGGTGGTGAGCGACAAGAACGGCCTGGCGTTGAGTTTCAGCCGTGCACCGCTGCCCTGGGCGCGCGATGCCTTCGCCAAGGACCGCAACCAGTTGCCGCAGGGCGTGCCGTATCGCCGTCATATCGGCATGTACGCCTACCGTGTCGGGTTCCTTCAAGACTTCGTCAGCTGGGGCCCTTGCTGGCTGGAGCAGGCCGAAGCGCTGGAGCAATTGCGTGCGCTGTGGCACGGCGTGCGCATCCACGTGGAAGACGCCATCGAGGCGCCAGCAGTGGGCGTCGACACCCCCGAAGACCTGGAGCGCGTAAGGCGCTTGTTGGAGGCCTGATGCGCGTCCTGTTCGTGTGCCTGGGCAACATTTGCCGTTCGCCGACCGCCGAAGGTGTACTGCGCCATCAATTGCAAGCTGCAGGCCTGGCTGAGCGGGTTCACGTGGCGTCTGCCGGTACCGGTGACTGGCATGTGGGCAAGGCGCCTGACAGCCGCACCTGCAAGGCGGCGCTGGCGCGCGGTTATGACTTGTCGCGCCAGCGTGCCCAGCAGGTGAAGGCGGCGCATTTTGCCGAGTACGACCTGATCCTGGCGATGGATGAAAGCAACCTGGGCCACCTGCGTGCCATGCGCCCGCAGGCCGCGGTCGGCGAGCTCGACCTGTTCCTGCGCCGCTACGGCGCTGCCCTCGATGAAGTGCCAGATCCGTACTACGGTGGCGCAGAGGGCTTCGAGCAGGTGCTGGACCTGATCGAGGCGGCCTGCCGCGAGCTGGTCGTGGAAATCAAGGGGCGGCTATGACGGCGAGCTGGCAGGAGCACGTATCGCTCAAGCCCTACAACACCTTCGGCATCGATGTGAAAGCCCGCTACTTCACCCAGGCGCACAACGACGGTGAGGTGCGTGAAGCATTGGCACAGGCGCGCGAGCGGGGCGTGGCGGCGCTGGTGATCGGTGGCGGCAGCAACTTGCTGCTGACCCGTGACGTCGATGCGTTGGTGTTGCACATCGCCAGCCGGGGCCGCCGTGTGGTGAGCGATGAAGCGGGCCGGGTGGTGGTCGAGGCTGAGGCGGGTGAGCCTTGGCACCCATTCGTACAATGGTCGCTGCAGCAAGGCTTCTGCGGCCTGGAAAACCTCAGCCTCATCCCGGGAACCGTGGGCGCTGCGCCGATGCAGAACGTCGGTGCGTACGGGGTCGAGATCAAGGACGTGTTTGCCGGGTTGACGGCCCTTGACCGGGAGACCGGCGCGTTGCGTGACTTTGGCCTGGAGCAATGCGCTTTTGGCTACCGCGACAGCCTGTTCAAGCGCAGCCCAGGGCGTTGGTTGATCCTGCGTGTACGGTTTGCCTTGAGCCATACGCTACAGGCCCACCTGGACTACGGCCCGGTGCGCCAGCGTCTGGTGGAGCAGGGTGCCCAGCCGCCGACCGCGCAAGCGATCAGTGATGCCATTTGCAGCATTCGCCGTGAGAAGCTGCCAGACCCGGTCGAACTGGGTAATGCCGGGAGTTTCTTCAAGAATCCGGTCGTACCCGCTGATCGCGTGGCGCGCATTCGCGCTGAGCATCCAGGCGTGGTGGCCTACCCCCAGGCGGATGGCCAGATGAAGTTGGCGGCGGGATGGTTGATCGAGCAGGCGGGGTGGAAAGGGTTTCGCGATGGCGATGCTGGGGTGCACCGTTTGCAATCGTTGGTGCTGGTCAATTATGGCCAGGCGAGCGGTGCTCAATTACATGGCTTGGCCCAGCGTATCCAGGCGGATATTCAGCAGAAGTTTGGTGTTGAGCTGGAGATGGAGCCCAACCTGTACTGACTTCAGGGTTTTCATCGCCTTTCGCGGGTACTTCGGCAAGGTCAAATAGCCATCCATGAAAAAGCCCCGCCAGTGCGAACTGGCGGGGCTTTTTCATTCAGCCGTGGCTATCAACCGTGATGAGGCTTGTGCTCATCGGCAGCTTCCAGCACTGGCTCGCCCGTAGCGGCGGCCGCTTCCTGCGCAGCCTTGGCAGCTGCTTCGGCTTCACGCTTGCGGCGACGCACTTCACGTGGGTCGTTAGGTGCGCGGCCGTTTGGCAGCATGACAGTCGGCGCTTCCACTACTGCCGGGGCTTCGGCCGGGGCCGCCTCGACAGCCACGGGCGCTGCTTGGGCAACGACCGGGGCGAGATCAGCGACCACTGCTGGCTCGGCTTCGACCACAGCGGCAGGCTGCTCAATCGACGCTTGCTCGACAACCACTGGCGCTTTCTCGGCTTCACCGGCTTCGACGGCGGGTGCTTCGACCGACGTTTCGGCAACCACCTGCGGCTCGGCCACAGGGGCTGGCTCGGCGGCTGGCTGGGCGGCGGCTTCGATTACCGGCTCGGCAGTGGCTTCAACCACCGCGAGCGGCTCGCTGACTGGCTGCTCGACCACTGGGGCGATAGCGAACGCCTCGGCCTGTGCTTTGACCTGTTCTTCCGCTTGCGCGACAACTTCAACCTGCTCGGCCGGCTGAGTGGCTTCGCTGTTGTCGGTAACGGCAGCGTCGGCGGTGGCGCGCTCGGCCTGCTGGTTGGCTTCAGCCTCGGCGTCGGCACTGATGTTGCTGGTGGCCACTGCGGCGGTGACGGCCAGGCCCGCAGCCAGTTCGGCACCCAGCTCGGTGGCCTGGTGCTGTTGCGGCTGCTCGTCGCTGCCTTCGTCTTCGCTGCCTTCGATCAGCTCGCCATTGGCATTGCGTTGGCGCTCACGACGGTTGCTGCGGCGACGCTGCCCGCGGGAGCGGCGACGCGGACGCTCGCCATCGGCGCCTTCCTGCTCGTCCTGCAGCAGCTCTTCGTTCGGCAGTTGCTCTTCGGCAAGCTCCGCAGCCTGCTCGGCGGCCTGTTCGGCTGCGCGAGGCTGACGCTCTTCGCGTGGTGGGCGAGGCTGGCGTTCTTCGCGAGGGGCGCGCTCTTCACGTGGCGCACGCTCTTCGCGCGGTGCGCGTTCTTCACGGGGGGCACGCTCTTCACGCGGTGCGCGCTCTTCACGAGGGGCACGCTCTTCACGAGGTGCGCGCTCTTCACGAGGTGCACGCTCTTCGCGAGGTGCACGTTCTTCGCGAGGTACGCGCTCTTCACGCGGCTGGCGCTCTTCGCGGGCTACCGGTGCGGCATCGAGAGGCTCGCGCAGTTCGCGTACGCGCTCCTCGCGGTTGCCGCGACGGTCTTCGCGGGGCTGGCGCGGAGCACGTTCTTCACGCGGCGCGCGCTCTTCGCGTGGGGCACGCTCTTCACGGGGGGCACGTTCTTCGCGTGGTTGACGCTCTTCACGCGGTGCACGCTCGGCGCGTTCTTCGCGCGGCTTGCGCTCTTCGTCACGGCGCCCATTGCGGTTGCGGCTTTGCTGGCGGCCGTTGCGACGCTCTTCGTTGCGCTGGTTGCGCTCGGTGGCCGGCTTCTCGGCGGCGACCACGGGGGTGGCGGCAGGTTCGTCCTTGCCGGCGAACAGGCTGACCAGCGACTTCACCAGGCCTTTGAACAGGCTTGGCTCCGGTACGCTTGGAGCAGGCGCTACCGGCGCGGCAGGCTGCTGCTCTTCGGCTGCGCTCGGCGCTGGGGCATTGGCGCGGGCCGGGGCTGTCTTGACGGCGGCCTCCTGGCGAACCAGGGTGCGGGTGGCGGTCGGCTGTAGCGGTTCCTCGGCTTCGGCGGCGGCGATCTCGTAGCTGGACTGGTTGTTCAGCACTTCCGGGTTGTCGTCGCGCAGGCGCTGGACTTCGAAGTGCGGGGTTTCCAGGTGATCGTTGGGCAGAATGATGATGCGCGCACGGGTGCGCAGTTCGATCTTGGTGATCGAGTTGCGCTTCTCGTTGAGCAGGAACGCGGCCACCGGGATCGGTACCTGGGCACGCACTTCGGCGGTGCGGTCCTTCAGGGCCTCCTCCTCGATCAGGCGCAGGATGGCCAGCGACAGCGACTCGACGTCACGGATGATGCCGGTGCCCGAGCAGCGTGGGCAGACGATGCCGCTGCTTTCACCCAGCGATGGACGCAGGCGCTGACGGGACATTTCCAGCAGGCCGAAGCGCGAGATGCGGCCAACCTGGACGCGGGCACGGTCGGCCTCGAGGCATTCGCGCACGCGCTCTTCGACGGCGCGTTGGTTCTTCGCCGGGGTCATGTCGATGAAGTCGATGACGATCAGGCCACCGATGTCACGCAGGCGCAGCTGGCGGGCGATTTCCTCGGCCGCTTCCAGGTTGGTCTGCAGTGCGGTTTCCTCGATGTCGCTGCCCTTGGTGGCACGCGCCGAGTTGATGTCGATGGAGACCAGGGCCTCGGTCGGGTCGATTACGATCGAACCGCCGGACGGCAGGTCGACGACGCGCTGGAAGGCGGTCTCGATCTGGCTTTCGATCTGGAAGCGGTTGAACAGCGGTACGCTGTCTTCGTACAGCTTGACCTTGCTCGCGTACTGCGGCATCACCTGGCGGATGAAGGTCAGGGCTTCTTCCTGGGCATCGATGCTGTCGATCAGCACTTCGCCGATGTCCTGGCGCAGGTAGTCGCGGATGGCGCGGATGATGACGTTGCTTTCCTGGTAGATCAGGAACGGCGCGGCGCGGTCCAGGGACGCTTCCTTGATGGCGGTCCACAGCTGCAGCAGGTAGTCGAGGTCCCACTGCATTTCTTCGCTGCTGCGGCCAAGGCCGGCGGTGCGCACGATCAGGCCCATGTCGCCCGGCACGGTCAGGCCGTTGAGGGCTTCGCGCAACTCATTGCGCTCTTCGCCTTCGATGCGGCGGGAGATGCCCCCGGCGCGCGGGTTGTTGGGCATCAGCACCAGGTAGCGGCCAGCGAGGCTGATGAAGGTGGTCAGGGCGGCGCCTTTGTTGCCGCGCTCTTCCTTCTCGACCTGGACGATGACTTCCTGGCCTTCGCTCAGGACTTCCTTGATGTTAACGCGGCCTTCAGGGGCCTTCTTGAAGTACTCGCGGGAGATTTCCTTCAGCGGCAGGAAGCCGTGACGTTCGGAGCCGAAGTCGACGAAGGCGGCTTCGAGGCTAGGCTCGATCCGGGTGATCTTGCCTTTGTAGATGTTGGCCTTTTTCTGCTCACGCGCGCCGGACTCGATGTCCAGGTCGTAGAGACGTTGGCCGTCCACCAGGGCTACACGCAACTCTTCGGGTTGAGTTGCGTTAATCAGCATTCTTTTCATGTTGTACCGTCGGTTTCCGGGCTGCCGGAAACGGCGTGCGGCACACACGACTTCTCATGGTCGGTGCCAAGGTGCGCAAAGGGTGGCCGGGCCACCCCCGTGTCGAGCAACGTTCGGCACCAGCCGGTTACCCAGCCTGCCGTTGTCGCGACGACGCGTCCTGTTTGCTGCGGTGCCAAGAGGCCCCTGCGGTATCTGCAGAGATATCCGAATCGATATCCGAATCAACCCAGCAGGCCTCGTGCACTCAGTCAGGAGGAGGAATCAACCGTCAGCCGTGGACGCCCGGGGGCATCTGTTCAGGACCTTATCCGCTCGCCGGCCATTCACTGGGCCGGTGGCCGGACGCGGTGCTACACGGTCCGAGGGCTGTGCATCTCCACCCTGCACGTATCCCTGATAATTCGGGTGCTGCCGCGCGCTGAATCCGCAACGGGTTGCATTTTTCGCCAGCGCAGATTCTGGGCTGGCGCCATTCATGTCCAAGGCAGGTATTTCCGAAGCATTCGCCGGGCGTTGCGTGGAAGCGACGGGCGGGCAGAGGTACAGCGAAAAGAATCGGGTAAGCAGGTGAAACACCGCACTTGTCGTTTTTTTTCGGTCTTCTCTACACAGCGCTGGTGGCGATTCCAGGCAATTCGGTAAACTGGCGAAAACCCCGTAGGACGGCCTCGCGTCCTGGAGAATTGCGTAGGTCAGGGACCGGCTAAGGGCCTGGTGCCGCTGGCCTGCCGCTTTTGGCGGCGTTCGCGACTATAGCAGTAATGATTAAGTGCTTCAATTCCATAAAAAATTGTTATGATCCCGCCATGACGACCAATACCCCTCCGACTTCCGGCGTTCAGCTGATCGAAGTCGCGCCGGAACTTGCCGGCCAACGCATCGACAATTTCCTCATCACGGCGCTCAAGGGCGTGCCCAAGACGCTGGTTTATCGCATCCTGCGCAAAGGCGAGGTGCGGGTCAACAAGGGCCGTATCAAGCCTGAGTACAAGCTGCAGGCCGGTGACATCGTGCGCGTGCCGCCCGTCCGCCTGCCTGAGCGCGACGAGCCGGCGCCGGTCGCCCAGGGGCTGCTGCAGCGCCTGGAAGCGGCCATTGTTTATGAAGACAAGGCGCTGATCGTGATGAACAAGCCGGCCGGCATCGCCGTGCATGGTGGCAGCGGCTTGAGTTTTGGCGTGATCGAGGCGTTGCGCCAGTTGCGTCCGGACGCCAAGGAGCTCGAGCTGGTGCACCGCCTGGATCGTGACACTTCCGGCCTGCTGATGATCGCCAAGAAGCGCAGCATGCTGCGCCACCTGCATGCCGCGCTGCGCGGTGATGGCGTCGACAAGCGCTACATGGCGTTGGTGCGCGGTCACTGGCCAACCTCCAAGAAGCAAGTCAATGCGCCGTTGCTCAAGAGCAACCTGCGCTCGGGTGAGCGCATGGTCGAGGTCAACGATGAGGGCAAGGAGGCGCTGACCCTGTTCCGTGTGCTGCGCCGTTTCGGCGAGTTCGCCACCATCGTCGAGGCGCGCCCGATCACGGGGCGCACCCACCAGATCCGCGTGCACACCTTGCATGCCGGGCACATGATCGCCGGTGACAGCAAGTACGGCGACGAAGATTTCAGCCGCGAGATTCGCGAGCTGGGCGGCAAGCGCCTGTTCCTGCATGCCTATGCCCTGACCGTGCCGCTGCCTGATGGCGGTGAGCTCAAGCTTGAGGCGCCCGTGGATGAAGTTTGGGCAAAAACCGTGGAGCGCCTGAGTGCGTCCTGATTTATGACAAAGCGCTACGAGCTTCTGATCTTCGATTGGGATGGCACGCTGGCTGACTCCATTGGCCGTATCGTCGAAGCCATGAACGCCGCGGCCGAGCGTGCCGGTGAGGCGCCGAGCCGCGACGAGGCAGTCAAGGGCATCATCGGTCTGGCCCTCGGTGAAGCCATTGCCACCCTCTATCCTCATCTGGACGCCGTGCAGGTCGAGGTCTTTCGCCAGCACTACGCCGATGTCTACATGGCGCTCGATCAGCAGCCGTCGCCACTGTTCGAGGGCGTGGTCGAGTCGCTGGACGCTTTCAGGAGTGAGGGTTACCGCCTGGCGGTCGCAACCGGCAAGGCGCGTCGCGGGCTGGATCGGGTACTCAGGGCCAATGGCTGGGAAGGCTTTTTCGACATCACCCGCGCAGCCGACGAGGCGCGTGGCAAACCCCATCCGTTGATGCTCGAGCAAATCCTCGGCCATTGCGGCGTCGAACCTGGGCGTGCGCTGATGGTCGGAGATTCGGCGTTCGATCTGCAGATGGCCAGCAATGCCGGCATGCATTCGGTGGCGGTGGGGTATGGTGCCATGCCGTTGCAGGCGCTGGCCGAGTTCGGCCCGCAGGTTTGCATCGATCATTTCTCCCAGTTGCGCGAGTGGCTGGCAGGTTCCACGCAATTCCAATTCCAAGGTAGGTGAGCATGGCTGACGAGTGGAAGGCCCCTGAGTCCGAACCCGATGAGCGCGAAGAGCGCAAGAGCTGGAAGCTTCTGGAGAAGACCCTGCTGGCAGGGGTGCAGGAGCAGCGCCGGTCGCGGCGTTGGGGGATATTCTTCAAGCTGCTCACGTTCGTCTACCTGTTCGGCCTGCTGGTGCTGTTCTCGCCGCTGATGGACATGGACAAGGCCGCCTCGCGCAGTGCCAACCACACGGCGCTGGTCGAGGTGCGCGGGGTTATTGCCGACCAGGAGGCCGCCAGCGCCGACAATATCGTCAAAAGTCTGCGCGAGGCATTCAAGGACGCCAAGACCAAGGCGGTGGTCATGCGCATCAACAGCCCGGGCGGCAGCCCGGTGCAGGCGGGCTATGTGTATGACGAGATCCGTCGGCTGCGCGGTGAGCACCCGGACATCAAGCTGTATGCAGTGATAACCGATCTGGGGGCTTCTGGCGCTTATTACATCGCCAGTGCGGCCGATGAAATCTATGCCGACAAGGCCAGCCTGGTGGGGTCCATCGGTGTCACAGCGGCCGGTTATGGCTTCGTCGGCACGATGGAGAAGCTAGGGGTGGAGCGGCGCAGCTATACCGCTGGCGAACACAAGGCCTTCCTGGATCCGTTCTCGCCAGAAAAGCCCGAGGAAAAGGCGTTTTGGCAGGGTGTGCTGAATACCACTCACCAGCAGTTCATCGCCATGGTCAAGCAGGGGCGGGGTGATCGCCTGAAGGACAAGGAGCATCCAGAGTTGTTCAGCGGCCTGATCTGGACCGGTGAGCAGGCCAAGGCGCTGGGGCTGGTCGATGGCCTGGGCAGTGCCAGCTATGTGGCGCGTGAGATCGTGGGAGAGAAGGAGTTGGTCGACTTCACTGTTCAGGAGTCGCCGTTCGATCGCTTCTCCAAGCGCATCGGTGCCAGTGTGGCTGAACATCTGGCCCTGTACATGGGCTTCCAGGGGCCTACCTTGCGTTGAGGCCCCCCGTGTGATCTCAGGGGATCGTTACGCCTTCTGAGCTCAGCATGTCCACCAGTCGAATCAGCGGCAGCCCGATCAGGCTGGTGGCATCGCACCCATGCGTGCTCTGGAACAGGCTCACTCCCAGCCCCTCAGCCTTGAAGCTGCCTGCGCAATCCAGCGGCTGCTCCGCTGTCACGTAGCGCTCCACGCGCGCGCGGTCCAGTTCCCGCATCGTCACGGTAAAAGGTACGCAGTCGACCTGGCATTGCCCCGTGGCAGTGTTGAGCAGTGCCAGCCCGGTGAGGAAGGTGACCTGTTGGCCGCTCGCTTCGAGCAACTGTTCACAGGCGCGTTCGAACGTGTGTGGCTTGCCAAGGATCTGTTCACCCAGCACGGCGACCTGGTCGGAGCCGATGATCAGGTGTCCGGGGTGGCTGGCTGCCAGTGCCTCGGCTTTTTCCCGGGCGAGGCGGCGAACCAGGTCGACGGCTGGCTCGTCACCCTGGCGCTGTTCGTCTATGTCGGGGCTTGCCCAGGTGAAGGGCAGGCGCAGGCGCGCAAGCAGTTCGCGCCGGTAAGTGGAGCTGGAAGCCAGCAACAAAGGCAGCATGGTAGACTCCTGGTCAGTTGAACCTGATTCTAACATGTGAGATGCCGCCGAATTTCCTTTGACAGGGGCGGGGGGCATCCCTAGAATGCTGCGCCTATGTTGAATGACCCGATTCCACCTCACGTTGACCCGCGCAAATTAGCCGATCGTGGCGTAACCCTTAACGGTTCGCTGCAACTCGCTGATTTGGAAAGACTCTGCGACCCGCTTTCCGACAATGTCGGTACGGTGCAGGCGAAGTTCGATTTTGAACGAGATGAACAGCACGTGGTGGTTATCCACAGTGAGCTGGATGTCGAGGTCAAAATGGTTTGCCAGCGTTGTCTTGAGCTGGTCACCCTGCCGATTCACAGTGAATGTACATACGCTGTGGTGAAGGAGGGTGCGAATACCCAGTCGTTGCCGAAAGGCTATGACGTGCTGGAACTGGGCGAAGATCCTTTGGATCTGCAGGCCTTGATCGAGGAGGAGCTTCTGCTCGCCTTGCCCATCGTGCCTGCTCATCATCCGGAAGAATGCCAGCAGCCGGCGGGCGCAGACGAGCCCGAATCGAGCAAGGACGAGGTATCGCGGTCCAACCCGTTCAGTGTTTTGGCGCAGTTAAAGCGTGACCCAAACGTTTAGGAGTTAATCAATTATGGCTGTTCAGCAGAACAAAAAATCCCGCTCTGCCCGTGACATGCGCCGTTCGCACGACGCCCTGTCGGAAAACGCGCTGTCGGTAGAGAAAACCACCGGTGAAGTACACCTGCGCCACCACGTTTCGCCAGAAGGCGTATACCGTGGTCGCAAAGTGGTCGACAAGGGCGCTGACGAGTAATCCTTGTCCGCTCAGATCATCGCGATCGACGCAATGGGCGGGGACTTCGGTCCCCGCAGCATTGTCCAGGCTAGCATTGCCTGCCTTTCGGCTACCCCCTCGCTGCACCTGACCCTCGTCGGTCAACCCTCCCTCCTTGAAGATCTCGTCAGCGGCCTTGCGGCTGCGGATCGCGCGCGCCTGCAGATTGTCGCGGCCAGTGAGGTGATCGGCATGGACGAGCGGCCGTCCCAGGCGTTGCGCGGCAAACCCGATTCGTCGATGCGCATTGCCCTGGAACTGGTGCGTGATGGCAAGGCTCAAGCCTGCGTCAGCGCCGGCAATACCGGTGCGCTGATGGCGCTGTCGCGTTTTGTGCTCAAGACCCTGCCGGGCATCGATCGGCCGGCCATGGTGGCGGCCATCCCGACTCAGGTAGGGTATTGCCAGTTGCTCGACCTGGGCGCCAACGTCGATTGCAGTGCCGAAAACCTCTACCAGTTTGCCGTGATGGGCTCGGTGGCCGCTCAGGCTCTGGGGGTTCATCGTCCGCGGGTGGCGTTGTTGAACATCGGCACCGAGGACATCAAAGGCAACCAGCAGGTCAAGTTGGCCGCCACGCTGCTGCAGAATGCCCGGGGCCTCAATTATGTCGGCTTCGTCGAAGGTGATGGGCTGTATCGAGGTGAAGCCGACGTCGTGGTGTGCGACGGCTTTGTCGGCAATATTCTGCTCAAATCCAGTGAAGGCCTGGCGACCATGATCGGTGCGCGCATCGAGCAGTTGTTCAAGGGCGGCGCCTTGGCCCGTATAGCCGGTGCCATGGCCATGCCACTGCTCAGGCGCCTACAGGCCGACCTGGCGCCGGCGCGGCATAATGGCGCAAGCTTCCTGGGGTTGCAGGGTATCGTCATCAAGAGCCACGGCTCGGCAGGGGTCCAGGGGTTCCAGAGCGCCATTCAACGGGCGTTGATCGAGATTCAGGAGAACCTGCCCCAGCGCCTGCACGGCCGCCTCGAAGACCTGTTGCCTTAGGCGTATCGCCGATGAAGTGCTTAAATGTGACCGTTTGGTCTGTGTTTCCATCCAACTGTTCAGATTCCGCGTCCAGCCTCGTGCTCGGCGCGCCCTATCCGACGACAAGATCATAAGGGCTTGTTCAATGTCTGCATCCCTCGCATTCGTCTTCCCGGGTCAAGGTTCCCAGTCTCTGGGTATGCTCAAAGAGCTCGGCGCCGAGAAGCCAGTGATCGTCGAGACCTTCAAAGAAGCGTCCGATGCTCTGGGTTACGACCTGTGGAAGCTGGTCCAGGAAGGTCCGGAAGAACAACTCAACCAAACCGACAAGACACAGCCTGCCATCCTCACTGCCTCCATTGCGCTGTGGCGCCTGTGGCTGGAAGAGGGCGGTGCGCAGCCGGCATTCGTGTCCGGGCACAGCCTGGGTGAATACAGCGCTCTGGTCGCTGCCGGCAGCCTGGCGTTGAAAGACGCGGTCAAGCTGGTAAAGCGTCGTGGTGAGCTGATGCAAGAGGCCGTGCCGGCTGGCCACGGTGCCATGGCCGCGATCCTCGGCCTGAGCGACGACGATGTGAAAGCCATCTGTGCCGAAGCGGCCGAAGATGAAGTGGTCAGCGCTGTTAACTTCAACTCTCCGGGCCAGGTGGTCATTGCTGGCAACGTCGCAGCGGTCAACCGTGCCATCGAGCTGTGCAAGGCCAAGGGCGCCAAGCGCGCCTTGCCGTTGCCGGTCAGCGTGCCGTCGCACTGTGCATTGATGAAGCCGGCCGCCGAGCGGTTTGCCGACGACGTCAACGCCATTGAATGGAAGGCGCCGCAAATCCCGGTGGTGCAGAACGTCACGGCTGCCATCGCCGCCGACCTCGACACCCTCAAGCAGGACTTGCTGGCGCAGCTTTACCAGCCCGTGCGCTGGGTCGAGTGTGTGCAGACCCTGGCCGCCAACGGTGCGGTCAATCTGGTCGAGTGCGGCCCAGGCAAAGTCCTGGCTGGCCTGAACAAGCGTTGCGCCGAAGGCGTGACCACCTACAACCTCAATACCCCTGACGCCGTCGCCGCCACCCGTGCGGCGCTGGCCTGAATTTTTGGAGATGCTTGCATGAGCCTGCAAGGTAAAGTTGCATTGGTGACCGGCGCCAGCCGTGGTATCGGCCAGGCCATCGCCCTCGAGCTGGGCCGCCAGGGCGCGACCGTGATCGGTACGGCCACTTCGGCTTCTGGTGCCGAGCGCATTGCCGCTACCCTGAAAGAACACGGCATCGCCGGCACCGGCATGGAGCTGAACGTGACCAGCGCCGAATCCGTGGACGCGGTACTGGGCGCCATCGGCGAGCAGTTCGGCGCACCGACCATTCTGGTCAACAACGCCGGCATCACTCGTGACAACCTCATGCTGCGCATGAAGGATGACGAGTGGTTCGACGTGATCGATACCAACCTGAACAGCCTCTACCGTTTGTCCAAGGGCGTGCTGCGTGGCATGACCAAGGCGCGTTGGGGTCGTATCATCAGCATCGGTTCGGTCGTCGGCGCCATGGGTAACGCTGGCCAGGCCAACTACGCGGCCGCCAAGGCAGGCCTGGAAGGCTTCAGCCGCGCCTTGGCGCGTGAAGTAGGCTCGCGTGGCATTACCGTCAACTCGGTAACCCCTGGCTTCATCGACACCGACATGACCCGCGAGCTGCCTGAGGCGCAACGCGAAGCCCTGCAGACCCAGATTCCGCTGGGCCGCCTGGGCCAGGCCGACGAAATCGCCAAGGTGGTTTCCTTCCTGGCATCTGACGGCGCAGCCTATGTCACTGGCGCTACCGTGCCGGTGAACGGCGGGATGTACATGTAAAACCGCAACTCAATGTGACGGATTGCTTAAAAAAAGAGTCATACTGCGAGCCTAAAATCCGTTATAAAGCTGCAACCAGATTCCAGGCAGGGGGCCAGGTCACTAAGCCGAAGGTGCGTTGAGCTTGAAAAGCGAACGTCTTTCTATAAACTTGGTCACCGGCCAGCTGCCTGACATATGTCCATTAGGAGTGAAAACTAGGTATGAGCACCATCGAAGAACGCGTCAAGAAAATCGTCGCCGAGCAACTGGGCGTCAAGGAAGAGGAAGTGACTAACGAGAAGTCCTTCGTCGATGACCTGGGTGCCGATTCGCTTGACACCGTTGAGCTGGTGATGGCTCTGGAAGAGGAATTCGAGACCGAAATCCCTGACGAAGAAGCCGAGAAGATCACTACCGTTCAAGCTGCCATCGACTACGTCACCAGCCACCAGGCCTAAGACGCTTTAGTCGACGCTTCTTGTCGAGAAGAACCGCACTGCCTTTGCCGGCGTGCGGTTTTTTCTTTGCGAGCTGCGTGCGTCGACCGATCCGCATCGAGAGCTTGTTGCCATTTCATTCCGTTGCCTTGAATGCAATGGCAAGAGACTCTGTTATTAGAAAAGGAGAGTACTGTGTCGCGTAGACGCGTCGTGGTCACCGGTATGGGTATGCTGTCGCCACTGGGTACCGATGTACCGAGCACCTGGCAGGGCATTCTGGCTGGCCGCAGTGGCATCGGTCCGATCGAACACACGGACTTGTCTGCCTACTCCACCCGTTTTGGCGGCTCGGTGAAGGGCTTCGAGGTCGAGCAGTACCTGTCGGCCAAGGAGGCTCGCAAGCTTGACCTGTTCATTCAGTACGGGCTGGCAGCCGGTTTTCAGGCGGTGCGCAACGCCGGCCTGGAAGTCACCGATGCCAACCGCGAACGCATCGGCGTGGCCATGGGGTCGGGCATCGGTGGCCTGACCAATATCGAAGAAACCAGCCGTACCTTGCACGAGCAGGGGCCGCGCCGTATTTCGCCGTTCTTCGTGCCGGGTTCGATCATCAACATGATTTCTGGCTTCCTGTCGATTCACCTTGGGCTGCAGGGGCCGAACTACGCCATTGCCACGGCGTGCACCACCGGTACTCATTGCATCGGCATGGCCGCGCGCAATATCGCCTACGGTGAGGCCGATGTGATGATCGCCGGTGGCGCCGAAATGGCGGCGTGCGGCCTTGGCATGGGCGGCTTCGGCGCGTCGCGTGCGCTGTCGACCCGCAACGATGAGCCGGCCCGTGCCAGCCGTCCGTGGGACAAGGGCCGCGATGGTTTCGTGCTGTCTGATGGTGCCGGTGCCTTGGTGCTGGAGGAGTTGGAGCACGCCAAGGCCCGTGGTGCGACCATCTATGCCGAGCTGGTCGGTTTTGGCATGAGTGGCGATGCTTACCACATGACCTCGCCACCGGACAGCGGCGAAGGGGCAGCGCGCTGCATGGCCAATGCCTTGCGCGATGCCGGCATCCAGCCGCAAGAGGTCAGTTACATCAACGCCCATGGCACCTCAACCCCGGCTGGCGATGTCGCCGAAGTTGCGGCGATCAAGCGTGTGTTTGGCGACCACGCCTACAAGCTGGCGGTCAGCTCGACCAAGTCGATGACTGGCCACTTGCTGGGCGCGGCCGGTGCGGTCGAGGCGATCTTCAGTGTACTGGCGATCAACAGCCAGATGGCACCCCCTACCATCAACCTGGATGAACCGGACGAAGGTTGCGACCTCGACTTCGTGCCGCACCAGGCGCGCAGCATGCCGATCGACGTGGTGTTGTCCAACTCGTTCGGCTTTGGCGGCACCAACGGCTCGCTGGTGTTCCGCCGGTTCGCCGGTTGATGCACAGTTGGATCGATGGCCAGCCTGCGACTGCGGTCAACCTGCAGAACCGTGGCCTGGCCTACGGCGATGGCCTGTTCGAGACCATCGCCGTACGTGCTGGCCGGCCCAGCTTGCTCGAAGGCCATCTGGACCGCTTGGCGCTGGGTTGTCAGCGCCTGGCTATCGACGCCGACCTGGCACTGCTGCGTGACGAAATTTTGCGTTACGCCGCCCAGCTGGGTGAAGGCGTGGCCAAGCTGATCCTTACCCGCGGTGATAGCCAGCGTGGCTATGCCCCGGTGGTTGGCGTCGCACCCCGGCGTATCCTTCAAGGCGGCCCGCTGCCCAGCTATCCTGTCGAGCATGCCGAGCACGGCGTGCGACTGTTTTCCTGCCAGACTCGGCTTGGGGAACAACCCTTGCTGGCAGGCCTCAAACACCTCAACCGCCTGGAGCAGGTGCTGGCCCGTGCCGAATGGCAGGACAGCGAACATGCCGAAGGCCTGATGCGTGACGGGCAGGGCAGGGTAGTCGAGGGCGTGTACAGCAATCTGTTCCTGGTGCGCGACGGCGTGCTGCTGACGGCTGATCTGAGCCGTTGTGGTGTTGCTGGCGTGATGCGCAGTGCCTTGCTCAAGCAGGCCCGGGCGATGGCCATTGCGGTGCAGGTACGTGACGTGGCGTATGACGAGTTGGAGCAGGCAGACGAAGTGTTTGTCTGCAATAGCGTCTACGGTGTCTGGCCTGTGCGTGCAATTGCTGCATTGAACTGGTCGCCGGGCCCACTCACCCGTAAACTGCAGGCCGTTGCCCGTACGTTACTGGATACCTGAATTCGTGAGACGCAAATTCCTGCTGCTGCTGGAAATGGGCTTGATTCTGGCTGGCCTGGCCTTGGGCTGGGCGGCCTGGAAGGTTCATTCAGTGCTGGAGCAGCCCTTGCATGTGACGCAAGAACGCCTGCTCGACGTGCCCAGTGGCACCAACCCTAACCGCATGTTCTACCGCATGCAGAGCGAGGGGTTGCTCGACGACGCCTTCTGGCTGCGCCTGTACTGGCGCTTCAACATGGTGGGCACACCACTTAAAACCGGTGAATACCGCCTCACCCCCGGCATGACTGTCGAAGACTTGTTCGATGCCTGGCGCCGTGCCGACGTGGTGCAGTACAACCTGACCCTGGTCGAAGGCTGGACCTTCCGCCAGGTCCGCTCGGCCATCGCCAAGCATGAAAAGATCAAGCACACCCTCGACGGCTTAGCCGATTCGGAGGTGATGGACAAGCTAGGCCATACTGGGGTGTTCCCGGAAGGGCGCTTCTTCCCCGACACCTATCGCTTCGTGCGGGGCATGAGCGATGTCGAGCTGCTGCAGCAGGCCTATATGCGCCTGGACGAAGTCCTCGCCAAGGAGTGGGCCGAGCGCACCACTGACCTGCCATACCGTGACCCTTACCAGGCGCTGATCATGGCCTCGTTGGTAGAGAAGGAGACCGGTATCCCCCAGGAGCGCGGGCAGATCGCCGGCGTGTTCGTCCGACGCCTGCGCCTGGGCATGATGTTGCAGACCGATCCAACGGTCATCTATGGCATGGGCGAGCGCTACAACGGCAAGATCACCCGCGCCGACCTGCGTGAACCCACGCCCTACAACACCTACACCATGACCGGGCTACCACCGACGCCGATCGCCATGGTAGGGCGCGAGGCAATCCATGCTGCGCTCAACCCGTCCGACGGCACCAGCTTGTACTTCGTCGCCCGGGGCGATGGCAGCCATGTGTTCTCCGACGACCTCGACAATCACAACTCGGCGGTGCGCGAGTTTCAGCTCAAGCGGCGCGCCGACTACCGGTCCAGCCCGGCACCGCAGGCGCTGCCGGGTGCAGGCGAGGCGCCGGCGGTAGACCCTGCAGCACCGGGCGAGCCCGCCACGCAGGACTCGGCCCCCTCCGGCGAGCCTGCTCCGGGTGAAGCGCCGGCGCCTGACGAACAACATTAAGGACTGCCTGTGAGCGGCTTGTTTATTACCCTGGAAGGCCCCGAAGGCGCGGGCAAGAGCACCAACCGCGACTACCTGGCCGCACGCCTGCGTGAGCAGGGGTTGGATGTCGTGCTGACCCGCGAGCCTGGGGGCACCCCGCTGGCCGAGAAAGTCCGCGAACTGCTGTTGGCGCCCAGCGATGAAACCATGGCGGCCGACACCGAGCTGTTGCTGGTGTTCGCCGCGCGCGCCCAGCACCTGGCCCTGGTTATCCGCCCGGCGCTGGCCCGTGGGGCGGTGGTGTTGTGTGATCGCTTCACCGATGCCACCTACGCCTATCAAGGCGGCGGCCGCGGTTTGTCAGTGGAGCGTATTGCTGCGCTTGAGCAGTTCGTCCAGGGCGCCTTACGCCCCGACTTGACACTCGTCTTCGACCTGCCAGTGGAAGTGGGCCTGGCCCGTGCGGCTGCGCGGGGTCGTCTGGACCGCTTCGAACAGGAAGGTCAGGCCTTCTTCGAGGCCGTGCGCCAGGCCTATTTGCAGCGTGCCCAGCGTGAGCCGCAGCGCTACAGCCTGCTGGACGCCGCGCAGCCACTGGAGGCCGTGCAACGTGCCTTGGATGCCCTGTTGCCGAGCATCCTGGAGCGTTGCCGTGGCTGAGGCCTACCCCTGGCAGCAGGCGTTGTGGCAGCAGTTGGCCGGTCGTGCCCAGCACGCCCATGCCTATTTGCTGCATGGGCCTCAGGGCATCGGCAAGCGGGCCTTGGCCGAGCGCCTGATGGCTCGGCTGTTGTGCCAGCAGCCACAAGGGTTGGATGCCTGCGGGCAGTGCAAGTCCTGCCTGTTGTTGAAGGCGGGCAGCCACCCGGACAACTTCGTGCTGGAACCAGAGGAGGCTGACAAGCCGATCAAGGTCGACCAGGTGCGCGAGCTGGTGTCCTTCGTGGTGCAGACTGCCCAGCTTGGTGGGCGCAAGGTGGTGTTGATCGAGCCGGTCGAGGCGATGAACGTCAACGCCTCCAACGCGCTACTCAAAAGCCTGGAAGAACCCTCGGGCGATACCGTGCTGCTGCTGGTGAGCCATCAGCCCAGCCGCCTGTTGCCGACCATCAAGAGCCGTTGCCAGCAGGTCACCTGCCCCCAGCCAGGCCTGGCTCAGAGTCAAGCTTGGCTAGCCACGGCGCTGCCCGACAGCGACGAGGCCGAGCGCGCTGAGCTGCTGGCCCTGGCCGCCGGCTCGCCACTGATGGCCGTGAGCCTGCAGGCGCAGGGTGTGCGTGAGCAGCGGGCCCTGGTCACCGACGGGGTGAAGAAACTGCTCAAGCAGCAGCTGTCACCCAGCCAGTTGGCCGAAGCCTGGAACGGCGTGCCGTTGCTGCTGTTGTTCGACTGGTTCTGCGACTGGTCGCACCTGATCCTGCGCTATCAGTTGACCCAGGATGAAGAAGGGCTAGGCTTGGCCGACATGCGCAAGGTAGTGCAATACCTGGCGCAGAAGAGCCGGCAGGCCAAGGTGCTCGAGGTGCAGGCGTGGATCCTCGAGCAGCGCCAGAAGGTGTTGGGCAAGGCCAACCTCAATCGTGCCCTGCTGCTGGAGGCCTTGCTGGCCCATTGGTTGCAGCTGCCAGGTGCGCGCTGATCTTTAATTTCCTCATGTGTGCCGTATCCCATGCTCGTAGATTCCCATTGCCATCTTGACCGTCTTGACCTAAGCGCCCATCAGGGCTCCCTCGATGCTGCCCTGCAGGCTGCCCGCGAGCGGGGAGTGGGGCATTTTCTGTGCATTGGTGTAAGTGCCGAGAATGCCGGTGCGGTCAAGGCCCTGAGCGAGCAGTATGCCGATGTCGATTGCTCGGTTGGCGTCCACCCGCTTGACCTGGCGCCGGGTGAAACACCGGCGCTGGAATGGCTGCTGCGCGAGCTGGCGCATCCGCATGTCGTGGCCATAGGCGAAACGGGGCTGGACTATCACTACGAGCCGGAGGCTGCTGAGCTGCAGCAGGCATCGTTCCGCCTGCACCTGGAAGCATCGCGCCAGACCGGCAAGCCGGTGATCGTGCATACCCGCGCAGCAAGGGCGGACACCTTGGCGCTGCTGCGCGAGGCGAACCTGCCCCAAGCCGGGGTGTTGCACTGTTTCACCGAAGACTGGGACATGGCCAAGGCGGCCCTGGACCTGGGTTACTACATTTCGTTGTCCGGCATCGTCACCTTCCGTAATGCCGATGCGCTGCGCGAGGTGGCCCGGCAGGTGCCGGTCGACCGCCTGCTGGTGGAAACCGACTCGCCGTACCTGGCGCCGATCCCGTACCGGGGTAAGCCCAACCTGCCGCAGTACGTGCGTGAGGTGGCGGAATATGTGGCGTCGTTGCGTGGGGTGAGTTACCAGCAGTTGGCCGAGCAGACCACGGCCAACTTCAAGCGGTTGTTCCCCTTGGCCCGTGTGGCCTAAGCCAGCCCGGCGCGGCAAGCTCGGGTGTAGCGGCACCATCGCCGCCGTGGCGGCGGGCTTGTCGGCCGAAAAAAAACCCGGGTTCTGGGGGGGGAATCCGGGTTAAGACCATTAGGAGTAAAACAAAGGTACGCGGTCCCTGAGCACCTTTATCGGCGCGCCACTTGGGGGGGATGCGCCGCGCCAACACTTCAAGTATTGGTCAGGTTTGGCGCAGTGCCAGTGCCTGTTGTACGTTTTTTAAACAGATTTGGAATACGCGCGGCGTCCCTTCCTTCTTCAGCGCATGGCCAAGCGCCTTACCTGCTGGACAGCTTCCTCGATAATCTTCGGGTCGGTATAGAAATGCGGCGAAAACCGCACGCCGGGGCCGCGCAATGCGCAGATCGTGCGTTCGGCGAGCAGGCTGCGATAGAGCTCGGTGCTGTCTTGCCCCGCGACACTGAATGTTACGATTGCAGCGCGGCGGCCCTCGCTGACCGGGCTATGCAGGCGCAGCCCCGGGATGCTCGCCAGCCCTTGCAGCAACTGTTCGACGCGCTGCTGCAACAGCAGGGCGACCGCGTCCATGCCGACGTCCTCCAGCAATGACAGGCTTGCCTCAAGCGCGCAGGCACCCAGCATGTTCGGGCTGCCACACTCGAAGCGTCGTGCGCTACGCGCGGGCTGCCACTGGCGGCGCTCGAAATCTCCCAGGTGTTCAAGCATGTGCCAGCCGTAAGCATGGAGCTTAAGTTGTGGGCGCAGCGCGGCGCGGCAGTAGAAGAGACCCAGCCCCTCAGGGCCCAGCATCCATTTGTGGCCATCGGCCATGGCGAAATCGCACTGATAATGCTGCACGTCGAAGGGCAGCGCACCGATCTGTTGAATGGCGTCGACGCAGAACAGCACATTGCGTGTCCGGCAGCCCGCACCGAGGCGCGCCAAGTCCAGGCGCAGCCCGCTGCCGAACTGCACGGCACTGACCGCAAGCAGTCGCGTGCGCTGGCCACAGGCCGCCAGCAGCGACGCCTCCGGGTCGGCGCCGGCAAGGCTCACCTGAAGCACGTCGACACCGCGATCGGCCAGCGCCTCCCACACCACTCGGTTGGAGGGGAATTCCTCATCGCTGATAACAACCTGGTGGCCGTGTTGCCAATCAAGGCCGAACGCAACCAGCGAGAGGGCCTCGGAGGTGTTCTTGACCAGTGCGATGTCGCCGTGTGAAGGCGCGTTTATCAACCGTGCCAGGCGTTCGCGCAGCCGCCGTTCGGTGGCCAGCCAGGTAGAGTAGTCACTGGCCCCCAGGTGCACATTGGTCTGGGCAAAGCGTGCAACGGCTTCGCTGGCCCGGCGCGGCCACGGCGCGATGGCCGCATGGTTCAGGTAGCGCAGCCCTGGGGCCTGGACGAACTCATCGTGAAACATAGACATGGTTGGATGATCCGTGCAATTTGCTGCAAGTTAGGCATAATAAACCGCTTCAATGTCATCCAGTCCTTCCTATGCAGAAAGAACCTCGTAAGGTCCGTGAGTTTCGCCGTCGCGAACAGGAAATCCTCGACACCGCGCTCAAGCTGTTCCTCGAACAGGGTGAAGACAGCGTCACTGTCGAGATGATCGCCGACGCCGTAGGTATCGGCAAAGGCACGATCTACAAGCACTTCAAGTCCAAGGCGGAGATCTATCTGCGCCTGATGCTCGACTATGAGCGGGACCTGAACGCGCTGTTGCACTCAGCCGATGTCGATCGTGACAAGGAGGCGCTGTCGCGCGCCTACTTCGAGTTTCGCATGCGTGATCCGCAGCGCTACCGGTTGTTCGACCGCCTGGAAGAAAAGGTGGTCAAGGGCAACCAGGTGCCGGAGATGGTCGAGGAGTTGCACAGCATCCGTGCCTCCAATTTCGATCGCCTCACCCAGTTGATCAAGGGCCGCATCAGCGAAGGCAAGCTCGAAGACGTGCCACCGTACTTCCACTACTGCGCAGCATGGGCGCTGGTGCATGGCGCAGTAGCGCTTTACCACTCGCCGTTCTGGAGCAACGTGCTGGAGGATCAGGAAGGCTTCTTCCAGTTCCTCATGGACATCGGCGTACGCATGGGCAACAAGCGCAAGCGGGATCCGGAACCTGCCAGCTGAGGCATCTGGCCGTTTGTGAGTAAACCCGGCATGGACAGGGGCTTGCAAAAACCTGAATTTTGAGTCAGGTTTTGCCAGCCCCGATTCATCCATGCCGGAGTCATCCATGATCGTCGATCGTCAAGGCAGGCGTTTTCGCAACCTGCGCGTCAGCCTGACGGCTGCCTGTAACTACGCGTGCACCTATTGCGTACCGGATGGCAAGCGGCTCGTGGCGGCGCAGGACGAACTTCCGGCGCAGGCGCTGGCAACAGGTGTTGCCTACCTGATGGAAACCGCGGGTATCCAGCGCCTGCGTATCACCGGCGGCGAGCCTCTGGTCAGCCCCAGGCTGGATGCATTTCTCGCCGCAGTGGCCAGGCTCGACCTCGAAGACATCACCTTGACCACCAATGGCCAACTGCTTGCGCGCAAGTTGCCGCAACTACAGGCGGCGGGGATCCGCCGCTTGAATGTGTCCCTTGATAGTCTCGACCGGGAGGCTTTCCGACGTATCGCGCGGGGCGGGGACCTGGCCAGTGTCTTGGCCGGCATGCAGCAGGCCCAGGCCATGGGCATGCAGATCAAAGTCAACATGGTGCCCATGCGCGGGCAGAACCTGGACCAGGTGCTGCCAATGCTCGAGTACTGCCTGGCCCATGGTTTTGAACTGCGTTTTATCGAGCTGATGCGCATGGGCCACCTGGCACGTGATCACAACGCCTTTTTGCAGCAGTTCGTGGGGCTCGAGCAGTTGTTGGCGATGATCGGCCGCGAGCATGCGTTTCGACAGGCCGATGCGCCGCCGGACGCTACCGCGCTGCGTTATCACATTATGGGCAAGGGCCATTTTGGCGTGATCGCCAATGAAAGCGTACCGTTCTGCCGGAGCTGTTCGCGCTTGCGTCTGTCGTCCACGGGTTGGCTGCATGGCTGCCTGTCGTCGGGCAATCGTCACTATATCGGCGACGTGCTGGAGCAGCCGCGTCACCAGGCACTGCCCGCCCTGCAGCAATTGCTGGTGAAGGCGCTGGGTGACAAGCAAGCAGTGGCATTTTCCGGTGATGTGATGGTGATGAAAGTGATTGGCGGCTGATCTGGCGCAAAAGCTGCATCCGCCGGCTATTCGCCGGTTTTTCGTCACCGGCCACTGGAGGGAAGATGCGTAGCCTGGTCTTGCCGCTGGCGCTGTTGGCGCTGGGCGGCTGCATGAATGTCAGCGATATGGGCGAGGGCGTCCGTTACCACATGAGCGATGCCGGCCTGCTGGATCACAGCGATACGCGCCGCACCTTGTCGATCCGCCTGCAACCCGATTCGTTCATCTTCATCGGCCAGGGCGCCTTCATGCCGCCGGGCAAAGGCCCGGTGCCAAAGCAGAACGTGGTAGCCGAGGAGGCGTTCAAGAGTTTCGTCGAGTACTTCCCGCTGGTGCGCCGCGCGCAAGGGCCGCTGGGCCTGGAAGAGGCGATCGCCGAAGCGCGTGCGGTCGGCGCCGACTATGTGCTGTATACCCGCTTCGCTCGCACCGATGACCGCATCGGCAATGGTGACGAATGGTATGACGAACAGGCTGTCGACCGCCTGGGGTGGGACACGGGCGTGGTGCAGATGATGCTGATCGAGACCAACACCCGCTACCTGATCGACACGGCGCGGATCAAAAGCCGTGGCGGTTTGTTGACGTTCCACGACAACTCACCGCAGGATTTGCTCGCAGCGCCTATGCGCGAGTACGCTCGTAGCCTTCTGGGCATGAGTGAGTGAGGGCAGGGTAATGACGGATTCCGGCAAGGCCAATGATCTTCTGGCGCAGGTCCCCAAGCAC
This sequence comes from Pseudomonas ceruminis, assembly GCF_021602025.1. Taxonomy (GTDB): domain Bacteria; phylum Pseudomonadota; class Gammaproteobacteria; order Pseudomonadales; family Pseudomonadaceae; genus Aquipseudomonas; species Aquipseudomonas ceruminis. The sequence goes on from NZ_BQHW01000023.1 coordinate 63,843, forward strand.
AAGGGCTTGCCGCCGGTGCATCTGTGGAATCCGGATTTCTGCGGTGACATCGACATGCGCATTGCCCGTGATGGCACCTGGTATTACCTGGGCACGCCAATCGGCCGCAAACCGATGGTGCGGCTTTTTTCCACCATCCTGCGCCGTGATGGCGATGACTATTTCCTGATCACGCCCGTGGAAAAGGTGGGTATCCGAGTCGACGATGCCCCCTTTGTTGCCGTTACCCTGGACGTGCAGGGCAGTGGTGAACAACAGGTCCTGCGGTTTACCAGCAATGTCGACGATCAGGCCGAGGCCGGGCCGGACAACCCGGTGCGGGTCGAGATCGATCCACTCACGCAGGAACCCTCGCCTTATGTGCTGATGCGCAGCAACCTTGAGGCATTGATCCATCGTAATGTGTTTTACCAAATGGTGGAGCTGGCGGTACCCCGGGTGATCGAAGGCGAAGAATGGCTAGGGGTCTGGAGCCATGGCCAGTTCTATCCGATCGGGCGTAGTGCCTGACATACCGGCGCAGCAGCGGCCCCCTGCTTTTTCCCTGAATTGGCCATTGGTCACCCACGCGCCAGGGCATACCCTGCTGGCAGTTGCCAATCAGGAGAAACCCCATGAAGCCCTCGCGTCTTTCCCTTGGCTTGCTTGTCAGTGCCGGTCTGCTCACGGGGCAGCCCAGCGCCTGGGCGCACGGTAACGTGACTGATCAGGTCGAAGTCCTGCAGGAACAGCAACCGTCGAACGCCCCCGGCAAGACCGCCGTGATGCTTACCGTCCGCTATGCGCCCGGCCAGGCATCTCCCGCCCACCAGCATCCTGGTGCAGTGATGGCCTATGTGCTCGAAGGGACGGTAGTGTCGAAGCTCAACGACCAGCAGGAAAGGACCTACAGGGCCGGTGATTACTGGTACGAAGCGCCGGGTACGGTACACAGCGTTTCGCGCAATGCCAGCAAGACCGAGCCTGCCAGGTTGCTGGTCTGGAGCCTGGTGGACACGGGTAAGCCTGTTACCGAGCCACTGCTCAATCCGGCCGAGCAGAAATGAAAAAACCTCCAGTGCTTGCGCACTTGGAGGTTTTCAGTATTTGGCTCCGCGACCTGGACTCGAACCAGGGACCCAATGATTAACAGTCATTTGCTCTACCGACTGAGCTATCGCGGAATCTGCGCCTATCTTACTGATTGCTAAGGGGAAGTCAACCCACCCCTTAGCAGTCCAGGCAGCCAGATCAAGCCGTTACAGTACTTCGACGATGGCTTTGGTCACCACGTGGATGTTGCTTTGATTCAGTGCGGCGACCGCGATGCGGCCGGTGTCCAGCGCATAGATCCCGAACTCGTTCTTCAAGCGTGCCACCTGCTCGACGGTCAGGCCCGAGTAGGAGAACATGCCCGCTTGGCGGCCAACGAAGCTGAAGTCGCGCTTGGCGCCATATTCGGCCAGCAGTTCGACCATCTGCTTGCGCATGCCGTGGATGCGGGTGCGCATTTCGGCCAGCTCGGTTTCCCACATCTGGCACAGCTCAGCGCTATTGAGCACGGTGGCGACGATGGTCGCGCCGTGGGTCGGCGGGTTGGAGTAGGTGGTACGGATCACACGCTTGACCTGCGACAGCACACGGGTGCTTTCGTCCTTCGAGCCCGTGACGATCGACAGCGCGCCGACGCGCTCGCCGTACAGCGAGAACGACTTGGAGAACGAGCTGGAAACGAAGAAGTCCAGGCCCGACTCGGCGAACAGGCGCACGGCGAAGGCGTCTTCGGCGATGCCAGCACCAAAGCCCTGGTAGGCCATGTCGAGGAACGGCACATGGCCCTTGGCCTTGACCACTTCCAGGACGTTTTTCCAGTCGTCCAGGGTGAGGTCGACACCCGTCGGATTGTGGCAGCAGGCGTGCAGCACGACGACCGAGCCGGACGGCAGCGCGTTCAGGTCCTCAAGCATGCCGGCGCGATTGACGTCGTTGCTCGGGGCGTCGTAGTAGCGATAGGTCTGTACCGGGAAGCCAGCTGTTTCGAACAGCGCGCGGTGGTTTTCCCAGCTTGGGTCGCTGATGGCCACCACGGCATTGGGCGACAGGCGCTTGAGGAAGTCGGCGCCGATCTTCAGAGCGCCGGTGCCGCCCACGGCCTGCACGGTGACCACGCGGCCAGCGGCCAGCAAAGGCGATTTGGCGCCGAAAATCAGTTTCTGCACGGCCTGGTCGTAGGTGGCGATGCCGTCGATCGGCAGGTAGCCGCGCGATGCATGCTGGGCAGCACGCTGGGTTTCGGCTTCGATCACGGCGCGCAGCAGCGGAATGCGGCCTTCCTCATTGCAGTACACGCCCACGCCCAGGTTGACCTTGTCGGTCCGGGGATCGGCGTTGAATGCTTCGTTGAGGCCCAGAATGGGGTCGCGGGGTGCCAGCTCGACAGCGGAAAACAGGCTCATTGTTACCTTGGCTCTGAATGGAGAGTGATAGGACGTACACGCTCCAGCCGAAATGCACTGAAGCGGTGCACAAACGGGGAGTCAGTATAGTGATACCGACCGGTCACTGCGACACTCTGGCGCAGCTTTTCCAATCATTTGCGCAAATATTTTTCAACCATTGGTCGAATTGGCGGGTCCATCGCAAAGAGTGCTCGCACCTGGGGCTTGAATCTGGACCCCTGCGGGCCTATTTGCGTATAGACTACTGGCTAAATTTACAGTTACTGCGTTACCGCGAGGTCCGTCATGTCCGAGTTCCAGCTCGTCACCCGATTTCAGCCATCCGGCGACCAGCCCGAGGCTATTCGCCAGATGGTCGAGGGCATCGATGCGGGGCTGTCGCACCAGACCCTGCTCGGCGTGACCGGTTCGGGCAAGACCTTCAGCATCGCCAACGTCATCCAGCAGGTGCAGCGGCCGACCCTGGTGCTGGCGCCGAACAAGACCCTGGCTGCCCAGCTGTATGGCGAATTCAAGGCGTTCTTCCCGAACAACGCAGTGGAGTATTTCGTTTCCTACTACGACTACTACCAGCCCGAAGCCTATGTGCCATCGTCGGATACCTTCATCGAGAAGGATGCCTCGATCAACGACCACATCGAGCAGATGCGCCTGTCCGCCACCAAGGCACTGCTGGAGCGGCACGATGCAATCATTGTCACTACCGTATCGTGCATTTATGGCTTGGGTAGCCCCGAGACCTACCTGAAGATGGTCCTGCACGTCGACCGTGGCGACAAGCTGGACCAGCGTGCGCTGCTGCGCCGCCTGGCGGACCTGCAATACACCCGCAACGAGATGGACTTCGCCCGTGCCACCTTTCGCGTGCGGGGTGACGTGATCGATATCTTCCCGGCCGAATCGGACCTGGAAGCCATCCGCATCGAGCTGTTCGATGACGAGGTGGAGAACATCGCCGCCTTTGACCCGCTGACGGGCGAAGTCTTCCGCAAGCTGCCACGCTTTACCTTCTACCCCAAGAGCCACTACGTCACCCCGCGGGAAACCCTGCTGGGCGCGGTGGAAGGCATCAAGGAAGAGCTCAAGGACCGTCTGGAGTACCTGCACAAGGCGAACAAGCTGGTCGAGGCCCAGCGCCTGGAGCAGCGCACCCGCTTCGACCTGGAGATGATCCTCGAACTGGGCTACTGCAATGGTATCGAGAACTACTCGCGCTACCTGTCCGGGCGCCCGGCCGGTGCGCCACCGCCCACCCTCTACGATTACTTGCCGCCCGATGCGCTGCTGGTGATCGACGAGTCCCATGTCAGCGTTCCCCAGGTGGGCGCGATGTACAAAGGGGACCGTTCACGCAAGGAAACACTGGTCGAGTACGGCTTCCGCCTGCCTTCGGCACTGGATAACCGGCCGATGCGCTTCGATGAGTGGGAGGCGGTGAGCCCGCAGACCATCTTCGTCTCGGCCACACCAGGCCCCTACGAAGCCGAACATGCCGGCCGAGTGGTCGAGCAGGTGGTGCGCCCCACAGGCCTGGTCGACCCGCAGGTCGAGGTGCGCCCGGCGCTGACTCAGGTCGACGACCTGCTGTCGGAGATTCGCAAGCGCGTGGCCCAGGGCGATCGGGTGCTGGCCACCACGTTGACCAAACGCATGGCCGAGGACCTGACCGATTACCTGGCCGATCACGATGTGCGGGTGCGCTATCTGCACTCGGACATCGACACGGTGGAGCGGGTCGAGATCATTCGCGACCTGCGCCTTGGCACCTTTGACGTGCTGGTGGGCATCAACCTGCTGCGCGAGGGCCTGGACATGCCTGAGGTGTCGCTGGTGGCGATCCTCGATGCCGACAAGGAAGGGTTCCTGCGCTCCGAGCGTTCGCTGATCCAGACCATCGGTCGCGCTGCGCGTAACCTCAATGGGCGCGCCATCCTCTACGCCGACCAGGTCACCGGCTCCATGCAGCGGGCCATCGACGAAACCGAGCGCCGCCGCGAGAAGCAGATCGCCTTCAACACTGCCAACGGCATCGTGCCCAAGGGCGTGGTCAAGGACATCACCGATATCATGGAAGGCGCCACCGTGCCGGGTTCGCGCAGCAAGAAGCGCAAGGGCATGGCCAAGGCTGCGGAGGAGAGCGCCCGTTACGAAGCCGAACTGCGTACGCCGGGCGAAATCACCAAGCGCATCAAACAGTTGGAAGAGAAGATGATGCAGTTCGCCCGCGATCTGGAGTTTGAGGCGGCGGCGCAGTTGCGCGACGAGATCACTCAGCTTCGGGAGCGCCTGATTACCAGTTGACCGTGCCCGGCATGGCGCTCCGCTCAAGGAGCGCCGTCAGTGCGCCTCTGCGGCCTTCAACCCCTCCGGTAGCTTGCGGGTCAGTAGCACTGCCACCATGCTCACTGCCAACCCGATCCCCACGAAGTGGAAGGCATCGTTGTAGGCCATGATCAGCGCCTGCTGATGGGTAATCTCGCTCAACTTGCCCAGTGCCGCATTGTCATTGCCCAACCGCTCCGCCAGTTGCGCCAGGCGTTCGGCCACCTGTGGATTGCTCGGCACCACGGCCTCGCGCAAGTAATCGAAATACACCTTGGTTCGCGCATCCAGCAAGGTGGCGAGCAGGGCGATGCCAATAGCGCCGCCGAGGTTGCGCAAGATGTTGAACAGGCTCGATGCAGAACCGGCATCCTGCTGCTGGATATAGGCGGTGGCGATCAGTGAGATGGTCACCATGATCATCGGTTGCCCGAGCGCGCGAATGATCTGGATATGGTTGAACTGTGGCCCGGCGAAGTCGGGGTTCAGCACGCCGGACCCGAAGCTGGCGGCGCCGAACAGGCAAAAACCCAGCGCACACAACAGCTTGGGCGGCACCACCTTCATCAACTGCGGCACCAGCGGTATCAAGAACAGCTGTGGCACGCCCATCCACATGATCACCTCGCCAATCTGCAAGGCGTTGTAGCCCTGTATCTGTGCCAGGTACAGCGGCAGCAGGTAGATCGACCCATATAACCCAACCCCCATGCCTAGGCTGGCAATGCTGGACAGGCCGAAGTTGCGGTTGCCGAGAATGCGCAGGTTGATCAACGGGTGCGGTTTGGAAAACTGCAGGATGACAAAGGTGATCAGACTGATCAGGGCGACGCTGCCCAGCCCGACGATCAGGTTGGATTCCAGCCAGTCCTTGCGGTGGCCCTCTTCAAGGAACACCTGCAGGCAGCCCAGCCCCAGGCCCAGGGTCACGATGCCCGCATAGTCGGTACTTTTGAGCAGTTCCCAGTGTGCCTCCTTCTTCTCGAGTCCGTACATCAACCCGGCGATCATGACCAGCCCAGGCGGGATGTTGATGTAGAAGATGTATTCCCAGCCCCAATTTTCGGTCAGCCAGCCGCCCAGAGTGGGGCCGATGGAGGGGGCGAAGGTGGCGGTCATGGCGAACATCGCCATGCCTTTGGCACGGTGGTGTTCGGGCAGCTTGATCAGGGTCAGGGTGAACGCCAGGGGGATCAGCGCACCCCCTGTAAAGCCTTGCAGGGCGCGGAACAGGATCATGCTCTCCAGGTTCCAGGCCATGGAGCACAGCAGGGAGGACAGCAGAAAACCGGCGGAAACCCACACTGCAAGGCGCCGCGCCGACAGCAACTGCACCAGCCAGGCGGTCAGCGGTATCATGATGATCTCCGCCACCAGGTAGGAGGTGGAGATCCACGAGCCTTCCTCCAGGGTCGCCGATAGCGCCCCCTGGATGTCCTTGAGCGAGGAGTTGGTGATCTGGATGTCCAGCACCGCCATGAAGGCGCCGAGCATCACGCTCATCACCGCGATCCAGTCGCGCCGGCTGGGCTCTGCGGCAGGCCGGAGCAACTGATCACCGGCCATTGTGGTCTTTGTCTGCAGTGCGCAGGTCGACGGTGGCGGTTACCGACATGCCGGGGCGGATACGCCCGTGTAGCGGGTTGTCGGCGGCGAAGGTCAGCTTCACCGGGATACGCTGGACCACCTTGGTGAAGTTGCCCGTGGCATTGTCCGGCGGCAGCAGGCTGAACTGCGCGCCGGAGGCGGCGAACAGGCTGTCGACACGGCCCTCGATCGGCGTGTCGGGGTAGCTGTCGAACAGCAACTCGGCGCGCTGGCCGGGCTGCATGCGGCCAATCTGGGTTTCCTTGAAGTTGGCCTGCACCCAGATAGCTTCGTCGGGCACGATCGACAGCAGATAAGCGCCGGCTTGCACCACCTGGCCGTTGCGCGCGTTGCGCTGGCCGATGGTACCGCTGATCGGGGCGCGGATCTCGCAACGGGTCAGGTTCAGTTCGGCCTGGGCCAGGTCGGCACGGGCGTTGGCTATCTGCGCGTCAAGGCGCTTGAGCTCTGCGGACAGCGCATTGACTTGCTGGCGCTGGCTTTGCAGGTCGGCACGGGCTTTGTCGACCTGGGAGCCGGCGACATGGTTTTCCGCCGACAGGGTGGTCACTCGCTCTTCGGAAACGAAGCCCGGTATGCGCAGCTTCTCGGCCCGGTTGAGGTCCAGGCGCGACCGGTCGAAGGTGGCCTGGTTGGCGGCAACCTGGGCCTGGCCTGCAGCGATCAGGCTGCCTTGCTGGGTCAGGCGGCTTTGTGCCTGCACGTATTCCGCTTCGCGGGTGGCCAGGGCTGCGCGTGCGCGTTCCAGGGCCAGGTCGAAGTCTGCCGCTTCCAGGCGCACCAGCAGCTCACCTTTTTCTACATGCTGGTTGTCCTCCACGCGCACCTCGTCGATGCGGGCGCCAAGCTGGCTGGAGATGCGCGTTATCTCACCCTGCACGTAGGCGTTGTCGGTGCTCTCGTAGAAACGGCCCTTGAAATACCAGTGGGCCAGGAAGGCGAGGGCGATGATGGCCACCAGGGTGAAGAAGATCAGCAGGCGGCGTTTGAGTTGAGCGGGCATGGGGACTATCGTTCCAGAAATGTAAGCAAATTTAACAGCGATAGGCAGGCTCACCACAAGTGACGTTCGCGCCATTGCTGGAGCCAGGTGCCTGCTCCCTGCTAACATCCCGCCTTTGTTTCATCTTTCGTTCGAGACTCTCCATGACCACCGTTCGCACGCGTATCGCGCCATCGCCCACGGGCGACCCCCATGTCGGCACCGCCTACATCGCCCTGTTCAACTACTGCTTTGCCAAGCAGCACGGCGGTGAGTTCATCCTGCGCATCGAAGACACTGACCAGTTGCGCTCGACCCGCGAGTCGGAACAGCAGATCTTCGACGCCCTGCGCTGGCTTGGCATCGAATGGAATGAAGGGCCGGATGTCGGCGGCCCGCACGGCCCGTACCGGCAGAGCGAGCGTGGCGAGATTTACGCCAAGTACGCCAAGCAACTGGTCGATGCCGGCCATGCGTTTTATTGCTTCTGCACAGCCGAAGAACTCGAGCAGATGCGTGCCGAGCAGATGGCCCGCGGCGAAACCCCGCGCTACGACGGCCGCGCCCTGCTGCTGAGCGCCGAAGAGGTGCAGCGCCGCCTGGCCGCAGGTGAGCCCCATGTGATCCGCATGAAGGTGCCGAGCGAAGGTATCTGCGTGGTCCCGGACATGCTCCGTGGCGATGTCGAGATCCCATGGGACCGCATGGACATGCAGGTGCTGATGAAGAACGACGGCCTGCCGACCTACTTCCTGGCCAACGTGGTCGACGACCACCTGATGGGCATCACCCACGTGCTGCGTGGCGAAGAGTGGCTGCCGTCGGCGCCGAAGCTGATCAAGCTGTATGAGTACTTCGGCTGGGAACAACCCAAGCTGTGCTACATGCCGCTGCTGCGTAACCCGGACAAGAGCAAGCTGTCCAAGCGCAAGAACCCAACCTCGGTAACGTTCTACGAGCGCATGGGTTTCATGCCTGAGGCAATGCTCAACTACCTGGGCCGCATGGGCTGGTCGATGCCGGATGAGCGCGAGAAGTTCTCCCTGGCCGAAATGGTCGAGCACTTCGACCTGTCGCGCATCTCCCTGGGTGGCCCCATCTTCGACATCGAGAAACTGTCGTGGCTCAACGGCCAGTGGCTGCGTGAGTTGCCGGTGGAAGAATTCGCCGCGCGTGTTCAGCAATGGGCGTTCAACAGCGACTACATGATGAAGATTGCCCCGCACGTGCAGGGCCGGGTCGAAACCTTCAGCCAGATTGCCCCGCTGGGCGGCTTCTTCTTCGAAGGTGCGCTCAGGCTCGACGCCACGTTGTTCGAAAGCAAGAAGCTGTCTGCAGACCAGGTGCGTCAGGTGATGCAATTGATCCTGTGGAAGCTCGAAAGCCTGCGCCAGTGGGAAAAAGACCGCATTACCGGGTGCATTCAGGCGGTGGTCGAAGCGCTGGCGCTGAAACTGCGTGACGCCATGCCGCTGATGTTCGCTGCCATCACTGGCCAGGCCAGCTCGGTGTCGGTGCTCGATGCGATGGAGATCCTTGGCCCGGACCTGACCCGCTACCGTCTGCGTCAGGCCCTGGACCTGCTGGGTGGCGTGTCGAAGAAAGAAAACAAAGAGTGGGAAAAGCTGCTGGCGACCATCGCCTGAGGCGGCCGTAACCCTAACCTGCAAGGGCGGGCATGCCCGCCCTTGCAGGTTCAATTGCTCAGCAATCGTTGCAATGTTTCGGGGCAGGGCGGTAAGTGATTGTTATCTGTGAAAAAACTTTTGAATTTTTTCAAGAATTTGTTTGACAGCACTGCAATCCGATCTTAATATGCGCCCCGTCCACAGCGATGAGCGAAACGAAGCGCAAGGCACCCAGCCAGCGACTTCAGCTCAAAGCGACATTGTGGGGCTATAGCTCAGCTGGGAGAGCGCCTGCATGGCATGCAGGAGGTCAGCGGTTCGATCCCGCTTAGCTCCACCAAATTCCGCTTGGTAGCCAAGGCTGCCAGGCAAGACCGGTTCCAGCAAACGGGTCTTGAAGGTAAGAAGGTTCGTCCCCTTCGTCTAGTGGCCTAGGACACCGCCCTTTCACGGCGGTAACAGGGGTTCGAGTCCCCTAGGGGACGCCAGTTTTGCACAAGCGATGTTTTAGGATGTCGCTGGGCCGAGAGGCTAGAAATCCGGGGCTATAGCTCAGCTGGGAGAGCGCCTGCATGGCATGCAGGAGGTCAGCGGTTCGATCCCGCTTAGCTCCACCAATTTAGCCAGGGTTCGCGTTGGCGGATCTTAGCGAAGGTTTCGTCCCCTTCGTCTAGTGGCCTAGGACACCGCCCTTTCACGGCGGTAACAGGGGTTCGAGTCCCCTAGGGGACGCCACTTTACCCGCGTTTTGCGGGGCTTTAAGAGGCTCATTCGCACATTGGATGAGCCTTTTGTTTTCGGGGCTATAGCTCAGCTGGGAGAGCGCCTGCATGGCATGCAGGAGGTCAGCGGTTCGATCCCGCTTAGCTCCACCAATTTAGCCAGGGTCTGCGCAGCAGATCTTCGCGAAGGTTACGTCCCCTTCGTCTAGTGGCCTAGGACACCGCCCTTTCACGGCGGTAACAGGGGTTCGAGTCCCCTAGGGGACGCCACGTTTACCCGCGTTTTGCGGGACTTTAAAGGCTCATTCGCTTATTGAATGGGCCTTTTGTTTTTTTACCCTTCCCAAAACCAGCGCGCGGCGATAGAGGCGGCAGATTCTGCTTGCGGAAAAATATGATGAGTATAATATTTCGATCATCATATTTCCCCGGTGAACTGCACCATGAGCGACAAGAAGACCAAAACCCGCGAGCGCATTCTCGAGGCTGCCTGCAGTGCGCTGATCCAGCATGGCCCGGCGGAGCCGAGCGTCAGCCAGGTCATGGGCGCTGCGGGGCTTACTGTAGGGGGCTTCTATGCCCACTTCGACAGCAAGGACGAGCTCATGCTCGAGGCCTTTCGCCAATTGCTTGGCGAGCGCCGGGCCTTGCTCGCCCACGTTGACCCCACCCTGGATGGTGCAGGGCGGCGAGCGCTGGTAAGCGCTTTCTACCTTTCGCGCAAGCACCGTGATGCCGAAGTGCATGCTTGCCCGTTGCCCAATTCGATCGGCGAGATGCAGCGCCTGCCGGACATCTTTCGTGAAGTGCTGGCCGAACATATCGAGCTGATGACTGCGGCGATGGTCGATCGCCCCGAAGACGCCGACAAGGCTTTGGCTGACTTGGCCCTGATGGTCGGTGGTCTGGCGCTGGCCCGTGCCTTGGGCACCGGCGAGTTGTCCGACCGTATCCTGCGCGCCGCCAAGTCGGCGGTTATCTGAAGCCTCTGACCTGGAGCACGGTGATGACTACCTTGAGCTGGATTCGTGGTGTGAATGGCTCCCTCGGCCGCCTCGCCCCCGAACATATCGCCGGCAAGATGCGCCGCGCCTTCATGACCCCGCGCAACCTGCCACCTCGGCAATGGGAGCTGCCCTTGCTGGCCAGCGCCGAGCGCATCACGCTGCGCTTTGGGTTGTCTGCCTTGCGCTGGGGCAAAGGGCCAACGGTGTTGTTGATGCACGGCTGGGAAGGGCGCCCGACCCAGTTCGCCGCGCTGATTGACACCCTGGTGCAAGCGGGGCACACCGTGGTCTCGCTGGAAGGCCCGGCCCATGGTTGCTCACCGGGGCAGCAGGCGCATGTGGTGCTGTTCGCCCGAGCGCTGCTGGAAGCTGCTGCCGAGTTGCCGCCGCTACGTGCCGTGATCGGTCATTCAATGGGCGGTGCCAGTGTCTTGCTGGCCCTGCAGATGGGCCTGCGGGCCGAGGCTGCGGTGAGTATCGCCGCACCTGCGCAACTGCTCGGCGTGCTGCGCCGCTTCGCCCGGCACTTGGGCCTGCCCGCGCGGGCCAGGGCCGCCTTCATTCGCCAGGTCGAACGGGATGTCGGGATGCAGATAGCCCGGCTGGATGTCAGTGGCTACCAGTTGGAGTTGCCGGGCTTGGTGGTGCATGCGGCCGATGACACGCTGGTACCCGCCACTGAAGCCGAGGCCATTCACAAGGCCTGGTTCGACAGCCGCCTGCTGCGCCTGGAGGAGGGGGGACATCAACGGGTGCTGGCTGATCCACGCCTGGGCGAGGCGGTGCTTGATTTGCTCAGCCGTGCCAGCGCACCTGCGCGGCAAAGCGCCTGAACATCCGATACACTCTGCCCGTTTACTGACAAGGGGAGCGGGCATGAGCTGGGACCTGGCAACGCCATTCATCATTGACCTGCGCGTCGGCAGCGAGGATATCGACGGCCTCGGCCACGCCAACAACGCCGTCTATGTCACCTGGTTGGAGCGTTGCGCGTGGCGCCACTCCCAGCGGCTGGGCCTGGACTTGGCCGAATACCGGCGCCTTGACCGGGCCATGGCGGTGGTGCGCCACGAAATCGACTACCTCGCTGCGGCCTACGAAGACGACGAGCTGCAACTGGCCACCTGGATCATCGACTGGGACCAGCGCTTGCGCATGACTCGTCGGTTTCAGCTCAAGCGCCCGCGTGATGGCGTGACCTTGCTACGCGCGCAGACCACCTTCGCCTGTATCGAACTGTCCAGCGGCAAACCCAGGCGCATGCCGGCAGCGTTCATCGAAGGTTACGGCCCGGCGCTGATCGGCGCCTGAAACGCTGGCATTTTTTGCTAGACTGCCGCCTTTTCCCGCCGAGAGCCTTACATGCAAATTGCCCTGGCCCCCATGGAGGGGCTGGTCGACAACATCCTGCGCGATGTCCTGACCCGCGTGGGGGGGATTGATTGGTGTGTCACCGAGTTCATTCGGGTGTGTGACCGCCTGCTGCCCCCCTCATCGTTCGACAAGCTCGCCCCTGAGCTGCGCCAGGGTGCCCGCACCGCTGCCGGTGTGCCAATGCGTGTGCAGTTGCTGGGTTCTGATCCAGTCTGCCTGGCTGAGAACGCCGCGTTGGCCTGTGAGCTGGGCGCGCCGGTGATCGACCTGAATTTCGGCTGCCCGGCCAAGACCGTTAACAAGTCACGGGGCGGCGCGGTGCTGCTCAAGGAGCCGGAACTGCTGCATGCCATCGTGCAGGAGGTGCGCCGTGCTGTGCCAGCGCACATTCCGGTCACTTCAAAAATGCGCCTGGGTTTTGACAGCCCAGATGGTGCGCTGGCGTGTGCCACAGCGTTGGCGGAAGGTGGCTCGGCCCACCTGGTGGTGCATGCGCGAACCAAAGTCGAAGGCTACAAGCCCCCGGCGCACTGGGAGTGGGTGGCGCGGGTGCAGGATGTGGTCAAGGTGCCGGTATTTGCCAATGGCGAGATCTGGACGGTTGATGACTGGCGGCGTTGCCGTGAGGTCAGTGGCGCCGAAGACATCATGCTAGGGCGGGGGCTGGTGTCGCGACCGGACCTTGCCTTGCAGATTGCAGCCGCACGTGACGGGCGTGACTATCAGCCGATGAGTTGGGAGGCGTTGTTGCCATTGCTGCGTGAGTTCTGGCGTCAGGCACAGGCCAAGCTGTCGCCGCGCTATGCACCCGGTCGGATGAAGCAGTGGTTGGCGATGCTGACGCGCAGTTATCCGGAGGCGGTGGTGCTGTTTGCCGAGTTGCGGCGCGAGGACGATTGTCAGCGTATCAGCCGTTTGCTTGGGGTTGAGGTACCGGCCGTCGAGGCATGCGTCGCCTGATCCAGCCCAGTCGCCGGCAAGCCGGCCCCCTTAATCATGCTCAGGCTCAACTTCTAAAAACCATCCAAAAAAAATCACATTTTTTTTGCACTTGCCCCCTTGAAAGCCGTCTCCTGACCCCTATTTATTCAGTACGCGATGCCGAAGACGGGTCGCGTAATGACTCACTTGCTGAATTTCAGGAGTTTATGACCATGACTAGCGCTTTCTCTCTTGCACCCCTGTTCCGCCATTCCGTTGGCTTCGACCGTTTCAATGACCTGTTCGAGTCCGCGGCGCGTAACGAGGCGGGTAGCAGCTACCCACCCTACAACGTCGAAAAACATGGCGATGACCACTATCGAATCGTGGTTGCCGCAGCCGGTTTCCAGGAGCAGGACCTCGACTTGCAAGTCGAAAAAGGTGTTCTGACCGTAACCGGTGGCAAGCGCGAGAACGGCACCGCTGAAGTGACCTACCTGCACCAGGGCATCGCCCAGCGTGCCTTCAAGCTGTCGTTCCGCCTGGCTGACCATATCGAGGTCAAATCCGCCGGCCTGGCCAACGGCCTGCTCAGCATCGATCTGCTGCGCATCGTGCCTGAAGACGCCAAGGCCAAGCGTATCCCGATCAATGGCGAGCAGCCTGCGCTGAACTAAGTTCGGCGAATGAACGAAAGGGCACCTTCGGGTGCCCTTTCTTCGTTGCAGCAGCGTCAGTAATCGGCGGGCGCTTCCATCAGCATCTGCCGAAACGCCTGCAAGGGCAGCGGCCTGCTGTGCAGGTAGCCCTGATACAGGTGGCAACCCAGCCGCTCGAGAAACGCCAGTTGCTCGGTCAACTCCACACCCTCGGCAATCACCGCCAGGTCCAGGCTGCGTGCCATGGCCACGATGGCGCGGACGATCTCGGCGTCGTTGGGGTCGTCGGGTGCGTCGCGGACGAACGTCTGGTCGATCTTCAGTGCATCCACCGGCAAGCGTTTGAGGTAGGTCAGTGACGAATACCCGGTGCCGAAATCATCCATCGCGAAGCTCACGCCGTAACGTTTGAGTTCGCGCATCTTGCTGATGGTGTCTTCAAGGTTCTGGATCACAATGCCCTCAGTGATCTCCAGCTTGAGGATCTGCCGTGGCAAGCGGTAATCGTCCAGGCTGCGCAGCACCCGTTCGACGAAGTCGTTCTGACGGAACTGGCGCGGGCTGATGTTCACGCACAGGCTGAAATCATCAGCGTCGATCAACCCATCCTCAAGCATGCGCGCGCAGGCATCGCAGGCTTCATCAAGAATCCAGCTACCCACCTCAAGAATCAGGCCGCTTTCTTCAAGGACCTGAATGAACTGCGACGGCGCCTGCTGGCCCAATTGCGGGTGGTGCCAGCGCAGCAGCACCTCGGCACCGACGATGCGGTTGTCGCGGGCATCCACCTGCGGTTGAAAATGCAACGCCAGCTCGCCTCGGGCCAGCGCCAGGCGCAGGTCGCTTTCCATGCGTAGGCGTTCGCTGGCGGCTTTTTGCATGGTGGTATGGAACAGCTGAGTGGTATTGCGCCCTGAATCCTTGGCCCGATAGAGGGCGATATCGGCCCGCTTGAGCAGGTCGGCCGGGGTGGCGCCGTGGTCGGGGATCAGCGCCACGCCAATGCTGGGGGTGACCTGCAGGCGCTGGCCGTCCAACGACATGGGCTCGGCCAGCAACTCGCGTAGGGTGTCGGCCAGCTCACGAACCTTGTTTTCTACCGCTTCACGACTGCCTTCCAGGCCGCTGATCAGCACCACGAACTCGTCGCCGCCCAGCCTCGCCACGGTGTCCTCCAGGCGTACGCTGGCTTCCAGCCGTGCGGTGATGATCTTCAGTACGGTGTCGCCCACCGGGTGCCCCAGTGAGTCATTGATGTGCTTGAAGTGGTCAAGGTCGAGGAACAGCAGGGCGCCGCGCAGGTTGTGCCGTCGCAGCAGCGCGATCTGCTGGCTGAGGCGGTCCATCAGCAGGGCACGGTTGGGCAGGTTGGTCAGCGGGTCGTGGTAGGCGAGGTGACGTATCTGCGCCTGGGCGTTCTTCAACTGGCTGACATCGCGGGCGGTGAGCAGCAGGCAATCGACCTCGTTGAGGCTGATCGGCTCCACCGACACTTCCACGGTAAGGATGTCTCCACGCTTGTTGCGCCCTAGCATCTCCCGGTGGTGTACTCGGCCACGCTCCTTGAGCTCGTTGAGCAGGGCGCTGCGCTGTTTGTCGTCGGCCCAGATACCCAGCTCGAAGACACTGCGGCCCACCACCTCGCTGGCGCTGTAGCCGGTCAACCGGCAGAAGCCGTCGTTGACCTCCAGATAGCGGCCGCTGCGGCGCTCGGTGATGGTGATGGCATCAGGGCTGGAGTGGAAGGCCTTGGCGAACTTCTCTTCGCTGGATTTGAGTGCTGCCTCGGCGCGTTGTTGCTGGGTGATGTCGCGCAGCGTGGTGACACTGCAGGGCTGGTCGTCGACGCTGATCAGGCGGCTGGAGATCACGCACGTCAAGGGCGAGCCGTTGCGGTGGTTGACCACCACCGCGACATTGCTCAGCGCCTGTTCGCGGATGACGCGTTCTATGCGCTTGGCGCGCTCGATCGATTCGGCCCACAGGCCGATTTCCTCGGCGCTGCGGCCAATCACCTGCTCTGCGCTCCAGCCGAACGTCTGGGTGAAGGCCGGGTTGATCTCGATGAACTGGCCAGTGTCCTGACGGGTCACACAGATCGGATCGGGACTGACCTGGAACAGGCTGGCGAATTTTTCCTCCGAGGCGCTCAGGCGCTGTTCGCGCTCCACCTGCTCGGTAATGTCAAGCAACGTGCCGGCCATGCGCAGGGGGTTGCCCCGTTCGTCACGGTACAGGCGCGCGCGGCTTTCGATGTAGCGCGAAGCACCGTTTTCCAGTTGCACTCGGTAGGTGATCTGGTAGTTGCCTGCCGGGCCTTCGCGCAGGCTGCGATAGGCCTGGCGCATCGCATCGCGCTCTTGTTCGGGGACTCCCTCGAAGAACGCATCGAACGATTCATGAAACGGTATCGGGTCCAGCCCGTGCAATTGCGCCGCACGGGCTGAGCCGTAGAGCATGCCGCTGGGGATGTGCCAGTCCCAGGTGCCTAACTGCGCCGAATCCAAGGCCAGGTCAAGGCGCTCCTGGCTGTCCTTGAGCGCCTGCTCGGCGCGCTTGCGCTCGGAAGTGTCGACGAAAGTGCTGAGCAGAAAGGTCACGCCTTCGAGCTCGATGCCTTGGGTACACAAGATGCCGTCGTGGACGTTGCCGCTGCTGGCCCGGAACTGCACCTCCATGATCACCGGGCCACCGCTGGCGCGGGTCGAGTCCAGTACCAGGTGGCGCTGCTCGGGGTTCACCCATAGGCCAAGCTCCAGGCTGGTCTTGCCAATCACCTGGTCCCCGGGCCAGCCGAACATGTCTTCGAAATGTTGGTTGACCTCGAAGATCATGCCGTCGTGGCGACGGGTGAGCAGGATGGCGTTGGGGCTCAGGTGAAACAGGGTCGCAAAGCGCTTTTCCGAATTGATCAGCGCCGTCTCTCGTTCGCGTTGGCGGGTAATTTCGCGGATTACCCCGATCATCTGCGGCCGACCAAGGCGGTCGTGGGTCAGGCTGCCGTTGATTTCCAGCCAGTGCAGACTGCCGTCTTGCCAGCGGATGCGATGGCGCATGGCCTTCTCTGCAGGCTCGCCATTGACCACAGCCTGAAACAACTGGCGGGTACGGGCGCGATCTTCTTCTGGCAGCAGGTCGAGGTAGTCAATGTCGTTGGGCAGAGGCCGGTGCGGATCGAAGCCGAACAGTGCCTGGGTGCCGCGGGACCAACTGACCCGTCCGCTTTCGATATCCCATAGCCATGCACCCAGGCGGGCGCCATTGAGCGCGGCCAGCAGTTGCGGGGCGTTCTGCCAGGCTTGCTCCGACTCCTGAGGGTCAGCAGCGGGAATGCGCGGCAGGCGCGGAAAGCGTTTTGCTGATTTGGGCATTGGTACCAGACCTTTGGCGGTTGACGCGTCCTTGAGTGGAAGTGCCGGGCTGACGACCGGTCAGGCGGACCCTGCGTGGCTGTCGAGCAGGGCCATGAAGGCCCTCGCCGCGTTCGATAGCGTTCGCTCCGTATGCAGTATGTAGCCTAGCTGGCGCGACAGGTGTATGCCGGGCAAAGCGATCGGTGCGACCTGATGGTCGAGCATCGTGCGGGGCAGTACGCTCCAGGCCAGGCCGATGGAAACCATCATTTTGATGGTTTCCAGGTAGTTGGTGCTCATGGCGATATTGGGGGCCAGGCCCTGGCTTTCGAACAGCCGTTGGACGATATGGTGGGTGAAAGTGTTGCCGCCCGGAAATACCGCTGGATGGCGTGCCACGTCGGCGAGGCTGACCTGGGCATTGTTGGCCAGTGGGTGTTCAGGGGCAGCGACGAAATCCAGGGCATCGACCCATACCGGCACCGCCTTGACCAGGTGATGGGGCTCGGGCGCGAGGGTGATGACCGCAATTTCGGCGCGCCCGTGGAGAATCTCGTCGTAGGCTGCTTCTGAATCCATGAACTGAATATCCAATGCAACAGCTGGATACTGACGGGTGAAGGCCCGCAACAGCGGGGGCAGGCGGTGCAGCCCGATGTGGTGGCTGGTGGCGAGGGTCAGGCGACCGCTGACCTCTCCGGTCAGATTCGTCAGCGCACGTCGGGTATCATCGAGTACGTTGAGAATCTGGTAGGCACGTGGCAATAGGGCCCGGCCAGCTTCGGTCAGGGTTACCTCGCGGCCCAGGCGGTCGAACAGGCGCACATCAAGCTGCTGCTCAAGGCCCGCGATGCGTTTGCTGATTGCCGGCTGGGTCAGGTGCAGGCGCTCGCCTGCCCTGGAGAAGCTCCCGGCTTCGGCGATGGCGATAAAAGCACTGAGATTGGCCAGGTCCATTTCTCGGATTCCTGATGGTTATGCAAAGCATGAAAATTATGAATTTGAGTTATTCAATCTATCGCCATAGCATCGTCCGTACAAGCCAAGGGGTCTTTGGCATAGAAAGACGCTGATGAGGAACAGTCTGATGGCTGGCAAAACGCTCTACGACAAACTCTGGGAAGCCCATGAGGTCAAGCGCCGTGATGACGGCTCGTCCTTGATCTACATCGACCGCCATATCATCCACGAAGTGACCTCGCCACAGGCCTTCGAAGGCCTGCGCCTGGCCAACCGCAAGCCATGGCGCATCGATACCAACATCGCCACGCCCGACCACAACGTGCCGACCACGCCAGAGCGTAAAGGCGGTATCGAAGCCATCGCCGACCAGGTGTCGCGCCTGCAGGTGCAGACCCTCGATGAGAACTGTGACGAATATGGCATCGTCGAATTCAAGATGAACGACGAGCGCCAGGGCATCGTCCACGTCATCAGCCCGGAGCAGGGCGCCACCTTGCCAGGCATGACCGTGGTCTGCGGCGATTCGCACACTTCCACCCACGGCGCCTTCGGTGCCTTGGCCCACGGCATTGGCACCTCCGAGGTCGAGCACGTGCTCGCCACCCAGTGCCTGGTTGCCAAGAAGATGAAGAACATGCTGGTGCGCGTCGAGGGCCAATTGCCCGCAGGCGTCACTGCCAAGGACATCGTGCTTGCCGTGATCGGCAAGATCGGCACCGCAGGTGGCAATGGCCACGCCATGGAGTTCGCCGGCAACGCCATCCGTGAGTTGTCGATGGAAGGCCGCATGACCATCTGCAACATGTCCATTGAAGCGGGCGCCCGGGTAGGCCTGGTGGCGGTCGACGATACCACCATCGCTTACGTCGAAGGCCGCCCCTATGCGCCCAAGGGCGAGCAGTGGACGCAGGCGGCGCAGGCCTGGAAAGGCTTGGTCTCGGATGCCGACGCCGTGTTCGACACCGTGGTCGAGTTGGACGCCGCACAGATCAAACCACAGGTCAGTTGGGGCACTTCGCCCGAGATGGTTCTGGCCGTCGACCAGCGCGTGCCGGACCCGGCCGCCGAGCCCGATCTGATCAAGCGTGGCTCGATCGAGCGTGCCCTCAAGTACATGGGGCTCGCTGCCAACCAGGCGATCACTGACATCAAGCTCGACCGCGTCTTCATTGGTTCGTGCACCAACTCGCGCATCGAAGACCTGCGCGCCGCCGCCGAGATTGCCAAGGGCCGCAAGGTCGCTGCCAACGTCAAGCAGGCGCTGGTGGTGCCAGGCTCCGGGCTGGTCAAGGCCCAGGCCGAGCGTGAAGGCCTGGACAAGATCTTCCTCGAAGCTGGCTTCGAATGGCGCGAGCCTGGCTGCTCGATGTGCCTGGCGATGAACCCGGACCGCCTGGAAAGCGGCGAGCATTGCGCGTCCACGTCCAACCGCAACTTCGAAGGCCGTCAGGGTGCCGGTGGTCGTACCCACCTGGTCAGCCCGGCCATGGCCGCCGCCGCCGCGGTGACCGGCCACTTCATCGATGTCCGCGAGTTGATCCAAGGGAGCGCAGCATGAAAGCCTTTACCCAGCACACCGGTCTTGTCGCCCCGTTGGACCGTGCCAACGTCGACACCGACCAGATCATCCCCAAGCAGTTTCTCAAGTCGATCAAACGGACCGGCTTCGGCCCCAACCTGTTCGATGAATGGCGCTATCTGGATGTGGGCCAGCCTTACCAGGACAACAGCAAGCGCCCGTTGAACAAGGAGTTCGTGCTCAACCACGAACGCTATCAGGGGGCCAGCGTATTGCTGGCGCGGGAGAACTTCGGTTGCGGCTCGAGCCGTGAGCACGCCCCGTGGGCGCTGGACGAATACGGCTTCCGCAGCGTGATCGCCCCGAGCTTCGCTGACATCTTCTTCAACAACAGCTTCAAGAACGGCCTGCTGCCGATCATCTTGAGCGATGAGGAAGTCGACGAACTGTTCAAGCAGGTCGAAGCCAACCCAGGCTACCAGCTGACCATCGACCTGCAGGCGCAGGCGGTGACCCGCCCGGATGGCAAGGTGCTGCACTTCGAGATCGATGCGTTCCGCAAGCATTGCCTGCTCAATGGCCTCGATGATATCGGCCTGACCCTGCAGGACAGCGATGCGATCAAGGCCTTCGAAGGCAAGCACCGTGCCGGCCAGCCTTGGCTGTTCCGTGATGCCTGATTGATGCAGTTGGGTTGGCTGGCCTCATCGCTGGCAAGCCGGCTCCTGCAGGGGCTGCACAGGTCTTTTGAATCTGTGGAGTCCCTGTGAGGGCCGGTTTGCCGGCGATATCGGCAGTACAGGCAACCTGAAACCAGAAGGAACATCCCATGACCAGCACCTCCCACACCGATGTTGTCCAGCGCCAGTTCGGCGAACAGGCCAGCGCCTACCTCAGCAGCGCCGTGCATGCCCAAGGCAGTGAATTTGCGCTGCTGCAGGCCGAGCTGGCAGGGCAGGGCGCAGCCCGCGTACTGGACCTGGGCTGTGGTGCCGGTCACGTCAGCTTCCATGTCGCGCCCTTGGTCGCCGAAGTGGTTGCCTACGACCTGTCGCAGTCGATGCTCGACGTGGTCGCCAGTGCCGCCGCCGAACGCGGGCTGGGCAACGTCAAGACCGCCCATGGCGCCGCCGAACGCTTGCCGTTCGCCGATGCTTCGTTCGACTTCGTCTTCAGCCGCTATTCGGCGCACCATTGGAGCGATGTGGGCCTTGCGTTGCGTGAAGTACGTCGGGTGCTCAAGCCCGGCGGGGTAGCGGCGTTCATCGACGTCATGTCGCCAGGCAGCCCACTGCTCGACACCTACCTGCAGTCGGTGGAAGTGCTGCGCGACACCAGCCATGTGCGCGATTATTCTGCTGCCCAGTGGCAACGCCTGGTCAGCGAAGCGGGCCTGCATGTGCGCAGCCACTCGCGCCAGCGCCTGCGCCTGGAATGGGCGTCGTGGGTAGAACGCATGCGCACCCCCGAGCCGTTGCGTGTGGCCATCCGCCAACTGCAGCAGGCCATGGGCGAGGAAGTGCGGCAGTATTACCAGATTGAAGCCGATGGCTCGTTCAGCACTGATGTCATCGTGCTGTGGGCCGAGCGCTGAGTTTTTTACGGTGCGGCCGAGCCGGTCGCGCCGCTTGAATGGATAGAGGAAAGCATGAGCAAGCAGATTCTGATTCTCCCAGGTGATGGCATCGGCCCGGAAATCATGGCCGAGGCGGTCAAGGTGCTGGAGCTGGCCAATGACAAGTTCCAGCTCGGTTTCAGCCTTGAGCACGACGTGATCGGCGGCGCGGCCATCGACAAGCACGGTGTGCCCCTGGCCGACGAGACCCTGGAGCGTGCGCGCAAGGCCGATGCCGTGCTGCTGGGCGCCGTGGGCGGCCCTAAATGGGACAAGATCGAGCGTGACATCCGCCCTGAGCGTGGTTTGCTGAAAATCCGCTCGCAACTGGGTCTGTTCGCCAACCTGCGCCCGGCCATTCTTTACCCACAGCTGGCCGATGCCTCTTCGCTCAAACCGGAAATCGTCTCAGGCCTGGACATCCTCATCGTACGTGAGCTGACTGGCGGCATCTATTTCGGTGCACCGCGTGGCCAGCGTGAACTCGAAGGCGGCGAGCGCCAGGCTTACGACACCCTGCCTTACAGCGAAAGCGAAGTGCGCCGTATCGCCCGTGTCGGCTTTGACATGGCGCGGGTGCGGGGCAAGAAGCTGTGCTCGGTCGACAAGGCCAACGTCCTGGCTTCCAGCCAGCTGTGGCGTGAGGTGGTCGAGGACGTGGCCAAGGACTATCCGGATGTCGAGCTGAGCCATATGTACGTCGACAATGCCGCCATGCAGCTGGTGCGTGCGCCCAAGCAGTTCGACGTGGTCGTGACCGACAACATGTTCGGTGACATTCTGTCGGATGAAGCTTCCATGCTGACCGGTTCCATCGGCATGCTGCCTTCGGCGTCGCTGGATGCCGACAACAAGGGCATGTACGAACCTTGCCATGGCTCGGCGCCAGACATCGCAGGCCAGGGCATCGCCAACCCGCTGGCGACCATTCTGTCGGTCTCGATGATGCTGCGTTACAGCTTCAACCAGCAGGCTGCTGCTGAGGCCATCGAGCGGGCAGTCAGCCTGGTGCTGGACCAGGGCCTGCGCACCGGCGACATCTGGTCGGCCGGTTGCAGCAAGGTCGGTACACAGGAAATGGGCGACGCAGTAGTCGCAGCGCTGCGGAATCTGTAATCTCTCTGGCCCGCCACCGTTTTTGGTCGGTGGCGGCCCACTTTTAGCAAAGGTGTAGTTGCGATGAAACGTGTAGGTCTGATCGGTTGGCGCGGTATGGTCGGTTCCGTGCTCATGCAGCGGATGCTGGAGGAGCAGGACTTCGACCTTATCGAGCCGGTGTTCTTCACCACCTCCAATGTCGGTGGCCAGGGCCCGAACGTGGGCAAGGATATTGCTCCGCTCAAGGACGCTTATTCGATTGAAGAACTCAAGACCCTCGACGTGATCTTGACCTGCCAGGGTGGCGACTACACCAACGAGGTCTTCCCCAAGCTGCGCGAAGCCGGTTGGCAGGGGTACTGGATCGACGCCGCCTCGTCCCTGCGCATGCAGGACGATGCGGTGATCGTGCTCGACCCGGTCAACCGCAAGGTAATCGACCAGCAACTCGATGCCGGTACCAAGAACTACATCGGTGGCAACTGCACTGTCAGCCTGATGCTGATGGGCCTGGGCGGCCTGTTCGAGGCGGGCCTGGTCGAGTGGATGAGCGCCATGACCTACCAGGCGGCTTCCGGTGCCGGCGCGCAGAACATGCGCGAGCTGATCAAGCAGATGGGGGCTACCCACGCTGCCGTAGCGGATGACCTGGCCAACCCGGCCAGCGCTATCCTCGACATCGACCGCAAGGTGGCTGAGGCCATGCGCAGCGAGGCCTACCCGACCGAGAACTTCGGCGTGCCGCTGGCGGGTAGCCTGATCCCGTGGATTGACAAGGAACTGCCGAACGGTCAGAGCCGTGAAGAGTGGAAGGCTCAGGCCGAAACCAACAAGATCCTCGGCCGCTTCAAGAGCCCAATCCCGGTCGATGGCATCTGCGTGCGTATCGGCGCTATGCGCTGCCACAGCCAGGCGCTGACCATCAAGCTGAACAAGGATGTGCCGCTGGCCGATATCGAAGGCATGATCAGCCAGCACAACCCATGGGTGAAGCTGGTGCCGAACCAGCGCGAAATCAGCATGCAGGAGCTGAGCCCGACCCACGTCACCGGCACCCTGAACATTCCAGTGGGGCGCCTGCGCAAGCTGAACATGGGTTCCCAGTACCTGGGTGCGTTCACCGTTGGCGACCAGCTGTTGTGGGGCGCTGCGGAGCCGCTGCGCCGTATGCTGCGTATTCTGTTGGAGCGTTGATCGCTCTGCAGTAGCTAAAAACCCGCGCTGGCAACAGCGCGGGTTTTTTTATGCATTTGCTTCCGCGTTCGCTCTTGCTCTGCTCTGCTCTGCTCTGCTCTTGCTCTTGCTTCTAAGCGCGCGAGGGTCCAGGCGACGCTGAGTGCGACTTCAGGAGGCCGAGCGCAGGTCTTGCGGAGGGAGGTGACGGGCATGGATGCCCGTCAAGCGCTGGGCCCCAGGAGGGGGCCTGCAGCGCGGTCCTCCCGGGAGCAAGGCCGGAGCGAGGGGACCCCGGAGCGTAGCGTAGGGGCCGGATGATGGGAGCCGGGGTTTTTGCCTACTTTTTGCCCAGTCAAAAAGTAGGTCGCCGTAAAGGCGAAAAGGTGAAGTGGCGCCACCATGGCAAATGAATTTCAGCCAGGTTTTCAAAGCCAAAAGGCAAAAAGCCAAACAAATCGTGAGGGTAGTTCCCCAGCGAGAATATCCATTTGCGATGGCGACGCGGAATCACCTTTCCGCCCTTACGGCGGGTCCCTTTTTGTCGTGGCAAAAAGGAACCAAAAACCGTTGGCTCCCATCATCCGGCCCCTACGCTGCGCTTCGGGGTTCCCTCACTCCGGCCTTGCTCCCGGGAGGACCGCGCTGCAGGCCCCCTCCTGGGGCCCAGCGCTTGACGGGCATCCATGCCCGTCACCTCCCTCCGCAAGGCCTGCGTTCGGCCTCCTGAAGTCGCATCCTGTGTTGCCTGAGCTACCGCGCGCTTAGAAGCAAGAGCAAGAGCAAGAGCAAGAGCAAGAGCAAGAGCAAGAGCAAGAGCAAGAGCAAGAGCAAGAGCAAGAGCAAGAGCAAGAGCAAGATCATCCGCTTTGGGGGGCACAGACAAAACTCTACAATCCAAGTAAAGTGCCGCCCCCGCCGTTTCAGCAAAAGGATCCCTGACATGACCCAACCCCTGGATATCGCCGTCGTCGGCGCCACCGGTAGCGTCGGTGAAACCCTCGTACAGATCCTCGAAGAGCTGGACTTCCCGGTCGCGACACTGCACCTGCTGGCCAGCATGGAGTCGGCGGGCAGCAGCGTCATGTTTGCCGGCAAGAAGATCAAGGTGCGCGAAGTGGACAGCTTCGACTTCACCCAAGTCAAGCTCGCCTTCTTCGCCGCCAGCCCCGCCGTCAGCCGCAGCTTCGCCAGCAAGGCCCAGCAGGCAGGTTGCACGGTCATCGACCTCTCCGGCGGCCTTGACGATGCCCTCGCCGTAGTGCCCGAAGCCAACGCCCACAGCATTGCCAACCTCACATTGCCCGCGCGCATCGCCAGCCCCAGCTGCGCAGCCGTCGCCCTGGCTGTCGCCCTGGCGCCCCTCAAGGGCCAGCTCGACATCGAACGGGTGCAAGTCATGGCCGCATTGGCGGTATCCGCCCAAGGCCGAGAGGCGGTGAACGAACTGGCCCGCCAAACCGCCGAACTGCTCAATGCCCGTCCGCTCGAGCCGCAGTTCTTCGACCGCCAGATGGCATTTAACCTGTTGGCCCAGGTCGGGGCTGCCGACGAACAGGGCCATACGCTGCTGGAACACCGCCTAGTCAACGAATTGCGGGTGCTGTTGGGCCTGCCAGAACTCAAGATTTCCGTGACCTGCGTTCAAGTCCCGGTGTTTTTCGGCGATAGCTTCAGTGTGGCCCTGCAAAGCCGTAGGCCGGTCGACCTGGGCGCAGTCAATGACGCGCTCGAGGGCGCAGACAGCGTTGAGTTGGTGGAACGCGACGATTATCCGACCCCGGTCGGTGACGCAGTAGGGCAAGACGTGGTCTATGTTGGTCGTGTACGCCATGGTGTCGACGAAAACCAGCAGCTCAACCTCTGGCTGACCACCGACAACCTGCGCAAAGGCGCCGCGCTCAACGCTGTGCAGGTGGCGCAATTGTTGATTAAACACATGGCGTAAAAGATACTGGCGAGCACTTTTGTCCCACGCCATGTGCGGGTTTTCGGGACGATTCATACAAGGGAAGAGGTCATGCTTCGAATTCGCAAACTGGTTCTGGCCATGGCGGCAGCGTCGGCGCTGTCGTCTGGCATGGCGAATGCCCTGGGGTTGGGTGAGCTGACGCTCAAGTCAGCGCAGAACCAGCCGCTGGACGCCGAGATCGAATTGCTCGATGTGCGCGACCTCACCGCTGCCGAAGTAGCGCCGAGCCTGGCGCCGCCGGAAGAGTTCAGCAAAGCCGGGGTGGCGTATCCGACTTATCTCGAAGACCTGACCTTCACGCCGGTGATCAACCCCAACGGCAGGAGCGTGCTGCGGGTCACCTCCAGCCAGCCGCTGCCAGGTACGGTGGTCAAGTTCCTGGTTCAGGTGATGTGGCCCCAGGGCCGCCTGCTGCGTGACTACAGTGTGCTGCTCGACCAGGCCAAGGCCCAGGGCCAGCAGCCAGCCGCAGCGAATGTCGCCCCGGCGGTGAGCAGTGCCGGCAGCTATACCACCAAGCGCCGCGATACCTTGTGGCAGATTGCGGCGCGCAACACCCAGGGCGGTGGCTCGGTGCAGCAGACCATGATCGCCATCCAGGCGCTGAACCCGGATGCCTTCATCGGTAACAACATCAACCAGCTGAAAGTAGGCCAGGTGTTGCGCCTGCCCGATCAGCAGCAGATCCAGAGCATTCCCCAGGGCGAAGCCAACCGCGAAGTGGCCGAGCAGTATGCGGCATGGCGTGAAGGCCGCCGCCTGGGTCCGCGTGCCCGCCAGCTCGATGCCACCCGCCGCGGTGCTGCCGACGCTGCGCCCGAGCGTATCGCCCAGGGCGATAACCTGCGCCTGGTCAGCCCGGGCAACCAGGCGGGTGCCGGCACAGCCAAGGCAATCAACGACAAGCTGGCCGTCGCCCAGGAGAGCCTGGACACCAGCCGTCGTGACAACGAAGAACTCAAAAGCCGGATGAGCGACCTGCAGAGCCAGTTGGACAAACTGCAGCGCCTCATCCAGCTCAAGAATGACCAGCTGGCCCGCCTGGAGGCGCAGGGTGCCGAAGGCGCAACCCCGCCCGCAGCGTTGCCGGGTGAGCCGGCGCAGCCCGCTGCAGATGCCCAGGCCGCTCCAGCCGAGCCTGTCGTGCAGCCAGCGCCTGCGGCCGTCGATACCGCACCAGAGGCAGCACCTGCCAATGAGCCTGCACCTGCCGCCGAGCAGCCAGGTGCCCTTGACCAGGTGTTGGGTAACCCGCTTTTGCTTGGCCTGATCGCAGGTTCTGCATTCCTCGTGCTGCTGCTTTTGCTGTTGCTGCTGGCGCGCAAGCGCAAGGCCCAGCAGGAAGCCGAAAAGCACCTGCGCATGGCGCGGGCGCTGGCTGAGGAGAGCGCGCCTGGCCCAGACCTTGACCTGCCGCCAAGCAGCTTCGACGAGCTGGAGGTTGCATCACCTACCGTTACCCTGTCGCCGGCCGTGGTGGCCGCTTCCGCTGCAGCGGCCGTGGCCGCGGAAAAACCCACCACTCCCACACCCGCGGCGCCGGTTGCAGAGCCTGCACCTGTGCAAGACCCGAACGCCGAACTGCTGGCCGAGGTGGAGCAAAGCCTGGCGCGCGGTCGCCTGAACCATGCTGCCGATCTGCTGGAGACTGCAGTGGCGGCGCAGCCTGAGCATGATGGCCTGCGCCTGAAACTGATGGAAGTCTATGCCCGCCAAGGCGACCACAGCGCCTTCGTCGAGCAGGAACGCAAGCTGCCAGGCAATGATGACAATATCGCCCAGGTCAACGGGCTCAAGGAACGCTACCCCGCCATGCTCGGCCTTGCGGCTGCAGGCCTGGGTGCTGCAGCGTTGGCCGCCGAGCTGGATCAACAGTACGTACACGACCTGCTGCAGGACGCACCCCAGGACCCTGCTGCGGTGGAGTCAGAGGCCGATCCAGCCGTGCAAGCGGTTGTGGAGCCCGAGCCAGAAGCAGCGTCTGACCCTGAGCCTGAGGTGGCGCCTGAGCCGGTCATCGAGCCTGCCGCCGACGAAGCTGGCGAAGCGTCAGTTCTCGATGACAACGATTTCGACAGTGCCTTCGACCTGAGCCTGGGTGATGACCTGCCGTTGGACGACACACTCGAGCCGCCAGTGTTGGATGAAGCCGCGTTGGCCGAGCTGCAGGAAGACGCTGAGCCCGTTGCACCGGCGGCCGAGTCGCCAACCGATGCCGATGACGATTTCGAAACGTTGCTGGCCCAGGCCCATGCCGAACCGCAGAACGTTGACGACCTGGCCGACTTCGATCTGGATATCGCCGAGCCCACCGCAGCGGATGCTGTGGACGAACCTCCTGTGGACGTTGCCGCCGAGCTGGCAGCCTTCGACGCCATCCCGGAGTTCGACCCGATCTCGGAACTTGAGCTGCCTGAAGACTTCGATCTGTCATTGTCGCTGGATGACGAATCGCCGGCCGCCAAAAGCTTTGCCTCAGAGCTGAACGACGTCAACGCCGAACTCGACAAACTGTCGCAAAGCCTTGAGTCGCCGTCGCTGGAGCCGCACTTCACCGCTGCGGACGCCGCTCAGGAGCCGGAGCCGCTGGACGATCTGGACTTCGACTTCTTCTCCGGCAGCGACGAAGTGGCGACCAAGCTCGACCTGGCGCGTGCCTATATCGACATGGGTGACCACCAGGGCGCCCGCGACATCCTCGACGAAGTGGTCAAGGATGGTGACGATACTCAGCGTCAGGAAGCCGAGGACATGCTGTCCCGGCTGATCTGAGGTTGTCTGTGCCGGCCTTCATGTAGGCAACCTGCGAAGGGGCCGGCCAAGCAAGTGCGAACCCAACGGCAGCCCAACAAGGCTGCCGTTGTCGTTATAATCTCCGCCATTCCGTATACCCCACAGGTTTCACGCTCTTGGACATCATCGACACCGCCGCCACCGAAGCCGCCGCCGAAGGCTACACCCGTATCGCCCTGGGCGTGGAATACAAAGGCTCGCGCTACCGCGGCTGGCAGCGCCAGGCCAGCGGTGTGCCGAGTGTCCAGCAGGCGCTGGAGCAAGCGTTGTCGAAGGTGGCCAACGAGCCGATCAGCGTGGTCTGTGCCGGGCGCACCGATGCCGGCGTGCATGGCTGCGGCCAGATCGTGCACTTCGACACCCAGGCGGTGCGTGACGAGCGCGCCTGGACGCTGGGCAGTAACTTCAACCTGCCCCACGACATCAGCGTGGTGTGGTCGCGGCCAATGCCAGCGGACTTCCATGCCCGCTTCAAGGCCACCGCTCGGCGTTACCGCTATGTCATCTACAACGACCCGATCCGCCCGGCACACCTGGCCGAGGAGGTCACCTGGAACCACCGCCCGCTGGATGTCGAGCGCATGGCCGAGGCAGCGCAGTTCCTGCTCGGCACCCACGACTTCAGCGCCTTCCGTGCCAGCCAGTGCCAGGCCAAGTCGCCGATCAAGCATATCCACCATCTGCGCGTGACCCGCCATGGCCGGATGATCGTGCTGGATGTACGTGCCACGGCCTTCCTGCATCACATGGTGCGCAACATTGCCGGGGTGCTGATGACCATCGGTGCGGGCGAGCGCCCCGTGGCCTGGGCCCGCGAAGTACTGGAAAGCCGCAACCGCCGCGAGGGGGGCGTGACCGCCCATCCCTATGGCCTGTACTTGGTGCAGGTGGAATACCCGGAGGCATTCCAGCTGCCGCAGCGTTACATTGGCCCACACTTTCTCAGCGGCTATGAGGCACTGGCAGACTGACGGGCGAAAAGTCATTTGCTACCATCGGGCCTTTCACCCGCTCCTTCAGCACAACAGCAGGGTTCGTCGTTCATGAGCAACGTTCGCAGCAAGATCTGCGGGATTACCCGCATCGAAGACGCGCTAGCCGCCGCCGAGGCGGGGGCTGATGCCATCGGTTTTGTCTTCTATGCCAAGAGCCCGCGTGCCGTTGACGTACGCCAGGCGCGGGCGATCATTGCCGAGCTGCCACCGTTCGTGACCACCGTGGGCCTGTTCGTCAACGCCTCGCGTTGCGAGCTGAACGAGATCCTCGAGGTCGTGCCGCTGGACCTGCTACAGTTCCACGGCGACGAAACGCCGGCCGATTGCGAAGGTTATCACCGGCCCTGGATCAAGGCGCTGCGGGTGCGCCCGGGGGACGATATCGAGGCTGCTTGCCAGCGGTATTCCGGGGCCCGTGGCATGCTGCTCGACACCTACGTTGCCGGCGTTCCGGGTGGAACGGGTGAGGCGTTCGACTGGTCACTGGTACCGGCACGGCTGAGCAAGCCGATCATCCTCGCGGGCGGGTTGTCCGCAGCCAATGTCGGCCAGGCCATTGCCCAGGTGCGGCCGTACGCGGTGGATGTCAGCGGGGGGGTGGAGCAGGCCAAGGGCATCAAGGATGCGGCGAAGATCGAAGCCTTCATGCGCGCGGTGAAACAGGCGTGATGCCAGATGTGACGGCTGGCTGCGCGCCATCGTCCATAGCTATCGCAGCCCTGCGGGGCGGCACGCTGGCATGCCCGGCGGCCAGAGAACACATTGAAGACGGCGCGGTACGCAGGCAGCCCCTGTGGCCGATTCGTCATCGTTTCATAGAAGAATTTGAGCTCAAAGGGCAGGGCATGGCCGGCCAGACCGGTCCCCGCCCGCCAATACTGGAGAAATAAAGCATGAGCAACTGGTTAGTCGACAAACTGATCCCTTCGATCATGCGTTCCGAGGTGAAGAAGAGCTCGGTGCCAGAAGGCCTGTGGCACAAGTGCCCGGCCTGCGAGGCCGTGCTGTATCGTCCGGAGCTGGAAAAGACCCTGGATGTCTGCCCCAAGTGCAACCACCACATGCGCATCGGTGCGCGGGCGCGCATCGACATCTTCCTCGACGCGCAGGGCCGTGCTGAACTGGGCGCCGACCTGGAACCGGTCGACCGCTTGAAGTTCCGAGACGGCAAGAAGTACAAGGACCGCCTGGCCGGGGCCCAGAAGCAGACTGGCGAAAAGGACGCACTGATTTCCATGAGCGGTACCCTGATGGGCATGCCGATCGTGGTCAGCGCCTTCGAGTTCTCCTTCATGGGGGGCTCCATGGGTGCCATCGTCGGCGAGCGTTTTGTGCGCGCCGCCAACTACGCCCTGGAAAACCGCTGCCCGATGGTCTGTTTCTCGGCCTCCGGTGGCGCGCGTATGCAGGAAGCGCTGATTTCGCTGATGCAGATGGCCAAGACCTCGGCGGTGCTGGCGCGTCTGCGTGAAGAAGGTATCCCGTTCATCTCCGTGCTGACCGACCCGGTATACGGCGGGGTGTCCGCCAGCCTGGCGATGCTTGGCGATGTCATCGTCGGTGAACCGAAGGCGCTGATCGGCTTTGCCGGCCCGCGTGTCATCGAGCAGACCGTGCGTGAAAAACTGCCTGAAGGTTTCCAGCGCAGCGAGTTCCTGCTGGAACACGGCGCCATCGACCTGATCATTTCCCGTGGCGAGTTGCGCCCACGCCTGGCTCGCTTGCTGGCGCAGATGACTGGCCAGGAAACGCCTGAGCAGGCACGTGAGGCGGCTGCGGTCGCGTGATGAACGAAAGAACCCTGGGCGAATGGCTCGCCTACCTCGAGCAGTTGCACCCCTCGGCCATCGACATGGGCCTGGAGCGCTCGCAAAAGGTGCTTGCCCGCTTGGCGCTGGGCAAACTGGCGCCGCGTGTGGTAACGGTTACCGGCACCAATGGCAAGGGCTCGACCTGCGCCTTCGTGGCGTCGATGCTGCGTGCCCAGGGGCTCAGAGTCGGCGTGTACAGCTCGCCACATTTGCTGCGCTACAACGAGCGGGTGCTGATCGACGGCCAGGAGGCCAGCGATGAGCGCCTGTGCGAAGCGTTCGCTGCCGTGGAGGCGGCGCGCGGCGAGGTTTCCCTGACCTATTTCGAGATGGGCACCCTGGCCGCGTTCTGGTTGTTCTATCAGTCGCAACTGGATGCCGTGGTGCTGGAAGTGGGCCTGGGTGGCCGCCTGGATACCGTGAACGTGGTCGATGCCGACCTGGCGCTGGTCACCAGCATTGGCGTCGACCATGTCGATTACCTGGGTGATACCCGCGAGCAGGTGGCCTTCGAGAAAGCCGGTATCTTCCGTCCGGGCAAGCCTGCGCTGTGTGGCGACCTCGATCCTCCTCAGCCGCTGCTGGACAAGGCCCGAGAGTTGGCTGCGCCTTTGTACCTGCGGGGCCGTGACTTCGACCTGGTCAGCGCCGACGGTGTCTGGCACTGGCGGGGGACGACCCTTGAAGGTGCGCTGGTAGAGCTGCGTGACCTGCCCTTGCTCGACCTGCCGATGGAAAACGCCACCCTGGCCTTGCAGGCCTACCTGCTGATGGGCCTGCCATGGGAGGCCGGGCAGTTGTGCCAGGCATTGCTCGATACCCGTATTACCGGGCGCCTGGATCGTCGCGTGGTGGCCTGGCAAGGCACGCCCGTGGAGCTGCTGCTGGATGTGGGGCACAACCCCCATGCGGCCGACTACCTGGCGCGCCGCTTGGCGGCGCGTGAGCTCAAGGGCCGTCGCCTGGCGGTCTTCGGCCTGCTCGCCGACAAGGACCTGGACGGCGTCATCGCGCCGCTGCAGGGGTTGGTCGACGATTGGGCAGTTGCGCCGCTGGCCACGCCCCGCAGTCGTCCGGCGGCCGAGCTGGCGGGCGCGTTGACGAACCTTGGCGCCGCCGTGAAGTCTTATGCCAGTGTTGAAGCCGCTCTGCAGGCGCAGTGCGCACAGGCGACGGCGGATGACCAGATCCTGTTGTTCGGTTCGTTTTTCTGTGTCGCCCAGGCCCTGGAGTGGCTGGAGCGGCAGGCCCTGGAGGGGTGAGTAGATGGCAGTGCTGGATAAAGGGATGAAACAGCGCATGGTGGGTGCGTTGGTGCTGGTGGCGCTGGCGGTGATCTTCCTGCCGATGCTGTTCACCCGCGAGGACGAGATGCGTCAGGTACGCGTCGAAGCCCCGCAGGCACCGGCCATGCCGAGCCTGCCGGAGGTCAAGGTGGACCCGGTTGTGGTGCCCGAGCCCCAGCCGCTGCCGGAGGAACCTCAACAACCGCCGGTGGTGGTCAACGAGTCCAGTGCCCCGGTCGCCACGCCAAGCCAGCCAATCAGCCCCTCGCCGCAGACGCAGGCTCAGCCTCGGCAACAGGCGCCGGTGGCAACGCCGGCACCCGCGCCCAAGGCTGAAACCCGCGCCTCGGCCACTCCCGCACCGGCAGCGACGGCCAGCGCACCGTCGAAGATCGATACCAACGGGTTGCCGGTGAGCTGGTCGATCCAGCTGGCCAGCCTGTCCAACCGCGCAGGTGCCGAAAGCTTGCAGAAAACCCTGCGCAGCCAGGGTTACAACGCCTACATCCGTTCGGCCGGAGGCATGAACCGGGTGTATGTCGGGCCTTTGATCGAGCGTGCCGAGGCCGAGCGCCTGCGCGACACCATCAACCGGCAGCAGAACCTCAAGGGCTTCGTGGTGCGCTTCCAGCCGGAACGCGGTTGATTCAAGGGTTGCCTTGTGGCTCATTGACGGGCTTGCCCGTAAATGAGCCACTGCTAATCGGCCTGACATTCCGCTTACTCCCGGCCCATCGCTCTGGTAAAATGCGCCGCCTCAAACGTCTGCAGGCAGCACCGTGGCATTTACCTGGGTTGATTGGGCGATCATCGCGATCATCGCCGTCTCCACACTGATCAGTCTCAAGCGCGGCTTCGTCAAGGAAGCCTTGTCCCTGCTCATCTGGATCATTGCCGGGGCGGTTGCCTGGATGTTCGGCGGGTCGCTCTCGGTGTACCTTGAAAGCTATATCCAGACCCCGTCGATGCGCATCATCGCCGGCTGCGCCATTCTTTTCGTCGCCACCTTGCTGGTGGGCGCCATGGTCAACTTCCTTGTTGGCGAACTGATTCGCGTGACCGGGCTGTCCGGCACCGATCGTTTTCTCGGCATGGCCTTCGGCGCCGCGCGCGGGGCCTTGCTGGTGGTGGTGGCCATTGGGCTGCTGAGCCTGGGGCCAGTGCAACAAGATACCTGGTGGCAGGAATCGCGCCTGATACCACAATTTCTATTGGTCGCTGATTGGTCGAAAAACCTGATCCTGGGTTTCACCAGCCAGTGGATGTCCAGTGGTGTGATCAGCACTCCGGCTGATCTCCCGTTCAAGGAACAGTTGCTCGGGCCCGCAAAGCCTTGAGCGCTATTCACTCAAGTTTCATCAAAGTAGGGGTTGCGTCGCATGTGTGGCATCGTCGGTATCGTCGGTAAGTCGAACGTCAATCAGGCGCTGTATGACGCGCTTACGGTCCTCCAGCACCGCGGCCAGGACGCTGCCGGTATCGTGACCAGCCACGACGGCCGGTTGTTCCTGCGCAAGGATAATGGCCTGGTGCGCGATGTCTTCCAGCAGCGCCACATGCAGCGCCTGGTTGGCCACATGGGTATCGGCCACGTGCGCTACCCGACCGCGGGCAGCTCGACCTCGGCCGAGGCCCAGCCGTTCTACGTCAACTCGCCGTATGGCATCACCCTGGCGCACAACGGCAACCTGACCAACGTCGAGCAGTTGGCCAAAGAGATCTACGAGTCCGACCTGCGTCATGTCAACACCAACTCCGACTCGGAAGTGCTGCTGAACGTGTTCGCCCATGAGTTGGCGGTGCGCGGCAAGCTGCAGCCGACCGAAGACGACGTGTTTGCCGCGGTGTCCCACGTGCATAGCCGCTGTGTTGGCGGTTATGCGGTGGTGGCGATGATCACCGGTTACGGTATCGTCGGCTTCCGTGACCCCAACGGCATTCGCCCGGTGGTGTTCGGCCAGCGCCACACCGACGAAGGCGTGGAATACATGATCGCCTCGGAAAGCGTGGCCCTGGACGTGCTCGGCTTCACCTTGATCCGCGACCTGGCACCGGGCGAAGCGGTATACATCACCGAAGAAGGCCAGCTGTACACCAAGCAGTGCGCCGAAAGCCCGAAACTGCAGCCGTGCATCTTCGAGCACGTCTATCTGGCCCGCCCGGACTCGATCATGGACGGGGTGTCGGTGTACAAGGCGCGCCTGCGCATGGGCGAGAAGCTGGCCGAGAAGATCCAGCGCGAGCGCCCGGACCACGACATCGATGTGGTCATCCCGATTCCGGACACCAGCCGTACCGCGGCCCTGGAACTGGCCAACCACCTGGGCGTCAAGTTCCGCGAAGGCTTCGTCAAGAACCGCTACATCGGCCGTACCTTCATCATGCCCGGCCAGGCTGCGCGCAAGAAGTCGGTACGCCAGAAGCTCAACGCCATCGAGCTGGAATTCCGCGGCAAGAACGTGATGCTGGTCGACGACTCGATCGTGCGCGGCACCACCTGCAAGCAGATCATCCAGATGGCCCGTGAAGCCGGCGCGAAAAACGTCTACTTCTGCTCTGCGGCCCCTGCGGTGCGCTACCCCAACGTCTACGGCATCGACATGCCGAGCGCTCACGAACTGATCGCCCACAACCGTACCACCGAACAGGTGGCCGAGTTGATCGGCGCCGACTGGCTGGTCTACCAGGACCTGCCAGACCTGATCGAATCGGTCGGTGGCGGCAAGATCAAGATCGAGCACTTTGATTGCGCGGTGTTCAACGGTGAATACGTCACCGGCGACATCGACGAAGCCTACCTCGACCGTATCGAGCAGGCCCGTAACGACTTGGCCAAGGTGAAGAACCAGGCTGTCAGCGCGATCATCGACCTCTACAACAACTGATTTAGGGAGCGACGGCATGACGGATCAATGGGATGCCGGTCGACTGGACAGTGACCTCGAGGGTGTCGGTTTCGACACCCTGGCGGTGCGTGCCGGTCAGAACCGTACACCGGAGGGTGAGCACAGCGAAGCGCTGTTCCTGACCTCCAGCTATGTCTTCCGCACAGCGGCTGATGCAGCCGCGCGCTTTGCGGGCGAAACACCGGGCAACGTCTATTCGCGCTACACCAACCCGACCGTGCGTGCCTTCGAGGAGCGCCTGGCGGCCATGGAAGGTGCCGAGCAGGCCGTGGCGACGTCCACCGGCATGGCGGCGATCCTCGCCGTGGTCATGTCGCTGTGCAGCGCTGGCGACCATGTGCTGGTATCGCAGAGCGTGTTCGGCTCGACCATCAGCCTGTTCGAGAAGTACTTCAAGCGCTTCGGCGTCCAGGTTGACTACGTACCATTGGTCGACCTGGCGGGCTGGGAAAAGGCCATCAAGGCCAATACCAAGCTGCTGGTCGTCGAGTCGCCGTCCAACCCGTTGGCCGAACTGGTGGATATCACGGCCCTCAGCGAGATCGCCCACGCCCGTGGTGCCATGCTGGTGGTGGATAACTGCTTCAGCACGCCGGCGTTGCAGCAGCCGCTCAAGCTCGGCGCTGACATCGTGTTCCACTCGGCAACCAAGTTCATTGACGGCCAGGGCCGTTGCATGGGCGGTGTGGTGGCCGGGCGTAGCGAGCAGATGAAGGAAGTGGTCGGCTTCCTGCGGACCGCCGGCCCGACCCTGAGCCCATTCAACGCCTGGATCTTCACCAAGGGTCTGGAAACCCTCAAGCTGCGTATGCGTGCCCACTGCGAGAGCGCCCAGGCACTGGCCCAGTGGCTGGAGCAGCAGGATGGTGTGGAAAAGGTGCATTACGCCGGCCTGCCGAGCCACCCGCAACATGAATTGGCCAAGCGCCAAATGAGCGGTTTCGGCGCCGTGGTCAGTTTCGAGGTCAAGGGGGGCAAGGAGGGCGCCTGGCGCTTCATCGATGCTACCCGGGTGATTTCGATCACCACCAACCTGGGCGACAGCAAGACCACCATCGCACACCCGGCCACCACCTCCCATGGGCGCCTGACGCCGCAGGAGCGTGAAGCGGCGGGTATTCGCGACAGCCTGATCCGCGTAGCCGTGGGTCTGGAAGACGTGGCCGACCTGCAAGCTGACCTGGCGCGTGGGCTGGCAGCGCTGTGATCGACTGGAAGGGTGGCGGGCCGGGCCATAACGGCCGGGTAGCCCTGGTAACCGGTGCCGCACGCGGCATCGGCCTGGGCATCGCTGCCTGGTTGATCTGCGAAGGCTGGCAGGTGGTGCTCAGCGACCTTGACCGCCCGCGCGGTGCCAAGGTGGCCAAGGCGCTGGGCGATAACGCCTGGTTCATCACCATGGATGTGGCCGATGAAGCACAGGTCAGTGCCGGGGTGTCCGAAGTGCTCGGGCAGTTTGGTCGGCTGGACGCGCTGGTGTGCAACGCGGCTATCGCCAATCCGCACAACCAGACCCTGGAGAGCTTGAGCCTGGCGCAATGGAACCGGGTGCTGGCGGTCAACCTCAACGGCCCCATGCTGTTGGCCAAGCATTGTGCGCCGTACCTGCGCGCACACAATGGTGCCATCGTCAACCTCACCTCCACCCGTGCCCGGCAGTCCGAACCGGACACCGAAGCCTACGCGGCGAGCAAGGGCGGCCTGGTGGCGCTGACCCATGCCCTGGCCATGAGCCTGGGCCCGGAGATCCGTGTCAATGCGGTAAGCCCTGGCTGGATCGATGCGCGTGATCCTTCCCAGCGCCGTGCCGAGCCGTTGACCGAAGCCGACCATGCCCAGCATCCAACCGGCAGGGTAGGGACGGTGGAGGACGTGGCGGCCATGGTGGCATGGCTCCTGTCGCGCCAGGCAGCATTCGTCACCGGCCAGGAGTTCGTGGTCGATGGTGGCATGACCCGTAAGATGATTTACACCTGAACCTGAGCGACGCGCTGTAAGCTGCAAATGACAAGAAGGGACCGCCAGGTCCCTTCGTCATTTGCAGGGTTGGGAAATCGAACAGGCGACACCTGGCTTTTTCTGACCGCCGAAAGCCTGAGGCGCGTAGTGACTTTTTTGCCCTTTTTTAAAAAAATTCAACAGGGGTATTGACTTAGCATCGGTACCTGCGTAAATTTCGCGGCCTCAGCGAAGCAAACGCAACAAGCAACATCGCGGGGGTGATTAGCTCAGCCGGGAGAGCATCTGCCTTACAAGCAGAGGGTCGGCGGTTCGATCCCGTCATCACCCACCACTTCCTGAGAGTTCCTGGCGCAGGACGCTTCGAAAGAAGCTGATGCCAGAGAGGAACAAGGCCTAGTAAGCCACTATGCGCAGCGGTAGTTCAGTCGGTTAGAATACCGGCCTGTCACGCCGGGGGTCGCGGGTTCGAGTCCCGTCCGCTGCGCCACTTTCAAGTAACAGATGGGTGCTTTGCACCGGTATGAAGCCAAAAGGCAAATAAGCCTGAGGCTGATCCCAGTTTCAATCGGGCGCAAGCCTGAACGATACGCAGCGGTAGTTCAGTCGGTTAGAATACCGGCCTGTCACGCCGGGGGTCGCGGGTTCGAGTCCCGTCCGCTGCGCCATCTTCGTTTCGAGGCCCTTGAACTCCTCGAAGCAACCACAAAGAGAGCGATCATCGTGTCGCTTTTTTTGTGCCTGCCCTGAGGCCTTAGTGCCGGAAGGGTAGCCCCAGGTTTCAACCGGGCGCAAGCCCGAGCGATACGCAGCGGTAGTTCAGTCGGTTAGAATACCGGCCTGTCACGCCGGGGGTCGCGGGTTCGAGTCCCGTCCGCTGCGCCATCTTCGCCTCGAGGCCTTGAACTCCTCGAAGCAACGTGAAAAGCGACCTTAGGGTCGCTTTTTTCGTTTCTGCGTCCTGTCATCGTGCGGTAGGAGCCAGCTTTACACCAAGCTGACACACTCTTCACTGATGAACGGTTTCAGTGTCCGTGCGCTGTGATGCACAATAGGCACCTCTCGACTTTCCCGGAATTCGCAATGACCAGATCATCCGTCTTTGGTGCGCTCGGGCTGGCCCTGGTGCTGGCGGGCTTGTCCGGTTGCTCTTCGAAAAAAACCGCCATCTACGAGCACGAAAACTTCGACGACTCCGGGACGTTCTCCCGCAGTTTCCCGGTGAGTGATGCCGGCTCGTGCGAGGCTGCCCGGCGCGCGCTGCTGAGCCAGGGTTACATCATCACCAGCAGTGGCCCGAGCCAGATCGCCGGTAACAAGAGCTTCCAGCAAAACAGCGAAAACCACCTGCAAATCAGCTTCAGCGTGACCTGTGCACCGGACAGCAGTGACGAGCAGCGCTCGACGATGTTCGCCAATGCCCTGCAGGACCGTTACGCCCTGAAAAAGTCCAATACCTCGGCCAGCCTCGGCGTAGGGGTACTGGGTTCGGTATCGATGCCGATCGGCTCCAGCGATGACTCCATGGTCAAGGTCGCGAGCGAGACGGTGACTGCGCCGCAGTTTTACGAACGGTACTTTGCCCTGGTCGAGAGCTACCTGCCGAAACCGAGAAAGGTCAGCAAGGCCAAGGCTGAGGCGCCTGCGCCGAAGGTCGAAAAACCCGCGCCTGATCTTGGGCTGCCGGAACAGGTCTCCGCGGCACCTGTCGCTGCCCCTGCAGTTGCCCCAGCAGCATTGGCTGCTCCTGCCCCCGTTCCTGCACCGGCGCCTGCGGTAGCCTCACCGGCAAACGAAGCGGCCATAGCGCCAGCAGTGGATGACAGCCAGGGGTCAAAGCCCGTAGCACCGCCGGCCGCACCCGCGCCCATTCAGGTGCAGCAAGAGCCGCAGCCCGCCGAAGGCGCACCGCCGGCCCAGTGAACGGCTGGCAGTGCGCTGGCCCGCTAGCGGGTTTCATTCGCTGTTACAGATCAACGGCAATAATGTCCAGAACACCTGCTACGTTTACCACTCATACGCTTGTCATCATGCCTTCATCCAACCTGCCTAGGTTGAAGGCATGACCTTACGAAGAACATGAGTGAAGAGGACGCAGGGCAATGGACGACTATCAGGAAGAGCTGCTCGAATACCAGGCCTATGAGCTGGACACCCCAGAACCTGCTGACGATGCCACCGAGCTTTAACCCGCCTGCCGCTGGCTGCGGCGAAACTCCCCTGGCGTAAGGCCTGTCCAGCGCTTGAATGCGCGCTGGAAGGCTTCTGCCGATGCGAACCCCAACAAATAGGCGATCTCGCCAAAGGCCAGTTCCGTATCACGGATGTAGGTTTCGGCCAGGTCGCGTCGGGTATCGTTGAGCAGGCTGCGAAAGCGCGTGCCTTCTTCTGCCAGTTTGCGCCGCAAGGTCCACGTGGGCAGTTGCAGGTGCAGCGCCACTTCTTCCAGATCAGGTTCGCGGCCACCGTTGAGCAAGGGCCCCAGCAGGTGCGTGATGCGTTCGCCCAGGCTACGCACCCGCGTGCGTTGAAGCAGTTCTGCTTCGCACAGTTGCAGCAGATGCTGCCAGGTACTGGGGCAATGCTGAGGGTTGCTCAGCGCCAGCGTTGCACGGCTCAGGCGCAGTTGGTTGGCACTGGCGCCAAATTGCACTGCAGTGCTGCACAAGGGCTGGTACTGGGCGGCATAAGAGGGGGGCTGGAATTCGATCTCCAGGCGTTCCGCCTGCAAGGCAACACCGGCCAGAGCCGCAAGTTGGGCCAGCCAGCCGCTCAGCAGCGAGTCGACCACAAAGCGGTTGTAGGCGTTGTAGGGGCTGATCGAGTAGAAGCGCAGCCAAGCCCCCTGGGCATCTTCCTGAAAGCTTGAATGGCCGCGGTAGTTGGCAGCGTACAGCGGCTCGAAACGCAACAGCGTGCGTGCAGCTTCGCCCAAGGTAGGGGCCTGGGCCGCCGTGATACCTGCAAGGCCGGCGTGGGCCAGCCGGCTGAGGCGTCCCATGTGTAAACCAAGAGCGGGCTCCCCGCACAGTTCAATGGCCGCATGGCCAAGGTGCATGTAACGGGGTATCGACAGGCGCGCACTGGCTTCGGCCAGGCGGGGCGCGTCCAGCCCATAGCGGCGCAACAACGGTGATGGGTCATGGCCCAGGCCGCGCAGCGCCTCGGCCAGGGGCTGAACGAAACCGACCGACAGATCGCCCAGGCGCATGCGGGGGCGGGCCATGCGCTTATAACCACACGTTCAGCAGACGTGCGCCGTGGCTCGGCGGCCCGGCCAGTAACTCGCCCGCCTGGAGGGCAAAGCCCTGGCCGTCGCTGCCCTGTTCCCAGAACTGGCCACGCATGAATACGCTCATGCTGCTGACGCCTTCGCCAGCGGCCTGGGTAAGGCGTTGCCAGGCCGTCTGCTCGCTAACCTCGCCCCGCTGCAGGGCCAGCTCGGCGGCGGCGTCCTGATGGCGGTTGCCACGCCACGGCGCCTCCCAGCTGCCTTTGCCGCTGAGAAATACAGGGTTGGCGATCAACTGCACCTGTTGCCGTTGCAACTGCTGGTGGTTTTCCGGGTACCAGCTGTCGCTGCCAATCAATACACCCAGGCGCCCTGCAGGGGTCTGCAGGACCTGAAGCGGTTGCTGGCGGCCGTCATGGATAAAGCGGCGCACTTCGCTGTCGGGAAACTGTTGGCGCTGGGGCTGGCCCAGTAACGAACCGTCACCGGCAAACACCAGGCTGCTGTTGAACAACGGGCCGCTGCCAGCGTGCAGCACACCTTGTTCGACGTAGGGGGCGGGCAGCACGATGGAACCGGCCACCAGGGTCACGCCGAACTCGCGGGCCAAGCCGCCGAACAGCTGTTGGTAATCGCTGGCCATCTGCTGGGCTTTCATGCGCAAGTGGGCGTCGGCGCGGCGGTCATCGCCGCTGGCGCGCAACATGGCCAAGCCATAGCGCAGCGGGTTGCTCAGTTCCAGCCATTGCTCGGCTTCACGGCTGCGGGTGACCTGGTACAGCTCGTTTTTTTCACCACGGGCCCACAGCCAGGTACCGATGTGCTCGGGCAGCACCACGACCGTGCGTGGGCCGATCAGGCCTTGGGCACGCGCCTGTTCCAGGTAGGCCGAGAGCTTGCGGTGCAGACGGTGCAGGTTCTGGTAGTCGCTGGGGTACAGCAGTGGCTCGACGCCCAGCAGGTTGCCCTGCTCGCCGGGCACGCCATGGTTGAGCGCCAGTTCGATGCGCAGGTCGGAAAGGTAGTGGCCTTCCGGGCGCTGCTGGGTCCAGAAGCCATAGCCGCAGAGGGCGGCGATCATTACCAGCGCCAGGGCGCTTGCCAAAAGTTTTCGCATGAAGCGGTACAGCGCCTTGGGGAACGAGGTTCCTAGGGTAGACCTGCTGTGCGGGAGGATCAATAAGTTGTCAGTTTCGATCATTGAGCGCATTCAAACGGCTGTTTAATGTCGGTGGCAGACAAACGACGGGGCCCGCTGAGGCTTCCGCATTCCGTGATCACGCCACCTGGGGAACCGTTCCATGGCTGCCAACCGTTATCCGCACTTGCTGGCCCCGCTTGACCTGGGCTTCACCACGTTGCGCAACCGTACCTTGATGGGTTCGATGCACACCGGCCTGGAAGAACGCCCTGGTGGCTTCGAGCGCATGGCGGCGTACTTTGCCGAGCGTGCCCGCGGCGGCGTCGGCCTGATGGTCACAGGCGGTATCGCGCCCAACGATGAAGGCGGTGTGTATTCCGGCGCGGCCAAGCTCAGCACCGAGGAAGAAGCGGCCAAGCACCGCATCGTCACCGAGGCCGTGCATGCCGCAGGCGGCAAGATCTGCCTGCAGATCCTGCATGCCGGGCGATATGCCTATAGCCCGCGGCAGGTAGCGCCCAGCGCGATTCAGGCACCCATCAACCCGTTCAAACCCAAGGAACTGGACGAGGCGGGTATCGAGAAGCAGATCGCCGACTTCGTCCATTGTGCCGTGCTGGCCCAGCGCGCCGGCTACGATGGCGTCGAGGTCATGGGGTCGGAAGGCTACTTCATCAACCAGTTCCTCGCCGCCCATACCAACCACCGTACCGACCGCTGGGGCGGCAGCTACGAGAACCGCATGCGCCTGGCCGTGGACATCGTCAGCCGCGTGCGGGACGCGGTGGGGCCGAATTTCATCATCATCTTCCGCCTGTCCATGCTCGACCTGGTCGAGGGGGGGAGCACCTGGGAGGAGATCGAGCTGTTGGCCAAGGCCATCGAGCGGGCCGGTGCGACGCTTATCAACACCGGTATCGGCTGGCATGAGGCGCGCATCCCGACCATCGCCACCAAGGTGCCGCGGGCTGCGTTCAGCAAAGTCACGGCCAAGCTGCGGGGCGCCGTGAGCATTCCGCTGATCACCACCAACCGTATCAATACCCCGGAAGTGGCCGAACAGGTGCTGGCCGAGGGTGATGCCGACATGGTGTCGATGGCACGGCCGTTCCTGGCCGACCCGGACTTCGTCAACAAGGCGGCGGCAGGGCGAGGCGACGAAATCAACACCTGCATCGGCTGCAACCAGGCGTGCCTGGACCATACCTTCGGCGGCAAGCTGACCAGTTGCCTGGTCAACCCGCGCGCCTGCCACGAGACCGAGCTTAATTACCTGCCGGTGCAGGCGGTGAAGCGCATTGCCGTGGTTGGCGCGGGTCCCGCAGGCCTGGCAGCGGCCACCGTGGCGGCAGAGCGCGGGCATGAGGTCACCCTGTTCGACGCCGCAGGCGAAATCGGCGGGCAGTTCAACGTCGCCAAGCGGGTGCCGGGCAAGGAAGAGTTCTTCGAGACCCTGCGCTATTTCCGCAACAAGGTGGACCGCACCGGTGTCGACCTGCGCCTTGATACCCGGGTCGATGTACCGGCGCTGGTGGCGGGTGGTTTCGATGAAATTGTCTTGGCCACCGGCATCGCGCCGCGTACACCGGCCATCCCCGGTATCGACAATGCCAAGGTGCTCAGCTACCTGGACGTGTTGCTCGAGCGCAAGCCGGTCGGCGAGGCGGTTGCGGTCATCGGTGCCGGCGGCATCGGCTTCGATGTCTCGGAGTACCTGGTGCACGAGGGCGTGGCGACCAGCCAGGACCGCGACGCGTTCTGGAAGGAATGGGGCATCGATACCCAGCTTGAAGCGCGTGGCGGGGTGGCGGGCATCAAGGCCCAGCCGCACCCGCCGGCGCGGCAGGTATACCTGTTGCAGCGCAAGACGTCCAAGGTCGGTGACGGCCTGGGCAAGACCACCGGCTGGATCCACCGTACCGGGCTCAAGAACAAGCAGGTGCAGATGCTCAACGGCGTCCAATACCTGGGCATCGATGAGGCGGGCCTGCACATTCGTGTCGGCGAGGGCGAGCCGCAGGTGCTGGCAGTGGACAACGTGGTGATCTGCGCCGGGCAGGAGCCGCTGCGTGAACTGCATGACGGGTTGGTGGCAGCGGGGCAATCGGTACACCTGATCGGGGGCGCGGATGTGGCGGCGGAGCTGGATGCCAAGCGTGCGATCGATCAAGGCTCGCGACTGGCAGCAGCGCTTTGAGATAGTCAGGGGCAAGCCCGCTCCGACAGGTACGCCACTGCCCTTGAAATGGGTGGCGCACCTGCAGGCGCGGGCTTGGACCGGGCTTTCACTGGTAAACTGATGCCTTCGCATCAGGCGTTGAACCATGTCTACCCGCTTCCATGACCTTCCTCAGGCCCCTCTACAGCGCCTCGAGCTACCCTGGCTGACAAGCGCCAAGGTTGAAGCCGCCATCCTGCGCCTGGACCTGATTGACCCGCTGATCAGCGGCAACAAATGGTTCAAGCTGCGTCACCACCTTCTGCACGCTCATGAAGCAGGCGCCCCCGGGCTGATCAGCCTCGGCGGTAACCACTCCAACCACCTCCATGCCCTGGCCGCTGCCGGCAAACGCTTCGGTTTCGCCACTGCAGGCCTGTTGCGCGGGCACCCTCAGGACACCTCCACGGTGCGTGACCTCCAGGCGCTGGGCATGGACCTGCACTGGCTGGGTTACGGC
Source organism: Pseudomonas ceruminis (assembly GCF_021602025.1). GTDB lineage: Bacteria > Pseudomonadota > Gammaproteobacteria > Pseudomonadales > Pseudomonadaceae > Aquipseudomonas > Aquipseudomonas ceruminis. The sequence continues at coordinate 107,998 of NZ_BQHW01000023.1, forward strand.
GGCTACCGCGCCCGCCACGAAGCCCGCTTCTGGGAGCCCTGGCAGGCGCGCTACCCCGGCTGGCACTGCATTCCCGAAGGCGGTGGAGGCTTTGCCGGGGCGCAGGGGTGTGCATTGATCGTCGAGCAGGCGCGGGCACAACTGGCGACGCTGGGCTGGCCCGACTATCACGCCTGGTGGCTGGCTGCCGGCACTGGCACCACCCTGGCTGGCCTGGTGCTCGCCGAGGCGGGCAGGCATGCGGTGCATGGCGCCCTGGCGGTGCCATTGGATCATGGTGTACCTGAGGCGGTGGCACGGCTGGCGGGTACTGGCGGCTACCAGCTGCATGAGGCTTGCCGCGGCGGCTTCGCCAAGGTCGATGCGCATCTGCTGGGTTTTATCGACGCTGTCGAATGCCGCAGCGGCATCCCGTTAGAGGCACTCTATACCGGCAAAGCCCTGCTGGCCCTGCATGAGCGAGTGCACGCCGGGCTGTTCGCGCCCGGCACGCGGCTGATTTTCCTTCATACCGGTGGCCTGCAGGGCCGGCGCGGTTACTTGTAGGGCAGCATGCGCAGCAGCGTGTTGTCGCGCTGCACGTAATGGTGGTAAAGCCCAGCCAGTGCGTGCAGGCCGATCAGCCAGTAACCCCAGGTAGCCACCCGCTCATGCCAGCCTTTGATGAACTTGGCCTGGTCCGGATCCGGGCCGATCAGGTGTGGCAGTTCCAAACCATAGAACGGCACGGGCTTGTCGGCGGCGCTGAGGATCAGCCAACCGGCGAGCGGCAGACCGATCATCAGCAGGTACAAGGCCAGGTGCATCAGGTGGGCGAGGCCGGTCTGCCAGGCGGGTGGCTTGGGCATGATCGGCGGCGCAGGGCGAATCAGGCGTACGGCCAGGCGTAGCCACACCAGCACGAATACGCTCAGGCCGAGCATGAAGTGCAAGTCCTTCATCAGGTTGCGCTCGGCGCTGTCTTTGGGGAACAGGCCGCGAAACTCCATGCAGGCATAGACGGCGGCCAGCAGCACCAGCATCAGCCAATGCAAGGCGATGGACAGGCGCGAGTAATGAATCGCAGGGGTGGATGAAACCATGGGGGTTCCTCGTCATCAGGTCGGGGTGGCGCTCTTGGCGGCGCTCACTGCTAACTCTAACCGCTGATTGTGATAATGCTTTGCTCCAGGTCGTGGTATTGCGTCATCTGCATCGGCGCCGACCCGGGCAAGCACACCTAGTCACTGGCCAGGTGCGGCCAGCTATTCGCCACCAGAAACACGCGCTCGCCCTCGTGCCAGGCGTTATCCGAGCCTGGCTCCAGCCTGACCAGCATCTGCGCTGGCGCATGCGGCGCCAGCAACTGCAACCACGCTGCGAACTGCTGCGCCGCCCAGCACGCATCTGCCTCGACCCGAGCCGGCGCCAGCCAGGCCTGGCGAGGCAGGGGCTGCCAGCGTTCACCCGCGGCAATTGACCAATCCCGCCGCCTAACCCAGCGCCCCCGCAGGTGCAGCGGATTGGCGCCCTCGGGCGGGGCAGCATGCCCTGGCCAGGGATAGAACAGATAACCCGCAAGCCACAGATGGGCCTGCACCTGCTGCACGCCCACCCTGGCCAGCGCCTCGCGGCTCTGCGCGTCACTGGACATGGGCAGCTGATGCCCCGCCACGTGCGCCAGCTTGCTGCCCAACCGGTCGTGGCAGCCCGGTCCGAGCCACTGCGCCGGGTCACTCCCTGAGGCGTGCGTTGGCCCCAGGTACAGCTTGATCGCCAGTTCCAGGTGGTGCGTGCCGTCCCGGTCGCGCAGCAGGATATCCAGCTCGCCCAGGGTCCGTGCGCTGGAGCGGATCGCCAGGTTGGCCGCCAGCAGTTCGATCCCGGGTGCCTGGCCGAGGGCGAATTGCCACAGCCCTTCGTAGTACAGGCCCAGGCGCCGGCTGGTGATTTTCGCCAGCCAGTCACGCAAGGGCTGGTCGTCGCTGTCCAGAGCCTGCAACCAGTCCACCAGCCGTTGCGGGTCATCCGCCCACGCGCTGCCTGTCAGCGGGTGGGCGGATGACCCGCAACGGCTGGTG
>NZ_BQHW01000024.1 GCF_021602025.1 Pseudomonas ceruminis
AACACGGAGAACCGGTCGAAAAAGCTCTCCGTACATGATTTTTCGGTCACTTTTCGTCCAATGACGCTGTAGGTGCCTGGAAAATTGCAACTTGCCGCGGCTGCACGACAAGTTGATCGGAGCATCCCCAGACGCTGGCTTTTGTTGGGCCTTTGAAAGCATTAATTGCTTGGATGGGCAGCGCCCAATAGATATGACTACAGATCAACAGTTTGAAAAAGTAATACTTTACGTAAATGAACTTATTTCTAATCAGGCAGTAGCCAGTTCGTAATCCGCCATCAGGAGCAAGTATGCAAGCCCCCCAGTTGATTCTTGCAAATCACCAGGATGCGGTTAAAATCGCAGTGGACAGACTCAACAAGCTGTGGAAGGTGAGAGATCGATCGCCTCTGTTTATGCTTCGTAGTATTATTTCTTCGCCTAGGCTAGCTGACGTATACGTGAAGGGCTTTTGTCCTGATGGACTCCGGAGGGTTGCGGATAGCTACCTTTGTGATCATACCTTATTGGGGGATCTTCCCCAGGCAACCTTCGGCATTGAATTGAGTAGTTGGCGGAGTCTAAATTTGCCGACACTATTACCCAATGAAATTCGAAATCATCATACTGACATTATTCGGTTACAGATCTGGCCATTCGACCCCAACAGTTTAAGCGAAGAACAAATGCGTTTGGCGGTCGCTGTGAGCTTTACTGATCTTGAGTTTTTTGAAGAGTCAAGACTCTCCGGCTCGGTGGATTACCTCCTTGAGGCATTCAAAATCGACAGTGAGTTTAATTACAGGGCTCGCCGATCAGAGCTTGTCTGAGTGTTGCCGCTGACCGAAAACTGACCCAGTTTCGCCCATTGTGCTGACTGAAAACTGACCCAGGTGTTCCACTGTACCTGCTCAATTTTTGAGCAGGAGAACACAGGGTGATCAGCATGGAAATGATGGGCAAAATTCGGCGGATGTATTTCCGCGACAAGCTGTCGTTGCATGAGATAGCCAAGCGCACCGGCCTGTCGCGCAACACCATCCGAAAATGGGTCAGAGCGTCGGAGTCCAAGCAGCCGGTTTATCAGCGTCGAGCCGTGTTCAACAAGCTCAGTCCCTTTCACGAGATGTTGGAGCAGGCGCTGCGGGCTGATGCCTTGAGGGCCAAGCAACATCGTCGCAGTGCCAAGGCGCTGCTGGCCATGATCCGCGCTGAAGGCTATGACGGCGGCTACAGCCAGCTCACTGCCTTCGTTCGTCATTGGCGCGGAGAGCAAGGCAAGGCGGTACGGGCATTTGTGCCGTTGGCGTTCGCATTGGGCGAGGCCTTCCAGTTCGATTGGAGCGAGGAAGGCCTGCTGATTGGCGGTGTTTTCCGACGTGTCCAGGTCGCGCACATGAAGCTATGTGCCAGCCGAGCCTTCTGGCTAGTGGCCTATCCCAGCCAAGGGCATGAAATGCTGTTCGATGCCCATACCCGCTCATTCGCCGCCATGGGCGGCGTGCCGCGTCGCGGCATCTACGACAACATGAAAACGGCGGTCGACAAGGTCTCCAAGGGTAAAGGCCGCACGGTCAACGCTCGCTTCATGGTGATGTGCTCGCACTACCTGTTCGACCCGGACTTCTGCAACGTAGCGTCCGGCTGGGAAAAAGGTATCGTCGAAAAGAATGTCCAAGATAGTCGGCGCCGCATCTGGCTGTCTGCCTGCGACAATACTTTCCATAGCTTCGAAGAGTTGAATGCCTGGCTTGCCCAGCGCTGTCGGGCTCTGTGGCACGAGCTGATCCATCCGCAGTACAACGGCCTCACCGTTGCAGAAGTCTTAGAACTGGAGCGCGTCGAAATGATGCCGATGCCGACGCCTTTCGACGGTTATGTAGAGCGCACGGTTCGCGTTTCCAGCACCTGTCTGATCAACGTGGCCCGCAACCGCTATTCAGTACCCTGTGAGCGTGTTGGCCAGTGGGTCAGCAGTCGGCTCTATCCCTCGCGAATCGTCGTGATTGCCGATGATGGTGTGATTGCCAGCCACGAGCGCCTGTTTGATCGCGATCAGGTCAGCTACGACTGGCAACACTATATCCCCCTCATTGAGCGTAAACCGGGAGCCCTACGCAATGGTGCCCCGTTTGCCGACCTACCCAAGCCACTACGCCTGCTCAGGCGCGAGCTGCGGCGGCATCTACAGGGTGATCGGGTCATGACCCAGGTCTTGGCCGCCGTGCCCGTCGCTGGCCTGGATGCTGTCCTCGTAGCGGTTGAGCTGGTTTTGGAATCTGGCAGCCTGAGCGCTGACCACATCCTCAATATCGTGGCCCGTCTGACCGCCCGTGAAGCACCACCCTCGGTCGAAACCAACCTGCAACTGAAAGTTACCCCTATCGCCAATACCGCGCGCTATGACCGGTTGCGCAGCACAGATGAGGAGGTGCGCAATGCGTGATCTTACAGAGGAACTCAAAGACTTACGCCTGCACGGCATGGCCACTGCCTGGGCAGATCTGGCCGCACAAGGTGAATCCACCACCGCCTCATCGAAATGGCTGATCGAGCATCTCCTCGATCAGGAACACGCCGACCGGGCAGTGCGCTCGGTACATCATCAGATGAATATGGCGAAACTGCCCATGCACCGCGATCTGGCTGGCTTCGACTTCGGTGTATCCAGCGCTGATGCCCGGCTGATCAAGGAACTGTCCACTCTGACCTTCACCGACACAGCTCAAAATGTGGTGTTCATCGGCGGCCCTGGCACCGGTAAAACGCACCTCGCCACCGCCCTGGCGGTGGCCGGCATCACCCAACACAACAAGCGTGTACGCTTCCACTCCACGGTCGATCTGGTCAACCTGCTGGAGCGTGAGAAGCACGAGGGCAAGACAGGGCGTATCGCCCGAGGACTACTGCGTGCAGATCTGGTAATCCTTGATGAGCTTGGCTACCTACCTTTCAGCCAGAGCGGCGGGGCCTTGCTGTTCCACTTGCTCTCTAAGCTTTACGAGCACACCAGTGTGATCATCACCACCAACCTCAGCTTCGCCGAATGGTCGAGCGTATTTGGCGACGCCAAGATGACCACGGCCTTGCTCGACCGATTGACCCACCACTGCCACATCGTCGAGACGGGGAATGAATCGTACCGCCTGCAAAACAGCACCTTAGTGGCCAAGACCAAGATCCAGGCGAGGGAGCGCAGGCGACAGGATATCGAGGAGGCGGAGGACGACCCGTTTTGACCTCTTTGGGCTGGCCTTGCTGAGTGCAGGGTCAGCACTTTTACGACGCTGTCGACTGCTAGGCTTATCCACAATTGCCGGGGTCTAAATCGGCAAGCAGCCCTGGGTCATTTTTCAATCGGCAGGGTGGGTCAATTTTCAATCAGCGCCGACAGTCTGAGCATCCTAGCTACCAAGCTATTACCTGCCGGAGGTATGGTTCATCTACGTTCCTAGGCTTGCTCCAAGGTGATCTCCCCCGGCTTTTCATTCGCAGGTGTGATCTCTGTCTGTCAAGATTCGTCAAGAATGCTACCCCGAGCCGTCGTCTTTGGGCTGATAACAGGGCCTTACATGCAAACGCTGTTGAACGAGACTTTCGACGGAGTGCGTCCCTTGATTGGCAAGGGCAAAGCGGCTGACTACATACCTACGCTGGCTGACGTGCCAGCGAACCAGCTGGATATTGCAGTCGTCGCGCCATGATTGTCATCTGGGGATATTGTCTGAGAGCAATGTGTTCATCGCCTTACTAGCCGGATTACAGCTCAGCTACCCGAAGTGCATCCTCTGGATGCCTCAGCGCTCTTTATCGGCCTGGGGGATAATTATGAGTCCAGCCCTCAGCCCATTTTTGACATTTGGATTCGGGAAAATGATATGTGCGTTTTCTTCATCGATGACCCATCTTTCGCCATCAGCGTCTTCCGCCAGTACGTAGCCAATGGGCAGGTGGGTGAAGTTCTGCACTGAGTCCGCTAGGTTAAGCTTGAACTGGTCGCTCAGCTTGATGATCTCCCTAGAGACCTCAAATACCTTCAGAGGCTGGGCAGCGTCCGGTACATCGCAATAAGTACCGTCTACCAGCGAGCGTATTACGCTTTCTATCGTTGAAAGGTCCAAGCTTTGATTCTGGCCAAAAGGTCGAGCCTTGCCCAACTCTATGGTCAAGGATTCCGCTCCTAGAGAGTTGTATGTATATGAGCTGAAGGTGACTCCGACCTTGCGCTGAAGCAGGACAGCCTCGATTCCACAGCGGCTGAGTCTGCGTAGCTCCAGCGTGGACGGGGTCCTGCCTCTTGACCAAGGATAGAGTGCGAACTGCTCTATCTTTGAGCCGCGAATAGCCGTGTGCAGATCGTAGTGAAGCTTGGATCGCGTATTGTTTGTAAAGAAAGCCTCTGCGGTGCTTTTCAATAGCTTTGCACGCCGCGCCTCCGAGCTTTGGCTCGATGTGTCACCAGCGGTAAATAGGCGATTAACATCTTCTCCTACAAACCGAACACCCTGGCGCATTGCCTCGGGATTTCCGAACATTACTAACACTCGGTTTCTGGCTCTCAACTCACCGCAAGTAATTGACTTTACCAAACGGTCCAAAAGCTCAATTGGCGCAGTCTCGTTTCCATGAAGACCGGCAGATAAGAGTAGATCAAGGTTGTGGTCTCTGCCCTTTGGTGGGGTTATTTCAAGGATGCCTTCACCCAACCATCTCAGCTCAGTTCCATCCGAGGTCTGCTGTGTGACTTCGGTGGGCGTATCATCAGCCAGCGTTAGCTCCAGCAGGTTTCCAAGCGTTTCCACTCGCACCTCTCCTCGGCAATGGCTGGTATTGGCACATTGCCGCCTAAAACGGTTACGTGAACCGGGGGAATAAAGCCGTGTTTCAGGCGCGTTCAAAGTCTAATGACAGCCCACCATGGTTGTGGGGCGGGCCGACAAGAGCATCGAAGTTTTTCTCGAAGGCGGGCATCATAGGGTTACTCCAGGGGTGAGGTGTTCAGGCAGACCAAGACGCTCGCTTTCCAGCGAGGCAACGGGATAGGAGCAGTAATCAGCGGCGTAGTAAGCGCTCGCGCGATGGTTGCCGGAGGCACCAATACCTCCGAATGGGGCACTGCTTGCAGCGCCAGTTAGAGGCTTGTTCCAGTTCACAACTCCGGCGCGACTTTCCAGCAACAGACGCTCAAACTGTGTACGAGCGTCCGAAAGCAGCCCTACGGCTAGGCCATAGCGAGTTCGGTTAGCCTCCGCAATTGCAGCATCAAAGTCCTCATATCGCACCACTTGGAGCAGCGGGCCGAACAACTCTTCGTCCACGCGATTAGTCACGTCTGTGACATCCAAAATACCCGGCGATAGCAGTGCAGAGCCAACTTGCAATTGGCTCATCGGGAGTAAAGCACGCGCGCCGTTGGCCAACAGGTCGGATTGAGCTTTCAGCAGATTCTGCGCGACATTCAACGATACAACCGCACCCATGAAGGGGGACGGCTCCGCATCAAATCGACCTACCAAGAGTTGAGAGCTGACCGACACAAGGCGATCCAGCAGTGTATCTCCCCAAGCACCAACAGGTACCAACAGACGGCGCGCACAGGTGCAGCGTTGGCCTGCCGAAATAAATGCCGACTGTACGATTGTGTAAACCGCAGCCTCAACATCTTGTACGTGATCGACGATGAGCGGGTTGTTGCCCCCCATCTCCAGGGCAAGAATCTTCTGCGGCTGACCGGCGTACTGGCGGTGCAACAGGTTGCCCGTACCACTCGAACCGGTGAAAAATAGCCCGTCGATCCCGTCGTTTGCGGCCAGAGCAATTCCCGTGTCTCGACCGCCCTGAACCAGGTTGAGCACACCTGCTGGCAGGCCTGCGTCTTGCCATGCCAGAACCGTCAGCTCGGCAACCTTGGGGGTCAATTCGCTGGGTTTGAAAACCACGGTATTGCCTGCCAGCAGTGCTGGAACGATGTGGCCGTTGGGGAGGTGACCAGGGAAGTTATAGGGGCCGAACACGGCAACCACACCATGTGGCTTGTGCCTTAATACCGCTGAAGCGTCTGCGAGCTTGCCTGACTTTTCACCGGTACGTTCCCTGTAAGCCTGCACCGAAATAGCTATCTTATTGACCATACTGGTCACTTCGGTTTTCGCTTCCCATAGGGGCTTTCCGGTTTCCTCACCAATAGCAAAGGCGAGTTGATCCGAGCGCTCGGCAAGGATGCTTGCGAATTTCTCGAGCAGGCTTACTCGGACCTCAAATGGCTGCCTCGCCCATGATGGGAATGCCACACGAGCTGCGCTGACTGCATCGGCAACTTGATCCTGAGATGCTGATTTACCTTGCCACACGGTGGCTTGATTAACAGGATCAAGGGAAATTAGCTCTTCGCCCGCTCCGGCTAACCACTGCCCGGCAATGAAATGAGTGTTCATAGTCTGGTCTTCTCTCAACTGCGCTTGGGAGGATTAAGGGGAACTGCGCGGACCGAAGCGCCTGGTTTGAGTTGAAGGCGATCAGCAGTTTGTTGATTTACGATGAGTGATCCAGCGGCCACACGGGCTGGCGCCGCAGTAATGCGAGCCTTCTCACATTGGCGGTTGTGAATAAGAAATGGTTCAGTCTGGTCGCCAGGGGTACCAACCGCGAGGACCAGAACCTGGCTATCTGCGACAGCACGAATAGACTGCGTTGTCGCTTCGATAGTCGCGCCTCCATCGAAAATGTCGACATAACCTTGGTAGCTGAAACCTTCCTTTTTCAACATCGCGAGCGCTGGCTCAGTGTTCGGGTGTACCCTGCCGATCACACTACGCGCCTCTTCTGAAAGGAAGCAGGTGTAAACAGGAAAGCGGGGCATAAGCTCGGCAATGAAGGCCTTATTGCCAAGCCCTGTGAGGTAATCCGCGCGATCAAATTCCATCTGGAAAAAGCGACGCCCGAGATTTTCCCAAAAAGGCGAACGACCATCCTTATCGGATACACCTCGCATTTCGGCAATTATCTTTTCGCCAAAGAGTTCGCTGAACTCGGCCAAGAACAGGAATCGCGCTTTGGAAAGCAAGCGGCCATTCAATCCAACTCGGTGATCGGCGTGCAGGAATAGCGAGCAAAGCTCGGAATGCCCAGAGAGATCATTGGCCAAAAATAATGTGGGATTGCGTTTGTGGATACCCAACTCTTGAGAGGCGCTGACGGTCATCCCCACCCGATAGCTGTACCAGGGCTCACGCATGCCAATTGCCGCAGCAATCGCGCAGATGCCAACGACTTCTCCGCCGTCCCCTTCCATCACGAATAGGTAGTCTGCGTCCGCAGGTTCTGCTTCGCCGCGAAACGTCTTTATTGCCCAATTTACTCGATGCCCCAGGCGCACTTCGTTTGCGGGCAACGTTGTGAGTCCTGAGCCTGTGCTCTTCGCCAAACTGAGTAGTGCTGGAAGGTCAGATTCACGAACGGGACGAACAATCATGGTTGTACTCCAGTGCTCCAGAGCGGAACGACGCGCACCGAGGAACCCTCAGACACGGCGAGTGCGAGAGCAGCCTCTGGGGATAAAACTATTGGGGCGTCTGGCACCCATTCAACTTGCACAGTGATGGCCCGGAAGCCTCCAAGGCCAAGGTTGCTAATCAAATAGCTTGAAGTGCCTGAGGGTTGCTCGCTGATGGCTACAGTCGCCAGGTGACTATGTGCGACAGTCTGGATGGACGCTAAATCCGCTTTGAGAGTGGGTCCACCGTCGAAGATGTCGATGTACCTGTCGCTTTCAAATCCTTCACGTAGAAGCACGTCATGGCTGAGGGCTGCCTGAGGGTGTACAGCACCCATTACCTCTTGGGCATCGTCCGGGAGTAGCGAGACATATACGGGGTATGATGGCATCAACTCGGCAATAAAGGTGCGACTATGTAAGCTGCATAGGCGCTCTGCTTCGTCGTAGCTCACATCGAAGAAATGGCGCCCGATAGCATTCCAGAAAGGTGCCTCACCTGCTTCGTCGCTATGCCCAATAAGCTCGGCAACAACATGGCTGGCAAAACGTGCAGGATGGTTGGCCACAAACATTAGCCGAGCGCGCAGAAACCCTTCTCCTACTGCGCTATTCCTCAAACCAGGCTCGATATAGAAGCTAGTCAGTAACGTGTAGCCAGTAAGGTCGTGACACAGCGACAGGACGTGGGCCTTGCTGTGAATGCCGAATTCGCGAGAAGCATGCACAAAGGAATCATTTCGGTAGCTGTAAAACGGTTCAGAGAAGCCAGCCGAGGCTACGATCCCAGCACAACCATGTAATCGACCTGTGTCACTGTCCTCCAGCACGAAGAAATAGCTTTCTTCGCCATGAAAAACGACATCAGCCTCCAACGATGTCATTGAAGCGATGATTTTCTCGCGCAGCTTTGCCGTATCAGTAGGTAGAGAGGTCACCCCCACATGGCTCTGATCTGCCAAGCCACAAATCTGAGGCAAATCCGCAAGCGCTGCTGGTCTCACAACTAACATGCTGCTGAATCCTTGGTCAGAGCTGCCACTGTGGCCTCTAACCGATCCAGACCTTCATCGATTTCCTCATCGGTAATCACCAAGCTCGGTGTGAAACGAACCACATCCGGGCCTGCCTGCAACACCATCACACCGTGCTCTGCCGCAGCCGTAAGCACCTCCTTCGCTCGTCCCTTCCATGGTTCGGAGAGCACTGCACCGATGAGCAGTCCTACGCCTCGCACCTGGTCGAATATTCCGTAGCGTTGGCCGATTTTCTCCAGTCGACCTTTGAACCGCAGATGCTTGAGGATCACACCGGACAATACTTCGTCAGTGTTGATGACACCCAGTGCCGCGAGGGACACCGCGCACCCGAGAGGGTTACCGCCGTATGTTGTTCCGTGGGTACCTGGACTGAGATGGGAGGCGATGGCAGCAGTGGTCAGCATTGCACCAATCGGGAATCCACCGCCCAAGCCCTTGGCACTGGTAAGTATATCCGGCGTCACCCCATAGGCCTGATAGGCATAGAGATGACCTGTACGTCCGAAGCCGCTTTGGACTTCATCGAATATCAGCAGTGCATTATTGGTATCACATAGCTTACGTACGCCTTGGAGGTAATCTTTGCTAGCGGGAACGACACCGCTCTCACCCTGGATGGGCTCAATGATGACTGCGCAAGTCCTCTCGGAAATGGCCGCCTTCAGCGCGTCCAGGTCGTTGAACTGGACATGGGTAATGCCCTTGATTTTGGGTCCGAACCCATCGGAGTACTTAGGTTGGCCACCGACGTTGACGGTAAACAGCGTTCGGCCATGGAAGCTGTTTACCATCGAGATGATTTCGAATTTCTCGGGGCCATACAGATCGTGCGCATAACGCCTCGCGAGCTTGAGGGCAGCTTCGTTTGCCTCTGCGCCGGAGTTGGCAAAGAACACTCGATCTGCGAATGTCGCTCCAACCAGTGCCTTTGCAAGCTTTAGCGCAGGCTCGTTGGTAAGCGCGTTAGAAACATGCCAGAGCTTGTCCGCTTGCTCCTTGAGCGCGTTCACCAAAACAGGATGAGTGTGCCCTAGTGCATTGACTGCTATACCGCCTGCAAAATCGATTCGCTCTACGCCTTGCTGATCCCATACCCGAGCGCCGATACCTGTTACAGGAATATATGAAGCGGGAGAGTAGCTGGGAACTAAATAGTTATCAAAATCGGCGCGACGCACGTATTCAGTGACATTAGTCATGACTTTTTCCAGGCATAAGCCAAACTTGGGTAGCTATCTTGTAGCGACCAAATATTTAAACGCTGCGTGTGCAGCCATGCATTTATGAATACTGGCACTACATCTTGCAGTTGCCATTGCTAACAGAACTAGCAGCCTGCTTGAATCAGCTACTTATCGGTCTATGGTCCAAGGAGTTATTTTAGGCAGTTAGATAGGAACTTTTTAAGTCGCTCGCTCTTTGGTTGGTCCAGAATAGACGGCCCGCCTTCCTCTTCGATTAGTCCCTGATGCAAGAAGACAACTTTGCTGGAAACCTGACGAGCAAACTCCATTTCATGCGTAACCATCAACATGGTTCGTCCTTCCTCGGCGAGTGATTTGATGACCTTCAGTACCTCTCCGACAAGCTCTGGGTCCAGCGCTGAGGTTGGCTCGTCGAACAGAAGGACTTCGGGCTCCATTGCCAAGGCCCGAGCAATAGCAACCCTCTGCTGCTGGCCTCCTGATAGGAAGGATGGATATTGCTGTGCCGTTCTGGCTGGCAGGCCCACTTTCTCAAGATACCTCTCAGCGCGGGCGACAGCTTCCTGGCGGCTTATGCCTAAGACCTTCTGGGGGCCGAGGCAGACGTTGTCCAGGACAGTCATGTGGTTCCAGAGGTTGAAATGCTGGAAAACCATACCTAGCCGAGAACGCAATTTTTCCAGTTCTTTAGCTTTGGGCATATTAGGATGGTTGCCCGTACCGATATCTAGGCAGTAATCATCTAACTGAATCCGACCGGCATCTGGCTGCTCCAGAAAATTTACACACCTAAGGAGCGTGCTTTTACCCGAGCCACTAGCGCCGATGAGCGAGATAACGTCTCCTTTGACAGCATTGAGGGAGACCCCTCGCAATACCTGATGCTCGCCATAATGCTTGCACAGTCCGGAGATAATGAGTTTTGCGGCCACCGGGCTTTTGATATTTTCTACTTTCCGCCCGTCATCCTTGTGGGTCGCAGCTTCTGAAGGTATGGACATAAATTACCCTTTCTATTATCTCCGCGCCCGTGACTTCTATCAGGCGCCGATCAGGCTATAAATGAAGGCCTTGGAAAAGTTATAAGGCTAGGAGAAATTAATTACTTACAGCTGCCGTTACAATGACTTCGATCAGTAGATCTGGATCGTCGAATGCGACCTGGCAAGTTGCGCGGGCTGGCCGACCATCAGTCCCGAGCCATTCGGCCCAAATAGCGTTCATTGCATCAAAGTCCCGCACAATGTTCGCCAACCATATCTGCACAGAGAGAGCATTCGCTTTATCACTACCAGCCTGGAGCAAGCGATCCTGAATAGTCGCCAAGACCTGCCGAGTCTGGCCTTCAATATCCTGAGAGCAATCAGAGGCAGTGATACCGGCCAGGTATACCGTTCCGTTGTGCACCACGGCACGACTCAGGCGGGCGTTACTATCAATACGTTCAATCATTGTCACTTTGAGTTCCTCCACTCATTCTTCACGTGCCAGCTCAGCCAACGTAATTGGCTTCAGCGGCGGTCTGATTCTGTAGTACCCGACCTCAGCCGGAGATACGCCTCGTGCACCAGCAAGGACCTGCGTGACGGCCAAGCCGCACTGCCGCCCTTGGCATGGCCCCATTCCACAGCGGCCAAAGGCTTTGGTCTGATTTGGTCCGAGGCAGCCCAGCGCTGCGTATTGGCGTACGGCTCCTGCCGTAACTTCTTCGCAGCGACAAATAATCGTTTCATCCGAGGGTAGCTGAAGCTCAACCACTGGACGATACAAGCGCTCAAGCATGGGCCGGATACAGTGGAATTTCTTCCAAGCCTGCCGCACAGCACTGGCTCGTTTTGCAGCTGCGTCCGCAGTTAGACCACCAATTGAATGGGCAATACCTGTGGCAGCCAAGCGCCCCTGCAAGGCAGCTGCTTCGGCACCATTCACCCCAGCACCATCGCCAGCGATGAAGAAGCCAGGGACGCTCAGCTCGCCCCAATGATCCTGCTTTGCAATCCAGCACAATTGCCCCTCATCCCAACGGTGCTCAGCGCCGATAGCGAAGGTTGGATGAGTGTTAGGCACGATGCCTTGATGGAGCAGTACCAATGAGCAATCCACATGGTGCTCAATTCCATTGCTGGTGAAACTGATCCCCTCAGCCTGGGATGTTCCTTGGATAGCGATGTTCGAAACGCCTTGGTACCACTCAATGCCTGCACGCCGGATACGTGCCATGAGCAAGATACCTTTGAGCAACTGTCGCCATGCAGGAAGCGCGGCGGGCAGATAGCGTGCGGCCTTGAAAGTGTCGGAGCGCTTGCTTGTGTCCACGAGCGCTTTAATCCTCACACCAGCTTGTAGGTACTGAACTGCCAAGAGGTAAAGGAGCGGGCCGGTACCTGCTAGCACCACTGGCCCGTTGGGCACAGTGGCTCCGGTCTTAAGTAGGATTTGGCCTGCTCCGGCTGTCATGACCCCTGGCAATGTCCAACCCGGTACGGGCATCGGACGCTCATAGGCGCCGCTACAGAACAGGACCCGATCCGCCGTTACAGCCCTTGTCTCACCAGCCACGCGGTAGTGGATTTCCCGCTCAGGGCTCACGAACCAAACGGATGCGCCAGGGACATAATCAATCCCGCTGCGCAGGAAGTCGGTAACGAGCTGAGCACCAGCCGCATATTCTTTGCCGAGCATCGCTTTGCGCTTGGAGGATGCCAAACTCACCTCGCGGTAAATCTGACCGCCAGGCGTAGCCTGCTCATCCAGTACGCGAACGCTGATGCCGTCAGCATGGAGCTGAAGGGCAGCGGAAAGGCCAGCTGGGCCTGCGCCAAGGATTACAACCTGTACGTGCTCAGACATTGGACTCACCATCAGCCGAACGAGAAAAATGAGTCTCCACTTTCAATCCCGATTCCGTCCGTACTTGGCAGGCCTGGCGAGTGACACCATTGATCTGAACCAGGCATTCAAAGCAGACGCCCATCATGCAATACGCGGATCTCGGAGCACCGCTCACTGGCGTGCGCCGGGTGCTGGTAACTCCAGCTTCAAGAAGAGCTGCGGCAAGATTGACGTTGTTCGGGACTTCTAGGCGTTTACCATCGAACTCGATCTCAACCAGGGTGTTATGGTCATCCAGCGCTCGAAACAGTGGATCAGTGCGCATGGTTGTATACCTCGCGGACAGGATTGAGGAATCGCTGGCTGTTAAAGGCTTCAAGCTCCAAGGGAGCCGGACCACCACAAATCCAAGGTGCCACTTCGTAGGCATGAACAGCTGCAAGCGTCACACCGCTATGGCAGGTCAATGCATAAACCCCAGGGAAGGACTTGGATTGTTCGTAGATAGGAAAGCCATCCGGCGTGAGCACGCGAAGTGCTCCCCAAGCCCGAACCAATTGCACATTCGCCAGATGTGGAAAGCACGCGACCGCTTTGCTCGCGATACTAGACATGATTGGAGTGCTGACCCCGTCATTTAGACCTGTAGCTTCCCCTGAGTAACCCAGTTGTACAGTGCCCTCACCGGTTTGCCGCACATAGTTGGTGGGGTAGTCCAGAAAGGACGGAACACGCTCTGTGATTAGGATTTGACCTCGGTTGGGCTCAAGGCCGAGAGAAATTCCCACCTGTTCAGCCAACGACTGATTGCCAAGCCCTGCCGCCAGAACCACTCGATCACAGCTCCAGGACTTACCCGCACCGACCAACCGATAGCATGATCCGTCACGCTCGATTGCAGAGATGTCACAACCTGTTTCCAGCATCACACCACGTTTCTGAACCGCAATGGTCAGCGCCCGTAGTAACAGCAACGGATTAGCATGACCATCGGCTGGACAATAGAGAGCCCCAACGACATCAGTACCTACGGATGGCAGGCGACGACGCAATTCGGAAGGATCAAGCTCCTCGAAGAGATAATCACCGCCTAACGCTTCGCGAAGCCAATGAAGGATTCGAGTTTCTTCGGCCATCTCCTCATCGCTGAGGCAAAGGGTAAAACCTCCAGGCTGCCGCAAATGAACATCAATGCCGGTCTCACTGAGTAAGTCATGAGCGAAGCTTGGCCAGCCTGCCGCAGAGCGCATGGTCAGTCGTGCGTACGCAGGAAGGCCATAGCCTTTTCCTTGCACCCAAACCAGGCCGAAGTTTCCACGGGCTGCTCGCAATGCGACATCGCCCTGATCCAACAGCCGTACAGATACGCCTGCGCGCGCTAAGCCATAGGCGGTCGCCAAACCGACCAAGCCTCCGCCAACTACGATTGTTTCGCTACTCATCACATCCTGCTCCGGTCAGCCTGGAAGCCGCACGTACTTATTCCGATGGGGTTACGTCGACCGAGAACCATTTTTCCGAGAGCTTCTTGATCGTGCCGTCCTTAACCGCAGCGGTAATCGCTGCATCGAATTTGGCTTTCAAAGCTGAATCAGACTTACGCAGTCCAACGCCAATGCCAGGGCCAAACACACCGCCCGAGAACGTAGGCCCCACCATTTTCGCGCCTTGCATTGACGGCTCTTTCATGGACTGTTTCAGAACCACCGCATTGGCCAACACCGCGTCAATACGCCCGCTCATCAAGTCCATATTGTGCGCATCGACGGTCTTGTATTCTCGAACCTCAACCACGTTGGCCAGGTACTTTTCGGCAAATGCAGAGGCTGTAGTCGACCCCTGCACGCCCAGTACTTTGCCCTTCAGTAGTGGGGAAATTTGTTTCACGAGCGCTTGGGCAGCGGCCTCATCGGTGTCCAGATTGATGCTCTGGCCTGCACCAGGAAGCGAGGCAAGGCCGCTGTCACCGGGGACCAGCAAGCTATTGATGGGGGCGGCATACGTACGGCTGAAACCGATGACTTCTTGCCGCTTCGCAGTGATGCTCATGCCTGCCACGATGGCGTCGGTTTGGCCTGCATTCAGGGAAGGAATCAGACTGTCCCAATCGTGTGCTGTGATTTCGCAACGGACCTTCATGCGGTCGCAGAGATCTTTTGCGAGATCAATCTCGAATCCATCGAGTTGGCCATCCGGCTTCACGAAGTTCCAAGGGGCATAACCACCTTCAGTGGTGATTCTGACCACGTCTTCTGCATGTGCAATACTCGCGCAAGTAGAAGCGACTATGATGGTACTCATCATCAATTTCTTGAATGTCATCTCGGGTTTCCTCATTTGTGATTTTGGCAGATGCACGACTATCGAGTTAGCGCCGTAGTCCCCGTGTAATCCGGGTTTCAATAAGCTGTACGATGCGGGTTACCACAAAATTAAAAATCAGATACAGGACGCCTGCGCATATAAAAACCTCTATGGGTCTGTAGGTTTGAGATACAAGCTTTGCTGCGACTCCTGTTACCTCCATGAGCGTTACGATTGACGCCAGAGATGTCGATTTGATTTGCAAGATGATCTCGTTGCCATAAGCAGGAAGCATTTGGCGCCAGGCTTGAGGGATGATGATATTCGTCCATACCTGGTCTTTGCGAAGTCCTACTGATAATGCAGACTCGATTTGCCCTCGTTGAACAGACTTAATTCCGCCACGCAGAATTTCGCAGGTATACGCTGCTGTATTGAGAGCGAGCGCTAGCAAAACACACCAGTATGCCTCTCGGAGATAAGGCCACAAGAAGCTATCGCGAACGATATGGAACTGGCCTAGTCCGTAATAGATAACAAACAACTGCACAAGCAGCGGGGTGCCACGGAAAATGCCTATGAATGTACGCGCGGGGTAGTCCAGCCAGGTATTATTTGAAAGCCGCATTGCACAGAGTAATGAGGCCAGTACCAATCCGGCAGCGCATGAAAATACCGAAAGACTCAGAGTCAGGGGGACTCCTGCCAATAGCTGCTTGAAGCAATCAAGCATAAATGCGAAATCCATTATGCTCTCCTCATTGGCTTGTCGAGCTTATGTTCGAGTCGACCGATCATGTGGCTGCTGATAGCGCTGATCAGGAAATAAAGCGCCGCTGCTGTGCAGTAGAACAAGAAAGGTTGATGGGTTGCGCCAGCCCCCATTTGCGATTGGCGCATGAGTTCTACTAGTCCTACAACACTTATGAGTGCGGAGTCTTTAAGCACTAAAAGCCAAACATTGCCAAGCCCAGGAAGAGCAAGTCTAAGAGCCTGAGGGGCGATAATGAATGCAAAGAGCTTGAGTTTTGGAAGACCAAGTGATTTCCCGGCTTCAATGCTTCCAGTAGGAACATTAATAACCGCTCCGCGAAGCACCTCTAGTTGATAGGCTCCACTGATTACAGAAATGGCTACAACGCCGACTAAGAATCCAGGAAACCCGACGAAGCCGTTAAAGCCAAAATATTGAGCAACTTGGGTTAGCACCATGCTGCTGCCAAAGTAGAACATATAGATGATCAACAGGTCGGGTATGCCACGGAGTACAGTCGTGTAGATATCCGCCAGCCACCGAAGGACTGCATATCTGGAAAGCTTCGCCCAGCAGCCTAGGCAACCAATGACAGATCCGCCAAGGAAACCGGAGACTGATATTGCACAGGTCATAAGGGCTGCGAGCAACATATCTGCCGCCCAACCCTGTTCACCAAAGCTCATGATTTGGAGGGGATTCAAGGTTCTACTCCACAAGCGGCATGCGCTTATAGCTGATGAATTTCGGGGGCAGGTGTTTCGAAGGGGCGCTAGGCTGGTGCATTTTTATTGTTCTGTTTTGGTTTTGTTGCAATTTCGCACAGCGGAGGCATAATTCAAAATCAAGATTCACCCTGTCCAGTATGTCAAAATGTTATAGGAGGTCTCATGCGGATCAACCAGCGGCAGGTTGAAGCCTTTCACGCGGTTATGCGTACGGGATCGATGACAGGTGCCGCGAACCTGATGTCAGTTACCCAACCCGCTGTAACGCGTCTAGTCCGAGACTTTGAGGAAGCAATCGGGCTGCCACTATTCGAGCGTAAAGGAAGTCAGCTCATTCCGACCCCTCAAGCGGTCGCATTGATTCCTGAGGTTGAGCGGTCTTTCATTGGGCTAGACCGCATAGGTCGACTGGCCGCCGGGATTCGTGAGCACACCGCAGGATCGCTAAGGATTGCGGCGATGCCTGCCGTTGCTAACACGCTGCTACCTCGATTCTTGTCTCAATTCCTACCGGATCGACCAAATTTGCAGATCAGCATCCTCGGTGTTCCATCGCACCAGGTTGTTGAGATGGTATCCGCAGGTCAGGTTGACATTGGCTACGCAGAAGGGCCCTTGAACCCTCACGGTGTAGAGATGGAGGCCGTGGAAATGGATGCGGTTGCTGTAATGCCCACCGGCCATCCAATGACCAAATTGGAAGTAGTGAGCCCATCAGACTTTGCAGGAGAGCGATTTATCTCCATGCGGCCAGGGTCCTTGTTCTCATCGGGGGTGCAATTGGCTCTTGCCCAAGTGCCAAGGGTGGCCCGCCTTGAAGCGAGCTTGACACACACGGCATGCGCTCTTGTGTCGCAGGGTTTGGGGGTCAGCATCGTTGACCCGCCAACGGCTATAGACTTTGCAGGAAAAGGACTGGAGGCTCGACCTTTGTCCGTAAAAATTGACACGGGCTTCCTTGTGATCAGATCCAGCAACTCAGCTCAGCAGAGCCTTACCCAGGAATTTTCTGACCAGTTCCTCAAATTTTATAGAAGTACAGACATGCTGGATCTAGAGGGATCAACGAGCGCTAGGGATTCTCCGATCAAGTCAGCACAGGCCGTTCGGCCTGTGCTGAAATAGCCCTCCGTTCAACCCCCCACAAGCCTTTTCCATGAGCC
Organism: Pseudomonas ceruminis; assembly: GCF_021602025.1. GTDB lineage: Bacteria > Pseudomonadota > Gammaproteobacteria > Pseudomonadales > Pseudomonadaceae > Aquipseudomonas > Aquipseudomonas ceruminis. Next base: position 17,501 of record NZ_BQHW01000024.1, read on the forward strand.
AGATGAGCTTTTCCGATTCCGAGTACGCCGGTAATCGCAAGCAAACCTGCCGTGAGCGTTTCCTTGCCTAGATAGAGCAGGTCCTACTGTAGAGCGGTTTGGTGGCAATGATCGAGCCGCATTACCCAAAGGCCGGTGGCGTTCGCAAGCCGTAGTCATGACTTGCGTGTGTAAATGTCAGTAATCACCGCCTGCGACTGATGCAGTAAAGTTTTGCAGTCGTGAGGAAATTTTTGTCCGTGGACGAATGAGGGGCGAGAGACATCTCGTTCAAAGCGGACTTTTAGCGAAAGCCCTGCCCTTCATAAATGGTACGCGGGGCTTTTTGCTTCAGTCCTAGAAATATGGACTTAACCTCTGTAGTGGGTGTTGATGTGTAAGCGGCCAGCCAAGTCATCTTCCGAACTCCAGCATTAAGGGAGATGGTTTCCGCGTATCTTCAAGCGGACGCGATCATCTTTATCATCAGGATTTCCATGCGCCAACGAAGCTATCGGCCCCCGGCGTCACCGAAATAATCATCCTTTGCGACTAGACCGAGATTATCGGTGAGATCCTGGTCGTCCTCGCTGAACAGATGTTGAGTTCGCCGTTCCTGCCTTAGGTAAGCCAATGTTTGGAAGAAGCAATTCTCGCAAAGGTGTAGTTCGTAACGCTGCCCATCATGGGCAGTGTCATAGCCCCAATGTGCTTGTAGGGTGCCGAACTGATGCCCGCCAGTATCCAAGCGGGTGGAGCAAAGGCATACATCGCACACGACGTCTGTAACGGCCTCGACTTCGACTCTTCCGGTTATTTTCATAGCTGACTCCTACAAACGCCTCTCACCTTCACTTTCAGCATACATCCTCTAGGTCGGAGCGTAGGCTAGCCATTGTAGTATCCACTGTGTGAATCCCTAGCCGATCTCTACCGGTCATGCTCATGAAATGTGGTGGTCAATTCCATGCCAATGGCTAGTCAGATCGAATGCAATTGGATGGTCGAGTCTGCGCAATACCCCAACCACGCAAGTGAGTTGGCGGAACGCTTACGTTGATGTCGCTGATGTCGTCCAGCACCTCCTAAAAGGGCACATCATCGTCAAAAGCGGGTGCTGTTAATGCATTCCATGGCGGTGGTGTCGGAACTGGATGAGTTGGTGGGGGCGCAGCGGGAGGTGGCGGTTCGTCAGGTCTTTGGGTTGCCCAGCCACTGAAGTCAGCATCACCCGAATGCGGAGTTGGTGACGCATCAGCAGCACGAATCAGCGTTGGCATGGAGATGCTCCCACCAAAAACGATTGCCGTCTGCCGGGGCAAGCCCGCTATACGGCGGATTTCTCGCCGATCGGCCCACTCACTGGCTGACTGGATCGCCGCAAGGTCCTTTTCAGAGGTCAGTCTGAAGGACACCCAGTTATTGCATTGAGAAAGAACGGTCGGGGAAATTTCAGAGGGTCGTTGTGTGCTCAGCCACAGCGCAAGGCCGAACTTCCTGCCTTCTTTGGCGAGTCGTTCGTAGGCCAGTGAGTTTTCACCTGCATCGTCACCAGAACCGATGGGGCGCAGGTAATGGTGTGCCTCTTCCAGAACGAGGAGGGTTGGGATTTTGTTTTCCTGTCCTCTGCGGAAAAGCTCGTAAGCGTAAAGCTCCAATAGCGACCCCAGGATAAATGGGGTTAGATCATGTGATAAATGACGGAGGTTAATGATGTGCACCCGCCATGGCACATCCCGGCCACCAAAGATCTGTTCAACCAGGTTAGTGGATTCTTGCGCCCAATCGAGCGTTGTCCCGGTCCCCCTACCACCCTCTACATCAACTACGGCGCGGAACATGGGATCTTCAGCGAAGCGATTGATTCGTGTGATGAGTGGTGAGACGTTCGAGTAACTGAAGGCGTTTCGTTCTGGGCCCCTGGCAGTGGGTTGAATCCCGTGACTTTCTGCTACCAGCGCAGCGAGGGCGGCCATATTGGGCCACTCCGTAGCTGTGCCCGCTTGGCCACTGCGGATCTGCTGAATCCGGCCATCAGCATCAGCGGCGCCTCCTTGACGGCAATCATCGAAGAGATAGGGCACCGTGTCGCTCGCTAAACCTGCCCCTTTGAGTTGGGGAAACCAGCGTACTTGGTGGAGGTGTTCCAGAGCGAAAGTTAGCGCTGGTCTCTGCGTTTTTTCGCTAGGAATTAGCAACCTATTGAGGCCATGGCGCCCCAGTGCGTAATAGGGGATTTTGAAGGCGTCTGCCCCTGGCCCACCGATGGTTGTACATCTAACGGAGCCTTCTGGAAGCTCAGGAATGTCGAGAGCAGCTTCGTACTCACCGTTGATGTCGAAGACAACGATCCTCGCACTGGGTAGGTTGACGATCTGCTGGAGTACTGCCGCTGTGAAGCAGCTCTTACCTTGGCCAGAGCTGCCCAGAACTGCGACATGCCTGGAGATCAAGTTTTTGAGCCCCACATTCAAGCTCCCGCCGCCACGTAGGTCATCACCAAGCTTAATCGGAATGTCGTCTTGGTCGTCACAGCACAGGATTGCTGCTAACTCTTCAGTACTTAAAGGGAAGGCTTCAGCTCCGAGTGGAGGGGTGGCGAGTGAGTCGCTGGTGAAGCGCGCCTTGCCTTGCTCTCTGGAGAGGCGCCCAACAACTGCGCCTGAAATGTTGCGCAAAGGTTCGGTTTGATGAGTGCTAGAACCTATCCCCAACCGATGCGCCTCACGAGGCTCATCAAAGCTGAGAGATACGACCTTCATCACCAAAGCGCGACTACCTGCATCCAGCACCAACAGACTACCGACCTCAGTCACTGACGATATGCCTTGAGCATGCGACGCTAATTGGCCTCGGTGCATATCGAGTAAATTAAGTGTGACATCTGAGCCTTCAATCCGGACCACATACCCAACAGGAAGGCGCCCTCTCATAGCTCCCCCCTCTGTGCAGTTACCTGCTCTTGAGGCTCTCGCTCGTCCCTAAGGGCTTTCTCAAACTTGCGCATGTCCTCGTCGTAGATGAGAGGGTCGGGGAGATGGCGTGCCAAGGAATCGATATACGCGAAGTCCGCACCACCGCCCACCACGGTGATACGTGGATTCTTAAGGGAAAGTAATTTCCGCAATGCCGGGGGCAGACGCTCATCAGTTGGATCACCATTAAATCCGGATGAGTAAATAACCAATTGGAGCGTGGGGTTGAGAAGCGCCGACCGAATCAGCCGGTTGATATGCTCATCTCCGAACCCATAGCCACACAAGATCAAGCAACTCTGTGGCTTGGACATAAACTCCGCAAACCTGCGGAAAAGCTCGCCCAGGACGTAGCCAATGGTGTCCATGTACTTCGCGGCTCTTGGCATTACCATCAGGCCGAGGTCCGAGCCATCTCGTTCGTTCATGAACGCTGCAATGCGTTGATGAGCAAGGGGCGCAGACACCTCAAAGACTTGGCCACTTTCCTCCTTCCAGGTCAGTGAACCATGCAATTTGGCGAGATAAACGTTGTAGACGCCGAATCTAGCCTCGCCCCTAGCTTGGGTGTTTCGAAAGCCTAGGTCGAAGCTCTGCGGAGAGAAGCGCCTGGTGTGCGTACCTAGGAAGCCATTTGAGACCTGAAGATCAATGGACTCAGCTGCCCACTCGATAGCCAGGTCGTAATTTGTGGTGAACACCCAAGGGGACGATTGACCCGGTTGCCGAGCTGAAACTAGCTTCTGGAGAATCGTGCGCTGGCTTGCGAGACCCTCGTCGTTTGACTCAACCCCACTAGGAGAGAGCCACCACTCCCGGTGGAGCAAGGCCGCGCTGACGACAGATCTGAAGAGCGCTGCTTTTACGTTCTTAAGCCTACTGAGTTTGCCCTCCAACTCTTGCTCACCCGGTTCGTAGTCAATTGGATTATCTCCGAACATACCCATCTGCCTGGTCCAATCGGACAGGGCGATTTCGAGGCTATCGATCAGGTGCTCGAAGTTAGGTGTGGCGGGCTTAGGAAGGGCGGTAGCATTCTCAGTGATGAATCCATGCTCAACCATCCAGGCTGCTTCTTCAGGCGATGTCCTGATGAAGTCAGCCCATAGCGCGATCATCGTGAGACCGCCAGCGGCTACTGATGATCCTGCGCCTAGAAGCAGGCCGACGTTTTCTAGCCTGAGAAGCGAGGCCAGATATGCCTCAAGTTCAGTTTCATCCGATAGAGCAGTACCACCACGAATTGCGGCAAACGGCATCCTGACCTCCGAAAAAACGCTGGACCAGTCCCTTTGCGCCCCATGCAGCCCGGGGCGTGGAAGGCTTCATGGAGGCTACTGAATTGCCATCACACTGTCCACATCGCTATCGGTATGTATGAAACCGGCTTCGCCGAATTATCCGAGGGTCTATTTACTGTAGCTGCTATGCGTGTTCGACCCTCACCCTCAATGAACAGCTTCATGATCGACCCGCCACGATCTCGACGATCAGAAGGTTAGACAATCGCAGGTGTTCTCACAGCGGCTGGGTTGAAGGCAGCCTCGGACGACAGACCGCTCTCAGAGTATGGTCGTCCACGACAAGGCCTGATGCCATCCAATTTGGCTCCTAGAGGTATAAAAAAGATTCGGGGATTCGAGACTAGCTGGAAGAGCTTGATGCTAGATGGCAAAATGCCGCCAGACCATCAGAATCAAAGACAAGGACGCTTCAAAAAATGGCAGTTGCGATCAAAAACATCTTGGAGGCATTTCAACCTGCTAAAGAGATTTCTGACCCAGAAAGGTTCTCAGGTAGAAAAAAACAACTAGAGCAGGGTGCGGAGCTATTGCTTTCCTGCGACCATATTTTCATCCATGGGAACCGGGGTATTGGTAAGTCCTCTCTGGCAAGGCAATTGGCAATAATTGCCTCAGGGAAAAATGACTTACTAAAATCTATCGAATCTGATTTGGTTAATGAAACATTTGACTTCGTCACATGCTTTTTTGTCCGGGACTCATCTGTTCGAAACATCAACCAGCTACTCTACAGATTGTTAAGGATGGTCTGAAGTAGCCCCTGTTTTCCGGCTACTTCGCCATCGACACTTTCAAAAAACGGTAGCCGCTCAAATCCCGGTCAAACCTGCCGTCTATTTCAGCCTTTTTTGCCGCTGCAAGCACCTCGCAGCAGTCACTTCACTCTTCACGGACGCACCTCTCCTGCATTGGAGAGCAAATGTCGACGCGCCATCCAAATGTTCGACAGGGCGAACAGCGTCACCATCTGAGCAGTGTTTTTCACCAAGCCTCGGAAGCGCACTTTCGTATAACCAAACTGGCGCTTGATCACCCGAAATGGATGCTCAACCTTGGAGCGAACCTGGGCCTTGGCTCTTTCGATCTTACGTATCGCTTTGTATAACGCGCTGCGGTTACCGTGCTTTTTGTAAGTGCTGCGCCGGGCTGCAATCTGCCAGATGACTTGGCGCCCCTCATGCTCTTCACGCTTCTCTACACCGGTATAGCCCGCATCAGCGCAGACCACGTTCTCACCACCGTGCAGCAGTTTGTCGACTTGGGTTACGTCCGCGACGTTGGCCGCAGTGACCACCACGCTGTGCACAAGCCCGGACTCATCGTCGACACCAATGTGAGCCTTGGCACCGAAGTAATACTGGTTGCCCTTCTTGGTCTGATGCATTTCCGGGTCGCGTTTGCCGTCCTTGTTCTTGGTCGAACTGGGCGCATGAATCAGAGTGGCATCGACGATGGTGCCTTGTCGCAGTGACAAGCCACGGTCGCCCAAATAGCCATTGATCACGCCGAGAATACCGGTGGCCAACTCATGCTTTTCCAGCAGGCGACGGAAGTTGAGGATGGTGGTTTCATCCGGGATTCGCTCCAGGCTCAGACCGGAAAACTGGCGCAGGATCGTCGTCTCGTACAGCGCCTCTTCCATCGCCGGATCGCTGTAACCGAACCAGTTCTGCATTAGATGAATCCGCAGCATCGCCATCAGCGGATAGGCTGGACGGCCCCCTTCGCCCTTTGGGTAATGAGGTTTGATCAGAGCAATCAAACCCTCCCAGGGTACGACCCGATCCATCTCTATCAGGAACAGCTCCTTGCGGGTCTGCTTGCGCTTACCGGCGTACTCGGCATCGGCGAAGGTCATTTGTTTCATCATCGAAAAGCTCGGCGATTGGTGTCCGGGGATTTTGCCAAATCAGGAAGTCTTTTTCAGGATTTCCTTAATTGATGAGTCGGCGCTGGCCCAGTGGTCTGGCTTGCTTGGCCTCGACGAAGTGGGCGTGTATGAACTAGAAGGTGAATTGAATCCCAAGTTGGTTTCTGATTTCTGGCAGCGCGTCTCGCTAATTTCTGCGCTCACCGAAAATGGATTGGCAATTTTTATCGATGAATTTGAGTTGATTGATGACCATTCCGGGTTCGCATCGCTCATCAAAGCAAATCCTGCAAAATGTGTATTTGTTGTTACAGGGATTGGTAAAACCGAGCAGGAATTGGTTAGAGATCATGAGTCAATCAAGAGGCAGCTCAGTACTGGTACTCTTCGAGTGCCAAATATGACTGAAGAAGAGTTGTCTATAATTATATCAAAGGCTCAAGACTACTTATCGAACGAAATAACTTTTGAAATTGAAGCAGTCCAAAATCTTGTTAAGCTAGTTAGTGGCCATCCATACCTGCTCCATCTTATTGGGAAGCAAGCATTAAGAGTTGCATTTCAAAAAAAGAAGTCATCAATTTCGCAGGACTTGATTGATGAGGCCCTCCAGCAGATTGTCACAGAAAGCATTGATAGCTCATTGGAGTCCAGGTATCTAAAAACAATTGGTAGTTCGAGGGTGCGCGAGAGGTTTCTTCGAATTATTGCCCTTCAGAAAGATGATGTGGTTAGTACGGGAACCATCTATCCTGAAGCAGAAGCCCAAGGTATTGATAATCCTCCATACTGGCTTGGCGAACTTCAAAAAGAAGCATATGGATCTGAGTTGGAAAAGGTCTCCGATCAGTACTATAAAATTACCGACCCTCTTTTCAAAGCTTACATATCTGCGACACCCGCAAGGCTTGAGGCGGTGACAGAGGCGGAGCCTGAAGAAATTTCAGATATGAGGTTGTCACTCGTTCATGTCTCTGATTTGCATTTTGGCGCCAATCACTACTTTGATAGCCTACCAATTGCCGGTGATCATGTTCCAGAAGCGGACAAACCTTCGCTTCAAAAGTATCTGATAGATTCGTTAGCGCAAAGTTATGGACCTGCGGACTTCCTGGCGGTCACAGGGGATCTCACTCAGATGGCACTCACATCGGAATTCAGAAAAGCTTCAGCGTGTATCACCAGCGTGGCACAGAGCCTTAGCGGCGGTGTCAGTAATTGGTCAAAAAATATCGCGATAATTCCAGGCAACCATGATGTTAACTGGGACATGAAGCGAGCCGACCCCGAAGCTCGTTACGCTGGATTCACCCCATATATTAGATTCAGGAACAGTTTGGGGTATAGTATTGACAATCAAGTTGAGCCTGAACGACTTTATGAGGTTCATGATCTTGTCGAGAAATGGAACTGCGTCATTGTTGGCTTTAACTCATGCGTTTTGGAAGGGCCAGACGATCATCGAGGATATATCGGGGAAAGTCAGTTCCAAAACGCTTTAGAGGAAGTCAATGCATTGTGCAAGGGTACTAAGCCTCTAAAAATAGCGATGCTGCACCATCATCTTATTCCAGTTGATTCTCTAGAGGCAAACATCAAAAGGCCGGAGTACATACTGCAAGATGCGGGATATATAAAGTCAGAGCTTCTCCGAAATGGATTCAATATAGTTCTGCACGGACACAGGCACCATGGTCACGAGGAGTTAATTAACCAACAAGGAGATGGTGGTGGGCAGCTATTGATTGTAGGCTGCGGTAGCACTGGAGTTAATATTAATGAGCGTGGATCACAGGCGATTCAATACAATAGATTGAGCATTCGACGAAAAAAAGGTACTGATAACGTAGTGGTGTCAGTTGCACGGTACATTTTTGACTCTAACCGCCGAAAATTCTACCAGTCAGAAGATCACAAGGTGAAGACTTTTTCGCTTGCTCTATTGTAGTTAAGCAGAAAGCTAGGCTTGGTACGAAAAGAGATGTCGCAAAAGCCGCATGGTGCAAGCTAGTGAGACCAAAGCGGCATTTCTTTTCGCGGGCTTATGAAGCCGAAGGTTAAGGGAGGTTCGATCACAGCGGTAGGTTATCAGGATAGTCAGTTGAGGATTTAATCTCGACTTTGGAGCTTCATGATTTCATCCTCAAGTACTGCTATTGTGCTTTGGAGTCTTGAGATGTCGCCTTTTAGGCTGTTGATAACTTCCCTGTTGTTGATAGCCTCGCGCATGTAATAGTCGCGGGAGGATGCTGTCTGTTTGTTGGTGGCCATAAGGGACTTATTACTTGCTCTAGCATCTTCTAGCTGAGTGAACCAGTAGAGGATCTCCATTTTGCTAAGCTCTAAAAGCTCATCGGGCGACTTTATACTGGCTCTGTCAGTTATTTGACTCTTTTCGGCCTGTTCTCTTGCTGCTTTTATGCGATCTAGCTCGTTCCTTGGCCATTCTCGCTGATAAATTGTATTTCGGTGAACATTTGCCAGTTTTGCCAGTGTTGCAACCTTGGCGGGTAGTGAAAAGTCCTTTTCTATTCGCACCAGCGCCTCGTTTAAGCGGAAGGTCACAGCGTCGAAATTTTCAGAGTTTTTGTTATCGTAAGGTGCTGAACTCATATAGATACCTCCCTGCCAAGCTTTCTCAGTACACCTTCAGCTTCAGAGATTGCAAGTTTTAATTGTGCAATTGAGTCTGCTACTTCACCAGAAGCTCTCAAATCAGGGTAAGGTTCAGTTGAATCACCTTCGATTTTTTTTAGTGCAAGTGAGTTCTGAATGTAAACTTCAAGCCACTTGGGAGCATTCGCCTCGGTGACAACCGCGTTCTTACATCGATTCGGATTGCACCGTAGCGAGCCAATGCAAGGAAGTGAAGCATCATGCTCTTCCGACGCACCGCCGTAACAGTAACCTTGGCCAACATTGATAACCGCAAAATTCATTTCAGCCATTCGATCAAAGATTTCATCTTTTGAGTAGCCAGCCTCTAAATAACCTTTGAAATAGGCTGCCAAGCGACTGCGGTGCGCATCTGCGTTATCGCCAGCATATCCGCCATCTGGATCGCATGCATTGACGATGAACTCTCTCTCTGCATCAAAGCGTGCAGGTGCGTCTCTGCCTCCCCCCGAGACCAATGCATCACCGATACCGCCGTAGTCGACTGTAACCGTCTTACGGTGACGCTGTTCCACCTTGCTAACCAAGTGACCAAAATGCTTTAGCTGGTAGGAAATGAAGGGTAGTCCCACCGCCGCTCTGAACATCTGATTTGCTAGTGAGTGCCGCAACGTATAGGGCGAGAAATCGAGGCTTTCAAATTCTTCGAGTGTCAGAACCTTCATTAGAAATGCTTGGAGTTGGTGCCCCAGGCCACAACCACTAACCGAATTAGCTTCTTCTTGCTTAGAAGGTTTGATTGTGTTCATGTTCGTGATTAGAAACGGATTCTGCTTGAATCTGTTTAGAATACGTAAGGCCTTCACAGCGTCAAGAACAGCGGGAATTGCCACCCACTTGTCCTCGAACAGATTACCGTACGCCTCTCGACCCTTAAAGACAGTACTAACAATAAGCCAATGACCAAATACGTCCCTTGTCAGGCAATCCTCCGCAAGACAACCCGCAAGTTCTGACGGGCGCATGCCAGTGTACTGGGTGATTGTATAAATGGCGCTATTGTTGATGTGTGTTATGTACTCGTAAAATTCGTTGTTAAGCTGAGTGTTTGTAAGTTTAGTGATGGCTTCCTTGTCTTTAAATTGACCTGGCATGAGCGGGGACCAGTAATTTTGATCCATTTTATAAAGGAATGGAATTATCTGCCTGCCACTGTATCCGCGTGACCCCATCCGTACTGAGACGTAAATGTCATAGGATCTTCTCGTGAGTTTAACTTTTTTTGCTTCTTCGTAACTGGTAAGGTTAACGCGGTTCAGAGTTTCAGTGTCGGCAATATTCTCTTGTAATGCCTTCAAGAAATCCACTACTGCAAAGGATGCTGCACGAGTACATTTTTCAAATACTTTATTTGGAAGCCATTTTAGCTTTTTTCTGGTTTCCTTGTTGTTCAGTCGATTGCTTTGCCAGCTTAAACTTTCCAGTTCGACATGAGCTAACGGGCCCGCAAGTACGTTTTCGAGCATGAAGTCAGAGCGGAGAATATTAAACCCCTGCATTGTGGCGCTGCGAAAAGAGCGTTTGAATAGCCTGGCCTCTATTTCATAATCATTTTCTGTGAAATCTGAAAGGCTAAAGTATGAGTTTTCGAAAAAATCCTCCCCTTGCTCCAAGCGCTTGCGCTCTGACATTTGGTCAAAGAATGGAATGGTGGATTTAAATATATCAAGAATAGTGTGCGGCTTGTAAGATTTAGGGGAGGCCCTGATTCGTAGAGCGCCAGGTATTTCTAAGACGCATAGCATGGCCATTTTTATTTCGAAAAGAATGGTAGCGTTGAGGCTGGTGTATGCCGCAAAGTCAATTCTGGATTTTGCGCCTTGGATATCTCTGGCTAGGGCGGTGGTCCCGTCGTCAAAATCCCAAACAGAATCCTTTACTCGACTCTTTTTACTGACTGGAAGGTCCATCAGCGCCTTCATCAAGCTCAGGGCATTTAAGCCACTTTCGGAATGATCTACGGTTGTGATGATCTCACTGCCCAGATGCCGAAGAAAGTGATGTCGCACGGACTTAATTTTACGAACTAAGGTCTCAAAATTCATCAGAGTATTACCCCTTCAATTAAGGGGCTGGTGATGACGTGCTCTGACAGACGCTCTGCTTCATCAAGCTGTTCTGCACTAAAACCCTGCTCTGAGGGTGTAAGGATACTATCCAATATCTCAAGGTTTTCTTTGATAATCGCGCCGTAAGGAGTCTGTGCAATCGTGCTTGTTGCCATCATGGACTGATACTCCAGACGCATTGCGAAAAGTTCCGGCAGGTGTGACGATGTAATAATCGAGTTGCTGCACGAAAGGCACTTATTCAATAGTGAACAGGCACTCCCTTTTTTGTAAGTGGGAAGTTTTTTGATTTCGTCAGGGGGGTCATATACATTTCGACATTTAATCAGTCCATTGCTAATGGCGATTGAAGTGCTTAGGTTGTCTGCCGAAGAGGTTTCGTTCGAAGGCTGCTTTTTCGGTGGCTCTTGGGAAACAGCCTCTTTGTGTATTTTTGCAAGCGCAGTCTCAAGAATGTCTCGCGCAGTCTTGCTAAATTCGAGCTTGTCGAGATACTGTATGGTAGTAGACAGGGACTTATGGCCGAGAATAACTTGAATCTCTCGTAGAGAAACTCCTTGTTCAATAAGTTCGGCGACCAAGCTTGGCCTAAGTCGAGACGCTGATATGTTCAGGTCGCTGCCATCTTCATTTTTTAGTTCGTTGTCGCGTGCAAACTGATTCATTGCTAAATTAATAACAGTGGAGTTCTCGAAGGACTTTATTGTGCCTTGCTCATTCTGTTTTCTGGATTCATAAATGAATAGTTTGCTTTTAGTGTTTTTGTCTGCGCGGCTCCGGATGTTGCGTGTCAGAAAAATAACTTCCGCGAAGATTTCTTTTACTTCTTTGCATTGATTGACAGTCAGCCAAGTCATGTCCGCTTCAATTAAGTCTAAGTGCAGCAGTTTTTCTCCGTCGGAGCGCTCTTTCCAGTAACGAAGATACGGTCTTTGGGTCAGCTCATGACGTTCTACAAAGTCTTCAACGTTCAATGATTTTAGGGAGTCGGCATTGAGGCCTGTAATCTGAGCAAGCCGAGTAATGTACGGAGCCATGTGTCGAGATGTGACTTGATAGATTACACCCCAGCTCTCATATGTTCCGACTACGCCTAAGCCTATATACTGCATAATTCTTATAAAGCATTTTTCGTATTTGTTGTTGCGGCTCGCAGCTCCAGGACCGATTATCTGACAGCTGAGTTTATTTTCGAAGATCCAGCGAGCGTTTTCTAGAGATACAAACCCCCTCTTTAGCTCCCCATCGTCACCGACCGGGTCACACCCTCCGCCGAAGGGAACATAATCCTTTGCAAGATTGTTGAGCTTTACTCGCTCGTTGTTGCACGCCTGCTTAATTTGATTGCGTAATGAGGAAGGGTAGGGGCTGTATTCTTCTGTCTTACGATGCGTCTTGAACCCTTCGATATCAATGAAGGTCGTCAGCCCGAGTCCTTTGATTTTGATTGCACGCTTGTACATTGAGCGCACAGCAGAGAGCAATGAGTCGGCAGTGCCTGTAGAGAGACCGCTATTTTCTATTTTGCCAACAAGGAATTTTCGAAAACTAATAAGGTAGTTGGCGCGAAAATACTCACGTGTGTCCTCGCTCCCTGTAAGTCCATTTTCTTTAAGGTGTTCTATAGTATATCTAAATCCCTCACTATAGTTAAATTTTGTGGAGTCCGATCCGCTTTTCATGGAAGCAGCTGAAAATATATGAAGTAGTTTCTTGAACGGAAAATCAGGGGCGTCTGCAATCAGGTCTTCGTAGGAAGATACAGGGATATCTCTTAGCTCAAGCAGTAGCTTTCTATAGGATAGTTTTTTCGGCGAAACTAGCTTTTTTTGTTTAGCTTCAGTTTCTCTGTCGGCAACAGTTTTATAATCAGTTTTTATTACACCTAGGCTTTTTAGGTCAGCAATTATCCAATCGTAGGTCTCAGCGACCAATGGGAAATTCGCACGTGCCCATTTCAGGTTTTTCATCCCTTCCATCTTGTAAAGGCTGGCTTTGGAGGCAATAATCTGGCCAAAGATTGGGATCTCTTTTTTCTCTGTTTCAGAAAGCCCCTCATACCAAAGCAGCAGTTTGCGACGCCACTCGTTAGCTATAGAAGGATGACCGAGAACCACGATGTTCTCATCTATCATTTTTTGGAGAACAGTGTTGATGATATCGGCCCGTGACCGGTACACATTTTCCTCACAGCCTAACTCTCGTTTGAGATAGGTATACGCTAAGCAGGGAGGCCCTTTCTGACCAAGCTGAACAGTAAGTAATGACTGCCGACTTTTTCTGACTTTCTCTGCCCAAGACTCAATCGACAGAGTGATGACGTCGATATCACGCTTAGCTTGCTTGGATACGTCCACTTGTGGAGTTATATCCAATGAGTTTAGGCCGGGTTCGGACAGCATCTTCACTTCTTATCACTCGTGTTTATACGCTTTGTGGTTCTCTCGCGGAGCAGCTTCATCTCGCCAGCCTTTGTCTTCAGCTCAGTGCCTGGCTTACGTAGCTTCTGGTAGATGTCGTGGGGTATCTGAGTATAACCCTCGGACGTCGTTTTACTGTTGTGACCAAAAGCCTTGGAGAGCAATTCGAGCCTCTCCTCGTAGTTTCCTCCAAGATCCGGGCTGCCAAGCATTAGATAGGCTCCGCCATGACGGAATTTATGCGGTGATATCATCCGCTTTATCTTTCCCGAACTTTGGGCACGCTTGCTCACACGCTCAAGTAGCTTTTCCACGCTTTTCGTCTTGTACGGCATGCCTTCTGCATTGAAGAATGCTGGGGTCTCTGACGGGCTTTTGTAGCGACGAGCGCAGCGACGATAGAGTGGCGTCTGGTGGTACTTCTCGATGCGCTCTAAGGACGTCCTGCTCATCAAGGTTAACCGGGGCTTGATGTGATTCTTCCTACCCTTACTACCTTTGATATTCAAAGGTGAGTAATCAGCGTTGATAGGCATGTTCGTTTCTGGGGAGACGAGGTGCAGGGTCTGATGAGCAAGGGCGTCGCGAACGTCTTGGAGCGTAATCCGTGGGACTTCTGAAACGCGAATGCCAGAGTCATACATAGCTTGCAGCAAGCACCGCTCCCGCTCCGAATGGGCGCTAAGGATTACTGCTTCTAGCTCTGCCATGCTGGTTGGTTGAACAATGCCTCGCGTATTAGCGCTGCCTGGGCGTAGCACCCCACCTTCATAGGGATTGTCTGCCCGAATAGCTGGTGAATCACCGAAACGCTTGCATAGGTAGGTAGAGAAGAGGTGGCTGTAGGCAGCGTCTCTCCCTTGCACCGTCTTAGGTGCTAGGCCTTCAGCGTCGAGTTTGGCGAGATAGCTCTCCAGATGGCCTAGGCCGACCGTCAGCAATGCATCGTCTCGATCACAGGTTTCGTATTCGGGTCTGACCTTTAGGTCGGCCAGTAGATAGGAAATTCGTCGCCCATAGGAAACGACGGTTGGATCGGCAAGAAGGGTGTTTCTGTAGTTACGGCTTAGGTAGGAGGAGACTAAAGGAAAAAGGCGTCCGTCATCATCGAGCAGCGCGCTGCCTGTTACCTCAACTACTGGCTGGGCACCCTCTGGCTGAGCGAGAAACCGCTCCCGAAGTGGCCCATGTGCAAGTACTGACTCGCTGAGATCTAACTCCGCACCTCGAACTGCTATCACCTTCATTTCTAGTCGTGTCCTACACATCGGCTGAACAGCTACTGATGTGCATTCTCCGCTAAATGGAAATTCTTGGAAAGCACCTGGGGCGGGGGGATTAGGGCTGGTTGTGCACTTTAGTGTAGGGGGGGAGAAATCACTGCCTCGGCGGCGTGGTCAGTACCGATCACCAGGCCGGCACGGGCGCCAGCGATGGTGTACTGGGCGACCATCCGGGTACGTGCCTTGACGTTGCCAACCACGAAGTCCACCAACGTCGGCGAGCCGTTCTTCAACGCCTCCACTTCCGCCGCCAATGCCCGGACTGCCGGGGCGATATCCACAGTGTGTACTTCGTCGGGCTTGATCACTTCCAGGCACGCCTGGGCGTCATGCTCGTCATGCTGCACCTGGTACGGCAGGCGCACGGCGATAAAACGGTAGGCCGGGTCGCTTGTTTCGGCGCGCAGCTCGTTGATGGCGCGCTGGGCGAGTAAGGCGGCGGTCAGCGAATCGACACCACCGCTGATGCCTAGCACCAGCGTCTTGAGCCGGGCGTTGGCCAGGCAGTCCTTGATGAACGCCACACGCCGGGCGACTTCGGCCTCAAGCGCTGCAGCGTCCGCGAACGGCGGCTGTACCTTCAGCGCCTGGGCAATCTCTTGCTGAACCGCTTGCATGGGTTACTCCTTGCTGGGGACTTTGAATACGTGACGCATGTAGGCGACGAAATTGTCGTCGCGGCACTGGGTCTTGGCGGCTTCGTCAGAGATTTTTGCCACTGGCGAGCCGTTGCAGTCGGTCATTTTAAGCACGATGTTCATCGGCGCCACACCCGGAATGTCGCAGGTCAGGTTGGTGCCGATACCGAAACTCACATTGATGCGGCCGCGCAGCGCACGGAAGATCTCCAGTGAGCGGGTAAGGTTCAGGCCGTCGGAAAACACCAGGGTCTTGGTCATGGGGTCGATACCCAGCTTCTGGTAATGGGCGATGGCCTTCTCCGCCCAGGCCACCGGTTCGCCCGAGTCATGGCGCAGGCCGTCGAACAGCTTGGCGAAGTACAGGTCGAAATCGCTCAGGAAAGCGTCCATGGTGATGCAGTCGGTCAGGGCGATACCGAGCAGGCCGCGGTACTCGCGTACCCAGCAGTCGAGGGCGGCGATCTGGCTGTCGATCAACCGCGGGCCGAGCTGCTGGTGGGCCATGATCCATTCGTGGGCCATGGTGCCCAGTGGCCTGATATCCAGTTTCCATGCCAGGTCGACGTTGCTGGTGCCCACGAAACGGGCCGGAAAGTCGTCGCGCAGTACGCGCACGACTTCTTCCTGCACCCGGCCGGAAAAGCGCCGGCGGGTGCCGAAGTCGGCCACCTGCAACTCGGCCAGCTCGTCGTCGCTGGCATGGGCGCGCAACCAGTCGAATTTGCGGTACAGCTGGTCGCGGGCTTCGGCCAGGCGCATGTGGGGGTGCAGGTGGCGGTTGCGCACTTCGCTGATGATCGCCAGCAGCGGGACTTCGAAGAGGATCACATGCAACCAGGGGCCACGCAGGCGCAGGGCCAACTGATCGTTTTCGATGCCCAGGCGCACATAACGCAAGTTGAAGCGGAACAGGCGCAAAAAGCGCAGAAAGTCTGGCTTGAGGAAGCTGATGCGTTCGAGGAAGGCCAGCTGGCCATCATCCAGGGTAAGGTCGCTGAGCCGCTCGAGCTGGTTGCGAATCTCGCCCAGGTAGGGGCGCAGGTCTTCGCCATTGCGGCAACGGAACTCCCATTCCACGTCGGCGTCCGGGTAGTTGTGCAGTACCCCCTGCATCATGGTGAGCTTGTAAAAGTCGGTGTCGAGCAGGTTGTGCACGATGTGCTCGGCGAAAGCGCTCTCGCTCATCAGGGGCTCCAAAGCGGCGAATGGCGGACATTGTGCCAGCCTTTTCATCGTTGTTGTGTCAGTACCGGCCTCATCCCCGGCAAGCCAGCTGGCCGGCGACAGGGGCATAACGGGCAAAACAGGTGTTTTTTCGTGCACCAGCTAGCCTTGAAACAGTGCCGCCTGTAGCAGTCGCGCACCAGCGGTGTGCAATTCGGTGACGGTGTGCGGTTACAGGCTGGTTGCACGTAAACACTTGCCAGGGTTGCAATGATGGCACCGAACGGTTGCTCCTTGTCTGTACGAGTGGTGGCGCCTGCCGCATGGCAGACGGTTGCACGCTCAATAAAGAAAAGGCCGCCGGTCGCCTGCCTGCCGCCCGCCCAGTGTGTTTTCCCGGAAGACAAAACCAATGGCACGGCCCTTGCTCAGAGCACAGGGCTGAGAAGTTGTAGTGCCAACCAAAAAAAACTCTAGGAGCACCACCTCATGTCGCAGACGTTTTACAAGAAAGGTTTCCTGGCACTGGCCGTGGCTACGGCACTGGGTGTTTCTTCGTATGTTCAGGCCGACGTCAAGATCGGCGTCGCGGGCCCCATGACGGGTGCCAACGCAGCGTTTGGCGAGCAGTACATGAAGGGTGCCAAGGCGGCTGCCGACAAGATCAACGCGGCCGGGGGTATCAACGGTGAAAAGATCGTGCTGGTCGCCGGTGACGATGCCTGCGAACCGAAGCAGGCCGTGGCCGTGGCAAACCGCCTGGCCGATCAGGACAAGGTGATCGGGGTGGTGGGCCACTTCTGCTCATCCAACACCATCCCGGCGTCCGAGGTGTACGACGAAGCGGGCATCATCGCCATCACCCCAGGCTCCACCAACCCTCAAGTGACCGAGCGCGGGCTCAGCGCCATGTTCCGCATGTGCGGCCGTGATGACCAGCAGGGCATCGTTGCCGGTGACTACATCGTCGACGTGCTCAAGGGCAAGAAGGTGGCGGTACTGCACGACAAGGACACCTACGGCCAGGGCCTGGCCGATGCGACCAAGGCGCAGCTCGAGAAACGCGGCGTCAAGCCGGTACTTTACGAAGGCCTGACCCGCGGTGAGAAAGACTTCAGCGCCGTGGTCACCAAAATCCGCTCCACCGGCGCCGACGTGGTCTATTTCGGCGGCCTGCACCCGGAAGCCGGCCCACTGGTTCGCCAGCTGCGCGAGCAGGGCCTGAAGGACGTCAAGTTCATGTCCGATGATGGCATCGTCACCGACGAGCTGGTCGCTACCGCCGGCGGCGCGCAGTACGTCGACGGCGTGTACATGACCTTCGGCGCCGACCCACGGCTGCTGCCAGACAGCAAGGCGGTAGTGGAAGAGTTCCGCAAGGCCGGCACCGAGCCGGAAGGCTACACCCTGTACGCCTACGCCTCGCTGCAAGCCCTGGCTGCGGCCTTCAATGGCGCCAAATCGAACAAGGGCGAGGACGCTGCCAAGTGGCTCAAGGCCAACCCGGTGCAGACTGTCATGGGCGAGAAGAAGTGGGACAGCAAGGGTGACCTGACCGTCTCCGACTACGTGGTCTACCAGTGGGATGCCCAAGGCAAGTACCACCAGCTGGAAAAACAAAAATAACAACGGCTAACGGCCCGGGCGCGCAAAGCCCCGGGCCGCAGCCCCGCGGTACCTGTCTTTATCCGTAGATCTGCACAGTTCTGCGCTGCGAGGGCCGCTGCACCCAGCCCGCCGTGGTCGGCGCTCGTGCAATCTCAATCAGGTGAGATTGCGTTATGGATGGTATTTTCCTGCAGCAACTGGTCAACGGCCTGACCCTAGGGTCGGTCTATGGCCTGATCGCCATCGGCTACACAATGGTCTATGGCATTATCGGCATGATCAACTTCGCGCACGGCGAGGTGTACATGATCTCCGCTTACCTGGCGGCGATCAGCCTGGCATTGCTGGCTTATTTCGGTATCGAGTCGTTCCCCCTGCTGATGTTGGGCACCTTGTTGTTCACCGTCGTCGTGACAGGCGTCTATGGCTTCACCATCGAACGCATCGCTTACAAACCGCTACGCAACTCCACCCGCCTGGCACCACTGATCAGTGCCATCGGCATCTCGCTGATCCTGCAGAACTACGCGCAGATCAGCCAGGGCGCCCGTCAGCAAGGGGTTCCCACCCTGCTTGAAGGGGCCTGGCGTGTCGAAGTGGGCACCGGCTTCGTGCAACTGACCTACACCAAGATCTTCATCCTGGTGGCCGCCTTCGTGGGCATGGGGCTGCTGACCTACGTCATCAAGTACACCAAGCTCGGCCGCATGTGCCGTGCCACCCAGCAAGACCGCAAGATGGCTTCGATCCTGGGGATCAACACCGACCGGGTGATTTCCTACGTGTTCGTCATCGGTGCGGTGATGGCTGCGCTGGCGGGCGTGCTGATCACCATGAACTACGGCACCTTCGACTTCTATGCAGGCTTCATCATCGGCATCAAGGCGTTCACCGCTGCAGTGCTCGGCGGCATCGGCTCGCTACCCGGCGCCATGCTTGGTGGGATCATTCTCGGTATTTCCGAATCGCTGTTCTCCGGCCTGATCAACTCCGACTACAAGGACGTGTTCAGTTTCTCGCTGCTGGTGATGATCCTTATCTTCCGCCCACAAGGCCTGCTGGGTCGCCCGCTCGTGGCTAAGGTGTGAACATGTCCACTGCCAAAACTGCCCCTGTTTCCGAAACCAAGGGTTTCGATCTCAAACGCAGCCTGCTGGAGACCCTTGTCGCCGGCCTGCTGGCGCTCATTGTCTTTGGCCCGGTCGTCGGCGTGGTGCTTGACGGCTACAGCTTCAATGCAGAACCCCGCCGTGTGGCGTGGCTGGTGGGTGGGGTGATGGTCGGGCGCTTCCTGCTCAGCCTCTACCTGCAGACTGCCACGGGGCAGCGCATGCTCCAGGGCTTCGACAGCGGAGGCTCGGGGGTGCACGTAAACGCCCCCGACTACAAGTCGCGGCTGCGCTACATCATCCCGGCGCTGGTGGTGATCGCCATCATCTTCCCGATCTTCGCCAACAAGTACCTGTTGACGGTGGTGATCCTCGGTCTGATCTACGTCTTGCTGGGCCTGGGCCTTAACATCGTGGTCGGCCTGGCGGGCCTGCTCGACCTGGGTTACGTGGCGTTCTACGCCATCGGCGCCTACGGCTTGGCGCTGGGCTACCAGTACCTGGGCCTGGGTTTCTGGAGCGTGCTGCCCTTGGCGGCCATCGCTGCGGCGTTGGCGGGGTGTATTCTCGGATTCCCAGTGTTGCGCATGCACGGTGACTACCTGGCGATCGTGACCCTGGGCTTTGGTGAAATCATCCGCCTGGTGCTGAACAACTGGCTGTCGTTCACTGGCGGCCCGAACGGCATGCCGGCGCCGTCCCCCACCTTCTTCGGCCTGGAGTTCGGCCGCAGGGCCAAGGACGGAGGGGTGCCGATTCACGAGTTCCTCGGCATCGACTACAACGCCAACCTGAAGTTCGTCTTCATCTACGCTGTGCTGTTCCTGGTCGTGCTGGCGGTGCTGTACATCAAGCACCGGTTGACCCGCATGCCGGTCGGCCGCGCCTGGGAAGCGCTGCGTGAAGACGAGATCGCCTGCCGCTCGATGGGCCTGAACCACGTGCTGGTAAAGCTCTCGGCCTTTACCCTGGGCGCCTCCACTGCAGGCCTGGCAGGGGTCTTCTTCGCCACCTACCAGGGCTTCGTCAACCCGTCCTCGTTTACCTTCTTCGAGTCGGCGCTCATCCTCGCCATTGTCGTGCTCGGCGGCATGGGGTCGACCGTTGGCGTGGTGATTGCGGCCTTCGTGCTCACCGTGGCACCGGAGCTGCTGCGCAGCTTCTCCGAATACCGGGTGCTGCTGTTCGGCGTGCTGATGGTGCTGATGATGATCTGGCGACCGCGAGGGCTGATCCGCATCAGCCGCACGGGTGTGGTTCCGCGTAAAGGAGTGGCGCCATGAGCGACGAAATCATTCTTTCGGTCGACAACCTGATGATGCAGTTCGGTGGCATCAAAGCGCTCAGCGATGTCAGCCTCAAGGTCAAGCGCAACCAGATCTTCGCCCTGATCGGCCCCAACGGCGCCGGCAAGACCACCGTGTTCAACTGCCTGACCGGGTTCTACAAGGCCAGTGGCGGGCGTATCGAGCTGAACGTGCGGGGCAGCCACACCAACGTCATCCAGTTGCTGGGTGAGCGCTTCCAGGCGGCGGACTTCGTCTCGCCGGCGCGCTTTGCCAACCGCCTGTACTACAAGATGTTCGGCGGCACCCACCTGGTCAACCGCGCAGGCCTGGCGCGCACGTTCCAGAACATTCGCCTGTTCAAGGAAATGTCCGTGGTGGAAAACCTGCTGGTGGCCCAGCACATGTGGGTGAACCGCAACCTGCTGGCCGGCGTGCTCAATACCAAGGCTTACCGCAAGGCCGAGAGCGATGCCCTGGACCACGCCTTCTATTGGCTGGAGGTGGTCGACCTGGTCGATTGCGCCAACCGCCTGGCCGGCGAGTTGTCGTATGGCCAGCAGCGCCGGCTGGAGATCGCCCGGGCCATGTGCACGCGGCCAAAGATCATCTGCCTGGACGAACCGGCCGCCGGCCTCAACCCGCAGGAGACCGAGGCGCTGAGCCGCATGATCCGTGTGCTGCGCGACGAGCACGACATCACCGTGGTGCTGATCGAACACGACATGGGCATGGTCATGAGCATTTCCGACCATATTGTCGTGCTTGACCACGGCAACGTGATTGCCGAAGGCGCGCCGCAGGATATCCGCCACAACCCGACGGTGATTGCCGCCTACCTGGGTGCCGACGAAGAGGAACTGGTATGAGTGCACCCATTCTCGAGCTTAAAGACCTGGATGTGTTCTATGGGCCGATCCAGGCACTGAAGAAGGTCTCGATGTACATCAACGAAGGCGAGACGGTCAGCCTGATCGGCGCCAACGGTGCCGGCAAGTCGACCCTGCTGATGTCGATCTTCGGCCAACCCCGTGCGGCGGCCGGGCACATCGTGTACCGCGGCACCGACATCACCCGCAAGTCGTCGCACTACATCGCCTCCAATGGCATTGCCCAATCGCCGGAAGGGCGGCGGGTGTTCCCCGACATGACCGTCGAGGAGAACCTGATGATGGGCACCATCCCCATCGGTGACAAATATGCCAGCGAGGACATGCAGCGCATGTTCGAGTTGTTTCCCCGGCTCAAGGAGCGCCGTAACCAGCGCGCCATGACCATGTCTGGCGGTGAGCAGCAGATGCTGGCCATCGCCCGGGCGCTGATGAGCCGGCCGAAACTGCTGCTGCTGGACGAGCCTTCGCTGGGGCTGGCGCCGATTGTGGTCAAGCAGATCTTCGCCACCCTGCGCGAGCTGGCCAAGACCGGGATGACCATCTTCTTGGTGGAGCAAAACGCCAACCATGCGCTGAAGCTGTCGGACCGGGCCTATGTGATGGTCAACGGGCAGATTCGCATGACCGGGACGGGGCAGGAGTTGCTGGTGAATGAAGAGGTGCGCAATGCCTATCTAGGCGGGCACTGAATTGTAAGCTGGGGTCGCACAGCGGCCCCAGCCTGCGCTGAAGCGGATGTGGACAACTTGTCGCATCGCGTTCCAGAACCCTCCTATGATCCCCTCGCAAGCCCTTGTTTCCACAGGCTGTTTGTTTTCCACGGATAATGTGGAACCGCCTGTGGAAAACATGGTGGCATCTCGCTGAAACCCTTTGGCTTCAAGGCCTGCAGGGCGCTGGTCATATTTTGATCACATGCCCTTTGTGGATGATTTTTCAGGCATTTTTGTGCACAGGGTTGCTACCTGGCAGCGCAGCCAAAGGCTGTGGGTAACTCTGTGAAAAACCCTTGGACAGACCGCTGCAAGCGGCATGGTTGAAAGCGTTGCGCCATCATCGGAGCGCTGTCCGCAGCGGTAATGCGCTGAAAGGGTTCTGCGCGGTAACTGACTTGCCCCCAATCCGTGGGGAAAGCCCTGTGGATAACATGCGCATAGCTGGCGCCGAGCGCTCTGGCACGGGCCTTTGCAGCAAGTGTTCAAAAAATAACCAGGTGTTTGAATGGCTTGCTGACAGCGCGCGGCAAGGGCATGCTGCAAACCCTGCCGACGACAACCCATCTACGAGGAACAGAGCATGACCTCCACCGTATTCATCACTGGCGCAACTTCCGGTTTTGGCGAGGCCACCGCACGCCGTTTCGCCGACGCGGGCTGGAAGCTGGTCCTGACCGGCCGTCGCAAGGAGCGCCTGGATGCCCTGTGCGCCGAACTGTCGGCCAAGACCGAAGTGCACGGCCTGGTGCTGGATGTGCGTGACCGCAAGGCCATGGAGCACGCCATCGCCAACCTGCCGTCCGGCTTCGACAAGCTGCGTGGGCTGGTCAACAATGCCGGCCTGGCGCTGGGTGTCGATGCGGCACAGAACTGCAGCCTGGACGACTGGGAAACCATGGTCGACACCAACATCAAGGGGTTGATCTACACCACCCGCTTGCTGCTGCCACGCCTGATCGCACACGGCCGGGGCGCGTCGATTCTCAACGTGGGGTCGGTGGCGGGCAATTACCCGTACCCAGGCAGCAACGTGTATGGCGGCACCAAGGCATTCGTCGGCCAGTTTTCGCTGAGCCTGCGCTGTGACCTGCGCGGCACTGGCGTGCGTGTCAGCAACATCGAGCCGGGGCTGTGCGAGAGCGAATTCTCGCTGGTGCGTTTCGGTGGTGACCAGGCCAAGTACGACGCCACGTACGCAGGCGCCGAACCGATCCAGCCGCAGGACATCGCCGAGACCATCTTCTGGATCCTCAACCAGCCGGCGCACATCAACATCAACAGCCTGGAACTGATGCCGGTGAGCCAGGACTGGGCAGGGTTCTCGATCGACCGTTCGGCCAAGGGCTGAACCCGAGACCTCTTCGCGAGCGTACTCGCGAAGAGGTCAGCTCAGGCGCTGCAAACCTTCCAGGCAGGTCGCCAGGTGATAGGGCGTTGTCGAGGGCATGTCGTGCCGGCTGACAGCCCCTTCGCCATCCCGGCACTCGTACCAGCCGCCGTCATGCAAAAACCGCTGTTCCATCGCTTTCAATTGCGCAAGCAGCTTCACCTCACTCCCCGAGCGCAATACCAGCGCCCGTAGATACTCCGCCTGCGCCCAGATCCGCTGGGTCGCATCGAGTACCTCGCCGTCCACATTCAGCATCGCCAGTACAGCGGCATCTTTTACCCCGTACTGTTCTGCATAGTCGAAAGCCCGGGCGATCGAGCCATGCAAGGGCGTGCCGCGCAGCAGCGGTGAAGTCGCCAGCAGATAGAACCACTCGAACTGATGCCCCGGCTCGAACCAGTTATCCACAGCGCCATGGGGTTTTTCCAGCATCAATCCGTGCTGTGGCTCGATGAAGTGCGCCTGCAGGGCGTCGCACAGCTGCAGCAACGCGTGCTGCACGCCTTCATCTTCTCGCACGGCAAGCACTTGCAGGAAGGCTTCGGCCAAGTGCATCAGCGGGTTCTGCAGCGGGCCACTGCCCAAGTCGGACCAGTCCTCGCCGAGGCTGGCTTCGTACAGCCCGTCGTCACGCGCGAACTGCCCGGCGACGATTTCCAGGGCGGCATCGAGCGCAGATTCCACCAGGGGTTCGCGCACTTGGCCCCAATAATGAGCGCAGGCGAAGACGATGAAGGCATGGGTGTAGAGGTCCTTGCGCCGATCCAGTGGCTTACCTTGGGCATCGATGCTGTAGAACCAGCCGCCGTGCTCGGCGTCGTGGAAATGCCGCTGCAACGAACGGAACAGCGCTGCGGCCCGCTCCGCCGCGCCCGGTTGCTCGATACGGCTGCTGAACAGGTACAGCTGGCGAGCACAGGCCATTGCCCGGTAGCGCTGGGCAGGCAACGGGTGGTGCTGGGCATCCAGGGCTTCGTAGGGCAGTGCCATCTCGGCGTTCCAGCCTGGGCCTTGCCACAGCGGCACGATACGTTCGGCAACGTGCTGGGTGAAGCGGGCCAGTTCGGGCAGGGTGGGGCGGGGGTCGGACATGAATGCGCTCGTCACAATCGGGCAGTGCGCCATGGTAGCAGAAGTGGGGTTTCGGGTTGTCTGGGCAGGCCAGGTTTACCCGCGAAGTGGCCCGCGCCGCCAGCCGATCAGCCTGGGCTACCCAGCCCCTGCCAATGCCGCGCACCGACGAAAATGAAGCGCAACTGCTGGGTGATCTTTTCCTGCGCAGTCAATGCCTGTGGATAACCTGGCTGCGGGTTGTCGATGAGCTCTGGTAGGGTGGCGAACACGGTCTTCACCACCAGGTCAGCCATCACGGCCAGCGCCGCGCCGTCCAGGTGCTGCCAGCGTTTCATGCGCGCAAGGTCCGTGGCCAGGTCGTTGCTGAT
This sequence comes from Pseudomonas ceruminis, assembly GCF_021602025.1. GTDB lineage: Bacteria > Pseudomonadota > Gammaproteobacteria > Pseudomonadales > Pseudomonadaceae > Aquipseudomonas > Aquipseudomonas ceruminis. The sequence goes on from NZ_BQHW01000024.1 coordinate 42,326, forward strand.
GCCTTGGCGAAGGCCGGCGATGGCCTGGCGTACCGCCTGTGCGCCACCGTACTGCTCGCGGGCCAGAAACAGGAATTGGGCGCGGTGCGCGGCTACCACGTCGAGGAAGATGCGCACCGAGGCGTCGGTGATGCCGCCGAGCTCGAACTCGTTCTGCCGCACCAGGCGAATGGTCTGGCGGAAGGTGGCATCGACCTCGGCGACCAGCGCCAGGCCCAAGGCGTCCATGTCCGGGAAGTGGCGGTAGAAACCGGTGGGCACGATGCCGGCGGCCTTGGCCACCTCGCGCAAGCTGATGCTGCCGAAGCCACGGCCGCTCTCCATAAGCTGGCAGGCCGCATCGAGCAAGGCCTGGCGAGTCAGTAGCTTCTGTTCGGCGCGCGGCAGCATGGTGCAGGCTTCTGTGAAGGTGAGGCTGGGCACTCTAGATAAAAAAACGAAGCCCGGTCAATGGACCGGGCTTGGAGGGGAGCAGGCACTGTGCTGTGGATTGTTCTTTTCGGCCATGTCAGTCAGCTCACATGGCTGATTTCGACCAGGCGATCCGCGCCGCCTTCGGCCACACGGCCGGAGCGCTCGATCAGGCGGTCCGAGCCACCTTCGGCCACACGGCCGGAGCGCTCGATCAACCGATCCGAACCCCCTTCGGCTACGGTTTTCAACGGCTGGGCAACTTCAGTGGCGCTGGAGCGCGATTCGGCGGTCAGGTGCTGGTCGGCAGCGGGCAGGGCAAAGGCGTTGGCAGCAAGAATCGACAGGGTCAGGGTCAGCAGGTGGCGTTTCATGGTTTCGGTGCTCCTCTAGGGGGCTGGAAAGTGGGTACGAAGCCAATGCTACGCCCGGTAACGCCAGAAAGAAGTTCATACGGATAATGGTAACAATCGACGGTATTGATAGGGCTTGGAGACCCCTCTGGCACGCCTGTTTCAAGGCGATATGCGGCCGTTAGCCAGTAGGTGTTCCGCATGGCTCGCCTCGTGGTGGGCGACCAAAAGCTGAGCAAGAAGCCAGGAAAAACTTCGCTATGATGAAGGACTTCGATAAAACCCAGGCGGTTTTCATCAGTCCGAGCTATTAAGTGCCATCGTTGCGCCCGTTTTGCGCCATGTCGTCAGGAGAATCACGCAATGACGCGTCCCACCAGAATCCTCGTCTGGACCCTTACCACCCTGCTGACCCTACTGGCGATATTGGTGGTTGTGATCGCCACCTTCGACTGGAACCGCGTCAAGCCGCTGTTGAACGAGAAGGTTTCCGCAGCGCTGCACCGGCCCTTCGCAATCAATGGCAACCTCGCGGTGCACTGGCGCACCGAGCCGCAGGAGGGTGGCTGGCGCGCTTGGGTGCCGTGGCCGCACTTCACGGCTGAAGACCTCACCCTGGGCAACCCTGACTGGCTCAAAGAGCCGAAGATGGTCGGGCTTGAACGCGTGGAGTTTCGCCTGGCACTGTTGCCGCTGGTGTTCCAGCAGGTCGTCATCCCGCGCATCGACCTGGTCAAACCGACAGCCAGCTTGACGCGCCTGGCCGATGGCCGCGCCAACTGGAACTTCGACCTGGGTCCTAAGGATGAGAACGAGCCCCCTTCCAAATGGCAGTTGGACATCGGCGCCATCGGGTTTGACCAAGGCAATGTCAGCTTCGACGACCAGACCCTGAAAACCACCATGAAGGTGCAGATCGACCCACTGGGCAAGCCTATCCCGTTCAGCGATATCGTGGGCAAGGCGCGTGCGGAAAAGGCTGGCGGCGCGCAGGATTATGCATTCGGGCTCAAGGCCCAGGGCCGTTACAAAGACCAGCCGGTATCCGGCACCGGCAAGATCGGCGGCTTGCTGGCATTGCAGGACGCCAGCCAGCCCTTCCCGCTGCAGGCCGACGTGCGCATCGCCGATACCCACGTGGTGCTTGCCGGCACCCTCACTGACCCACGTAACCTCGGCGCCCTTGACCTGCGCCTGCGCCTGTCCGGGGCCAGCCTGGGCAACCTCTACCCGCTGACGGGAGTGACGCTGCCGGATACACCTGCCTACGAAACCGACGGCCACCTGACTGCCAACCTGCATGCAGCGCAGGGCGCAACCTTCAATTACCAGGGCTTCAACGGCAAGATCGGTGACAGCGACATCCATGGCGACCTGGCCTTTGTCGCCAGCCAGCCGCGGCCCAAGCTCTCCGGCAAGCTGGTCTCCAACCAGCTGTTGTTCAAGGACCTGGCGCCGCTGATCGGTGCCGACTCCAACGCTGAACAGAAGGCTCGCGGCGGTGCCAGCAAGCAGCCGACGGACAAGGTGCTGCCGGTGGAAGAGTTCCGTACCGAACGCTGGCGCGCCATGGACGCCGACGTCGAGTTCGCCGGCAAGCGCATCGTCCACAGTGAGCAGTTGCCGTTCAACGACCTTGCGGCGCACGTGATCCTCGACGATGGCCTGCTGCGTCTGGAGCCGCTGCGCTTTGGCGTCGCCGGTGGCAACCTCGCTTCCAAGATCCGTCTGGATGGCCGCAGCGTACCTCTGCAGGGGCGCGCTCAACTGACCGCGCGTGGCTTCAAGCTCAAGCAGCTGTTCCCCACCTTTGCGCCCATGCAGACCAGCTTTGGCGAGCTCAACGGCGATGCTGATATTAGCGGCCGTGGCAACTCGGTGGCGGCGTTGCTGGGCACCGCCAATGGCGACCTGCGCATGTTGATCAACGATGGTGCCGTCAGCCGAAGCCTGATGGAGATCGCCGGGTTGAACGTGGGCAACTACGTGATTGGCAAGCTGTTCGGCGACGAAGATGTACAGATCAACTGCGCCGCCGCCGACGTCGGTATCAAGGATGGCCTCGCTACTACCCGGTTGTTCATCTTCGATACTGAGAACGCGATCATCTACATCAATGGCACTGCCAACTTTGCCAGTGAACAGCTTGATCTGAAGATCACCCCGGAGTCGAAAGGCTTGCGGCTGTTCTCGCTGCGCTCGCCGCTGTATGTGCGTGGTGCGTTTGCCAAGCCCAGCGCCGGCGTACAGGCGGTACCGCTGGCGTTGCGCGGTGCGGGCATGGTCGCATTGGGTGTAGTGGCGGGGCCTGCGGCAGGGTTGCTGGCGCTCGTGGCGCCGAGCAGTGGTGATGAGCCTAACCAGTGCACGCCGCTGCTGCAGCAGATGAAAGCCGGCAAGGCGCCGGCTGCGGTGAAGGGCAAGAAGTGAATGCAGGGGCGGCTTCGCGGCCCCTTCGCGGCACAAGGCCGCTCCCACATGAACGCCGCACAACCTGAGCTGTGCGGCGTTCATGTGGGAGCGGCCTTGTGCCGCGAAGGCGCAGCGCGCCCTCAGCCTTACAAGCCCTGCAGCAAGTCGGACATATCGTCCGCGTGCTCTTCTTCCTGGGCCAGAATGTCCTCGAAGATGCGCCGAGTGGTCGGGTCCTTGTCACCGATGTACTGGATGATTTCGCGGTAGCTGTCGATCGCGATGCGCTCGGCCACCAGGTCTTCCAGCACCATTTCCTTCAGCGAATTGCCCGCCACGTACTGGGCATGGGAATTCTTGGTCAGGTTGTCGGGGTTGAAGTCCGGCTCACCGCCCAGCTGCACGATACGCTCGGCCAGCTTGTCGGCATGTTTGGCTTCCTGGTTGGCATGCTCGAGAAACTCCTCGGCCGCGACGCTGGCCTTGATGCCGCTGGCCATGAAGTAGTGGCGCTTGTAGCGCAGCACGCAGACCAGTTCGGTGGCCAGCGACTCGTTGAGCAGGCGCAGGATTTCTTGGCGGTCGGCATGGTAACCCTCGGTCACCGCACCTTGCTCGACGTGCTGGCGGGCTCGCTGGCGCAGGGTTTGCACATCGGTCAGTTCAACGTTGCTCATGGTTCTCTCCAAACAGATCAGGACGGTTGGTCAAGGTGAAGGGTAGGCTCACGCGCCGGGTACGGCTTTGCTGTCCTCTTCTCGTTGCTTGCAAGTCTTGAAACCCTTGGCATCGACATGGCCGGTGGCGTCGAAGCGCACGTAGTACGGTTGCTGGTGGCCATCACGGTTGAGGATGTAGTCGTTGCAGGTGCCCCCATGTGGCAGGTCGATGACAGTAGAGGGGCTGCCGCCGATGGCGATGACCTTTTGCATGGTCATGCCGTTTTCCACCTGCTTGACCAGCGGCTCTTCGCGGAAGGTGACGTAATCGACCGGGTTTTCCGGGCGGCTGCCACAGGCGGCGAGGGTTGCGCTTGCCAGAAGGATTGCCAGGGTCTGCTTGTACATGGTCCCGCTCCTTGCTCAAGGGTCTGTTCTGGTTTGGAACCGCGCGGCGCGCCAGGAGTTCGATTGCGATGGTCATCTAGGGCGCTGTAGTGTTGGCCGGTCGTCCACGCAAAGGGGCAGGTCCATGCAACGGGAATTGGCCACGCGATACCCATTGGTGCTGGTGCCGGGCATGCTTGGCTTCGTGCGGGTGCTGCTTTATCCGTACTGGTTCGGCATCCCGAAAGCCTTGCGCAAAGGCGGGGCAAAGGTCTTTGCAGTGCAGGTTTCGCCGCTGCACTCCAGCGAGGTGCGTGGGGAGCAGTTGCTGGCGATCATCGAGGACATCTGCCAGCGCACGGGCGCCGACAAGGTCAACCTCATCGGCCACAGCCAAGGTGCGCTGAGTGCGCGCTATGCCGCTGCCCGGCGGCCTGATCGGGTGGCGTCGGTCACTTCGGTGGCCGGCCCCAACCAGGGTTCCGAACTGGCCGACCACCTGGAGCGCACTGCGCCCGGTGACTCACCCCAGGGGCGGGTGCTCAAGGCCGTGCTGCATGGGCTGGCGGTACTGCTGGTGTGGCTGGAAACCGGCTGGCGCCGTGACCCGTTGCCGATCGATGTGCACGCATCGCACCAGTCGCTGACCAGTGCCGGCGTGGCGCTGTTCAACCAGGCTTATCCACAGGGCCTGCCCAGCACCTGGGGTGGAGAAGGGCCGGGCGAGGTCAACGGCGTGCGCTACTACTCCTGGTCAGGCACGCTGCAGCCTGGGTTGACTGACCAGGGCCGCAACCGTTTTGATGGCAGCAACCGCTTCTGCCGCCTGTTCGCGCGCAGCTTCGTCAAGGAAAAGGGCCACTGCGACGGTATGGTCGGGCGCTTCAGCTCGCACCTGGGGCAGGTGATCGGTGATGACTATCCGCTCGACCACCTGGATATCGTCAACCAGTCGCTCGGCGCAGTGGGCAAGGGCGCCGAGCCTGTGCGCCTGTTCACCGAGCATGCTGCCCGCCTCAAAGCCGCTGGGTTGTAGCGCTGCGGCGCACGGGCGCGGTCCAGCGTTCGGCAAGGATGACCCCGGCCAGGGTCAGCAGGCCGCCCACCAGGTGGTAGCTGGCCAATTGTTCGTTCAGCACCACGGCAGCGATCAGCGCGGTGATCACCGGCAGCAGGTTGAAGAACAGCGTGGTGCGGCTTGGCCCCAGGCGGTGCACGGCCTGCATCCACACCAACGGTGCAATCATCGAGGCCAGCACACAGGCGTACAGCACCAGGCCGACGTTGTGCCTGTTCAGCCCGGTCTTGTCCGAAAGCAGGAACAGCGGCAACAACACAATAATCGCCACCAGCACTTGCAGGTACAGCAACTGCAAGGGCGGCAGGCGCAGTTGCCACTTCTTCAGCAGGAAGCTGTACAGCGCGTAAGCCAGGGTGGCCACGAGCATCAGCAGATCACCGCTGTTCAGGCCCTGCTCGAGCAGGGCTGCGGGGTGTCCGGCCGACACCACCTCGAGTACGCCGACGAACGACACCAGCGCGCCCAGCAAGGCGCCGTAGCTCAAGCGCTGGCCCAGCCAGGCGATGGACAGCGCCAGTGACATCAGCGGCATCAACGACAGGATGATGCCCATGTTGGTGGCGCTGGTGATGCCTGCCGCGAAGTAGGCCAGGCTTTGGTACATGGCCATGCCCAGCACGCCGAGGACGAAGATTTTGCCCAGGTGCGGGCGGATCGCCCCGCGATTGCGCCACACGGCAGGCAGCAGGAACGGGGTGAACAGCAGGCCGGCCAGCAACCAGCGGTAGAAACCGATCTCGGCGGGGTGGATGGCCCCGGCGGACATCTTGGTGACTACGGTATTGCCGGCCCAGATGAGGATGGCGGTAAGGGGGAAAAGATAGTTCATGTAACTGTGATTCTCTGAGGTGTCGCGAAAGGGCAGCAGGACGGCCCCCGATAGGCGCTCATTATCCTTTGTCTGTCCATAAGCCTATACTCCTATCCAGACAACCTGCCCTTTGAAGCAGACAGCATGCCCCGTAAATATCTCGATATCCCCCGGTTCGACGCGCTGCCGGCACCCGTTTACTTTCGCTACGACGAATTTGGCGCCGACACCCACAGTGCCCCGCATCGCCATGCCTGGGGCCAACTCAACTACACCGCCAACGGCGTGATGCACCTGGACGTCGATGGCCAGCGCTTCCTCTCGCCCCCGCATTACGCGGTGTGGGTGCCGCCAGGTACCGAACACGGTTGCTACAACCCCCAGGCCATCGTCTACCGTTCGGTCTATCTGGACCGTCAGCTGTGCGCCAACCTGCCGCAACAACCGTGCAGCCTGGTCATCAGCGATATCCTCAAGGCCATCCTCGGCGACTTCGCCCGCCGTGACCTCAAGGTCGCACAGGACGAGCGCGACCAGCGCCTGGTGCAGGTGCTGCTCGACCAGTTGCTGCTGGCGCCGACCCAGACCTGCTACCTGCCCTTCGCCCGTAGCGAGGGCCTGCGGCAGGTGCTTGAGGCCCTCGGTGCCGAGCCCGGGGACAATCGCCCGCTTGCCCACTGGGCTGCCCTGGTCCATGTCAGCGAGCGTACCCTGGCCCGGCAGTTTCTGCGCGAGCTGGGCATCAGCTTCGGCGAGTGGCGGCTGCGGCTGCGCTTTCTGCGGGCCATCGAAGCGCTGGAAGCGGGCCAGCCCATCCAGGCCATCGCCTTCGACCTTGGCTACAGCAGTGCCTCGGCCTTCATCGCCATGTTCCAGCGCCAGGCCCACAGCACGCCTGAACAGTACCGGCGGCAGTCGCGGGCGAAGATGTAAAAATTCTTGTCTACACTGATCTGCACCACCGTGCATCGGGCGCGGAGACAGGAGACCACTCCATGAAAATGCTGCAAATGCCGTTGCTGGTGTTGGCTGTGTTGTTCAGTGCGCAAGGATTCGCTGCCACCGCGCAACAGCAAAAAATGACCTCGTGCAATGCCGATGCCACCGCCAAGGCCCTCAAGGGGGATGAACGCAAGGCGTTCATGAGCACCTGCCTGAAGAAGAGCACACCCGCCACCCAGCAGGAAAAGATGAAGACCTGCAACGCCGACGCCACCACCAAGGCGCTCAAGGGTGACGAGCGCAAGGCCTACATGAGCGACTGCCTGAAGAAGAAATGACCTGCGCCTATGCCTGTGGCTTCAAGGCTGGCAGACTGCGGGTCTTTCCGCTGTCTGCCGCCGAGGCTGTATGACCTTCACCCCCCGCCAGATCACCCTTGCCAGCCTGATCATCGTCATGGCCGGTCTGCTGCTGGCCCTGCCCCTGAAGTTGCTGCCCAGCCTGCTGGCCGGCCTGTTGGTATTCGAGCTGGTCAACATGCTCACCCCGCGGCTGCAACCGTTGATCGCAGGCCAACGTGCACGCTGGCTGGCAGTAGCGTTGCTAGGCACGCTGGTGGTCATCAGCCTGGCGCTCCTGATCGCCGGTGCCTTCAGTTTTCTGTTGCATGAGGCCGAGAACCCCGGCGCCTCGCTGGACAAGTTCATGGGCCTGGTCGAGCGTGCCCGCGGCCAGCTGCCGCCGTTCATCGAAGGTTACCTGCCGGCCAGCGCGGCCGAGTTCAAGGTGGCCATCGGTGACTGGATCAAGAGCCACCTGAGCGACCTGCAACTGGTGGGCAAGGGTATGGCGCACATGTTCGTGACGCTGCTGATCGGCATGATTCTGGGGGCGATCATTGCCCTGCAGCGCATCCCCGACATCTCCCGGCGCAAACCATTGGCTGCCGCGCTGTTCGAGCGCTTGAGCCTGCTGGTTCAGGCGTTTCGCAACATTGTCTTCGCGCAGATCAAGATTTCGCTGCTCAATACGGCATTCACCGGCATTTTCCTCGCGGTGGTGCTGCCACTGTTCGGCGTACACCTGCCGCTGACCAAGACCCTGATCGTGCTGACGTTCCTGCTTGGGCTGTTGCCAGTGATTGGCAACCTGATGTCCAACACCTTGATCACCATCGTCGGCATGTCGTTGTCGATCTGGGTGGCGGCGGCGGCGTTGGGCTACCTGATCGTCATCCACAAGGTCGAGTACTTCCTCAACGCGCGTATCGTGGGTGGGCAGATCAGCGCCAAAGCCTGGGAGCTGTTGCTGGCGATGCTGGTGTTCGAGGCGGCATTCGGCTTGCCGGGGGTGGTGGCAGGCCCCGTCTACTATGCCTACCTGAAGAGTGAGCTGCGGCGGGCAGAGCTGGTTTGAAACAAGCGGCCTCTTCGACGCCACAGGGATAGCACAGCCTTGCGGGCGGTGTCATTCCTGTGGGAGCCGGTTTGGCGGCGATAACGCTGACGCCGATATCAGATTGAGCCGTAGCGCTTGCGTGCCTCGATCGCCAGCCCGCTACCAATGCTGCCGAAAATGTTGCCTTCCACATGCCGGGCGTTGGGTAGCATCGCCGCCACGCTGTTGCGCAGGGCCGGAATGCCGCTGGACCCCCCGGTGAAGAACACGGTGTCCACCTGGCTTTCGCCTACACCGGCCTTGGCCAGTAGCTCGCTCACACTACCGCGTACCCGCTCGAGCAGGCCCTCGATAGCGGCCTCGAATACCGCACGGGTCAAGTCCACGCCCAGGGCTTGCTCGACACGGCCAAGGTCGATACGGCGGCTTGGCTGGTCGGTAAGTTCGATCTTGCTGGCTTCCACTTCCATCGCCAGCCAGTGCCCGGCACGCTGCTCGATCAACTTGAACAGGCGGTCGATACCCAGCGTGTCTTCGATGTCATAGCGCATGCTGCCCAAGGCCAGCTGCGACTTCTGCGAGTACAGGGCGTTGATGGTGTGCCAGGTGGCCAGGTTGAGGTGGTAGCTGGTGGGCATCAGCGCGCCACTCTTCATTCGGCTGCCGTAGCCGAACAACGGCATCACGCCTTGCAGGCTCAACTGCTTGTCGAAGTCGGTACCGCCGATGTGTACGCCACCGGTGGCGAGGATGTCGCTTTGGCGCTCGGCCACCTGGTGGCGCTCGGGTGACAGGCGAATCAGGGTAAAGTCCGAGGTACCGCCGCCGATATCGACGATGAGCACCAACTCTTCTCGGCTGATGCCCGACTCGTAGTCGAACGCCGCCGCAATCGGTTCGTACTGGAACGACACGTCCTTGAAGCCGATCTTGCGCGCCACGTCGGCCAGGGTGTCTTCGGCTTCCTGGTCGGCGGCCGGGTCTTCGTCGACGAAGAACACCGGGCGGCCCAGTACCACCTGGTCGAAGCTGCGGTCGGCGGAGGCTTCGGCACGCTTTTTCAGTTCGCCGATGAACATGCCCAGCAGGTCCTTGAACGGCAGGGCGCTGCCCAGCACGCTGGTATCGTGCTTGATCAGCTTGGAGCCGAGCAGGCTCTTGAGCGAGCGCATCAGGCGGCCTTCGTAGCCTTCCAGGTACTCGTGCAGCGCCAGGCGGCCATATACCGGACGACGCTCTTCGATGTTGAAGAAGACCACCGAGGGCAGGGTGATCTTGCCGTCTTCCAGGGCAATCAGCGATTCGACGCCAGGGCGGTGCCAGCCGATCGTGGAGTTGGAGGTACCAAAGTCGATGCCAAGGGCGCGGGCCGGGGATACGTCGGACATGGGAAAGGGCTTCCGGAGGCAAAACGGCCGCGCAGTTTATGCCAGTTGGCTACAGAATCAAGACCGGTCGTCTGCCTTGCAGCAACACCAAGCGAACCTTGAAAGGCTATGCTTGACCCTTATCTTCAGATGCAACACGAAAATTCACATTGGTGATCCGTAGATGGACTTCAAAGACTATTACAAGATACTCGGCGTAGAGCCCACGGCGGACGAGAAGGCGATCAAGGCCGCTTACCGCAAGCTGGCGCGCAAGTATCACCCTGATGTCAGCAAGGAGCGCGACGCCGAGGAGAAATTCAAGGAGGCCAACGAGGCCTACGAGGTGCTCGGCGATGCCCAGAAACGCGCTGAGTTCGACGAGATTCGCAAGTACGGCGGCCAGCATGGTCGGCCGTTCCAGGCGCCGCCAGGCTGGGAAAGCCGTGGTGGTGGAGGCGGTTTCGAGGGCGGTGACTTCTCCGACTTCTTCAGCTCGATCTTCGGCGCACGGGGCGGCAATCCTTTTGGTGGCGCCCGCCAACAACGTAGCGCCGGCAGGCGAGGGCAGGATGTGGAACTGGAACTGGCGATCTTCCTCGAAGAGACCTTGAGCAAGGAATCGAAGCAGATCAGCTTCCAGGTGCCGCAGACCAATGCTGCGGGCCAGCGTACCGGGTTCACTACCAAGACCCTGAACGTGAAGATCCCGGCTGGGGTGGCTGACGGTGAACGTATCCGTCTCAAAGGCCAAGGCGCGCCGGGCAGCGGCGGTGGGGCCAATGGCGACCTGTTCCTGACCATCCGCATGGCGCCGCACCCGCTGTTCGATGTCGAAGGCCATGACCTGATCATCACCGTGCCGCTGGCACCGTGGGAGGCCGCGCTGGGGACCAAAGTGGCGGTGCCGACCCTGGACGGCAAGATCAACCTGACCATCCGCCCCGACAGCCAGAGCGGCCAACGCCTGCGCGTGCCGGGCAAGGGCCTGGCGAACAAGCACGGCGAGCGCGGCAACCTGTATGCCCAGCTCAAGGTGGTCATGCCGCCGACATCCGACGCGTCTACCCGCGAACTGTGGGCCCAGCTTTCCGAGAAGGCTGCGTTCAATCCGAGGACACAATGGAGTAAGTGATCATGAGCAGCACCCTGATCGTTCAACTGGACATGCGTACCCTCTGCCAGGAGGCCGACATCACCAAGGATTACGTGATCGAGATCGTTGAACACGGCATCGTTGAACCTTCGGGGCGAACGCCGGAGGACTGGTTGTTCGATGATCAGGCGCCGCTGCTGGCCAGGCGTGCGGTGAAGCTGCACAACGATCTGGAGCTGGAGTGGGAAGGGGTGGCGCTGGCGCTGGAGTTACTGCAGGAAGTGCAACAGCTGCGCAGTGAGAACAGTATGCTCAAGCAGCGGCTGGGGCGGTTTACCCAGATGTGATGTGGCCTGCATTGGCCCCAAGGCTCCCACTGCGCTTATGGTCGGCGTGGGAGCCGGCTTGCCGCGAGAGGGGGCTCGTTGTACTCAGCTCGGCTCAGCCCCTGGGGTCAGCACCCGTTGCATGAAGGTCAGGTCCAGCCAGCGACCGAACTTCACCCCCACCTGTGGCATCTGCCCGGTCACCGCGAACCCCAGCCGCTCGTGCAGGCGCACCGAGGCTGTATTGCCACTCTCGATGGCGGCGACCATCACATGCTTGCCGCACGCGCGCGCCCGCTCGATCAGCACCGCCATCAACTGCGGCCCCAGACCCTTGCCGCGCTGGTCGCCACGGATGTACACCGAATGCTCGACGGTATGGCGAAAGCCCTCGAACGGCCGCCAGTCGCCAAACGAGGCATAGCCGAGCACGCCCGTGTCATCCACCGCCACCAGAATCGGGTAGCCCTGTTGTGCACGGGCTTCGAACCAGGCCTGGCGGTTGCCCAGGTCGACCGGGGTTTCGTTCCAGATCGCCGTGGTGTTGCGCACCGCGTCGTTGTAGATGTCGAGGATACCCGCTACATCGGTGGGCAGGGCATCGCGGATTTCATGGCTCATTGCAGCGTCTCACAAGGTCGATGGCAGCAGATTAAATGGTTACCAACCCGCGCACACCTTCGGCCTGCATGTTTTCCCCTCGGCCGCGCTGGATGATCTCGCCGCGGGCCATGACCAGGTACTGGTCGGCCAGCGCCTCGGCGAAGTCGTAGAACTGCTCGACCAGCAGGATAGCCATGTCGCCGCGCTCAGCCAGGCGCCGGATGACAGCACCGATCTCCTTGATGACCGAGGGTTGAATGCCCTCGGTGGGTTCGTCGAGAATCAATAGCCGTGGGCGGCTGGCCAGGGCACGGCCGATGGCCAGCTGTTGCTGCTGGCCCCCGGACAGGTCGCCGCCGCGCCGTTGTTTCATCTGCTCCAGCACCGGGAACAGTTCGTAGATGAACGGCGGTACTTCCCGTGCTTCACGGGCGCGGAAACGCGACAGGCCCATCAGCAGGTTTTCCTCGACGCTCAGGCGCGGGAAGATTTCGCGGCCTTGCGGCACGTAGGCGATGCCGGCCTGCACCCGTTGCTGCGGCTTGAGTGTGGTGATGGGTTTGCCCTCCCATTCGACGCTGCCTTCGCGGGCCGGTACCAGGCCCATCAGGCAGCGCAGCAGGGTGGTCTTGCCCACGCCATTGCGCCCGAGCAGGCAGGTGACTTCGCCGACCTTGGCTTCGAAGGACAGGCCACGCAGGATGTGGCTGCCGCCGTAATACTGGTGCAGGGTGTCGATCTTGAGCATGTGAGAGTTCCTGAATGGGTTGCGGTGCCAGTCCTGGCCTCTTCGCAGGGCAGGCTTCAATGTCTAGCGGCCCAGATACACCTCGACCACCCGCTCATCCGCCTGCACCTGCTCCAGTGACCCTTCTGCCAGCACGCTGCCCTGGTGCAGCACGGTCACATGGTCGGCAATGCTGCCGACGAAGCCCATGTCATGCTCCACCACCATCAGCGAATGCTTACCAGCCAGGCCCTTGAACAGCTCGGCGGTGAACTCGGTCTCGGCATCGGTCATGCCCGCCACCGGTTCGTCGAGCAGCAGTAACTGCGGCTCCTGCACCAGCAACATGCCGATTTCCAGGAACTGCTTCTGCCCATGCGACAGCAAGCCGGCCTGGCGCTGGGCCAGGGGCAGCAGGCGCAATGTGTTCAACACGTCTTCGATGCGCTGCTGTTGCTCGCCATTCAGGCGTGCCGCCAGGCTAGCCCACACCGATTTGTCGGTCTTGAGCGCCAGTTCGAGGTTCTCGAACACCGTCAGCGCCTCGAACACCGTGGGCTTCTGGAATTTGCGGCCGATGCCGGCCTGGGCGATCTGGTACTCGCTCATGCGGGTCAGGTCGAGGGTGTCGCCGAAGTACGCGCTGCCCGTGTCGGGGCGGGTCTTGCCGGTGATCACGTCCATCATCGTGGTCTTGCCGGCGCCGTTGGGGCCGATGATGCAGCGCAACTCGCCCACGCCGATGTACAGGTTGAGCGCGTTGAGGGCCTTGAACCCATCGAAGCTGACGCTGATGTCTTCCAGGCTCAGTACCGTGCCGTGGCGCGTGTCCAGGCCTGCCTGGCGGCGTGTACCCAGGCCGATGGCTTCACGGCCGGCACCGAGGTGGTCGAATACGGGCTCGAGCATGAATTCCGGATGCACGGGGGGCACGCCTCTCATGGCTGGCTCCTTTTCTTCAGCAGGCCGACCACACCCTTGGGCAGGTAGAGAGTGACGAGGATGAACAACGCCCCGAGGAAGAACAGCCAGAACTCCGGGAAGGCCACGGTGAACCAGCTCTTCATGCCGTTGACCAGGCCGGCACCGAGCAGCGGACCGATCAGTGTGCCACGCCCGCCAAGGGCGACCCAGACGGCAGCTTCGATGGAGTTGGTCGGCGACATTTCACTGGGGTTGATGATGCCCACCTGCGGCACGTACAGCGCCCCGGCCAAGCCGCACAGCACAGCGCTGAGCACCCATACCAGCAGCTTGAACCCGCGTGGGTCATAGCCGCAGAACATCAGGCGGTTCTCGGCATCGCGCACTGCGGTCAGCAGGCGGCCGAACTTGCTCTGGGTCAGGCGCCAGCACAAGTACAGGCTGGCCAGCAGCAGGCCGACGGTGAGCAGGAACAGCACGGCGCGGGTGCCTTGGGCGGCAATGTCGAAACCGAGAATGGTGCGGAAGCTGGTAAAGCCGTTGTTGCCGCCGAACCCCGTCTCGTTGCGAAAGAACAGCAGCATGCCCGCGAAGGTCAGGGCCTGGGTCATGATCGAGAAGTACACGCCCTTGATCCGTGAGCGGAAAGCGAACCAGCCGAATACCAGTGCCAGCAGGCCGGGCGCCAGCACCACCAGGCACAGCGCCCAGGCGAAGTGCTGGGTGCCAGCCCAGTACCAGGGCAGTTCACTCCACGACAGGAAGGTCATGAAGCCCGGCAGGCCGTCGCCCGCCGCCTGCCGCATCAGGTACATGCCCATGGCATAGCCGCCGAGGGCAAAGAACAGGCCATGACCGAGCGACAGCAGCCCGGCGTAGCCCCAGACCAGGTCCAGGGCCAGTGCGACGATGGCGTAGCACAGGATCTTGCCGACCAGGGTCAGGGTGTAGGCCGAAACCTGCAATGCATGGCCCGCCGGCAGCAACGACAGCAGCGCCAGGGCCAGCAACAGCAGGACGACAACAGCACCGATGGCCAGCGACAGGCGCGGCCCGGCCTTTTGCGAAGCGGTGACAAGCAGTGGCTGGTTCATCAGTCGATTACCCGTCCCTTGAGGGCGAACAGGCCTTGCGGACGCTTCTGGATGAACAGAATGATCAACGCAAGGATGAGGATCTTGCCAAGCACCGCGCCGATCTGCGGCTCCAGCAGCTTGTTGGCTATACCCAGGCCAAAGGCGGCCCAGAGGCTGCCGGCCAGTTGCCCGACACCGCCGAGCACCACCACCAAAAACGAGTCGATGATGTAGCTTTGGCCCAGGTCGGGGCCGACGTTGCCAACCTGGCTCAGGGCCACGCCGCCGAGCCCGGCGATGCCTGAGCCAAGGCCGAAGGCGAGCATGTCGATGCGCCCGGTGGGCACACCGCAGCAGGCGGCCATGTTGCGGTTCTGGGTGACCGCGCGCACGTTCAGCCCCAGCCGCGTGCGGTTGAGCAGCAGCCAGGTGAGCAGCACCACGGCCAGGGCGAAGCCGATGATGACCAGGCGGTTGTACGGCAGCACCAGGTTGGGCAGCAGCTGGATACCGCCCGACAGCCACGCCGGGTTGCTGACCTCGACGTTCTGCGCGCCGAACAGCAGGCGGATGGCCTGGATCAGAATCAGGCTGATACCCCAGGTGGCCAGCAGGGTTTCCAGCGGGCGGCCGTAGAGGTGGCGGATCACCGTGCGCTCCAGCGCCATGCCGACCGTGGCGCTGACCGCGAAGGCCACGGGCAGGGCGATCAGCGGGTAGAACTCGATGGCGCCAGGGGCGTAGCGCTGCAGCAGCACCTGGACCATGTAGGTGCTGTAGGCGCCGAGCATGAGCATCTCGCCATGGGCCATGTTGATCACCCCCAGCAGGCCGAAAGTGATCGCCAGGCCCAGGGCCGCCAGCAGCAGGATCGAGCCCAGCGACAGGCCGCTGAAGGCCTGGCCGAGCAGTTCGCCGAACAGCAGTTTGCGTTTGACCTGGGCCAGGCTGGTTTGCGCCGCGGTGCGCACGCCGGCGTCGGTTTCGGCGTCCGGTTGCAGCAAGGTCTCAAGGCGGGTGCGGGCCAGCGGGTCGCCGGTTTCGCCGAGCAGGCGCACGGCAGACAGGCGCACGGCCGGCTCGCTGGCGCCCAGTTGCAGGTTGGCCAGGGCCAGGCCGAGGGCCGCGTGCACGGCCGCATCTGGCTCGCTGGCGAAGCGCCGGTCGAGGAAGGCCACCTGCGCCGGTTGCGCGCTTTTCTGCAGTTGCTGGGCGGCGGCCAGGCGGGTGTCGCTGTTGTCGCTGAGCAACTGATGACTGGCCAGGGCGTTGTCGATCAGGCCGCGCAGGCGGTTGTTCAGGCGCACCTTGCGCGTATCGCCTTCGGCGATGCGGCCCTGGCGCAGGTTTTCCAGCAGCGGCAGGCGTGCGGCATCGGGTTGCGCGGCCCAGCCCTCAAGCAGGCTGGCTTGTTCGGCGGGCTTGGCGGTGAGGAAGAATTCGCCCTCGCTCGCCTGGCTTGCCAGGGGCAGCAGGAGCAGGAGGGTGAGCAGGAGTCTGAGCATGCGAGCAATCCTGGAGATCGGCGGTGGATTCATCGCGAGCAAGCTCGCGCCTACAGGGAGTTGTAGGCGCGAGCTTGCTCGCGATTGGGCCGCATGGCGGCCCCAGTACACTCAGTTACCTTTCACTGCATAGTCCGGGCGCTTGTCATTGCCCGGAATGAACGGGCTCCAGGGCTGGGCCCGCAGCGGCTGCTCGGTTTGCCAGACCACGCTGAACTGCCCGTCATCCTGGATCTCGCCGATCATCACCGGCTTGTGCAGGTGGTGGTTGGTCTTGTCCATGGTCAGGGTGAAGCCCGACGGTGCCTTGAAGCTCTGTCCGGCCAGCGCCTCGCGCACTTTGTCGACATCGGTGGACTTGGCCTTCTCGACGGCCTGGGCCCACATATGGATGCCCACGTAGGTGGCCTCCATCGGGTCGTTGGTCACCGCCTTGTCAGCGCCTGGCAGGCCTTTGGCCTTGGCGTAGGCCTTCCAGTCGGCGACGAACTTCTGGTTTACCGGGTTATCCACCGACTCGAAGTAGTTCCACGCGGCCAGGTGACCCACCAGCGGTTTGGTATCGATGCCGCGCAGTTCTTCTTCGCCCACCGAGAACGCCACCACCGGTACGTCGGTGGCTTTCAGGCCCTGGTTGGCCAGCTCCTTGTAGAACGGCACGTTGGAGTCGCCGTTGACCGTGGAGATGACCGCGGTCTTGCCGCCGGCGGAGAACTTCTTGATGTTGGCAACGATGGTCTGGTAATCGGCGTGGCCGAACGGTGTGTACACTTCTTCGATGTCTTTGTCGGCCACGCCTTTGCTGTGCAGGAAGGCGCGCAGGATCTTGTTGGTGGTGCGAGGGTAGACGTAGTCGGTGCCGAGCAGGAAAAAGCGCTTGGCGTTGCCGCCGTCTTCGCTCATCAGGTACTCCACGGCCGGGATCGCCTGCTGGTTGGGCGCGGCGCCGGTATAGAACACGTTCGGCGACATCTCTTCACCCTCGTACTGCACCGGGTAGAACAGCAGGCCGTTGAGCTCTTCGAACACCGGCAGCACCGACTTGCGCGACACCGAGGTCCAGCAGCCGAATACCACCGCGACTTTGTCCTGGGTCAGCAGCTGGCGGCTTTTTTCGGCGAACAGCGGCCAGTTGGAGGCAGGGTCGACCACCACCGGCTCGAGCATCTTGCCGTTGACCCCGCCTTTGGCGTTGATCTCATCGATGGTCATCAGCGCCATGTCCTTGAGCGACGTTTCGGAAATCGCCATGGTCCCGGACAGCGAATGCAGGATACCGACCTTGATGGTCTCGGCGGCCTGGATGCTCCAGCTAAGACCCATCGCCGCAATCGATGCGCTGAGGGTAAAGGCCTTGATCAGACTGCGACGCTTCATGTGCTCTCTCCGCTGAGTTTTTATGGTGTTGGCCTGGCGGGAGGGGCGTTGCAAGGGGTGTGCCGAGTGGCAGAAGCTGCGGTTTAGACGGGGTGTGCGAGGTATTAGGGCGCAAGGGAGGCCCAGGATGGTGCCTGAAGGGTTTGCGTGCACAGCATTGGGGCCGCCAGACGGCCCATCGCCGGCAAGCCGACGATGGGCTGCACGGCAGCCCTGAGGTTGATCAACTGTCGCGCACAACACTGCGCGGATGGCGCTTGCTGCGCACCCACTGGTAGGTGATGGCCAGCACCACGAACCAGATCGGCGTGACCAGCAATGCAGAGCGGGTATCGTCTTCCAGGCTCAGCAGCACCAGGATGAAGGCGAAGAAGGCCAGGCACACGTAGCACATGAACCGCCCGCCAGGCATCTTGTAGATCGACGCCTGGTGCAGCGCTGCGCGGCGTTTGCGGTAGCTTAGGTACGACAGCAGGATCAAGGTCCAGACGAACATGAACAGCACCGCCGACACGGTGGTGACCAGGGTGAACGCCTCGACCACATTCGGTACCAGGTAGATCAGTACGGCGCCAAGCAGCAGGCAGGTGCAGGAGAAGTACAGGCCGTTGGCCGGCACGGCACGCCGCGAGAGCTTTTCGAACGCCTGGGGTGCATCGCCTTCCTGGGCCAGGCCATACAGCATGCGGCTGGTGGAGAACACCCCGCTGTTGGCTGAGGACGCGGCCGACGTCAGCACCACGAAGTTGATGATGCTTGCCGCCGCCGGCAGGCCGGCCAGCACGAACAGCTCGACGAACGGGCTTTTGCCCGGGACCACGTCGCGCCATGGGGTGACGGCCATGATCGCGATCAGCGCCAGCACGTAGAACACGATGATGCGGATCGGGATCGAGTTGATCGCCCGTGGCAGGGTACGTTCGGGGTTCTTCGCTTCGGCGGCGGTGGTGCCGACCAGTTCGATACCGACAAAGGCGAACACGGCGATCTGGAAGCCCGCGAAGAAGCCCATCAGGCCGTTGGGGAACATGCCGCCATCGTTCCACAGGTTGGCCAACTGCGCGGTTCGCCCGCTCGGCGACTCGAAGCCGGTGATGACCATGTACAGGCCGGTGGCGACCAGGCCAAGGATGGCGACGATCTTGATCAGGGCGAACCAGAACTCGAGCTCCCCGAACATCTTCACGGTCACCAGGTTCAGCGCCAGCAGCACGCCCACACAGGTCAGCGCGGGTATCCATTGCGGCAGGTCGGGGAACCAGAACTGCGTATAGGCGGCGATCGCGACCACGTCGGCGATACCGGTGACCACCCAGCAGAACCAGTAGGTCCAGCCGGTGAAGTAGCCAGCCCAGGGGCCGAGCAGGTCGGCGGAGAAGTCGATGAACGACTTGTAATTGAGGTTCGACAGCAGCAGCTCGCCCATGGCGCGCATGACGAAGAACAGCATGAAGCCGATGATCATATAGACGAAGATGATCGACGGCCCTGCCAGGCTGATGGTCTTGCCCGAGCCCATGAACAGGCCGGTACCGATAGCGCCACCGATGGCGATCAGCTGGATATGGCGGTTGGTCAGGTTGCGCTGCAGGTGCTGTTCTTCAGCAGGAGGGGAAGAGGTCCGGGTCATTGGCTGCATTCCATTGAGGGTCAGTCTTTTTGTGAAAGCCGAGTAGGCTAACACGAGCGTCCCAATTCGGGGCGCGACAGATCGACACGACTTTTGCGGCACAGCGGGGGGCTGCTCAGGCCTGATCGCCGGCAAGCCAGCGATGAAGCCTGAGCAGCCCGCAGAGCCTCACGCCTGCGCCAGCACGCGGCGCCGCACCACCAGGCTGTCCACCACCCACAGCGCCAGCATCGACACGCCCACCAGCGGGAACACCACGCCCAGCAGCACCATCACCCCGACGGCTGCCTTCCAGCGCGGCAGGCCATGGCGCAGCGGCGGCACGCCGAGCCCCCCGACAGGCCGACGCTTCCACCACATCACCAGCCCGCTGACCGAGCCCAGCAGAATCATCAGGCATACCAACAGAATGATGGCCTGGTTCAGCGCGCCGAACATCTTGCCCTCATGCAGCATCACGCCCAGCTCGGTGGCGCGCGCGACTGGGCTGTAGTCCTGCCAGCGCACGTCGGCGAGCACCCGGCCGGTGTACTGGTCGACATGCAACGTTGCGTCGTTGCGCGGATCGTCAGCGAACACCGCGACGGTGTACACACCGTCTGCAGTGGAGGGCACGGTGATGCTGTAGCCCGGTTCGACCTGGCGTGAGGTGGCGATGGCTTCTACCTGCTGCAGGGTCACCTGGGGCGCGGCCGGCAGCGCTGACATGCCATGATGCCCCGCATGTTCGGCATGGGCGCCGGACTGCGGCATCGGCGTGTTTTCCATGGCCCACGGTACTGTCTGGCGATGGGCGCTGTTCAGTTCCCTGGCCTGTTGATCGGACTTCGGCACGTCGTTCCACATGGCCACCGGAAAACGGTTCCACAGGTCGGCGTACTGCTTGCCCCACAGGCCCGTCCAGGTCATGCCGCTGAGCAGCATCAGCAACAACAGGGCTGACCCCCAGAACCCGCTCACGGCATGCAGGTCACGCCAGAGCACTCGGCCACGGGCCGATAGCCGGGGCCACAGCACGCCGGCACCCTTGCGCCCGCGTGGCCACCACAGGTAAAGGCCAGACACCACCAGCACGATGCCCCAACCGGCGGCCAGCTCCACCAGCCGGTCGCCGACCGTGCCGACCATCAGCTCACCGTGCAGGGCCCGGGCGATGGCCTGCAGGTTCTGTTTGCCGTCCTGTTCGCCAAGAATCTTGCCGCTGTACGGGTCGACGAACACGTTCAGCTCGCGGCCACTGTCATGCACCACGAATTGCGCGCTGCGCTCGGCGTTGATCGGCGGCAGGTACTGACCTACGTGGCCCTTGGGGTAGGCCTGGCGCACTTCGGCCAGCATCAGGTCGGCGCCCTGGCGATGATGCCCCGCCTCGACCACCATCAGGTCACGGTACAGCAGCGGGTCCAGCTGGGGCTTGAACAGGTAGATTATCCCGGTGATCGCCAGCAGGATCATGAACGGGGCGACGAACAGACCCGCGTAGAAGTGCCAGCGCCAGGCGAGGTTGTAAAAGGAAACACGTGGTCCACTCATGGGAACCTCCTGTTGACCAGTAAGGGGCGCAACCCGAGGTAGCGCCCATGGTTATTGTCAGAAGCTCAAGTCGACCTTGGTCCAGAAGGTCCTGCCGGGCTCGTTCACCGGCTGTGGATCGGTGGCCGGGTAACCGAACCCGGCGTTCCCGGCCAGGTTCAGGTGCTCGGCGTAGGTTTTGTCGAACAGGTTGTCGACCCCCGCGCTGAGCTTGAGATTCTGGTTCACCTTGTAGGCACCATTGAACGAGAACACGCCGAACCCGGCGCTCTTGTCGTAGTCCTTGCCGACCACGTTGCCCTGGTTTTCCGCGATGCGGTTCTGCGCCGCGACCAGCCGCCACAACGCCCCCACGCTCCAGGTATCACGGCTGTAGGTCAGGCCCAGGCGGCTTTCCAGAGGAGGCATTTGCG
This sequence comes from Pseudomonas ceruminis, assembly GCF_021602025.1. GTDB lineage: Bacteria > Pseudomonadota > Gammaproteobacteria > Pseudomonadales > Pseudomonadaceae > Aquipseudomonas > Aquipseudomonas ceruminis. The sequence goes on from NZ_BQHW01000024.1 coordinate 63,357, forward strand.
GCAGCGCCTTGCCGTCGCTGCTGTTCTTGCCCCAGGCGTAGGCCAGGGTGGCGTCGGCCTTCCAGCTGTCCGTTAGCTTGTAGGCGGCGCCCAGTTCGCCGCCCATGATGCGCGCGTCGATGTTCTGCGCCTGGGAGGTGCCCATGCCCATCATGCCGGTGCGGTAGTCGAACAGGATGTAGTCGCGGATCTGCCCGACATAACCCGAGGCCCAGGCCTCCAGGCGTTCGTTGCGGTACTGGATGCCGACGTCGAGCTGGGTGGTCTTCTCAGGCTTGATGCCGTCGAAGGCGTTGGCAGCACCAGGCGGCGCCAGCTTGGGCGAAAACAGTTCCCAGTAGTCGGGGAAGCGTTGGGCGTGGCCCAGGCCGATGTAGGTAGTGGCAGGGAGGCCGGCCAGGTCGTGCTCGTAGCGCACGAAGCCGCTGGGCAGGGTATCGGCGCGGGTATCGCCTTCGGTTGCGCTGCCAGCCCGGAAGTCGCGCGCCGACGCGCGGTCCAGGCGGGCACCGGTGATCAGCCGGTCTTCACCGGTGGCGTACCAGGTCAGTTCGCCGAAGGCACCATAGTTGTGGAAGTCGGCGTCCTTGGTCCAGGGCTGGCCCTTGTGGGCATCGACGCCCATGCCGCCACGTTGGCGGTGTTCGTTGGTCTGGGCGTCGATGCCGCTGATCAGTTGTACGTCGGCCCACCGCCAGGTGGCCTTGAGCCGCGCCCCCAAGGTGCGTCGGTCGACGTTGCTGACCATGGGCATGCCCATCATGCCGCTGCCTGACGGTGTGCGCAGGCTGTAGTTGTCCATCACATGGTCGGCGTAGTTGTAGTAGACCTGCGCCTCGACCTTGTCGAGCACCTCGCCCAGGTTTGATTTTTCAAAGCGCAGGCCCAGGCTTTCGCGCTTGAACTGCGAGCCGTCCATGCCGCGCCCGGCATAGCGGGCCTCGCCGTCGCCCTTGCCGGCCGTGAGTTCCAGCAGGGTGTCCTGGTCGGGTGTCCAGCCCAGGGTGACATCGCCGTTCCATTTGTCCCAGCGCGAGGGCACGGTATCGCCGCCGCCGTCCTTGTAGTCGTCCGAACGCGACTGATTGCCCACGAAACGTGCATAGGCCTGGCTGTTGCCGGCGGCGGCGTCGAGCACCTTGTCGAAGCGGCCGTTGGAACCGGCCAACAAGCTGGCGTTGACTCGGCTACCGAGGGTGCCGAACTGCTCCGGCTCACGTTCGAAGAGGATGGTGCCAGCCGAGCCTCCCGGGCCCCAGATCACGCTTTGCGGGCCCTTGATCACGGTGAGGCGGTCGTAGGTTTCAGGTGCGATGTAGGAGGTGGGGGCGTCCATGCGGTTGGGGCAGGCACCGAGCATCACTCCCCCGTTGGTGAGGATGTTCAGGCGGGAGCCGAACATGCCGCGCAGCACCGGGTCGCCGTTGGTGCCGCCGGCACGGATGGCCGAGAAACCGGGGATGGTCTTGAGGTAGTCGGCGCCATCGCTGGCCGGCACCGGCTGGCGCGGGTCCTTCGGGTTGGTGACCACGGTCAGGGGTGAACTGGGCGCGACGGCGGTGATGACCGTGGGGCTTAGCTCGGGCGCGTCGAGGGCGTGGCCTTCATGGCCTGGGTCGCCGGCCAGGGCCATGGGTGCGAGCAGCGAGCCGCAGACTGCGGCAAGCGTTCCTCGCAGGTAAGGGGCAAAAACAGGGATGCAGCCGGACATAGTGATTCCAGTCGATCAGTCATGGGGTGGCGCGAAGCCTCCTGGCTCCGTGCGGCAAAGGTGTTTTCAGAGGCTGATCGGATGGGGTGGTGCACGGCTGCGGGCACCGGGGAACACAGCCTGCCGGGCATGGCCCTGGTGCGTCGGCGCGAAGATGCGGTTGCTGGGAACAATGACGCTGGCGCTGAGCGGGCTGAGGGTTTGCGGTAATGCGGGGCAATTGAACAACAGGCTGCAGTAGCCGCACTTTTCCCACATCACGTGCAACTGGCCATCGTCACCATGGCCGTGATGTGCATCGCCGTGCGTGTGCCCGGCCTCCATGGCCATGCCCATCGGCATGTTCATGCCGGCGTGATGATCCATCGGCATCGCCTGGGAAATCAGCGGGCCGATGAAAATCATCCACATGGCGAACAGACTCAGCCAGCCGCCACCCACGCGCCTACGCTCAGGGCGGGTGATACGGCTGGTGCTGTTACACGGCAGGCTCATGGTGGCAAGCGCCTGTCAGCCAGAACTCAGTGCGCGTGTTCGTGGCCTTGAGCTTGGTCTGCCGGTGGCTGCTTCTGCACGGCCACGTCGACGGTGATGTCGCCGGCCTTCTCGAAGTGCAGGGTCAGCGGGAAGCGCTTGCCGTCGCTAAGCAGGCTGCGGTCCCTGGGCTGCATGAGCATCACGTGGTAGGCGCTGGGGGCAAAGACCAGGTCCTTGCCAGCCGGTACGGCCACGCTCTGCACCTGCTGCATCTTCATGGTACCGCTGGTGGTCAGCACATGCTCGTGCAGTTGCGCGTCCGCGCTGATCGGGCTGTCGACGCTGAGCAGGCGGTCATCGGCCTTGCCGTTGTTGTGCACGACAAAATACGCGGCAACGTTCGGCGCATTCGGTGGCAGTTCAAGCGACCAGGGGTGGGCGATGTGCAGATCGCCCACGGTGTATTCATGGGCATTGGCGAAGGCGCCGGGCAGCAGCAAGGCGGCCATTACAAGAGCTTGCTTGAGCATGGTGTAACTCTCCGTTCTGTTCAGATTCAGGCAGACAGCGTGATGAACTCAGGCCAGGGGAGAGGCACGGGGGTTTAGCGCGGGCCATAGCTGGCGCGGCGTCGGCTGGTAGCGGGTGAGCGGTGGCGTATGCTCCGCCAATAGCGTGGGCGGGTTGTGCAATTGGGGCGGGTAGCCCGGCAAGGCCAGCAGTGGTGCGCCGCCAGAGCAGCACCAGCAGTGCTGCATGTTGGAGTGCTCGTCGCTTTGCGTGCCAAGGTCGATCTTGGCCAACGCCTGCACATCGACCTTGGCCTTGCCTGCCATGCTGGAACAGAACGCCCCCCATAGCAGCTGCTCGGCCGGGCCTTTGGGCGCGGCAGAGGACAGCGGCATGGCCAGCAGGTTGAACAGCACTGCAAGGCAGGCTATCCAGGCAATGTGCCGACGTGGGGGCATGGAGAGATCCGGTCAGGAATCGTGGTGGCTATTGTACGGCGGAGTATAGGTAAAAAAGGTGGGGTGCGGTGAAGTGACGCAGGTGGGCGATGCTATCGGGGCTGCTTCGCGACTGGACCGCCGGCAAGCTGGCCCCCGCAGAAATCAGCGGCGCTTGCCGTACTCGGGGCGCCGCTGCCTTGCTCAAGGGCTATCAACCCTTGCTACGGCCCATCAGGCCGCGGACGGTCTCCTGCAGGTCCGCCGGCAACACCACCACCTTGGCATTGCTGCTGCTGGCCAGGCTTTCCATGGCACCCACATACCGCTCCCCCAGCAGGTACATGGCCGGCACCGTTTCATTGCCCACCGCTTCCTTGACCAGCGAAATTGCCCTTGCCGACGCTTGTGCCAGGTTGATCTGAGCCTCGGCATCGAGCTTGGCCGATTGCAGCCGTGCCTCGGCTTCCAGAATTGCCGCCTGCTTGGCACCTTCGGCGCGGGTCACATCGGCTTTTCGTTCACGCTCGGCGGCCGCCTGGCGCTCCATGGCCAGTTGCATGTTCTGGGACGGCTTGATGTCCTGAATCTCCACCGAACGCACGGTCACCCCCCAGTCCTCGGTCTGCTCCGACATCGCTTCACGCAAGCGTGCCTTGATCTGCTCGCGGCTCGACAGCGCCTCGTCCAGGTCCATGGCGCCCACGATGGCACGCAGCGATGTCATGGTCAGACTGGTGACGGCAAACGAGAAGTTCTGCACGCCATAGGACGCCTTCTGAGGGTCGACCACCTTGGCAAAGCACAGGGCATTGGCAACGATCACGGCGTTGTCGCGGGTGATGATTTCCTGCTCCTGCACGTCGAGGATGATGTCCTTGGTCGGCAGCCGGTAGGCAACCACGTCCATGTACGGGATGACAATGTTCAGGCCGGGCTTGAGGGTGCTGTGGTAGCGGCCCAGGCGCTCGACGATCCACTCTTCGCCCTGGGGCACGATGCGCACCCCCTTGAAGACGGTAACCAATACAAATGCGGCAAGGGTGCCGACGACGATGAGGCTGGTCATGCTGCGAACGTCCTTTTCAGTAAAGAGTCAGGCCCGAATGACCCGGGCAGTATTGCCTTCGATGGCGACGAGGCGCACGCGCTCGCCGGAGGGGATGTCACTGTCGGCGACGCAGGTCCACTGCTCGTTGCCGAGGATCGGCTTCTGGAAGCGCACGCGGCCTTTCTGGAATTGTGAAACGCTGCTGGTCAACAGCCCGACTTCACCGATCACGCTGTCGGCAGTCCAGCGCACATCCGGCTGCTTGCGCCGGAACACCTTGAACCACAGGGCCGTGGTGAGCGAAGAGAACAGCACCCACAGCAGACCCTGCATATCCAGTTGCAGGCTGGGGGCGGCGAGCGAAACGAGCGAGACCAGCACGGCGCCGATGCCGAACCAGAGAATGAAGAACGTGGGCAGGACCAGCTCGAGCAGAATCAGCGCGATACCGAAGACCAGCCAGATCCACCATTGCATTTCCATATGAGTGAAGCCTTCCGGGGGAGGGGCGATGATTTTAAGGGTGTCGACCGTCCAATGGCCACATGAAGGTATCTAACTTCAACGGTGGGAATGCTCAATTGTTGCTGTAGGACATACGAATGGAACCCGCCAATCAGGAACGATCAGAATCCGAGGGCGGAAAGCAGCAGACGGGGTTGGCTGAAGACGCAGTCAGCCTCGGGCAGTGTCGGCCGTTTCAGCACAAGCACCGGCACACCGCGCTCACGCGCCACTTCAAGCTTGGGTTCGGTCGCCACGCTGCCGCTGTTCTTGCTGACTAGCACATCAATATTGCGCCGTGCGAACAGCGCCCGTTCATCTTCCAGATGAAACGGCCCGCGCGCGCCGATCACTTCGCAGCGCTCGTTGCCGGGGCAGGCTTCCAGCGCCCGCAGGGTCCAGAACTGCTCCGGCGGAATGTCGTCAAGGTGTAGCAGCGGTTCACGCCCGAGGGTGAACAACGGCCGCCGAAATGGCCTGAGCGCCTCGATCAGCCCTGCCCAGTCATCCACTTCGCGCCAGTCATCACCCGGCTGCGCCTGCCAGGCCGGACGGCGCAAGGCCCAGCAGGGAATGCCGACGGCATAGGCGGCCGCAGCGGCATTGCGGCTGATCTGTGCAGCGTAGGGGTGGGTCGCGTCGATCAGCAGCGTGATACCCGCTTCACGCAGGTAGGTGGCCAAACCGTCGGCACCGCCGTAGCCCCCCACCCGTACCTGGCATGCCAGGTCCTGTGGCACGCGGCCGATACCCGCCAGGCTGTAGACATGCTCCGGCCCGAGCTGGCGAGCGATGGCCAAGGCTTCGGTGACACCGCCTAGCAACAGGATACGCCGGCTCATTGCACGCCTGCCTTGCCGACGATGCCACCCTGGCGATCGATGGCGAACACTTCCACCGCTACCTGTGCCGGCACCACGCTGCGGGCAAACGCCAGGGCATGGGCGCACACCGCATCGCCCAGCGGGACTGCGGCTGCATGCGCCAGTGCCAGGGCTTGCTGACTGGTGTTGGCGGCAATGATCGCTGCCTGCAGGTCGGCATCGGCGCCAAGGTCTGCCGCCCAGCCAGCCAACTGTGGCAGGTCGATGCTCGAGTGGCGGCTGTGCAGGTCCATGTGCCCGGCGGCCAATTTGCTGATCTTGCCGAAGCCACCACACAGTGACAGACGGGGCACCGGCACCTTGCGCAGGTGCTTGAGCACCGCGCCGACAAAGTCGCCCATCTCGATCAGGGCGATCTCCGGCAGGCCGTAGACGCGGCGCATGGTGTCTTCGCTGGCATTGCCGGTGCAGGCGGCGATATGCGTGTAGCCATTGGTGTGGGCCACGTCGATGCCCTGGTGGATGGAGGCGATGTAGGCCGCGCAGGAGAACGGCCGGACGATGCCACTGGTGCCGAGAATCGACAAACCACCGAGGATGCCCAGGCGCGGGTTCATGGTTTTCAGTGCCAAAGCCTCGCCGCCTTGCACATTCACCGTGACCTCGAAGCCGCCGCTGTAATTGCAGCCGTCGGCCAACTGCTGCAGGTGCTCGCTGATCATGCGCCGCGGCACCGGGTTGATCGCCGGTTCACCCACGGCCAGCACCAGACCGGGGCGGGTGACCGTTCCAACACCCTGGCCCGCGACAAAGCGTATGCCGGGCTCGTCCAGCAGGCGCACTTGGCTGTAAAGCAGTGCGCCATGGGTGACATCCGGGTCGTCGCCGGCATCCTTGAGGGTGCCGGCTTCTGCCCGTTCGCCGTCGCGGCGGCAGAACTCCAGGCGCATCTGCACCACCTTGCCCTTGGGCAGGGTGATGCTCACTGCATCGTCACATAGACCAGTGAGCAGCAGGCGTGCGGCCGCCAGGCTGGTGGCGGTGGCACAGCTGCCGGTGGTCAGGCCGCTGCGCAGGGGGGCGGGTTGTTCACGGGTTTCTTCACGCATCGCGAGGCTTGACCACATCGAGCAAGGTAATCGGCAATGCCTGGCGCCAGGTGTCGAAGGCGCCCAGCGGCTGGGCCTGGGCGACATGGATGCGGGTCAGTTCGCCGCCATGCTGTTCGCGCCAATGGGCCAAAGCCAGCTCGCTCTGCAAGGTCACCGCGTTGGCCACCAGCCGGCCGCCTGGGCGCAGGCGCTCCCAGCACAGCGCCAGCACGCCTTCGCGGGTGACGCCGCCGCCGATGAAGATGGCATCCGGGCGCTCCAGTTCCGCCAGAGCCTCTGGCGCTTTGCCGCGCACCACTTGCAGGCCGGGCACACCGAGGGCATCGCGGTTGTGCTCGATGAAACCCTGCCGGCCTTCGTCGGCCTCGATCGCCAGGGCTCGGCAGGCGGGGTGGGCGCGCATCCATTCGATACCGATCGAACCGCAGCCAGCGCCGACATCCCACAGTAGCTCCCCAGGCTGGGGCGCCAGCCGGGCGAGGGTGATGGCGCGCACGTCACGTTTGGTCAGCTGGCCGTCATGGCGGAAGGCGCTGTCTGGCAAGCCTGCAAGCGGCGAGAGGCGCGGGGTATCCGGGTTGGCCCGGCACTCGATGGCGACCAGGTTAAGGGCGGCGACCTGGGGCGCTGCCCAGTCATCGGCGGTGCCCACAAGCCGCCGCTCAGCCGCACCGCCGAGGTGCTCGAGCACCTGCAGGCGGCTTGGCCCAAAGCCTCGTGCGCACAGCAGCGCTGCAATGGCCGCAGGGCTGTGGCCGTCGTTGCTAAGCACCAGCAGGCGTACGCCGCTGTACAGGTGGGCGTTGAGGATCGACAGGGGGCGTGCCACCAGCGACACCACCTGAGTGTCTTGCAGCGGCCAGCCTAGGCGTGCGGCGGCCAGGGCACACGAGGAAGGCATCGGCAGCACGTGCATTTCTTCGGCCGGTATCTGCCGCGCCAGGCTGGCGCCGACGCCGTAGAACATCGGGTCTGCGCTGGCCAGCACGCATACGGGCTCGCCGCGCAGGGCCAGCACCGGGGCCAGCGAGAACGGGCTGGGCCAATCCTGGCGGGCAGCGCTGATGCAGCGTGGCAGCAAGGCCAGCTGGCGTGGGCTGCCGACGATCCGCGAAGCGCCGAGCAGGGCGCGCCGGGCCTGCTTGCCCAGGCCGTTGAAGCCGTCTTCGCCGATGCCTACTACTGTCAGCCAGGGTGTCATGTATTTCTGTTCCGCCATTTTGGGGGCCGCGTCGCGGTCTTGCCCGCAAAAGGGGCGACGCGGTGATGATTTTTTGCTCAATCGCCAACGGTGCTCGACCACCGGTTTTTCATGCCGCCGGCCAAAGCAGGCATAATACCGCGCCTTCTACACTCAAGCGCACATTCAGCGATTGCCGGACACCCCTTTGAAGCAGCTTCATGCCCCCACCGTATCGCCCCGTCCCTCGGCTTGCCCGGGGTTGTGGCGCATCGTCAGTGCCCGCGACGGCGGCATCTGCCGGATCAAGCTGCCTGGTGGCCTGCTGCTGGCCGACCAGGCGGATGCGGTGGCGGGCGCGGCCGAGCGGTTCGCCGCGGGCGTGATCGAGGCGACCAACCGCGGCAACCTGCAGATTCGCGGCATAGGCGCTGACCACAGCGGCCTGATCGACAGCCTGCTGGCCGCCGGGCTGGGCCCGCGCGACGCCGCCAGTGACGATGTGCGCAACCTGATGCTGAGCCCGCTGGCCGGGCATGACCCGGCAATGGTGCTGGATGTCCGGCCACTGGGTGAGCAGATCCTCAGCCTGCTGCAAGGCACGCCACGCTTTCACCAACTGTCGGCCAAGTTCGCCGTGCAACTGGACGGCGGCGAAGGCCTGGCCATGCTCGAGCACCCTCATGACCTGTGGTTGTCGGCAATGCGCCTTGACCAGCGCACCTGGCTGGCGTTTGGCCTGGCGGGTTGCCCTGGCGATGGCCAGGTGCTGGGCGCGGTGCCGTTGGAGCAGGGCCTGGCGTTGGTACGCGCGGTGCTCGAGCGGTTCCTTGACCTGGCCAACCCGGATCAGGCGCGGATGCGCCAGTTGCTTGCCGGCTACCCGGTGGCGCGGTTCATCGCAGGCCTTGGGCTCGATCTGCGCCGCGATGCGGCGGTGCTCGGCTGGCGCCGCGAAGCAGGCAACAGCCCATGGCTGGGTGCGTTGGCGCAGCGGCACGGCATGGCACTGGGCGTCGCGCCGCCGCTTGGCAGGCTGACGGCCGACATGTTGCGCGGCGCTGCCCGCGTTGCCCGTGAGTGTGGGGATGGCAGCCTTCGCCTGAGCCCCTGGCAGAGCCTGATGCTGACGGGCATCGCTGCGACCCGTATCGCCCAGGCGCAACGTACGCTGTCAGCCTTGGGCCTGCTTTGCCACGACCATGAACCCTTGGCCCGCGTGGTCGCCTGTACAGGTGCCAGCGGCTGTGCCAAGGCGCACGGTGAGACCAAGACCGATGCCGTGACCCTGGCAGCCCTGTTGCCCACTGGCGCGCCTGCCAGCGTGCACCTGTCCGGCTGCTCGCGTTCGTGTGCCGTGGCCCATGTCGCCCCGGCCACCCTGCTGGCCCGCTCGCCGGGCCGCTATGACCTCTATTTGCGTGACGCGCAGTTGCCGGGCTTCGGTGCCCTGCGCGCCACCGACCTCACCTTGAACGAAGCAGGCGCCATGCTCGCCCTGCCGACGGAGCACCTTGATGATTGACTACATCCGCGATGGTCAGGAGATCTATCGCAATTCTTTCCGGATCATCCGAGAGGAAGCCCGACTCGAGCGGATTCCCGCAGACCTGGAAAAACTCGCCGTGCGTGTGATCCATGCCTGCGGCATGGTCGAGGCCATCGACGGCCTGCAGTTCTCCGAAGGTGCCGGGCGCGCCGGGCGTGAAGCCTTGGCCAATGGCGCACCGATCCTGTGCGATGCGCACATGGTCGCCGAAGGTATTACCCGCGCCCGCCTGCCTGCGGACAACAAGGTGATCTGCACCCTGCGTGACCCAAGCGTTCCCGGCTTGGCCAAGGACGCCGGCAACACCCGCTCCGCCGTCGCGCTGGAGCTGTGGCGGTCGCATCTGGAAGGCAGCGTGGTGGTGATCGGCAATGCCCCGACCGCCCTGTTCTACCTGCTGGAAATGCTCGACGCGGGGGCGCCCAAGCCTGCGCTCATCCTCGGCTTCCCGGTCGGTTTCGTGGGCGCGGCTGAGTCCAAGGCGATGCTCGCCGCCGACAGCCGTGGCGTCCCGTTCGTGATCATGCAAGGTCGCCTGGGCGGCAGTGCGATGGCTGCGGCCGCAGTCAATGCCCTGGCCACGGAGGTGGAATGATGGCGCGTGGACGTCTGCTTGGCCTGGGCGTGGGCCCTGGTGACCCCGAGCTGATCACCGTCAAGGCACTGCGCCTGTTGCGCGAGGCCCCGGTGGTTGCCTACTTCGTGGCCAAGGGCAAGCGTGGCAATGCCTTCGGCATCATCGAGGCACACCTGCAACCTGCGCAAACGCTGTTGCCGCTGGTCTATCCGGTGACCACCGAGGTGCTGCCGGCACCGTTGTCGTACGAACAGGTGATCAGCGACTTCTACGATGAAGCGGGCGAGCAGGTGGCCCAACACCTGGATGCCGGTCGCGATGTGGCGGTGATCTGCGAGGGCGACCCCTTCTTCTATGGCTCCTACATGTACCTGCATGACCGCCTGGCGCAGCGCTATGAGGCGCAGGTGATACCCGGCGTCTGCTCGATGCTCGGTGGTGCTTCGGTACTGGGCGCCCCGCTGGTGTATCGCAACCAGAGCCTGTCGGTGCTGTCCGGCGTGCTGCCAGCCGAGGAGCTCAAGCGCCGCCTGGCCGATGCCGATGCAGCGGTGATCATGAAGCTTGGCCGCAATTTCCCCAAGGTGCGCCAGGTGCTTGGCGAACTTGGCCTGGATACGCGTGCGCTGTACGTCGAACGGGCCACCATGGCCAACCAGAAAATCGTCGCACTGGACGCGGTCGACCCACAGTCGTCTCCGTATTTCTCGCTGATTATCGTGCCGGGTGAAAAATGGCAGGGGTGAGCATGGACAAGGCAGCGGCAATTATCGTGCTTGGCACCGGCAGCCTGACCACCGCGCGGCGCATCCAGCAGCGCTACCCACAGGCGACGATCCATGGCCTGGCTGGCCGGGTGGACGGCGCGGACCAGTACTACGAGGCGTTTGGCGACACGCTGCGGGCGTTGTACCAGCAAGACACGCCAATCATCGCACTGTGCGCGGCGGGCATCGTGATCCGTAGCCTTGCCAGCCTGCTCAACGAAAAAGGCGCCGAGCCGCCGGTGCTGGCGGTGGCTGAGGACGGCAGCGCGGTGGTGCCGCTGCTCGGTGGGCTCAGCGGCGTCAATGTCATGGCCCGCGAGCTCGCTGAAACGCTGGGTGTGGCGGCAGCGATCACCACCAGTGGCGAGCTGCGGTTTGGCACTTGCCTGCTCAACCCGCCTGAGGGGTACGCCCTGGCGGATATCGAACAGGGCAAACGCTTCGTGTCCGACCTGCTGGCCGGGGAGGCGGTGCGTATCGAGGGGCATGCGCCTTGGCTGGCCCAGGCTCAGCTGCCTGCCAGCGAGGCTGCCCAGCGCACCATCCATGTAGGCAGCAGCGCCCGTCCCGCCAGCCGTGACGAGCTGTTGATCCACCCCCGCTCGGTGCTGGTGGCAGTGGAGGCGGTTGGGCCCGGGCTGGCCGAGCGCGTGCGTGGCGCCCTGCACGAGGCGGGTATCGCCGAGCAATCGTTGGCTTGCCTGCTGGCTGCCGAACAGGCAATGGCTGAACCCGCGTTGCAGGATGCGGCTCAGGCGTTGGGGGTTGCAGTGCGATTCGCATCCACCGCCAGCACCCTCGCCACCATGGCCGGCGACGCCTTGCCGGGTGCCCGGCTGATCGAACAGCCGGGCCTGGTCATCGCGGTCGCATCGGCGCCCATCGAGGCCGACCGGGTAGGACGCAAGCGGGGGCGCCTGGCAGTGATCGGCCTGGGCCCTGGCGCTGCCGAGCTGATGGTACCCGCGGTCAAGGCCGAGCTTGCGCGCGCTGAGGATGTGCTGGGCTATGAAACCTACGTGCGCATGGCTGGTCCGTTCCGTGCCGACCAAGTGCTGCACTGCACTGACAACCGCGAAGAGATGCAGCGCGCTCGCCATGCTTTCGAGCTGGCCGCCCAAGGGCGTTCGGTGGTGGTGGTGTCGTCGGGTGACCCGGGAGTGTTCGCTATGGCAGCCGCTGTGCTCGAAGCACTGCATGCCTCCAGCGACCCCGCCTGGCACCGGGTCGATCTGCACATACTGCCAGGTGTCTCAGCCTCGCTGGCAACCGCTGCCCAGGCGGGGGCGCCGCTGGGCCATGACTTCTGCGTGATGTCGCTCTCGGACAACCTCAAACCGTGGTCGATCATTGAAAAACGCCTGGACCTCGCCGCCCAGGCGGACCTGGTGCTGGCGTTCTACAACCCGATTTCCAAGTCCAGACCGCACCAGCTTGGGGTGGCGCTGGAGGTTGTGCGTCGGCACCGCGAGGGGAACACGCCTGTAGTCCTTGGCCGTGACATTGGTAGGCCGGGGCAGACACTGAGGGTCATTACATTGGCCGAACTGCTGCCGGAAATGGTCGACATGCGCACGATGGTGCTGGTCGGCTCCTCGACGACCTGCGTCTTTGAACGCCCTGGAGGTGGGGCGTGGGTCTATACGCCTCGCTGGTATCCCACCCCACAGGGTCGGTAGTCGGGAAACCCTTCAGTCCTGCCAGGTAGCGACGACCTGGCTATGGTGCTCCCCCCACTCAAGGGGCAACCATGAAGGATTTTTCCCATGTCCGATGCAAAAGAGCTCTCCACGAATAACGCCGCTATTTTGGTGGAGGGCAACTTGCTGGCGTGCGGCGCCGGCATGTCTGCACAAAGCCGCCACGATGTAAAAAACGCTTTCCACTTCGCCACCCTGGTCGCGGACAAGGCATTCGATGCCGAAAAGCAGAGCCGCGAATGGTATGACAAGTTTGTCGATGTCATGCGCGACCTTGGCTTTACCATCCCCAAACGTAGCTTTGAACTTGAAACGTGCGCTGAACTGTCGGTTACCGTCGGCGCCGTTGCGATCCGTGCTATTGGCGCTGCGGGCAACGCCATGCTCGGTGGCACGGTGCTGGGCGATCTAGCCAAGATGGCGTTCGACAAGATGACGACCATCGAGAACGATGCACGCATTTTGGAACACAAACGCAAGAACAAGGCCAGGGGCATGGTGGGCCTGGCGGCGTGTACCGAGACGGCCAAGGGCGATGTCGTCATGGTGGTCAGTTGTGTGCAGGCCGCTGCGCCCAAGTTGGATGACGATGTATTAGGGATCCAGTGGACGCTGGACAGGTCGAAGTATTATTCCGGTATTGCAGTGCTGACACTGAACACCTTCGTCTATGACAAGGTGCGTGAAACGGTGGAAAACAAGCTTGGCGTGCGCAGCATCGAAAACGTCCTTCAATATGATATCTGAGAAGCACGCGGCAGCAGCGATGTTGCCGCGCTTCTGGACCTTCGTGATGAGAGGTCGTTATGGATGAAGCAGCCAAAGCATTGGCGCTGATAGGCGGTACGGCATTATTGAATGAGCCGGGACAGGACGAAAGGCAACGTCAGGCCGCTTGGGATTCAATGCTGTATGCGCAACTGGTCGCCAACAAGCAAGCCGGCTCGCGGTTTGATGATTACGACGCGTGGTACGCGGCTTATACCGCCACGTATCGTCAGTTGGGCTGGTTGAAAATCGCCGGGACGCATGACCAGCGGCAGTTGGGCATGGCGAGGCCGAATGGGCCGATCCAGCCGCTGGAAGCCTGGATGCGGATACGCGCTATCGAACACAAGGCAGTGGTGGCTGCGGTGACGGGGCAGTTGAGCCGCTCAGGGGCAGCCTTTGGCCATTTACTTAAGTTTTGTGCACGCGATGAGGCAGGTGTCTCCAGTGTTGTGGTGGAGATTGGGTTGCTCAAGCCCGGGCCTGTCATGGACTTATGCAGCATTGCACTGCACACCACTAAACCCATCACGGGTTATGCGCTGAGTACGCTAATGAGTGAGCAGTTGAAGCAGGGTGAGGCTGTGTTCAATGGCGTTTCCCTGGCCTTGGATAGCGAGCGGTTCGCCCCTCAGCGTGACGAACTCAAATCGCTGATGGCAAGCAAAGATCAGCACGGTGCGTATCGTTTCTATCTGAACGCCGAGCGCACAGGAGAAGAGTATGAGTAATGCCACATCTGCCGTTATTGGCGCAGGTATTGTTTCGTTCCTGCCGGGCCTTGCCGCGACGCAAAAAAATAAAGTGAAACTGGCACTTGCCATGGCTGAGCGGGCGACCGCTACGGCTTATAAGGAAGGTTTGATAAAAGACTGGTTTGCTTACTACCGCAACCAGCTCAAGTTCCTGGGGTGGGATGCGGTGACGGCTGAGCAAATTCACTGGCCGGACAAAACGCGAACCGAGCAGACGGATCACGTGTTGCAGACCTTCTCCAAAGCGGCGGGGGACAGCTTCGCCTCGTCAATCAACGTGTCCATGCGCACGCTGCTGTCCAAGCCGACGCTGCTCAAAGAACTTGAGAAAAAGGCGTTCGAGCGGCAGCACTTTCAATTGTTGGCCTGTGCGCCGGCCGGTAATAATCGAGTCGATATGGTGCTTTATCACGAAACGGATAAGCAGTCTGTTTTCAGTGCGGGGTTCATCAGCCGCAAGCGCGGTCATAAGCATGTACGCGCGGAGCTTGTTCGGTTCAACATCCTGGCCTTTGAGAACAGTGTCTTGCCAAACGTCCAGGAAAGCGTAGTCAAGGTATCCCTGGAGCGTATTCATGACTATGGCATCTAAGGCGCCAGATACCCTTTGATCCCGGTAAAAATGATCTGGGCCGCCAATGCGCAAACGAACAGCCCCATCAAACGGCTGACGATCTGCAGGCCCTGGTCACCGAGGATCCGTTCGATGCCGTGCGACAGGTACAGCACCAGGCCCACGGTGAAGCTGGCCAGTGCAATGCTGACGATGGCCAGCGCCTTGTCGTCCCAATGCGGCTGGCTCACGCCCATCACCAGCAGGGCACCGATGGTGCCTGGGCCTACGGTGAGCGGGATGGTCAGCGGCACGATGGTCACATCCTGCTGCACGTTGTCGGCTTGCACGGCCGGTTTGCCCTGGGCCATGCCCAGCGCCGAGATGAACAGAACGCTGCCAGCGCCGATCCGGAAGGCGTCTGCAGTGATGCCGAAGATACCGAAGATCACCCGCCCGAACAGGTATAGCAGCACACTGGCAATCAGTGCGGCGAAGGCGACTTTCCAGGCAAGTTGCTTGCGCTCTTTGATGGAGTGGCCTCGGGTCAGCCCAATGAAGCACGACAGCACGAAGAATGGGCTATAGAGCACGAGCATCTTCAGGTAGACACTGAACAACTCATGGAGCATGAGGTGGGTCCTTGTAGAAGCGATATCCGCTACGAGGTATGCAGCGGATCCGCCTTGGCTTCTCGCTGGTTCGCCCAATACTGGATCAACTCGCGCAATTGCGACAGCTCAACCGGCTTGGCCATGTGCCCATCCATGCCGGCCAGCCGCGCACGCTCCTTATGCTCGGCAAGGATGTGCGCCGTCAACGCCACCACCGGCGTGCGCTGGCGTTGATTGGCGATTTCCCAGGCGCGCAGTTGCTCGGTGGCGGAGAAACCATCGAGCACCGGCATCTCGCAGTCCATCAATACCAAGTCATAGCGCCGGGCCTTCATGGCGTGCAGCGCTTCCTCACCGTTGCACGCGGTGTCTGGCTCCAGGTTGAGCTTGCCCAGCATGCCGCGGATCACCTTGGTCGAAATGCTGTTGTCCTCGGCCACCAGCACGCGGAAATCGCCAGGCAGCTCGCGCACCGGCGGCACCCCTGGTTGGGGCATCGGCACGGTCTGTTCGCGGCCACGTTGGGCCAGTTCTTCGGCCAGGGTTGTCTTGAGGGTGTAGCCGGCCACTGGCTTGGCCAGAATGCGTTTGACTCCGGCATTGCGGGCGATAACTTTGCTCGGGGCATTGCTGATACCCGTAAGCATGACCACCAGGATGTCGTGGTTCAGGCTCGGATCTTCCTTGATCTTGGCCGCCAGTTGCATACCGGTCATCCCCGGCATGTTCTGGTCGAGCAGGACGGCATCGAAATAGTCGCGCAGGTGCGCCTTGGTCCGCAGCAGGGCAAGGGCTTCCTTCCCCGATGGCACCGCGCTGACGTTCATGCCCCAGGCGCTGCACTGTTGCACCAGCACCTTGCGGCAGGTGTCGTTGTCATCCACTACCAGCACCCGGGCGTCGCGCAGCGGGCCGTCGAGGTCCGTCGGAGGTTGCTCCAGGCGCAATGGGTCGAGCGGCAAGGTCAGCCACAGGGTGTTGCCCATGCTGGTGCTGCTCTTGATCCCGAACTCACCCTGCATCAGGCCGATCAACTGTTTGGCGATGATCAAGCCCAGGTGGCCCCCCAGCTTGTTGCTCGACAGGAAGTGGTGGCTGTGCAGTTCTGCCTGCAGCAGGGCGTCGCGCTCGGCAGCGGGCAGGGGTTCGCCGCTGTCCTGCACGGCAATGCGCAGGCGGGGTACGTCGCCGCGTTGGTCCAATGCAACCACCAGCAGAATCTCGCCTTGGTCGGTGTTTTTCAAGGCGTTTTCCAGCAGGCTGGAGAGCGCCTGGCGCAGGCGTGTCGGGTCGCCGCTGATTACACGCGGGACCTGCGGCTGGGTAAAGCTGATCAGCTCGATGTTCTGCTGTTCGGCCTTCGCCCGGAAGATGTTCAGGCAGTCTTCGATCAGGGCGTTGAGGTCGAACTGCACGTCGTCCAGCTCGATCTGCCGCGACTCAAGCTTGGAAATGTCGAGAATTTCGTTGATCAGCGTCAGCAGTTCATTGCCGGCGCTGTGGATGGTTTGAACGTAGTCGCGTTGCTTGACCGACAAGGGGGTGCCGAGCAGCAATTCGGTCATGCCGAGCACGCCGTTCATGGGGGTGCGGATTTCGTGGCTGATCTTGGCCAGGAACTCGGCCTTGGCGTTGATTTCAGCATCGCTGGCCGCCAGTGCTCGGCTGGCGCTGAAGTGCTCTTCGTTCAAGCGCCGCAGGCGCTCGCTGACCGCCAGGTTCAGCAGCAGGCCGGTGACCACCGTCAAACCAAGCAGAATGCACAGCAGCCACGGTGTCGAGGTACGCGTCAAACCGAGCAATGCGGGCAGCAGCACCAGGCCGCCGAGGTTGAAGACCACCATGGCCAGACAGAACAGCCGTGCTGGCCCATAGCCCTTGTACCAGTGGTAGCTGCTGACCAGCAGCATGCTTATGCTGCCCAGGGCGAGCAGCGCATAGGTCATCAGGTTCAGGGGCAAGGTATCGATGAACAGGAGTATCAGGCCGCTGACCGCGGCTACCAGCATTTCGCCCTGCAGCAGGCGGCTGAGCTGCGGCGAGTTGCGCGCAGAGAAGAAATGCTGAGTGAAATACAGCCCCGCAATGCTCGCCAGTACCAGGGTGAGGTAGGCAGCAGGGGTCTGCGCACTGTGCCACAGGTGCCACCACGGGCCGCTGAGGTTGAGCAGGATCAGGCTGCTGAGCAGCATCAGGCCATGGTACAGGGCAAGTACCAGCGTGGTGCTGGAGCGGGTGTACAGAAAGCGGATCAGGTTGTGCAGGATGAGCATCACCAGGCCGCCGAACAGCATGCCGAACAGCAGCGGCTGGTTGTTGTTGGAGGCGGCTTCAGCCGCAGGCTCCAGGCTGATGGCCGGGCGCAGTTGATGCTCGGACACCAGCCGCAGGTAGATGTCCAGCGGTTGCTGGCTGTGGGGCAGGGGCAGAACGTGGTCGCTACCGCGCAGGGTAGGGCTGCCATTGCCGGGCTGACGCCCATGGTGCAACTGGCGCAGCAACCTGTCGCCGTCAAGGGCGAAGAGGTCCAGGCGTGAAAGGTCGGGGGCGAAGACGCGCAGCAGTTGCTCCTGCTCACCCGGCTCCAGGCGATAGTGCAGCCACAGGGCTTGTTCGGCAGGGGCGGCGTCAAGCTCCCTGAGAGTGGTCGGGCTGAACTGGCTGCGATAGCGATCGGAGCGCACGTCGCTCAACTGCAGGTTGGCCTGTTCATCGAGCAAAACGGACCAGCCACCGCCTTGTTCGGCCGAAGCCGGGAGCAGGCAGAGCAGGGTCAGCAAGCTGACGATCAGAGCTGTGGCAATCCGACGCCGACGCACTACGAGATCCCTTCCTAGCTGAGGTGCCGGGCATTAACTATGCGCGGCGCGCCAAGTCGAAGGCAAGGCCCCGAAGGGGCCCTGTCGACGAGCCGATCACCGCAGGCCCAAGGCGCTGCGGCAATCCGGTAAAACTTACTGCTGGTGTTCACCGCGCTCACGGGCGATGGCCCGGTAGCCGATGTCGGTGCGGTAGAAGCTACCGTTCCAGGTGACCTCCCTGGCCAGGCGATAAGCCTGCTGCTGCGCATCGGCCACTGTGCTGCCCATGGCCGTGGCGCACAGTACACGGCCACCGTTGGTGACCACTTGGCCGTCCTTGAGCGAGGTACCGGCATGGAACACCTTGCCCTCAATTGTGGCCGCTGCTTCCAGGCCGCTGATCACGTCGCCCTTGGCGTAGTCGCCTGGGTATCCGCCGGCAGCCAGTACCACGCCCAGGCTCGGGCGCGGGTCCCACTGTGCTTCTACCTTGTCCAGCGCCTTGGCGAACGCCGCTTCGATCAACAGTACCAGGCTCGACTCCAGGCGCAGCATGACTGGCTGGGTTTCCGGGTCGCCGAAGCGGCAGTTGAACTCGATGACCTTGGGGTTGCCCGCCTTGTCGATCATCAGGCCGGCATACAGGAAGCCGGTGTAGACGTTGCCTTCCTCGGCCATGCCGCGCACGGTCGGCCAGATCACCTGGTCCATCACGCGCTGGTGCACGTCGGCGGTGACCACCGGCGCAGGCGAGTAGGCACCCATGCCGCCCGTGTTCGGGCCGGTGTCCTGGTCGCCGACACGCTTGTGGTCCTGGCTGGTGGCCATTGGCAGCACGTTGTGGCCGTCGACCATGACGATGAAGCTGGCTTCCTCGCCGTCGAGAAACTCTTCGATCACCACGCGCGAACCGGCGTCGCCGAAGGCATTGCCGGCAAGCATGTCACGCACGGCGGCTTCGGCTTCTGCCAGGGTCATGGCGACGATCACGCCCTTGCCCGCAGCCAGGCCGTCGGCCTTGATCACGATCGGCGCGCCTTTTTCCTGCAGGTACGCCAGGGCCGGCTCGATCTCGGTGAAGTTCTGGTAGTCGGCAGTCGGGATCTTGTGGCGCGCCAAAAAATCCTTGGTGAAGGCCTTGGAGCCTTCCAGCTGGGCCGCGCCCTTGGTCGGGCCGAAGCAGTCCAGGCCACGGCTGCGGAACAGGTCGACCACGCCGATGACCAGCGGAGCCTCGGGGCCGACGATGGTCAGGTCGACGTTCTGTTCAGCGAAGTCGGCCAGTTGCTCCAGGGCGGTCACGTCGATGGCAACGTTCTCGCACTTGGCTTCAATGGCGGTGCCGGCGTTGCCCGGGGCGACGAAGACTTTTTCGACGCGTGGGTCCTGCGCGACTTTCCAGGCCAGGGCGTGTTCACGGCCGCCGCTGCCGATGATCAAAACTTTCATGTCAAAACCTCGAATTCTTTCGGACGCAAGGCAAAGCCTCACGCGGTACGAGGTCGCACTGAAGCAGCTGCCCGCTTCAGTGCGGCCGATTGCCGTAAATCAGTGGCGGAAGTGGCGCATGCCAGTAAAGACCATGGCGATACCGGCTTCATCAGCGGCAGCGATGACTTCAGCATCACGCATCGAACCACCAGGCTGGATCACCGCGCTGATACCCACTTTGGCCGCGTTGTCGATGCCATCACGGAACGGGAAGAACGCGTCCGACGCCATGACCGCACCCTGCACCTGCAGGCCAGCATGCTCGGCCTTGATGGCAGCAATGCGTGCGGAGTTGACACGGCTCATCTGGCCGGCGCCGACACCGATGGTCTGGCGCTGCTTGGCATAGACAATAGCGTTGGACTTGACGAACTTAGCCACTTTCCAGGCAAACACCAGGTCGTGGATTTCCTGCTCGGTCGGCGCACGCTTGGTGACGATTTTCAGGTCATCGGCGGTGATCATGCCGATATCGCGGCTTTGCACCAGCAGGCCGCCGTTGACCCGCTTGAAGTCCCAGCCGGCAGCGCGCTCGGCAGGCCACTCACCGCATTCCAGCAGGCGCACGTTCTGCTTGGCCGCCACCACGTCGCGGGCAGCCTGGGAGATTTTTGGGGCGATGATCACTTCGACGAACTGGCGGTCGACGATGGCCTTGGCGGTTTCGCCATCCAGCTCGCGGTTGAAGGCGATGATGCCGCCGAAGGCCGACTCGGTGTCGGTGGCGTAAGCCAGGTCGTAGGCCTTGCGGATGCCGCCTTCGTCTTCAGGCACCACGGCAACGCCGCAAGGGTTGGCGTGCTTGACGATGACGCAGGCCGGTTTTACGAAGCTCTTCACGCACTCCAGTGCGGCATCGGTGTCGGCCACGTTGTTGAACGACAGCTCTTTGCCTTGCAGCTGGACAGCGGTGGAGATGCTGGCTTCGCCTTTGTTGGCCTCGACGTAGAACGCGGCGCTCTGGTGCGGATTCTCGCCATAGCGCATTTCCTGGGCCTTGACGAACTGGCTATTGAAGGTGCGCGGGAACGCGCTGCGGTCTTCAGTGCTCAGGGTGTCCTTGGCCTGGTCGATGGTGCCCATGTAGTTGGCGATCATGCCGTCATAGGCGGCGGTGTGCTCGAAGGCCTTGAGCATCAGGTCGAAGCGCTGGGCGTAGGTCAGGCCACCGGCTTTGAGGCCTGCGAGGACGCTGGCATAGTCGCCGGCGTTGACCACGATGGCGACGTCCTTGTGGTTCTTGGCGGCCGAACGGACCATGGTCGGGCCGCCGATGTCGATGTTCTCGATGGCGGTCGGCAAGTCACAGCCAGGCTTGGCGATGGTGGCTTCGAACGGGTACAGGTTGACGGCGACCAGGTCGATCGGCTTGATGCCATGCTCGTTCATGATGGCGTCGTCGGTACCGCGACGGCCAAGGATGCCACCGTGGATTTTCGGGTGCAGGGTCTTGACCCGGCCGTCCATCATTTCGGCGAAGCCTGTGTAATCGGCCACTTCCACCGCGTTCACACCGTTGTCCTTGAGCAGCTTGTAGGTGCCCCCGGTGGACAGGATCTCGACACCGAGCTGCTGCAGCTCACGAGCGAATTCGAGGATACCGGTCTTGTCGGAGACGCTGATCAGGGCGCGGCGGACTGGCAGGCGGGTAGTCTGGTCGGTCATTTCGGATTCCAATAACGCGGTGGAGTCAGCAAAAAAGGCGCCTCTGTTCAGGGAGCCGCCTTTTCTGGTTGGGATTCTGGCTTACAGCAAGTCGTACTGCTTGAGCTTCTTGCGCAGGGTGCCTCGGTTGAGCCCGAGCATCTCGCTGGCTTTGGTCTGGTTGCCCTTGACGTAATTCATCACGCTCTCGAGCAGGGGCGCCTCGACTTCGGAGAGCACCAGGTTGTACACGTCAGTGACGGTAGCGCCTTCCAGGTGTGCGAAGTAGTTGTGCAGCGCCTTCTCGACGCTGTCGCGAAGGGTCTGGCCTTCTTCGCTCGGCGTGTTGAGATGCTGTTTGAGGTTGGCGTTGTCGCTCACGGGCGTTGTTCCACTCACTAATGTCTCGGTCATCATCGTCATGCGGCCACCCCTTGTTCGTCCTCTGTCTCAAGGCTCTGTCGACGTTCGTCGAAATACGCACGAACGTTGGCGCACTGCGCTTGTGTGTCTTCCAAAGCGTTGAACCGGGAGCGAAACTCCTTGCCGCCGGGTCGTGTTGCCAGGTACCAGCCAACGTGCTTGCGGGCGATACGAACGCCCATCACATCGCCATAGAAGGCGTGCAGCGCGGCCAGGTGCTCCAGCAGGATACGTTCCACTTCGTCCAGCTGCGGGGCCGGCAAATGCGCGCCAGTCCCCAGGTAATGCTCGATCTCGCGAAAGATCCACGGCCGCCCCTGGGCAGCCCGGCCAATCAGCAGGCCGTCGACCCCGGTGGCATCCAGCACCGCCCGGGCCTTTTCTGGCGAAGTGATATCGCCGTTGGCAAAAACCGGGATTGACACCGCCTGCTTGATGGCAGCGATGGTGTCGTATTCGGCTTCGCCGGTGTACAGGTCGGCGCGTGTGCGGCCGTGCACCGCCAGCGCCTGGATGCCAGCCTGTTCGGCGATTTTCGCTACGTTCAGGCCGTTCTTGTTCGACCGGTCCCAACCGGTGCGGATCTTCAGGGTCACCGGGACGTCCACCGCGCCAACCACGGCGTGGAGGATCTCGCTGACCAGCGCTTCATCTCTCAATAAAGCAGAGCCTGCAGCTTTGTTGCAGACTTTTTTTGCCGGGCAGCCCATGTTGATATCGATGATCTGCGCGCCGGCCTCGACGTTGGCCCTGGCCGCTGCTGCCATCATCTGCGCATCGCCACCGGCGATCTGTACCGAACGGGGTTCGGGATCACCTTCGTGGATGCGGCGCAGGCTCGACTTGCGGCTGTTCCACAGGCTCATGTCGCTGCTGACCATCTCCGACACCACCATGCCGGCGCCCAGGCGCTGGCAAAGTGTACGGAAAGGCTGGTCCGTGACCCCGGCCATGGGCGCGAGGATCAGGTTGTTGCGTAGTGTATATGGGCCGATGCGTACCGCCGACATAGGTGTTCCCTGTTGTGGGGCCGAATCATTGGAGTCGAAAAAGGGTTGGCATGATACCCGCTCTCGGTGACCGGATAAAGATGGATTTGGATAAAATCTGAACAGTTGAGGGCTTATGCCTTTGCGCTTCAAGCAGCAAGCTTCCAGCGGCGAGAGGGAGCCGACCGATTGTCGGCTCGCTTGTCTCGTGGCTTGCAGCTGGCAGGTTATTCCGGGGAACGGAAGCTGAGGCTGTAGTTCACGGCCTTGGGCCCCGGGTCGAGGATGTCCAGGGCGATGTGAATCGGCGTCTGGCTAGGCATTTCACCGCGCCCGGCCAGCTCGCCGGACAGGTACTCGCTCGGCTTGAAGCGTCGGCTGGCGATCAGTTGGCCGTTGAGGTCGGCGAAGCGCAGCTCCAGCAGCGGGAATGGCTGGGCGAAAGAGGCGCGGTTGTAGATGATCGCGTCGACGATCAGCGCACCCTTGAAGTCCGGGTGGCTGCGCACCACCAGGTTGCTGCTCTTGATCCGGCCGATGTCCACGCGGGTGGGCACTTCGCAGCCAAGCATCGGGCACAGCTGCTGGAAGATCGGGCGATAGGTGTCATGGCGGGCCATTTCGTCGAAATGGAACCATACGTACTGGAACGCCAGCAGGCCAGCGGCCAACAAGGTCAGGAAACCCCACAACAGGCGCTTGCCCCAGTTGGGTTGGGGCTTCTCCCAGCCCAGTTGCAGCGGGTCGTCGACCACATCGACCAGCGGCTCCTTGCGTGACGGGCGCTCGGCCCTGGTGGACAGCCCAGGTTCCAGGCGTTCGCCGGGCAGGGCGGGTGCGGGGGCGTGGTCGTGGGCCGACAGATGGACATCCGTTTCGTCGTCATCACGGGCGCTCAGGCCTTGTTCGTGAATGATTTCATCGTCGCCTGACAGGTGCTCATCCAGCCTGTCGAGGTCCGCGTGTGCGTCAGCCCGATGCCCCGGTAGCGGATCGTCCAGGTCAAGGTCCAGATTGCCGCCCAGGGTGGGCTCGGTACGGTCGCCCGGCGCCGGTTCAAGGTCCAGCGGCTCCTGGGCCAGCAACACCGGGGCCGGCTCATGAACGGCCTGAGGTTCAAGGTGATCGTCGGTGGCGGTGCCAAACAGTTCGTCGCCATGAACGTCAGCGGCCGGCTCGTCGCGCCGGGCCTGCAGTGCATCGGCCGCAGCAGCGGGGCGTGCCTCGGCGGGCTTGCCGCGGCGCTCAAGGCGGGCCAGCTCCTGGTCCAGGTCGAGCTCATCCAGGGCCTGTGCGGTCGCTGCCCAGTCGTCCTGCGCGGCGGGCGGACGCACGCTGACCGCAGGTTCGGGTACAGGGGCCGGCGCGACCACCGGGGTGGGCGGCACCACCGGCGTGGCGCCGGCGCGATTTTGCTCCAGCAGCTGTTTCGCCGCATTGAACACCTGCAGGCAGTGGCCGCAACGCACCACGCCGCGCGCCACGCTCAACTGGTGATGGGTGACGCGAAAGCTGGTCTGGCAATGCGGGCACTGGGTGACGAAACTGTCGGTCATGCGGCGATCCGGGGGCTGTGCAAAGAAGTATTCTAGGCCTGCTTAGCGGCGGCGACCACTGATGCGCACCCAGCCGTCGCGCACTACGATTGGGTCCAGCTCGAAGTCGGCGGCATACGCCGCGGCCACTTCTTCGCCCTGTTCGGCGAGGATGCCCGACAGGGCCAGCAGGCCACCGGGGCGAACCAGGCCAGACAACTGGGGTGCCAACGCGACCAACGGGCCCGCGAGGATGTTGGCGACCAGCACATCGGCTTGCAGGGTCGGCATGTGCTCGGGCAGGTACAGCGCCAGCAGCTCGTCGGCGATGCCATTGCGCTGGGCATTGTCCCGCGAGGCTTCCAGTGCCTGTACATCGATATCGGTACCCACGGCTTCACGCGCGCCGAGCAACAGCGCGGCGATGGCCAGGATGCCCGAGCCGCAGCCGAAGTCCAGCACCTGGGTGCCGTCGAGCTGTTGGCCGTCGAGCCATTCCAGGCACAGCGCGGTGGTGGGGTGGGTGCCGGTGCCGAAGGCCAGACCCGGGTCGAGCAGCAGGTTGACCGCGTCCTTTTCCGGCGCCTCGTGCCAACTTGGCACGATCCACAGACGCTGGCCGAAGCGCATTGGCTGGAAATTGTCCATCCAGCTGCGCTCCCAGTCCTGGTCCTCGATCACTTCGGCCTGGTGTTCGGGCAGTTCGGTGCCGGTCAGCAGGCGCAGGTGGGCGAAGACCTGCTCTGGGTCGGCGTCGGCTTCGAACAGCGCCAACAGATGCGTGTGCGACCACAACGGGGTGGTGTTGAGGTCGGGTTCGAAGATCGGCTGATCTTCGGCATCCATGAACGTGACCGAGACGGCACCGACTTCGAGCAGGGCGTCTTCGTAGGTTTCGGCTTGTTCCGGGCTGATGGCCAGGCGTACTTGCAGCCAAGGCATGGCGGGCACCTTTGGTAAATCGACAGGGGCAGCCCGAGGCTGCGCGAAGGCTGGCAGTTTACGCGAGTGCGGGGGTTTATGCATGACTAGAGGGGCCTGCTCAGCAGGCCCGCCGACCTCAGTGCAAACGTAGGAACTCCAGCACCTTCTGGTTCACCTGTTCCGCAGCCTCCATCTGCACCATGTGCCCTACACCGGGCACCACCAGCACCTCGGCCTCCACGCCCTCGGCATGCGCAGCTGGAATGATGGCATCCTCGGCGCCCCAGATCACCAGCGCCGGGTGTTGCCCGAGCACGCTGCGCAGGTCATGCCGCTGGCGATCACCCTCGGCAATGGCTGCTCCGAGCTGCTGAAGGGCCAGATCTACCCCCTCCAGGCGCTTGAACTTGAGCATGTCTTCAAGCAGTTGTCGGGTGACCAGCCCCGGGTCGGCGAACAATTGCACCATCTGCGGCTTGAGCGCATTGCGGTTGCTGGCCGCAACGAAACCTTGCAGGTACTGGCCATTGATCGCGTCACCCAGGCCGGCACTGGCCACCAATGTCAGGCTCGCCACCCGCTGCGGTGCCAGGCGCGCCAGGTTGAGGCTCACCGCGCCGCCCATGGAGTGGCCGGCCAGGTGCGCCCGGGGAATGTCCAGGCGGTCGAGCAACGCCAGCACGGTTTCGCTCAGTTCGTCCAAGTCACCGCGCTGTAAGGCTTTGGCCGACTCGCCATGCCCTGGCAAATCAAGGGCGATGACCCGGCGCTCGGCAGCCAGCGCGGGGTGGTTGAACAGCCAGTTGTTCAGGTCGCCGCCAAAACCGTGCACCAATACCAAGGGCGTGCCACCTTCACCCAGCTCGAACCAGCGCAGCAGCCGGCCTGCCACTTCGCCCTTCTGCGGCGCCGGCCCCTGGGCCTGGTCGGCGCCGCCTTCGGCCACGAACTCGGCCTGGAAGCGTTGCACCACCGCGTCGATCTCCGATTCCTCTGCCTGGCCTTCCACCACCACGGCCAACAGCGCACCGACGGGCAGGGTTTCGTCAGGTTTGGCCACCTGCCGGCGCAGTACGCCACTGAAGGGCGCCTCGACGCTGCTGCTGATCTTGTCGGTCTCGACGTCCAGCACTTCGTCGCCCTTGTTGATCTCGTCGCCTTCTTGCTTGAGCCAGGCATCGACCCGGCCCTCGGTCATCGACAGGCCCCACTTGGGCATGGTCAGGGTATGGATCTGGCTCATGCGGCACTCCTTGCGGTTTCGATCACCTTGCGCACGGCGGCTTCGATCTTCGCCGCGTCAGGGATGTACAGGTCTTCCAGGGCGTCGGAGAACGGCACCGGAGTGTGCGGCGCGGTGACCATTTCGATGGGCCCTTTGAGCGCGCCGAACGCCTTTTGCGCCACCAGGGCGCTGATGTCCGTGGCCATCGAGCAGCGCGGGTTGGCTTCGTCGATTACCACCAGGCGGCCAGTCTTCTCGACGCTTTCAAGGATGCTGTCCTCGTCCAGTGGGCTGGTGGTGCGCAGGTCCAGCACTTCGCAGTCGATACCCTGGCGGGCCAGGTTGTTGGCGGCCTCCAGGGCCACGTGCACCATGCGTCCGTAAGTCACCAGGGTGACGTCGTCGCCGTCGCGCAGGTAGTTGGCTTCGCCAAAGGGCACGGTGTAGACCTCTTCCGGCACTTCGCCCTGCATGCTGTAAAGCAGCTTGTGCTCGCAGAAGATCACCGGGTCGTTGTCGCGGATCGCCTGGATCAACAGACCCTTGGCGTCGTAGGGCGACGATGGGCAGACCACCTTCAGGCCCGGGATGTGCGTCCACAGCGAGGTGAGCATCTGCGAGTGCTGCGCCGCCGCGCGCAGGCCCGCACCGTACATGGTGCGCATCACCAGCGGGGTGACGGCCTTGCCGCCGAACATGTAGCGAAACTTGGCCGCCTGGTTGAGGATCTGGTCCAGGCAGCAGCCGGCGAAGTCGACGAACATCAGTTCGCACACCGGGCGCAGGCCTTGGGTAGCGGCGCCCACGGCGGCGCCGACGTAACCGATTTCCGACAAGGGCGCATCGAGCACCCGGCCCGGGAACTGGTGGTACAGGCCCTTGGTCACCCCTAGCACGCCGCCCCAGGCATCGTCCTCACCTGGCGCACCCGCGCCGCCGGCCACGTCCTCGCCAATGATGAACACGCTGCTGTCGCGGCGCATTTCCTGGGCCAGGGCTTCGTTGATGGCTTGCTGGTAACTGATTTTTCTAGCCATGGTCATTCTCCTGTTGTTCTTGTTGTCCGGGCTCAGGGGTAGCTGACATAAACGTCGGTGAGCAGATCGGCGGGCTGAGGCTTGGGATCGGACTTGGCCCGTCGCACGGCGTCTTCGATCATGTCCTCGACACGGGCATCGATGGCATCGAGCTGTGCGGCCTGCAGCAGGCCGGCGCGGGTGGTCTTGTTGCGGAACTGCAAGAGGCAGTCGCGGCTTTCGCGCAGGTTCTTCACTTCATCCGGGGCCCGGTAGGTTTGGGCATCGCCTTCGAAGTGGCCGTAATAACGGCTGAGCTTGACCTCGATCAGCGAAGGCCCTTGCCCGGAGCGCGCGCGCTCGATTGCGGCGCCAGCGGCCTCGTGCACGGCAAAGAAGTCGAAACCGTCGATGGTCACCCCGGGCATGCCGAAGCCGGCAGCGCGGTCGGCGATATGGTCGCAGGCGACCGACCAGGTCGAGGCGGTGGCTTCGGCGTAGCCATTGTTCTCGGCGACGAAGATGCAGGGCAGGTTCATGATCGAGGCCAGGTTCATTGCCTCGAATACCGCGCCTTCGTTGGAGGCGCCGTCACCAAAGAAGGCCACGGCCACATCGTCGCTACCCTTGATCTTGGCCGCGAGTGCGGCACCGGCCACCAGCGGCGCGCCGGCACCGACGATGCCATTGGCGCCGAGCATGCCTTTTTCCAGGTCGGCGATGTGCATCGAGCCGCCCTTGCCGCCGCACACACCGGTTTTCTTGCCGTAGATCTCGGCCATCATGCCGTACACGTCGACGCCTTTGGCGATGCAGTGGCCATGGCCGCGGTGGGTCGAGGCAATGCAGTCGCTGTCGCGCAGGTGCGCCATGACGCCGGCGGCGGAGGCCTCTTCGCCGGCATACAGGTGGACGAAGCCGGGGATCTCGCCGGTGGCGAACTCCACGTGCAGGCGTTCTTCGAATGCGCGAATGGTGCGCATCATTTCATAGGCGTGCAGCAATTGCGCTGAGCTGAGGTCAGTGGACATCTTGTTGTTCTCCAGGGTTGTCTCGAGACGGGGTTGCAGGGTGCAGCCGGTGGCCGCGCGGGACGGCCAGCAGGTGGTGGCGGGCGGCATGGGCCAGCACCGCTTCGACATCCACGGTCAGTGGGCCTTGGTGGTCGAGGGTGACGGTGGGGGTGTCGTGTTCGGCGAATTCGATCTCACGTTCGCCGTCCAGGGCCAAGGTGCCGGCGGCCAGGCTCAGTCGATGGGCCACGCCCGGGGTGAGCGTGCCACTGGCGGTGATGCCGCAGCCCTGCAACAGGCCCGGCGCCAGCGGTGCCAGCAGGGCCTGCTCGGCGCCGGGGTTTAACCGTACCCAGGCGCCATGCGGCTCATGGCGGGCCACGGGGCACCACAACCCGCACAAGGCGGACAGGCCAATGGCATGGGGTTCGGCAAAGCAGGCGAAGACTTCGCTGAGGTCCTCGCTGCGGCTCAGGGCGCGAGCGCCAATGAAGCGCTGCGGCGATACGGCGACTTCGACCAGGGCCCATTCGCACAACTGCTGCTGCGGCACGTTCACCAGCAGGCGTTTGTTGCGGCGCAGGCCGATGCTTGCCGGTACCTGGGCGCCGGCCACAAGGCCGCCGGCAAGGCCGGCACTGGTGGCTTCGCGCAGCTCCGGGAAGGCGTTATTGGTACCGGTGGAGAGGGTCAGCAGGGGCACGTCCCCGGCCTCTGCCGCCACTGCCTTGTGGGTGCCATCACCCCCGAGCACGGCAATCATGGCAACACCCTGTGCCACCATCTGGCGCGCGGCCAGGCGGGTGTCGCTGACGGTCTGGGTCAGGGGCAGGTCCAGCAGTTGCAAGGCTGGCCAGTGCTGGTCACGGGCCACGGGGCCCTGGCTGGCCTTGAGCACGGCGGCGGCGATGCCGGTCATGTCGGTGGGCAGCAGCACCTTGGCAACACCCGTGGCACCGAACGCGGCGAGCAGGCGCTGGATCACCGAAGCTTTGTCGGTGCTCGAGTACAGCCCGGCGTTGGCCGTCAGGCGGCGCAGGTCGCGCCCAGAGGCAGGGTTGGCAATGATCCCGATGATCGGGGCAGGTTGCGGCATGGCGCACCTCGTTTTCTTGTTTGCCAGGTGTTCAGCAAGCGCGGTGCCAGGTTTCGATAAATCGCCTGAGGGCACTGTTGCAGAGCGGCTGCAGGCTGCGCCAGCGGGGCGGCGTAGCGTGGCGGGCGAGACGCCGGGTGCCAGCAGCGGGTTGCCCTGGCCGAGACCCTGAGACGCTGCGTCTCAAGCCAACCGGTAATCACACAGCACTTGTCGGGGCTTGCCGGCAGGCGCTTAATGGCCGCACAACGACAAGAACAAACAGGAACCGGAGGCCTCATGCTTGCCGCGAACTCCCGAGCCCATGTCGATTGCGTCAGTCGTGTGCTGAAGAATGCCGAGCGCCTGCCGCAGGCGCCGGTGCCGCCGCTGATCCTCGATTCATGGCGCCGTTCCATGGAGCTGTACCGTCTTGACCCAGGGTCCCAACAGGGGCCGCGTATTCTTTCCCAGAGCCTGCTCAACGAGTGCCGTGAACGCGCCGAACTGTTTCTGCGCATCGCCAGCGATGCCGTGGCGCGCCTGCATGAACGTGTGCGCGGCGCCGACTACTGCGTGCTGCTGACCGATGCCCTTGGGCGTACCATCGATTACCGGGTCGAGTCGGCCATCCGCAATGAGTGCCGCAAGGCTGGCCTTTACCTGGGCACCTGCTGGTCCGAAGGTGAGGAGGGCACCTGTGGGGTTGCGGCAGTGTTGACCAGCCGGGCGCCCGCCACGGTACACAAGCGCGATCACTTTCGCGCGGCGTTCATCGGCCTGACCTGCACGGCGGCACCGGTGTTCGACCCGCTGGGCGAATTGCTGGGCGTGGTGGATGTTTCGGCCCTGCAATCGCCCGACGACCGCCGCAGCCAGCACCTGATCCGCCAGTTGGTGGAACAGACCGCGCGGGAGATCGAGAACGCCTTTTTCATGCACAGCGCCCAGGGCCACTGGGTGATGCGCGCGCATGGCACGCCGGGTTATGTGGAAAGCCAGCCTGATTATTTGCTGGCCTGGGATGCCGATGGCCGCCTGCAGGCGATCAACAGCCTGGCCCGCGAGCGCCTGCTGGCGCGGGATGGGCGGTTGCCGGAGCACATCGGCGAGTTGTTCGACTTGGACCAGCTGCGCCGTGCCAGCGAGGCGGCGGCGCAACGCCTGTCAGGCTGGGGCGGGCTGTACGGCCGGGTCAGTGCGCCGCAGCGGCGGGGCCGGGTACAGCCGATACAGCAGGCTCAGGATGCCCGCATCGAACAGCATCTGCGCCTGGCTACCCGGGTCAAGGACTGCAATTTGGCAGTATTGGTGCAGGGCGAGACGGGGGCTGGCAAGGAGGTTTTCGCCCGCCAGCTGCATCAGCAGAGCCAACGCCGCGCCGGCCCGTTCGTCACCCTCAATTGCGCGGCCATCCCGGAGAGCCTGATCGAGAGCGAACTGTTCGGCTATGTCGCCGGGGCGTTCACGGGCGCGTCGAGCAAGGGTATGCAGGGGCTGTTGCAACAGGCCGATGGCGGCACGTTGTTTCTCGATGAGATTGGCGACATGCCGTTGAACCTGCAGACCCGTTTGCTGCGGGTACTGGCGGAGGGCGAAGTCGCCCCACTGGGCGCGGCCCGGCGCGAGCGGGTGGATATTCAGGTGATTTGCGCCACCCACCGGGACCTGGCGGCGATGGTGAGTGAGGGGCGTTTTCGCGAAGACCTTTACTTCCGACTGGCCAACGCCCGGTTCGAGTTACCACCGCTGCGCGATCGGGAGGATCGGCTGGGGTTGATCCATCGCCTGCTGGCCGAGGAGGCCGAAGCCTGCGGGGTTGAGGTGGTGCTGGCTGACGACGCGCTGCAGGCGCTGTTGGTCTATCGCTGGCCGGGCAATCTGCGACAGCTGCGCCAGGTGCTGCGCTATGCCTGCGCGGTCAGCGAGGGTGGGCAAATTGGCCTGGAGGATCTGCCGCAAGAGGTGCGTGGCGATGCAGTGCCTTGCGCGGATGCGGGTGCCTCGAACCCTGCGCGGCAGTTGCTGCTCGATGCCTTGATTCGCCATCGCTGGAAGCCGGCGGAGGCGGCGCGGGCCTTGGGCATATCGCGGGCGACCTTGTACCGGCGGGTGCATGAGCACCGTATCGACATGCCGCGGATGAAAGGGTGATCGCTTCGGGCCGCGCCTGGCCGGCAATAAAAAACCCCGGCACCTTGGCCGGGGTTTCTCATCCATCACGCTAACGCGATCACTCCTGGTTGGCCAGTTTGTGCTCGAGGTAGTGGATGTTGACGCCGCCTTTGCAGAAACCTTCATCACGCACCAGGTCGCGGTGCAGCGGGATGTTGGTCTTGATACCGTCGACGACGATCTCGTCCAGGGCATTGCGCATGCGTGCCATGGCTTCGTCGCGGTCCTTGCCGTAGGTGATCAGCTTGCCGATCAGCGAGTCGTAGTTCGGCGGAACCGAATAACCGCTGTACAGGTGCGAGTCGACGCGAACGCCGTTGCCACCTGGGGCGTGGAAGTGCTTGACCTTGCCTGGGCTCGGAATGAACTTCTTCGGGTCTTCGGCGTTGATGCGGCACTCCAGCGAGTGGCCGCGGATGACCACGTCTTCCTGGCGAATCGACAGCTTGTTGCCAGCGGCGATGCTGAGCATCTCCTTGACGATGTCGATACCAGTGACCATCTCCGACACCGGGTGCTCAACCTGCACACGGGTGTTCATTTCGATGAAGTAGAAACGGCCGTTCTCGTACAGGAACTCGAAGGTACCCGCACCGCGGTAGCCGATTTCGACGCATGCATCGACACAACGCTTGAAGACTTCCTGACGGGCCTTCTCGTCGATGCCCGGTGCAGGTGCTTCTTCCAGGACCTTCTGGTGACGGCGCTGCAGCGAGCAGTCACGGTCGCCCAGGTGGATGGCGTTACCCTGGCCATCGGAGAGCACCTGAACTTCCACGTGGCGTGGGTTGGTCAGGAACTTCTCCAGGTAGACCATCGGGTTGCCAAAGGCCGCGCCGGCTTCGGTACGGGTGAGCTTGGCCGAGGCGATCAGGTCCTCTTCCTTGTGCACCACGCGCATGCCGCGACCACCACCGCCACCGGCGGCCTTGATGATCACCGGGTAGCCGACTTCACGGGCGATCGCCAGGGCGGTCTCTTCGTCTTCCGGCAGTGGGCCGTCGGAGCCCGGTACGGTCGGTACGCCAGTCTTGATCATCGCGTCCTTGGCCGAAACCTTGTCGCCCATCAGGCGAATGGTGTCGGCTTTCGGGCCGATGAAGGCGAACCCGGATTTCTCCACCTGCTCGGCGAAGTCGGCGTTTTCCGCCAGGAAGCCGTAGCCCGGGTGAATGGCGGTGGCGCCTGTCACTTCAGCCGCGGCGATGATCGCCGGGATGTGCAGGTACGAATCTTTGGACGAAGCAGGACCAATGCAGACCGACTCGTCTGCCAGGCCCAGGTGCATCAGTTCGCGGTCGGCCGTGGAGTGCACGGCGACGGTCTTGATGCCCAGCTCTTTGCAGGCACGCAGGATCCGCAGGGCAATTTCCCCGCGGTTGGCGATCAGGACTTTTTCCAGCTTCCCAGACATCGTTGGCTCTCCGCGAATCAAACGATGGTGAACAGCGGCTGGTCGAACTCAACCGGCTGACCGTCTTCCACCAGGATGGCGTCGATGACACCGCCAACATCGGCTTCGATGTGGTTCATCATCTTCATCGCTTCAACGATGCACAGGGTGTCGCCTTTTTTCACGCTCTGGCCAACTTCAGCGAAGTTCGGCGAGGTCGGCGAAGGCTTGCGGTAGAAGGTACCGACCATTGGCGAACGGATCACGGTGCCTTTGAGGGCCGGGGCAGCAGCGGCAGCTTCGGCAACGGGGGCGGCAGCAGCGGCAACCGGGGCAGCAACTGGCGCGGCGACCGGCGCCGGGGCGAAGTATTGCTGGGCAGCTGGGGTCTTGCTGTGACGGCTGATACGGACCGACTCTTCGCCTTCCTTGATCTCCAGTTCGTCGATGCCAGACTCTTCCAGCAGCTCGATCAGTTTCTTGACTTTACGGATATCCATTAATCATCAACTCCCAAAGGTTTCGGTCAGGGGGCGTAAGTTAAAAAACGTATCTGAAACGTTTTTCTCGAACCCCGGCCCACTTAGGCCAGGGTCTCTGTCATCAGGGCTGTGCGTTGGCAGCCAGTTGTTCCAGCGCGGACTCCAGGGCCAGTCGATAACCGCTGGCGCCCAGACCGCAGATCACTCCTACGGCCACATCGGAGAAGTAGGAGTGGTGACGGAACGGTTCGCGTTTGTGCACGTTGGACAGGTGCACTTCGATGAATGGGATGCTCACCGCAAGCAATGCGTCACGTAATGCGACGCTGGTATGGGTGAAAGCAGCCGGATTGATCAGGATGAAGTCCACACCCTCGTTGCGTGCGGCATGAATACGGTCGATCAGTTCGTACTCGGCGTTGCTCTGCAGGTACTGCAGATGGTGGCCTGCGGCGCGGGCGCGCTGCTCCAGGTCCTGGTTGATCTGGGCCAGGGTCACGGCGCCGTAGTGACCGGGTTCCCGGGTACCGAGCAGGTTCAGGTTGGGGCCGTGAAGCACCAGTAGCGTTGCCATCTGCGGATTCCTTGGATTTGTAGGGCAATTCGACACAGCGCGGCGAGTGTGCCGTAAAGCGACGGCAAGTGTCCAGTTCCCGGCAATAGCCAGCACGATGTCCGAGGTTCGCGCGAAGTATGTGACCAGATAATTAAATCTGGTCACTCGATTGGCGAAAATTCCCGGCTAGCGGGAAGTTATAGACCCAGTTGCCCGCGCACGCGCGCAAGGATCTGCGCAAATTCGCCGGCGTTTATCTCGCCAATCACCCGATCGGTGGTCATTTCGCTGCCGTTCGGGGCAAAGAACAGCAGCGCCGGCGGGCCGAACAACTGGTAGCGATCGAGCAGGGTGCGTTGTTCGGCACTGCTTTGAGTGATGTCGAAACGCAGCAGTCTGAACGCACTCAGCTGGGGTTGGACCTCGGCGGCATTGAGCACCTCGTGCTCTATCACTTTGCAACTGATGCACCAGTCGGCGTACCAGTCCAGCAACACCGGTTGGCCGGCGGCTTTAGCCTGCGCCAGGGCCGCGTCCAGCTCAGCCGGTGTAGTGATTGTGTGCCAGGCATCCGCGCTGGCCGCGGGGCTGCCAACGCGTGCTGCAGGCGCGGGGGCAGGCAGTGGGCGCAGGGGGTCGCCTTGGCCATTCAGAGCGCCATACCAGCAGGCCAGCGCATACACCAGCAGGGCCAGGCCCAGCAGTTGCGCGAGGCGTTGGCGTGGCGACTTGACCACGAACTCAAGGGCACCCAGGAACAGCGCCACGCCAGCGCTGAGAAAACCCACCAGCACCAGGGTCGCCGGCCCTGGCAGTACGCGGCTGAGCAAGCCGATCGCCAGGCCCAGCAGCAGTACCCCGATGGCGTTCTTCACAGTGTTCAGCCACGGGCCGCTCTTGGGCAGCCAGGCCGCGCCACCGGTGGCCACCAGCAGCAATGGCGCACCCATGCCCAGGCCCAGTGCGAACAGCTTGAGCGCACCGCCCAAGGCATCGCCGCTGGCGCTGATGTACAGCAAGGCGCCGGCCAGAGGTGCCGACACGCAGGGTGAAACCAGTAGGCTGGACAGCACGCCCAGCACTGCCGCACCCAGCAGCGAACCGCCCTTGGTACGGTTGGCCAGCTTGTCCAGGCGGTTGCTCAAGGCCTGTGGCAGTTTGAGTTCGAACAGGCCGAACATGGCCAGTGCAAACAGCACGAAGAACAGCGCGAACGGCACCAGCACCCAGGCCGACTGCAGCCGGGCCTGCAGGTTCAGGCCGGCGCCGAACAGGCCCATCAGTGCGCCCAGCACGGCAAAGCTGGCGGCCATGGGCATTACGTAGGCCAATGAGAGCGCCAGTCCGCGCAACCCGCCGACCTGGCCGCGCAAGACCACGCCAGAGAGGATCGGCAGCATCGGCAGCACGCACGGGGTGAAGGTCAGGCCGACCCCGGCAAGGAAGAACAGCAGCAACGACTTCCAGCGCCAGCCGTGTTCGTCGCCCTCTGCAGGGGCGCCAGCAGCGGGGCCACCTTCGCCATCGATGCTCAGGCGCTCGGTTTGCGGCGGGTAGCACAGGCCCTTGTCAGCGCAGCCCTGATAGCCCACCAGCAAGGTGAAAGCGCGGGCATCGGTGCGTGGCAGTTCAATGTCGACCACGCCGTGGTACACCTCGACGTCGCCGAAGAATTCATCGTGCTTGGCCTCGCCCTTGGGAATGTTCGGCGCGCCCACGGCGATGCCGGCAGGCTCAGTACTGAACTGGAAGCGATGGCGGTAGAGGTAATAGCCGTCGGTAGCGACGAAGCGCAGTTTGATGCTCTGGGCATTGGCCTCGATCAGGCTGAGCTTGAACGCTTCGCGTACCGGCAAGAAGTCGGCGTTGCTGGACAGCGAGGCGGCGCCGAGGGTGGCGCTGGGGCGGTTGTCGAGCAGGCCCGTGGCGAAGGCCGGGCTGGCCAGCAGCAGGAACAGCAGGAAAAACAGGCGGCGCATGGCGGACTCGCGAGGTGGAACGTGGCGGGCATGATAACGGAGTTGGCGGGGGTTGGGAGAGTGCGGGGAAGCAGAGCGACACATGGCCGCTGCCGGCTCCCACAGGCACCTCTTCCTGTGGAAGCGGGCGCTGAGTGTCAGACCCTGAAGGCCCGCACAGCGCGGTTCAGTTCACCCCCCAACCCCAGCAACTGCTCGCCTTGCTCGCGCCCTTCGCCAATGCGCTGCAGGTTGTCCTCGCCCAACGCGTGAATCCGCTCGCTGTGGTCACGGATCTCACTCACCGCGCCACTCTGTTGCGCCGTGACATCGGCGATGCGCACCGCGGTGTCGGCAATGGTGCGAATTGCGCTGACAATTTCATCCAGCGCACCATCAGCAGCTTGGGCCTGGTTGGCAGTGGCTTCGGCATGTTCGAGCTGGGCGCGCATGCCCGCCACCGATTCTCGCGCAGCCTGCTGCAGGCGGTCGATCAGGGCCTGGATCTCGCCCGTCGCCCCGGTGGTGCGTTGCGCCAGCGAGCGCACCTCGTCGGCCACCACGGCAAAACCACGGCCCATCTCGCCGGCCCGGGCCGCTTCGATGGCGGCGTTCAAGGCCAGCAGGTTGGTTTGCTCGGCAATCGAGCGGATCACCGTCAGTACCCCGCCAATGGTCGCCGACTCCTCGGCCAGCTGTTCGATCATGCGGGCATTGCCCTGCACCTCATCGACCAGTGCCCGCAACCCTGACAAGCTCTGGCCGATCACGGCCTGGCCCTGTTCCACGGCACGCCCGGCATCACGGCTGGCATCGGCAGCAGCGCTGGCATCGCCGGCCACCTGCTGGATGGTGGCTTCCAGTTCGCCCAGGGCATCGCGAATCTGCCCAGTGTCACCGGCCTGGCGCTCGGCGCCATCGTGCAGCGCGGCGCTCATGCCCGCCAAGGCGTGGCTGCTACCGGCAACCTGCTCGGCGTTGTGACGGATGGTGCCGACCAGTTCCACCAGGTACTGGCGCAGGCGGTTGAGCGATTCCTGGATATCACGCAGTTCACGGTTGGTCTTGCCCAAGGCGATAGGCCTGGCGAAATCCCCCTCGGCCCAGCTCGACAGGGCAGGGGCCAGCCCCGTCAATGTACGCGCCAGGCGCCGCTGCAAGGTGTCGATCAGCAGGGCGATCAGCAAGATCAGGCCAATCATCAGCCCCTGCATGATGCGCACTTCATTGGCGATTTTGCCGTGCTGGGCACGCACCTCGGGCTCCAGGCCGGAAATGGCCTGCTGCACGGCCTCAAGGCGCTCATTGGTGCTGGCCGCCAAGGCACTGCGTTGCTCGATCTGTTCGCGGGTGCGCTGCAGCTCGGCGGGGTAGCGGTTGAGCAGGCTTTGCAAGTCGCGCTTGAGGTTGATGGCAACGTCTTCCTGCTGCTCGCTGGCCTGGGTTTCCAGGCCCATCAAGGCGGCGAAATCATCGGCGTTGGACTCGGCGGCGCGGGTCACGCCCAGCAGTGGCAGGCCGTCGATGAGCAGGGCCTGGGCGCGGATCAGATGCAGTTCGCGCTCTACTTCGTCGGCCAGCTCGGCGCGGCCACTGCTGACCAGCTTGTCGCGGGCCAGGGACAGGCGCCCAAGGTGGACGCTGGCATCGAGCACCGGCAGCAGGTAACGGTTGGCCTCGCTGCTGCCGCTATCGCGGGCGTAGGCGGCGAGCTGTTCGAAATTGGCGCCCAGCTCGCGCTCGGCCTGCAACAGCAGGGCTTGCGGGTCGCCGGCCAGCTTGCCGGCTGCCAGCAGTTCGTTGGCGGTGAAGGTTTGCAAAGTGTCCAGGCTCGGGCGCACGTTATCGGCGAGCTCGGCGGGCAACTCGGCCAAGGCCGCTTGCAACTGTTGGTTGGCCTCCATGGCCGCGGCATGGCGCAAGGCGTCGCCGCTGCCCAGGTAGGTCTGGACATTGCGCGCTGTCTGGTTCTGGAACTGCTGCGACAGGCTCAGGTAGCGCTCCATCAGTTGATAGGGGCGTTCCAGGGCGCGTTGCGACCACCACAGGGTCGTGGCCAAGGCGATACAGACGGTCACCAGCAACAGTGTGTTGAAATTGGTCAGCCACTTCAGGCGCATAGCCGCGAACTTCCTGCGGGGAGTGGAGAGGTAGGTGCCTGAAGTTATTGCGGTTTTGTGACGAGGTGATGACGACAGCAGGGGGTTCGCTAAAAAAGTGGCACTGTGCCGCTAGTTAACAGGTTTCACGGGCCGCTGAGGGCCTAGGGCTCGACCCGCACCACGCAATTACGTCCCGCGTGCTTGGCCCGATACAGCGCCTCGTCAGCCGTGCTGGCCATGGTCAAGGCGTCCAGCTCATCGTCCAGCTGCACCACCCCGGCACTGAACGTGCAGCGCAGGTCGCAGGGTTGCGCTGGATAAAGAATCTCGGCAAAGCGCCGGCGGATTTCGTCCAGCACCTTGTGCGCGGCTTCCAGCGCGGTGTTGGGCATGACGATGGCAAATTCTTCGCCGCCGTAGCGGCCGATGAAGTCGGTCTTGCGCAGGCGCTGCTTGAGGAACAATGCCAGGCTCTTGATGACCCGGTCGCCCATGGGGTGTCCGTGGCGGTCATTGATCTTCTTGAAATG
Organism: Pseudomonas ceruminis; assembly: GCF_021602025.1. GTDB lineage: Bacteria > Pseudomonadota > Gammaproteobacteria > Pseudomonadales > Pseudomonadaceae > Aquipseudomonas > Aquipseudomonas ceruminis. The sequence goes on from NZ_BQHW01000024.1 coordinate 101,778, forward strand.
GTCGATGTCGAGCATCGCAAAGCTCAGCGGCTGGCGTTCGCGGCGGGCGCGGAAACTGCAGTCTTCGAGCAGTTGCAGGATATGGGTGTGGTTGTAAAGCCCGGTCAGGCTGTCGCGCACCATGCGTGATTTGAGATGGCGGGCGCGGGCGGCGCGATTGCGCACGGTGGTGACCAGGTGGCGTGAGCGGATCGGTTTGGTGAGAAAGTCATCACCGCCTTCGCTCATCGCATCGAGCTGCTTGTCCAGGTCGTCTTCGGCAGACAGGTAGATGATCGGCACGCTGACGTAGCGGTCGTTGTGGCGTATCACCTTGGCCAGTTCCGGGCCTGAGCAGGCGGGCATGTACAGGTCGAGGATGATCAGGTCGGGCTGGAAGTCCGCCAGCTCGGCCATGGTGCGGATAGGGTCGGTAAGGCTGCGGGTGATCATCCCGGCATTACCCAGCACGCGCTCGGTATGCAAGGCCTGGGTGCGTGAGTCGTCGATGATCAGCACCCGCAGGGGCTCGTGCTCGGTGGTGCTGGTCATGATCTCGAGCTTTTCCAGCAGGCTGGAGGCTTCCAGCGTGCCGGTGAGAAAGGCCTGCCCCCCGGCGCGCACGGCAGCCAGGCGGGTCGGTGTGTCGGCTTCGTGGTGGCTGAAAAACAGCAGCGGGATAGGCCGTTCCAGGCCCAGTTGCGCCTGCGCCGCCAGGTGCATGCCGCGCCCCGGGCCGCTGAAGTCGACATCCATGACGATGGCCGACGGCGCCTGTTCGGCCACGGCGTCCAGAGCCGTTGCGGCATCGAACAGCGGCTGCGCGCTCAGGCCGAAAAACTCCAGCTGCTGGGCTAGCCGCTCTGCACGCTCATGATCCCGCAGCAGCAGGTACACCGGCTTGCGGGCAGGTGGCAGCGCCAGCTGATCGAGTAGATCGCCCTTGCGCAGGCTGGTGCGCGACAGGCGTTGCAGCAGGTGATCGAGTTCCTGCTTGAGGCGCTCTTGGCTCGGCTCAGCGGCTTGGGTCATGTCCTGACTACTTATAGGTGGGGAGGTGCAGGTGCGATGATGGCTCTATGCTAGCAGCTCTTTTCAGGCGTGCGAGCACCCCGCGTCAACAAAGCGTTTAAAACGATTATTCAGTTACTGACTCATTGGTCGCTTATGCGTATGGCGGCGTCTGCTTTATAGTGCAAGCACGCGGGCTTGCCGTGGCACCCTGGCGCTGGCCTGTGGTCAAAGCCCTGAACCGTCGTGACTGATTAAGGACAAAGCCATGCTGGATTGGAAAAACCGTGAGGCCAAAGCCGAGCCCCGCGAGCGTGTCGACGGCCGAGGCGCTGCTGCCCGTAGCTACCTGGGTGGCCTCTGGAGCCGCGCGCTGGGGACGTTGATCGGGCTGTACCTGCTGGTCTGTATCGGCTTGGGCTGGTACTGGAGCCAGGAGCCGGCGTTGTTCCCGGTGCAGCAGAATGCCCAGGCCGCTGCCGAGCGCAATGGCCAGCAGATGGTGGTCGGCTATACCACCATCGAAACCCTCAAGACCGTGGCCGGTACGCTGCTGAACAAGCCAGGTGGCTACATCTCCAACGACCGTTTCCCGCCAGGGCTGTGGATGGACAACATGCCCAGCTGGGAATACGGCGTGCTGGTCCAGGTGCGTGACCTGTCCCGCGCCCTGCGCAAGGACTTCGCCCGCTCGCAGTCGCAGTCCACCGAAGATGCTGACTTGGCCAAAGCCGAGCCGCGCTTCAACTTCGACAACAAAAGCTGGATTCTGCCGTCCAGCGAATCGGAGTTCGAAGAGGGCATCAAGTCGCTGTCGCGCTACCAGACTCGCCTGGCAGCGGGTGACAAGGGCGCCATCTTCTATACCCGCGCCGATAACCTGAACAACTGGCTGGGCGATGTCGCCACTCGCCTGGGCTCACTGTCCCAGCGCCTGTCGGCCAGCGTTGGCCGGGTCAAGCTCAACACCACCCTCAAGACCGAGTCGGTCGTGGCCGGTCAGGCGCCGCAGGTGGACGAGGAGTTGGTAGAGACCCCGTGGCTGCAGATCGACAACGTGTTCTACGAGGCCCGTGGCCAGGCCTGGGCGCTGTCGCACCTGCTGCGTGCCATCGAGGTCGACTTCGCCGACGTGCTGGCGAAGAAGAACGCCACAGTCAGCGTGCGTCAGATCATCCGTGAGCTGGAAGCCTCGCAAGAGCCGCTGTGGAGCCCGATGGTGCTCAATGGTAGCGGCTTTGGCATGTGGGCCAACCACTCGCTGGTCATGGCCAACTATATCTCCCGGGCCAACGCCGCGGTCATCGACCTGCGTCAGCTGCTGTCGCAGGGTTGAGCATGGTCATCAGCCCCAACGAAGCCGCCCACCGGGCGGCTTCCGACCGCGAACTGGTCGCCTGGGTGGACGACGCCGACCAGGTGCTTGGCGCACTGCCCAGGGCCGAGCTCCGTGAGCGCGGCCTGATCGGTCGTTGCACGTTCATTCTGTTGTTCAACAGCGCCGGCGAGTTGTGCGTGCACCGGCGCACCTTGAGCAAGGCGCTGTATCCGGGTTATTGGGACGTGGCCGCTGGCGGCATGGTGGCGGCAGGTGAAGCGTACGCCGACTCCGCCGCCCGCGAGCTGGCCGAGGAGTTGGGAATTGAAGGTGTCTCGCTGCGGTTTCACGAGCGCTTCTATTTCGACCAGCCGGATAACCGCTTGTGGTGCGCAGTGTATTCGGCGGTTTCCGATGCGCCGTTGCGGCTGCAGCCAGAGGAGGTGAGCGAAGCGCGTTTTGTCAGCCTCGCAGAGGTCGAAAATGATCGGCTTCTGCACCCCTACTGCCCAGATTCACTGGCCGCGCTGGAGCGCTACAAGGCAGTTCAGTAGTACGCGAACTGGTCGATCAGTTCAAGGCGCGGGACGCGAGTATTCGGCCAGAGCAACGCACCTGGGGCGATCACCGCGTTCGCGCCGATCTTACAGCCATCGCCTATCAATGCACCGAACTTGCACACCCCAGTGTCGATGACCGCCTGAGCGTGGCGAATCCTGATGACGGCGCCATCGAGCTCATTGCGGTAGTTGGCGATGATCGCGCCCGCTTCGATATTGACGTGCTCACCAATCAGCGAGTCGCCGACGAAGTTGAAGTGTGCCAACTTGCTCGAGCCGAGCATGAAACTGCTTTTCACCTCGCAGCTTGGTCCGACAATGCAGCCGCCGCCAATGTAGACCCCGCCTCGCAGGTAGGCGCCTGCCGCCACGAAGGCCCCCGGGCCGATGATGATTGCCCCTTTCAACACCGCACCGGGCTCGACGATGGCGGTTTCATGGATGGCGCAGTCACCTTGGCGCCGATAACCGGCATCGAGCCGCGCCATCATGCCCAGGACGTGCTGTTCACACGCCTGGGTGACCTGCCAGGCGGCGGGCTCAGATACGCCCAGTTCGGGCCAGCGGGCAATGAACGCGCTGATTTCGGGGATCGCCATGGGCACTTGTCCTCAATGGAAGGCCCATCAGCTTGCACCATGAGGGTCGCGATGGGGCGGCCAAGTCGCAAATCATTCGCTAAATGGCGCATTCCAGTACTTAGCAACGGCGTGATTTATCGTTAAACTGCGCGCCCTTTTCGGGCTGCCGCAAGTCTTGCAGCAGTAGCGCCGCCCCTGCCAGAGTGGGGCTTCGCGGTCGGCTCCCGCCGACCAGTTTTTGTCCTCAGCACCGAGGAACAAAAGTGGCCAAGAAAGCTTCTTCCTTCGCCGCCCTAGGCGGTCTCGTTTACTCCACCGATGCCGGTCGGCACTGCCCTGACTGTGGCCAGCCGGTGGACGCCTGCACATGCAAGCAACTGCTCATCCCCGAAGGCGATGGCATTGCCCGTGTGCGCCGTGAAAGCAAAGGCCGTGGCGGCAAGACCGTGACCACCGTCACCGGCGTGCCGCTGCCGCTCGACCAGCTCAAGGCGCTGGCCACCAACCTCAAGCGCCGTTGTGGTACCGGTGGCGCGCTGAAGGATGGGGTCATCGAAATCCAGGGCGACCATGTCGAGCTGCTGATCGATGAGCTGACTAAACAAGGTTTCAAGGCAAAGAAGTCCGGCGGCTGATGCCGGTACGCGAATTTTGCCCAGCGCTTTCTAAACTCGTTGCCGTGGGCAGGGTCTACCCCTGACACGGACGAATCGTCATTTTCAGCTTTTACACTGCGCCCGCCTCCTTGCGGGGCAGTGTCTTCGACTTTTCTATAGGGGACTTGAATGTCCGTACGACGCACACGCAAAGACGATGGTAGCCAATGGACCGTGGCCGACAGCCGCAGTGTTTATGGCATCCGCCATTGGGGCGCTGGTTATTTCGCCATCAATGAAGCCGGGCGCGTCGAAGTGCGCCCCAACGGCCCGCAAAGTGCACCGATCGACCTGTTCGAACAGGTCGACGAGCTACGCCAGAGCGGCTTGTCGCTGCCGCTGCTGGTGCGCTTCCCTGACATCCTGCAGGACCGCGTGCGCCAACTGACCGGCGCTTTCGATGCCAATATCGCGCGCCTTGAGTACCAGAGCCAGTACACCGCCCTGTACCCGATCAAGGTCAACCAGCAGGAAGCGGTGGTGGAGAACATCATCGCCACGCAGAACGTGTCCATCGGTCTGGAAGCGGGCTCCAAGCCAGAGTTGCTGGCGGTGCTGGCGCTGGCGCCCAAGGGCGGCACCATCGTCTGCAACGGCTACAAGGATCGCGAGTTCATCCGCCTGGCGCTGATGGGCCAGAAGCTTGGCCACAACGTGTTCATCGTCATCGAAAAAGAGTCCGAGGTCGCCTTGGTGATCGATGAGGCGGCTGAGCTCAAGGTCAAGCCGCAGGTCGGCCTGCGCGTGCGCCTGTCGTCGCTGGCTTCGAGCAAATGGGCTGACACCGGTGGCGAGAAGTCCAAGTTCGGTTTGTCTGCCGCGCAGTTGATTTCCGTAGTGCAGCGCTTCCGTGACGCCGGCCTGGACCAGGGCATCCGCCTGCTGCACTTCCACATGGGCTCGCAGATCGCCAACCTGGCCGACTATCAACACGGCTTCAAGGAAGCCATCCGCTACTACGGTGAGCTGCGTGCGCTGGGCCTGCCGGTCGACCATATCGACGTGGGCGGTGGCCTGGGTGTGGACTACGACGGTACCCACTCGCGCAATGCCAGCTCGATCAACTACGACATGGACGACTATGCCGGCGTGGTGGTGGGCATGCTCAAGGAGTTCTGCGACGCCCAGGGCCTGCCACACCCGCACATTTTCTCCGAAAGTGGCCGTTCCTTGACCGCGCACCACGCCATGCTGGTGATTCAGGTGACCGACGTCGAGAAACACAACGACGACGTGCCGACCATCGAAAACAAAGAGGCCCTGCCCGAGACCGTGCAGTGGCTGGCCGACCTGCTTGGCCCGACCGACATCGAGATGGTGACCGAGACCTACTGGCGCGCCACCCACTACATGGGCGACGTGGCGGCGCAGTACGCCGATGGCAAGATCAGTCTGGCCGAGAAAGCCCTGGCAGAACAGTGCTACTTCGCCGTGTGCCGTCGCCTGCATAACTCGCTGAAGGCCCGCCAGCGTTCGCACCGGCAAGTGCTGGACGAGCTGAACGACAAGCTTGCCGACAAGTACATCTGTAACTTCTCGGTGTTCCAGAGCCTGCCGGATACCTGGGCCATCGGCCAGGTGCTGCCGATCATTCCGCTGCACCGCCTGGACGAAGAGCCGATGCGCCGCGCGGTGCTGCAGGACCTGACCTGCGACTCCGACGGCAAAATCAACCAGTACGTCGACGAGCAAAGCATCGAGACCAGCATGCCGGTGCATGCGGTCAACGAGGGCGAGGACTACCTGCTGGGCGTGTTCCTGGTCGGTGCCTACCAGGAAATCCTCGGCGACATGCACAACCTGTTCGGTGACACCGATTCGGTGAACATCTACCAGAACGCCGACGGCAGCGTGTACCACGCCGGTATTGAGACCCACGACACCATCGAGGACATGCTGCGCTACGTGCACCTGTCGCCGGAGGAGTTGATGACCCACTACCGCGACAAAGTGGCCAGCGCCAAGATCAGCGCCCGCGAGCGCACCCAGTTCCTGGATGCGTTGCGCCTGGGGCTGACCCGGTCTTCGTACCTGTCTTCGTAATCGCCGGGGCCGCGTTGCGGCCCATTCGTCAGCCTGCCGACGCCCACCTCAAGCCCTGTGGGGGCCGGCAGGCCGGCGGTGGTTGCCCTTGGCAGCCACCGTCACCCCACCCACTTACCTTGCTGCTGCAACCGC
>NZ_BQHW01000025.1 GCF_021602025.1 Pseudomonas ceruminis
GCGGGCCGAACCAGACCCGGACCAAGGGTAAAGGCTAGGCTGGCTTTGCCGGCCTCTTCGCGGGGCAAGCCCGCTCCCACAGATTCAGTGTTAGGGTTCTGTGGGAGCGGGCTTGCCCCGCGAAGAGATTCGGGCGGCCAAGGTGATGGGCTTGAGCGTGGCCGGTGTGGATATCCTGCGCTCCAACCACGGGCCGTTGGTGATGGAGGTCAACTCTTCACCGGGCCTGGAAGGTATCGAAGTGACCACCGGCAAGAACGTGGCCGGGATGATCATCGAGCACCTGGAGAAGAACGGCGGGCCGAACCAGACCCGGACCAAGGGTAAAGGCTAGGCTGGCTTTGCCGGCCTCTTCGCGGGGCAAGCCCGCTCCCACAGATTCAGTATTAGGGTTCTGTGGGAGCGGGCTTGCCCCGCGAAGAGATTCGGGCGGCCAAGGTGATGGGCTTGAGCGTGGCCGGTGTGGATATCCTGCGCTCCAACCACGGGCCGTTGGTGATGGAGGTCAACTCTTCACCGGGCCTGGAAGGTATCGAAGTGACCACCGGCAAGAACGTGGCCGGGATGATCATCGAGCACCTGGAGAAGAACGGCGGGCCGAACCAGACCCGGACCAAGGGTAAAGGCTAGGCTGGCTTTGCCGGCCTCTTCGCGGGGCAAGCCCGCTCCCACAGATTCAGTGTTAGGGTTCTGTGGGAGCGGGCTTGCCCCGCGAAGAGGCCAGAAAATGCCGGTACAGATCAAACAGCGTTTCGCGGCAGTAAAAGCCCCAACGGCAAGCGCACCCGCGCCTCGATCCCACCGCCAGACCTGTTACGCAATTCCACATTCCCGCCATGTTGCGCTGCAATCCGCTTGACGATCGCCAGCCCCAAGCCAGTGCCTTTGCCACCTCGGGCACGGTCGCCGCGAATGAACGGGTTGAAGATGGTTTCCAGCTCCGACTCGTCGATCCCGGTGCCTCGGTCAAGCACGCTGAGCACCACATAGGGCGCACTCTCATCGCCCGAGACATAAGCAGCCACCTCGACCCCCTTGCCCGCATGATGCAGGGCATTGCCAATCAGGTTGCCCAGCATGCGCTTGAGCGAAACACGGCGCAGCGGGAACGGCGGGATTGGCTCCAGGCACAGGCGCACACGCTCGTCCGGTTGGTTGTACGGCGCTACCACCTCGCGCACCAGGTCAGCCAGGTCGACTTCTTCTACCGGTTCGTCGCGGCCATCGCGGATAAAGGCCAGGAACTGATCGAGAATCGCGTCCATATCCTCGATGTCGCGCACCATGTCGTCGCTCAGCTCGCTGTCGCTGCCCAGCAATGACAACGACAGCCGCAGGCGTGTCAGCGGCGTGCGCAGGTCGTGGGAAACACCGGCCAGCATCAGCTCGCGCTCACGCCCGGCCTGCTCGACGTCCTCGGCCATCTGGTTGAACGCCCGATAGACCTCGGTCATCTCGCTCGGTGTATCACTGATCGGCAACCGCACGCTACGGCCCTGGCCTAACTGGCGGGCAGCGAATACCAGGCGCTTGAGCGGCTGGTTGAGTTGGCGAACGAAGATCCAGGCCGACGCGGTAGACAGCAGGCCAATAGCCAGGAACCAGCCGAGCACGTTCCAGATTTTCTGGCCACGCAGCGGGTGCGGGTACAGCGGCACTTTCAGCCAGCCAGGGCCAAGGCTGGGCGCATTCACCCACAATGCCGGCGGTGCATGGATGCGCAAGCGTACTTCAGTGTCTTCGCCCAGCTCGGCCTGCATCTGCCGCTGGTAGATTTCGCTGTAAGGCCAGTGTTGTTCGCCTTCCGGAACACCAGAGCCGGTCACCCGGATCAGGCCTGCGGCTTCGGCAATCTTGTCGCGGTTTTCTTCGTCCGCTGCCCAATAGGCTCGCAGGGTCAGCGCGACACCATGGCTGTATTGCCGATCGACCAGCACGTCCTCGTTCATTAGCAGGTAGACCAGGGTCAGCGCCTTGGAGAACAGGACAACGATCAGCACCAGCCACAGCGTGCGGGCGAAGAAGCTTTGCGGGAACCAGAGCGGTGTTTTCATCGACGGCGCGGCATCATTTGCCGGCGTTTCCGTCTGGCACGAAGACATAGCCCACGCCCCAGACGGTCTGGATATAGCGCGGCTTGGAAGGGTCCGGTTCGATCATGCGGCGCAGGCGCGAGATCTGTACGTCGATGGAGCGCTCCAGGGCATCCCATTCACGACCACGGGCCAGGTTCATCAGCTTGTCGCGGGTCAGCGGCTCGCGGGCGTGCATTACCAGCGCCTTGAGCACCGCGAACTCGCCGGTGGTGAGCATGTGCACTTCATCGCCGCGCTTGAGCTCGCGGGTGCCCAGCGAAAGCTCGTAATCGCCGAACGTGACCGACTCGTCTTCGCTGCCCGGGGCACCCGGCACGCTCGGCGCCTGGCGGCGCAGCACGGCCTTGACCCGCGCCATCAGCTCGTCCGGGTTGAACGGCTTGCCCAGGTAGTCGTCGGCGCCCAGTTCCAGCCCCTTGATGCGGCTGAGCTCGTCGCCCTTGGCGGTGAGCATGATGATCGGGATCTGGTTGTTCGACTGGCGCAGGCGCTTGCACGCTGTCAGGCCATCTTCCCCTGGCAGCATCAGGTCGAGCACCACCAGGTTGAACACCTCGCGCTGCAGCAGGCGGTCCATCTGTTCGGTATTGGGCACCGCACGGGCACGGTAGCCCTTGCTGGTGAAGAAACGTTCCAGCAGGCTGCTGAGCCCCGGATCGTCGTCGACGATGAGAATCTTGTCACCTTCAGCGGTGTTTGCGGTGCCGGTCATGAATAACTCCTCTGATATCGCCGCGCATTATGGCGTAGCCACTGCCACGCGTGCCGTGAGCATTGTTAGCAGATTTTTCCCCCGACGCCAGTTCCCAGGCGGTTCCGCTGGCCTGGCGCCATCACCGCAAGCCGGCGCCGATGGGTATAATGCCCGGCTTTCCTCCAGCGCCGCTGGGCCAGACAGCACCTTGCGGCCCCCGTTTTCACAATTGTCAGGTGGTTTACATGGACAGCATCAACAGCCGTATCGCCGAGGAACTGGGCGTACGCCCACAACAGGTCGAGGCGGCCGTGGGCCTGTTGGACGAAGGCTCGACCGTGCCCTTCATCGCCCGTTACCGCAAGGAAGTGACCGGTAGCCTGGACGACACCCAGTTGCGCCACCTGGAAGAGCGCCTGCGCTACCTGCGCGAACTCGACGATCGCCGCGCCAGCATCCTCTCCAGCATCGAGGAACAAGGCAAGCTGACCCCTGAGCTGGCCCGCGAAATCAAGCTGGCCGACACCAAGACCCGCCTCGAAGACCTCTACCTGCCCTATAAGCAGAAGCGCCGCACCAAAGGCCAGATTGCCCTCGAAGCCGGCCTCGGCGAGCTGGCCGACGGCTTGTTCAACGACCCGCAACGGGTTCCGGAAAGCGAAGCAGCGCGCTTCGTCGATGCCGAAAAAGGCGTCGCCGACGTCAAGGCGGCCCTGGAGGGCGCCAAGTACATCCTCATGGAGCGCTTCGCCGAAGACGCCGCCCTGCTCGACAAGCTGCGAGGTTTCCTCAAGCAGGAAGCGGTGCTCAGCGCCCGCGTGGTGGCAGGTAAAGAAGAAGAAGGCGCCAAGTTCCGCGATTACTTTGCCCATGACGAGTTGCTGCGCAACGCACCGTCGCACCGCGCCCTGGCGATTTTCCGTGGCCGCAACGAAGGCGTGCTGAGCGCCTCGCTCAAGGTCGGCGAAGAGCTGCCGGGCACACTGCACCCGTGCGAGGTGATGATCAGCAATCACTTCGGCCTGGAAAACCGCAACCGCCCGGCCGACAAGTGGCTGGCCGAAGTGGTGCGCTGGACCTGGAAGGTCAAGCTGTATACCCACCTGGAAACCGACCTGTTCGGCGAACTGCGTGACAACGCCGAAGGCGAGGCGATCAACGTCTTCGCCCACAACCTGCACGACCTGCTGCTGGCCGCCCCCGCCGGCCCGCGTGCCACCCTGGGCTTCGACCCGGGCCTGCGCACTGGCTGCAAGGTTGCGGTAGTCGATGCCACCGGCAAACTGCTGGATACCGCCACCGTCTACCCCCATGCGCCGAAAAACGACTGGGACCGCACGATCTCGGTACTTGCCGCCCTGTGCGCCAAGCATTCGGTAGAGCTGATTGCCATCGGCAACGGCACCGCCAGCCGCGAGAGCGACAAGTTGATCGCCGAACTGGTCAAGAAGTACCCTGCGCTGAAGATCACCAAGATCATGGTGTCCGAAGCCGGTGCTTCGGTGTATTCGGCGTCGGAACTGGCCGCCCGTGAATTCCCGGACCTGGACGTGTCGATCCGCGGCGCCGTGTCGATTGCCCGCCGCCTGCAGGACCCGCTCGCCGAACTGGTGAAGATCGACCCGAAATCCATCGGTGTCGGCCAGTACCAGCATGATGTCTCCCAGGTAAAACTGGCCCGTGGCCTGGACGCCGTGGTCGAGGACTGCGTGAACGCCGTGGGCGTAGACGTGAACACTGCCTCGGTGGCCCTGCTGACCCGCATCTCCGGCCTCAATGCCACCTTGGCGCAGAACATCGTCGCCCACCGCGATGCCAATGGCCCGTTCGCTACCCGTGCTGCGTTGAAAAAAGTCAGCCGCCTGGGCGAAAAAACCTTCGAGCAAGCCGCCGGCTTCCTGCGCGTGATGAACGGCGACAACCCGCTGGACGCCTCTGCCGTTCACCCCGAGGCCTACCCGCTGGTGCAGCGCATCGCCGCCGACACCGGCCGTGACATCCGCTCGCTGATTGGCGACAGCGGCTTCCTCAAGCGCCTCGACCCGAAAAAGTTCACCGACGAGACCTTCGGCCTGCCGACCGTCACCGACATCCTGCAGGAACTGGACAAACCCGGCCGCGACCCGCGCCCCGAGTTCAAGACCGCAACCTTCCAGGACGGCGTCGAGGACCTCAAGGACCTGGAGCCCGGCATGATCCTCGAAGGCGTGGTCACCAACGTCACCAACTTCGGTGCCTTCGTCGACATCGGCGTACACCAGGACGGCCTGGTGCACATTTCGGCGTTGTCGGAGAAGTTCGTCAAGGACCCTCGCGAAGCGGTCAAGGCCGGTGACGTGGTCAAGGTCAAGGTCATGGAGGTGGACATCCCGCGCAAGCGCGTCGGCTTGTCCATGCGCATGAGCGACACGCCGGGCGAAAAGGTCGAGGGTAACCGTGGCGGCAACCGTGGCAACGGCGGCAACCGCCAGCAGCAGGCACCGCGCCAGCGTGAAACCGCCACCGCCGCCCCGGCCAACAACGCCATGGCTGCGCTGTTCGCCAACGCCAAGCAACTGAAGAAGAAGTGATGGACATCCCCAAGGAGCTCGTCGAAAGCGCCTACAGCCAGCTCCTCGGCTGCCGCCTGCAACGCCTGGACACAGGGGTAGCAGAGGTAGCCCTGGCGCTGGAGCCGCACCTGCGTAACCGTGGCCAGAAGCTGCACGGCGGGGCCATCTTCAGCCTGGTGGACATCGCCATGGGGCTGGCCTGCTCGGCCAGCCATGGCTTCGACCAGCAGAGCGTAACCATCGAATGCAAGATCAACTACATGCGTGCGATCAGCGACGGGGAGGTGCTGTGCACCGCCCGCGTTCTGCACGCTGGGCGCCGCACCCTGGTGGTCGACGCCGACGTAGTCCAAGGCGACAAGCTGGTGGCAAAAGCGCAAGGAACCTTTGCGGTTCTCTAGCTCACCAAGCGGTATCTGCGGTATTTTTCGGCAGTGCGCTGGCACTGCCGGAACCGCGTAAACCAGGCGACAACGCCAGTTCCTTTCTTCCTACCCTTGTAGACCGTCAACTCTACCCCCATATTGGGGCGACTGATGCGTGAAGGAATCCATCTTGAGCGACCTCCTCAACCGCCGCCTGAGCCTGCTCGGCGCCAATCTTCCCCTGCTCAAGCAGTGCCTGCACGGTATTGAGCGCGAATGCCTGCGCGTGACCGACGAAGGTCGCCTGGCCCAGACCCCGCATCCTGAAAACCTGGGTTCGGCGCTGACCAACGAGCAGATCACCACCGATTATTCCGAGTCGCTGCTGGAGTTCATCACCCCGGCGCTGCCCGACCCGGCCAAGGTGCTCGAAAACCTCGAGCAAACCCACCGCTTCGTCTACAGCAAGCTCGCCGACGAGTACCTGTGGAGCCCATCGATGCCGTGCACACTGCCTGCCGAGGAGGATATCCCGATCGCCGAGTACGGCACCTCGAACATCGGCAAGCTCAAGCACGTCTACCGCAAGGGCCTGGCCCTGCGCTACGGCCGCACCATGCAGTGCATTGCCGGCATCCACTACAACTTCTCGTTGCCAGAGGCGCTGTGGCCATTGCTGCGCGCCGCCGAAGGCAGTGAAGAAAGCGACCGCGACTTCCAGTCCTCGGCCTACATTGCCTTGATCCGCAACTTCCGCCGCTACAGCTGGCTGCTGATGTACCTGTTCGGCGCCTCGCCGGCACTGGACAAAGGCTTCCTGCGCGGCCGCCCGCACCAGCTCGAAGAACTGGACGCCGAAACCCTGTTCCTGCCCTACGCCACCAGCCTGCGCATGAGCGACCTGGGTTACCAGAGCAACGCCCAGGCCGGCCTCACACCTTGCTACAACAACCTGGCCAGCTATACCGACAGCCTGCGCAAGGCGGTGGGCACGCCCTACCCGCCGTATGTCGAGATCGGCACCCATGTCGACGGCGAGTGGGTGCAGCTGAACACCAACATCCTGCAGATCGAGAACGAGTACTACTCGAACATCCGTCCCAAGCGCGTCACCTATACCGGCGAACGGCCAATCCAGGCCCTGTCCTCGCGCGGCGTACAGTATGTCGAGGTGCGTTGCCTGGACATCAACCCGTTCCTGCCGGTAGGGATCGACCTGACCGAGGCACGCTTCCTCGATGCGTTCCTGCTGTTCTGCGCCCTGGAAGACAGCCCACAGCTGGACAACGGCGAATGTGGCCAGTGCACCAGCAACTTCCTTGCGGTGGTCAAGGAAGGTCGGCGCCCGGGCCTGCAGTTGCACCGCGACGGGCAGCCGGTTGCACTCAAGGCCTGGGCCAGCGAACTGATTGGCCGCATCGGGCAACTGGCCGAGCTGCTCGACCAGGCCCACGGTGGCGAAGAACATGCCAAGGCCCTGGAGGCTCAGCAGGCCAAGGTCGACGATGCTTCGTTGACCCCTTCTGCCCAGGTGCTGGCACGTATGACCGAACATGACGAAAGCTTCGTCCAGTTCTCCCTGCGCCAAAGCCGCATCCATGCCGAAACCTTCCGCGAGCAGCCGCTGCCAGCCGAACGCCAGCAGGCCTATGAGGCCCTGGCCCGCGACTCGCTGGCAGAGCAGTCGCGCCTGGAGCAGCAGGAAGTCGGCGACTTCGACCTGTTCGTCGGTGCCTATCAGGCCAGCATCCTGGCGATCAGCAACTGATGAGCCGCACCGCCACCGCGCGCAAGCCACGCGCCAGCAGCCAGGCCAGGATCGACGCGATCCTGGCCGCAGCGCGCGAGCTATTGGCCGGGCAAGGGGTGGCAGCGTTGTCGATCTATAGCGTGGCCGAGCGGGCGCAGATTCCACCGTCGTCGGTGTACCACTTCTTCGCCAGCGTTCCGGCGCTGCTGGAGGCGCTGACGGCCGATGTGCACCGGGCGTTTCGCGAGGCATTGAGCGCGCCGATCGACAGCAGTGCATTCAACTCCTGGCATGAGCTTTCGCGGTTGATCGAGCAGCGCATGCTCGACATCTACAACGAGGATGCCGCCGCGCGGCAGTTGATTCTGGCGCAGCACGGCCTGAGCGAGGTGGTGCAGGCAGACCGTCTGCACGACATGGAGCTGGGCGAGCTGATGCACAGGCTGTTCGACCAGCACTTCCAACTGCCGATGATGCCGACCGATGTCGATGTATTTGCCTTGGCCATGGAGTTGAGCGACCGGGTGTATGCCCGCTCGATGCAGCTGCATGAACAAATCACCCCGCGTATGGCAGAGGAAGGCATGCGGGTATTCGAGGCGTATCTGGGGCTCTACCTGCCGCCGTTTCTGAATAAACGCCACAGACACTGAACGAGCAACATATAACGCAGTTCGCCTTCGGTCGGACGTTGAAATGGGCGCTCCTTTCCAGCTCTCAGCTCAACGTGGATCACGACCATGCCCCAATCCTTCGACTCGTCAGCCGACACGACGCCCATCGGCCTGGATGACCTCACCAGCCCCCTGCCCCTGCCAACGACCCCGTGGATTACCGCCGGGCGCGGGAATGCCCTCGGCCAGGCCGACCTGCGGCGACGCAAGGCGGTCAAGGCGCTGAACAGCGTTTTCAAACAAGCGTCGTTGCAGCCATCGCCCGGGCACGCCAGCTTCTGGGACGCACGCATGCCTGGGCAATCGATAGCACGCAGGGCTTTTGCCGAGAAGCAGTTGCAGGCGCATTTCCATAGCGCGCTGGACCTCAACTACGGGTTTGAGCGAATAGCAGCGAAAGCCTGGAACCTGGGTCAGCTGGGCAGCGACAGCCAGTATGCGCAGCTGCACTGGCATCAACCGGGCGTTCCCATAGGGGCCTGCCCCACTGCGCTGCTGATCACGCCCACTGACGATGACGAGCCCTGGCTGCTGTACCGGCCAGATGCCCACAATCCGGTACGCGCCTTCCCCAGCGAAGCGGCCTTGCTGCAATGGGCCCACAAGCATCGGAACCGCCTGTGGCGCACCCCGCCCGCCGCGCTCGCCAGCGACAGCGACAGCACGTTCATCACCGTCATCGCGCGCCCGGGGGATGGCTTCGCCGGCCTGCTGAACAGCATGCTGGCCCACGCGCAGCCAACCGACCTGGGTATACAACTGCACGTCGAGCTGCCCGACGCATTGAGCGAGGAGCTGGCTCAGCTGGTCAGTGCCGATGAAGCGTTGGCGCAGGACGAGGTGCATTTCGATTCGCTCGACGAACGTTTGCCGCTCGGCTGGCGCAAGCAGCGCATCGAGCGCCAGGAACAGCTGCTGGCAGCCTATCTGGGCGATGATGCAGAGCCCGGCTCTGCGCGCCTGGCCGAGCTGCAGACCCACCAAGCGAAGCTGGACGCCCAAGACAGCGCCCTGCAACAACTGCTGGCCGCAGTGCCCGAGACGGCCACCGCCGAAGCGTGGGGGCAGGCCGACGGCGATAGCAGCCGGTTCGAGCATCTCAGCCAGCACTTTGCCAAAGCCTTGCTACTGGAAGCCGAGTTCCAGCATCGCCTGGGCGACCTGAGCGAGCCACACCTGCAATGGGTTCGCCAGTTGGTGGAACAGCCCAACCTAAGCCTTGAGCGGCAAGTCGTACCCTGCGCGCTGAAACTGGTGGTGGGTACCCGCACCTGGGTCTTGACCGGCTTCATCACCCTCAGGACGATGCACCCTGACACTGCGGATGACGCCGACACTACGGTGCTGCTCTACAAACCCGGGCACGACGGCGGCCTGGCCTGTTACCCGGACCAAGCCCAGCTGTTCGAGCGACTGCTGAACACGTTGCAAGGCGCCTGGCCAGAAGTGCTGCTGGAAAGCGCCTGGCCGCAGGACATCGATGCGCTTCTCACACTGATAGACAGCGGCGAGCATACGCCAGCCCTGGTCAGCGAACCCATCACCAGCCACGTTTTCGACTATTTGGCCTCAACCCACCTGGCCCTGCTGACCCAGGCCGAGCCTGCCTCGCAACTGCAACTGCGATGGAAACTGGGCGCCAGCAACAACGCCGCCAGGACCCAAGCGTTCGAACGGTTGGCCGAGCGTAACCGCACCGCCAACCTGCACATCCGGCTGCATTCACTGAGCCACCTTACTGCCCCCCAGCGCGACGCACTGGCGGCGCAGTTCGAAGCCTTGCGCGCCAGCATGCAGGCTTCGAGCAGCTTGCTGGCTAGAGACCTGCCTGAGCGCGGGCAGTTTTCCCGCAACCTGATGAACAGCCACCTGCGTCAAACGCTCAACCTGGAAACGGTGCCTCGAATCAAACTGGACATCGCCGACCGAACCGGCAAGCAACGTGTGCCGTTACCGGAGTCCGGTTTCCCCAATGCCTACAAAGAGGTCACGACGTTCAGTGCAGAACGCAGTCTTGTGCCCCTTGAGCAATTTCTGCTCTGGGCATTGAACGACGACCTGACCTTGCGCCTGGGCAACGCCAACATCGTGATCGAAAACGCCGCGGCGACGCCTGGCCTGCAGCAAACGCTCAATCACAGCTACATTGCCAACCTGGTGCAGACGCTGGATGCGGCAGGCGCCTACGAACAGCAGATACGCGATACCTTCAGGGGCAGCGCGGCTCAATCTGATTGGCAAGCACAATGGCGCCAGGAAATACTCCGTGCGCCCTTCGAGCATCAGCTCAATATCCTGCTACTGAGCCGGCCCGTTACCCTGGATGCACACGGCATGGGTGTCTTCGAGCAGTTCTGCCGTGAACAGCAGGACACTACGCTTACCCGCACCATCGAGCACTGTGCACTCGACCTGCGGCCCGGCGTTGCTGCAGACGGTAGCAGCGACCGCGTGCCGCTATCAGGCATCTTTCTGCTAAAACCAGCGAGCGGGCCATGCCTGCTGCTATTGCCCGACGCACCCAATGGCAAGGTCATCACCCAGTACGAAGACAGCGAGCAGGCATGCCTGGCGCTCGCGGACATGGCCATCGACGAGGCCATGCGCACATACCTTGCCAGCCGCCCGTTGGAGGGCGACACAAGCACGCACCTGTCCTATATAAACCAGGCCTTGCTCATACCCTTCACCGGTTTTATCGGGGTGGGCACTGCTCGTTCAGAGCCGCTCGCCCAGGTGCGGGCCGACCAGCTGATGGGCCGGCTCATCCTCGAACACCGCGCCTCCTCGCGCAGCCAGATCGACCTGTACCTGGAGCGCGAGGCGATCCGCCACGGGCGGGTATACGACTACCTCAAACTGGCGCTGGGCTTCGTGCCTGGGGTAGGTGCCGCGATTGCCCTTTACGACGGCTGGAGCGCCGCCAACGCGAGCGTGGAGGCGTTCCTGCGGGGTAGCCCGGGCGAAGGGGTCGAGCACCTGAACAGCGTGTTCCTGTCGTTGGTCGATGCGCTCTTCGATGTGGTGCCTGCCGCAGTTGTGTCGCGCTCGTCCAGTGCACTGGCCCGCAAGCGCACCCACTTGCGTCAGCGCTTGGACGGATTGCGGCCCACCACTGTGACACGCCGCGGGCGCCCCGACCCCTTCAGCGGTTATGAAACCGAAGCCCCCTCAGGCCATTGGCACGACCACCCTGGGGTTCACGGCAAAGGTGTCTACCGACATGCCGAAACCGGAAACGAATTCATCGTTCGCCACGGGCTGCACTATCAGGTCGAGTGGGACACCACCTATCGCACCTGGCGCCTCAAAGAAGGCGCAGCACGCAGCTACAAGCAGCCTGTAAAACTCGACGAGTTGGGCACCTGGCAGCCCCACGGCAGCCTGAGCGGGCGTATCATCGACGGCGGGCTGGCCGGTGGCGGTGCCTACCTCGGCAGGCTGTACCAGCAGGGCTGGCAGCACCTGCGCGGCTACCTTGGCCGCCAACCCTCGCTGGCCTCGCCGAGGCAAGTGGTACTAGAGATCGACAATGGCCGCCGCGCCCACCAAGCCAAGCTCATCGAAAAAATCTCGGCCTGGAACACCGTACGCGGGGTCGGCCCCAACGGCCCTCAAGGCACACCCGCCTCCCCCGGGACCATCAGACGTGCGCTGCATGAGTCTGCCGAGCAGTTGGAGGCCTTTGTGACGTTTCATGAGCAAAGTCTGGAAAAATTGCGCAGGATCAGGCCAGAGTTGGGTCGTCATTATCAAGCCATGCACAACGAGCTGGCCTTCAACCTGGGCAGGCAGCACCCTAAGCTGATCCGTCAGCTTCAACTCCAGATGCAGGATGAGTTCACCCTGACCATGCGGCTCGAACGCGCCCTGGACGCCACCCCCACCTCTCCCCTGAAGCAACTGCAAGAGATACGTCGTGTACAGGAGGGCCTGTGCCAGACGCTCGGCAAGCTCGAAGTCGAGTTCCAGCGGGTGACCAGGGTCACCCATCTGCTGCGCGGCAGCGAACTCACCGTCTACCAGCAAGCACTCCAACGGTTGGACATGCCAATGGACCCGAACGGGTACCGGGCCGTACGGCTTGCCATCGAAGCCGCCAGAATCGTCAGGGTGCTGGGCCAGCCAAGCTATGACTACCTGTTGATGCTACGCCAGGTGAACCAGCAAATCAGCGACCTGCGAAGCCTATTGTTCAGCCATCATGATCTGCCGAGCGCTGGCCTGAGCCGCGCCCAGGAACACCGCTTCCTACGCCAGCTCAAAGACGGCTATCAACGCTTTTACAATTACATGACCAGTTGGCAGGATGACTTTCCTCGCTACATCGACACGCAAACCACCCGGCGTATGCACCAGGCGCTGAGCACACTGATCGGCGAAGTCGAGGCCCAGATTTTGGCCTCCGCGCCGATCAAGCGAGCGCCAACCGTCAAACACGGGCCGAGCAGGCCGCGTCTGTTCGAAACCGTGGACCAGCAGCTGTTGATCGGCCGTGAAGTTACCCTCGACGGCCAGCCGCAAATGCAAGTGGGCAACAGGCTGAACCAGGAAACACACATTACCTTTTCCCGCGCCGCCGATAACCTGTGGCAACCCCGCACCGCGCAGCCCGCATCACCTACCGCCGAGCTTACAGTGCTGGAGGCCAGTGCCAGGACGCGATTGGCAGAGGTGACTGCGCAGCAAGCCAAGCTGCAGCAGTACAAGGCATTGAACATGACCCCCGCCAGCCTGGAAGACTTGGCCAATGGTTATGCCACGACGCTGGAGGAATTGGCGCGGGACATCGCCCGCCGGGGAGAGGCCGCGTTGACCGAGGCGCAGCGCCAGCTCCCAGGTCGCCTGGAAAGCGCTGCAGCCCAGATGCGCAGGGTGGGCAGGCAATTACGCATCGATCAGGTCAAAGCCACGCAGCGCCCTGAGCCTGGTCATCTGGATTACCTGCAAAGCCAAGGGGAGGTGCGGATCAGCTGGTCACGGGTGCTGGAGCCGGCCAGGAACAGGAAGGGGGAGCCTATTGAGTATCTGGAGGAGTACCGCATCGACGATGCGGCCACTGACAGCCCTCTCTGGTATGCGCACTTTCACTTCAAGCACCGGCCAGCACAAGGCTTTGCACGGCTCGAGGCCGGTCACATCAAGCTTGCCCACGAACGCAACCTGGGCGCGGGCGCCTGGCGCGGCGCCCTTACGCAAAGCCAAGCCAACAGCCTCTTTGGCGGACTGCGACCCGCTTAGCGCTTAAGGGTAGGGCCGCCTGGCGGCCCAATCGCGGTCAAGGCCCGCGGTTGGGTTGCCAGGCGCCGCCATTGCCATCACAGCTTGGCGATGGACACCTCGGTCGACTTCACGAAGGCAATCACTTCACTGCCCACCTGCAGCTCCAGCTCTTTTACCGAGCGCGTGGTAATCACCGAAGTGACGATACCGGAGGCGGTCTGTACGTCGATTTCCGACAGTACCGGGCCTTCGAGGATTTCTTTCACAGTGCCTTTGAACTGGTTGCGGACGTTGATCGCTTTGATAGTCATGACTTGATTCCTTCTCTTTGGCTTCTGGGGTTCAGTGCGCCCAACGCAATTGCGTGGGCAGAGGGGCTACAGGCTCCGGTTCGGGCGGGGTGCCCGGGACCGACAGAACACGGTTGAGTACTTCGCTTTCCAGCGCGGCCAGGCGGTGCGAACCACGCGCCCTTGGTCGCGCCAGGTCAACGTTGAGGTCCAGGCCGACTTCGCCGTCCTCGATCAGGATCACCCGGTCGGCCACGGCGACGGCTTCATTGACGTCGTGCGTGACCAGCAGCACGGTGAAACCATGCTGACGCCACAGGCGTTCGATCAGCTGCTGCATCTCGATACGGGTCAGGGCGTCCAGGGCGCCGAGCGGTTCATCCAGCAGCAGCAAGCGCGGCTGGTGGATCAATGCCCGGGCCAGGGCGACACGCTGCTTCTGGCCACCGGACAACGCAGCCGGCCATTCATTGGCCCGGTCGGCCAGGCCAACCGCTTCCAGGGCATCCAGCGCCCGCTGGCGCCAGTCGCCTTTGAGGCCCAGGCCGACGTTGTCGATCACCTTTTTCCAGGGCAGCAAGCGCGCATCCTGGAACATCAGGCGGGTTTCTTCCCGCGCCTCGGCCAGCGGCGCGGCACCGGCCAGCAATTCACCGGCCGTGGGTTGGTCGAGCCCGGCCAGCAGGCGCAGCAAGGTGCTCTTGCCACAGCCGCTGCGGCCAACGATGGCGACAAACTGGCCGGCCGGAATGTGCAGGTCGATACCGCGCAGCACTTCGCGCTGGCCAAAGGTCTTGCGCAGGCCATTGGAGGCCAGCGGGATGCCGCGTAACAGGCGTGGTGGTTGTTCCTTGAGCACGGTCATGCGCCCTCCTTCTTGGCCACTTGGTAGGCCGGGTGCCAGCGCAACCAGACACGTTCCAGGCCGCGGGCGGCGAGGTCGGCGAGCTTGCCGAGCACGGCATACAGGACGATGGCCAGTACCACCACGTCGGTTTGTAGGAATTCACGGGCATTCATCGCCAGGTAGCCGATGCCGGCGTTGGCCGAAATGGTCTCGGCAACGATCAGGGTCAGCCACATGAAGCCCAGGGCGAAGCGCACACCGACCAGGATCGAAGGCAGTGCACCCGGCAGGATCACCTGGCGGAACAGGCCGAAACCGGACAGGCCATAGCTACGCGCCATCTCCACCAGCGCCGGGTCGACGTTGCGGATACCGTGGTAGGTGTTCAGGTAGATCGGGAACAGCGTGCCCAGCGCGACCAGGAAGATCTTCGCCGACTCGTCGATACCGAACCACAGGATCACCAGTGGGATCAGCGCCAGGTGAGGCACGTTGCGGATCATCTGCACCGAGCTGTCGAGCAGGCGTTCGCCCCAGTTCGACAGGCCGGTGATGAAGCCCAGCACCAGGCCGATGCTGCCGCCGATCAGAAAGCCCAGGCCGGCACGCCAGCCACTGATGGCCAGGTGGGTCCAGATTTCACCACTGCGCACCAGCTCTACACCGGCACTGACCACCGCGCTAGGTGCCGGCAGGATGCGGGTCGAAAGCCAGCCAGCGCTGACTGCCAGTTGCCAGGCTGCCAGCAGCAGGACTGGCAGCGCCCACGGCGCCAGGCGCTGGGTCAGGGTGGAGGAAGTTGCACGACTCATGACCCGGCCCTCAGCTCTGCGACACGGACTTGGGCAGGATGTCGTTGGCTACCATCTCGCCGAAGGGGCTCACATAGCCGCCGGTCTTCGGTTGCTCCGGGCGCTGCACATCGATGTGCGGGAACAGCAGCTCGGCCACGCGGTAGGACTCTTCCAGGTGTGGGTAACCCGAGAAGATGAAGGTATCGATACCCAGGTCCGCGTACTCCTTGACCCGGGCCGCGACGGTCGGGCCATCGCCGACCAGCGCGGTACCGGCACCACCACGCACCAGGCCGACACCCGCCCACAGGTTGGGGCTGACTTCCAGGTTGTCGCGGTTGCCACCATGCAGGGCAGCCATGCGCTGCTGGCCCACCGAATCGAAGCGTGCCAGCGACGCCTGGGCACGGGCGATG
This sequence comes from Pseudomonas ceruminis, assembly GCF_021602025.1. Lineage (GTDB taxonomy): Bacteria > Pseudomonadota > Gammaproteobacteria > Pseudomonadales > Pseudomonadaceae > Aquipseudomonas > Aquipseudomonas ceruminis. Next base: position 15,702 of record NZ_BQHW01000025.1, read on the forward strand.
GTGTCATCGTCCAGGTGCGAGATCAGGCGGTCAGCGGCAGCCCAGGCCTCTTCGTTGGTTTCCCGCACGATCACATGCAGGCGGATACCAAAGCGTACTTCCCGGCCTTGGGCAGCGGCCTTCTCGCGCACCTGGGCGATCTTTTCGGCAACGGCTGCCGGTGGCTCGCCCCAGGTCAGGTACAGCTCGACCTGCTCGGCGGCGAGGTCCTGGGCGGCTTCGGACGAGCCGCCGAAATACAGCGGCGGACGTGGTTGCTGGACCGGCGGATACAGCAGCTTGGCGCCTTTGACCTGAATGTGCTTGCCGTCGTAATCGACGTTTTCGCCTTCCAGCACCTTGCGCCAGATGCGGGTGAACTCGACCGAGGCTTCGTAGCGCTCCTGGTGGTTCAGGTGCAGGCCGTCGCCGGCCAGTTCGTCCGGGTCACCGCCGGTCACCAGGTTGAACAGCGCACGGCCGTTGGACAGGCGGTCCAGCGTGGCGGCCTGGCGCGCAGCCACGGTTGGCGAAATGATGCCTGGGCGCAGGGCCACCAGGAACTTCAGGCGTTCGGTAACCGGGATCAGCGACGCGGCCACCAGCCAGGAGTCCTCGCAGGAGCGCCCGGTGGGGATCAGCACACCGCCAAAACCAAGGCGGTCGGCAGCCTGGGCAATCTGCTGCAGGTAGCCGTGATCGACTGCGCGGGCGCCGTCGGAAGTGCCCAGGTACTTGCCGTCACCGTGGGTAGGGAGGAACCAGAAAATATTAAGGCTCATTGGAGTTGTCTCCTCAAGGGTGGCTCAAGCCGGAGCGGCGCCCCGGCGCAGGCGAATCGATCAAGGCGCGCTGGCGACCTTGGCTGGGGGTGTCCAGATCACGTCCTTGATGCTCAGCGGCTTGGGTATCAGCTTGAGCGCCTGGAAGGTGTCGGCGATTTTCTGTTGCGCGGCTACCACCTCGGGCGTCAGCGGCGCGGCTCCGTAGCCTTGGCGCTTGACCGAGGTCAGGGTGATGTCGGCGGGCAGGCCCAGCAGCGGCGCAACCTGGTCGGTCACTTGTTGCGGGTTGGCCTGGGACCATTCACCCACAGCACGGACTTCTTCGATCAGGGCGCTGATCACCGCAGGGTGCTGGGTGGCGTAGTTGCGCGTGGCCAGGTAGAACTGATGGTTGTCGACCAGGCCCTGGCCGTCACGCAGGGTGCGTGCCTGCAGCTGCTGCTCGGCAGCCGCCTGGTACGGGTCCCAGATGACCCAGGCATCGACGCTGCCACGCTCGAAGGCGGCGCGGGCATCGGATGGTGGCAGGTAGACAGGCTGGATGTCGCTGTATTTCAGGCCAGCGTCTTCCAGCGCGCGCACCAGCAGGTAGTGCACGTTGGAACCTTTGTTCAAGGCGACCTTCTTGCCTTTGAGTTCCTTCACCGACTGAATCGGCGAACCCTTGGGCACCAGGATGGCTTCGCTGTGGGGCGCAGGTGGCTCGTAGGCGACGTAGAGCAGATCGGCGCCGGCCGCCTGGGCAAATACAGGGGGTGTCTCGCCGGTAACGCCAAAGTCGATCGAGCCGACGTTCAAGCCTTCAAGCAACTGCGGGCCGCCGGGAAACTCGGTCCACTGCACCTGTACACCCTGCTCGGCCAGGCGCTTTTCCAGCGTACCCTTGGCCTTGAGCAGCACCAGGGTGCCGTATTTCTGATAACCGATACGCAGGCTTTCCGCCTGGGCTTGGGTAATGGCGCCGAAAGATACAGCCGCCGCAAACAGGGCGACCAGACCGCGACGCAAGAAGACTGTGCGCATGGCGCTCTCCTGTGCGAATGGGGTTCGGGTTGCACCTGCTTGCCTCGTTGACGGGCGAGTAAGGTGGTACAGCGGTAAGGCCGGGTCAGATGCTCCAGCGGGCGCTGATCAGGCGTTCATTGAGTACACCAGGTGCCACGGGGCGCGGCCGACGGGCCAGGGCGACGTGGAATGTTTCCAGCGAATCGTGCAAGCGCTCTTCCAGAGCGGGTGCCAGCTGGGCTGGCTTCGCGCCTTCTCCGTAGGCGATCTGGCTGTCGTCGGCGAAGATCCCTTGCAGGGTCTCTTGGGCCTTGAGTGCCGACAGCACCGGCTTCAACGCGTAATCCACCGCCAGCATGTGGGCGATGCTGCCACCGGTGGCGATGGGCAGCACGATCTTGTGCTCCAGTGCGCGCTCGGGCAGCAGGTCGAGCAACGTCTTCAGGGCTCCGGCGAACGACGCCTTGTATACCGGGGTTGCCACCACCAGGCCGTCGGCCTGGGCTACCAGTTGCTGGAAGTGCTGCACCTGCGGGCTGTCGAAGCGCGCATGGAGCAAGTCCTCGGCTGGAAAGTCACGCACCTGGAAGCTCACCACCTCTACGCCACGGTCCTGCAGCCACTGGCGCGAGCGCTCGAGCAGCACGCCGGAGCGTGAACGGGTACTGGGGCTACCACCGATTGAGACGACCAGCATTGGAGCGCTTCCTTGTGTTTTGTTGGGGTGACATTACCAGCCCGGTTATATATCTAGAAATCATATTTTTTCATTTGTTTATTCCATTTTGCTTTTATCGACAGATAGCACGCCTCACGTAAAAGCCGGCCTCTTCCACCGGCTGCGGACTAAAGCGTGCAGGCATAAAAAAGGGCCGTCGAAACGGCCCGAAAATCCCTGCTATGGCTAAGAGCAATGCAACGAGGAATGCGTTAACGGTTAGGTTGCGGGGTCAGCCGCAGATACGGTTTCACAGCGCGATAACCTTTGGGGAAGCGCTGCTTGATCTCTTCTTCGTCCTTGAGCGAAGGCACGATCACCACGTCGTCGCCGTCCTGCCAGTTACCTGGTGTGGCGACCTTGTGGTTGTCAGTGAGCTGCAGCGAGTCGATCACCCGCAGGATCTCGTTGAAGTTGCGCCCGGTACTGGCCGGATAGGTAATGGTCAGGCGCACCTTCTTGTTGGGGTCGATGACGAACAGCGAACGCACAGTCAGCGTGTCGTTGGCGTTGGGGTGGATCAGATCGTACAGCTCGGACACCTTGCGGTCGGCGTCGGCGATGATCGGGAAGTTGACCACGGTGTTCTGGGTCTCGTTGATGTCTTCGATCCAGCGATGGTGCGAGTCGACCGGGTCCACCGACAGGGCAATGGCCTTGACCCCGCGCTTGGCGAAGTCATCCTTGAGCTTGGCGGTCAGGCCCAGCTCAGTGGTGCACACCGGCGTGAAGTCGGCCGGGTGGGAGAACAGCACACCCCAGCTGTTGCCGAGCCATTCGTGGAAGCGGATCTTGCCTTCGCTGGAATCCTGTTCGAAGTCGGGGGCGATATCGCCGAGTTTGAGGCTCATGGGGTGCGGCTCCTGTGCTGTGTTCTGGCCTTGTGAGGTTCAATGTGCCTGCATCTGATTAAAAATAAAAAGAATAAATACTGATTTATTTATAACCATAAGGAACAAGAGATTGCAGGCATAAAAAAGCCTCGCACCAGGCGAGGCTTCTTCTGCTGCAGCTACGGCTTACAGGAAGTTGTAAGTGTAGTTGAAGATCAGACGGGTCTGATCCTGGTCAGCCAGCGAGCTGGTGCCAGTGCCACGGTATACGCCGTGACGCAGGCTGGCGCCCAGGCCCTTGAAGGTGCCTTCCTGGATAACGTAGTCGACGCGAGCGTCACGTTCCCATTCGCTGAAGGTACCGTTGCCGTTGGCGTTCTTGCCGTCTTCGCCCTTGAGGTAGGCGATGGAGGCTTTCAGGCCTGGCACGCCCAGACGCGCGAAGTCATACGAGTACTGACCGAAGGTGGTGTTTTCACCGGCCTTGGCGAACTGGTTGATCATGCTGTCGGTGAACAGGTAGAAGCTCGAACCGCCGGCGCCTTCGTTGCGGCCGTTGCCGTCAACTACGCTGCCCTGGTTCAGCCAGACGAAACCACCGTCGTCGTTCACGCGCTGGTGACCGAGCATCAGCGCATGGCCACCCAGGGTGTAGGTGAACATCGCGGACCAGGTCTTGTTATCGACCTCGCCAGCGTTGCGGGCGTAGCCGCCGTTGTTGTTGAAGCGGTAGCCGGCGTCACCGTTCTTGCCATCGCTGCTGCTGTCGAAGTAGCGCAGGTCAGTCTTGAACGATTGGTCCTGATCGATCTGGAACACGTGGGTCAGGCCCAGGAAGTGCTGCTTGTAGTAGTCTTCCAGGTTCGAGTAGTAGTACTGCAGGGTCAGGTCTTTGGTGAGCTTGTAGTCCAGGCCGCCGTAACGGAATTTGTTGCTGTCCTGGGTACCGCCGTTGACCGACAGGCCGGTGCGGTTGCTCGAAGCACGGCCCATGGCGTGGGTCAGCTGACCGGCGTTGATGGTCAGGTTGTCGATTTCCTTCGACTGGATGGTGCCACCCTCGAAGGTTTGCGGCAGCAGACGACCATCGTTGGAAACCAGGATCGGCAGGTTCGGCGCCAGGGCGCTACCGTAGTGAACCTCGGTCTTGGAGAAACGTGCCTTGGCATTACCACCCACGCGCGCCCACTGGCTTACCGCAGAGCCGTCGGTGTCGCTCGGGAAGAAGGAGCTGTTGTCAGGGTGCTTGCCACGGCCGCCATCCAGGTGAATACCCCACAGGGCCTGGACGTCGACACCGAAGCCAACGGTGCCTTCGGTGAAACCGGACAGGTAGTCGAGCTTGAAGCCCTGACCCGATTCACGGTTGTCAGCGCCGCCGTCACGGTTGTCGTTGTTGAAGTACATGGTGCGCGAGCTGAGGGACAGCTTGCTGTCCTCTACAAAACCGGCAGCGCCTGCTTGTTGGGCGAGAACCCCCAGTGCCACGGCCAGAGCCAGGCTGGACTTGTACATGTTTTGCTCCTCTACGTTCTAATTCTTGTGTATCTCTGGCGGTGGGATCTACTGCCCCGCTCACCGTGGATTGGCGATTTAGTCCCAAACTGTGACCAATAAGTCAATCGTTACTGAACATTTCACGACTTTGGTCTAAGACGCCACCTGCGCTACAGGATAATGACAATCCTATAAATCCAAAATGACCGTTTTATGAATTTGTAAGATTTTTACGGAATATGTTCGGAACCATTACTGCCAAAAGCTGTATCGGCAGGGGCTTCTGATAACGTTAGGTTATTTGCAAACGATTGCTCATAACCTTATTCCTCATCGTTCTGTGAAGGGGCCAAGCCTAGCAGCCCACCAAAATTTCGCCATTGCGGTCGGGGCAACCCCTTCCGCGCGTAAGGCATTTGGCTCCTAAGCTAATTCTAAAACGTTATTTATTTAACATTTCTTAGATCATTTAGTCTCTCGCCATCCACCCCACTGATTGCTGACGAGAGGTTCAACCATGATCCCGCACGCGCCCCTGCGCCTGTTCGCCGCCCTGACCCTCGCCGGCACCAGCTGGTTGGCACAGGCTGCCGACCTGACCGTTGCCTACCAGACCACCGTCGACCCAGCCAAGGTGGCTCAGGCCGACGGCGCCTATGAAAAAGCCAGCAAGGCGGATATCGCCTGGCGCAAGTTCGATAACGGTGCCGACGTGATCACCGCCGTTGCCAGCGGCGACGTGCAGATTGGTTACCTGGGCTCCAGCCCGTTGGCCGCTGCCGCGACCCGCAAGCTGCCGGTCGAGACCTTCCTGATCGCCACCCAGATTGGCGCTGGCGAGGCACTGGTCGCCCGCGACAGCATCAAGACCCCACAAGACCTGATCGGCAAGAAAGTCGCCGTACCGTTCGTTTCCACCGGCCATTACAGCCTGCTGGCAGCGCTCAAGAGCTGGAACATCGACCCATCCAAGGTGCAGATCCTCAACCTTGCACCCCCAGCGATCATTGCCGCCTGGAAGCGCGGCGACATCGATGCCACCTACGTCTGGGACCCAGCCCTGGGTGTGGCGAAAGAAAACGGCAAGGTGCTGATTACCTCCGGCGAGCTGGCCGAAAAAGGCGCACCGACCTTCGACGCATGGATCGTGCGCAAGGACTTTGCCCAGAAGCACCCCGACGTGGTCAAGGCCTTTGCCAAGGTCACCCTCGACGCCTACGCCGACTACCGCAAGGACCCAAAAGCCTGGCTGGCCGATCAGAACAACGTGACCAAGCTGGCCAAACTGTCCGGTGCCAAGGCCAGCGATATCCCGGTGCTGCTGGAAGGCAACGTCTACCCGCTGGTGGCCGACCAAGCCAACGCGCTGGGCGCACCGACCACCAAAGCGCTGACCGACACCGCCAACTTCCTCAAGCAACAAGGCAAGGTCGACGCCGTACTGCCGGACTACTCGCCGTACGTGAGCGCAAAATTCCTGCCCAATTGAATGTTCCTTCCTAATTGATCCGGAGCCTGTCATGGCCTTGCTCGAGCTGGAGCGCATCAGCGCACAGTACCCCGGCGCCAGCACCCCGGTGCTGGCCGACATCAACCTGAGCCTGGGCCCACGCCAGCTGCTGGTGGCCCTGGGGCCATCGGGCAGCGGCAAGACTTCGCTGCTCAACCTGATTGCCGGCTTCGTCGCCCCCAGCGGCGGGCGCATCACCCTCGACGGCGTGCCGGTGCAAGGCCCCGGTGCCGAACGCGGCGTGGTGTTTCAGGACGATGCCCTGCTGCCATGGCAGAACGTACTGGGCAATGTCGCCTTCGGTCTTGAGCTGGCCGGCGTGCCACGCCCACAACGGGAAGCCAAGGCCCGTGAAATGCTCGCACTGGTCGACCTCGATGGGTTTGGCGAGCGGCGTATCTGGCAATTGTCCGGCGGCCAGAAGCAGCGCGTGGGCCTGGCCCGCGCACTGGCGGCCGACCCGAGGGTTCTGCTGATGGACGAACCCTTCGGTGCGCTTGATGCCTTTACCCGTGAGCAGATGCAGGAGCTGTTGCTGCAAGTCTGGCAGCGCACCGCCAAACCAGTGTTCCTGATTACCCACGACATCGAGGAAGCCGTGTTCCTCGCCAGTGAGCTGGTGCTGCTGGCGCCCAACCCCGGCCGTGTGGTCGAGCGCCTGCAACTGGACTTCGGCCAGCGCTACGCCGCCGGTGAGTCGGCTCGGGCGATCAAGTCCGACCCACGTTTCATCGAAACCCGCGAGCATGTGCTGGCGCGGGTGTTCTCCCAACGCCAAAGCCTGCAGGAGCGCGCATGAGCAGCCTGGATCTGCCGGTCGCCGGCAAGCACGACACTCAACCCCGGCCAGCCGCAAAGGCCCGCCGTCAGCTGTCCACCCGCTGGATCAGCACCCTGACCCTGGCCAGCCTGTTGCTGGTCTGGTGGCTGGTGACCGCCGCCGGCTGGATCGAACCCCTGTTCCTGCCTTCGCCTGGCGACATCCTGGCCAGAGCCTGGACCTTGCTCACCCAAGGCTACATGGACGCCAGCCTGTGGCAGCACCTGGGTGCAAGCCTGGGCCGCATCGGCCTTGCCTTGGTCGCCGCCACCCTGACCGCCATCCCGGTCGGTATCGCGATCGGCTACAACCGCGTTGCCCGCGGCATCCTCGACCCGCTGATCGAGTTCTACCGGCCGATTCCGCCGCTGGCCTACCTGCCGCTGATTGTCATCTGGTGCGGTATCGGTGAGCTGTCCAAGGTGCTGCTGATCTACCTGGCAATCTTTGCGCCGATTGCCATCGCCACCGCCACCGGTGTGCGCACTGTCGACCCGGCCAAGCTGCGCGCCGCGCAGTCTCTGGGCGCCACCAAGGCGCAGTTGATCCGCCACGTGATCCTGCCCAGTGCCCTGCCCGACATCCTCACGGGCATTCGTATCGGCCTGGGTGTGGGCTGGTCGACACTGGTCGCGGCCGAGTTGATCGCCGCCACCAGCGGCCTGGGCTTCATGGTGCAATCGGCGGCGCAGTTCCTGGTCACCGATGTGGTGGTGCTGGGCATCCTGCTGATTGCCCTGATCGCGTTTGCCCTGGAGATGGGCCTGCGCGCCCTGCAGCGCAAACTGGTGCCCTGGCATGGGCAGAGCCACTGAATTCGACTGACCACGCCGGCAGACCGGCGCCTAGAACGAGAACCGACATGAGCCTGACCATCACCCCCCTCAGCCCGGCGCTTGGTGCCCAGATCAGCGGCGTGGACATCAGCCGTGAGATCACGCCCGAGCAGCGTGACGCCATCGAGCAGGCGCTGCTCCAGCATCAGGTGCTGTTCTTCCGCGACCAGCCGATCACACCTGAGCAGCAAGCGCGTTTCGCTGCCCGCTTCGGCGATCTGCACATTCACCCGATCTACCCGAACGTGCCAGAAACCCCACAGGTGCTGGTCCTCGACACGGCGGTCACCGACGTGCGCGACAACGCCGTGTGGCACACCGACGTGACCTTCCTGCCAACCCCGGCGCTGGGCGCAGTACTCAGTGCCAAACAGCTACCGGCTTACGGTGGCGACACCTTGTGGGCCAGTGGCATCGCGGCGCTCGAGGCCCTTTCGGCGCCGCTGCGGGCGATGCTCGACGGCCTGACCGCAACCCATGACTTCACCAAGTCGTTCCCGCTCGAGCGCTTCGGCACCACGCCAGAGGACCTCGTCCGCTGGGAGGCTACCCGGCGCAACAACCCGCCGCTGTCGCACCCGGTGGTCCGCACCCATCCGGTGAGCGGGCGCAAGGCGCTGTTCGTCAACGAAGGGTTCACCACACGGATCAACGAACTGAGCGAGCTGGAGAGCGAGGCCCTGCTCAAGCTGCTGTTCGCCCATGCGACACGGCCGGAGTTCAGCATTCGCTGGCGCTGGCAGGAAAATGACGTGGCGTTCTGGGACAACCGTGTGACCCAGCATTTTGCGGTGGATGATTACCGGCCGAACCGGCGGGTGATGCACCGGGCGACCATCCTTGGGGATGCGCCGTTCTGACAACGGCGGCCTAGCCGGCGAAAGGGCCGCAAAGCGGCCCCTGGCCCTCTACCTGACCAGATGCAGGAACTGCATGTGCCGCTCGTACTGGTCCAGGATGTCGTTGATGATCTGCTCCTTGCTGTAGCCCACCAGGTCGTAGTTCTGGCTGCCTTCGCTCAAGTGCACTTCCGCCCGATAGTAGCGGCGATTCTTCAACTCCTGCGTGCCCAGCCCACCCAATGCGAACGATGGGGTGAAGTAGCCACGCATCTGCACCTGGTAGATGAACGGCTGCTCTTCGCCATGGCCAACTTTCAGGCTGACGTTGTCATGGCTTGGGTCGTCCTGGGTCACCAGCACCAGGCCCTTCTGCTCGAACACTTCGCGGACGTCGGCAATCGCCGGGCGCACCACGTCGTCCATGAAGCGGTATACCTCATCGCGTGAAGGGAAGTGCACGGCCTGGCTCAACCGTTGGCGCCAGCCTCCGCGCCCGCGCCTGGATTGCGCGAACGGCGCCAGCGAATGCATCTGCGCGATCTGCCGCTGGCCTTCAAGGTAGAACGCCTTGTGCAGCCCCCACATCATGCACAGCAGGATCAGCGAGAACGGCAGCGAGGTCAGCACCACCGCCGACTTCAATGAGTCGATGCTGCCCGCGAACAGCAAGCTGCTGGTAATCAGCGCGGTCATCGCCCCCCAGAAGATACGCAACCAGTTCGGCCCGTCTTCGTCAGCGTCACCGCCCTTGGCAGACAGGGTCGACAACACCACCGTGCCCGAGTCGGCCGAGGTGACGAAGAACACAAAGCTGATGAACACCGTGACGGCGATCACCGTCTTGCTCCACGGGTAGGTTTCCAGCAGCAAGTACAGGCTCCTGGACGGATCGTCCAGCGCCGACTGACCCAGTGCGGTCATGCCGTGGTTGATGACCTGGTCCAGTGCGCTGTTGCCGAAGATCGACATCCACGCCAGGGTGAAACCCAGCGGGATCAGCAGCACGCCGAAGACGAACTCACGAATGGTCCGACCGCGTGAAATACGGGCGATGAACAGCCCCACGAAGGGCGCCCAGGCAATCCACCAGGCCCAGTAGAACACTGTCCACCCACCCAGCCAGTCGCGGTTCTCACCGTAGGCGTAAACGTCGAAGCTCTTGCGCGGCAAGGCGCCGAGGTAATCGCCAAGGTTCTGGATCAGGGTGTTGAACAAATGCTGGGTCGGGCCTGCGAACAGCACGAACAACAGCAGGGCGCAGGCCAGGAACAGGTTGATGTCGCTCATCACCCGCACGCCCTTCTCGACCCCCGCCACCGCCACGGCCACCGCCGCGCCCATCATCAGGGCGATGAGGGTGACCTGCACCCACTGGCTATGGCTGATGCCGAACAGGTAGTCCAGGCCTGCGTTCAGGTGCAGTACCCCAAAGCCCATGTCGGCCCCCAGGCCGAACACTGTGGCGATGATACCGAAGCCGTCCACCGCATAACCGATCGGCCCATTGATGCGCTTGCCGATCAGGGGGTATAACGCCGAACGCAGGGCCAGCGGCAGGTTGTGGCGATAGGCGAAATAGGCCAGCGCCATGCCGACGAAGGCGAACACGCCCCATCCATGCAGGCCCCAGTGCAGGAACAGTATCTGCATCGCCTGGCGCCCAGCCTCAGCCGTGCCCCCCTCACCCTGCGGGGGCTGTAGCATGTGCGTCAGCGGCTCGGAAACACAGAAGAAGAACAGCGTGATACTGATGCCGGCGGCAAACAGCATGCCGGCCCAAGACAGGTAGCTGAACTCTGGTTCGTCGTGGTCGGCGCCAAGCTTGATCTTGCCGTAGCCGGACAAGGCGGTGACCACCACGAAGACCAGGTACAGGGTCATGGCCAGCATGTAGTACCAGCCGACCGTGTTGGCCGCCCAGTTCTGCGCTGCCAGGAGCCATTCACCCGCTGCTTGCGGTTGCGAGATGACCACCAGGCCGAAGATGAGGATGAAACTCGCCGCAAAATAGAACACCGGGGGGTTCATGCGGATCTTGCCATTGGCAAGGGAAGGGGTCGGTGCAGTCATGCTTCATGCACCTCGTCGAATGACGTGAGGTTCGGATTGAACGGGTTCAGCAAAGGAATCCTCCTGTTGAACACCGGCAGCGGACCAGCGTTTTTTCGTTGAACAAGCGTTCAAGTTAAACATGGATCGGCATTTGATGCGACCCGGGGTGCTGGCCGGTGCGCCATGTTCGCCCTATCACCGGCAAGCCAGCGCTCACACGCACGTTGCAATCGCTGCGGGAAGCGGCTTGCCGGCGACAGGGTCGGTATGGGCAAAAAACCTCGGGTCAATGCTTGTCCTGGCAATCCAACTGTAGATTGGCCTGGGTGATGTTGCTCTGCGCCGGCACACTCCGGGTTAGCCACACATTGCCGCCAATGGTCGAACCCTTGCCAATGGTGATCCGCCCCAGGATGGTAGCGCCGGCGTAGATCACCACATCGTCCTCGACGATCGGGTGGCGGGCCAGGCCCTTGTGCAGCGTCCCCGACTCATCACTGGGGAAGCGCTTGGCGCCCAGGGTCACGGCCTGATAGATCCGCACGCCCTCGCCGATGATCGCCGTTTCGCCGATGACCACACCCGTACCATGGTCTATGAAGAAGCTCGGGCCAATTTGCGCACCGGGGTGGATGTCGATGCCAGTCGCCGAGTGCGCCAGCTCCGAGCTGATCCGCGCCAGCAGCGGCAGGCCCGCCTGGTACAAGTGGTGAGCCAGGCGGTGGTGGATGATCGCCAGGATGCCCGGGTAGCACAGCAGTACTTCATCGACGCTACGCGCCGCCGGGTCGCCGTGATAGGCCGCCAGCACATCGGTGTCGAGTAGCACCCGCAGGCCCGGCAAGGCGGCGGCAAAATCCTGGATCAGGCGCAGCGCGTGGGCATCCACGGCGGCCAGGTCGGCCTTGCTCTGACGTGCCGCGTAACGCAATTCCAGGCGGGCCTGGGCAAGCAAGGCCGTCAACGCGGCATCGAGGGTGTGGCCAACGTAGAAGTCTTCGCTCTCTTCGCGCAGATCGACCGGCCCCAGGCGCATCGGGAACAGCGCTCCGCAGAGCTGTTCGAGAATCTGCCGCATGGCCTCTCGCGAGGGCAACTCGCGCCCGCCCTGCTCGCCAATGCTTCGGCCATTGCGGCTGCGCCACTGCTCACGGGCGCCGCGCAAGCCGCTGACGATGCTCTGCAACTGCCAATGCGCGGATGATGGTTGTTCGCTCACGGTGATCTCCTGCCAGGGCCATTCAGTCATTTTGCAAACCACTTTACGGCAAATCAGCCCCTTGGAAAAAACAACGCTTTATTCCATCCTGCGCTAAGTCAGGCATAAGCAGCGATGACGGACCCGGCATCCTGGCCTACCCTTCAAAGCAGCAAGCGCCTGGGGAAAACATAAAAAGTAATAACAAAATAATTTTTTATTATTTCCTGGCCTAACAGGCCAACCCTATAGTCGCCACCCACCACTACCACAACAAGCGCGGGGCCTGACATGTCGAAATTCGCCAAACCGCTTCTCAATGCCAGCCTGGCCATTCTGCTGGGCGCGGGTCTGTTCAGCCACGCATTCGCAGGCGAACAACTCAAGACCATCCAGGAAAAGGGCGTGATCAACGTCGGCCTCGAAGGCACCTACCCGCCGTTCAGCTTCCAGGACGAAAATGGCAAGCTGACAGGCTTCGAGGTCGAACTGTCTGAGCTGCTGGCCAAGGAGCTGGGGGTCAAGGCCAAGGTCCAACCGACCAAGTGGGACGGCATCCTCGCCGCTCTGGAGTCCAAGCGCCTGGATGTGGTGATCAACCAGGTGACCATCTCTGAAGAGCGCAAGAAGAAGTACGACTTCTCCGAGCCCTACACCATCTCCGGCATCCAGGCGCTGATCCTGAAGAAGAAAGCCGCGGACCTGAACATCCACAAGGCCGAAGACCTGGCAGGCAAGAAGGTCGGTGTGGGCCTGGGCACCAACTACGAACAGTGGGTCAAGAAGGACGTGCCGCAAGCGGACGTGCGCACCTACGAGGATGACCCGAGCAAGTTCGCCGACCTGCGCAACGGCCGCATCGACGCCATCCTGATCGACCGTCTGGCTGCGCTGGAATACGCGCAGAAAGCCAAGGACACCGAGCTGGCGGGCGATGCCTTCTCGCGTCTGGAAAGCGGCGTAGCCCTGCGCAAAGGCGAGCCTGAGCTGCTGGCTGCGATCAACAAGGCGCTGGACAAGCTCAAAGCCGACGGCACGCTGGCCAAGCTGTCCGAGAAATACTTCGGTGCCGATGTCACTAAATGATCGCTGAAAGCCTGCAACTGGTTGTCGACTCCGCACCCTTCCTGCTCAAGGGTGCGGGTTACACCGTGCTGCTGAGTGTCGGCGGCATGTTCTTCGGCCTGGTGCTGGGCTTTGCCCTGGCACTGATGCGCCTGTCGAAGATCTTGCCGCTGAACTGGCTGGCACGCATCTACGTCTCGTTCTTCCGTGGCACGCCGCTGCTGGTGCAGCTGTTCGTGATCTACTTCGGCATGCCGCAGATCGGCATCGAGCTCGACCCGATCCCGGCATCGCTGATCGGCCTGTCGTTGAACATGGCCGCGTACATCTGCGAGATCCTGCGTTCGGCCATTTCCTCGATAGACCGGGGCCAGTGGGAAGCTGCCGCCAGCATCGGCATGACCCGCACCCAGGCGATGCGCCGGGCGATCCTGCCGCAGGCGTTGCGTACCGCACTGCCGCCCTTGGGTAACAGTTTCATCTCGCTGGTCAAGGACACCGCGCTGGCGGCGACCATCCAGGTGCCGGAGCTGTTCCGCCAGGCACAGCTGATTACCGCCCGCACGTTCGAGGTATTCACCATGTACCTGGCGGTGGCAGTGATCTACTGGATCCTCTGCAGCATCCTCGCGCACTTCCAGAACCGCATGGAAGCGCGGGTCAACCAGCACGACCAGGAGCAGTGAGATGATCGTAGTAGAAGGCCTGACCAAGCAGTTCAAGGGCCAGACCGTGCTCAACGGCATCGACCTGACCGTGCAGCCCGGCGAAGTGGTGGCCATTATCGGCCCCAGTGGCTCGGGCAAGACCACCTTCCTGCGCTGCCTCAACCTGCTGGAAACACCCGATGCCGGGCGTATCCAGATCGGCGACATCAGCATCGATGCGAACCGCCCGCTCGGTGGCCAGCAGAGCGCTATTCGCCGTTTGCGCCAGCAGGCCGGGTTCGTGTTCCAGAGCTTCAACCTGTTCCCCCACCGTACCGCGCTGGAAAACGTCATCGAAGGGCCGGTGATCGTCAAGAAAACCCCGCGCGTCCAGGCCATCGAACTGGGTCGCACGCTGCTGGCCAAGGTCGGCCTGGCAGGCAAGGAAGACGCCTACCCCCGGCGCCTGTCCGGCGGGCAGCAGCAGCGCGTGGCCATCGCCCGGGCACTGGCCATGGAGCCGGAGGTGATCCTGTTCGATGAACCCACCTCGGCGCTCGACCCAGAACTGGTCGGTGAAGTGCTGGCGACCATCCGCGGCCTGGCCGAGGAAAAACGCACCATGATCATCGTTACCCACGAAATGAGCTTCGCTCGCGATGTGGCGAACCGGGTGATCTTCTTCGACAAGGGCGTAATCGTGGAACAGGGCGAAGCCAAAGCGTTGTTCGCCAGCCCAAGGGAAGAACGAACTCGGCAGTTCTTGCGTAAGTTTCTCGGGACAGCGGCTTCCGAATAGCCCAACCCCACGCACACCACGGTTTTCAAGCACTGCGCAGCCGGTAGGGGCAAACTTGCCGGCGACAGGGCCAACCTCTGCGAAGCCAATCCCGCTTCTATATATATTCCAAAGAGTTAGTTCATAAACTTTTGATAAGCCATTAGGGTATATCAACCGGACCACCGGACCAGCAAACGTCAGTCGCCATCAGCTGCAGCGACGCATCCACTTTGTGAGGTTAGGAATGGTCAGGATCACAATCACCCCAGTGCGTATCGCCAGGGCATTGAGTGCAGCCAAGGAGCGGTACTGATGTCCAGCCAGCCAAATACCCGCTTCCATAGCGACCTCGACAGCTCGCCCCTGCTGCTGCCGGCCAAGGTACTGCGCAACGATGCCGAAGCCCTGCAAGCGGCCCGCGAACTCGCAGACGCCGCCCGCGAACAGGCCGCGCGTCGCGACCAGCAACGCAAGTTACCCTGGGCCGAGATCGAACAGTTCACCCGCAGCGGCCTGGGCAGTATCAGCGTCCCCAAAGCCCATGGCGGCCCCGATGTTTCGTTCGAGACCATCGCCGAGGTGTTCCGCATCATCAGCGCTGCCGACCCGGCATTGGGGCAGATCCCGCAGAACCAGTTCGGCATGCTGCAGCTGCTGCGCCTGACTGCCACCGAGGCGCAGCAGGCGCTGATCTTCCGCAGCGTGCTGGACGGCTGGCGCATCGGCAATGCCGGGCCCGAGCGCGGCACCAAGGACACCCTGACCCTCAAGGCACGGATCACCCGCGACGGCGACAGCTATTGCATCAGCGGCGAGAAGTTCTACTCCACCGGCGCCCTGTTCGCCCACTGGGTGGCTGTCAAGGCGCTGGACGACGAAGGCCGGCAGCGCTTGGCGTTCGTGCGCCGGGGCTCCCCGGGGCTGCGCATCGTCGATGACTGGTCGGGCTTCGGCCAGCGCACCACGGCCAGCGGCACCGTGTTGCTCGACCGAGTGCCGGTCGATGCCGACCTGGTGATCGACAACTGGCGCCAGCGCGACACGCCCAATATTCAAGGCGCAGGGTCGCAACTGATCCAGGCCGCCATCGATGCCGGCATCGCCGAGGCCGCGATCGAAGACACCATCCGCTTCGTGCGTGAGAAGTCGCGACCCTGGATCGAGGCCAAGGTCGAACGCGCCAGCGATGACCCTTACGTCATTGCCGACATCGGCCGCCTGAAACTCGAGCTGCACGCTGCCCAGGCGCTGCTGCGCCGGGCTGCGCGGGTCCTCGACGAAGTCAATGCCGCCCCCATCGATGCGGCCGCCGCGGCGCGCGCCTCGATTGCCGTGGCAGAGGCCAAGGTGCTCACCACTGAGATCTCGCTGCAAGCCAGCGAGAAGCTGTTCGAGCTGGCCGGCAGTCGCGCCACCCTTGCCGAGTTCAACCTCGACCGCCATTGGCGCAACGCCCGGGTGCACACGCTGCACGACCCCGTGCGCTGGAAGTACCACGCGGTGGGCGCTTACCACCTGAACGGCACCCTGCCTGCGCGGCATTCCTGGATCTGAATTTGGCCCTTGGGGTTGCTGTGCAGCCCATTCGCAGCTCAGGCCCGCGTCCACAGAGATCTCAAGAAACCTGAGGTCAACGCTGTACCTGTGGCAGCGGGCTTGCCCCGCGAATGGGCCGCACAGCGGCCCCCAGAGGCCCCGGAGAACACCATGACAACAACCGTTATCACCACAGACACCCAGGCCCTGGCCATCGCCGAGCAGGTCGCCGAGCAACTGCGCCGCGACAGCATCTTGCGCGACCGGGAGCGCCGCCTGCCCCACGCCGAGCTGGACCTGTTCACCCGCTCCGGCCTGTGGGCGATCAGCGTGCCCAAGGCCTTTGGCGGTGCCGGCGTGTCCAATGTCACCCTGGCCAAGGTCATTGCCCGCATTGCCCAGGCAGACGCCTCCTTGGGGCAGATACCGCAAAACCACTTCTATGCCCTGGAAGTGCTGCGCGTAAACGGCAGCCCCGAACAACAGCAACGCCTTTACGCCGAAGTGCTGGCCGGCCGACGCTTTGGCAACGCCCTGGCTGAGCTGGGTACCAAGACCGCCCATGACCGCACTACCCGCCTGACCCGCGACGGCGACGGCTACCGCATCAACGGCCGCAAGTTCTACGCCACCGGCGCCCTCTACGCCCAGCGCATCCCGACCTCGGTAGTGGATGAACACGGTGTGCAGCTGCTGGCCTTCGTACCCGCAGACAGCCACGGCCTGCAGGTGATCGACGACTGGAGCGGCTTTGGCCAGCGCACCACCGGCAGTGGCTCGGTGGTGTTCGACAACGTGTTTGTCCGCGCCGAGGACGTGGTGCCATTTCAATCGGCTTTCGAACGCCCTACCCCGGTCGGCCCGCTGGCGCAGATTCTTCACGCGGCCATCGACACCGGCATTGCTCGCGCAGCCTATGAAGATGCCCTGCACTTCGTCCGCTCCCGTAGCCGGCCGTGGGTCGACTCAGGCCTGGACAAGGCCAGCGAAGACCCGCTGACCCTGAAGAGCTTCGGCCACCTGACGATCCGCCTGCACGCCGCCGAGGCGTTGCTCGAGCGGGCGGGCGAATACCTCGACCGTGCTCAGGCCGACAGTACTGCCGACACCCTTGCAGCGGCGTCCATTGCAGTGGCCGAAGCACGGGCGATCAGTACCGAGATCTCCCTCGCTGCCAGCACCACGCTGTTCGAGCTGGCCGGCAGCCAGGCCACCCTGGCTGAACACAACCTCGACCGCCACTGGCGCAACGCCCGGGTACACACCCTGCACGACCCGGTGCGCTGGAAGTACCACGCCATCGGCAACTACTACCTCAACGACGAAAACCCACCGCGCCGGGGGACCATCTGATGGCCAAGCAGATTTTGCTCAATGCCTTCAACATGAACTGTATCGGGCATATCAACCACGGTCTGTGGACCCATCCACGGGACAACTCCACCCAATACAAGTCCCTCAGCTACTGGACCGACCTGGCGCGCCTGCTGGAACGTGGGCTGTTCGACGGGCTGTTCATTGCCGATATCGTCGGCACCTACGATGTCTACGGCAAGTCGCTGGACGTGACACTCAAAGAGTCCATCCAGCTGCCGGTCAACGACCCTCTGCTCCTGGTCTCGGCCATGGCCGCCGCCACGCGCCACCTGGGCTTTGGCCTGACCGCCAACCTCACCTACGAGGCGCCGTACCTGTTCGCCCGGCGGCTTTCCACCCTTGACCACCTGAGCAATGGCCGGGTCGGCTGGAACATCGTCACCGGTTACCTCGACAGCGCCGCCCGCGCCATGGGCCTGGAGCACCAACCCGAGCACGACCGCCGCTACGACCAGGCCGATGAATACCTGCAAGTGCTGTACAAGCTGCTCGAAGGCAGCTGGGCTGACGATGCAGTGGTCGAAGACCGGCAGCGGCGGGTGTATGCCGAACCCGAAAAGGTGCGCAAGGTCAGCCATCTTGGCGAGTTCTACAAGGTCGAGGGCTACCACCTGTGCGAACCCTCCCCCCAGCGCACCCCGGTGCTGTTCCAGGCGGGCAGCTCGCCGCGTGGCCTGGCGTTCGCCGGCAACCATGCCGAATGCGTCTTCATCAGCGGCCAGGACAAAGCCGCCACCCGCGCCCAGGTCGACAAGGTACGCGCCGCTGCCCAGGCGGCGGGGCGCGACCCACAGGCGGTCAAGGTTTTCATGGGGATCACGGTGATCGTTGCCCCCACCGAGCAGCTGGCACAGGCCAAGTACGCAGAGTACCTGCGCCATGCCAGCCCCGAAGCCGGCGTGGCTCATTTCGCTGCCTCCACCGGCATCGACTTTGCCGCCTATGAACTGGATGAGCCGATCGGCGCCAGCAAGGGCAACGCCATCCAGTCGGCGACCCGCCAGTTACAGGAAAATGCCTGGACCCGCCGCCGCCTGCTGGAGCAGCACGCCCTGGGCGGGCGCTACGTGACCTTGGTCGGCTCACCCGAACAGGTCGCCGAACACCTGATCGCCTGGATCGATGAAACCGGCCTGGACGGTTTCAACCTGACCCGCACCGTCACCCCCGAAAGCTACGAGGACTTCATCGACCTGGTGGTCCCGCAACTGCAACAGCGCGGCCGCTACAAAACCGCCTACGCCGAAGGCACCCTGCGCGAAAAGCTGTTCCAGAGTGACCACCCGCACCTGCCTGTCGACCACCCCGGCTCGCGCTACCGCCACGCCGCCACCCCTGCCAAGACTGGAGTCCCGCATCATGCTTGAGAACCTGTTCCGGCCCGTCGCGGCCCTCGCCCTCACCCTTGGCCTGGCCGGCGTGGCCCTGGCTGCCGAGCCGCTGAAGGTGGGCACCACCGCTGCCTTCGCCATTCCGCTGGAAGCCGCAGTGGAAGAAGCCCACAAGCAGGGCCTTGAGGTGAAGCTGATCGAGTTCAGTGACTGGATCGCACCCAATGTCAGCCTCAACAGCGGCGACATCGACGTGAACTACTTCCAGCACATCCCCTTCCTGGAAAACGCCAAGGCCGCAGCTGGCTTCAACCTGGTGCCGTTCGCCCCCGGCATCATCAACAACGTCGGGCTCTACTCGAAGAAGTACAAAAGCTTCGCCGAACTGCCCGAAGGCGCCAGCGTGGCCATTGCCAACGACCCGATCAACAGTGGCCGCGGCTTGCAGCTGCTGGCCAAGGCTGGGTTGATCACGCTCAAGCCCGGGGTGGGCTACAAGGCCACCGAGGACGATATCGTCGCCAACCCCAAGAAGCTGAAAATCCTCCAGGTGGAAGCCGTGCAACTGGTGCGCGCCTATGACGATGCCGACCTGGTGCAGGGCTACCCGGCCTATATCCGCCTGGCCAACACCTTCGACGCCACCTCGGCACTGCTGTTCGACGGCCTGGAAAACAAGGAGTACGTGATCCAGTTCGTCATTCGCCCGCAAAGCAAGGACGACCCGCGCCTGGCCAAGTTCGTTGACATCTACCAGCATTCGCCAGCCGTGCGCGCAGCGCTGAACAAGGCCCATGGCAGCCT
Source organism: Pseudomonas ceruminis (assembly GCF_021602025.1). Classification (GTDB taxonomy): domain Bacteria; phylum Pseudomonadota; class Gammaproteobacteria; order Pseudomonadales; family Pseudomonadaceae; genus Aquipseudomonas; species Aquipseudomonas ceruminis. The sequence goes on from NZ_BQHW01000025.1 coordinate 35,318, forward strand.
CTACCAAGCCGGCTGGGAAGGCTGACATGAGCCCGGCCAGCGCCCTCAGGGCGCCCACCGCTCAAACCGCGCCGCCACCGGCTCGGGAGCAGGCCTTGCGTCCAGAGGTCAACGAAGCCCATGTCCGCTTCGTTGGCCTCGGCAAGACCTACCCGGGCCAGGCGCAGCCAGCGTTGCAAGGCATCGACCTGAACATCCGCAAAGGGGAAATCTTCGGCATCATCGGCCGCAGCGGCGCAGGAAAATCGTCGCTGCTGCGCACCATCAATCGCCTGGAACAACCCAGCGAGGGCCGGGTACTGATCGACCAGGTCGACATCGGGTCGTACGATGAAGACCGCCTGGTGGCGCTGCGCCGCCGCATCGGCATGATCTTCCAGCACTTCAACCTGATGTCGGCCAAGACCGTGTGGCAGAACGTCGAACTGCCGCTGAAAGTGGCCGGCGTGGCCAAGGCCGAACGCCAGCGCAAGGTGCGCGAGCTGCTCGAACTGGTCGGCCTGCAGGAAAAGCATCACGTCTATCCCGCGCAGTTGTCTGGCGGCCAGAAGCAGCGGGTCGGTATCGCCCGGGCGTTGGTGCATGACCCCGACATTCTCCTGTGCGACGAGGCCACCTCGGCACTGGACCCAGAAACCACGGCCTCGATCCTCGAGCTGCTGCGCGACATCAACCGGCGCCTGGGCCTCACGGTGGTGCTGATTACCCACGAAATGGCCGTGATTCGCGACATCTGCCACCGTGTCGTGGTGCTCGAACGCGGTGAAGTCGTCGAGCAGGGCGAGGTCTGGCGAGTGTTCGGCACGCCGCGTCATGAGGTCACCCGTACCCTGCTGGCACCGTTGCAGGCCAAGCTGCCTGCGGCGTTGCAGGCAAGCCTGCGCGCAAGCCCGGCGGGCCGTGACAGCGCGGTGGTGCTCAAACTTTCGGTGCTCGGTGAGCCCGCGCTGTCGGACCTGTTCAATGACCTGGGCGGCCGCGTGCGCCTGCTCCAGGGTGGCGTGGAAACCATCGGTGAGCATGCCCTTGGGCAACTGATCGTATCGGTCCAGGGTTCACCCCACGACACCCATCAATTGCTCGAACGTGCCCGCCGTTGGGCTGAAGACGTAGAGGTACTGGGCCATGTGGTTTGATCGTTTGCTCGAGGGCTTGCTCGACACCCTGTTGATGGTCGGCGTCTCTTCGCTGATTGCCCTGCTGGTGGGCGTGCCCATGGCAGTACTGCTGGTGACCAGCGACAAGGGCGGCATCTTCGAGGCACCGCTGTTGAACCGGGTGCTGGGTGCTTTCGTCAACCTGTTCCGCTCCATCCCGTTCCTGATCCTGATGGTCGCGCTGATCCCGTTCACCCGCCTGGTAGTCGGCACCACCTATGGCGTATGGGCCGCGGTCGTGCCACTGACCATCGCCGCCACGCCGTTCTTCGCACGCATTGCCGAGGTGAGCCTGCGTGAGGTTGACCATGGCCTGGTGGAAGCCGCCCAGGCCATGGGCTGCCGGCGCTGGCACATCGTTTGGCATGTGCTGCTGCCCGAGGCGCTGCCGGGGATCGTGGGTGGCTTCACCATCACCTTGGTGACCCTGATCAACTCGTCGGCCATGGCCGGGGCGATCGGTGCCGGGGGCTTGGGGGATATTGCCTATCGGTATGGGTATCAGCGCTTCGACAGCCAGATCATGCTGACCGTGATCGCCATGCTGGTGGCGTTGGTGGCGGTGATTCAGGTGGGGGGTGATCGGTTGGCGAAGGGCTTGAACAAGCGCTAGGCCAAGGGCGGCTTCGCGCCCCATCCCGGCAAGTCGGTGAAGGGGCGCGAAGCCGCCTGCTCAATCCCAGTGCAGTTCCGCCGCCGGCACCGGCCGCCCAAACCAGTACCCCTGCCCCAGCTGGCACTGCTGCTCGAGCAGGAACCTGGCCTGCTCGGCTTGCTCGATGCCCTCGGCATGCACCTGCATGCCCATGCTTCGGGCCAGGGCGATAATCACCCGCACAATGGCGATGTCATCATCATCCAGTGGCAGCCCGGCGACGAAACCCTGGTCGATCTTCAGCTTCTGTACCGGCAGGCGCTTGAGCCGCAGCAGTGACGAATAACCGGTGCCGAAGTCATCGATGGCCAGGCTCAGGCCCAGCTCGCGCAACCGGTGCAACTGCTCCAGCGCGACTTCCGGGTCTTCCATCACCGCGCTTTCGGTCACTTCCAACTCCAGCAAGGCCGGATCCAGCCCAGTGTCATGCAGCACGTCGGCCACCTGCTGGTACAAGTCCCGCTGGCCAAACAGCCGGCTGGAGATGTTCACCGCGACGAACGTCAGCTCGCGCCCGTCAGCTTGCCACTGAACCATCTGCTGGCACGCCTGGCGCAGCACCCAGGCATCGATTTCGGCAATCAACCCGGACCGCTCGGCGATGGGGATAAACGCCCCGGGCGGCACCAGGCCACGCAACGGGTGCTGCCAGCGGACCAGCGCTTCCACCCCGACCATCCTCGACGTGAACAAGTCGTGTACCGGCTGGAAGAACACCCGCAGCTCGTGCTGCGCCAGCGCCCGACGCAACTCGCCTGCCGTTTCCACACGGTGCTGGGCGTGGGCTGTCAGCTCTTCGGTGTACAACGCGTAACAGGCCCGGCCATTGGTCTTGGCCTTGAACAACGCGGAGTCAGCGTTGCGCAGCAACTGCTCGGCGCTCAAGGCATCGCTTGGGAACAGGCTGATGCCCACGCTGACGCTGATGAACAGCCGATGCCCTTCGAATTCGAAGGGTTCGCGCATGCGTTCGATGAGGGTCTGGGCCAGCTTGCCGGCCTGGCCGACCTGTTGGCAGTTCTCTGCCAGCACGCCGAACTCATCGCCGCCCAGGCGTGCCAGGGTCACGCCGCTGCCCAGCTCCTCGTTCAGCCGCTCGCCTACCAGCTTGAGCAGTTGGTCGCCAATGGTATGGCCCAGCCCATCGTTGATGCTCTGGAAATGATCCAGGTCGAGCAGCAACAAGGCGCAGCCCCGCTTGTTGGCCTGCGCCGAGGCCAGGGCCTGCTCGAGGCGGTCGTTGAACAGCAAGCGGTTGGGCAGGCCGGTGAGCGGGTCGTGGTGGGCCAGGTAGGCCAGTTCCTGCTCGGTATGGCGGATGGCACTGATATCGCTGAACACGGCCACGTAATGGGTCAGTTCACCGCTGTCGTCACGGATGGCGCAGATCGTCTGCCACTGTGGATAGATTTCGCCGCTCTTGCGCCGGTTCCAGATCTCGCCGCTCCATTCGCCCTTCTCGGCCAGCGTGGCGAAGATCTGCTGATAGAACGGTGCGCCGTGGCGGCCGGACTTGAACTTGCTCGGGCGCTGGCCGAGCACTTCGTCCTGTTGATAGCCGGTGATACGCATGAACGCGCGGTTGACGTGCACGATCAGGCCCTGACGGTCGGTCACCAGTACGCCTTCAAGCGTGCTGTCAAATACTGCCGCGGCCATGCGCAGGCGCTCGCGATCCTCACTGCGCAGGCGCGCACCGACGCCGATGAAGTTGAGCAGGCGGGCGCGGGAAACGAAGATCAGCAGCGCACTGACCAGTACCCACACCACTACATTGATCTGCCGCCCCACGGTCAATGCCAGCGGGTCTTCAGACATACTGCGCAGTACCACCTCCGACAGCACCAACCAGAGGATCGAGAGCACCACATACAGCGCGGCCATGCGCAAGGCGTCGCGAACAGAAACAGACATGTCGGGGGAAAAAGCCCATGAAAAAGAATGGGGCATTATAAAGGCAGAAACATGCCGTGACGCCCTATCTGAACGGGTGACTGGTTTTATTTCCCCACCAAGGGATAATCACAACCTCCTCCTGTGTCTCCGAGGGTTTTTACACCTATGTGGTACAACGGTCTGCTCGACTTGTCGGCCTGGCAACTGGTTGGCGTTACCCTGCTCATGACGCACGTGACCATCGTCAGCGTCACCCTTTACCTGCACCGCTATTCCGCCCACCGTGCCCTGGAGCTCAATGGCGCGCTCAAGCATTTCTTCCGCTTCTGGCTGTGGCTGACCACGGCGCAGAACACCCGCGAGTGGACCGCTGTCCACCGCAAGCACCACGCCAAGTGCGAAACCCCCGATGACCCGCACAGCCCGGTGTACAAAGGCCTGGGCACGGTCCTGCGCAAAGGCGCCGAACTGTACCGCGAAGAGGCGCGCAACCCAGAAACGCTGCGCATCTACGGCAAGAACTGCCCCGATGACTGGATCGAGCGCAACGTCTATTCGCGTTACAAGTTTGGTGGTATCGCGCTGATGGCGGTGCTCGACCTGCTGCTGTTCGGCACCCTCGGCATCACCATCTGGGCGGTGCAGATGATGTGGATTCCATTCTGGGCTGCCGGCGTGGTCAATGGCCTGGGCCATGCGGTCGGCTACCGGAACTTCGAATGCCGTGACGCCGCCACCAACCTGGTGCCGTGGGGCATCGTCATCGGTGGCGAAGAGTTGCACAACAATCACCACACCTACCCCAACTCGGCCAAGCTGTCGGTCAAGCGCTGGGAATTCGACATGGGCTGGGCCTGGATCCGCCTGTTCTGCCTGTTGCGCCTGGCCAAGGTGCAGCGTGTCGCGCCCATCGCCCATCGTGTGGAGGGCAAGGCCAGCCTGGACATGGACACCGCCATGGCCATCCTCAACAACCGCTTCCAGATCATGGCCCAGTACCGCAAGCAGGTGATCGCTCCGCTGGTCACCCAGGAGCTGACCAAGGTCGACGCCTCGGTGCGCCATCGCTTCCGCCGCGCCAAGCGCCTGTTGTCGCGCGAAACCAGCTTGCTGGAAGACCGCCATCATGTGCGCATCGAGACCATGCTCGCCCACAGCCAGGCGCTGAAGACCATCTACGAAAAGCGCTTGGCCTTGCAGCAGATCTGGGCCCGTACCAGCGCCAACGGTCACGACATGCTGGCTGCCATGAAAGAGTGGGTACATGAGGCCGAGGCCAGCGGTATTCATGCCCTGCACGACTTTGCCGCGCAGCTGAAAACCTACTCCCTGCGTCCCACCAACGCCTGATCGCCGTTGATCGGCACGCCCTGCAACGGGGCGTGCCCGCTGGAACTTCGCACCGTCCCCCTCACTCAAACCCGGCACATCGCCCGCGTGGCGGGCCGGTCCCTGGCCGCACGCTCACCCGTCGAGAACCGTTCCGTGCACATGGCCAAGAACATCAATTCATCCTTGCCCGGCAAACTTCCTCCTGAATCCGCACAGACCTTGCTGGCCTTGCTGCATGCCCAGGGTGAAGTCGCGCGCCTGAGCGAGCGTGAACAGCTGTACAGCTCACTGCTGGACAGCGTCAATGCCGTGCTTTGGGCATTCGACTGGGAAACCCGCAAGGTGCTTTATGTCAGCCCCGCCTACGAGCGCATCTTCGGCCGCCCCACCAGCCTGGTCATGGCCGATTTCAACGAATGGCGGGACAGCATCTACCCAGACGACCGGGAGTACGCCGAGCGCAGCCTGGCCGAGGTGCTGCTCAAAGGAGCGGTGGAAGACCGTGAGTACCGCATCCTTACCGCCAGCGGGCAGGTGCGCTGGCTCAGTGACAAGTGCTACATCAACCAGCAGCTCGATGGCGAGCGGGTCATCATCGTCGGCATCGCCGAGGACATCACCGAAAAAAAGCAGCTCGAAGGTGAACTCCATCACCTGGCGACCACCGACGTGCTCACCCAGAGCAGCAACCGCCGGCACTTCTTCGAATGCGCCCGTCAGGCTTTCGACAGCGCCCGCGAGGACGGCTGCCCACTGGCCTTCCTGCTGCTGGACATCGATGACTTCAAGCAGGTCAACGACAGCTTCGGCCACCAGGAAGGTGACCAGGTGCTGCAACGCATCGCCGACATCAGCAAGGCCGTGCTACGGCGCGGCGACCTGTTCGGGCGCATTGGTGGTGAAGAGTTCGCGGCGGTGTTTCCTGGCTGTAGCGCACAGGCTGCGGAACAGATCGCCGAGCGCCTGCAGCGAGAGATCGAGCGCCTGAGCTTCCGCCATGGCGGGCAGGCGTATGGGGTCACGGTGAGCCAGGGACTGACCGGCTTGACGGACGAGGACGGCTCGCTGGACAGCCTGTTTGCCCGCGCGGATGAAGCGATGTACCGGGCCAAGCGGCAGGGGAAAAATCAGATAGTACGTGGGTGAGCAGGGCCCCACAGCCTCAGGTCGGAATCTGCGTTTCAGGCCCAGGTGGCTGCTCATCGCTGACTTCAACGACCGGAGCGTTCGCGTCATTCTGCGGCTTACCCACAGGGCCATCTACCTTGCGCAGCCGGCTCAACTGCGCCAGCCCGACCTTGAGCAACCGCGCAGTCTTGTTGTTAGCCACCTTCTCCAACCCTTGCTCCGCCGGCAACTGCGCCAGTTGCCCAGCCAGGTTCATGGCCAGGATCTCCCGCGAATACACACCGCCGCCCAACTGATAGATTGCCGCGATCAGCTCACGCAGGCTCAGCGGCAAGCGCCAGCGGGTGCGCAATGCCGAGCCGAACGCCGCGCCGAATTCATTGAGTGACAACTGCACCTGGTCCTCGTCCAGCTCACCACCAGCCAGGCGCCACTCCTGCAGGCAGCGCAGCACGGCCAGGTCACCCAGGCAGTGCAACAGCCCTGCGCAATAGCAACGCTCTTCGTCCAGCTCAAGCATGCGCGCCAGCGAACGGGCATATTCGGCGGTGTGCAGCGACAGGTCCCAGAAATGCGCCGCGTGCCTGGCCAGCAAAGGGTCGCTCAGGCGCGCACTGCGCTTGAGCGTGAGGCCCAGGATCAGGTTCATGCTCTGGGTGCTGCCAAGCTTGTTCAGCGCCTGCAACAACGTTTGCACTGGCGCATCGCGGTGCAGCGCAGCGCTGTTGGCGGCGGCGATCAGCACGGCGGTGATCTGGGGGTCGTTGCGCACTTCCTCTTCCAGTACCTTGAGGTTCAACCCCTGAGGGTTGAGCGCACGCTTGATCGCCACCTGCACGTCAGTGAACAACGGCCCCCCGTCGGCAGTGGCGCGGCGTTGCTCCAGGAACGCTGGCAGGCTGGCCCCAGGCTGCAGCGGCGGCACCGGGCAGGCGATCTGCTCGCCTACGGCCAGCAGCAACTCCTCCAGGCGCTTGCGCAGGTTATCCATGTTCAACGGCTTGCTCAGATAAGCCGTAGGGTGCAACGGCAATGCCTCACGCACGCTGGCGCTGTCGCTGCGGTTACTCATGAGAATGAACGGCAGACCCGGCCCCTTGGCGCGCACTTTGCGCAACAGGTCCAGGCCATCGACGCCCGCCAATTCGCGGGCGGCGATGATAAGGTCGGGCTTGCTGGCCAATGCGGTGAGTGCCTGGGTGCCATCGGCACAAACCTGCAGCCGTGCATCACAGCGAACGCTGAGCAGCATCTCGCGCAACATGTCGCGCACCCAGGGGTCGCCCTCGACAATCAATACGCAAGGTGGGGTGGGGTCTGCAGCGCTCATGGCCAACTCCTGAATATCCTGACACGCAATCCGTTGCTGCTTCCAAGGCAAGTCCTCCCACAACCATAGCGTCATGGACCTTCATTGGGCATAAAAAAAACCCGCCTAGGCGGGTTTTTTTATGAAACGCGTCACATCAGGCCAGTTCAGCGAAGCACTCTTCGATGATTGCCAGGCCTTTGTCCAGCAGCGCGTCTTCGGCGGTCAGCGGTACCAGGATACGCAGGACGTTGCCGTAGGTGCCGCAGGACAGCAGGATCAGACCCTTGTCACGCGCCTTGGCAACCACTTGGGCAACGGCAGCAGCGTTCGGGGTGTGGGTGCCTTTTTCGAAGACTTCCACAGCGATCATCGAGCCCAGACCACGCACGTCACCGATGATCGGGTGCTTCTGCTGGATCTGGCGCAGGCCGGTGGTCAGGCGCTCACCCACAGCCTTGCTGCGGTCCAGCAGCTTCTCTTCCTCGAACACTTGGATAACGGCCAGGGCCGCGGCGCAAGCGATCGGCGAACCGGCGTAGGTACCGCCCAGGCCACCTGGCGCGATGGCGTCCATGTACTCGGCCTTGCCGCATACACCGGCCAGCGGGAAGCCGCCAGCGATGGACTTGGCGAAGGTGGTCAGGTCAGGCGTGACGCCCATCTGTTCCATGGCGAAGAAGGTGCCGGTACGGCCAGCGCCAGTCTGTACTTCGTCGGCGATCAGCAGGATACCGTGCTTGTCGCACAGCTCGCGCAGGCGCTTCATCAGCTCTTTTGGCGCTGGCAGGAAACCGCCTTCGCCTTGTACCGGCTCGAGGATGATCGCGGCAATGTCACGCGGCTCGGCGTCGTTCTTGAAGATGCGCTCGATCGAAGCGATGGCGTCGTCAACGCTCACACCGTGCAGTTCGCTCGGGAACAGGGCGCGGAAGATGCCGCCTGGCATCAGGCCCATGCCAGCGGAGTACGGTACGACCTTGCCGGTCAGGCCCAGGGTCATCATGGTACGGCCGTGGTAGCCGCCGGTGAAGGCGATGACGCCAGCGCGGCCAGTGGCAGCACGGGCGATCTTGATGGCGTTTTCAACGGCTTCGGAGCCGGAGGTGACCAGCAGGGTCTTCTTGTCGAAGTCGCCTGGGACCAGCTTGTTGATCTTCTCGCACAGCTCTACGTAAGGCTCGTAGGCCAGCACCTGGAAGCAGGTGTGGCTGACTTTGGTCAGCTGCTCTTGAACAGCGGCAACCACTTTCGGGTGCAGGTGGCCGGTGTTCAGTACGGCGATGCCGCCCGCGAAGTCGATCAGTTCGCGGCCTTCAACGTCGATCACGGTCGAGTTCTTCGCGCTTTCTACGAAGATCGGGTGGATCTGGCCAACGCCACGTGGGACGGCGGCGACACGACGTTGCATCAAGGATTCGTTGGTCTTGCTCATAATGCCCTCATTTGCGCCGATCGGCGGCGCTTTTATTCGGGGGTGGCTGGGTAAGCCTTTGATCAGTATTCGTTGATCGACTGTCAAAGACGCCCTGGCCACCAGGTACCGCTATGTCAAAAAGGCCAGCGAGACGTCGCTCTCGCGCCCCGCTGGCAGAGGTAAAAGCGTTAGCGCATCACACGCTGATGCACAGGTACTTGATCTCGAGGTAGTCCTCGATACCGTACTTGGAACCTTCACGGCCCAGGCCCGAGGCCTTGATGCCGCCGAACGGCGCGACTTCGTTGGAAATCAGGCCGGTGTTGATGCCGACCATGCCGTATTCCAGGGCCTCGGCAACACGGAACACACGGCTCATGTCACGGGCGTAGAAGTACGAGGCCAGGCCGAATTCGGTGTCGTTGGACATGGCGATGACTTCAGCTTCGTCTTTGAAGCGGAACAGCGGCGCCAGTGGGCCGAAGGTCTCTTCCTTGGCGACCGCGGCAGTCTTCGGCACGTCGACCAGGATGGTCGGCTCGAAGAAGTTGCCTTCGATCAGCTTGCCGCCGGACAGTACCTTGGCGCCCTTGGATACGGCGTCCTCGATGTGTTCCTGGACCTTGGCGACAGCCTTGCCGTCGATCAGCGGGCCAGTGGTGGTGCCATCTTCCAGACCGTTGCCGATCTTGAGCTTGGCTACAGCGGCCTTGAGCTTCTCGGCGAAGGCATCGTAGACACCGTCCTGCACGTAGATGCGGTTGGCGCAGACGCAGGTCTGGCCGTTGTTGCGGTACTTGGAGATGATCGCGCCCTCGACCGCCTTGTCCAGGTCGGCGTCGTCGAACACGATGAACGGGGCGTTGCCACCCAGCTCCAGGGAAACCTTCTTGATGTCCTTGGCGCATTCCTGCATCAGCTGGCGACCGATTTCGGTCGAGCCGGTGAAGGACAGCTTGCGAACCAGGGCGTTGCCGGTCAGCTCGCCACCCACTTCGCCAGCGCTGCCGGTCACCACGCTCAGCACGCCGGCGGGGATACCAGCACGGTTAGCCAGCTCGACCAGGGCCAGGGCGGAATACGGGGTTTGCGAAGCAGGCTTGAGCACCATGGTGCAGCCAGCGGCCAGGGCCGGGCCGGCTTTACGGGTGATCATCGCCGCCGGGAAGTTCCACGGGGTGATGGCCGCGGTCACACCGATCGGCTGCTTGATGACGATCAGGCGCTTGTCTGGCTGGTGGCCTGGGATGGTGTCACCGTAGACGCGCTTGGCTTCTTCGGCGAACCACTCGATGAACGACGCGGCGTAGGCGATTTCGCCCTTGGCTTCGGCCAGCGGCTTGCCTTGCTCGGTGGTCATCAGGCGAGCCAGGTCGTCCTGGTTCTCGATCATCAGTTCGAACCAGCGACGCAGCTTGGCCGAACGCTCTTTGGCGGTCAGTGCACGCCAGGCCGGCAGGGCCTTGTCGGCGGCTTCGATGGCGCGGCGGGTTTCCGCGGTGCCCATCTTCGGCACGGTACCGATGACTTCACCGGTGGCCGGGTTGGTCACCTTGATGGTCTGGCCGCTGTCCGCATCCAGCCACTCACCGTTGATGAAGGCTTGCTGGCGGAACAACTGAGCGTCTTTGAGCTGCATGTCGGCTTCCCGAATTGTTGATTGTTGAAAAGCGCCCAAGGCAGGGCATCGAGCGTTTGAAATCTCAAACGAATGCTAAGCGGCTGCTGGGGTATAGGACAATAGGCTGTTCGAAAAAAAGAACGAATGGTTGAACAGCCTGGCGAAATATCGTGATGAGCGGAGCTGCAATCGGCCCTATTGCCGGCAAGCCGGCGCCCATAGGCCCCCACGCTTGAGGGCCAGTACAGGGTAGACGATTGAGCTGAAAGAAATGTGAAGGGAGGACCGACGGCCCTCCCGAAGGGGACATTCAGAAGGCCTTGGCCAGGTCAATCACCAGCGCCCGGTACCCGACACTGCCCGGCTGTCGGCTATGCACCTTCAGCTCCACCAACACCTCCTGGGTCCCCCGGCGTACCTCATTGAGGACGGTGGTGGTAAGTTTTTCCGGCGTGAGGTAATTCACCGATGCCGAATAGATGAACTGGGTGTCGGTCTCGGGTCGGTAGGCCACCACCGACGTGATCGGGCTGTACCACTCATCGCCACGTTCCTTGCCGTATTCCCAGACCTGCTCGACCGTACCCTTGGCCTCGTCGATCCTGTATTCCACGGCACGGCTGTAATTGCCGGTGAGCTTGGTCGGCGCAAAGTCCCGCCCCCAGCCGTTGTCGAATACCGTCAGCGTGCCTTTGCCGGTAAGCCACGCGGTGTGTTGGGTCCAGGACCAGTCGAAGCCTTCGCCCACAACCGGTTTGAGCACCTTGTCCTGCAGCCGTTGTGGCCAGCCCTGCGGCGAGGCGAGAATCCACTTCACCGCCTTGTCGCGACCGATCTTCACCACACCTTGGTGGCGAGCTGAAACGATAATGCTGTCGTCATCGGCATCGTAGTCGATGGCATTGACGTGCGCCCAGTTGCGACCGGTGCCCACGCCCGGGGTGTCGCCGAACGGCAGGTCGCCTTCAGCCAGCTCATTGGCCAGGCGGTCATCTTGTTTCTCTACCCCATCGGGCAGTTGAATGGCGGCCTTGCCCAGGGTTTCCAGCAAATCGCCGCGATAGGGGTCGAGGATCTGGTTCAGGTCCCAGAAGTCCAGCACGTCCCCTGCCTCGTTGACCTCGATGATATGGTCGCGAATCGAACGCACGCGCTTGCCGTCCGGGCGGCGGTAATCGCTGGTGCCCACCCGCAGCAGGTAGGTACCCTGGGCCGTCTCGCGGATCTCGTGGGAGAAGTCGGCAAACTTGTCCGGCAGGCTGCGCTGCCAGATGCGCCGCCCCAGCAGGTCGTACTTGGAGTAGGTCTGGCCTTGCCCCCAGATCAGCTTGCCATCGCGGGTCTGCTGGAAGCCCATGGTGCCGCCCAGGCCGTCGCGGCGGTTGGAATCGTGGATCTGCTCGATATCCAGGTACCAGCGCACATCGCCGTTGCTGTCGGCAATCCAGTTGTTGCCCACCTGGTCCCATTCGGCAGCACCGCCCAGGCCATTCCACTTGAAGGCTCGGCCACCGGGGATGTCACCGAGCAGGTGGTTGAACAGGTAAAGGCGGTGCTCGAAGCCCGGTGCGACCTTGATTGGCTCGACCTGCGGCAAAGCGGCGGTCTGTTTCGCCACCACCGGCAGACGCACGGCCGGGGCGTAGATCTGGTAGCGCTCGCGAACGCGTTCGCCATCGAGCTTGTAGGTCACTTCCACCTGGTTGACGTGGTCCGGGTACAGCCCGAACACCGGGATGCCGCCGTAGGTCCACAACGAACGGTCGGCCACGTCGTAAGCGATATCCACCCCCCGCTCGCCACGCCCCAGCACCCGCACATGGGCAGCGCTCAAGGTACGCCCGCCGTCGCGGATGATCGCCGTCAGCGGCGCCAGGCGGTACGGGTTGACCAGCACATCGCCGAGCAGCGCTTCGTCACGTGCGGGCACGCTGGCGGTCAGGCAGGCGCCCTCGGGCAGTGCAGGGGTTTCGGTCTTGGCATTCATGGCAAAGCTCCTTGTACTCAGAAGTCGTATCGGGCGGTGGCGCCGAAGGTGCGTGGGGTACCGAGCACGCCGGCATAACCGCCGTTGGCGGAGTTCCACAGGCTGGTGAAGTAGGTCTTGTCGCCGGCGTTCTTCACCCACAGCGACAGGTCGAGCACACCGTCGCCCTGGTCCAGGCGCACGCCGGTGGACAGGTTGACCAGCGCGTAGCTGGGGATCTGGCCGAAATCGGAATCGTCGATGGTGCCAACCGCCTTGGAACGGAAGGCATAGCTGGCGGTGACGTAGGGCTCGACGTGCTCGGCCAGCTGCCATTTGTATTGGCCGTTGAGGTTGGCGATGTACTTGGAAGCGCCGACCACTTGGTGGCCGGACAGGTCGCACGTGGCGCTGGCATTGGCCAGGCTCACCTCTGGCGGGCACGGTGCATCGTCGTACTCGGTGTAACGCACGTCGTTCCACGAGCCATTGAAGTTGAGGGTCAGGCCGCGGATCGGCAGCGCCGTGGCCTCGAACTCCAGCCCTCGGGAGCGCACGCGGCCGGCGTTGGCCAGGTACTGCACGCGGTTGATCTGGTCGTACACGTTGGCCTGGTAACCATGCACCTCGGCCCAGAACAGGTTGGTATTGAGCTGCAAGCGGTCGTCGAACAGGGTGCTCTTGAGGCCCACTTCGGCATTGTTGACCCGCTCGGTGCCCACCAGCAGCGAATCGGTGCCCAGCCTTGGCGCTGCGCCGACCGTGAGGTTGATGCCGCCGGACTTCTCGCCATGGGTCAGGGTCGCATAGCCCAGCAACTGCTCATTGAAGCGGTAGCTCAGCCCCAGCAGGCCTGAGGGGCTGAAGCTGTACTGGTTGAGGTCGCCCGAGTCGTATGCCCCCACCCTGCCCTGGCGCGCCGCAGCGGCAGCTCCCGTCACAGGCGCCCCGCCCGCTGGGGCATCACGGGTCACCCAGGCGCTCTTCTGCTCATAGGTGCCACGCACGCCAGCGGTAAAGTCCAGGCGGTCGGTGACGTGCCAGGTGCCTTGGGCAAACAGGGCATAGCTATCGGTATCGATGTGCCCGTTACCGACGGTGTTGACGTTGTTCAGCGCGCCGGCCGGGGTGAGGTTCCAGATGTCTGCCTGCGGGCCGTAATAAGTGAACGACTTGTTGTCCAGGTCCTGCTTGAAGTAGTAGGCCCCGAGCACGTAGTCGAACGCGCCTCCGGTCGGCGAGGCCAGGCGGATTTCCTGCGAGTACTGCTTGTCGCGCACCGACACACCGGCGCTGTAGAACACCGGTACGTTGAGGCCATCGTCGTTGCGTGGGGTGAAGTCCCACCAGCGGTAGGCGGTGATCGAGGTCAGGGTGAAGTCGTTGGGCAGGGTCCAGTTGGCTTCTACCGAGGTACCGCCCTGGAACACGGTAACCTGCTGGTCGGCATCGAAGTTGACTTTGCGGTCCTTGCCCGACACCAGTGTGGCGCCGGCCTGGGCGGCCAGGCTTTCGTAACGATTGACACCATTGAGGGTCGGCCCGGTGCTGTAGAGGCTGAGGATGCCGTTGTTGGAGTCCTCCTCGTTGTACTCACCGATCCAGCGTAGGTTGAAGGTTTCGCTCGGTTTGAACAGCAACTGAGTACGAAAACCCTGGCGTTTGCCGCCATTGAGGTCGTCGCCGTTGTGGATGTTCTTGACGTAGCCGTCGTCTTGCGTGTGGTACGCGCTGATGCGGCCGGCCAGGGTGTCACTGATCGGCCCGGAGAAACTGCCTTGGGTCTGCAGGTAACCATCCTCGCCGATGGACTGCTGAACGCTGCCCTCGCGGTGGAAGGTGGGCTTGCGCGTTGTGATGTTCAGCACCCCCGCCGTGGTGTTCTTGCCAAACAGCGTGCCCTGCGGGCCGCGCAGCACTTCCAGTTGTTCCACATCGAGCAGGTCGAACACCGCCATGCCGGGGCGCCCCAGGTAGACGTTGTCCAGGTAGATGCCAACGCTGCCCTCCAGGCCATCGCTGGCCGGGTTGTTGCCCAGGCCACGGATCGAAATGCTCGACTGGCGTGCATGCACATAGGCGACGTTGGTGCTCGGTACCAACTGTTGCAGGTCCTGCACACGGTAGATGCGCTGGGTTTCCAGGGTTTCGCTGTTGAGCACACTGATTGGCGTAGGCACGCTCTGCGCCGTTTCCTCGCGGCGGCGTGCATTGACCGTGACAGTGCCAAGCTTGGCGTCCTGCTCCAGCGCAGGGGTGGCGGCAACGGGCTCGTCGGCGAAGCTGCCATTGGCAGCCGCCAGCAGCACGCCAGCTGCCAGGGGTTGCAGGGTGAACCGCGACGCGCGCGCCGGCCAACGGGAAAGTCGGGACATGCAAATGCTCCTTTAGGCATGGGCCCTGGCGAGCATTTCCGTTGGCGGAACCGAATCGCGGTCAGATGGGCTTATATTCTTTTAAGATATATAAATATTTGTAATTCATATTTTGTGGAATAAGTAGTTCCCTTTATAAGGGGGCACACCCTGTTCATCAATTGCATTCGACCGAAAGTTTTCATGTAGAAAATGCATATCGACCTCCGCCAGCTTCGCCACTTCATCGCCCTTGTCGAACACCGCAGTTTCGTTGCTGCGGCAGCGGCGGTGAACTTGTCGCAATCGGCCTTCAGCCGCAGCATCCAGACCCTGGAGCATAATGTCGGCTGCCGACTGGTCGACCGCGCCAGCAAGGAGCTTGCACCCACCCGTCAGGGCTTGCTGGTGCTGGAACATTCGCGGCGCCTGGTCCATGGCGCGCACAACCTGGTCAACGAGATCCATCAGTTCAACGGTGCCACCACCGGGGTCGTGCGTTTCGGCTCAGGCCCTGCGCCGGCTGGCGGCCTGGTGCCACGTGCAGTGGCGCGCTTCGTCGCCGAATACCCGGCGGCGCGCACCTGCTTTCAGGTGGATAACTGGCAAGCGTTGAACCGCAAGCTGGTGGCCGAAGAGATCGAGTTCTTCGTGGCCGATACCCGTCAGTTCGAGTCCGACCCGGACTACCGCGTACACAAGCTGGCCCCCCAGCGCTGGCATTTCTGCTGCCGCGCGGGGCACCCGCTCACAGCGCGCAGCCAGGTGAATGCGCGGGATGTGTTCGATTACCCACTGGCAACCACCTTCCGCCCGCCGAACATCCGCAAGATCCTCAGCGACCTCAGCGGCAGGCAGGACTTTCTGCCCACGGTCGAGTGCGAGCATGGCTATGCACTGCTTAACGTGGTGATGCATTCGGACACCATCGGCATAGCCTGCAGTGCCAACCTGCGCCCCTATCAGGCGGGGCATGGGCTGGTGGGGCTGCAACTGGCAGACCTGGCGCCGGAACAGGAAGAATCGTTTTATACCCGCTATGGGGTGGTAAGCCGCGTGGGGTATGGGTTGTCGCCGTTGGCGCAAGGGATGGTGAGGCAGTTGATTGCCTGTGATACCGACGGCTAGTCGGCTGGGGTTCTGCCCCCCGAATTGGCAAGCTGGCTCCCCAGGTATCGCGCTGCCTCCGGGCTGAGCGCTGCACCTGGTGGAGCCGGCAAGCGGGTTTCAGCCTTTACGCGTAGTACGGCTCAGTTGGCCATCCACGCCCACCGGCACTTCACCGGCCAGCGTTACCCGGCGCACGATACGTGGCTGGGTCCCATAATCATCCACCGCGTAGTGCTGTGTCGCACGGTTATCCCAGATAGCCACATCGCCCGCCTCCCAGCGCCAGCGCACGGTGTTCTCAAGGCGCGTGACATGCCCTTGCAGCACCGCGAACAAGTGCTGCGAATCGGCCAGCGAATAGCCCTTGATGCGTTTGACGAAATGCCCCAGCTGCAGCGCCCGCTCACCGCTGATCGGGTGCACTCGCACCACCGGGTGCTCGGTCTCATACACCGTCGAGGTGAACACTTTGCGATGACGCTCGAGTTTGGCAGGGTCGATATCGGGCTTGAGGCTGGCATAGTCGTACTCGTTGCTGTGCACCGCCCACAGCTTGTCGGCCAGCTCGCGCAGGGGCTCGGGCAACTCCTGATAGGCCGCAGCGGTATTGGCCCATACAGTATCGCCGCCCGACGCAGGGGCCACCACACTGCGCAGGATCGAGGCCTTGGGGTAGGCCTCTACGAAGGTCACATCGGTGTGCCAGGAGTTGGCCCGCTGCCCTTGGGCGCCATCGAGCTGGAGCAGGTAGCGGGTACCGTCGACCACTGGCACGGTGGGGTGAGCGACCGGCTCGCCCAGCAGCTTGGCAAAACCTTCCTGGCTTTGATCGTCCAGGTGGGTCTGGCCACGGAAGAAGATGACCTTGTGCCGCACCAACGCAGCCTGGATGGCCTCGACTGTGGCGGCATCGAGGTCGGGGGACAGTTTGACCCCGCGTATTTCGGCGCCGATACGGCCGGCGACCGGGTGGACATCAAGTTCGAGGGCGTGCGGCGCGGTGGCCAGTGCAGCGTTGCTCATGGTCAGGGTCCTCATGGTTTTTGTCGGGGTGTCGGTTAGCGGGCAGCTTGTGTGGCGTGTTGCTGTTGCAAGGCGGTATCGAGGAAGCGCGGCTCTATCCAGTCGGCGACCTGGAAACCACGGCGGATCAGGCGTTCCTTGGCGGCAAGGTCGACGCCCTGCTGCAACTGGGCGACGAAGTCGGCGTCAAGGCGCGGGTCGAAGTAATGGGCCAGGTCTTCCTTGGCCAAATCGTCGCTGAGGATGTTGCGCGGCCAGTTGGCATTGCTCGCCACCAGGTCGACGTAGGCACTGCGGTTGTGTTCGTCGCGCAGCCAACGGCTGGCCTGCTCCTGGGCATTGACCAGTCGTTGCACCAGGTCCGGGTGCTGCCGGATGAACTCACCGGTCCCCAGCAGCACCGCCTGGGTGCTGCCGGCGCCCTGCAGGTCGCGCGAGTTGACCGGCAGTTCCACCAGGCCGCGCTCACGCAGCGAGAGCAGGCTCGACAGGCCCCAGGTGGCATCGATCTGTTTGGCGGCCAGTGCCGCGTTGGAGGCGTTGAAGTCCAGGTTGATCACTTTCAGGTCGCGCTCGGACAGCCCTTGGCTGGCCAGGGCGCTGGCAAAGGAAAGCTGGTTGGCAGTGCCGCGGAACACCGCCACGCGCTTGCCCTTGAGGTCGTGCAGGGTCTTGATGCCGGAGCCCGGCACTACGCCCAGGTAGCTCTTCACCCCCCGCACGCCGGCAGCCAGCACGCGGGTATCGAGGCCATTGGCCTTGCCGACGATCGCCGCCAGGTCGCCCAGGTAGGCGAAATCCGCCTGCCCGTTGGCCAAGGCTTCGTTGACCACAGGCCCGGCCCCCTTGAAGAAGTGCCATTCGATACGGATACCGTCCTTGGCAAACTCGTTTTCCAGCAGTTGCTGGTCACGCAGCACGTCAACCACACCGCCGGCGCTGTGCTTGCTGCCAGCGCTCAAATCGGGCACGGCAATGCGGATGCTCTCGGGCTTGGCCGATTCGGCTGCCTGGGCGCTGAGGGCAAGAAAACTGACCAGCCCAAGGGCGGTGATCAGGTGGCGCAACGGGGTTTTCATGGCAAGGCTCCTTGGCAGGCTGCCACCGGCGATGGCCGGCGCTGTGGCCAGAAGCTAGGCAGGTCTGGTTAGAACCTTCAAAGATCAAAACTTCATTTTTTAGTAACTGGAAGGAATAAATCAGGTACTGCGCGGCCCTGGGGCCGGCTTGCGCAAAACGCATAAAAGTTATGAGGAAAACGCAACGGCAACAGGCTTCCGTATACCTTGAACGCATGCTCTTATCTCTTGAAAGGCACATAGGCAATTTTTTAATTCCAGAAGTGCATAACCTACAAACGCTTCGAGAGATGCCGCCAATGAATGGAACGCTGAGCAAGGGATGGATAGGCCCAGGGGGCCTGTTGCGCGGCCTTTTCGCGACACAGGGCCGCGCCCGCATCGGCACTCGCGTACTGCCTTGGGTGCTGCCGACCCTCATAGCGCTACTGTGGGTGGTGGCAAGCCATCAGCACTGGATGAGCGAGCAGATCCTGCCGGCACCGTCGGTGGTGTGGCAAAGCGCTGTTGAGTTTGGCTCCGGCGAGCTCTGGGGGCACTTGTGGATAAGTGTGCAACGGTTGTTCTGGGGGCTGCTGATGGGGATTGCCAGCGGCCTGTTGCTGGGCACCTGGCTGGGCACCTCGCGCCGTGCGCAAACCCTGGTGCTGCCGACCTTCGTGGCGCTGGCGCAAATCCCGACCCTGGCGTGGATCCCGCTCTTCATGCTGTTCTTCGGCATCGGTGAACTGCTCAAGCTGGTGGTGATGGTGAAAGCCGTGGTGGTACCGGTCACCTTGCACACCTTGGTGGGGGTGCGCGATGCCCAGCCCAAACTGCGCGAAGCCGCCGCCGCGCTGCGCCTGCCGCGCCATCTGCTGTTCCTGCGCTTGCTGCTACCGGCGGCCCTGCCCGCCTTTCTCACCGGCGTACGCCTTGCCCTGGCCACCGGCTGGACATCGCTGCTGGCTGTGGAGCTGCTGGCCTCCAGCGAAGGCATCGGCTACCTGATGGTCTGGGGCCGGCAGCTGTTCATGCTCGACCTGGTGTTGCTGTGCATCCTGGTGATCGGCCTGGTTGGCGCACTGCTGGAAAAAGGTTTTTCGACCGTGGAAAAGCGCCTGCTGTACTGGCCACAACCGGCGACCGGCGAGCAGCAGCGCGGGCCCATCCCTCGGGGCTGGCAAAGCCTGCTGCTGCCAACGGCACTGCTTGGGCTGTGGCAGGCCAGCAGCAGCTTCGGCTGGGTCGACCAGAACATCCTGACCTCACCGCTCGAGGTGCTGCGCACACTGTTCAGCGGCCTGGCCGATGGATCGCTGCCAGAAGCCATGCTGCTGAGCCTGCAACGTACCCTGACCGGCCTGGTCCTGGGTGGTGGCGCAGGCTTGCTGGGGGGCCTGCTGCTTGGCCTGTCGCACCCCGCCGAGCGCGTGTTCGGGCCGAGCCTGTCGGCCTTGCGCCAAGTGGCGTTGTTCGCCTGGGTACCGCTGCTGACAGCCTGGTTCGGCCTGGGCGAAGGCGCCAAGACAGTGTTTGTCGCGCTGGCTGCGTTCTTCCCGCTGTTGATCGCCACCCAGCGCGGCATTGCCAGCCTCTCGCCGCAACTGGGCGAAGCTGCCCGCACGCTGCGCCTGAACCTGTGGCAGCGCCTGCGCCTGCTGGTGCTGCCCGGCGCTGCCCCGGCGATTTTCGCCGGCCTGCGCCTGTCGCTGATCTACGCCTGGCTGGGCACCATCGGCGCGGAATACTTCATGCCCTCGGGGGGCGGGATCGCCAGCCTGATGATCGGCGCACAACAGCTTTTCCGCATGGACCAGGTGATGGCCGCCATGCTCCTGATCGGCCTGGTCGGCGCCCTGCTCGGCACCCTCGGACAACGCCTCGAATCGCGCGCCACGCGCTGGAGAACCGCATGAACGCCTTCAACACCTCACACCTGCTCGCGGCCAACCAGCCCGACACCACCCCACCGCTGGTCAGCTTTGAAGGCGTCGGCAAAGTGTTCACAGTCGATGGCCACCCGATGGAGGCCATTCGCAACTTCAACCTGTCGATCAACGAAGGGGAATTCATCGCTATCGTCGGTGCCTCCGGTTGTGGCAAGTCCACCCTGCTGCGCCTGCTGGTGGGACTGGATACTGACTTCAGCGGCAGCATCCGCGTGGATGGCAAGGCTGTCAGCGGCATTGGTGGCGAACGTGGCATCGTCTTTCAAGAGCACCGCCTGTTCCCGTGGCTCACGGTGGAGCAGAACATTGCGCTGGGGTTGGTCAATGAACCCCTGACCCAGGGCGAGCGTGCCCGGCGCGTGCATGAGTTCGTGCTGCTGGTAGGCCTCGTCGGCTTCGAGTCGGCCTATCCACACCAGCTATCCGGCGGCATGGCCCAGCGTGTGGCGATTGCCCGCGGCCTGGTCGCCAGCCCACGTATCCTGTTGCTGGACGAGCCCTTTGGCGCACTGGATGCCTTGACCCGCCAGCAACTGCAGGACGAGCTGCTGGCCATCCGTGAACGGGCGGGCATCACCACGCTGCTGGTGACACACGATGCCGAGGAAGCCACCTACCTGGCGGATCGGGTAGTGGTGCTCGAACCCCGACCGGGGCGGATCAAGGCGGTGGTGGAAATAGACCTGCCACACCCGCGCCTGCGCACGGGGGTGGCGCTGCATGGGTTGCGCGAGAAGGTGCTGCACCAGATCACCGGCGATGGCGGTTACCTGCCACCGCCGGCGCGGCGGGTCGAGGGGTTAAGGCCAGAACTGATCGCCTTGTGAAAGCGCGGGCCCTGTCGCTGGCAAGCGGCCAGGGCCCGTCGCTTCATCCAAGCTCGCGCAAATAGCCCCAGGGATAGATCCCGCGCTCATGCCCATCGCTGAACACCAGCTGTACCCCATAGCCTTGCGGCTCGATCCGCTCCACACGCACATCGTCGGGCACCACGCTGATAGCGCCTGACAAGCGCGCCGCACGGCATTGCGAGCAAGGGCAGGCACCGCGCAGGCGGGCATGGCTGAGCGTGTACTCGCCATCCTCCCACCGCAGTACCAGTTGCCCAGCCCCGCGCACGTTGCGGATTTCTCCCGGCGCGCTCATCACGCCGCCCCGCGCAGTTGCGCCAGGGCAATGCGCACCGCCTTGCGTACCTCGGGGTCACTGTCGGCCTCGGCGGCCTGCAGCACCGGCAAGGCCCGCGCCTGGCCCAACTCGCCAAGCGCCAGGGCGGCCTCTTTGCGCAGGTTGGCGATGCCATGCCCAAGCAATTGCCCAAGCGCGTCCAGGGCCGCGGCGTGACGCAGGCGGCCCAGGGAACGTGCCGCACGCAGGCGTACCTGCCAGAAGCCATCGGCAAGCGCCTCCACCAGTGCCGGGCCAGCCTGTGCCAACCCCACTTTGCCAAGGGTGGTGGCAGCCTCCTCGCGCACTTGCCAGGCGCCATCGTTCAACGCAGCCACCAACGCGGGCAGCACGGCAGCGTCGCGGGCCAGGCCCAATGCGCCAATGGCAGCACGACGCACCTCAGTGTCGGGCTCGACCTGCGCCAGCCGTGCCAATGCCGGCAAGGCCGGTTCGTGCTTGAGCCAGCCCAGAATGCCCACCGCCTCACGCCGCACCGCAGCGTCCGGGTCCTCCAGCGCCAGCAGCGCGGGCGCTGCGGCTTCCTCCAGGCGCAACTCGCGCAAGGCGCGCAGGGCGCTGGCCCGCACGAAGGCGTCGGCATGGCTGGCCCATGGCAAGATCAACAGGCCGGCGTCCAGGCTCTTGAGCTCGCTCAGGCTCTGCGCAGCGGCCAGGCGTACCGACTCGGCGGCATCGACCAGCGCCGCGCACAGGCCCTGCACCACTTCGGGCTCTTCCCAGGCTTCGAGTAGCCGCGCGGCTTCGGTGCGCACCTCGTCGGCGGCATCCACCAGCAGCGCATCGGTGAGCCAGGGCAAGGCATCCGGGTCTTCCAGGTCGGCCAGCTCGATCAGGGCGATGCGCCGCACGCCGGCATCGGCGGCCTCCAGACGTGGCAGCAAGGCAAGGATGTCGGGGTTATCAGTAGTTCGTCGAGTCATAGCGCGATCCGTAGCGGAGGATGGTCGCTGTCCGGCAGGCCCAATGGGGTCAGGCGCGGCAATTCACGACCCTCTTCATGGCGCAGCAATGCCAGGCAGTGACGCTTGAGATGAGTGAAGCCCGGGCTTGTCAGCAAGCTGGCACGACGCGGGCGCGGGAAATCCACACGCAGGTCCTCGATGAAACGCCCTGGGCGCGGGCTCATGACCAGAATGCGGTCAGCCAGGAACAGCGCCTCGTCGATGTCGTGGGTGACGAACACCACGGTGGTGCGGATGCGCGCCCAGATATCCAGCAGCAGCTCCTGCATCCGTGCGCGGGTTTGCGCATCGAGCGCGCCGAAGGGTTCGTCCATCAGCAACAGGCGCGGGCGGTTGATCAGTACCCGGGCGATTTCGGCACGCTGCTGCATGCCCCCGGACAGCTGGTTCGGCCAGCGGTCGGCAAAGTCGGCCAGGCCTACCAGTTGCAGCATTTCGCGGGCCTGGCGCTGCCGTTCGGCCTTGCCCAGGCCCTGCATCTTGAGGCCGAAGGCGACGTTGTCGAGCACCGTGCGCCAGGGCAGCAGCGTGTGATGCTGGAACACCATGCCGCGCTGCGGCGACGGCCCGTCGATCAGTTGGCTGTCCACGGTCAACTGGCCGGTGCTGGGCGTCAGGTGCCCGGCCAGCGCACCCAGCAAGGTGGACTTGCCGCAGCCAGAAGGCCCGAGGATGCACACGAACTCACCCGCACTGACCGCGAAGTCCAGGCGTTGCACGGCCTCGAACGCTTCAAGGCCCAGCCCCAGGCGGATCGACAGGCCACGCCCTTCGATTCGCCCCGGATCGGCGGCGTGCTGGTAGCTGCTCATCAGCTAGCCCTCCGCGTGCGGTACCACGGCGTGGCCAGTGCGCCAAGGCGCTTGACCAGGGCGCTACTGCCCATGCCGAGCAGGCCGATCAGCAGCATGCCGACGATGATGTCTGGGTAGTTCTGCAAGGTGTAAGACTCCCAGGTGTAGTAACCGATGCCGAACTGCCCGGAGATCATCTCGGCAGTGACCAGGCAAAACCACGAAGTGCCCATGCCGATGGCAAGGCCGGTGACGATGCTTGGCAACGCACCGGGCAGTACCACTTCGCGCAGGATCGCCCCGCGCCCAGCCCCAAGGCTGCGGGCCGAAGCCACCAGGCGGGGGTCGACCGCCTCCACGCCATGCACGGTGTTGAGCAGGATCGGGAACAGTGCACCGGTGAAGGTGATGAACACCATCGACAGCTCGGACGACGGGAACATCAGGATCGCCAGCGGTATCCAGGCCACGGCCGGGATCGGCCGCAGCACCTCCAGGGGCGGCAACAGCGTGTCTTCTGCCCACCTCGAACGGCCGATCAGCAAGCCCAGCGCCACCCCCAGCACCGCCGCCACGCCATAACCGGCAAACACCCGCGCCAGGCTGCTGCCCAGGTGCGCCAGCAAGGCACTGGAGGCCAGTAACTGCCAGGCCGCCTCCAGCACCGCCCGGGGCGTAGGCACATAGGTAAAGGTGAACAGCCACAGGTCGAGCTTCGCATTGGCCGCCACTTGCCAGAACAGCAGGCAGGCCAGTAGCGAGGCGATGCGCACAGGCCAGCGTTTGAAGTCG
This sequence comes from Pseudomonas ceruminis, assembly GCF_021602025.1. Classification (GTDB taxonomy): domain Bacteria; phylum Pseudomonadota; class Gammaproteobacteria; order Pseudomonadales; family Pseudomonadaceae; genus Aquipseudomonas; species Aquipseudomonas ceruminis. The sequence goes on from NZ_BQHW01000025.1 coordinate 59,035, forward strand.
CGGGTCATCACGGTGCCTCCGCTCAGCGCTGGGCAACCAGCTTCTGGTTGGCGCTGACGAAGTCCAGCGCCTCACCGCCATGGGCCTTGGCGTATTGCTCGGCCTGGTCCTTGAGCAGGAAGGCGGCCAGCTCGCCGTTGGCGTTGCGCACGAACCAGGCCTGGTTGGCCAGCAGCTTGATGCCGCTGTCTGCGGCCTGGGCGTAGATGGCGCGGATGTCCTTGCCCTCCTGCTCCAACTGGGCCAAAGCACCGAGGGCCGCTTGTGGCGAGGCGTAGTGGCGCACCTTGTCTTCGCCGCGCACCCAGATCTGCGCCAGGCGGCTGAAGTCGGTGATCGGCTTGCCGGTCAGTGCGTCGTTGGCCTTGAGCGGCAGCGGGTCATAGTTCTGCAGCGCCTTGTCGTAGTCCAGGCCGGCCTGCCTGAAGGCGGCGCGGATGTACTGGTCATCGATGAACTGCCGGGTGTCCAGGCCACGGTCGGTCTTCTTCAGCAGCTTGAGGGTATCGATGGAGGTGGCGACGGCCTGGCGGTACTCGGGTTTCCACGACAGGTCGCGGGTCTGCAGGCCAAGCGGACCATGGAACAGGTAATTGACCTCGGCCTCGATGCCGGTGACCTTCTCGATCAGCTCGCTGTACTTCTCTGGCTCGGCGGCAATCAAACGGTCGGCTTCGAGGCTGGCACGCAGGTAGGCAGTGACCACTTCGGGGTATTTGTGCGCATAGTCGGCATCGACCAGCGCACCATGGAACGTTGGCGCGTTGGCCTGGGCGCCGTCGTAGATCTTGCGGGCAAAGCCACGGTTGGGGAACAGCTCAGCGAACGGCACGAAGTCGGCATGCGCTTCGATGCGGTTGCTGCGTAGCGCCGAGCCGGCGATCTCGGGGGCCTGGGCGATGATCCGCACGTCCTTCTGCGGGTCCCAGCCCTGGGCGGCCACGGCGCGCAGCAACATGCCGTGGGCGGTGGAGGCGAACGGCACGGAAATGGTCTTGCCCTTGAGTTCGCTCAGCGACTGCACGGCAGAGGCCGCCGGCACGACGATACCGTTGCCGCTGCCATGCACACTGCCCGACAACACGCTGATGAACAGGCTGCGCTTGCCGGCGTCCAGGTGGGCTACACCGTTGAACGAGCCAGGGAAGTCGGCCATGGCACCGAAGTCCAGCTTGCCAGCGACCATCTCGTTGGTCAGCGGGGCGCCGCTGGTGAAATTCTTCCACTCGACCTGGTAGGTGACGTCCTTGTACTTGCCGTCATGCGGTAGGTACTTGTCCAGCAAGCCCAGCTCGCGAATCAACAGGCCGCCGGTGGCGCAATTGATGGTGGTGTCCTGGGTGCCGATGGCGACCCGGATGGTTTCAGCACTGGCGTTCAGGCCAGCAAGCGCCAGCGCGAGGCCGGCCACGGTTGCTACAAGGCGCATGGGTGTTTCCCCTCGAATCGTTTTAGGTATTGGAATCGTCTCCGCCACCAGGCTCGGGTGGTGGGAAACGAGGGGCGTCGCAGGTGGGCGTCCGGTGGTTGGCCGGATGGCAGGTGGTTCAGCGCAGCAGGTACGGGATGTCGACTTTCACTGCGCCAGTGGGGCAATCCTTTTCGCAGGGCATGCAGTACCAGCACTCGTCGAATGCCATGTAGGCCTTCTGCGTGGCCGGGTTGATGGCCAGCAGGTCCATGGGGCAGACCTCGACGCACACCGTGCAGCCTTTCTCGGCAATGCACTTGTCTTCGTCGATGGTGACCGGGGCGCTGCTACGGAAAAAGATTTCCTGGGGTTGATAGGCCATTTCACGGGGTCCTCTGGGCCTTGGCCCTTGTTCTGATTGGTCTGCCGGGGGCTGATGGCCCACTCAAGCGGCGTCGGCTTTGACCCGCAGCCGGGCGTAGGCCGTCTGTTCCTCGGCATCCAGGGCGATCAGGTAGGGTTCGACGGCTTTCTTGAAGCTGGTCATCTCGCCGTTCTCGCCTTTTTTCAGGTGGCAATGGCAGAACCAGTCGCCATCGTTGCGTTCGGGGAAGTCGACCCGATGGTGGTACAGGCCCCAGCGGCTTTCCTCTCGGAACAGCGATGCGCGGGCGGCCATTTCGGCGCAGTCACGGATGACCGTCACCTCCATCGCGCGCATCAGCTCGTGGGGGTTGCTGGCCTTCATCTGTTCAAGATCACGTTCGATTTCGGCGAAACGCGTCAGGCCAATTTCCATCTTGCGGGTCACCTTGGGCGGCTGCAGGTAGTCGTTGACCATGCGCCGCAACTTGTACTCCACCTGTGCCGGCGGCAGGCCATGCTCACGCTGCAGCGGGGCGAACACGCGCGCGCGCTCGCGCTCGACCTGGGCACTATCGACCTCGGCCAGCTCACGCCCAGCCACGTACTGCGCCGCGTTCACACCGGCGAACCAGCCATAGGTGAAGGCACCAAGCATGTAGTTGTGCGGCACTGCCGCCATGTCGCCGGCGGCGTACAGGCCCTGGACACTGGTCTGAGCCTTCTCGTCGACCCACACCCCAGAGGCCGAATGCCCGGAGCAAAAGCCGATCTCGGAGATGTGCATCTCAACCATGTGCTGGCGGTAGTCGGTGCCGCGCCCAGCATGGAACTGGCCGCGGCTGGGGCGCTCGTTGCTGTGCAGGATCTCTTCGATGTTCTGGATGGTTTCTTCGGCGAGGTGGTCGAGCTTGAGAAACACCGGGCCATTGCCGCCTTCGAGCTCCTGGTGGAACTCCCACATCATCTGCCCGCTCCAGTAGTCGCACTCGATGAAGCGCTCGCCTTTGCTGTTGGCGGTGTAGCCGCCCAGCGGACCGGTCACGTAGGCGCAGGCGGGGCCGTTGTAGTCCTTGATCAATGGGTTGATCTGGAAGCACTCGAGGTTGGCCAGCTCGGCACCGGCGTGATAGGCCATGGCATAGCCGTCGCCGGCGTTGGTGGGGTTCTCGTAGGTGCCCATCAAGTAGCCAGAGGACGGCAGGCCCAGGCGCCCGGCGGCGCCACAGGCCAGGATCACTGCCTTGGCGCGTATCACGCGGAACTCGCCGCTGCGGCAGTCGAAACCCAGCACACCGGCAGCGGCGCCCTCAGCGTCGAGCAGCACCCGGGTGCAGACCATGCGGTTGCTGATCTCGACACGGGCGCGCTTGAGCTGGCGATAGAGCACCTTCTTGATGTCATGGCCCTCAGGCATGGGCAACACGTAGGCACCCATGTGGTGGACCTTCTTCACCGCGTAGTCGCCGGTCTCGTCCTTCTCGAACTTCACCCCCCAGCGGTCGAGCTGTTCCAGGGTCTCGAAGCTGTGGGTGGCATAGGCATGCACAGCGGCCTGGTTGACGATACCGTCGTTGGCCACGGTGATTTCCTTGGTGTACTGCTCGGGCGTGGCATGGCCTGGGATGATCGCGTTGTTCAGCCCGTCCATGCCCATGCTGATGGCGCCACTGCGCTTGACGTTGGCCTTGTCCAGCAGCAGCACACGCAGGTTCCTGTCCTGTTCCTTGGCCTTGATTGCTGCCATCGGGCCGGCAGTGCCACCACCGATGACGATGATGTCGTAGTCCTGGGTCTGGATGCTCATGCCTTGCCCCCCTTCTGGCGGTCGATGCGCAGGCGGTACTGGAAGGCATCGCCGCGGTAATAGAGGTGTTCGAAGTCCAGTGGCGTGCCATCGGCGGCGTGGGTGAGGCGCTCGATGCGCATGATCGGCGAGCCCTCTTCCACCTCCAATGCCTGGGTCAGGTCGCTGTCGGCCAGCACGGCATCGATGGCCAGGTCGGCGTGGCCGAGCGCGATGCCGCAGTCGTTTTCCAGCAGCAGGAAGATGTCGCGGGTCACCAGGTCGGCTTTTTCGAGCTTTTCGCCCACGGCCTTGGGTAGCCAGGTCAATTCCAGCGAGACCGGCTCGCGATTGATCAGGCGCACCCGGCGGATCTCGGTGACCAGGCTGCCCTCCGCCACCTGCAGACGCGTGCGCTGGCCGGCACATGGCGGAAGCTGCGCAGGCGGTTGAGCACTTCGTAACCCATCTGTGTCATCGACTCGCCCAACCCCTGCAGGGTGCTCACGTTCTGGAATGCCTTGGGCTTGGAGACAAACGTGCCTTTGCCGTGAATCTTGAAGATCAGCCCCTCTTTCTGCAGGTCGCCCAGCGCCTGGCGCACGGTGATGCGGCTGACGTCGAAAGCCTTGCCCAGTTCGCTTTCCGAAGGCATACGGCTATGCGGCGCATAGGTGCCATCGAGGATGCGCTCGCGCAGCAATTCCTTGAGCTGGGTGTAGAGCGGTACGGGGGACAGTGGGAGCAGTTCGGCCATGGGTCTCTTCGCTGACAGGTGACTTGTTATAACAAGTTGTGACCAGATAGTAGCGAGCATAAGAATTGGCTGGGAAATACTGTTATTGCATATGGATAGAAAGTTTTTCTGAGCACAGGGTTGAACGCTGCGCTGTCCTGCGCAAGCGAGCCTGCCCGCGCAGAGGACCACACAGGTCCCGGAGGAAAAACAGCCATAGATCAAGGCGATGGACGCCACCGAATCAGATGGGTATCATGCGTGCGCGTTGCACTCGTAGCTCAGCTGGATAGAGTACTGCCCTCCGAAGGCAATACTCGTCGAGTTGAGAAGGGTGTCAGCTAATGGTCAAATAGACTGCCGCAACACATACGCACCAGTAGCTCAGCTGGATAGAGTACCGCCCTCCGAAGGCGGGGGTCGTGGGTTCGAATCCCGCCTGGTGCGCCATATCTGATTGATTTATCAGGAATTCTATAAGAGTCGATAAATCAACCTGCTCTCATCCTAGTTGCGCTTTGAATTCAAACAGCCCTGCTTGAAGCGAAAAATGAGCACTGCCTGAACAGCTCGATTTAGGTTGATTTTCCGGCTGTGCCAATTCTGTGCCTAAACCGTGCCTCCAAGTCTGGCCCGCCCGTTCGGCGCATCAGAATTTTGAGTACTAGTCATAAGCTGGAGTCTAGGCTGCAACTCGTTACTGAGCTGAGAGCAACCACTTATTGCATGGCTACATTCGCTCGACTGGTAGAAGGCGAGTTGCCTTGTTCGCTGCTCCAGCAGCTCTGAGAGAAGTACGATAGCAAACGACCGACGTTCATATATGGCCAGGCAAGCCACCTCAAATGATACGGCCGCAGCCGGATCGAACCAAGCCTGTTTTGATAGGCAAGCTTTCGGCTCTGCTTTAGTGTCCACACCGTCCCGTGGAAAATTGAGCCTACATAAAATGTCATTCCTGCGAAACGCATCTAAAGCATGCATGCGTGTGGTGTTTCGCTTACTGGTCGATAGGTCGCTGCAGCCCAGGCCTACGAAAGGAAACCTGCACATTCTTATCCCTCGCTGGGATGCCAAGCTGGGCGACTCTATCGTTTCATCCTTCTTCTTTCGAGAGGCTCGCAAACTCAATGCCCGCGTGACCGTTCTGACGGTCGTAGAGCTTGCCCAGATGCACGCGCTGGACTTTGGTGTGGATCAGGTCGTGATCACGAACGCCAACCCCGGATTACTCGAACTTCGTCGCCTGGCGCAGCAGATTGGAAAGGTCGATGTCGTGGTGCATCTTGTAGGGAGAATCCAGCCTGCGGAGATCCTGTTTCTGCGATTGCTGCGCCCGGCCCGCGTGTACTCTCTCGATGACCGTTTACGCTGCGTCAATCGCAAGTTCGGTGAAACAACTGCCGGTCTCGACATGGCCGAGCGCTACCGACGCGTGCTTTTGGACTTGGGTGCATGCATGGTCGATAGGAAGTACATCATTCCCCTTCCTGACACGATGCCGAACGCCACCTCCGCCCCGAGAATCCTATTCAACCCCTACGCCAGCCGCCCAGATAAAAGCTTGGCCTTCGACCGATCCGTGAGTTTACTACACGCCGTCGCCGACGCTTATCCAGCCTGGTCTGTCGGCATCCTATGCAGCCCCGCGACCCGAGAGGATGCGCTGTGTATGGAAGTCGCGGCGGCTAGACGAAACGTGCGCGTCGTCCATGGGCTGGCATCCCCCAAGGATGCCGCCGGGTACATCCGCTGCGCACAGGTCGTGGTCAGTGTCGACACGGCAATCGTTCACTTGGCGGTCGGCCTAGAAACCAAGCTGGTGGCAATCTACCCAGCCATGGCTGAACAAGCCAACCCGTGGCTGCCCCCACCTTCTCCTTTGACTCGGGTCGTCTATAGCCAGCAACACACTGGTCAGATTCGGCGCACCGGCAAGAAGGACATGAATGCGTTCTCAATAGAGACTCTGTTGTACAACCTTCACGAGTTGTTGGCCACTACACCCGAAACTGAGCAACTCCATTCGCTCAGAGCGCGGATAGTGCCCGGTCTGGGCGTCGCGCAGGGAACCCTCGCTCGCCAGTTGCCACTGATCAGCAAGGACTTCCCCGAAGTCGCAGACTGTCACCCAGGGACCATAAACTTGGAGCTTGAATGTCCTCTCGAAGTGACGCAGCCCGACCATCGCACTGCTCCGCTCGCCTGGACTCCTAGCGGACGGACGACAGAAGTATTCGACCTGGTACGCATTGAGCTCGAGTTCGGTCCATTACCAACGCGCGTGCCCGCATGGTTGTACGTTGCCCACGCCTCCCCTCACCGCGGCACACCGACTGTTCATGAGGTGATAGCCCAGCAGTTAAACCTGAGCGAGGTCCGTGAATGTCAGATTCATCTGCGCGCAAGCGCTGTAACGCTGACACTCCCAGATCAACTAACGGCACCCATCAGCCGCTCGCTCTCTCCTAGCCAATAGCCACGATCAGCCTCTATGTGCAGGAACAATTTGGCCAGCAAGGTACCGCCAGAGAGAAACTCTTCAACAGACTCCATACGCTTGGCCGTGCGCCGAAAATAGGTGTTGTAGAGCTTGAGCATGGCTGCATCTCTCACAAGAAAATTTACAACGCTGACATCCCGGCGACGCATCACCTCACAGCTTGCGAAGTTGTACCGTGGATGATAGCCGGGGTCGACGACATCTCCGGCAATAGGCACCAACTCGTCAGCAAATTGCGCCACGATGTCCTTGATACGCCCAGGATTACCCCACTCATGGGCACCTCCTTCCAGTCCAGTAGCCAATGCGCGGGCAAGCAGGGGGTTTCCCGGTTGGGACGCGAAAATACATTCACTATGCCAATGCAGCTTATGACTGAGGCCTGCCGGAAACAGCGAGTTGGTTGGGTCGCGCAAGAACAGTGTGTCCGCATCCACCCACGCGCCTCCATATCGATGGACGAAGGCCATGCGGATGAAGTCGCTCTTGGCAACTATGGCCTCGACCCCCTCCGCCAGAGTAAATGGCAACGGTTCAAAGGCCCATGGCTTAGCAAGGATTCGAGGGTCGATCAAGTCCGGGACTGTCCGTGGTGTAAGCAATTGAAAGCGCTCACCCAGGGCTCTACGCATCGAGACCAATGCCAGCGCGACATAGGCTGGCATGACCTGCCCAGGGGCATTTTCCCAATAGCTCACATATCGAACGGGACCATGAAGGCAGCTGTTCACGGATGAGTCGCCCTGCCATTGGTACTTAACAACCCGGCATTTGTCAGGTACTCCCTCAGCAACACCAAGGAAGGAGCACATTGCGGCTGACCTAGAAACTCGTTACCCAAGGCAGACTTGTAGAGGCGCAGCCAGGTCAGCGCAGGCACCTTCGGCAGGAAGGTGGCGAGCGACTCTCGGTTTCCCTCCCCGAACAACAAGCGCAGGGTGCGCAGGATTGGTTGGTAGTCGCGCGCAGACAACAGCTCCGCAACGGTATCGTCCAGCCGTTGCTCGATCACCACACTATTCAGCCGATCCTCAACCGAGGCGTCGCCCAGCGCCACCCGAGGGTCGATCGCCACGGGATAGATTGCGCGGAACGACTTTGCACCGTTACGCATGGATTCATATAGCAGTTTGTCGGCAGTAGATCCGGTAACCAACACATCGTCGCCGAAGATCACATGCACACCGCTCCAACGATAGAAATTTTCAGCCGGAATGACATGGTCCTGGACCAGATTGACGCGCTCCCGCTCCTCGGTGCTGAGGCTGGCGTAGTCCTCGCAGGGCGGCGCAATCCTGGGCAGCTTGACGTTGATGATGGTCGGCAACGCCATATGCGCCAATTTGACGTTGACCTCCTCTACCACGATCTCATAGAGCACGTTCGCCGTGGACGGCACGTTGCGCCAACCAGTGGTCATCATCACCACGTTGTCACCACAGACCTTGGCGTTCTGGAACAGGTATGACCATTGCGAGTCTGGCCTATCCAGCTCGCCACTGAGGTAGTCGATCAGTTGTCTTGCGAGATACCGGATGTCATGCACACCGCCGTATTTTGCACGGCTGTAGATCCCAGCCAGCGCTGTGGCATCGCTGCCCGAGGCCATGTCGCGGAACAACCCCGACTCGGCAGGTGTAAGGCAGTGCAGGGCAGTACCGCCAAAAATCGAAACATACTCGGTCATGCTGATCAGGTCACGTGCAAACAGGTCGGCTGCGAAAGCGCGGAAACCAGTTTTCACATCATCAGCACAGGGCTGAGCGGAAGCCTGACGAAACATCGCCAACTGGACATCAGCCGGGCTATTAAGTACCTCGGACCATAGCGGAGAATTTCCGGAGGAAATCATGTTCAAGGCCCTTCAAGTCCTGCTGTCAAAGTTGCCAGTGTGCCCGGTAACGTCAGGCTGTCGAGAGCGACATCGATTCGACGGCGCTTCTCGTAGTAACTAATGCTCTTCAGCCCCATGGGCCTCAGGGTCTCAAGCAGTTCAGCAATGCCCGCACCAGCGTCACTCGGGTCATGGGCATCAGACCCAACCGTGAAGGGCACTTCGTGTGCGATGAGCTGCGCCACCAATTCCCGAGACGGATAAGACCAACGGCCCTGAACCTCCCTCCCCGTTGCCGGGTCCAGGCTCGACTTTCGAAGACCTGAGGCATTGAGCTCGAATGCAATACCGCTTCGGGCGAGCGGCTCCAGCAAAGGTTCGAAACGGCGCAGGAAGATGTCTTCCGGCACACCGCGCAGCAAGGTGTCGGCGTGCCCTACGGCATCGAACAGTCCACTGTCTAGCAGACCTTCGAGATTGGCGAAGTAGCGATCTAGGAACACCTGCTCGGCAAGGCGTGGCAGCTCCCAGACCTTCACCATCGTTTCATCTGGAACCTCCACGTAATGAATCGAGCCGATTACGAAGTCCATCGGGTACCGAGCAAGCAGCTCGCGATTGAAGGCGTCGGTGCCTGGCATGTAGTCGAGCTCCAGGCCACACAGGATGGTGATCTGCCCCTGAAAAATCTCCCGCGCCCGCTCGATGTCAGCGAAATAGCGATCAAGTTCGGACGCGAGCAGACGATTGCCCATATCCACGGGGAACGGCGCGTGGTCGGTGATGGTTAGGACGGTCACGCCGGCGGCGATCGAGGCGCGAACTAACTCGTCGACAGTGCCGATCGCATGCTTTGAATAAAAGGTGTGGCTGTGTGAGTCGATCATGCAGCGCCCCACTGTTCAAGCAACCCGGCATGACCTGCCAGCTCCTTCACCAGCCAGTAGGGGTTGTTCGCCTTGGCGATGATCGAACGAAGCAGCTCGGTGTTATCAAGGCGCGTCAGCAACTCGGTCAAGGGTTGCGTATAAAGTGCTCGGGTTAAGGGTGTTTCCCGCACGTGGTCGACCAGCCGTTGCCAGTCGACACGGTCAAAGTGAATGTTGCCTAGGCACTGATTCTCGATGCCATAAAGGTATATGTCACCACTAGGCTTCACCGTGACATCCAAGCCGTTGGCCTGCGGCGGTTTGTTCAGGCTGCCGAAGGTGAAGGGCTTGTTGACCTTGGACTCGATCGCCTCGATGTAGCCCAACATATCCAGATAGCCGGGGGCGGTTCCCGGAGCAGGGTGTACGAGGTTCTTGTAGTCGATGCCGAAGCACTCGCCGCCTGCGACCAGTACGTCTTCCAGCACACTGCGTGGCTCAATGGTTGCTTCAATGCCCCAGTGGAGCAGTTCGGACCTTAAGTACGCGCGAGTGAAGTCGCGATCGGTGTCGATCGAGCGGAACGAGAAACTGAGCCCGGGCGGTCGCCGACGCCGCAAATAGTCCAGACTAAAACCATGAGCCCGCCATTTGAGCTTCTCGATATGATGACTGTCGGCACTGAGGCGGATGTTGCAGGTGTCACCATTGCCCATGACAATTTGGTTCGTCGTATCGTAGAAATCCGCCATCTTGTCATGTGGATAGAACCCGCTGGTGATGAATTCGAAGCACTTGCCGCCTTCGGATAACCCGAGAATCTCATGGAACACTTTGGCGTTGTTGAGTGGCTCGCCTTCACCACTGATGGAGATGCGCTTGACCTCCGAAGCATTGATCAGCCTGGCAAGGTTCTCCCGAGCCAGCGTTGATAGCTCCATGCTGATACCCACCTTGTGCTTGTCGGCATACATACAGAAGGCACAGCCGATTCCGCATATCTGGGTGATGTCGATGTAAAGAAGATGACCTTCGAGATCCATGTCTGATGACTCTGTAAGCCCAGCGCCAGCAGCGCGAGGAGCTGTCCTAAAGGAAGCGTAACGCTGGCCACGTAAGGCCGCGCTCCGTATGCAAAAAGGGGATTCAGGCCAACCCCAGGACGGGACATTGACCTCCAATTACTGGATCTGCACCCAGTGCGGACGAACGAGGCGGTTCAGTATCCGGTGCTCTTACCACAGACTACTCCGAGTATTCCGTAAATTGCGCCGTATCTATCGCGAGCCAATTAGCCCACTCGGCAGAACGCCAATCCTTGATACCCGGCCGGACTATTCAGAATTGGCAGATCCAATTGTTCATCGCGCATAAACTCCAGCTGCATAACGTTGCCGCGGATGATCTCGTGTGCACCGACGGCTTGCTCAGCGATGCTAAGCAAGCGAGCATGGTTCGTTTCGCCTTGCTGGCCCGCCATTAGCCGCAGCGCCGGATTTTTCAGGCTTTGCTGCAGCCGCTGACCGAACCTGGTATGACGTTCCTTGAACTCATTGGCGAGATGCACCGCCAGATCCATTTCCCCCAAGCGAGCCAGCACCTGCAACCGCCCCTGGGCAGACATCACCCAACCCCGGTAAGCGGCCGCGAACTCGCCGGGCTGCAGATACTCAAACGAACGCTCACTCACATGCTGCAATAGTCCACCAAAGTAACTTTGGCTCTCTGCGAGCTGGCTGTTAGCAATACCGAGCTGCTGCTGCTGCATCGCGGCATTACGATACAGTCCAGCCTCACTTACCTGCTGCAAGGAGGCATGTAAAGGAGCCAGCCGGCTGATCATCTGCCTGACATCTAGCCACTCGACACCCTGCCGAATATCGTCGAGCTTGCTATCCATGTGTCTCAGCTGGTTCTCGATACCCTGCAGTTTGTACAGCGTGAGCGCAAAGCCCGCGACACTGACCGCCAGGTTGGCCACCTGTAGCCCCATGATCATCTGCTGTTGCACACCGAGCATTTGCAGTTGCTCAGCCTGCTGACGCAGCAATTGGGTGTGCTCGGCTCCCTGTTTGAGCAACTGTTCGGCAGTATCGCGTTCCAGCAGCACACCTTCCTGCAGCCACATCACGATCTGTTTGTCACCCACTCTGCGGATAACGCCACCGATACGTTCATAAACACCGTTTCTCAGCCCCTCGGCAATCGCCTCCGGCACATCGAAGATTATATTTAGCTCAGCCATCGAAAGCTCCATTCATGAAATCAGTCGCTGCCTCGGCACGAGTCTTGAGACGCAGCATGGCGATTTGCAACACGCAAGGGATGGTGACCCTGCAAGCTGGGCCGGCAAGATCCATGGCGGTCCAAATACCGGCTATCACCCAGCCGACCGGCCCGGCTAGCGCGGCGACAGCCCGACCGCCAGCGAAGGTTCCCCCTGCAACCACCGCACTGCGCAGCCCGTGCCCAAGCAGCTGCTGAGCCATCGAGTTCACGATCACCGTCGAAGTGCGATAGAGGATAAGGCGCGCTACGGCCGGCACTACCAGCCCACTCAGTGCTGAACCATTCAGCAGAGCCGTCATCTTGGTCTTGTCTAGCCCCGCTTCGCGCAGAATCACTTCCAGCTCGCGCCGATCCTCGCCCGACGACTTCTCCAACGCCTGACGGAGGATCGACTGCACCATCGCCTCCTCCAGTTCAATGAGCTCCATCGAGCCAGCCCCCTTGACCTTGAGCTTGCTGGCAACATCCCGGACCACCTCTGTGTAGGAAGGCCCGCTCTTACGCCACAGGTTGACGAAGCTGTTCCCGCCGAACAGCCGCAGCTCATCAAGGATTGAACTGGCATAGCGGCGGTGTTCCGGGTGGTTACGCTTGAAGTCCACTTGCTTCGACAGCGACTCGGTATTGGCCTTGAGGATGTATTCCACCAAAGGCTCCAGATCATCATTGCTGGCACGCTCCAGAAGCTGGCGGGTATTGCTGATATCGATGACGGTCACTACAGAGACTCCCTTTTTCTACCGGTAGGCATCCTGACTAATCAGTCCTGCTCTATGGGTCAGCGCGGCCAGTCGGCTCGCATGCTCATTACCGTACATAGCTAATCCCTAATCGTTTACTCAACTCACCTGGAGCACATTCACGCATCAGTGTTTGAGCTGCTTTTCCCAGCGGAATAGGCCGCTTTACCTGCTAACTGCAATGCGACAACCACAACTGCACCCGCAGCGAAGCAGATGGCATTGGTGAGCAAGAACTCCAACGGGGAGATAGTAGGATTCATGAGAGACTCCTTCGGGCGTGGACACTAATCGTGAATGGAATGCGCTAGGCGATTCACCAGCCGTGCGCCACAAGTGCTACAAAATTTACTACCTGCAGGAATCGACGCGTGGCATTCAGGGCACCCGTCCTTAAGCAGCATTCTCTGGCGCATGTGGCCAATCTGGATGACGCATGGCACCGTCACACGGTAGGCCGGGCTGGCCAACTCGAAGGCCGTCCAGATGCCTGTAATTGCCCAGCCGACGGGCCCTGAGAGAACCGCCAACCCCCTGCCCATGGCCGCGCCCCCGGCAAATGCAACACCCCGGCCGACCAGGCTGCTCATCGTTGCGCTGGCAACTACTGCGGCAAGCCGGTAGGCAGTCGAGCTGGCACTCAGGCTGGTGATCAGCGCTGCCAGGGCAGCCGCACCCATTCCCGGACGGTAGCTGGTCCCCATCGACTCAAAGAAGGTTTCTTTGTCTTCCTCGCTCATGTGACCAAGCGACTGCTCGACCACCTTGGCGATGATGGCCATTTCCATCTGCGCGCAATCCCCCGGGCCGACCGTTGAGACACCCACGTGAGAGGCAACATCGCTCAGCAGTTCTACATAAGACACGCCGCTGCCGCCCCGGAACAGGTTCATCAACGAGTTTCCGCCAAACCGTGTGAGCTCTTCGGCGACCAATGCGCGCTCGTAGTCGCCGACTTCACCATCCTTCGCCCCGGTCAGTTGGCGGCAAATCGCTGAGGACAGCGAGATCCGCCCCTTACCGTTGTCAGTAATGACGTCGATCAGCAGCTTGATATCGTCTGAGCTTGCACTAAAGAGCACGTCTGCTAAGTCAGCGTCTTGAATGACCGACATACTCCAATTCCTCTTGAATGTTTGGATGGGCTAGTCGCTGATGCTAGGGTCATATGGCGTTCCTCGACTCACCAGCGCACCAGCGACGGAAGCCAATGCGACGCGAGGTAGGGCTGCACTGACGGTGCGGAGCATCAAAGCATTTAGCTTGAGACAGGCACGCCGCCGCCATTCATCTCTCGCAGCAACGCGCTTCACTTCTTGGGTCGACCCAACACCCATAGGCCTGGTATCGGGGTGCACCTTGCACTCGCGGAGTACCTTTTCCACAGGGCTTCCAAAGTCCAGCTGACCATCACGCTCTAGCTTCGCCGCCGCCTCCAAGTAGTCGCGAATGCTGCCTATGGCATGAGCCAGCTCAGCCCAATCCTGCGGCCGCATGAGTAGGAAGGCAGGGGGGACACCCAGGACATAAGCGATCCGCCCAAGAGTTTCGAGGTCTGGATTAGCTGCCGCCTCACCACACGGGGACTTCAACGCGCGGAGAGTGCTACGAGCGACACCTGTTTCACGTTGTATCTGGGTTGCGGTCATTGGCCCAGCAGTGCCGTTTTCACGCTGCTTGCCAGCAACAGCTAGGACAGCGCGAAGGTTGTCGCTGAAATGATGGCCCAACGCTTTGGGCGAGCCATCTGGCTGGTTTTTCTCCATAGAAATCTCCCGTGTAGCGATGACGGAAGACTAAATGCGGCAAAGAGCCATCACAACACATGAAGGAGCGCGCACGCTCCAGTTGCAGAAAAAATGAAGTGACAGCGCTCCGAAAATATTGCTTCAACTCCATCCATGACTGGTTCAATTCCCGCACCGTGAGTTCAATCAGCCTTTAATCGGCAACGCCCAGCCTCTACGACCCTGCGTCCGGAAATCGTACTTTCCTCCCAAAAGCTGCTCATATTGGCGCCGCCCCTTGGGGCCACGCAGGTAGCGAACCGTCCCACACGAGTCACATTCTGCCCTGAATCCAGCCGGACTCTGGAAAATCAAACGCCCCTGTTTTTTGCATACGGGGCAGCACTGCAAATAAGCAAGTTCCTGGTTGCGCTCGAGCAACTCAGAACCAAGCCGAACTGCATTGGCGGACTTCAATGCCGCATGAAGATCCGAAAGGAGGCCATCCCCTAGCATGTCTCGAACTTGCATCGTTTTGGTTTGTAGGTCGACTTGCAATGCCGACGCACCCTTGGTCAGGCTGATTGCTACTGTCGGAATTTTCTCTAGCAGCCGACCATAGCTCTCCAGCAAAATGCGTTGCAGAGTTTGGTCTACTAACAAGCCAAATCGTTCTTCGCAGTACATATCTGAAGGTGAAAGTGGCACCCACTGCCCCAGAAAGGCATCTCCCTGAAGATCGTGACCTATAGCAGGCCAGGCGATATACCGATTGGAAGGTACCTCCACCTCTGGTTCGTGATCAGTTGTCAGCCAGGGTACAACCGTCAGCAGTACTTCTTCGCCAGAAGCGCGTGGAATTAGTAACTCCCATTCCAATCTCTTCTGACGGAGCTGCAGAGTTTTACCGGCCCAAATACCTTGATCCCTGCCACCAAGGTAGGGATGCAGTGCTCTGCGCAGGACAAGCCCTGCGTAACGTGAGTAAGCTTGAGCAAGATTTTGGTTCCGCTTAAAGCGCTCCTCTGCGTCTACAGTAGCACCGGCGTGGGTCTTGCCAAGGAGCTCCCATAGAGTGGCCACATGCCTGTAATGTGGGTCGTGGCTGAGGATGTTGGTACGGTGTAACGCACTCGCAACCCGAGCATTGCGATCAACGAGTGTGTAGAGGCCGCTTTGCCGCAACCCACAAATGGTTTTATGCAGAATTTCTAGTTTGTGTAGGTTTTCATTTAATACCTTGAAAGCCTTCCCTGTAGAACTCTGGTCAAAGGTCATACCCCAGATATCGCACACAGCACGGGCAAGCCGGTGATCAATATCTGCTGACTTGTAAAACTCCATCGCTTGCTCAAGCGTCGCCTTCAAACTGCCAAGTGTTGAAAGGCGGGCCCGCACATACCTATCTGCTTCGTCGAGTAGCCTTGCATAGAGACGGTTTTCGTAAATACCGTAATCATCCTTACTGAATCGAGCCATCACCTTTCGTGGGATAACACCACTCAGCGTCTGTCGCTGCCAGCACTCCGAATGGGACGCAAGATGGACCAGCGCTCCTCTGGACAACCTACGTGCACGAGCAATATCGGTGACCTCATCCTCATAGTGCATGTCCAGCCGCGGGCGTTGAGAAATTCGATGAAGATGGCCTTCACGTAGTACCTCCAGCAGCCTCTCCTCAAACGGTTGGAGATGCCCTTGATCATCGACAATCGCAGCCGGCATAAGCGGGGATATCAATGCGCCAGCCTGCTGGAGATCGGCATCTATGGTGGCTATGGCTTTGAACAGAAGGTCGTTGCTCGCAGCATCGACTTGGTTGGGCAGGATGAACGAGCGAACCTGATCATTGAGCTGGCAGCGCTGTCCGTCATCGCCCACCAAAATGCCCGAGAAATTGGGCGTATGACCATTCAGGGTCAACCCGGTGGTATCTGCCCAATACCGACCAGGTACCACCTTTTCCGGAAGCTCACTCAGCTCCTGACCTGTCAGCCTGTCCAGCCACATCAGCTAACGCCTTCCAGTCGACGAATGTCATTTTCTAGCAGTTCAACACAGCTTTGCGGTACACCTTCAAGACCTGCTTCATCCCAGAAAGTAAGCAGCCCTTCCTGGAGGTTTTTTAGTGCATCAAGGCTCACGTCGTATCGGCCGGTAACCTTACCCTTACGCATCACACGCGTGGACAATAGGTGATCAAGAGCTTCTGCCTCAGATCCTCCCGCAGCTTTAATCACAGGAATAAAGCGCATCGCTTGCTTCTCGAAACGATTACCCCAACCTAAGCCAAAATCCTTTTCCAATCGCGTGGTCAGGCCGTCATTACTGAGCCACCCCAACAACTCAGCGACTTCCTGCCGATGTTTATTGCATGCCTCGTCGAAGGCTTTGTTCAGAGAGGCATACGAGAAACTTGCGGGGTCGTATTGTTTGATACTGAAGCGGTGGTCCTGCTTCGGCAGGGTCATCACATGCGCGCGGTCATAGGTTTTATCAGCCAACTCATTGGTTGTTTCGTCATGGTTGGCGGTACCGATAAACCAGACGTTGCTAGGCACAAGAATCTTGCGCCCATCACGCAGCATGACAGGCGCATTGGGCATGGCCGTCTCTGCAAGGCTGATCAGACGCTCATCCCGATTGTTTTTCTCAAGAGCCGAGAGAAACTCTGCAAAGTACTGCTCGGGGCGAGAAAGGTTCATCTCGTCGAGAAGAATCACATTACAGGTATCTCTCCAGCGCGGTGTTTGCGCCTTATAAAGGGCTTGCAGACAATCCTTCTCGTAGAAACGTCGCTCAAAGGCGTTGTAGTGGCCGAGCAAATCATCCCGATCACGCCAGCCCGCCTGGACGGCAATATCGGTACAGAAGCCACCCATGGCCTTGGCAAAAGCCTTCGCCAGACTGGTCTTACCCGTACCACTGATGCCCTGGAAGACATGCAGCTGACTCATAGCCAATCCGCCTAGCAGCAGGCGAATATCTTCAAGGGGATAAAACAGCTCAACCTGCTCTTCCGCCGTAGCAATACGATGCTGGAGCTCTTCAGCAAACTGTTTGAGTCCAGGCACGGACTCGTGCTCCATGCTTGCTCGATATTCCTTTCCAGAATCCATCAGCGACATGGCTGGGAAAGGCGTCTGAGTCTTCTGGGCACTGGTTAACTGCTCTATGCGGCTTTCCAGATCATCAATGTGCACAGTCAGCGTGTTTTTATGCTGCTCAAGCACACGCTTTTCCCGAGCCACAGCCTCAAGCTCAGTTGAAGCAACACGCTTGCTACTCAACTCGCGCCGCGACTCATCCAACTCGGGTCTTATCACAGCAAGATCACGCTCGAGATCCGCCTTGCTGCTGCGCAGATAGTCGATTTCACGCTGAAGCTCGGAAGTATCCGACTGCTCCAAACTGCGTTTCAGCATTGCGTTCTCACGCTTTAACTCATCGAGTTGTCCCAAGATATCCGCAGCGGATTGATCTCCGAGTGCCTGCGCCAGTTCCTGCAGGTCAGCGAGTTTCTCTTTGAGTTCATCGGCCTTATTCCAGGCCGACTCGCGCTGGCTTTCAAGTTTTGCTATTGCACGCTCGTGGCTTGCGCGCTCAGCTTCCATTTCAGCTGCAACACGTTGTTCAAGGTTGGCTTGCGTAGCTTTGATATCAGCCCACTCGCGATCCATACGACTGCGCGCACGATCAAGCTCCATCTTGCTCTGCTTGATTTCATGTTCACGATCATCGAGCTGCTTTATGCGCTCAGATTCTTC
This sequence comes from Pseudomonas ceruminis, assembly GCF_021602025.1. GTDB lineage: Bacteria > Pseudomonadota > Gammaproteobacteria > Pseudomonadales > Pseudomonadaceae > Aquipseudomonas > Aquipseudomonas ceruminis. The sequence goes on from NZ_BQHW01000025.1 coordinate 77,060, forward strand.
CTCGGAGCAGTTATATTTGATCTCTGCCAAGCGTCGGGCAGCTTGTGCCAGCTCGGCATCAAGCTTGCGCTTTTCATCCTGCAGCTCTCGTAGTGAGCTTTCTTGCTGCTTGATAAGTTGTTGTTGACGCTCCTCAAGCTGGCGCAAGGCCTGTTCATTCTGCTCGACAAAACCCGCCTGAGCGTTGGCTTCGCGCAGGTTAAGTGAGCGCTCTGCATCCAGCAGCTCTGATTTCTGACGCGCCAGTTGGGCCTGCTCGTCTTCAAAGGCAGCCTTTGCTTGATCAAAGGCTGCCTTTGCAGTCGCGAAAGCATCCTGTTGCTCTGCAAGTGCCTGCTCCCTTGAGCCAATACCGGCGACTAGGTTGTTGGCCTGATCCCAGCGCTCTGCATACTCCTCGTGTAAACGCTCCTTGAGCTTAACCAGCTCTTTGCAGAAATCGGCAAATCGCTCAATCCAGCGCGCTAGATCGGTGTCACCTTCGGCCTGAAACCTTTCAAGCACACTAAGTAACCAGTCCTGATCCACATGGATACTCATGCTCATATCAAACGACTGGTAAACCTTGGAGGCGCTCTCAAATGAAGCCTCCCAAGTATGAAGCTGCTTCTCCAGCGAAGGACGTGATACTGCAGCTGCTGCAGGCACTTGTTGAGGGCCAAATTTATTCGCGCTCTTCTTCCCCATTACATCCATTCCTTAAACTGTGCAGTAAAGCTCAGGGCGAACTGGATACTGTCCAGCGCCACACGTGTCGTGAGTTGAATTGGTTGTTTGCCTGTAAAGCTGCTTTGGGCATGGCTGCTCTGATTGCGCAGATCTGCCAGCTCCAACAGCTTCTTAAGCTGCAGCTCGTTTTGACCCATCACCTTGAGAGGATGGCGTGATTCATTGAGTGTTCCCATGACCGCAGCAAAAAGCAGTGCCTTTAGTGAGGAAACAGGTGTAGCGCAGGCGCGAATGACCTGATCAAGTTTTTGCCTAGCCAGTAGATTGATGACATCAGCTGTTAAGGCAGGCACCTGCAAAGCCTTGAGAAGGTTCTGATTGAGCTTAAAGTCGAGTCTTTGCTGCGTGGGCAATACACCCACATCCGCGGGGTAGGTGCGAATTAGCCACTGCATCAGCACCTCAAGCAGCTTCTGACTTTCTACTAGGGCCGCATCCAGTTCCTGGTGGCTGTTATCACCCTGCTGCAGCTTCTCCCGACGCACCAGCAATGCCGCCAGATGCCGTTTGATATCTGGCTGGCGCTCCACCCAGGGATATTCAATCAGCACCTGAAGCTCTGTCTGTTTGCGCAGCGCTTCAAGCCACTCATCAACAGGCTGGTTTTCTATTCGCGCAATACCGACCAGGCTCTCAAGATGAGCAAGCAAGCGATCATCCTGCTCAATCGCTTGAAGAAGTGATTCCTGCAACCACCACGCATTCTCCCGCAATCCAAAAGGGTCCTTGACAGCCCACAGACCCTGTCCATGCTCATCGGCGGTTACCCAAACCAGAACCCGAGCGGGCTGAGCAATGGCGTCCAGACGCTGAACACCTTGCAAACTAACGTGCTCAGGTAAACCCGTTGACTCTCCCAGTTGCCGTGACGCCGAGTAATCCTCACGGTAATCACGGTAGGCAAACATCAACGACTCATGATCAAGGCTTGGTAGCTTGGTATGTGCAGCGGCAATCTTGAAGGGCCGGATGGATTGACCTGTTTTCCTCTCGATCATGAACTCGGGGAACCGAGCCATTTGGTCCACAGGCTCCATTTGGCTCAGTTGCACAACAAGGCGAGGCCAAAATTTTCCGGTGAGCGCGTCCTGCAATAAATAGCCGGATTTCATATTGGTATCAGCGACATCCTGATCATCCAAGAGCCTTTCGCCATTGAGTGTCAGGGCATCTGCGTTATCAACCAGCCATCCATTACTGACACACTGAGCCTGTATCAACTTGATCAGATTCAGGTGAAGCCCAGTCAATTCAGCAAGATCCTCTGCACGTACAGTTTTGGCACGAACCAAACCAAGTACCGCTCGCTGCAGTAGGTTCAATTGTGGCCGTTTGGGGTCTGGATACAGAACACGGTGTACCAGTACCGGCCAAAGCAATGCCTTTCTCTTACCTCTGGGCTTAGCATCAAACTTTAGGTACAAGCCCGACTCAACGAATGCGGCCACGTTCACCTCCGCACATCTGATGGAAAGCAGCCAGCGCTGGTACAGCTTCAGTAGCCTCAGGTGCAGTGGCTAAAGCCGCATCACCGACGCAAATCAGCATTTGCCGCTGACGACTCATGGCTACGTTCATTCGGTTGGGTAAGCGTAAAAAACCAAACTGCCGATTTAGTTGCTTTTCACGCTCGGCATTATCGTCGGCGTTATGCAGAGGCTTTGCGGGGGTATAGGTACGAACGCAAGACAAGAGCACAACATCAAATTCTTTACCCTGGAAGGCGTCGACCGATCCGACCCGTAATCTTTCCTCCATACTTTCTGAGCCGTCCCCACGTACCTTTCTTGCCCACTTGAAATGCTCGTGCGGCTCGAAGGCCCCATTGCGGAACTCCATCAGAGGGGTATCGCCGATACGCTGCTCAGCGAGTTTTTCCATGATCAAGTCGCGCTGGGCTGCATAGAAGGTAATAACGCCGATCGAAAGACGGTCTCCCCCCGCTTTCAGAAGCCTGACCACCTCATCCGCGATGCGTTGCGCCTCAGCCTCTCTGACTCGGCTTGTACCACTGCGCTGATCTTTGCCTTGCGATGCAGGCACATCAATCCACTGGCAAATTCGGTCACGATAATCAGCGGCCAACGGACCAAGACCGGCGAGAAATGCTTCGGTAAATGCAAATTCATCGGCACGGCGAAGGGTGTGAATTTGGCCCAAGCCGACCGATTCATAAAACTGCTTGCTGACAAACTCACCGAGTAATGGATGCATACGAAACTGGGTATCCAGCATTACGACACGGCGAATGTTGTCTACCTTTTCCAAGTCTTGCAGCTTGACCCGCATGCGTTCGAAAAGACTGGAGCGAAAAGCCATCAACTGCAGTTCGGTGAGCAGATGTTCTTCTTGTAGCTGCCCTTCGATGTCTGGCTCAAGCATGTGCGGCAACTGCCGGTCATCCCCGACCAACACCACACGGCGTTTGGCCATGGACATGGGGATAAAGAGGTCTAGAGGGTTCGCTCGGGCCGCCTCATCGATCACTACAGTATCGAATTCGACACCAGGGCTATCCAGACCAGGGAGAGCCTTAAGGCTTGCCATCTGTTTGCCTGCTGCCTGCTGACAGGTAGCACCCACTACCATGGAATACTCATAAACAATTGCCTGCGCAGCCCTTCGGTCCATTTCTATGCTGTCAGCAAGTTGTTCCAGTACCCAAGCCACGCCCTGCTTTCGTTGGCGCAGCCTGTGCTCAACAAAACGATCAATTTCATCGAGTAAAGCAAGGGCCTCAGGGTCTGCCTGCTGCCTGAGTTGCGCCGGTCGGTAATCGGGCATGAACTGATCGAGCAGTGTGTCTTTCAAGGCCGCCAGGTCATGCAACAGCGCATCCGAGGGCTGCGAGCTGTCTGCCGCTTCTTGCAGCAACGCAAGGCAGTCGGTGCTCGCGTCAGCGATGTCGCGCTTCAACCAACTCAGCAAGTCCCAGGCACGATCAGGCCCGTCGTCGCTGAAAGAATTTCGTTCTACCCGCAATGCTCGGATTCGCCTCAAAGCGAAAAACTGTTGTCCATTCGTCTTGGCAACCGGGCTCTGTCTTTGCAAGTGCTCGATGTAGTCTTCAAGTCGGGTTTCAAGCTTTGGCGGCAGGATCAAACCGTTACCATCCAGCTCACGCAGCGCATTCAAAATACCGGTGAAGGTCTGCGCTTGATGGCTTGGCGAAATACCAGCCATTCTGGCCAGGGCTAATCGGGTCGACAGGTCCCGGATAAGTTGCAGTTCAGGATACTTGCTGTATTGCTCAGCGATCTTCTCCTGCAAATGAGTGCCTTGCCGATCCAGCCAGGGATCAATTACCGACACCTCATCTTGTGCTCCGCGCTTGCCGCCCACACGAGCACCCGGTAAGCCAAATACATCGCTACGATCCAGCGCGTTGTCTACTGCATCGTGCTGGAAACTGCTGATAAGAACCTGTGCAGCGATATTTCTATCCTGGGTTTCCTCCGCAAGGCGACGCTGAAGTGCGGCGATGACCTGCGTTTTCCCTGTTCCGGGCGGACCAATAATGATGGCGATATCAGGAGTATTGAGTGCTGCATCCAGCGCCAGCGCCTGCTTCTCAGTCGGCTTTCCGCCTTTGAAGGTTTCCAGCGCATAGGGCGTCAACCCATTCATTGTCCGACGCCTTGAAGCTGGCACAGTTACACCTTCCAGCAACCATTTTAGTTGTGGCAGGCGCTTGCCCGAATCAATCGACTGTTTGGCAGCAAGACGTCTTTTACCAACAGTACGGTGCCCAGCTAGTGACAGGTAGAGCCAGCCTTCCGGCTTTTTTGGACGGATTCCGGGCCTGGTTGAAGCCGGCTTGAAAACAATAGCGTCACGCTCAAAACGTATACTGCCTCGCGGAGTACTCTGATCGGCCTTCGCTTCTTCTGTAACAAGCTCCTCTGCCCAATCTGGAGGCTCCACACCGAGATCAACTTGTGTGTTTGATGGCAATTCAATTGAGCGCCAACGCTCACGAAACTCCCGATAGTCATCCAGCGATTTCGGGGTCAACCGCCATACATTCTCACGCCCTTCCTCAACGCCCTCCCATTGAACGAAGCGCAGTGCGCGCAAGGTCTCAGCAGTCTTTAATGCGCCCTGCCATTCTTTATCGTTGTAGAGATTCCACAACTCAAGATAACTGGCGCTGTCGCGCAGGGCAGCCTCCAGCAATGCTTGCTGGCTTGCACTTTGGAGAACTGCAGCAACGGACGCATCACGAAACTCAAACTGGCCGATCAGGAGCGAATAGGCGCCGTCACGACGCGAGTGACGTGCAATGCGTTTGATCAGAAGACCACGATCTTGCAGTTGCTCAATATCCGCACGCCAGCCCTTGCCCAGCAACTGGAAACCACCTTTTGAGGTGCTATTACTGAATCGAGCAACTGTAAGCCAGTCGCCTTCTTCAAGACCACGTACAAGGAACTGATCGGCTAACCAGCGGCAAGCCAGATCTATGTTCTTATCTGCGATTTCCTGCTTGCTGAAGAGGTCATCGGCAATCAGCTCATCGACCCCAATCTCAAGCTGCATGGCAGACACTTCAACCGGCGCACAGTACTGCAGCAAAAGCCTATTGCTGCCCTGCTTACTGGTCAGTAGCCAACGCACCTGATCTCGCAGAGCCAGCCGGCTAAAAAGATCCTGATCGGCGGAAGAGCAGCTTACCTTGACGCGTTCGTCGCCCTGCACTGCCAGCCATTCATCCTGATAAGCCTGGATGAAAATCGCCTGGCCGATTTGAAAGCGGTCAATGCGCTCATCCGTGGAAAGAATCAGCACATCCTCGGACAGCATGGGAAAGTCTTTAAGTTCCATATGCCATCACCACCTGAACTGCCAAATGACATAGGACTTACCAAGCTCGGTTGCGCCAAGGCTGGATTTTTCCGGCAGACCCACGTGAATCAGATACGGCTCTTTATGCTGCCCACGCAGGGCCTCGGGTAGCCCTTGTTGACGCTCCAAAGGCTTTCTGGCCTCTCCTCGCTGCAGGTGAAGTTTTTCCTTTGCTAGCGGATGAATAACCAAACCCTTTTCGTTGTATTCGATCCGGATATGATCTGCAGGCCATTGGTCGTAGTTATACGTTGGCATCAGACGCTTCAGTTCAATCTCAACACCCGGCTGAAGCCAGACCTTGCGCCCGGTTGCATACCTCTCGCTTTCCGCAGAATCTTCTTCTGCCGGCAAGGAGATGAACTCTTCAAACAAGACCAGCCGGCTATCAACAGGCTTGTCGCAGAAAAAACACTCAGCATCTTCAGCAGAGCCAAGCCCAGCTGGGAGCAAAGTGGTGCCGCCACAACCTGAGCAGCAATAAATGCGCTCATCAATCTCTGCCAAAGCCTCAAGCCACTCAGCCATGCTTGGACGCTCAACAGGATTGCGCAGGCCCGCTTCAAAACAACGGCCAAACAACTCGGGTAGCTTGCTGTGTTCAAGCAACTGAATCGGCAAGTTGGCAAAGCACTGATTGGCATCGTCCTGCGTGTCATTGATCCAGGGATGCTCGCCGCGAAGCGCAGCTTCTTCTTCCTCGGGCTCGCCGTCACTGACCATCTCACCCTTAAACGGATGGTTATGAGTCAGCAACTGATAGGCGATGACCGCAAAACTCCAAATGTCCGTCAGGCTGGACAGAAGCGCATCGCCACGGACGACCTCGGGCGCACCATAGTCCGCTGTATGCACGGTCAAACCACTGTGAGACTCAAGGCTGATGTTGTCGCAATCAATCAACCAGGTTTCTGCATGGCCAGGATCATCTGACACAAAGATATTGCTGGGAGAGAGATCGCCATAAAGCATCCCACGGGCATGCAGTTGGTTCAGTGTGCGGGCGAGTTGGCTCAAAATGCGGATGCGACGCCGCAAGCCACCTTGGCGCAGGTAATCGGCTGATGCCTCCTCTTCAGCGGCGACGTAGCTGTCAAACAGACTTTGCAGTGGCACCAACCCATCCATAAGCTCCATGACATAGCCACAGCGTGGCTCAGCCAGCAACTTTAGCGGCCTCGCCAATTTCAGCCCGCTGAGCTCCGCGCGAGTCAACCAGGCAATATGGCGGCTCCAACGCAAGCGCGCATGGGCATCCTTATTGGTAAAGCCTTTGATCAAAACTTGGGGATACTGAGTGTGGTAAACGACACCCTGTCCACCCCTGCTCAGTTCTCCACGCAACTCATAAACTGAGCCTTCGGTGTCCTTTACGCTGCGGTTACCCGCCGCTTTTGTGGTCGCGGTCATCTGCTTCAATCCGTTCTGAATATTCCAGCGATTGTCTTGTCATCGCCATGACGTGGAGTGGACCACCCGTTTAATTCCCGGGTCAGCCACTGGCGCATGCGGCGTTTGCTACTGCTCAGCTGACGTTGATAAATCGCATCGAAGAATGGCTCCAGCTGTTCCGGAATCAGGTCATCCGAGATGCCATCGGTCATCAGCAACACGCCGTCACCGGCCTGGCACAGCGCGAAAGTTAGGCTGCAGTCGGCCTCTGCCGCCTGCGCCAAGGTCGTGGTCTGGTTACCAAAGCCTTGGCGCGCATCAGTTACGATTCTGAACACACCCTGACTTCTGACTAGCAATAAGCCATCGCCAGCCTGGCCCGCCACGCCGTGACCCTGATCGTTTACCCTGGCCCAGAGGCAGGTTGTTTCATGCAGCCGATAGCGCTCACCAAAGTGAGCCAGCCAGGCATCACGCAGGTTGTGGGCTACCGACTCAGGGGCAATGCCACGCTGTTGGCGGGCGAGTTGCCGGAACAGTTGCACGGCTTTACGCGAACCCAGATGGCTAAGCGGGCGGCTGCCCAGTCCGTCAGCCACTGCAATGCACCACCCGCCTGTGAGGCCGCTGACGCACAGGGCATCCTGATTCGGTGAGTCATCCAAAAAATGAGCAGGGCCCCGCACCGAAGCCCCGCTTGCCAACAAGCGCATCAGAACTCCCAGTCTTGATCGTCAGAGCTGGGGATCTGCAAGGGAGTTGATTGATTAGGCGTGGCCGACTGGCTGCGCGCGCTTACGCTCATAGTTACTGCGCGGAAGAACCGATAGATGTCGCCCGCATTTTCAGCGCGGAACAATGGGGCCTCTGGGTCATTGGCGAAGTCGCTGAGCATGGCTTCATCGGCATCAGCACCAATAGCCATGGCAAAGCGAGTGGCCTTTGAAGAGCGTTCGCCATTGATCAGCCGAGCAAAGGGGCCTTGCCAGTCATCATTCGGGTAACCGTCGGAAGCCAACACGATTACCGGCTTGTAGGCACGGGAGGGGATGCAGTCCTTGTCTTCGATCATGTCGCAGGCAAGCGTCAGCGCGCCGCCCAGCGGAGTCATTCCGTCTGCCACAAGCGGGGTAAAGCTTTTTAGCTGATGAGCGGGGGTTAGCGGGAGGTTCAACTCAGCCTGACTGCCGCCAAAGGTGATCAAGCTAACCTGCAGCTCTGCACGCAGACGGCTTTCGCCAGCAAAGCTGTTGATCATATCCTTGATCCCCTTGTTAAGGGCTTCGACCTTGCCGTCGACCGACATACTGCCGCTAGTGTCGGCCAATACGATGATCGGCAGCGGGCGAGCGGTTTGGACTTGGAATTTTTTGAGTTCTGACATTTTCATACTTCCTTGGTAATCAGGTGTTTCTATCCTTTAGCGCATTCCGTGCCAACTCATGTTTTCCTTTGAAAACAGCATGTTATGCACTCGGAAAGGCTGAGGGCATTACGACATAAGTAATATTTCTTATGTTTCTGAAAATTTGTTTACACCTCGTGATTACTTACAACCCCCAGTAATACTGCTTGATCTTCTGTGCCATCAGTCGGCGGCGTTCGGTGAGGAAGGTTTCGAACTGCTCAGGCTGATAGGCAGCGAGGTCATCCGGGAGGCAGTTGGCCGCCAGGTTGGCCTTAAGGTCATCCAGGCTGATGATCGCACCGTAGTGCGCAGCGCCTTGCTGACACTGGTCAAAGACCTTCGCCATATAAGCGGCCGGGGCGGTATCGCCGATCTTGATGTTCACTTCCTGCTGCACGTACACATAGTTGGCCACCTGGTTGTACTTGCTTCTGAGCAGCCCCCGCTGCTTGAGGAAGTTCTTCGGGAAGATGTGATGGATATCGCCGTGATGGGTAAGCATGTCGCGCACGGTGATGTCCTTGGACAGGAAACCCTTGTCACCCCGATTGGCCTGCGCGGCCCAGAACACCTTGATGGCCGGGGCGTTGACTGAGGAGGTGTTCAGCGCCTGCGGCAAGCCGAAATCCCAAAAGGCGTCGGACAAATCTGCGGCTTCGATTTCCGCCAACACCTCGGCAAATGGCCGGTCGTGCACGGCCTTGATGTCCTTGTCGAACCGCGATTCCGGAGAGCCCGAGTAGCGCCCGGTAAGCAGCGACATCACAAACCAGCGGCGCACCCAGCTTTCGATATTGGGGTTGTTGCCCAGGTCGCGTTTGAGCTTAAGGTACAGTACGTAGGCGAAGTTGAGCGCGTTGACCGAACCGATCATGGAGCTATCCACGTAACCGGCCGAGCGGACGATCATCAGAAAGCGCTTGAAGTGCGTCTCGTTGATGAACTCTTTCACCCCTTCGCTCAGGGTTTTGAACGACGCCTCTTCGATTTCCTTCTCGTAGCTGCGGGTTTCGAAGTTACGGCCCGAGAGCAGCCCGACCAGGTCCGACAGTCGTCCACGGTTGAATTTGGTGGTGAAAGCTACGCGCAGCATGTCCGAATAGCTGGGGTCGTAGAGGTCGTCGTTCTCACTCTTCAGCCAGCGCATAGCTTTGAAGTATTCGGTCTGCACGAAGGCCTTATCGTTGTTCTCGATATGTGCGTAGAACTCCGGCGCGATGGACAGGTGGCAGAAGTAGTCGATGGCCTTGCGCAGGGTGTTGCCGTCAAACTCCTCGTTAGCGGCGATCTTCGACATGACAAAGTCTGCCTGGCTCAGCACCACACCCTTGGAGTTGATGCGGATAAAGATCTCGGTGACCGTCTCGATATCCAAATCCGCCGCCAGCTCGATCAGGCCGATCTGCTTCTTGGTGATATCGCACAACCGGTCCAGGCGCTCGAAAACCAGATCTTCTTTCACATCCGGATTTAGCTCCAGATAGTCTCTCGCCACCTTGTACGACCGCTGCTCGCCGTTAACGATGGGGGCGATATCAGGCAGCCAGGTTTTGTCCTTCTCGATGGCCGGGTTGCTCACCTCGAAGCGTTCTTCGATGGGGTGGAAGGCGATGCGGATACGCACCTGCTGGTAATCCTGGTTAACCACCTGCTGCCCGGCGATGGCGGCGGTCAGCGCCGTGACACGCTGCTGACCATCGATCAGCACCTTCTTGCCCTCGGCCAGCGAGCCATCTTTCAGCTTCACCGTCGGGTTGCGCCAGGCAATGATGTAACCCACCGGAAAACCCTGATACAGGCTGTCCATCAAGTCGCGCACCTTGGTGGCGTCCCACACGAATGGGCGCTGGATTTCCGGAATGGCGATTTCGCCTGACTTGACCCAGCTCAGCAGCGTTTCAATCAGGTGCTGATTAACGGAGTACTTCTGCGCTGACATGGACATTCCTTTGCATGGGTATAAACGAATCTACCCGCTTGCCGCTGGCGGCAGTTCTGCCAGACCGGACCGGGTGATATATGGCACTTTGCCAGAGGGTACCAGATTGGCAGCGGCTTCCAAGTGCACATCCTGATCATCGAAGAAGATATGCGGGTTGAAGGCCCTGAGGACTTTGGGCTTACCGACTCCGCCTAAGAAGAACGCCTCATCAACGTATACACCCCAAGCACGCAGGGTATTAATGACACGCATTTCCGAGGGCGAATTTCTCGCGGTGACGATGGCAATCCTGATCGGAGAATCCTTGCCGCCAGTGGGCAAGCGCTCCTGCAGGCGGGCCAGTTTTATCAGCAGGCTGGCATAAGGGCCCTCTTCCATCGGTGTGTGCTGCAGCGCATCTTCCTGGGCCTTGAACGCATCCAGCCCCTGGGTCTTGTAGACCAGCTCACTGGCATCGGAGAACAGCACCGCGTCACCGTCGAAGGCAATTCGCACCTGGCCCTCGGGTATTTGCGGGGCGTTGGCGGGTGGCGGCTTGAGGATGGCTGCAGCACAGCGCCTGGAATCGATGACCTTTTGCGCGTCCTCCACATTGGTGGTCAGGAACAGATCTACATCGAAGGCGTCCATGTAGTCGGCCACCGACTCGCCGCCAGTAAAGGCCGAGCGGGTGATTGCCAACTGGTCGCGGCGAATGGTCTTAAGCACGCGAATACCGGTGTCCGGACTATTGCGTGACATCACCACCACCTCGACCAACGGGGAGGTATCTTCAGCTTTCATATGTCGGTTGAGGTCAAGCAATGCCTTGACCAGGTGATAGCCGGTGCCAGGCACCAGTGGCTCGTCCTCACGTTCCTGCATATAGCGACGGTAGTTGTCGATCACGCTTTCCGGGTCAGCTTCCAGTGCCGCCTTGAACATCTGATCGGACTCGCTCATATCGAACAGAGCAGTTGCCGAGATGCCAACAACCAAGGTGTTGCTCAAATCAAGCGCCATAGAGTTAGTCCTTGTTTCAGCAATTACTCACTGAGTACAACACGAACGATTTCATTACTCAGTACAGCCATGTTCCACCCCGTCTCAGCCGAATAAGGCACAACCGGATGATGTGGCGAAAACACCTTGGTAACCTCGCGCAGCTTCAGGTCGATATTTGTCAGTTGCTCAGCTGTTGGAGCCTGATGCAGGTGACGAGTGATGGGCTCAACTTTGTCGCATTGCCCAAGCGCGTAAATGACTTTGCGCTTAAGCTCTGAGGCCTGGGTCAAATGTCTTACTGCCTGCTCGTCTACGGCATAGTCCCGAGTATCAGCCCTAAGCACATGGACGATCGCGGAGGCATAACTAAAAAAATCAGAATAAAGCTTTAAGTACTCCACATCGCGCTCAAGGCTTTCACCTATACCCGGCAAATCGCCCAATGACAGCCAATAGTTATTACCAATATGAAAGTCGAGACATTGGCACTCGCGGGTACACGCCTCTACGTCACTGGTTTCAAGAATAGGCCGACCGATCAGGGCGTTAACTGTGGTGGACTTGCCATAGCCAGACTTACCGATAAACAAAACCATTCGCTCCAAGTATCCAAGCCCCGTCGTTTGATCGACCCACTTATGCCAGCCGAAACGATCGGCGTCTTTAAATTGGTCAAACGCCGGGAAGCGCTTGGAGAGCTCGCTGATATCACCGCGGTGGAGACGGTACTTGGTTATATCCACCGATTACCACCAGCTGAATATTTTGCTGAACACCTTTGTTACCAGTTTTACTGCAGCCTTCGCGATCGGCGCAACAGGAATAATGTCAGTCACTATATTAAACAGCTCGCTAATCAAACCATCCTTAGCCTCTGTTTTTGAGTTTTCAGAGCGATTTTCAGCTTTAACAGAATCAAGAACAATTGCTTTCTTATCCGCCGGCAGGACCTCAATAATCTTTTCAACCAGCTGAACAAGCCCATATTTTTCATTGGCCGATACTGGGATCACGCACGAGTAGGGCAAATCAAAAATCTTTGCCACACTCATACGCTTTTGTTCGATATTTTCTGCCTGCTTGGCCCCTGGCTTTTGAGCGCTTTCATCCCACTCGCGAAACGGCTCAATCTTATCGACTTGATTGAGCGCAATAATAAATGGACGCCCTTTATCAATATAAGGCCTAACCAGATTCTTATAGAAAGTTTCATCTGATGAGAACGCCCGATCATCGCCCTTAATTACCCACAGCACCAGATCAAGCTCAGGCAGTAAAGAACGGTAAAGCTCAACATACTCCTTGTCCCGCTCATTGCTTTCACCAACGCCGGGCACATCCAGCAGTTTAATGCCTTTACCACCGATATCGAGGATGACTTCCTGCGGCTTACGCGTGCAGCCGGCAATATCGCTGATCTCGCACACGTCTTTGCCGAATACCGCATTGCACAGACTGGACTTGCCCGCGCCGGTCTTACCAAAAACACCCACTACCGGCTGGTAACTTAGAACGCTATTGACCCGACTGAATATTTTCCCGATAAAATCAGCACCGATTTGACCATCTTGCTTCAGTGCATCTTCGAGTAATTTGCTGTGATCGCTCATTTTATTTTCCTTTAATACGTTATTTAAGGCAGAAGCCGTGGCAACTCATGGCTGCGTCGATGGGATAACCCTGGTGGCGCGGTAGCCGCGGAAATGGGTGAGCTTGACGGACTTGAGGCGCATGGGGATTTCCTTATCTACAGCTGGCCGGAGAAAGCCTGCTTAGCTAGTGAGGAAAAAAGATCTTCCCCCTCCAGGTCAGCGGTAGCGTAGAGCTTTCCGCTCTCACTTATAGCCTTCACAAGCTCGGAGAATTTTCTCTGCAGCGCTAAAGGAGGGCTCAAAATATTCATCGCCTTAAGATTCACAATCTTCAGCTCAGCAAAAGTTGTTCCCGAGGCAATAGCGGAATAATTAGAAAGAAACATTCGCTGCAAGTATGACCTCAAATAGTCGCTATCGATAAGCTCCCGATTAAGCTTTATCCATAGGACACGCCCATCCTTAAAATAGAACTGCTCTTTGTGATTGACTTTCCATATCCTGCCATCATGGCAGATTGAGGGCAGCAATAAGTCACCGACTTCTGGGGCGCCAGAGTGACTCACCAAGTCATCATAATGTTCTTGGGAGATAAACAACTCCGCCTGGATCTTCTGCCCCTCACCTAGCGCCCCAACTTCTGTCCCTCTATAAAAGGGAACTCCAGCGTCTGTGAACTCATCAACGAAAACTCTCTTACTAGAGCCAACCCCACAGACCTCACCCAACTTTACACTTGGCCACCCCTTCGGATTGGTCACCGGGTCGCCGAACATGTCCAGAAACACGGCGCGGAGGAAGTCGTCGGCGAGCTGGATGGCTTGCTGGCGTTTGCGGCGGATGGCGTCGGCCTTGTCGAGGATGGCAGCGATGCGCTTTTGTTCGGGCAGGGGTGGGAGGGGGATTTCAAACCCCTTCAAAAAGTCACTCCCAACACGTTTCTGGCCAGCGGCACCGGACATAGACTTTTCGCCAAGAAATCGGAATTGCTCGCTCCATACGAGATAGAACAGATAAAGGCTATCTAAGCTTTCTGTGTCAGGACGAATGACATGGAACTCTGTCGAGCCAAACCCGATTTCGGTAGGAATCTGTCCCGGACGCAGACACTTTCCGTTTTCAAAACACGGCGTGATTTTGGCCAAAAGCACGTCGCTCCTATCGAAGTAGGTGAAACCCTTTTTGGTTTCAGAAAGAACCCGAGCTTCTGAAGCCAGCAGGTGTCCGTCTTCTGATGCCGAGGCCATAGCAACAAAAGTCACCTGCTGAGACTCATCAACATCCCTAGGAAGTCTCGGATTAATGGTTGCTACATCACTTAGCTTTACTCGCGGCCAACTCACAGCATCGCCTCCAGCGCATCCAGATCCGCCAGAATCTCCTGCTCCAGCCCTTTCAGCCGTTGCAGAATCACCTTCGGATCTTCGTACTGTTCCTGCTGATACTCCACTTCCTTGTAGCGATTGATGGAGAGGTCGTACCTGTTGGCAGCGATATCCTCGGCGGACACGACAAAGGCCTTTTTGCGCTTGTCGCCAAACAGGGTATTGATAGTGCTGGCGCTGATATTGCCCTCCACCATCTGCCGGTATTTGTGCCATTGGGCGATGGCATCGGGCAGGTCGTTGCTGCCCTCGCCTTTCAGCTCGGTCCGTTTATCGTCCAGCGAGTAACCGTCGGCCTGCAAATCGTAGAACCACACCCGTTCGGTGCTGCCGCCCTTGGTGAAAATCAGGATGGCGGTGCTGACACCGGCGTAGGGTTTGAACACGCCGCTGGGCAGGCTGACGATACCTTCCAGTTGGTTGTTATCGAGTAGCTCCTGGCGCAGTTGCTGGTGGGCCTTGGAGGAGCCGAACAGCACACCGTCCGGCACGATCACCGCGGCGCGGCCACCGAGCTTGAGCGAGCGGAGGATATGGGCGACGAACAGCAGCTCGGTCTTCTTGGTTTTCACCAGGCCGAGCACGTCGGGGTTGGTGTTGGTTTCGTCCAAGCTGCCTTTGAATGGCGGGTTGGCCAGCACCACATCAAAGAAGTTTTCTTCCTGGCGCGGGTAGTGCTCCTTGATGGATTTGCTCAGGGAGTCCTGGTAGCGGATGTTCGCGCCGTTCACACCGTGCAGCATCATGTTCATGCTGGAGACGCGCAGCATGGTGGTGTCGAAGTCGAAGCCCCAGAACATCTGGCTGTTGATGTGCTGGCGGTAGGGTTCGAGCAGGTCGCCGGAGTAATGCAGGTTGCCGTCTTCGTCGCTGAAGGTGCCTTCCGGGCTGGAATGCACACGGTTGAGGTATTCCATGGTGCGGGCGAGAAAGCCGGCGGTGCCGCAGGCCGGGTCGCAGATCACCTCGGTCGGCTGCGGGGCGATCAGCTCGATCATGGCATCGATGATATGTCGCGGCGTGCGGAACTGGCCGTTGATGCCGGCGGTGGTGAGCTTGCTCAGCAGGTATTCGTAGATATCGCCCTTTACGTCGCTCTGGGTCAGCGGCAGGTCGTTGACCATCTCCACGGCGGAGGTGAGCACGGACTCGTTCTTGATCTCCAGATCGGCGTCCTGCATGTATTCGCTGATATGGCCGAGGCCCTCGCGTTCACCACCCTCACCTTCGGCACCACCGAGCTTGGCGAAGAACGGATATACGTTCTGCTTGAGGTGGCTGTGCAGCTCCTTGCCGCTCATGTTGCGGAAGTTCTTCCAGCGCAGTAGCTGGCCTTCCGGGGTATTGGGGAACAGGCGGTCGAAGGCTTTGCCGGTACGGTTGGCTTTGCGCTCGGCCACGTCTTCCTGCATGTCGAGCATGCGGGCGAACATCAGGTAGCTGATCTGCTCGATTACGGTCAGCGGGTTGGTGATGCCGCCGGTGTGGAACTTCATCCAAAGACGGTCGATATCGTTGCGGATTTTGCCGGTGAGCATTCAGTGGTCTCGATCTATAGGTTGTGCGGCCATCAGGCGGGTGTGCCGGGCTGGTCGGGGTTCTTCAAAAAGGGTTTGAGCACGGCCACCAGTTCGGTGACATCGGCGGGGGCGAAAACACCGTCGATGCCCTCGTGGGAGATGCTGGAAAACGGCGCGTCGTAGAGCTTTTCGATGACGATGCTGCCGTGCTGGGCAATGTAGTTTTTCAGCAGGTTCATAAAGCGCACCTGCTGGGCGGTCAGGCTGGGATGGGCATGGAGGAACTGTTTGAAGTGTTCCTCGATGGCGTGTGCATCCAGGCCAATAATCTCGCGCACGGTGAGGTGCAGTTGATCGGCTGTGCGACCGTAGAACTCGTTGAGCACCTCCAGGCTGACGCCGGGGTGGCTGGTGAGGATGGTCGAGGTCAGGGTTTTCAGCTCGCTCTCGGCAATGGGTTCGCCCTTGTGGATTTTCTGCAGGGTCGGGTTGGCGGCGAGCATGCCGGCAAGGATGTCCTTGAGGCGGCGGCGGTAGATCATCGCTTCGCTGGCACCAGTAATGTACACCGCGCGCTCGTCGCCCAGCAGGTTGCCATCCTTGGTTTTGGTGGTTCCTATGCCATCACCCGGCCCGGTGCCGGTCTGACGATATTTCATGATGCCGCGCAGTTCCTGGCGGGCGTTTTCCAGCTTGTCGATGCCCGGCTGAAGCCAGAACTCGGCGCTTCGTACTTCGGCGATCAGGGCATCCTTCTGGCGGACGGCCTGGATATTCACGGCGAGCTTGTCCAACTCGGCCAGCAGGGCAATTTTGCCGTCCTCGAAGCAGGTGGCCTGCTCGACCAGGCAGCACTGAATACCGGCGATCAGCTTATCCAGCGCGGTGGCGTGCTTGTCGCGCAGCACGCGGGCCGACATCAGCGGGGCGATGGTGTTGGCCAGCAGATGTTGGGTTTTGCCATCGAACTGCTGCAGCTGTTGGGTTTGCTGCAACTGGTGCACGGCGCGCAGCTCACGCTTTACCGCCACGCTGGTGTCGGGCAAGTCGTTGATGTCGGCACGCAGCAGGGCAATGGCGGCATCAAAGGCGGCGGCATGGTTGTGACGCAGGGCGGCCTGGGCCAGCGCCAGGCGGGCTTCGAAGGTGGTTTGCAGCAGGGATTTGCTGCCGGTGTCTTCCGGCTCCTGATACTCCTGCTCGAAGAAATCGAAGTTGCCGTAGTGATCGAAGATCAAAAACTCGGTTTTGTCTTTACCGGGGCCAAACAGGTTGGGGCGCAGGCGCGTACCGCGGCCGATCATCTGCCAGAACTTGACCCAGGATTTGACCGGCTTGGCGAACACCAGGTTGACCACTTCCGGGACGTCGATGCCGGTATCGAGCATGTCCACCGAGATGGCGATGCGGAAGTCGTTATCCGGTTTTTTGAATTCCTTGATCAGGGTGTCCACGTGCGGGATGGCGTTGTGGATGACCTTGCAGACCTTGGTGCCGTACTGCGGGTAGAGCTTGCAGAAGAGCTTTTCCAGGTGCTCGGCGTGGTCCTGACGCTGGGCGAAGACGATGGTTTTGCCGACCAGTGAGCCAGTCTCATCCTTGATGCCGTTGTTGATCAGGTTTTCCAGGATGATGCGGTCGGTGTCTTCGCTGAAGATTTTGCGGCCAATGTCCTTGCCGGCGATGGTGGTGCGCTTGGCCTCCTCCTCGCCGAGGTCCTCTTCGAGCTGGCGCTTCTGCTCGTCGCTGAGGTCGTTGTAGTGGATGCCGTCGCGTAGGAAGTCCGTGGTGAGGTCCTTCACGCGGAATGGCACCAGATACGGCGGCTCATTATTGATGGCAGCATCGAGGCCGAACTCGAAGGTGGGGTCGGTGGTTTCGCAGTCGAAAATATCGAAGGTGTTGCGGCTGATGAACTTCACCGGGGTGGCGGTGAGGCCGACCTGCAGCGCGTCGAAGTAATCGAACAGGTCGCGGTACTTGTTGTAGATGCTGCGGTGGCTTTCGTCGGCGATGATCAGGTCGAAGAAGCCGACATCGAGTTGGGCGAAGCGGTTCATCATGCCCGGGTAGGTGGCGATGTAGATGCGCGCGGTCTGGTCGACCTTGCCGGTTTCGCCGATCACACAGCGCGGCTCGCTGGGCAGGTTTTGCTTGAAGGCGTCATCGGCCTGCACGCGCAGCTCTTTGCGGTCGCAGAGGAACAGCACGCGTTTGGCCCAGCCGGTACGCAGCAGCAACTCAGCCAAGGCGATGGCCACGCGGGTTTTGCCGGTGCCCGTGGCCTGGATGATCAGGGCTTTGCGGCGCTGCTGCTGGAAGTGCGCGGCGACAGTTTTGATCGCTTCGATCTGGTAGGGGCGGTCGGCAATGCTCAGCTCGGGGTTGTGTTTCTCCAGCGTGGGGACGCGATACTGGCGCTGATAGGCGAGGTATTCCAGGCTGTCCTTGCTGTAGATGCCGTACACCGGGCGATAGGTGCTGTACTGCTTGTCATCCCAGATAAAGGTTTCGTAGCCGTTGCTGTAGAAAATCACCGGGCGCTGCATGCCCATGCGCTCGAAACCGTCGGCGTACATGCGCGCCTGTTCGCGCCCGGCTTGCAGGCTGACATTGCCGGATTTCTTGGCCTCGATCACGGCTAGGGGCTGACCGTTGTCGCCCCATAGCACGTAGTCCGCACGGCCCTTGCCGGAAACGTTGCCGGGGAAGTCGACCTCGACTTCCTGGCCGACCTGCGCGGGATTGCTGACATCCCAACCGGCTTGCAGGAGCATGGCGTCGATCAGCAATGCGCGGGTTTTGGCTTCGTTCCACTGCAGGCTGTCGGCCACCTGCTGGCTCTGCTGCTGACGCTTTTGCTGGTCAGGCTTGGCAGGCGCGTCGACCTTGTCGAGGTGGCGGGTGCGCTCCTGCTCCAGCTTGTCCATCACGCTCTGTAGCGCTTCCTGCTGCTGGTTGAGTTCCTTCTCATAGCTGGAGACGGTTTTCTGCAGGCGGACGAGGGTCGCGGTCGGATCCTGCACCTCGGCAAAGGTCGGAATATCGGCCTGTGCGGTGCCGTAGTACTTGATGGCCATGTACATGGCCAGTTGGTAGGCGGTCTTCAGGGCCAGCTGGGCATTGCGCAAATCACCTTCGGCACCGTGGGCGGTGTCGTTGCCCTGGATGCGCAGGAAGTTGATCTGGTGCACCAGCGGCTTGCTGACGCAATCGACAAACACCGGGTTTTTCACCAGGTCATAGAAGCTCGACTGCGGCATGCGCGGCAGCAGTTCTTCCTTGTAGATGGCTTTGGTCAGCTCTTCGGCAAAGCTGCGCAGGCGAGTGAGCGCACTGCCCGGATCGATGTGCAGTACAGCCTCGGCAAGACCGGCGAGGTTAGCAAGCAGCTCGTTGCCGGGGCGGAGGAACTCGAAGTTGACTGATTTCATGTAGGCGATTCTGTCCATATCGGTCCTATTAGCGAGGACCGTGCCATTTTTATTCGATGCCGTATTTGTCCATCCAGTTGCTCAGTGTTTGCTGGCTTTTAAGGCCTAGCAGGCTGGCTGCCCGGGTCTTGTTATTGCCGGTAAGCGTCAGTGCCTTGCGCAGATAATGCCCTGCCACCTCGGCAATTACCTGTTGTAGATCAATACCTTGGGTAACATCCATGGCCAATACATCGGCCTGCGCTTGCGGCAGCTTGAACAGCGCCTGCTCGATATCGTGGGCAGTAATCAAATCACCCTGACACCAGAGCGCTGCGCGCAACAAGGTGGATTGCAGCTCACGAACGTTGCCACGCCAGGGATGCTGAAGGATAAGATTTTTTGCTTCTGCGGAAATTTTCTTATCACCGAGACTGGTGTCCTGGCTGGCAATGCCTGCCAGCAGCGCTTCGGACAGCAACAGCAGATCCCCTTCGCGCTCTCTAAGCGGCGGCAGGTGCAGTACGCCCACAGCGATGCGATAGAACAGGTCTTCACGGAAGCGCCCCTGGGCGACTTCCTGCATCAGGTTGCGATGAGTGGCGGTGATCAGCCGCACATCGACCTTGAGTTCCTGGCTGGAGCCTACCGGGGTGAAGGTGCCTTCCTGCAGTACACGCAGCAGTCGCACCTGTACATCCGGCGTCAGCTCACCGAACTCATCGAGAAACAGCGTGCCGCCGTGAGCCTGCTGGAACACCCCAGGCCGATCGGCAATCGCGCCAGTGAATGCGCCCTTCTTGTGGCCAAACAGGGTGGAGTCGATCAGCTCCGGCACGATGGCACCGCAGTTCACCGCAACAAAGGGCGCTGCAGAACGCGAGCCGGCGTTGTGAATGGCGCGGGCAAACAACTCTTTGCCGGTGCCGGTTTCACCGTAGATCAGCACCGGCACCTGCTTCGCCGCGAGTATTTGCGCCTGCGCCTTGAGCACCAGCATGCGCTCGCTCTGCGTCACGATGCTGTCGAAGGCTGCATCCACAGGGGCATCCAGCCCGGCGAGCTGAACCAGCTTGTCGGTGCTGATGGCATTGGCCGCTGGTACATACTCAGCCGCGATTTCAAACGGCACCTCAACCTGCTGCACGCCTTGCTCAAGTGAAGACTGGTAGAAAGTCGCCGGGTATCGCGTTTTGCCCAGCAGAATCCACACCGCTTGCATGGCCGGCGTGCCGGGGCTGAGCAGAATGGAGAGCTGGTTTGCGGGAGTATTGAGGCGCTTTAAATGCTGACTGGCGGCCTGGTAGATCTCCCCGAAATGAACGGGGGAAGACAAGGTCACGTAATGCGCGGTGACGGGTACATCGACCTGCTGGCGGAGCCAGGCTAGGTAGGGTTCGACGCGCTCGGCGGGGTATGAACAAAGCAGCTCGACTTTATCAACAGCCACAGTATTCAGGGTCGCCAGAATCGGGCCAGCCTCAGCACCTGCAACTGCCTTTAGATCATTCCCGCCAACCCAACTGGCCAATACGCGTTGCTTGTTTACCACTGTCCCTGTTCTCCCGGCCTCCCTCTTGCCCATCAGCGGGCAGGAGAAAATGTGCTGTGGTTCGCGTCCGAATAGTAAACCAATCCTTCAATCCGGGTCTTTAACTGCCTGACTGGATGTTCAAGTTGAGCTGTAGCAACAGCACTGCTTTTGCTCCCAGCAAATATTGGTATGAGCTGCTGCCGGGGTAGAACGATGAAGGGGCCTTTCGGCCCCTTGTGAACTTAGTTAGCCAACAGGCTTTCAAGCTTCTCGATCAGGTAATCCAGCGGGCTACGCCCCTCCAGGCGTTTTTCGAAAACCTCGTTGCGGTGATAGGCGACCCAGGTTTCGAGGGCATGCCGGTTATCCTTCTCGTAACCAGAGCCCAGGATGCAAACAAGCTCAGTGCCATGGGGGTTCTCGAGGTAGTGACTCATGGCTGAAGCCAGATGCTTGAGGTACTTATGCTCGCGAGCCTCCATTGATGGATGCAGAGGGGTCACGTTGTCACGTTTGATCAGTTTCATGGTGGAACTCCTCAGGCCTTGAGATTGGCTTTGATTAGGTTGTCGAAGGCACTGCCATCACGCCGCGTCAGGTTGGGCACATAGCGCGAATAGACACGGAACAGCATCTCGGTGGTGGTGTGTCCCATCTGCCGGGCGATCCACTCCGGGTTTTCACCAGCCGCCAGCCAGAGGGTCGCGGCTGTATGGCGGGATTGGTAAGGACGCCGCCTGCGCAAACCCAGGTGTCGCAGCAGCGGGTACCAAACCCGGTCGTTGATGTTGCGGTATGCGTGCGGCGTACCTTCGCGGGTGCAGAAGACGAACTGGCCGCTGCCGGTTTTCTCCCGCTGGCCGAGGAGCGCCTGGTAAACCGGCTCGGACATATCGATCTCACGCTGTGAGCCGTCGTTCTTGGTGTAGTCGAGCTTGCCGCCCACCCAGGTTTCACGGATCAGAATCTGCCGCCGCTGAAAGTCGACATACTTCCATTGCAGACCATCAACTTCGGCCGTCCGCATGCCTGTGAAAAAGCGCACGGTGTAGTAGTTGCGGAAGTCCTCACGCACTGTGCTGAGGATCTGCAGCACCTCATCCAAGGTGAAGGGTTCCACGTCTGTCTTGGGGACTTTCAGTGATTTGATGTTGAGATATGGCGAGGTAAACTCGAAGCGGTCAGCTGCCTCACTAAGGATCATGCGCAATGGCGTCATGATGTGGTTGATTCGCGTCGCTGTCAGACTCTGACCTTTCTGCCCGGGGACTTTGCCGAGTGCCGAGCGGAATGACAGAAGTTCTGCTTTGGTGATGGCGCTGACCTCTTTTTTGCCGAACTCAGGCAGCAAATGCTTATCAAGGGTAAGGCGCACGGTTTTGGCGTGCGTATCACGCCACTCGACCCTCATCTCCTCAAACCACAATTCGGCAAAATCCTTGAACAGTGGTGTTTTCAGCGATGCACAGCCAGCCTGCAGCCGACTGATCTCTTGCACTTTGCTGCTTTGAGGGAAGTAGGTGGCGTAGTCGAAGCAGCCGAGGGTGATTTCCGCCTCTATGCGCTCAAGGATCTTCTCCAGCTTTTTCCGGTTAGCAGGCGTATCAGGCAACGTGGTCTGCTCGCGGCAGCGCTGATCCAGGTAGGTGAAGTCAAAGAACAACTTTTCGTTGTCGGCACGGGCACGAATCTTACCCATGGCAGATGCCTCCACCAGCCATCGGAACCAGCCCAGAAGCCCGCGAGAATTTCTGCATATCTTCTTCGACGGCTTCCCAGATGAAAAGGATCTTGCGGCCGCCAAAGGGGCGGAAGTAGTGAATCCCTTCCAGCAGGACTGAATCTTTCAAACGATTACGGATGGTGCGCGCGTCGTACTTCATGCGCGTGGCCAGTTCCTCGGTAGTCAGGTATGTGTGAGACATGGTTATGCCCTCTCTGCTAAATTGAACGGCAGCGGATTCTTATGAGCTTGTGAGTACTCATAATGATCTCCTACAGATCAATATAACGCTCATTTTGAGCTTTGCAAGGGCAAAATGATCTTCTGCAGATCATTTTTGGAGATTTAGATGGTCAAGTGCCATTTGTCTCGCTTACTGGGCGAGCGGAAACTGAAGATCAGTGACGTGGTCAGGGACACGGGGATCAACCGCGGAACCCTCACGCGGCTCTATCACGAGACCGCGCAGAGGGTGGAGCTCAAGGACCTGGAAATAATCTGCCAGTACCTGAACTGCCAGGTGGGAGATTTGCTGGAATTGCAGGATGATCCGGAGGGCTGAATGCCCTCCGGGACTTGGTCAGGCACGGAAATGCCAGTCGATGGAGGCCATCAGCATCAGGTAGCGCAAGGCGGCGCCGGAGTGATGGTTCTGCCTTGCCTCACCCTTCAGCTCAAGCTTCGCCCTTATACCCAAATGTAGATTCGCTACATCGTTACTCTCCGGCGCGTGCTGACTGAACGACCGGCGAGTGCTCCCGAGTTGCTGACGCCAGTAGGACTTGGTCGTCTTCGGCTTGTTAGCGTCGTAGACGATCAGCTCGATAGATCGAGCCGGAATACCTATAGCACTCAGCAGCCACAGATAGTCCTGAGCATGTTCCTCATCCCGATCGCGCTGGAATCGCAACGTGGTATCCGTCTTCCAGCAACGTTCAACAAAATCATCAATCACTCGCTGGGCGCGTTCGCTATCTGGGCCCTCGAGCAGTTCGTATAGGAGCTGAGCGTACTCGGCCACGGCCTCCCGGCCCCCATGTTTGGGAGGTGAAGGCAACAGCGATAGATACGACGAACCTTCTGAATGCAGAGTAGGTTGCAATCTATGTTTAGGCCTTTGGCTACTTGTGCCAGGACGCTGCTGCATGTCGCGGATATAGCGTGCCCGCTCCAACATTAGCGCACGCTCCTCAGCAGCAAACTCGACCCAGTCGAGGTTGATCTCCCGACCTGTCTGTTCGGCATATGAGGCATAGGCCAGCATCGACTCGATCGTTTGAATTCGCCCGATCGCCCAGTGATTTTCAATTTTCTTCGTTTGTATTTGCACGGCAGCTTGCCGAGCCCGCTTCTTGGCTTTGAGCTGCTTGGTCCGGCCAATTATCTTCAACAGGTGCTCAGCATCTGAGGTCCCAGCCATCAAGGGAAGGCTCACTCGAGCAATCGAGGCGACGTTATGTGCACTGAACTGCCAAGCTTTGGGGTTCCACTGCCAGGCTAGTGCCAGGACCTGTGGCAGGCAGTGAACATAGTGCAGCAATGTGGTCTTGGGGCTGCCATGACCAAGCAGGGCACTGACAATATGAACAATGCGCCGTGTGGGCCCGCCATTAAGGAGTACCAGCTCACTACGCAACCTACCAAGATCCTGCAGCCACCGGCTGGTTTGCGGTAAATCACCGAAAATAAGGCTTGGCGACGCATCAGTGATCAATCCCGTCAGCTTGAGCATCAACCAGGTAGCGCATGAGTGGCGTAGATGGTGGTAATGAATTAGCTGCGATCCCGTTACCGATCGCATGCAAGCATGCAAAGCCGGCAGCAGCGTGCTTTCGCTTATCCATTGTGTTTTCAGCTCCGGGATACAGAACAGAAACTCCGAAAAATGCGCCTCGCTTTCCTCAATCTGACGTTGCTGATACCAGCTCATCATTAACGTAAGTTCGTCAGGCTCCAGCAGCATTCGAAGCGGCAGCCTCCTGACCGAGTTCTGGGTTTTCAGGCCACGCTGTGCGTGGGGACGCACGAGCAGGTCAACGGACAAATCCAGTTCTGCCAGCGTTAGCTTGCGCATGTTTGGGTGACTTTGATGAATGCGCTTGCTGGCATCTGCTGCTAGCTGAGGCAGATGGATATCGCATAGCCGCAGCTTTAGAGCTTCGTTGCGTCGCAGACCAAGTCGGAATCCAAGAACTAGAAACAGTTTGGCAGCAGTCACTAGGCGCGGCGTTCGCAACTCCAGTCCACAGATATCCAAGGCGCGCAAAACCGCCTGATATTGATCTTCGGAGAGGATACGTGCATCCACGCTTACAACGTCCTGACCGATACCCAGCACGGCATATGGACTAATCGGAGGATAGTGGTAGCGACGCTCTAGGAACGTATGAAATTCATAAATCCCCTTGGCCAAAACCCGACGCTTGCCATCCGTGGGCTGGGCCTCGAGTAGACCTTCGTAGACGCTTTCCAATGCATCTGGCTCCAGCCTGAAAACCGTCAGACCATCCAGCTGCGTCAGAGCACCCCCAAGCAGCCGAACATAGCGGGCTACCGTTGACCGTCCTATAACGTGGCCATACAGCGAGCCCCCAGACAGCATGTAGCCCGCCCACTCCTTCACTAGGATTTCATGCTCCCCGGCATGCTGGCCCGACTGGATAGGTAGGTCGGCACGAATCTGCTGGCATAGCTCCATTAGCCAGCCAGGCGCGTCCTCCTTCTCCTGTACCTCAGTCGCACCTCCGGTGCTGCCTCCATACGCATCAGCCGGGTCCTCCAGTCCGATTAGCCCAAACAGCTCGCCCCATGCCGAGGGGCGCAGAGACTGGGAAACAAACTTCTGCCGGCAGGCAAAATTGACCATTATCTGAGGCAGGCGTAACTGCATCTGTAGGCGCAGTAAATCCAGTAGCCCAGTCAAACTGCTTGGAAGATCGCTACCAGATACCCCAACTGACGTTAAAAACGCCCGGACGCATCGGATCTTGCCGCCCTTACGCTGCAGCTGCTCCTTCAGCGCCAGGAGGTCATCCGCGCACCGAAACATCAGAGCGAGCGTGGCCGGATCCGGAAACCATTGTCGGCACTCAGCCTCTGCCTTGCCACGAATGGGTAACGGCAGCCTGATCTCAGGCAAGCCCGCAAGCCAGTCGATCTGCTTCGGGGACACCGAAACGAGAGCATTCAGTTGCGCGACTTCCATCAGGCCAGCGCCATACGAGGCACTCATCAAGAATAGGCCGACGCGCTCTGTAGGAATCAGGGAGTCGAGCTCCCGTCTGAATCCATCCTGCATGGCCTGGAGCAACTGACGACTGAGACGTAATCGCTCAGCGGGATACAGATCCGGATTGATCGGGTTTGCTGGCCGTTCAACAGCAATAGCCAGACGCGCCAGCGGAAACCCCGGGAGCTGGCTACGCACCCGCCGAGTAATGCTGCGCAGCATGTTGCGCAGCGTGTGGTCAGTACCTAGATGGGCCTCCAATTCGCGCACATGCTCAACCGTAACTTCTCGAATGGCACGCGTACCCAGTAACCACTGGCCCAGCGGCACTCCGCAACTCCCGGCGATCAGCCTCAGGCGCTCACGCATTTCTCTTTTCCAGTCCGGCTCATGAGGAGCGGCGGACCACAGATACTCGATCTGCTGGTCATTCAGGCGTGACATATTCATCGCATCACACCCCACCGGCTCCCCTGTACGTACCAGCCCAGTGATTTCAACAGCCGCGTAATCCAACTGCTCATTTCTTCGGCATAGGCTGCGGGGCAAAACGAGGAATAGTGATCTTGCGGCTCTTCTCCGCGCAGCCAGTGGCCCATGAATGCGGCTAGCGCCTCTGCAGGGCAGCCACGCTCGAACAGTTCTGTGCGGATAAACTTCCGGTAGGCGTTAATGCGGTGCGGGATATAGCCAGCCACTTGCTCCATATGTAGGTACAGGGTGGCGGGCCTGATCTCTATGCGGCGGACTCCGCTCTCACTGTGCGAGAGGAGGAAGCCGCGGGACCATCGCTCGTCACCCTCCACGGTGGCAGAGAGAAGGGTTTTCGAGATCGCCGCGCAATGTGCGAAGTAGTGGGCCAATTGCCGTTGCAGCATTTCAGGCACGCAGACCAGCCGGCTCATGTGCCGATCGCCGCTGTCCTTATCAGCTATAGCGCCCATCCTCAGCAGCGGATCGAATTCGTCAACGAACCGCAGCGGGTTGCGGATAGCCCGGCAACCTGTGGATAGCATGAACATTTGCACAACCCACAGCGTGTACGCGTTATGCCAAGCAATTTGGCCATCTAGAGTAGAGGGCGGCCTCTTACGCAGTATGCTCGCCAAGGCGCTCACATTCGCTGAAATCGTCTCGGGCAACAGGCAGTGCGTCGCACCTACGCTACCGTCATGATCACTCTCATCCAGCTCTGGCAATTCGTACGCCAGCCCAGCACAGGCATAGACCTGTTGTAGAACCCGCCCTAGGGACGCACTGTAAATGCGTCGTAAATGGCTGACCCTAGGCTGCAGGTAATACTGCGGCGTTTGCGCAGATGGCACTCGAACGCCAGACAACATCCCAGCGATGGCTATGTCGTGAGTATCCGCGACAAGTCGGTGGAACAAATAATTCCTTACCTTTCCTAGGGTATACCTAGGGTCGCCTTTACCCAGAATCGAGAGAACCCTTCTGGCCTCTGTGACCAGCGCTTCGGTCTGATGTGTAAAAACACGATTGGATGCTCGAGGAAAATGTCGTAGTAGCGCTTCGATCAATGCAGAGCTGCCGGCCAGATCGGGCAGTAGCAGGCGAGTCTGTGAGGATCGGATTCCGGCTGAGGCCTGCCAACGCTCATCTCCTGCCAGCTCCGGACGTCGAACACCTACGCTGAACTGCCCGGGCGCCCCTCTCACCAAGGCCACTCCGTCGGAGCAGTCCATCTCCCGATCCACCACTATCAACTGAACGACATGGATTGGAGGTTGTCCGAGCCACAGACTGAGGTGCAGCATCAGGATGGCCTCCATCCGTAGCTGAGCCTGCACGCAGTCTTGGTTGCTATTCAGTTTTTGCCGACATGCTATGAATAGATCGCTGGCACCGAACAGCAGATCTCTCAACTCCGCAAGCGTGAATTGGGCATAAGTAAACGGCAACTGCTGCCGGCTCCGTACAATGTGATTCTCGATTCCCTGCTGGCTTAGCAGGTCAGCAACGAACGGTCGCTCAATACCGTCATCGTCCAGTAGCCAGATCTCAGCAGCAGGACTCAATTCATCTGGAGCCAGCCCATCGACATCCTCATCAATCGTTGGTGATTTGGTGAGAATCTGATAGTGGCCCGGCAACTGATCCGGATCATCTGGATCACCCAGGACAAACCCACGGTGGTCCTCAGCAATGAAATGCGTTAGCTCCGGAGTATCCGATTTTCCTCGTCTGCCGCGGCTGCCACCCCCGTTCGACCTCGTCTGCGGCACCTCTCCCTGGCTGTAACGGACCAATCGGGTAATTGAAGCGAATCGATCCGCATTTTCCGACCTGGAGTCGGGTGCTGAGAAACCTCGGCATGCCGCCACGAAACTGGCCGTGGTACCCCAAACCCTCAGTTCTGAGGGAATGATCAGATGGCGCGTTTCGCACAACCACCTCAGATCTAGGAACGCGGCATAGCGCT
Source organism: Pseudomonas ceruminis (assembly GCF_021602025.1). Classification (GTDB taxonomy): domain Bacteria; phylum Pseudomonadota; class Gammaproteobacteria; order Pseudomonadales; family Pseudomonadaceae; genus Aquipseudomonas; species Aquipseudomonas ceruminis. The sequence continues at coordinate 105,199 of NZ_BQHW01000025.1, forward strand.
GGGCAGACAGTTGAAGCTGACTAGATGTCTGCGTTGCCGCTATCAATTGAGCAATCAGGCGGTCGTAGTCTGGTGCATTCTCTGTGTCTCGTGGCGCATGCCACAGCGCGGCGTACGGGAACCCATACGTTTTCACACCCCGGCTCAGCACAGGGTTTCGAGTAGGCGGGGGCATCCCCAACCAGAAGCGGCTACCCAAACGCTCCGAGATGTGGGGCTGACTGCTCAGCGAGACGATCCACTGGGATGCCTCTCGCCATACGAGCGGATCACAGTTTCCTATTTTGATAGGGGAACCAAGCTCGGATACGCGCAATGCGCGTAGCAGCCCTGCCACCATCCGTGGCAAGTCGATTAGGTCAGGGTGTGCACAAATAACATCGAGGATTTGCCCGATTACCTGGCCGGATTGGCCCTGCTCTGAGGCTAGAGAAATTAGCGCTTGTCGGTTCATGTGGTTGTCGCTCTACAAAGGGTTCACCTTCATAGTGGGAGCGCCAAACCCCTCATTCGGACATGAGCACGGACCGAGATTTTTCATTACCGGTTCCGCGCAGACGCAGAAGCTCCCATGTCCTTAGGAAATGACGGGTAGCGAGCAGATTTTTGATCAATCCATGCTGCGAAAAAATTGTTCAGCCATATGATATTTCCGCGCATGCGCGGGTTTTACAGAGGGGCGGCCAACTCCTCCTTGTCAGGTATTTCCGCCGCGCGTCGACGAAATTCCAGACTGAACTTATTTCTCAGTCAGCGCTATGCGCATCCATTTCGGCATTCTGCAGGCCCATAGTTTTTTCATCTCTTCGGGGCTGAGAGCTTTTTTGACTACAGCAACATTTTCCGGAGTGGTGCCGCCTTTACCGAGATAAAAAAGCGCGCTGATGGCCATCCCGACCCTGCCACCTGCGCGCTGCATAACCATCGGAGCAGCATGCATGAGCCTGATCTCTGCCTTCCCCACATATATCGATCGACTAGGGCCGCTGGTGTAATAGATTGGAATGACCGGCATCTGTGTACTCAGACCGAATCGCCTCACTGCATCAGCGCCATGAATCTGCAGTGTCCAACGGTTTTGCTTGGCAATCAGATTTACCAAGTCCAATGGTCCAGGACGCACAGCTCGGCCAGTGCATTGGCTGTATTTGGGTCGCATGTAAATGCCACGACACACACGCTCAAGCTCGCCCCGCCGAACCAACTGGGCTACTGCTTTGGAGATGGCCGTACTCGTACCAAGCTCTGCGAAGTCTCTGATGCTGAAAGGTCTTCCTTTTCGCAGCCGCTTAACCCGTTGCATAACGAGTTGAGATACCGGCGGTTCAGACAAATAGCGGGCCATTGCTATCGTTCATACTCCAGCGACGAGCAGAGCAGTGGCTGGTGGAAGGCGATTACCCGCCGTCGGTATTCATCTTCAAGCGCTTCGTTTACCAGACATTCCTCAAGGCGCCCCAGCGAGAAAATTTGATCGGCAGATGGATAGTGCCTGAGCAGGCTTTTCGCATAGCTGCGGATATCCTGCGGTAACCCCGAATGACGGGAGAGCTCACGCAGGAACTCCTCTGTTTTGACGATGGCGCGTGTTCTTTCGTAAGGGAGGGTCAATCTCGTTATCTCCTGGTCATGAACTCAAAGCCCCGGATAGCTCGCTCACCATCGTCCACCACACAGCGCGTAGTTCAGCGCTGCGGCCATTGGGAGATCCCATACGGCCCAATCCTGATCAGCACCTGCGATCCTGATCGTGCTCCGTCTCGGCCTCCTGCTGTTCCATCCACTTGGCCAGGCCCCATACCGTGGTTCCCAGCGCCAGCAGCAGCCAAAGCAACCATTGAGGAACTTGATATTGGGCGCTTAGCCAGAGACCTGCCCCACCGCAAAGCATCACCACGAAAAACCATCTCATCAGCGTGCGCTCCCAATTACTTACGAGACACACGGTAACTCGATGTTCCGCTGCGCTAACGCAGATGCCGCAAATTTCGTCAGTTCCCAGATTAGGAAATGAGGGTTCATTTGACTATTTTGGCGAAGGTGTTCCTGTGATCCAAGGCGCTCGGCAAATTCCGGTGGATGCAAAACTGGGGCGAGCGCTGGATTCCCGTCGCCCTGTAAACCGCGCAGTAAGTGGTGAATCTCCCTGTGTCGCTGTCTGACCGGAATGCTGTGCGCAGGCAGTCAACCAGCCCCGACCATACGTTCCGACGCAACCGGAAATAGCCGAGCGCTCCTGGTCGCGTCATCAGACCGGAATCTGGCGAGCGCGAGATCGCGGCTCGGCCGTGGTGCAACTCAATTGACCGGAATTTCGTGAGCGCCCCGACCTGCAGGGCTTTCAGCTGAACGGCATCCTGAGTGCCGGCAGTCACCCAGTCCCGACCATACGTTCCAGCGCAACCGGAACAGCCGAGCGCTCCTGGTCGCGTCATCAGACCGGAATCTGGCGAGCGCGAGATCGCGGCTCGGCCATGGTGCAACTCAATTGACCGGAATTTCGTGAGCGCCCCGACCTGTAGGGCTTTCAGCTGAACGGCATCCTGAGTGCCGGCAGTCACCCAGCCCCGACCATACGTTCCAGCGCAACCGGAAACAGCCGAGCGCTCCTGGTCGCGTCATCAGACCGGAATCTCGTGAGCGCCCC